>NZ_CP029427.2:5732500-7025104 GCF_002266465.3 Bradyrhizobium symbiodeficiens | reverse complement strand
CGTCAAAAAACTTCTCTTGAGAGATAAGGTTGCGTTGTGAGCGCCATGCAGGGGATCCCTGGTCACGGCGCGACCTCAAGCGAGTCCATCGTTAGACATAGCTCGACCGTTCGGCGGATGCGCCGCGGTCAGATCAGCGATGTCGGAGAAGGAGAGTTCGCGAGGTCAGCGCGTACTCGACGCGCCTTCGCATGTGGGAGGCTGAACGCTGGACGGATCGGAGACGGCATCGTTGAACGATGGAACTTGTGTCAATACCGCGTTGAATCCGTAGGACATGATACCTCCCCGTCCTGCCGTGATCGCTCACGGCAAGGTCCTGCGTGTGAAAGACAGTCGCTCACGTCGCGAATGTCCCGCCCGTCGTACTAGTCGTCCGCTCGGCTTCGCCATCGCTCGTGCCGGGGTAACTTTGCGATGTCCGTGCGCCTCGCGAGATTGGGATCGCAAGATCCCGCTTGGAGACGTTCAGACAAAGAGCTACCATTCCCATATTGCTATGGGTTTTTGATCCGACATTCGCTTTTTGAAGCGTCGCCTACGTGCACACCGCCGCCGATTTGCACGCTCGCCCCGTTTCCTAAACCGCGCTGGTCTGAAGATCGTGGGCGCCGCTGACACCTAAGGAATACACTAAGCGGAAAGACTCGCAACGAATTGATTCACACTTGAGCCTCCAAAAAAACTTGACGTCGGTTAACGCCGCACGCGACTTGTGCACAGGCTTCGGAGCAAGTTTCTGGATTCGTGCACAGAATCGAAGATGCCGCGCCTTATGTGACGATTCTCCGCCACCGCCGAAATTTTTTAACAAATTCGTCATGCACCCCGACGCGCGGGTGAATTTTCCAAACGCTTGCGATCGCTATGCCGATAAGTGATTAGCGAGACATCGTTTTTTGAGTCTCATTTCACAGGGTAACTCCCGACCGATGTGCGGACCTGGGAATCTACGGTGTGTAGAACTTTCGTCGCCGGCGGATTCAATTCGAGCCCGCGCCGCAGGGGCTTTTGCGACACACGGAAAGTTTCCGCTGTTGCAAAACATCGGCAGGTAGAACTACGGAACGAAACATAGCGCAGGCGGAGGGTCGACCGCGGTGTGACGCGTGCGCGAATATGACAGGCAACAAAAAAGCCCGGCGCGCTGCCGGGCTGTTTGACGCGTGTGATGTTGAATTGATCGTCGATCAATCCGTCGCCGTTGCTTGACGATCTTACTTGGCGAGCTTGGCGATCTGCGCGGTGAGCCGCGAGACTTTGCGGCTGGCGTTGTTCTTGTGAATGATGTTGCGCTGGGCGGCGCGCATCAGGGCGGGCTCGGCATTCGCCAGCGCCTTCACGGCAGCGGAGCGGTCGCCGGTCGCGATGGCTTCTTCGACGTTACGCACGGCACCGCGCATCTGGGTGCGGCGCGACTTGTTGACGGCGGTGCGGCGGGCGATCTTGCGCGTCGCTTTCTTGGCGGAGGTGGTATTGGCCATGGTCTCAATATCCTTTGCGGGTACCGGTCGCGTCTTGGTCGGGTAGCGCCGGCTTGCTTGACCGCGTAATCGACGCTCGGATTTAGGGTGTTCGGTTGCTGGGCTGTCCCCGGAACATGAGCGACAGCCTTGCGGCTGTCTCTGAGGCCCAAAGAGCCTCTAAGCTCAAGGCGCCTGCAACTGCTCAAAGAACAGCGGCGGCAGGATTGCGCCCGCCGCCAGTTGGCGCCCTTATAGAGAGGGTCTTCGGCACCGTCAACGCTTTCCCGGCTGGAAAAGCGGCTTCGGGGGCTCTCCAGGGGGCGTCGTAACGCCCTGAAGAGGTTGAATTTATGCCGTCTCCCGGCTATTGGCTGGCGGCGTTTTGTCGGCTTCTCCGATCGGACGACCATATAGGGTGAGGCATGATCCGCGGCTTTTTCCGACTGATTGGGCTGTTGCTGCTCGCCGGCGGGTTCATCTTCATGGTCTATGACGGCGCCCGCTGGGTGGCCGACCAGACCCTCAGATTCACCCGGTTCGGCCAGTTCTGGAACGACATCAATCAGGCCAGCCAATCGGCATTCCGCACCTGGGTCGAGGCCAAGGCGCCCTGGCTCTGGACCTCGGTGATACGCCTGCTGCTGGATCAGCCGGTCTTCGCCGTCCTCGGCATTCTCGGCATCCTGCTGATGATTCTGTTCCGTCCGCGGAAACCGCTGATCGGCTATTCCCGGGATTGAGCTAACAATTCCCGCCGGGATTGATCTTCAATTTCCACCGGGATCGATCGCGAGACGTGCGGCGTAACAAGGCTGCCCACGCCAGCGTAGATCCCTATATTCCCACCTGATCGCGAGCACGCCGCCCGAGCATCTGGCTCAGGCGACGGAGAGCTCGTTTCGCGGAGATCCGATCATGCTGTTCATGCGCAAGACCACCGCATTGCCGAGCGCAGCCGAGGCGCTGCCCGGCCGTGCGCAAGCGATTCCGACCGCGACCACCCATTTCGTCAACGGCCGCAAGCTGCAGCCGCCTTATCCCGCCGGTTTCGAGCAGGCGGTGTTCGGGCTCGGCTGCTTCTGGGGTGCCGAGCGCAAGTTCTGGCAGCTCGGCGACGGCATCTACACCACCGCCGTCGGCTATGCCGGCGGTCACACGCCGAACCCGACCTATGAAGAGACCTGCTCGGGCCGCACCGGTCACACCGAAGTGGTGCTTGTCGTGTTCGATCCGAGGAAGGTCTCCTACGAGACATTGTTGAAGACGTTCTGGGAGAGCCACACCCCGACGCAAGGCATGCGCCAGGGCAACGACGTCGGGACGCAGTACCGAAGCGCGATCTATACGTTTAGCGACGCGCAGAAGAAGGCGGCTGACGAGTCGAAGGCGCTCTATCAGAAGGCGCTCACAGCCAGGGGCCTCGGCGCCATCACCACCGAGATCGCGCCGGCAGGCGAGTTCTTTTTCGCGGAGGATTACCATCAGCAATATCTGGCGAAGAATCCCGCCGGCTATTGCGGCCTCGGCGGCACCGGCGTGTCCTGCCCGATTGGCGCCGGTGTGAGCGCGTAAGTAAGCTAGCTGCAGACTCGTCATGGCCGGGCTTGTCCCGGCCATCCACGTTCTTGGTGCCGCAAGAGACGGTCGTGGATGCCCGGGACAAGCCCGGGCATGACGGAGTGTGGGGCCGCCGTCGCGTCCGTTTCGTCGCGCCCGCGCCCCCTTCAACGCTTTGTTAACCATAACCGGTGCATCACTTAACCCGTCTCGTTTCGAGGGATTTGGTCCGGTGCCGGTTGCACGCGCGTTTCGATGGTCGATCTTGGCAGCGTCACTGGCAGCGTCCGCCGCGCTGACACTTGGCGGCTGCATGCAGACCGCCGGTCCCGACGCGATGATGCAGCCGCGCGCCGATCTCGACTCCATGGCCTATGGCCAGCCCTACAATGCTCCGCAGCCGGTCGTCGTTGCCAGTGGCGGCGGCGCCATCGGCGCGCTGACCAATTCCTTCGCTCCATCGCCTGCGCCGATGCCTGTCGGCTACGCCGTCCCCATGGCGGCACCAGTACGCTACGATGCCTCCTATCACCTCGACGCCGGCGACAAGCTTCGCGTCGTGGTCTACGGCCAGGAAGGTCTCACCAACAGCTACGCCATCGATGCCGGTGGTTCGATCACGATGCCGCTGATCGGCGGAGTGCCCGCACGCGGTCGCACTCCGGCAGGGCTCGCCGGTGAAATCGCCGCGCGGCTGCGCAACGGCTACATCCGCGAGCCATCGGTCGCTGTCGAGGTCGAGTCCTATCGCCCCTTCTTCATTCTCGGCGAAGTCACCGCGCCCGGCCAATATCCCTATGTGCCGAACATGACGGTCGAGAGCGCGGTCGCGATCGCCGGCGGCTTCTCGCCCCGCGCCAAGCGCGACGTCGTCACCGTCACGCACACCGAGAACGGCGGCTCCATGCGCGCCGTGGTGCCGCTCGGCACCCCCTTGAATCCCGGCGACACCGTGTTCGTCGGCGAGCGCTGGTTCTAGATCCCGCGAACGCCGTTGGGCATGCGCGCGAATGGTGTAGCCGACCGTGCTTGTCCGTCCGCTTAGGGAGTTGCCTCTTTCAACTCCTCGGCGCGCGTTTGGGAGCTGCCGAATCTCTGCAAGATCCAGCCCGCGAACTGCTTGTGGTTCGCCTCTGTGGCGCGAGCGAGTAGCCAGGCAACCAAATTCGAGATGACGATCGCAGTTGTGAACGTCATCCATAGCGGGGACGGCATGAGCCCCACGACGATCTTCACGATGGTATAGTGGACGAGAAAAAGGGTGTACGAATAACCGGCGAAGAACTCGACCACAGGCCTGGCCCGCAGAAGCCAGTTTTGCCCTTGTGCGGCGACCGCAAGGCTCACGAACCACATCGCAAAGTAAGGTTGCGCCGCCAGCGCATATTCGTCGCCGCGCACATGCGCGACGCGCCACCGCCAGAACAGAAAAAATGACAGGACTGCGCAGGCGACGGTCGTAAGCCGATCGATCTTCATGTTGATCGCGATGAAGTAGCCGCCGAAGCCGAGTAGCCAGAGCGCAAAAAGGCTGTGCGAGGCGTTCGGCCTCTCTGCAAAATGGAATAGCGGAAGGGCGCCAGCTGCGATCGCCAGCAAAAGGCCGGCAATTCGGTTGCGTCCCCTGCACAGGAAGAACAGGCCGCCGACGAAGAAGTAGATGTGAAACTCGATCGCGAGCGTGCCCAGCTGGCCTGCCGAGCCGAAGGCCCCTCCGCCCCACTCGCCCGGGTAGCCCTGCAACATCAGCAGGTTCCTGAAGAAGCTGGTCAGGCTGTCGAGCTGAAACGATGGCAAGCCGAGCGTGAACGCGACATAATCCAGCGCTGCGATGAGGAAGAGGGCCGGGGCGTAAGCTGAATAGATGCGTGCGACGCGCTCGACGCAATAGTTCAACAGAGAGTAGCCGGCGGACTTGGTTCGGTAGTGAAGGGTATAGGCTATCACGAAACCAGAGAGGACAAAAAACAACAGAACGCCGATCTCTGGGATGAGCGTCGGCTCGGCTCCGCCGAATTGCGCGAAAGTCCAATTCCAGGCGTGTCCAACGCACACCATCTGGGCTGCCAGCGCGCGGAGAAGATCGAGGAGCGTCGACGTGTCGTTCTTCGTCCGGTCAAGGCTGAACATCTTCGAAGACATTTCCGTGCTGACGGTCACCGATCTCGCGCAAAAGCTGCGTTAGACCTTACACAGCTTGGGGTCCATTGCACACTCTGCCATCAAGTTTTGGTTGAGCATGGTTTACCATCGCGACTTATCAGCTCAGGCCCCTCAGACGCGGCGCTCTTGTCCAGCCACTCACCTTCGAAAATCCAGCCGTCCGTCCGGAAAGCATCCGTCGATCCTATCAGCGTCGACCACGCGCCCGACCCATGGCCGTGTGATCGCCGGCGTGGTCAGGTTGATGTATTTCCCGACCAGGCGTCCCGCGCCGTCGCGCGCGGCGTCGATCAGCCCGTGCCGGCGTCCGTTGTCCCAGTCGAAGCGCAGGTAGATCCGGCTCCCAGCGATGCGGATCTCCGCGCGCCCCTGTTTCCACTTATCCTGGGTATCGCCGGCAATGGTCGGATCGGCGCCGCCGTTCCAGCGGCTTGCCCAGCGGCCTTCGAGCGGATCGGATGGCACTGCGATCACGACCCACGCCGCCGAGTTGCCGTCGGCGGCATCGCTGGGCAGCGTGGCCGTCGCAGCATAATCCATCACCTCGCAATCATCGGGTGAGGGAACATCCATGGTTCCGAACGGATTGCGGATGACGAGGTGCGTGATGGCCTGCTGCATGGCGATCTCCGGCGTAAGTTGGCTTGATCAGCCAGCTCTATCGCCGGGCGGCAGGATGCAGCCACCCGATTTCTGCTCTGAGGGATCCGCGCCCTATTTCAGATGCTTCGCGAAAAAGTCCATGCTGCGCGGCCAGGCGATGTCGGCGCTGGCCTTGTCGTAGCTGGCGCGTTCGTCGCAATGGAAGCCGTGCTGGGCGCCGGGATAGACGAACACCTCGACGTCCGGCCGCTTCGACTTGATGGTCTCGACGTCGGTCAGCGGGATGCCCGCATCCTTCTCGCCGAAATGCAGTTGCGTCGGCACCTTCGGTGTCTCCTCGGCAAAGCGCACGACCGCGCCGCCGTAATAGCCGATCGCAGCCTTCAGTCCCGACAGCCGCGTCGCCGCGACGAAGGCGATGCTGCCTCCCAGGCAAAAGCCGATGATGCCGACCGGACCCACGCTCTTCACCGCATCGATCGCGGCCTGGGTGTCGCGCAGCATCGCGGCCCAATCGGGGCTGGCGACGAACTTGCGCGCTTCGGCGATCTCATCGGGCGAATAGCCCGACTGGAAGCCCGGCGTGGTGCGGTCGAAGATCGACGGCGCGATCGCCACGTAGCCTTCCCCGGCGAGGCGGTCGCAGACCGAGCGGATGTGGTGATTGACGCCAAAGATCTCCTGGATCACCACCACCGCGCCCTTCGGCGTGCCACCGGGATCGGTGCGATAGGCACCGAGCTGGAAATTGTCGGAGGCCGTCAGCTTGATGTCTTGTCCCACGCGGGTTGTCCTTCTTGGTTGATCGTCGATTGCTCCACAAACTCGTCATGCCCGGGCTTGTCCCGGGCATCCACGTCTGCATGTCTTCGTCAGAAGAACGTGGATGGCCGGGACGAGCCCGGCCATGACGATCCGGAAAGTTCAGCGCGCAACGCCCTCACTCCCACATCCAGTTCTCGCCGTAATCCTCCTTCCATCCCGCCAGCCGTCCGTGACGGAATTGCAGGAACAGGCGGTGGCGGTAGGGGATCAAGCCGCTGCCGCCGACGTTGCGCAGGGCGAGATAGATCTCGTTGCCGGGGCGTCCGCGCACATAGTGCAGGGGTTGCCTGAGGGCACGGGCGGTCTGCTCGGCATCCATGCCGAAGGCGAGCGGAATGTTGTTTGATAAGGTCGTGACGAAGGGCTGGCGCGCCGGCACCGCCCCGAAGGGTTCGGCCTGCGCTGCCGACAACAGCGCCGCCATTGCGCCCGCCGCGAAGATCGCTCGCATCATGGTCTCGCGTCCCTGATTGCTTATGCCGGCAAGTTCTTCAGGAAAGGCTCGACCGCGTCAACAAAAGCCTTGGGCTGATCGATGTTGACGGCGTGGCCGGCCGCGGGGATCACGACCTTTTGTGCGCCCGGGATTTTTGCCTTCATGTAATCGGACGCTGCGAGGAACGGGGTGTCGTCGGCGCCGACCACGATCAGGCTGGGCACCTTGATGTCGGGCAACAGCTCGATCACGCGCGCATCCCGCTGGGTCAGCATGCCGCGCGCGGCCAGCGCCAATCCCCTGGCGTCGCGATGACTGGCAGTGGCGCGCTCGCGCGTCGCCGATTTCAGCATGTCGAGACCTTCGCGATCGAGCCTGTCGGCGGTGCCGAGCGCCCGCGCATTCCAGGCCTCGCGCGCGTCGTCCTTCTTGAAGCCGGGGCCGGTGTCGATGATCAGCAGCGCGCGGGCGCGTTCCGGATAGGCGCGATAGAACGCCAGCGACATGTAGCCGCCGAGCGAGAGACCACCGATGATGGCACGCTCCGCGCCGACGGCATCGAGGATCGCCGCCATGTCGCCGACCGTCAGCGCTTCGCTGTAGGCGTTGGGATCATCGGGATAACCGGACTGGCCGTGGCCGCGCATGTCCCACAGGATCAGCTGATGGTCCTTTGCGAGCGCATCGATTTGCCCGTGCCACATCGCCGAGGTCGAGGAATAGCCATGGGTGAGCAGCAGCGGCGGCCCGTTGCCGTGAACTTCGTAGTAGATCCCGACACCGTCCCGATCGATCCTTGGCATTGTTTCCGCCTCGTTCGTTTTTCATCCCGGTGACGGCCAGCGTCCGCGGTTCACCTCTCCCGAGAGGAGGGAAGGTAAGCGCCTCGCAATGGCTTCACCTCACTTGGTCTCAGTCTAGCCCGCTAAGTTACCTGGAAGAAACTGCCTGAACGCGATTGCACGCATGTCTGATGCCCGCGCTGTTGCGTTCAGTGGCTGCGCCGGCGCCATTGGCGCAGCGCACAACGAGCAAGTGCAGCGGTGGCTTTTTCGACTCGTTCCAAATTGCATTTGCCACCGCACCCGAACCCGATCATTCTTGCGGCCAAGGCTGGCGCCGGCCCGGTGGGCGTCCGCCATTCAAGTTGCCGCCGTAAGCGGCTTCATGCACCGGCAGGGGAAGACGCCTATGCCAACTCTCACCATCAACGGGCGGAGTCTGTCCGTGGATGCGGCGAACGACACGCCGCTCCTCTGGGCAATCCGCGAGCAATTGCAAATGACCGGCACCAAGTTCGGCTGCGGTGCCGGGCTGTGCGGAGCCTGCACCGTGCACGTCAACGGCGAAGCCGTGCGCTCGTGCCAGACCATGGTCGGCGATGTCGCCGGCAAGAAGATCACCACCATCGAAGGCCTCTCCGCCAAGGGCGACCATCCCTTGCAGAAGGCGTGGGTCGCCGAGCAGGTGCCGCAATGCGGCTACTGCCAGTCCGGGCAGATCATGCAGGCGGCGTCGCTGCTGTCGAAGAATCCCAATCCGACCAAGGAAGAGGTCGTGGCGCATATGGACGGCAATCTCTGCCGCTGCATGACGTATTCGCGGATCCAGAAGGCGATCATGCGGGCTGCCACCGAGATGCGCACCGCGTCCGCCTCCGGCAACGAACGGAGGCCCACATGAACAAGCACATCAAGAACGTCATGCCCGAGACGACCGATCTCAGCCGCCGCTCCTTCCTCGTCGGCACCGCCGCGACCGGCCTCGTGCTCGGCTATGCCGGCGTGCCCGGCATCGAGTCCGCATCGGCTGCGGCTCCCGCCAGTTTCGAGCCGAGCGTCTGGTATGCGATCTCGCCCGATGGTCTCGTTACCGTGACCTGCGGCAAGGCCGACATGGGCCAGCACATCGCCTCCACCATGGCGCAGATCGTCTGCGAAGAGCTTGGCGCGAAATGGAGCGATATGCGGGTGCAGCTCGCCTCCAACGACCCGAAGTTCAACGATCCCGTGCTGGGCGCGCAGATCACCGGCGGCAGCTGGTCGACCATGATGAACTTCGACGCCATGAGCCGGGCCGGTGCGGCCGGACGCATGGCGTTGACCGAAGGTGCGGCCGCTTCCATGGGCGTGCCGGCTTCGGAGCTTGTGGTGCGCGATTCCGTGATCTCGCATCCGAAGTCGAAGAAGCAGATGTCGTTCGCTGATGTCGTCAAGAGCGGCAAGGCGACGAAAACCTTCACGCCGGACGAGCTCAAGGCGATCAAGCTGAAGTCGCCGGATCAATACACCATGATCGGCGTGTCGGTGCCGCAGCTCGACATCCCCTCCAAGACCAACGGCACGGCCAAGTACGGCATCGACGTGATGCTGCCGGGCATGGCCTACGGCGCGATCGTCACCCCGCCGGTGCGCTTCGGCGCCACGGTGAAATCGGTCGACGACAGCGCCGCCAAGAAGGTGCCGGGCTTCATCAAGGCCGTCACCCTCGACGACAAGACGCAGACGACATCGGGCTGGGTCGTCGCGGTCGCCAGCACCTATGCCAACGCCAAGAAGGCGGCGCAGGCGCTGAAGATCGCCTATGACGGCGGTCCGAATGCGAAGGTGTCGAGCCAGTCGCTGCTCGATGAGGCCAAGCGGCTTCAGAAGCTGGAGGATTCCGGCCAGTTCTTCGTCAAGGACGGCGATCCCGCAGCCGCCTTCGGCTCGGCGGCCAAGGTGGTGGAGGCGGAGTACACCACCAGCATCAACATCCACGCGCCGATGGAGCCGATGAACGCCACCGCGGAGTTCAAGGGCGACATCCTGCACATCTATTCCGGCAACCAGTTCGCGACGCGCTCAGGTGCGATCGCGGCGGGCGCTGCCGGGATCGATCCGAAGTTCGTGGTCATGCACCAGATGTGGCTCGGCGGTGGCTTCGGCCGCAGGCTCGATGCCGACATGATGATCCCCGCCGTGCAGGCGGCGAAAGCGGTCGGCAAGCCGGTGAAGGTGATCTATACGCGCGAGAATGACATGACGATGGATTTCTCGCGTCCGCTCACCTACCAGAAAGTGAAAGCCGGCGTGGACGGCGACGGCAAGCTGACAGCGCTCAGCCACGACGTGGTCTCGGCCTGGCCGACCGCCCGCTGGGGAATCCCCGACTTCCTGACGCCCTCGGTCGACAAGAAGGGGCCGCTCGACAGCTTCACTGTCAACGGCGCCGACTTCTTCTACACGGTGCCCAACCATTATGTGCGCGCGATCAAGAACGAGCTCGCGCACAACGCGACGCCGTCCGGCCAGCTCCGTTCGGTGGCACCGGGTTGGACCTTCTGGGCGGTCGAAAGCATGATCGACGAGATCGCTGCTGCGACCGGCAAGGACCCGGCCCAGTTCCGCATCTCGCTGCTCGACGGCGCCGGCAAGAACGACGGCGGCGCGCAGCGGCTGCGCAACACGTTGCTCGCCGCGATGGGCCTTGCCGGCTATGGTAGCCGCAAGCTGCCGAAGGGTGAGGGAATGGGCGTCGCCTGCGTGTCGTCGCAGGAGCGCGCAAGCGCGAGCTGGACGGCCTGCGTCGCCCATGTCGCAGTGGCTCCCTCGGGCGAGGTGACCGTGAAGAAGCTCACGGTCGCAACCGACGTCGGCACCCAGGTGCATCCCGACAACATCCGTGCCCAGGTCGAGGGCGCGGCGCTGTGGGGCCTGTCGCTGGCCTTGTACGAGAAGGCGACGCTGAAGGACGGTGGCATCGAGCAGACCAATTTCGACAGCTACACGCCCTTGCGCATGAGCCAGGTGCCCGAGGTCGCGGTCACCGTGATCGCCAATGGCGAGAAGGCCACCGGCGTCGGCGAGCCCGCGGTGACGGTGGTCGCGCCGGCAATAGGCAACGCCATCTTCAACGCCAGCGGCGCCCGCGTGCGGGCCCTGCCGATCACGGCCGAAGCCGTGAAGGGCGCGATGAAGGCGTAAGGCTGGTCTAAGGCTGCTTGAGACAATCCGCCGGAGGGCCAACCTCCGGCGGATTTGCTTGTCATGCGGAAAGCCGCATCAACTTATTCCCAGTGCGCCGCTGCGATGGCAGGACATCATGGAATGATGCGAGCTTCACGCAGCCGCACAAACAGGTTGAAAAAGCTCTCGTCGGTCGCCTGGTAGTCCAGGAAGCCAAGCTTTCGGCTCTTGGTCATGTCGGTCACCACCTCGATTGGACGCCCGAGATCGGCATCGGTGTGCCAGGCCGAGGCTAATCGGCCGAGATCAGGCTCCGCCAAGCGATATTTGCGTGCGATGTCGGTCCAGACCGGACCAGCATCGATCAATTGGCGCTCCAGCGGAATTCCTTCCCCGGGATAGGGCGCCGGCGGGATCCCGAACCAATCAGCTAGCCGGGTCCACATCCAGCTCCAGCGAAAGACATCGCCGTTGACGATATTGAAGGCCTGGTTGCGCGCAGCCTCCGTCGTGGCGGCCCATTCGAGATGACGGGCCAGGAGTGTCGCATCGGTCATGTCGGTGAGACCGTTCCACTGCACGGCCGATCCCGGAAACGAAAACGGCTGCCCGGTTTCCCGGCAGATCGTCGCATACACCGCGAGGGTAACGCCCATGTTCATGGCGTTGCCGACGGCGTAACCGATGATGGTGTGTGGCCGGTGCACGCTCCAGCCGAACCCGTTGCGCTTCGATGCGGCAAAGACTTCGTCTTCCTGCGCGTAGTAGAAATTCTCGATATCGAGCCGCGCCTGGTCCTCGCGGAACGGAGTTGCCGGCAATTTGCCCTTGCCGTACGCCTCGAACGGTCCGAGATAATGCTTCAGGCCGGTGACGAGTGCGACATGCTTGACCGAACCCGCCGCCGCGACCGCGTCCAGCACGTTGCGCACCATCGCGGCGTTGACGCGGATGTTGTCCGCTTCGGTTTGCTGCCGAAGCCAGGTGCTGATGAAGACAGCGGTGGGGCTGAGTCCCATCAGGGCCGAACGAAGCGCAGCTGGATCGAGAAGATCCGCCGCAACCGGGGAAAGGCCGTCGATGTCGGTCGGTGGCCGCCGGGCCAGCCCATGGACCTCCCACCCGCGCTCGAGGAGGCGCCGGGCGAGATTGTTGCCGACGATGCCACTGGCGCCAACCACGAGTGCGGAGCCTGCCATGTTCCGTTGTTCCCATTTTGTGATCCACGTTAGATAGGGACGGACTACGGGTCGGCGAGCAATTTCAGTCGCGGTCGTCGATCACTGTTCCGACATCGCAAGGGTCTCCGATTGGGCGAAAAACCTGGAGGGCGTGGTTGGGCTGATGGCGAGAAAACTGAAGACCTATCAGACATCGCTGGGCTTCTTCGAGCAGGCCATCGCCGCGCCGTCGATGAAGGCTGCCCTGGAGGCGTGGGGCGCCGACAGCAATCTTTTCCACCAGGGCGCGGCGAAAGAGAGCCGCGATCCAGACATTATCGCCGCGACCATGGCGAAGCCGGGCGTCGTTCTCAAACGGCCCGTGGGATCCGACGGGCCGTTTGGTGAGAACGCCGAACTGCCGAAGAATCTCGGAGAGGACGGGCGCAAGAGGGCTGCCCCCAAGTCCGCAGGTCGCAAGTCGGCAGGTGGCAAGGCGAAAAAATCTTCGGCCCGATCGGCCAAGGCGGACGACCGGAAAGCGGCTCAAGCGTACGAACGCGAGCGGCAAAGCCGCGAGCGCGCGGAGGCCAAGGAGGAGGCGGCCCGGCAGAAAGAGCGCGAGCGCAGGCAGCGGGCCGTCGACAAGGCGCAGAAGACTTTGGACAAGGCCAGGGAAGAGCACACCCAACGCGTGGCTGCCTTGCGAGCCGAAATCGAGAGGATCGAGACGAGGCTGAATGCAGAAGATGCCGACTGGACCGAGAAGCACGACAGGCTCAAGGCGTCGTTGCGGCGGGCGCGCGATTAGATCGGGCCCGCCGGCGATGGCTGCGGAGGGCGGGCGCGATCGCCTGAAATATCCCTTTATCATCAATGGCCCGGCTACTGTGCATGGGGTTGTTTTCGACCTTTGAGGCTGGAGCCGCCCCGAACCGACATTCCGTAAAATTGCGCCCAATTCCGCAAGGTTCCATTGAGCACGCCTCTTAAGGGCCGGAGAACCTGATCCGGCTTAGGCTTGAGGCCAAATCCAGTCCCATGCTTTGGGGAAGTCATGAACGCGCCAGCCAAAACCGCCGCCAAACGCCGGCTTCTGCTCGCCTCCGACCGGAGCGATGCGAGCAGCGAACTCGCCAGCATCCTGAAGGCGGTCGGCGACGTCTCGATGGTGACGACGCAAGGGATTCCCGAGCAGCCCTCGCGCGATCTCTCCGGCCTCGTGGTCGACATCAACCTGCGCTCGCCCGAGAGCGTGCAGCGGGTGCGCAACAAGCTGCGCGGCGATGCCTATCGCGCGATGCCGCGGCTGTTCGTGCTCGCCGACGCCCTGCATCACGGCACCATGCAGGCCTGGGCGCTGGGCGCCACCGACACCATCTCGCGGCCGCTCCAGGCGGACGCCATCCTCCAGCGCATCCGCGCCGCCTTCCCCGACACAGCCGCCTATGACGCGACCGACCGCGGCAAGACGCTCAACCGCGGCGTCGAGGCCGCGCACGCGGTGCTGGCGAAGATGTTCGAGAAGCTGCCGCTCGGCGTGCCCCTGACCTTCGACGACGTCATCGCCGCCGAGAGCAAGATCCTGAAGGCGATCAAGCACTCCTCGCTGCGCGAATGGCTCACCACCGTGGGCTGCCACCATGTCGGCAGCTACCGGCACTGCCTGTTCGTCACCGGCTTCGCCGTCTCCTTCGCGCAGCATCTCGGCATGCGCGAGGACGACCAGCGCCGCCTGACCCGCGCCGCGCTGCTGCACGATGTCGGCAAGGCCTTCGTTCCCTCCGCGCTGCTCGACAAGCCCGGCAAGCTCACCGACGAGGAGATGTCCGAGGTCCGCCAGCATCCGCGCCGCGGCTATGACGCGCTCGCCGCGCAAGGCAGCTTCCCGCCGGAGATGCTCGACGTGATCCTGCATCACCACGAATTCCTCGACGGCTCGGGCTATCCGAACGGCCTGTCGTCGAACCAGATCAGCGACATCGTGCGTCTGACGACGATCGTCGACATCTACGCGGCCCTGGTGGAGAAGCGCGCCTATCGCATGCCGTTCACCCACTCGCGCGCCTTCACGATGATGGAAGGCATGGGCGGCAAGCTCGATCAGCAGCTGCTGCAGGCGTTCAGGCCGGTGGCGCTGGGGTCGTTCTGACAATAGCCTGTCATTCCGGGTTCGCGCTTCGCGCGCCCCGGAATGACATTCCTTCACCCCACCATCTTCCTGAGCTCCGCTTTCGCCACCTTTTCCAGCGTCGAGCGCGGCATGTCGTCGACGAGCCTGATCTCGCGCGGCACCTTGAAGTCGGCAAGGCCGTTGCGGCAGGCGGCCATCACGCGCTCGTGCAGATCTGGTGCAGCGCCCGCGACGCCGCCATGCGGGATGATGAAGACGACGGGCACCTCGTCCAGCATCGGATGTTTCTTCGCCACCACGGCCGCCTCGCGCACACCCGGAACCACCGCGATCACCTGCTCGATCTCGGAGGCCGCGACGTTCTCGCCGCCGACCTTCAGCATGTCCTTGGCACGGTCGCCGAATTTGATGAAGCCGTTCGCAAGCCGCTCGACGCGGTCGCCGGTGAGGAAGAAGCCGTGCGCGTCGAAGCTCTCGCGCGTCGCTTTTTCGTTGTGCAGATACTCGGCGAACAGCGACAGGCCGGGGATGCCCTTGATCGCGAGATTGCCGGTGTCGCCGATTTCGGTCGGCCGTCCATCGTCGTCGGTGATGCGGATTTGATATTCCGGCGCGGCGCGGCCGATCGACATGGGTATGTTGGGCTGGTCGACCTCGCCGACGATGCCGTGGGTGATGGTCTCGGTCATGCCCCACCAGCCGATCATCTTGATCCCGAAGGCGGCGAAGGCCGGCGGCTCGTTGATGGCGGTGCCCCACAGGCGGAAGCTGTGGTCTTTCGGGATCTCCTGCTCGAGCAGCGCCTTCATGCAGAACGGAATCGTCGAGGTCCAGGTCGCGCCGTGCTCGCGCGCGACGCCCCAGAACCGGCTGGCGGAGAAGCGTGGCTGGATCACGCAGGAGCCGCCGACCCACAGCGTCGCCAGCATGGAGTAGGCGAGAGCGTTGGTGTGGAACAGCGGCAGATAGGTCTGGTGCACGTCGCTCCCATGGAGGTCCTCGTGCGCGGCGTTGATCTTGGCGCCCCACAGCGCGTTGGCGTGGGTCCACAGCACGGCCTTGGGGCGCGAGGTCGTGCCCGAGGTGTACTGCACGCTGCACGGCGCCAGTGGATCGGCCGCGCGCCTGGGGCGGTCGGCACTGTCGGCGAACAGGGATTCAAAACTGTCGCCGCGCGAGACGCCGTGCACGGGCGCGGCGCCGGCATCATGCGAGGTCACCGCCATCCAGCCTATGTTGCGGCAGTTCTGCGCGACGATCTCGGCATAGGCCGGCTGCGTGATCGCGGCGACCGCGCCGCAATGATCGGCAAAATACGCGATCTCGGCCGGCGCCGAGCGGGTGTTGGTGGTGACTGCGATGGCCCCGAGCTCGACGCAGGCAAACCAGGCCAGCAGCGCCTCGATGCAATTGTCGAGATGAATGAGCACATATTCGCCCGGCTTCACGCCGCGCCGTGCCAGCCCCGCCGCGAGCGCACCGACCCGCTCGTGAAACTCGCCATAGCTCCAGCGCCTCGCCGGCGCATCGAACGGCGCCCAGATCAGGAATGGATGATCACGCCGCACTTCGGCGCGCATCCTCAGGAGCCAGGGTACGTCTAGGCCATCGAATGGGCTGACGATCCCGGCTGCGGTCTGTTGAACTGACATGGCTCCTCCCCGTGCAGCCTGCATCTTGATGGCGGCTGCCTTTTGATGATTGCGTCTTCCTGCCATCGGATGAAGCGGGGAGCAAATGAGGGGATGGCGCGCGCTGGGCAGTGACAGCGTGCTCGTTCTCTCCTTCGTCATTCCGGGATGGTCCAAAGGACCAGATCCGGAATCTCGAGATTCCGGGTTCGGTGCTACGCACCGCCCCGGAATGACGGAGCCTAATTCTCGTACGATGAAATCTCGATCAGGCTCCCATCCGGGTCACGGCAATAGACCGAGCGCAGCGTGCCGCGCGCGCCCTGCTTGAGAACCGGGCCTTCCTCGATCGCGACGCCGTGTGCCCGCAAATGCGCCACCACCTCGCCAGGCGAAGCCGAGGTGAGGAAGCAGAGATCCTCGCTGCCGGCGGTCTGGTGATCGGCGGTGAACCACTCCACCTTGTCGGCATCGCGCGGCCGGACGTTGATCTTCTGGTTACCAAAGTGAAGCGAAGTCCGCGGCGCTTTGCCGCCGCCGGGGTCGAATACCTTGACTTCCATGCCGAGAATCCTGCCGTACCACTCGGTGGTGGCCGCGACGTCGGAGACATTGATCACGAGATGATCGAGAGCTTCGATCTTGACCACCATGCCTTATCCTTTCGTCGTGATGCGCCCCGCGCACTTTCCGCCTGCGGCAAGCTTTGTTACAACCGCGCCGACTCGATTTTCAAGACATCCGGCTTTCAATAACAACACTGGGAGAACCCTTGAGATGATCACTCGCCGTACCGCGCTGGGCCTGCTCGCCGCCAGTCCGCTTGCAGCCACCCCGCTGTCGAAGGCCCTTGCCGCCGATTATCCGGCCCACCCGGTGAAATGGGTGGTCGGCTATCCGCCGGGTGGCGCCACCGACATCCTGGCGCGACTGATCGGCCAGCGGCTTTCCGAGAAGCTCGGCCAGCAATTCGTGATCGAGAACAAGCCTGGTGCCGGCAACAACATCGGCACCGAATCGGTCGTCAATGCCGAGCCCGACGGCTACACGCTGCAGCTGGTCAACCCGGCCAACTACATCAACGCCTCGCTCTACAAGAATCTCAAGTTCAACTTCGTGAACGACATCGCGCCGGTCGCCTCGTTCCAGCGCGTACCGAACGTGATGACCGTCAACAAGGACGTGCCGGCCAAGAACGTCGCCGAGTTCATCGAATACGTGAAGGCCAATCCCGGCAAGGTCAACATGGCTTCGTCCGGCAACGGCACCTCGGTGCATCTGTCCGGCGAGATGTTCATGGCCATGACCGGCTGCAAGATGCAGCACGTGCCCTATCGCGGCGCGGCGCCCGCGATCACCGACATGCTCGGCGGCCAGGTGCAGGTGATCTTCGACAACATGCCCTCGATCATCCAGCACATCCGCTCCGGCTCGCTTCGCGCCATCGGCGTCACCACCACGGAACGTTCGCCGCAATTGCCCGACGTGCAGCCGATCGCCGACACCGTCAAGGGCTACGAGGCCAGCGCGCTGTTCGGCATGGGCGCACCGAAGAACACGCCGAAGGAGATCATCGCCAAGCTCAATACCGAGGTCAACGCGCTGATGAAGGAGCCCGACATGACCAAGCGTCTGGTCGAGCTCGGCGGCGACCCGCGGGTGCAGACGCCCGAGGCGTTCGGCGAGGAGATCAAGGCCGAGACCGAGAAGTGGAAGAAGGTCGTCGAGTTCGCCGGCCTGAAGGTCGAGTAGCGATCTTGTGATAGCCGGAAAATCGAGCCCTGCCGCATGGCAGGGCTTTTTTCTTGCGTGCTTTGTTCGGTTGATCTGGAATAAAGCGGCGCGGCGAAACCTGATGATAGATGGCGCCGTATCTCGTGCCAGCCAAAGAGGAGTGATCATGCGCAAGACGCAATTGGTGCTGCTGACTTTCGGTGCGGTGGTCCTGGCTGGTTTCGCCACCATCACGCCCGCGGCCGCCCGTGACTATCCGTGGTGCGCCCAGGGCGGTGAATATGACTATCCCGGCGAATGCGCCTACAGCACCTATGAACAATGCCAGGCCAGCGTGTCCGGCCGGCTGCTGTACTGCGATCGCAATCCGCGCTTCGCCTACGGTCAGGGGCAGCCGGCGCAACCGCGGCCGCAGCGGCGTGGGCGGCCCGTCGCTCCGTATTGAGGGCAGAGCGGTTTACCGCTTCGCGTCCGCCTGTTCCGTGCCGGTACACGAGATCAGCATCGTGTAGGCGCGGGCGTTGGCGGCGATGTCGGCAGTCTTCAGTTCCCCCTTGGGCTCTGCGGTCTGGTAGGGCACCACGGAGTTGTCGAGGAAGTCGCGCAGCGCGCCGGTCTTGATGGCGAAGTTGATATTCTCCGTCAGCTGCCCGGTTTCCCTGATCATCCTGAGCGCGTTGAGCTTTGCAACGACGATGCCTGCGACTTGGCCGGACAGGTCGAACAAGGGGCCCCCACTGTTGCCCGCTTGAATCGCCGCGCTGATCTGCAAACGTCCGGTGTGATTGCGGAAGCCGCTGAGTGAGCTGACGATTCCCGTCGTCACGGTCAGGTCGGAGGAGAGATAGCCGTGCAGCGGGAAGCCGATGGCCACCACCGAGTCGCCGGAGTGCATCGAGCGGTCCCTGATCTTCGCAAAATCCTTGAACGCTGCCGTTGACGGCGCCTGCAGCAGCGCGAGATCGTTGGTCGCGTCGCTGGAGACGACGCGCAGAACCATCGCGGCCTCACCGGCGAGATTGCCCTTGATATCCCCGGTGCAGCTATCGATCACGTGGCTGTTGGTGACGATATGTCCGTTGGGACTGACCACAAAGCCAGTGCCGGTGAAGGTTCCGGTTCGTCCCGGCTTGGCAGGAGGCGCGCCTTGCTTGTCGCCGGCCACGGCGGGCTTCGCCGCAATCTTGGTGAAGTCGCCGGCCTTGTCGAGCCCGTCGGCTTTCACCTTGCTTGCGCAATTGGCCAATGCCGCGATGACCGGCCCGGTCGATGTCAGGTCGAAATTCAGAACGGCGCGGCCGGCTGTTGCGACCATCAGGCTCGCCTTCTGGAACGTACGCACGACATTCAGCGGCATGATGGCCGTGAGCATGTTGGACTGATACGCCGTCGCGTACAGCCTGGCCTGCTCCCGTCCGTCAAAGGTCACGTCGATCGCGGCGTTCTCGCCCTTGTTGAAGCGGTAGCTGGGACTCGCAAAAGCGAGTGACCAGGTGCCGGCGGAATTCTGGCTTACGACGAGGATGACGCCGTTCGCATAAGGCGTCGTCGCGGCGCAATGGGAGAAGGCGCCGGTCTGGTCATTGCTGAATGCGCCGCCGATCCAGTTGCCGATATTGACGCTGCCGAACGGTCCCGCCGCATTGGCGGCTCCGGCAATACCGACCTGCAACAAGGACGCGATGATCAACGACTTAAGCCACATAACAGCCCCCCGGCGCTCTTGGACGGTATCTTATCTACGGGAGCACGGGGTGCGCAACCGGCAGTTGTCCGGGCCGGCGGAATCCGCTCGCGGCGACTTTCGGCTTGCGTTTGCTTTGCAGTGCCATATACTTTGCATCACAAAGTAACGGGACGGGCAATCCCGGAAACACGGGCGGAACGAGGTTCTGGGGTTGCGCGATCTCGACAAGGCACTGGCCGATATCGGAGCGATCCGCAGCCAGATTGCGGCCGGTACCGCGTTCCGCGGTTACGGCCCCGCGACGATGGCCGCGACCGGCGCCGTCGCGCTGCTCACCGCTATCCTGCAATTCTGGCTGCTGGGCGATCCCACCGGCGAGCCGCTCGGCTTCTTCTTCGGCTGGTTCATCGCTGCCGCGCTCTCCGTCCTGATGATCGGGATCGAGATGCGCGCGCGTTCGCGCCGCCATCATTCGGGTCTGGCCGACGCCATGATCCACCAGGCGGTCGAGCAGTTCCTGCCGGCAGGCGTTGCCGGTGTGCTGCTCGCGGTGGTGTTGTGGAAGTTCGCGGGCGAGACGCTGTGGCTGCTCCCGGGCCTGTGGCAGATCCTGGTGTCACTCGGCATTTTCGCCTCCGTCCGCTCGCTGCCGCGCACTGTCGCGCTCGCCGGCGCCTGGTATTTCGTGTCCGGCTTCGCGGTGG
The DNA here is from genome assembly GCF_002266465.3 of Bradyrhizobium symbiodeficiens. NCBI lineage: Bacteria > Pseudomonadati > Pseudomonadota > Alphaproteobacteria > Hyphomicrobiales > Nitrobacteraceae > Bradyrhizobium > Bradyrhizobium symbiodeficiens. The sequence goes on along the minus strand of NZ_CP029427.2, from coordinate 7,005,057 downwards.
TGGTGCTCGCGAGCCAGACCCATACGCTGTCGCCATGGACCATGGGCCTGCCCTTCGTGATCGGGCAGTCGGTGATGGCGGCCATTCTCTATGTCGCATCCGGAGACCATGATGTCGAAGATTGACAGCGCGCCCTTCTCCTATGAAGGGCTCGACCGTGTGATCCACGAGAAGGCGAGGCTCGGGCTTCTGACCTCGCTGATGGCGCATCCCAAGGGGCTGGCATTCGCCGACCTCAAGCAGCTCTGCGGCCTCACCGACGGCAATCTCAGCCGGCATCTCGGCGTGCTGCAGGAGGCCGGCCTCGTCGAGGTGACCAAGGGCTACGAGGGCAACCGCCCGCACACCACCTGCCGCCTCACCAAGACCGGGCGCCGCCGCTTCCTCGACTATCTCGCCGTGCTCGAGCGCCTGGTGCGCGACGCCGCCAAGGCCGCCGGTCGCGAGGCGCCGCCGCTCGGTCGCCTCGGTATCGTCTCGACCTGATCCTTCCCCTTTTTTGACCGGAGACTTTGCGATGCAAAGTGGTGCGTCCCGCAACGAGAAGCTTCATGTCGGCATCATCATGGACGGCAACGGACGATGGGCGACGCGGCGCGGCCTGTCGCGCGTGCGCGGCCACGAGGCCGGTGTCGAGGCGATCCGCCGCATCGTCGAGGCCGCGCCAAAACAGGGCATCGGCACGCTGACGCTCTACGCTTTCTCCACCGACAATTGGCGGAGGCCGAAGGCCGAGGTCGCGGCGCTGATGACCTTGCTGCGCTTCTATCTCGCCAACGAGGTGCAGAGCCTGGTCAAGAACGGCGTGCGCCTCACAGTGATCGGCCGCCGCGACCGGTTGCCTGACGGCATTGCCAATGCGATCACGCGTGCCGAAGACGCCACCGCTGAAGGCACCACGCTGCATTTGCGTATCGCCGTCGACTATTCCGCCCGTGATGCCATCCTCAATGCCGCGGCGAAAGCGGCGGCGCTGACGAGCCTTACCCGCGAAGCCTTCTCGCAGCTCGTCACCGGCGAAGCCGGCCTGCGCGACGTCGATCTCATCATCCGGACCTCGGGCGAGAAGCGGCTGTCGGACTTCCTGCTCTGGGAGGGCGCCTATGCCGAGCTGCACTTCACCGAGCGGATGTGGCCCGAATTCGACGCCGGCGATCTCGCCGCTGCCTTGGCGTCATTCCATGGCCGCGAGCGCCGCTTCGGCGGGCTTCAGGCGATCGTGCCCGAGGAGGTGCCTTCACTCTCCCGTGTGTGACGCGCGGCACATGGAAACGAACTGTTCGTTTTCAGCCGCATGATTGGCAGCTCCGTCCAAGCGTCCGGTGCGCGGCCTCGGCTAGGTCTGCAAGTCCCAGCAACCTGCCTGAAAGCATCGCGCATGTCCCAGCTGTTTCCGGGAGCCGTCGTCGAGCCGGTCGAATTGGCCGAAACGAAGGGCATGGTCTGCATCAGGACCGCGGGCGAATCCGATGTCGAGAGCCTCTCGGTCTATTTCACCGGCCTTTCCACGATATCGCGCAACAAGCGCTTCAGTGGCGCACGAACCGATCTCTCCGCGGTCGCGGCCGAGTGCGTCGCCAAGTCCGACCGGCTCGACCACTTCACCTTGCTCGCCGAGCTCAGGCAGGAGGGACAGGGCCGGATCATCGGCGAAGCGCGATACGCCTATGACGAGGCCGTCCGCCACGGCGAATTTGCCATCTCGGTCGCCGATGCCTTCCACCGCATGGGCCTTGGCCTTCAGATGATGACGGCGATGGAAACGCGCGCGATCGATCTCGGTCACGAGCTGATCGCCGCCGAAACCGCCCGGACCAATGCCGAGATGCGCGGCCTGGCGAAGAAGGCAGGTTTCAGGGATACCGGACTGGGAGATTGGCAGTCGGTCCACCTCGCGAAACGCTTGTCGCGTTAGCCGGGCTTGCTGTAAATTTGAGCAAGGGTGCGGCGCGGATCGTGCTCTACTGCAACCCGTGACGGGAGACTTCGCAGGATGCGCGCAGTTCTGAACTATTGCACGGGCGGGACCGAACGGCAGGTCGAGGCCGGGGCGGTCGTCGTTACCGAGGGCGGTACCACCGGCCATCTCTACGTGCTGATCCAGGGCAAGCTCGAAGTGCTCAAGGGCGAGATGGTGGTCGCCACCGTCACCGAGCCGGGCGCGGTACTGGGCGAGATGTCCGTGCTGCTGGGGCAGCCGCATACGGCGACGGTGCGGGCCTGCTCGGATTCCATCATCTACGAATTCGAGGATGCGGCCTCGTTCCTCGAGCAGGAGCCGGGCGTCGCGGTGCTCATCGCAAAAATGCTGGCGCAGCGGCTCAACGTCGCCAACACCTATCTCGCGGATCTCAAGCGGCAATATGCCGGGCACGGCACGCACCTGGCCATGGTCGGCGAGGTGCTCCAGAGCATGATCAACCTGCCGCCAGTTGAGGTCTCGCCAGGCTCGGATCTGCAATCCGATCCAAGGATGTGAGCCAGTCCGGCGGCGCATCGATGGGCGTGGCGGGCCGCTTCAGCGGCGCGTTGAGGTCGATCCATTGCGCCTCACCGGCCGCAAGCCAGAACGCCTTGTTTGCGTCGAGGTCGAGCACGATGTAGGTCGGGGGGCGGCCGGGCTGCAGGCCGGTGTTGAAGACCCAGCTCTCGCCCAGCCGGTCGAACCACGAGCCATCCTTGATGAAGGGCGACTGGTGCACGTGGCCTGAGATCACGATCGACGGCTGGTACTGCATGATCCATTGCACCAGCTCGACGTCGCCGAAGAAGCGCTTGCCGCCCCAGCTCGTCGGCGAATCCGCCGGCGGCGCGTGATGGGCCCAGATCCAGCGTGGCAGCCGGCCGGAAGCCGCGTCGCCGAGCTGGGCCATGAGGCGCTGCTTGACGAGCGGCCCGTCCCACCACGGGCACACCGTGAACAGGGTGTCGCCGATGGTGAGGCTGTCGCCATCGCAGGCAATGCCGATGTCGCGCACCTCCGAAATCCAGCGTGCGATCTTCTCGCCCTCTGCATTGCGCTCGTCGAGGTCGTGATTGCCGGAGCAGAGGATCACGCGGGTCTTCGCGGCGAGCAGCGCGAGGTACTTCTTCACCACCACGATCTGGGCCCGGAAATCCACTATCGAGCCGATGTCGAGCGCATCGCCGGCGAAGATCACGAGGTCGAATTGCGGAGCCGCGCTGACGAGCCAGTCGAGCTGAGGCAGCGAATAATGCAGGTCGGCAACGACCAGGCAACGCATCGAAAATCCATTGGTTAAGAGAAATCGAATTGCTTGCGAATTGACGGGCCAGCCGGCCGTTCAATCAGCCGCCTGATGCTATTTCAGGATTCCCCGGTCAGCCAGAGTCTTCGACAGTTGCTCAGTGTAGATCATCCGCGCCCATCGATGCAAATGCGACGGATAATGCGCATACAGGATGTCCAGCATCACGTCCGGGGTGTCCAGGAATTGCGATTGATCGAGGCCAAGCCGAGCCGCAATCCTTTGTCCTGCCTCGGCGTGGAAGCTCTGCGGGCCGCCCTGAGCATTGACGGAATTGACCGGCGAGATGACGAGATAGACCTTCGACCGGTCGAACTTCGACAGCGTCACGGACAGGGAGTCGAGCGCCTTCTCGAATTCCGCGTTGATCACGAAAGGCTTCGAGGCGGGGAGCGGCTTGAGAAGAACGTGGCCGGGCAGGGTGGCCTTGAAAGCTTCCAGCGAAGGAATATCGAGCATTCGGTTGGGCTCGACCGCGCCGCCGTGCTCGCTCCATATGGTCGAAATGAACTGGTCCTTGCCGCCGTAATAGATCGCATAAGCGCCCGGAAGCGGGGTGTACACGGTGCGCTCCATCAGCAGTCGGATATATTCGAGACCGCCGGCCGGAAAAGTCAGGCCGGAAGGAAGTTCGAAACGGTCGTTCCTGATGAAGGCCGGCCACTCATTCCATCTTGGATCGCGCTCGAACTGGATCGGATTGAACACGAGAATGAGCTTCTTGGGCTGGCGACCGCGGGCGACCATCTTGTCGAGCATGGCACCGTAGCCATCCGGGCCAACATAGCCGATGGTGCAGAACGCCTCGACGCTGGATCCCGGAAACGCATGCAACAAGGTCGGGACGTGAATCCCGAACAGACAAGAGCTGTCGCCGAGAAAGGCGAGATCGGATGCAGGCAGTCGCTCCGAACGCCTGATCTGCTCGAGGACGATGTAGGTCTCGATTCCGCGAGACCATTGATGCTTGCTCTGCCGATGGATGAAACTCGCGATCCCGAGGATGAGAGCCGTCAAGACCGCGACCGGAACGAACCTGTTTGCGACAAGCCGAAGCGCATTGATCAGCGGCGAATTCATGATCGGCTGGATCGCGCGTTTCAGCATGGCCTAGAACTGAAAATAGATGAAGGTTGCGTTGACGTGCCCGGACGCCGCGATCGTCACAGCCGCCAGGGCTGCAAACAGCGGATACTTCATCCATGCAGGGCAGCGAATCAGGAAATAATCCCCGTGCGACTGCAGCTGCCATTCCAGCAGCATCAGCGGGATTGTCAGCGATAGCACCGCGAGCGTGACGGCGCTGTGCACCGGAGCCCATTCCCAGTTCCTGAGCGCACTGAGCATGCCGACCAGCAAATTCCAGTTTGCCGCTCGAAAGAGAAACCAGCCGACGAAGACGACCAGCATGGTAACGGCCCAGCCGGCGCCGCGAGCAATCGTCGAAGGCGGCTCATCTCCCCCGGGCACTTTGCGCCATAGCGCAAGCACGGTGCCATGGAGCAGTCCCCAGAGAACGAACGTCCACGACGCGCCGTGCCAGAGGCCTCCCAAAGTCATGGTCAGCATCAAGTTCCGGTTCGTGATGGTCTCGCCACGACGGTTTCCGCCGAGGGGGATATACAAATAGTCCCGTAGCCATGTGCTGAGGCTGATGTGCCAGCGCCGCCAGAATTCGCTGATCGAGACCGACCAGTAGGGGTAGCGGAAGTTCCAAGTCAGCTCGAAGCCGAACAGCAGCGCGACGCCCTTTGCGATCAGGCTGTATCCGTTGAAATCGGCGTAGATCTGGATGCCGAAGGCGATCGTGGCGAGCACGACCGACCAGCCGAAGGGCTGTTCCGGAATGAAGAGCGTGTCGACGATCATCGCCAGGCTGTCGGCGACCACGACCTTCATGGCGTAGCCGTAGATCAGGAGCCAGAGCGCGCGGTCGGCATGATCGGCCGTGAATTGTCGCGGCTTCGAAAATTGATCCAGGAGATTGCTGGCTCTTTCGATCGGACCCGCCACGAGTTGCGGGAAGAACGCCTTGAAGGCGAGAAACTTGACGAGGTCTCTCTCCGCGACATGCTTGCCGCGATAAACGTCCACGACATAGGCGATGCCCTGGAAGGTGATGAAGGAAATGCCCAGCGGCAGGATGATGCGCAACGTCGGCAGGTTCGGTTTGAGACCCGCGTGTTGTGCGATCGTCACGAACGAATCGACGAAGAAGCTGAAGTACTTGAATATCGCGAGCACGACGATCGCCACGGCGACCGCGGAAAAGACCAGAAGCTTTCTTGTGTGCTCGTGAGGGCTCGCGGCGATCAGAATCGCCGCGGCATAGTTGACGACGGAAATCCCGACCAGCAAAGGCAGAAAACGCCAGTCCCACCAGCCGTAAAAGACGTAGCTTGCCGCCAGGATGATGAGGTTCTGGAGCGCGAGCCGGGAGGTGGCGTGGTAGAGCAGGAAGGTCGCGGGAACCAGACCTAGGAACGCCACCGAGACAAAGGACATTGCAGGAATGGTTCACATGATTGGGTCGCGCCGCCGCTCGTCGTTCTGCTCAGTCTGAAAACGATGCGAGCGGAGGGTGCTACCGGGATTGCTTAGATGAACCACAGGCCCACGAGGCGGCGACTGGGGCTGCTTCACTGGCGGAGGCATCCAATAACAACTATGAGATGAAATCAACCGCCATCCGCGGGCATGCCCGGTCACGGGCGGCGACGTCGTTTGCAAAGCGCTCGATGAATTGCGCTTGGCGCACCGGCATCAGGCATTTCCATCACGGTGGAACTGGACCTGTGGAGCGAATTCTGATGTCGTGGCGCACCTTCAACGGCTCGTGTCCGCATGACCTCCTTCAAGACCATTCGTGCCCGCGCCGAGAAGCGCAAGGGCGGGCCCAAGGCGCTGGAGAAGCTGATGCCGGCAAAGCCGGACCTCAAGCGGCTGGCCAGGCTCGGCGACGACCGCGTCCTCGCCGAAATGACCAAGCGGGTATTTTGCGCCGGCTTTGCCTGGAGCGTGATCGAGACGAAATGGGACGGCTTTGAGGACGCTTTCCTGCATTTCCAGCCGGCGAAGCTCACCTTTCAGCCCGAGGATTATTGGGAAGGCCTGCTGCTCGATGCGCGCATCGTGCGCAACGGTGCCAAGATCATGTCGGTGCGCGACAACGTTGCCTTCGTGCAGGCGATCGCGAAGGAGCATGGCAGCTTCGGCAAGTTTCTGGCGAAGTGGCCCTCGTCTGACGAGATCGGCCTGCTCGATCTCATGACCAAGCGCGGCAGCCGGCTCGGCGGCAACACCGGGCAGATGCTGCTGCGGTTTATCGGCTGGGACGGCTTTGTGACGTCCGGGGACGTGGTCGCCTGCCTGCGCGATGCCGGCCTCGACATTGCCGAACAGGTCAAGTCGAAGGGCGACCTCGTCAAGGTCCAGGCGCAGTTCGACGCCTGGGCTGAAGAGACGGGCTTGCCCTATACCTATATGTCACGTATCTGCGCGCTCTCGGTGGGCGAGAACCGCAGCGAGTAACCCTCACACCGACCTGGAGAAGAGCAATGGCAAAGGCCTATTGGGTTGCAACCTATCGCGCGATCAAGAACCCCGATTCGATGGCGGCCTACGCCGGCGTGTCGCGCCAGGCCATCGAAGCGGCGGGTGGCCGCGTGATCGCGCGAGGGATGCCGGCGGCCGTCTTCGAGCTCGGCCAGATGGAGCGCGTCGTTCTCATCGAGTTCGACAGCGTCGCGAGCGCCAAGGCGGCGTATGAGAGCCCGGCCTACAAGGCCGCGCACGACCTGCTCGGAGATGGTGCGGATCGCGATATCCGGATCGTCGAAGCTGTCGATTAGCCCACCGCGGACGGATCGTGCGCATCCTGTGGCGATCTCGTGCCGCGAGCGCGGCGGATGGAACGCGCGATCACGAAAAGCATTTCACCGGAACATTCCCGCGCAGCGCCTGTTCGGACTCAAGCCAGGCGGACTAAGGCGCAGGGAACACGTGCTCCCGCCCGGCCAATGAAACCGGACACAGAAACGGAGCAGCTCATGAAGCTCACATCCGAACAAGTGAAGCAGACCGTCAACCAACTCGGCGCTCAGGTGCTGCCCGACGAACATCCGGCCATGCCGCAGCTCAACAGCATGTTCGGCGAGCATACCTTCTTCGTCGACGAGATGGGCCTCAAGGTCCTCGAGCCCACACCATCGCCCGGTGCTGATCGGCAGAGCGGGGAAGTCGTCAGCCTCGCCGATTGGGGCGATTCCGACCTGACGCGCCTGATGGCGCACGAGCCCGAGCCGACCGGCGTGATCGTGGTGTTCGAGCACGTGCGCCATTGAACCGCCCCGGCCGGATCCCTTGGGGCCGATCGCATCTCGCCCCGTTCAAATGCCGAACGTCAGTTGTGGCTCCGCTTCGTCCCCGACCTGGAGGGCAGACAGCGACACCCCCAGCAGCCTGACGCGCTTGGGCAGCGGCATCTCGACTTCGAGCAGGCCGCTGGCCAGCCGTTCCAGATCGTCCGGGCCTGCAACCGCCGCCGGGACGGATTTGCTACGCGTGATGATCTCGAAGTCGGCGAATTTGATTTTCAGGGTGACAGTGCGGCCACGGTTGCCCGTCGTCTCGCAATGGCGCCAGACCTTGTCGACGAGGGGCTTGAGTTCGGTTGCGAGCGCGTCGAATTCGGTGAGATCGGTCGAGAACGTGGTCTCCGCGCCGATCGACTTGCGGATCCGGTTGGCCCGAACCGGCCGTTCGTCGACGCCGCGCGAGATCCAGTAGTAATAGGCGCCCGACTTGCCGAAATTCGCATTCATGAACGCAAGCGTCTGGTTGCGGATGTCGAGACCGGTGAACAGGCCGAGCGCGTTCATCTTCGCAGCCGTCGCCGGACCTATCCCGTGGAACTTGCCGACCGGCAGCGTCTCGACGAAAGCCGGTCCCATCTCCGGCGAGATCACGAATTGACCGTTGGGCTTGCGATGGTCGGAGGCGAGCTTTGCGAGAAACTTGTTGTAGGAGATGCCCGCCGACGCGTTGAGACCGGTCTCGGCCTTGATCTTCCCGCGGATTTTCAGCGCGATGTCGCGGGCCAGCGGAATGCCCTGCAGGTTCTCCGTCACGTCGAGATAGGCCTCGTCGAGCGACAACGGTTCGATGATGGGCGTGTGCTCGGCAAAGATGTCGCGGATCTGCCTGGAGATCGCCTTGTAGACCTCGAATCGCGGCCTGACGAAGATCAGATCGGGACACTGCCGCTTCGCCGTGACCGATGGCATCGCGGAGCGAACGCCGAACTGGCGCGCCTCGTAGCTGGCGGCCGCGACGACGCCGCGCTCCGCGGAGCCTCCGACCGCGACCGGCTTGCCGCGCAGCTCCGGATTGTCGCGCTGCTCCACCGACGCATAGAAGGCATCCATGTCGATATGAATGATCTTGCGGACCGGCGGGGCTTCGCCGGTCACCGTGTCGGATTCGCTCATGGAAAGATGATACAATTGCGCGACGGGATGCGCGAGGTGATGGATGCTGCAGCTGTTGTTGTTCGTGGTGGGCGTGGTCGGCATCGGCTGGCTGATCGGCGCAACCAATCTCCCCGGAGACTGGTATGCCGCCCTCGCCAAGCCGGCTTTCGTGCCACCGAACTGGGTGTTCCCGGTGGCCTGGACCCTCCTTTACATCATGATCGCCATCGCGGGCTGGCGGACCTTTCGCCGCGAGCCGTCGGGCAAGGCAATGCTGGCCTGGGCGACGCAACTCGCGCTGAACTTCGCCTGGTCGCCGGTCATGTTCACGATGCACCAGATCGGCGCCGCGCTCGTCGTCCTCATCGGCCTGTTCGTCGCGATCGTGACCTATATCATTATCGAGTCATCACGAGACAGGCTGGCCGCCGCGTTGTTCGTGCCCTACGCAGCCTGGGTCGCGTTTGCCGGCGTGCTCAATGCGGCCATCTGGCGTTTGAATTGAGACCTTCGGTCTCGACCAATTCAAAGAGCAATCTCAGGCTTGTGAGTGGCAAGCATGGTGACGCGACCTAATATGAGCGCACGGAGGACAGCCAATGCAATACAGCTCCGAGCTCATTCACACGATGCGTCAAGCGCTGGAGACGGTGATGGCGAGCATACCGGCCCATCAATCGGTGTTCGGCCTGAAAGCGGCCGTAGCCGAATGTATCCTGAACGCCGCCGCGCACGGCCAGACGTCATATGACGGATTGGTTTCGTCCGCTTCCGACCAGATCCAGGCGATCGTTGCGATGCTGACGTGAGCGCTGGCCCGAGACGGCGGCAAGACTGGCGCACCCGACACGATTCGAACGTGTGACCTTTGCCTTCGGAGGGCAACGCTCTATCCAGCTGAGCTACGGGTGCTAGTCGAGGTTCATTTAGCCGATTGGTGAGGGGCGGGCAACCGGTTCTCGCCACATTGCGCTTTAGGCGGTTTTGCGCCGGAAAGGGCCCGGAACCGCTGCGGCCTCCCGGCCGAGGCTTGCGAACTCGGCCAGCACCCTTTCGGCGCAGATGACGCGATTGCGGCCGAGGCGTTTGGCCACATAGAGCGCCTCGTCGGCCGCGCCCAGCAGCCGGTCGGGCCCGCCGTCGGCGCCGCCGGGAATGTGGCTGGCGACCCCAACGCTGAGGGTGACGTGGTCGCCGGCGCCCTCGGCGCCGTGCGCGATCGCCAAGGCCATCACGGCGCAGCGGATCTCGTCGGCGATGACGCAGGCGGTGTCGCAATCCCTGTCCGGCAGGATCAGCGCGAACTCCTCGCCGCCATAGCGGCCGGCGAGATCGAGCGGGCGCACGGCGTGCCGGCTGACGACCGTAGCGATCGCGCGCAGGCATTCGTCGCCGATCTGGTGGCCGTGTTGGTCGTTGAACAGCTTGAAATGATCGACGTCGACGAACAGCAGCGCCAGCGGCTTCTGCGTGCGGTGGGCGCGGGCCCATTCGGTCATCAGCATCTGGTCGAACGAGCGGCGGTTCGACAGGCCGGTCAACCCGTCCTTGGTGGCGAGCTCCTTCAGCGCCATCTCGGCGCGCTTCTGGTCGGTGAGATCGCGCAGTGTCTCCACCACGGCGATCAGATGTCCGGCCTCGTCGTGGATCGGACCGGCGTCGATGGCGAGATAGAGCTGGCTGCCGAGCTTCGGCATCGTGCACCAGTTCTCCGCGGAAAAGCCGAGCCCGTTATGGCCGCGCGCGGCATATTCCGAATAGAACTCCGGAAGCCGCTCGGGCCGGTCGAGCGCGACGAGGTCGGCAAGGCAGGGGCGCCTGGTCTCGTAGAAGGCCTGCCAGTGCTTGTTGGTGCCGATCACGTCGGATGCGGCGAGGCCGGTCAGCCGCTCGCAGGCCCTGTTCCAGATCACGACACGGCGCTTCGGGTCGATCACGAAGGTCGGTACGACCAGATGCTGCATCAGCCGCACGGCATAGGAATCCGCGACGTCGACGGATTTGGCCGAAGACTTACTTGAAGTCCTTCCCGGCGACTTGCTTGACGGCTTTGCTGGTTTCGTCATCAGGCCACCGCCGCCACCGGCAAGGCTTCGGGCAAGCCGTCACGCGAGCCGAACAGTTTCCGCACTTCGCTGGCCGGTACCGGCCGGCTGAACAGATAGCCCTGCATCTGCGTGCAGCCGAGCGCACGCAGGATATCGCGTTGCGCCTCGGTCTCGACGCCCTCGGCGACCGTGGTCATGTTGCTGGCGGCCGCGATGTTCACCACCGCCTGCACGATCACGGGCGCGCCGCTCGTCTCCGCGATGTCGGCGACGAAGCAGCGGTCGATCTTGATCTTGTCGAACGGGAAGCGCTTGAGATAGCTGAGCGAGGAGTAGCCGGTGCCGAAATCGTCGAGCGCGATGCGAACGCCGATCGAGCGGAGCTGGTGCAGGATCGAGAGTGCAGCTTCGTCGTCGCGGATCAGCACGGCCTCGGTGATCTCGAGCTCGAGCCGGCGCGGGTCCAGCCCGGAAGCGGCGAGCGCGCCCGCGATCCGCAGCGCCAGCGTGTCGCATTTGAGCTGCACCGGCGACACGTTGACCGCGACGCGGATATGCGTCGGCCAGGTCGCGGCCTCGTTGCAGGCCATGCGCAGCACCCAGTCACCGAGCTCGGTGATCAGGCCGGTGTCCTCGGCGACGGGAATGAACTCGGCCGGCGACACCATGCCGCGCTCGGGGTGGCGCCAGCGCAGCAGCGCCTCGCAACCCGAGACTTCGTTGGTGCGCAGGTCGACCAGCGGCTGATAGTGAATCTCGAAGCCGCCGTTCACCACCGCCTGCCGCAGATCCTGTTCCATGCTCAGGCGCGCCTTGGCGCTCGCATCCATCTCCGGCTCGAAGAAGCGGTGGGTGCGGCGCCCTTCGGCCTTGGCCCCGTACATCGCAAGATCGGCGTTCTTGACGAGCTGGTCGAGATCGGTGCCGTCCTGCGGCGCAAGCGCGATCCCGATGCTCGCATCGGTGGAGAGCTGATGACCGAGACAATGATAAGGCTGTCGGATCGCCTGGTAGATCCGGCTTACGAAGGACAGCACGTCGGCAGGGGATTGTATCCCGGTCTGGATCACCGCAAACTCGTCGCCGCCCAGTCGCGCGATCAGATCGCCCTGCTTGAGGCAGCCGCGGAGACGGCCCGCGATCGCCTTCAACAGCTCGTCGCCGACGTGGTGGCCGAGCGAATCGTTGATGCCCTTGAATTCGTCGACGTCGATGTAGAGCAGCGCAAACTGGCAGCCGTCGGCGACCTTCGCCAGCTCGCGTTCGATCTGCTCGCGGAACAGCGTGCGGTTCGGCAAGTCGGTCAACGCATCGTAATGCGCCATATGCGCGATCTTCTCGTCAGCCCGGCGCCGGTCGGTGACGTCGTCGATGACGTGAATGAGATAGCGCGGCTCGCCGGCTTCGTCGGGAATCCTGATCCGGGTCGAAGTAATGTAGCGGATCCCCTTGCCGGGCATCTGCCAGGCGTGCTCGTCCTTGAACGATCCTTTCGCCGATTGCAGCGCGTTGGTGTCGTCTTCGGTGATGCGGGCGGCGGGCGCCTCGGGGAAGATGTCGAAAGCAGTCTTGCCCACGACGTCCTGGCGCGAATGGCCGAACAGCTGCTCGGCGACGCCGTTCAGCAGCAGGTACTGCCGGGTGCGGGCGTCCTTCACCGTGATCTGCGACGGGATATGGTCGATGATCTCGCGCAGGAAGGTGTGGTTGCGATCGCGCTCCTGCTCGAGGTTGCGGCGCTCGGTGATGTCTTCGATCGTGGCGACCCAGCCGCCCTGTGCCAGAGGCGTGTTGATGACCTGAAAGGCGCGGCCGTTGGCCAGCTGATGCGTGCGCCTGGAGACCGTGCCTTCGGCAACGACCCTCATGACATCGGTGCAAAACGCCTCGACGTCGCCGTCGAATGCGCCGCGCTCCTTGCGGTGGTACATCGCCTCGCGGATGTGACAGCCGGGCTTGATGACCTCGTGGGAGAGGCCGAACATGTCGGTGTAGCGGCGGTTGCAGGTGACGATGGTGCCGCTCGCGTCGTAGAGGATCAGCCCCTGCGTCATGTTGTTCAAGGCGGTGTCGAGCCGCAGCCGCTCCGCTTCCAGCCGTTCCTGCGCTTCGCGGTTCTGCCGGTTGATCAGGCGGATGATCAGATAGAGGATCAGCGCGATGACGGCTGCCGAAAGCGCGGCGGTCGTGACCATGAAGCCGGTCTGATGGCGCCAGTCGGCCAGCGCCGCGGCCGTGGTGTTGGTGGCGATGATGACCAGCGGGAAATGCGTCAGTGACGCCGCCGATCCGAGCCGTTCCTCGCCGTCGACCGGACTCTTGCCGCGGAGCGTCTGCTGGCCACCCTTGGCCAGCACCTGCTGCATCAGCGGCGCATCCTTGAAGCTCCGTCCGATCAGCTCTTCGAGGTGCGGGTAGCGGGCCAGCATCTTGCCTTCGCGATCGAATAGCGAGATGGCCGTCCCCTCGGCCAGCGCGACAGATGCGAAATAATGCTGGTAGCTGTCGGGATCGATCCGGCGGACCATCACGCCGAGGAAGGTGCCGTCCGCGCCGGTCAAGCGGCGTGCGACGATCGTGGTCCATTTGTTGATGATGAAGCTGCGGACGGATTCCAGCAGCACCGGCTCGGACTGCGGATTGGTCTTGAACGTCTGAAAATAGCCCCGGCCCGAAACGTTGATCTTGGGCAACGGCTGGGGCCGCGACCAGTTGATCAGGTCACCGTCGGCATCGTAGATCGCGATATCGCCGAGATAGGACACCGAGCTGATCTTGCTGCGCAGCATCTGGTGCGCCGCCGGGCCGGACATGCGCTCGCGGAACATCGCCGGCGAGGTGATCTCCATCAGGCTCATCTGCCCGATCACGTCGGCGGCGACGACGTCGGAATCCTCGAATTGCTGGTCGAAGTGCCGCGCGATGAGCTGCACCGTGTTTTCCAGCTCGCGTTCGCGGTTGGTCAGGGTGCGCTCGCGAAATTCGCCGACGGCCATGGCCGTCACACTGAAGATGCCCGCGACCAGCAACACGCCGCACAGGGTCAGCCACAGGACGGGACCACGTCGCGCCAAAGCCTCCCAGCCGTTCCTTGCGGCTAGAGACATTCCGGCTGCCACCGTGGAAAAGACCTGGCGCATTCCCCCTCCCTGGAGGAACACGAATACACCGCACAAATGGCCTAAACCTTAGGAAAGCCAGTTACCTAAGCCTTAATCCAGTTGCGCATCGCCTCCGTATGCAGCGCAGCGGGAATCGCGTGGCGGTTGTGCGGCGGGCGCGGCAAACGCCGCACTGCATCATTAATCGCGGCCTAATGCGAATTGCCGGCGCTCTTGTCGCCAGCGGGATTACGCAGCCGTCCGACCACGCCGGTCGGGAAGAAGTAGACGCTGGCGATGAACAGCAGGCCGAGCCACAGCAGCCAGCGGTCGGGATGCAACAACCCCGGCAGCAGCGGCAGGCCGGCCTCCGACGCCGCCGTAGAGGCGACGCCCATCAGCGACTGCAAATAGTTCTGGGCGAGGATGAAGATGGTGGCGCCGATGATCGCGCCGTAGATCGTGCCCATGCCGCCGATCACGACCATCAGCAGGATGTCGAGCATGATCGAGAAGCTGAGCGAAGTATCGGGACCGGCATAGCGCAGCCACAGCGCGTTCAGGATGCCGGCGCTGGCAGCGACCAGCGCGGCGATGCAGTTGGCATAGGTCAGGTGGAACACCGTGCGGAAGCCAAGCGCCTCGGCGCGAAAGCGGTTTTCGCGGATCGCCTGCAGCACGCGCCCGAACGGCGAGTTCACAACCCGCAGAAGTGCGAGGATCATCAGGGCCGAGACGGCGAACACCAGATAGAAGGTCAGGATGCGGCCGTTCACCTCGAAGCCGAACAGGCTCTTGGAGATCAGTACCGTGCCGGGGCGCAGCAACTCCGGCAGCTGGAAGCTGCGCCCGTCCTCGCCGCCGGTCAGCCAGGACAGCTGCGAAGCCAGCACCTGGAAGGCGGAGGCGACCGCGAGCGTGATCATGGCAAAGAAGATCGCGGCGACCCGCAGTGAAAACAGCCCGATCGCGAGTGCGAGCAGGGCTGCGAGCGGCAGGCCGACCACGATGCCGGTGGCGACCGCGGCCCAATTCGGGCCCATGCCGTACAGTGCGATCGCGATCGCGTAGCTGCCGATGCCGTAGAACATGGTGTGGGCGAACGACACCGTGCCGGTATAGCCGAGCAGCAAATCGTAAGAGGCGACCAGGGCAGCGAAGACGCAGATCTTGGCCGCGACGTTCAGCGCCTTGGCGCCTGGAAACAGGAACGGCGTCGCCGCCAGCGCCAGGATGATGACGACGAGAACGAGCGTGAGGATCCGGCTACGCGGCGGATCGCCGGAGAGAAGCATCATCGGCTGGTCACCGCATAGAGGCCGCGCGGCCGCCACATCAGGATGGCGACCATCAGCAGGATGTTGGAGACGAGGGCGAGTTTCGGCACGAGGAAGCCGCCGTAATTGGCAACCATCGCAACCAGAATGGCGCCGATGAAGCAGCCGCCGATCGAGCCGAGGCCGCCGATGATGACCACGACGAAAATCAGGACGGTGAGCTCGTCGCTCATGGAGGCGTGGACCTGCTCGCGATAGAGCGCCCACATCACGCCGCCGAGGCCGGCCAGCGCCGATCCCGTCATGAACACGCCGAGGAACAGCCGGCGGATGCGATAGCCGAGTGCCTCGACCATCTCGCGGTTCTCGACCCCGGCGCGGATCAGCAGCCCGAGCTTGGTACGGTTGAGCACGAGCTGGATCGCGATGAAGACGGCCAGCCCGATCAGCGTCGCCAGCACGCGGTATTTGGCGATCGCGACGTCGCCGAGGATGAAGGAGCCGCGCAGCGAGGCCGGCAGCGGCATCGGGATGATCTGCGGCCCCCACAGCGCATAGAGCGTCTGCTCGGCGACGATCAGGCCACCGGTCGTCATCAGGATCTGCTTCAGGTGCTGGCCATAGACGGGCAGGATCAGCACGCGCTCGACGACGAGGCCGAGGGCGCCCGACACTGCCATCGAGAGCAGCGCCGCCGGCGCCAGCACCGCCAGGTTGATCCAGAGCGAATCCGCCTGGATGGAGGCCGCGAACGGCGCCAGCACCAGCGTTGCCACATAGGCGCCGACGGCGATGAAGGCGCCGTGGCCGAAATTGAGCACGTCCATCAGGCCGAATACCAGCGTCAGGCCCGAGGCCATGATGAAGATCATCATGCCCATGGCAAGGCTCGCGGCGGTCAGCGTCAGCCAGGTGCTGGGCGAGCCGATCAGCGGGATCGTCACCAGGGCGAGCGCGACCGGCAGCAGGATCGGCGCGATATCGCGCTTCGGCTTCGGCAGCGGATCGGTTGCGGCAAGGTCAGTCACTGATGTGCCTCCAGGCTCAGGCCGAGCAGCCGCTCCTGCAGCGGCACGTCGGCGGCGAGCGCCGCCATCTCGCCGCGATGGACGATGGTGCCGTTGTCCATCACCAGCACGTTGTCGCCGAGTTCGCGGGCGGCAAAGAAATTCTGCTCGACCAGGAGGATCGTCGCGCCCTTGCGCTTGATCTCCTTCAGGCACTCGATCAGCGCCATCACGATCGCCGGCGCCAGCCCCTTGGTCGGCTCGTCGATCAGCAAGAGCTTGCGCGGCTCGATGATGGCGCGCGCGATCGACAGCATCTGTTTCTGGCCGCCCGAGAGGCTTCCCGCCCGCGACAGCCAGAACCGGCGCAGCGCCGGAAAGAAGCCGAAGATCCATTCCAGCTGCTTGTCGTCCATCGGCGCGTCGCGCGCTGCGAGCACGAGGTTTTCCTTCACGGTGAGATCGGAAAACACCGCCATGCTCTCCGGCACGTAGCCGACGCCGAGCCGCGCGATGTCAGGCGTGGCGCGGCTCTCGATACGGTCGCCGGAGAGGCTGATCTCACCGCTGGACGCCTGCCACAGGCCCATGATGGTGCGCAGCGTCGTGGTCTTGCCGGCGCCGTTGCGCCCCAGCAGCATCGTGACCTGTCCCTGCGGGACGGTGAGGTCGATGCCCTGGAGGATGTGGTAGCGGCCGATATGGGTGTGCACGCCGGAGAGTCTCAGGAGATCGGTCATGCTGCGCTCTCTCCGGCAGTCTTGGGAGCAACGCCGAGATAGGCCTCCTGCACGATCGGCGAGGCAATCACCTCGGCGGGCGGGCCGTCCGCGACGAGTTGCCCGTTATGCAGCACGATGATGCGGTCGGCGAGCGAGCGCACCACGTCCATCTTGTGCTCGACGAGGAGGATGATCTTGCTCGTGTCCTGCTTGAGCTGCGCGATCAGGTTGAGCACGACAGGCACCTCGTCGATGCTCATGCCGGCGGTCGGCTCGTCGAACATGAAGACCTTCGGCTCCAGCGCGATCATCAGGGCGACCTCGAGCTTGCGCTGGTCGCCGTGCGACAGCGCTGTCGCGGCGACGCCGCGGCGGCTGCCGAGCGCGACCTGGTCGAGGATGGCGTCGGCGCGTGCGATCAGGTCACGGCGCACCATCCAGGGCCGCAGCATGTCGTAGTGGGTGCCGTTCGCCGCCTGCACCGCGAGGCGGACGTTCTCTTCCACGCTGAGGTTCGGGAACAGGTTTGTCAGCTGGAACGCGCGGCCAAGGCCAGCGCGGGTCCGCATCGGCGCGGAGTGCTGGGTGATGTCGATGCCATCGAACAGGATGCTGCCGTTCGAGGCGCGCAGCTGGCCCGAGATCAGGTTGAAATAGGTGGTCTTGCCTGCGCCGTTCGGCCCGACGATCGCAGTCAGCTCGCCCGGACGGAACGTGCAGGTGACGTTGTTGACCGCGACATGCCCACCGAAGCGGATGGTGAGATCGCGGGTTTCGAGGGTGAGGGACATTGGTCTGGTAACTGATGAGAGGAGGTGTTTCCGCGAGTCACGTTGCGCTCCCTCCCCCGCCTGCGGGGGAGGGCGGGGGAGAGGGCTGTTTCCACAGGCGAGAGCCCCCAAGAGGAGAAAGCCCTCTCCCGGCCTCTCCCGCAAGCGGGAGAGGTGAAGCAAGAAGATCAGCGCTTGTTCTTGATCGGAACGTCCATGTCCTCGATCTTCAGCTCGCGCACCGGCTCGAGGATCGCCCAGGCGACGTTCGGGTCGACCTTGACCTTGAAGTGATACATGCTCTGCAGCGCCTGATGGTCTTCCTTCCGGAACACCATCTTGCCCTTCGGCGTGTCGAACTCCAGGCCTTCCATCGCGGTGATCAACTTCTCGCTGTCGGTCGACTTCGCCTTGGTGACGGCGGCGACGACGGACATCGCAGCGGCAAAACCACCAGCGGTGAAGAAGTCCGGCGGCGCGTTGAAGCGCTTCTGGTGCTCGGCGACCAGCCAGTCGTTCACCGGGTTCTTCGGGATCTCGTAGTAGTAATAGGTCGCACCTTCCATGCCCGGCAGGCCCTTATAGGCGGCGAGCGCCGGCAGGATGTTGCCGCCGGTGGAGAGCTCGATGCCGTAGCGCTTCGGGTCCATGTCCTGGAGCTTGGCCAGCGGATTGCCCGCGCCGGCCCAGATCACCCAGATGACCTTGCGGCCCGGCTTGTCCTTCAGGGCGTCGAACAGGCGCTGGCCGACCGCGGTGAAGTCGGTGGTCGACGTCGGGGCATATTCTTCGGCAGCGAGCGTCGCGCCGGTCTTGGAGAGTGCTTCCTTGAAGGCGGCGACGCCATCGCGGCCGAACGCGTAGTCCTGCGCCAGCGTTGCGACGGTGACGCCCTGCTTGCCGATCGCGACCGCATTGGAGATCGCATCCTGCGAGGAGTTGCGCGCGGTGCGGAAGATGTAGCGATTCCACTTCTCGCCGGTAATCTGGTCCGCGACGGCGGGCTCGACGATCAGGATCTTCTTGTTCTCCTCGGCGACCGGGAGAATGGCGAGCGCCGCGGCCGACGACGTCGTGCCGATTGCGATATCGGCCTTGTCGTCCTGATAGGCTTCGGCGAGCGCGGCCTTGGCGAGGTCCGGCTTGCCCTGGTCGTCCTTGGTGATGATGACGATCTTGCGGCCATCGAGGGTCATGGTGCCCTTGGTGGCGTATTCGAAGCCCAGCTTCAGGCCGGTCTCGGTCTGCTTGGCGTAGGCCTCGAGCGGACCGGTCTTGCCGTAGATCAGCGCGATCTTGAGATCGTCGGCTTGCGCGGAACTGCTCGCGGCAAGGCCGATGATGGCTGCTGTGAGAATGAGCGATCGACGCACCATGGTTCCTCCTTGAATGAACTGCCTTGAACGAATTGCTTTGGTCACTGCGATTTGCACAAGTGTGTAGACATTGCAATTCCACCTTCCGGCGGAGCTTGCATGAGGCCGCATGTGACAGTCTGTTGACGTGTGCCTGCCGCGGCTTTGCGGCGCTTGCGCGTTGCCGCGGCGTGCATCAGCCCATGCGCTTCCTCGAACATGCGTTTCCTCGGACCGGCCCGGAGCAAGCCCTGCGCCAGATGCGGAGCCTGGAGTGAGAATGGCTGAAAATGCGGCACAAACGCTGAAGTCGCTGCAAGCAAGGGCCGGCGCCAAGGTGTCCGGAATCCGAGACTTCGGACACGTCAGTCTCGAAACTCAGACAGGCGGGGCACCCGAGGCCAGTCCGAACTTGGCGAGCTTCTTGTAGAAGGTTGCGCGCGAGATCTGAAGCATCCTGGCTGCTTCGGTGATCTGGCCGTTGCTCGCGGCGAGCGCATGTTCGAGCGTCTGCTTCTCGAACTCGGCCTCCGCCTCGGCGTAAGGCACCACAGATCCGGTCATCCGGGCCCCTGGCGTTGAGACGGCGGCCCCGTTCACCGGCAGGATGTGGACGAAATCGTCGCTGGTCAGCCGCCCGGAATCGCTCAGGATCAGCGCGCGTTCGAGAATGTTGCGAAGCTCGCGGACATTGCCGGGCCAATCGTAGCGCGCGAGGGCCGAGAGGCCGCTCGGCGTGATCCTGGCGTTGACGAAGTCGCCGGAGGCGCTGATGTCTTCGATCAGCCGCGCGCAGATGTCAGGCAGATCGTCGAGGCATTTGCGAAGTGGCGGCAGGTCGATCGAGAGCACGTTGAGCCGGTAGTAGAGATCGGCGCGGAAGGCACCGTCACTGACGCGCTTGCGCAAATCCACATTGGTCGCGGCGACCACGCGCACGTCCACCTTGCTGATCTTGTCCGAGCCGAGCGGTTCGATCTCGCGCTCCTGCAGCACGCGCAGCAGCTTGGCCTGCAATTGCAGCGGCATCTCGCCGATCTCGTCGAGAAACAGCGTGCCGCCGTCGGCGATGCGGAACTTTCCCTCGCGCCCCCTGCGGTCGGCTCCGGTATAGGCGCCCGGTGCGGTGCCGAAGAACTCGGACTCGATCAGTGTCTCCGGGATCGCTGCGACATTGACGCTGACGAACGGCTTTTCGGCGCGCGACGATGCATTGTGGATCGCCTGCGCCAGTAATTCCTTGCCGGTACCGGTCTCGCCGGTCAGCAGAACGGTCACGCTTTGCCGTGCCGCGCGCTTGGCGAATTCCTTCGCCTGCGCGATTCCCGCGGTGGCGCCGACGAAATCCGCGAAGGTGAAGCGCGCGGCGCGGGCGTTGGACAATTGCCGCCGCGCCAGCCGCAGGTCGCTCTCGAGCTGGGCGACGCGGGCAAGCAGCGGCTTCAGGCTTTCGATGTGATCGTAGAGCACGAAGCCGATCGCGCCGATCACCGTGCCGTTCTCGTCCTCGATCGGCATGCGCGTGACGACGAGCTGCTCGCCGCCGAGCTCCATGATGTCGAGCAGGATCGGCTCGCCGGTCTCGGCCACCTTCCGCATCAGGCTGTTGGGGATGACCTCCTCGATCGGCCGGCCGATCGCCTCGGAGGTCCGCTCGAGACCGAGTGCCGCGAGATATTTCTCATTAACGTAGACGACGCGCCCAGTGCGGTCGATCGCGATCGCGCCCTCGCAGAGCTGTTCCAGCCGCTCGAACAGCGTCTCCATCGCGCGCGCTCGGAGATAGGCGGGATCGCTGATCGAGGCGGAAGAGGCGGACATGATATATCCCGGGGAAGTCTGTCCGTGTATTAGCAAAAAGGCAGCAATTTCAAAGGGGAGAAATGGAGCGCGTCCCATACTCCGCTGTCTTCCGGACAAGCGAAGCGTAGATCCGGGACGACAGGGGTGCGTGCGGCGGCGGCTTGCTGCCCTACCTTCGATACCCGCTCGCGCGCGAATAGCCTTGGCGGTTCTGCTGGGTCGGCCGGCTCGCCACGCTGGCGCGCGACTCGCTCGAGGCCGGTGTCGCGAGCTTCAGCTCCTCCAGGAAGATCGGGCGGGAGAAATAATAGCCCTGCGCGTAGCGAATCTTGGTCGCGGCCTGGAGATAGGCGAGCTCCTCGTAGGTTTCGAGGCCTTCGGCGATCACGGTCATGCCGAGCGCCTCGCTCAGGGACTCGATCGCGCGCAGGATGCCCTGGCTGCGCGGACGCTGATGGATGTCGGTGATGAAGGAGCGGTCGATCTTGATCTCGTCGGCGGTGATGTCGGCCAGTGCCGAGAGCGAGGAATAGCCGGTGCCGAAATCGTCGATCGAGATGCCGACGCCGAGCTTGCGGAACATCGGCAGGATCTCGGCCTGGAAGTGATTCTTGGCGACGAAGGCGTCTTCCGTCACCTCGATCATGAAGCGCTGCGGAAAGCCGGTCTCCTCCAGCGCCCGCGCGAAGCTGCGCATGAATTCGGGGTTGCCGGCCTGCTTGGCCGCGACATTGATGCTGATGGTTGCTTCCGCGCCGAAGGTCTCGTTGATCAGATCAATCGATTTGACGATCTCGGCGAGTACGAGGTGGGTCAATTCGTCGATCAGGCCGAGCTCGCTGGCGAGATTGATGAACGAGCCGGGCGCCTGGATTACGCCTTCGTCGTCGCGCAGGCGCACCAGGGCCTCGATGCCCTTCACGGCCTGGGTGCGGATGTCGACCTTGGACTGAAAGGCGCAGCAGAAGCGCTTCTCCAGGATGGCCTGCCGCAGCGACTGCTCGATCTTCATCCGCGCCAGCGCCTCGCGCTCCATGCTGGAGTCGAAGAACGTCGCCGATCCCTTGCCGTCGTTCTTGATGCGGTACATCGCGACGTCGGCGTTCTGGCGCAGCGTCTCGAAGCTGCGGCCGTGATCGGGATAGAGGCTGATGCCGACGGAGGTGGAGGCGAAGACTTCCGAATTGTCGATGAAGAACGGCGCCGTCAGCCGCTCCAGCGTCGACTGCATGAATTCGGCGACCTCCTCCTGGCTCTGGATCGGCGACAGCAGCAGCAGGAATTCGTCGCCGGAGATGCGCGACAGCATGTCGGAATCGCGCAAGTCGCGTCCAAGCCGCTTCGACAGCTCGACAAGCAGCGCATCGCCGACGGCGTGGCCGTAATAGTCGTTGATGTGCTTGAAATTGTCGACGTCGAGGAAGGCCAGCGCGAAGCGCTCGCCGCCACGATCGGCCGCAAGCAGATTGCTGGCGTGATGTTCGATCACGCGCCGCGAGGGCAATCCGGTCAGCTCGTCGAAATAGGCCGAGCGGAACAGCTGGTCCTCGAAATTCTTCTGCTCGGTGATGTCGGAGGATGCCGAGATCAGCAACTCGCGTCCGGCGAGGCGAACGGGACGATGGGTCGTGAGCAGCACCTGGCGCGCGGTGCCGCGGTGGAGCGCCTCCTCGGTGACGACAGCCTGGCCGGCGCTCAGCGCCTGGCGGCAGGCTTCGCGGCGCGGCGCGAGATCTGGCGAAGGATGGCTGCCGTCCATGCCGAGCTGCGCGGCGGCGGCATCGTTAACCAGCAGAAGCTCGCCGTGCGCATCCTGCACGGTCAGGCCGGCCGGCAGCATTCTAACGATTTCCTTGAGAAAACCGAGCTCGGCTTCACTCGCGCCGGAATATTGGTTGTCGTTCATAGAAGTCATGAATCTTGTTGTTTCAGCGCGCCTTGCAATGGGCGCGATCTTGCGCGGTTCCCTCTTAAGTTTGGTTAAGGGCTACGGAGAAATACGGGGTTGTTTTGGGGGAAACTTGCGGCGATGCGACGCGCGCCGACGATCGTCATTAACAGGGCGTCAACAGCGCCTGCGAAACTGCGGGCGGGCGCGCGGGTCGGCTTTCGCTTGGCGCGCGATGCTATTCGCTTCGCGGGATGCGGCACTGCATGATGCAATGCAGCCCCGTCTTCAAGTAAGAGACATCGGTCCTGCCATCAAAAGCCGACAGTGCCGATTTCAGCAGCTTGGTGCCGAAGCCGGGCTCCGACACCTTGTCCACGCTCGGCCCCTCGGTCTCGTCCCAGGTGACAGTCAGGCGGTCGCCGCTCACGGTCCATGACACCTGCAGCAGACCGCGCGGCGAGGAAAATGCGCCGTACTTGCCCGCATTGGTGGCCAGTTCGTGAAACATCAATGAAAGCGTGACCGCGAGCTTCGGCGGCAGGAACAGCCGATCGCCGTTCAGGGTGAAGCGGACATGGCCGTAGGGGCCGAGCTCCGAGATCAGGAGGTCGCGAATGTCACAGCCGGCCTTGTCGATCCGCGAGATCAGATCGTCGGTCGCGGCCAGCGAGCGCAGCCGCGGATCGATCTTGGCCCAGACCTGCGGCTGGTCGTGCAGCACCTGGTGCAGCACGGCGTGCACCGTCGACAGCTTGTTCTTCAGCCGGTGCTGGAGCTCGTCGACCAGCAGCTTGCGATAATCTTCTTCCTCGATCAGGCGCTTGGCGATCCGGCGCTGCTCCGCCAGCATGGTGCGATAGTGCTCGACGCCCCAGATCGTGAGCGCACAGACTGCCCAATAGAGTGCCAGCAGGGCAAACCGCGCGCGATCGGCAAAGGCATCGCCGAAATTCACGACGACGCCGAGCATGCCGCCGACCAGCGCGGTCACGATCCCGATCCGGAAGCCTCCGAACGCGGCGGCAAAGAACACGGCCGGAAAATAGGGGGTGAAGTAGACGTCGGGCCGCACATGCGCCAGCGCCCAGCGCGTCAGCGTCGCAATCAGCAGGCAAGCCACCGCAAACGCAATGCTCAGACCGAGCGATGGCGGCGCCGCACCCTGCCAGCCCCTGCGGAATTCGTCGATCAACTTCCCCATGCGCAGCCCAGTTGCGATATGCGTCCGAAAATCGAGCGGCCTGTGAAGATGTTACGCATCCCGCCCGCACAAGCATAGCTTGCCTTGTCGGAGACAGGCAGGGATAGTGGCGCCCGCGGCGATGGCAGCGGTCGACGTTCGCCATTTGTCATCAAATCGTTCGAAAACAGGAACATTCCATGGGCAGGCTGGACGGCAAGGTTGCAGTGATCACGGGGGCCACGAGCGGGATCGGGTTGCGCACTGCGGAAGTCTTCGTTGCCGAAGGTGCCAAAATTGTGATCGCGGGACGGCGTCTACCGGAGGGCGAGGCGCTGGCCAGGCAGCTCGGCGCCAACTGCATCTTCCGCCAGACCGACGTGACGGTCGAAGCGCAGATGCAGGCGCTGATCGCGCTCGCCGTGGACAAGTTCGGGCGGATCGACTGCCTGTTCAACAATGCCGGCGGCCCGGCGCAGACCGGCGGCATCGAGGGTCTCGAGGTCGAGCGCTTCGACGCGGCGATGGCGACGCTGGTGCGCAGCGTCATGCTCGGCATGAAGCACGTCGCGCCTGCCATGAAGAAGCAGGGTTCTGGCAGCATCATCAACAATGGCAGCATCGCCGGACGCCTCGCCGGGTTCTCCTCGTCGATCGTCTACGGCGCGGCCAAGGCGGCGATGATCCATCTCACCAAATGCGTGGCGATGGAGCTCGGCGAATCCAACGTGCGCGTCAACTCGATCTCGCCCGGTGCGATCGCGACGGGCATCTTCGGCAAGGCGCTCGGCCTGACGACGGAAGCCGCCGAGAAGACGCAGGCGGTGATGCGGGACGTCTACAAGACCGCGCAGCCGATCCCGCGCGCCGGCATTCCCGACGACATCGCCCACGCCGCGGTGTTCCTGGCGAGCGACGAATCCAGCTTCATCAACGGCCACGACCTCGTCATCGACGGCGCCATCACCGGCGGCCGCAACTGGACCCAGCAGCAGCAGGGGTTGTCGGCCCTGCGCAAGGCGTTCGATCAGGGGCGTAACTGCGGCGGGCGACAAAGCTGCAGGGTGGGCAAAGGCGCGCTCTTCGCGCTGTGCCCACCATCAATATTCAAATGCGGAGAGGCGTGGTGGGCACGCTTTCGCTTTGCCCACCCTACGAAAGCAGTGCTAAACCGCCTTCACCCGCACCCTCAGCCCGTCACGCGGCTTCGGGATCGGCCACATCTGCCAGTCCGGCTTGTAGCCCTCTTCCAGCGACACCTCGATGTTCTGCAGGAAGTGCCGCGCAAAGCATTTCGCCTGCATGTAGGCAAAGTGCAGGCCGAGGCACATATGCGCGCCGCCGCCGAACGGGACCCAGGCGAAGCGGTGGCGGTTGCGCTGGGCTTCTTCAGTGAAGCGCAAGGGATCGAAGCGATCCGGTTCCGGCCAGATGTCCTTCATGTGATGCGTATAGAGCGGATTGACGCCGACCGCGGTGCCGGCGGGAATCGTAAAGCCCTTGAAGTTGAAATCGCGCATGGCGCGGCGCGGCATCGAGGGCACCGGCGGCTTGATCCGAAGCGCCTCCTTGAACGCCATTTCAGACAGCGGCATCTTTTCAAGATCGTCGAAGCTGCTCGGTGCATCGGCCGCGAGCCCGAGCGCGAGAACTTCCGCGCGCAGCCTGTCCTGCCAGTCCGGATTGGCGGCGAGTTCGCCGACGAACGACGTCAGCGACGAGGTCAGCGTGTCGTGCGCCGCCATCATCAGGAAGCTCATGTGGTCGATGATGTCCTGCTCGGACAGAAGCGCGCCGTCCTCATGGGTGGCGCGGCAGAGCTGCGAGAACAAATCATCGGCGCCGTGATTGCCGCGTCGCAGCGGGATCTGCTCGCGGAAATAGGCGACGATGCGTTTGCGCCCTCTGACGCCGGCGGCCATCTGGGTGCCGGGCAGGGGACGGCGGATCGGCGCGACAGCGGCGGCGACCATGTCGACGAAGGCGCGGTTGATCTCGTCGACCTCCGGCCCGATATCGGCGCCGAGGAAGGACGCCGCCGCGAGATCCAGCGTGAGCTGCTTCATCGCAGGGTAGAGCTGCATCTCGCCGGGCTTGGCCTTCCACTGCGCGACCCGCGCGGAGATGCCGCGGTCGAGATCGGCCAGATAGGATTTCATCGGCCCCGACTTGAACGCGACCGACAGCGCCTTGCGGTGCAGCCGGTGCTCGTCGAAATCGAGCAGCATCAATCCGCGTGGAAACAACAGGCCGAGCACCTTGTTCCAGCCGTGGGTCGAGGAGAATAGCTTTTGCTGATCGAACATCACGAGTTCGTTGGCCTCGGGCCCGAGCAGCACGACATTCGTCTCACCGAACACATGGGTCCGGTAGACCGGACCGTATTTGGCGCCGTTCGCCTCGATATGGCCCTTGGGATCGGCCAATACCTGAAAGGTCTTGCCGATGATCGGCCATCCTTCGTCGCCGGGGATGTGCGTCAGGGCGTTGCGTTTGGGCGCGGTGTAGTCGGGCGCCGGTGCGGCCACATTCTGCATCGACATGACGATTACTCCGGTTGGCAGGCTCCGCAACATAGCACGATCGGGGCGCGATGAGCTGCGATCGTCTTGCGCACAAAATCGTCACACCCACCACCGTCGTCCCGGCTTGCTTCGCAATTGCGCACGGGCGCCGGGACGACGAGGAGTGAAGGCTTAGGCCTATCGCTTCGCCGCTTCCTTCTGCAAATCCGGTGCGTTGACGGCGGGAATGGCGACTCGGCCGGGGCCGGTCACCTTTAATGCTTCGGCAGCCTTCTCGTTCTCCATGATCTTGGCCATCACGGCCTGGCCTGCACGCTCGAAGATGGCGCGGTTCTCGATTACGAATTTTTGCGACCGGCGCAGGCCGTCGATATAGCCGTTGATCTCCGGCACGACGTAGCGCGCCACCATGTCCCAGCTGCGGCGCGTGGCTTCCGGATTGGCCCAGTCGTGCACGAAGCCGATGATGGCGCCGACGCCCCCGGAGACCTGCATCACGTTCTTGATGGTTTTGATGAGATCGTCGGGCGTGCCGATGGTGGACGCGGCGCCCTCGACGAAGGCGGTCTTGTCCACGGCCTCGTCGGGCGAGGAGAACGCCGTCAGGCCCGGCCGCTGCAGCGTGCCGACATTATATTCGTTGTGCCAGCGCATCAGCCCGGCGCCGGCTTCCTTGCGCGCCTGCTCGCGGGTCTCGGCGATGTGGAAGGTCAGCAGCACGCGCCAGTTGGCGCGGTCGACCTTCGTGCCGTGCTTCTTCGCAGCGTCCTCGGCGAACTGCCATTGCTGCTGCAGCGACATCAGCCCCTGCGTCGTCATCGAGCCCAGCGAGATGATGCCGCAGCCGTATTTGCCGGCGAGCGTCATGCCCGAAGGCGATATTTGCGAGGCCACGACGAACGGCATCTCTTCCTGCAGCGGCAGGATCTGCAGCGCGGCGTCGTTCATGGTGAACCAGTCGCTCTTGGCCGTGACGCGCTCACCGTTGAACAACCGGCGGATGACGCCGATCGCCTCGTCCTGGCGGTCACGCTGCGTCATCGGATCGATGCCGAGCGTGTGCGCGTCGGAGGCAAGCGCGCCGGGGCCGGAGCCGAAGATGGCGCGGCCGCCGGTCATGTGGTCGAGCTGCACCATGCGCTGGGCGACGTTGTAGGGATGATGATAGGGGAGCGACACCACGCCGGTGCCGAGCTTGATCCGCTTGGTGCGCTCGCCGGCCGCAGCCAGGAACATCTCGGGCGAGGCGATCATCTCCCAGCCGGATGAATGATGCTCGCCGCACCAGAACTCGTCATAGCCGAGCGCGTCGAGCTGCTCGACCAGGTCGAGGTCGCGCCGGAACTGGAGCATCGGATGCTCCCCGATCGGGTGATGCGGGGCAAGGAAGGCTCCGAACTTCAGGCGCGCCATGGGGTTCTCTCCGGCTTTGATTTTCTGTTTGTTGAGGCGGTGAGGCTACGTGCCCGAAGGCGCGAACGCAATCGCGCGGTGTCCCGCGCGGCGGAATGCAGGCATGCGTGCCCTTGAGTCTTCTCCCTCTCCCCGCTTGCTTCATCCCGCTCGCGCTTGCCTTCGTCGCGGCGTCGCGCCATCGCCGCTCCTGCTCGCGTTCATCATGATCATCTCTGGCTACGGCCAGGGACTGGTGATGGCGCCGTTCTCCGGCGCGGGACTCAGGACCGTGAGGTCTGTCGCCGCAGGCTCGGCGTCCGGCTTGTATGGCACGACGGCGCAGTTCGGAAATGCGGCCGGAGTGGCCGCAATCGGCGCGGTGTTCTTCGCAGTCGAAGCGTTGCAATCAACGCGCGCAGGATTTCCGGTCTAGCTCGTGCTGTTTGTGACATTAATCATGATCTGTGCCGCATTTCTGTCGTGGAGGCGTCGCGCATCTGCATGAAGTTGAGGCAGTGCGGTTAATGCGTGCGGATTCCGGGGGATTTCCCGCGGTTTTACCGGATTGACAGCGCACGGTCTTTTTATTTTGCATTGCAGCAACTATCTGGTTTGGCTGGACGTTGTACGTCGCCCCACCAGGAAGTCGCCGTGTCGTTAGCCAAAAATGTCGATCTGTTGAGACGTCTGTCGAGGCTGGACGGTCTGCGCTTTGCCGAGTTCGGACGCAGCGCGGATGCCTCCAGTCCATTGCAGGAGGTCACCGGCTTCGGCGACAACCCGGGCGCCTTGCGCATGTTCGCGTTCGTGCCCGCGCAGTTGCAGAAGCCGCGCGCGCTGGTCGTCGTGCTGCATGGCTGCGGGCAGACGGCAGCGGGCTACGATCTCGGCGCCGGCTGGTCGACGCTCGCGGAGCACTATGGCTTCGCGCTGCTGATGCCCGAGCAGCAACGCATCAACAACGGCAAACACCTGCTTCAACTGGTTCAATCCGGAAGACACGGCGCGGGAGGGCGGCGAGGCGCAGTCGATCCGCGAGATGATCGCGCATATGGCGGAGGCCCATCGAATCGATCCCAGGCGCATCTTCATCACCGGCCTGTCCGCCGGCGGCGGCATGACGTCGGTGATGCTCGCGACCTATCCGGAAGTCTTCGCGGCCGGCGCGGTCATCGCCGGGCTGCCCTACGGCATCGCCTCGAATTTGCGCGAGGCGCTGGACGGCATGTTTCATTCGCCGACGCGTTCCGCGCGCGAGCTCGGCGATCTCGTGCGCAGCGCCTCGGATCATCGCGGCCCCTGGCCGAAGGTTTCGGTGTGGCACGGCAGCGCCGACCGCACCGTCAATCCGGGCAATGCCAACGAGATCGTCAAGCAGTGGCTCGATCTGCACGATCTGCCGGAAGCGCCGATGGCGGAGACAAAGGTCGATGGCCATCCGCGCCAGGCCTGGTGGGGCAAGGACGGCGAGACGCTGGTCGAGTGCTACGCCATCACCGACATGGCGCACGGCACGCCGCTTGGCCTTGCCGACAACGACCAGCGTTACGGCGTCGAAGGCGCGTTCCTGATCGAGGCCGGCATTTCGTCGTCCTATCACATCGCAAAGTTCTTCGGCCTCACCGGCTGGATTGCAGACGCTGCAAAGGCGGAGGCCAAGCCTATAAGCAAGCCTGCAGCGCAGCCGGCACTGACGCCGGCGCCGCATCTGGCCCGCTCGATCCGCGCAGCGGTCGCCGAACAGCCGGCCGAGCCGAAGCGCGAGGAGGTTCGCGGCTTCGATCTCGGCCAGATCATCACGCGCGCACTGACCGCCGCGGGATTGATGAAGTAGCCCTGCTGTCGTCCCGGACAAGCGCGCGCCGATCCGGAACCCATACTCCTGGGACGAGACGCTACGCCGTCTGACCGATCCACGCGATCGGCGTCACCGTCACCTCGCCGCCGGCGACCTTCCGCGTCATCTCCTGATAGGCCTTGAAGAAGTCGCGCGATTGCAGTGTCTTTTGCGCGGCCTCGTCGGCGACGCTGGCGAGATGGAAATAGCTGCCGCCGTCGCGGTTCTTCAACACGCGATAGCCGACCCGCCCCTTGAGCTCCGGATCGCCGTCGATCGCCTTGACGAAGCGGCCGATCTCCTGGTGCCAGGCGTCCGTAGTGCCGTTCCTGAATTCGTATCTGATCATGAAGTGCTTCATGTGACGCTCCCTGTTCGTCGTGTGCGTCATCATCTGCGGCTTGCGCGCGATCCTGCAAGTATGGACAAAATTGATAGTATGGACTTTTTCGACGCCGCTTCTATCTTCATCCCGCACATGGAGGTGACGACATGGCGAAGGCGAACCCGGCGCGCAACTGTCCGGTCGCGGCGTTTCAGAAGATGATCAGCGGCAAGTACAAGCTGCGCATCGTCTGGGACCTCAAGGACGGCCCGCGCCGCTATGGCGAGATCCGCAGCGGCCTGTTGCGCGGCACGAGCGGGAGCGCGGAGATCACCCCGCGCGTGCTCAGCCGTGAACTGAAGGCCCTGACCGCGAGCGGCCTGATCGACCGCAAGGATTTCGGCGAAGTGCCGCCGAAGGTCGAGTATCGCCTGACCCGTAAGGGCAAAAGCTTCGTGCCTGTGGTCGCAGCGATCCGCGACTGGGGCGATCGTCACCTCAGTGAAGCGGCGGCGTTTGTGGACGCGGCAGAATAAAGCTCACGTCTCGCCGGTGATGAACGGATTTGTCATCCGCTCCTGGCCGATGCTGGAGCCGGCGCCATGGCCGCAGATGAAGCCGACATCGTCGCCGAGCGGCAGCAGCTTGGTGAGGATCGAGTTGATCAGCGTGGCGTGACTGCCGCCGGGCAAATCGGTGCGCCCGACCGAGCCGGCGAACAGGACGTCGCCGACATGGGCGAAGCGCAGCTGCTTGTTGAAGAACACCACGCTGCCCGGCGAGTGTCCGGGGCAGTGGAAGATGTCGAACTTGAGATCGCCGATCGACACGGTGTCGCCCTCGGCGAGCCAGCGGTCGGGCGCAAAGTTGCGCACGCCGGTCATGCCGAAACGTGCGCCGCTCTCGACCACATTGTCGAGCAGGAATTTGTCTGCTTCATGCGGGCCCTCGATCGGAACTTTCAGTGCATCGCGCAAATCGGCCGCGCCGCCGACATGGTCGATATGACCGTGGGTCAGCCAGATCTTCTCCACGGTGACGCCGGTCTGCTTGATCGCGTCCAGGATCTTCGGCACGTCGCCGCCGGGATCGATCACCACGGCCTTCTTGCTGGGCTCGTCCCAGATGATGGTGCAGTTCTGCTCGAACAGTGTCACGGGAACGATGATCGCGCCCGCCTTGGCTTGCGAAGAGTCTTGGGTGTCGTTTTGCTCGGTCATGGCGCCACAATGCCGATTTTTGCCAGGCCGCCAAGCAAAAGATTCGGGCCGGCTCCCGGGAACAGCAGTCACACGGCGGTCCCAATTGGCCTGCCAATTTGAACCGGGGCGGTGTTGTCGCGTTCTCCCGCACAATACGCAGATTCCGGGTGGTCTTTTCGCATGGCTCAAAGCAACGAGAACTGGTGGCGCGACGGCATCTTCTATCAGATCTACCCGCGCTCCTTTCAGGACTCCGATGGTGACGGCGTCGGCGATCTCGCCGGCATCCTGCAGCGGCTGCCTTACGTCAAATCGCTCGGTGTCGATGCGATCTGGCTGTCGCCGATCTTTCCCTCGCCGATGGAAGATTTCGGCTACGACATCTCCGACTATACCGGCATCGAGCCGCTGTTCGGCACGATGGCCGATTTCGATGCGTTGATCGCGGCCGCCCACGACAACGGCCTGAAGCTGATCCTCGATCTCGTGCCGAACCACACCTCCGACCAGCATCCCTGGTTCGTCGCGAGCCGCGCCTCGCGCGACAATCCCAAGCGCGACTGGTACGTCTGGCGCGATCCGGCACCCGATGGCGGGGTGCCGAACAACTGGCTGTCCGAGTTCGGCGGCAGCGCGTGGCAGTTCGACGAGGCTACGGGGCAATATTATTACCACGCCTTCCTAGCCCAGCAGCCGGACCTCAACTGGCGCAATCCGGACGTCCGCGCCGCGATCTACGACGTGATGCGGTTCTGGCTCGACAAGGGCGTCGACGGCTTTCGCGTCGACGTGATCTGGCACCTGATCAAGGATTCCGAATTCCGCGACAACCCGCCCAATCCGCATTACGTCAAGGGCCGGCCGCCGAACGAAAGGATCATGACGCAATATTCCACCGACCAGCCGGAGGTGCATGATGTCATCGCCGAGATGCGGCGCGTCACCGACGAATTCGGAGCCCGTGTGCTGATCGGCGAGGTCTATCTGCCGCTGCACCGTCTCATGGCCTATTACGGCAACGACCTCACCGGCGCGCAGATGCCGTTCAACTTCGCGCTGCTTTCGACCTTCTGGAGCGCGCGATCGATCGAAAGGATCATCGAGGATTACGAAAAGGCGCTGCCGCGCGGCGCCTGGCCGAACTGGGTGCTCGGCAATCACGATCGCCCGCGGGTCGCGAGCCGCGTCGGGCCGGAGCAGGCGCGAGTCGCCGCCATGCTGCTGCTGACGCTACGCGGCACGCCGACGCTCTATTGCGGCGACGAGATCGGCATGCATCAGGTGGCGATCGCGCCGGAGGATGTTCGCGACCCCTTCGAGAAGAACGTGCCGGGCATCGGTGTCGGCAGAGACGGCTGCCGCACGCCGATGCAGTGGGATTCCTCCAAATTCGCCGGCTTCTCGGCGGCGCGGCCGTGGCTGCCGCTGCCGGAGCACCATGTGCACGACAATGTCGTCAATCTCGAAGCCGATGCGCGCTCGATCCTCAACCTCTACAAGCGTCTGATCACCCTGCGGAAGAGCAGTCGGCCGCTGGTCGCGGGCGATTATCGTCCGATCACGGCGCAAGGCGATCTCTTGATCTATCGCCGCGAGGCCGAGGGGCAGGCGGTGATCGTGGCGCTCAATCTGGGCCCCGCGCCCGTCGCGGTCACCACCAGCGCGATCCGCTTCGGCAGTAGCATATTGCTGTCGACGTTCCTGGACCGCGAGGGGGAGCGGATCGAAGGCGTGCTGGATTTGCGCGGCAATGAGGGGGTGGTGGTTGTTCCACCCTAGCTGTCGTTCCGGATCTACCCGCGCTTGAGGCGCGCTTGTCCGGACGACAGCGCTGAGTGTGGGGAAAGCGAAGCGGCAACATCAGCCCGGATGCTTGTTCCCTTGCGATGTCGTCCCGTCGATGTCGCTCCGCTTCAAGAGATAATCCAGCCCGCCGACGCGATACCAGCGATAGCCATACGGCTCCAGCACGATTCGATGCTGGTCGCGCTTGTCGGCGTGGCTGTGGTCCTCCGCGAGCAGATTGATCAGGTGCGCGCCGGCCTCGCCCGGCAGCCCCGTCGAGAACGCGGTCTCGCGCGGCTTGCCGTCGAGATTGTGCACGAATAGCACGGAGTTGTTGCGCCAGTCATAACGCATGACGAACACGGCGGGATCGCGCGTCGCAATGATCGCAAAATCGCCCCAGCCGATCTCCGGCACCTCTTTCCGCATGCGGACGATGCGCTCGGTCCAGTTCAGCATGGAATCGGGATCGCGACGCTGTTTGGCGACATTGATGTGCTGGTAGCCGTAGGGGCCCTTGTCGATGACGGGGCATGCCGGCTTGTCGCTCTTGGTGAAGCCGCCGTGGGGCTCGGTCGACCATTGCATCGGTGTGCGCGCGCAATTGCGTTCGGGCAGCGACAGATCATCGCCCATCGCGATCTCGTCGCCATAGCGGATGACGGGCGTTCCCGGCAGCGTGCACATCAGGCTATAGGCGAGCTCGAGCCGCCGCCGGTCGCCGCCGAGCATCGGCGCGAGGCGCCGCCTGACGCCGCGGTCGTAGAGCTGCATGTCCTTGTCGGGGCCGAAATTCCTGAACACGGTGTCGCGCTGGGCCTTGGTCAGCCGCCCCAGATCTAGCTCGTCGTGATTGCGCAGGAACAGGCCCCATTGCGCCGACGCCGGCCGCGGCTTGGTCGCTTTCAGCGCCTTCGCGAGCGGACGCGAGTCGGCGGAGGCCAGCGCGTAGAAAAGATGCTGGTTGACGTGGAAGTTGAACATCATGTGCATGCGGTCGGCGTCGCGGCCGAAATATTCCATGTCGGTTTCCGGCAACACATTGGCTTCGGCCAGGATGATGGCATCGCCCTGCCGCCATTGCAGGAACTCGCGGAACGCGCGCAGCATGTCGTATTGCTCGACCGGCTTCTTCACCTTGGCGCCCTTGGTGGCGATCACGAAGGGCACGGCGTCCATCCGGAAGCCGGAGACGCCGAGCTGGATCCAGAAGCCCATGATCTTCAGGATCTCGGCCTGCACATGCGGGTTCGACGTGTTGAGATCGGGCTGGAAATCGTAGAAACGGTGGAAATAATACGCGCCGGCTTCCTTGTCGCGTGTCCAGGTCGTCTTCTGTACGCCGGGAAACACCATGCCCGTGTTTGCGTTTGCGGGCTTCTTGTCGGACCACACGTACCAGTCCCGATAGGGCGAGTTCTTGTCGCGCCGCGCTTCCTTGAACCAATGGTGCTGGTCCGAGGTGTGGTTGACGACGAGATCGATGATGATGCGGATGCCGCGCTGCTTGCAGCCATGGGTGAATTCGACGAAGTCGCCGAGCGTGCCGTAACGGGGATCGACGCTGTAATAGTCGGCGATATCGTAGCCGTCGTCGCGGCCGGGCGAGGTCTGGAACGGCATCAGCCAGATCGTGGTGATGCCGAGCCCGTGCAGATAGTCGAGCCGGCGCAGCAGGCCCTTGAAGTCGCCGACCCCATCGCCGTTGGCATCCATATAGGTGCCGACGGAGAGGCAATAGATCACGCCGTTCTTGTACCAGAGATCATCGATCATGCGCGCAGCCCCGGTGGTTCCGCCGAGGTGCGGCGGCTGCGTGATAATTGTTAAGGTCGAGTGCGGTTCCGCGTCACACGCGCTGTCATCCCGGGGCGCGCGAAGCGACTTCGTCGCGCCCCGGAATGACGGGTGGGGGTAGTGTCAGCACCCAATGGAATCGGCTATCCTCCCACCCATGGACAACACCGCCCGCAATATCGCCCTCGTGCCGCCGCCCGATCGCCGCCAGTCCGAGACGGCGCTCGCCATTGCGCGCGGCACCGCGCGGCTGCTGCGCTCGCTCGGCTTTACCTGCATCAGCGAATTGCCGTTGCCTTCGGGCCGGCGCGCCGATCTGGTGGCGCTGAACGAGCGCGGCGAGATCTGGATCGTCGAGATCAAATCGTCGGTGGAGGATTTGCGCGCCGACCAGAAATGGCACGAATACCGTGCCCATTGTGATCGGCTGTTCTTCGCCTTCACGCAGGACCTGCCGTGCGAGATCTTTCCGGAAGGCACCGGCCTGATCATCGCCGACGCCTATGGCGCGCACCTGCATTGCGAAGCGCCCGAGCATAAGCTCGCCGCCGCCACCCGCAAGCAGATGACAGTACGGTTCGGAATGGCAGCGGCGCTACGGATCAACCGGCTGGTCGATCCGCAGGGACACGCGGATTTCTGGGAATAGCGGCGCCGCAAACATCGGTGCCGTAGGGTGGGCAAAGCGAAGCGTGCCCACGATCCCTATCCAATCCACAGATGGTGGGCACGGCGCTAAGCGCCTTTGCCCACCCTACGAAAACCGTTACCGCGGCGCGCGCTTGGCGAGAATGCGCTGCAACGTCCGCCGATGCATGTTCAGCCGGCGTGCCGTTTCCGAGACGTTGCGGTTGCACATTTCGTAGATGCGCTGGATGTGCTCCCAGCGGACGCGGTCGGCCGACATCGGGTTGGTCGGCAGATCGGACTTGTCGGCACTGGTCGACAGCAGCGCCGCGACAACGTCGTCGGCATCGGCGGGCTTGGAGAGATAATCGATCGCGCCCATCTTCACCGCCGTGACGGCCGTGGCGATGTTGCCGTAGCCGGTCAGCACGATCGCGCGTGCGTCGGGGCGCTTCTTCTTCAGCGCCGAGACTACGTCGAGGCCGTTGCCGTCACCGAGCCGCAGATCCACCACGGCGAATGCAGGCGCCGACCTGCCGATCTGCGCAAGTCCGTCGGAGACGGTGTCGCATGATGTCACGGCAAAGCCGCGCGTTTCCATGGCGCGCGATAACCGCTCCAGGAACGGCTTGTCGTCCTCCACGATCAGCAGCGAGCGATCGGTCTGTTCGTTCAGTTCGGCGATGGCGTTCAAGGTTTTGTCCTCTCTCCAGCGCGTTTACATATGGCGTCGCAATCGCGCAGTGCCAAGGCGGCAAATAGTCGATCCGCCCTGTCGTGCGACGCAAGGTCGCGGCTATCCTATTGTTTCTTCGAGGCTCTCGATAGCCTCAAAACGCTGTCGTGGCCATGTGATCTGGACCACGGCGCCGTGGTCCGGAAAGATCCGGTTGGTAAACAAGACCTTGGCGCCGGTGCGTTCCAGCAAGGTACGCGCGATGAACACGCCCAATCCGAGGCCGCGTCGCTCGCCGCCGCCGTCATCCGTGGTTCGCCGCCGCGACAGATAGGGCTCGCCGATCCGGTTCAGGATGTCGGGCGGAATGCCGGGGCCGTCGTCGGAGATCAGAAGCTCGATCGTGTCCTTGTTCCACCACGCGTTCACCTCGACGGTGGTACGGGCGAAATCGACCGCGTTCTCGACGATGTTGCCGACGCCGTAGAGGATCGCCGGGTTGCGCGAGCCGACCGGCTCGGACACGGCGGCGACCGCGATCCGCACCTTGATCTCGACGCCGAAATCGCGGTGCGGGGCCACCACTTCCTCGATCAGCTCCGACAGCTTCATGCGGTCGAACGGCGCGCCGGTGGAGGAGAGCTGGGTGATCTTGCTCAAGATGTCGCGGCAACGCTGGGTCTGCTCGCGCAGCGTCTTCAGGTCGGCGGCAAAGCTGGCATCCTTCACCGTCTTCTCCAACTCGCGCGAGATCAGGAAGATGGTCGCCAGCGGCGTGCCGAGCTCGTGCGCGGCCGCGGCGGCAAGGCCGTCGAGCTGGGTCAGATGCTGCTCGCGCGTCAGCACCAGCTCGGTCGCGGCCAGCGCGTCCGCGAGCTTGCGCGCCTCTTCCGTCACCTGGAACGAGTAGAGGCTGGTGACGCCGATCGCGAGCACGATCGAGAGCCAGACGCCGACGAGATAGATCGGCGGCAGCACCAGGGGATCGTCGGAATCCCAGGGCAGCGGCAAATGGAAGAAGAACAGGACCGAGGCGCAGGCGACCGCGAGCACGCCGAGGCCGAATGTGGAGCGCGCCGGCAGCGCCGTGGCCGAGATCAGCACCGGCGCGAGGAACAGGAACGAGAACGGGTTCTGCAGTCCGCCGGTGAAGTACAGCAGACCGGCCAGTTCCACGATGTTCAGCGCGAGGAGTCCGGCCGCCTGCATCGGCTCCAGCCGCTGCAGCGGATTGGAGACGGTCTGGAGCGCCAGATTGAGTGCCGCCGACAAGGCGATGATGCTGACGCAGGGGACGATCTCGACATTGAACTCCAGCCCCTGCGCCACGATGAAGATCGCGGCGAGCTGGCCGAGCACCGCCAGCCAGCGCAGCCGCAGGATGGTGTCGAGTCGGATATGTCGTTGTGCGTGGCGGAAGTCGGTATCGGCAGTCTCGGTCATCTCGGCCAATGTGGCGGTGCCTTCTCGATCACAAACGCGGGCTCGCGGAACCACCCGGATTACAAGCCTTGCGCTCTCCGCTGCAATAGCAGAAGAACGCCCCAGCATGACCGGGAACGACAAAGCTTCAAGTCCGCCGACTGTCGCGGGGCGCAGCTCCTCCGCGGCGATCGAGGTCGATCACCTCGTCAAGGTCTACAAGCAGACCCGCGCCGTTGACGACATTTCCTTTTCGCTGCCGCGCGGCAGTATCACCGGGCTTCTGGGCGGCAACGGCGCCGGCAAGACCACGACCATCGCAATGATCATGGGCCTGGTGCTGCCGACCTCCGGCCGTGTGCAGGTGCTCGGTCATGGGATGCCCGAGGAGAGCGCGTCCGTACTGGGGCGGATGAATTTCGAGAGCCCCTATGTCGATATGCCGATGCGGCTCACGGTGCGGCAGAACCTCACCGTGTTCGGCAAGCTCTATGCGGTGAAGCACCTGTCGGAGCGCATTGCCGCGCTCGCGGACGATCTCGACCTCACCGAATTCATCGACCGCGCCAACGGCAAGCTGTCCGCCGGGCAGAAGACCCGCGTCGCGCTGGCCAAAGCGCTGATCAACCGGCCCGAGCTGTTGCTCCTCGACGAGCCGACCGCCTCGCTCGACCCAGATACCGCCGACTGGGTGCGGGCGCATCTTGAGCGTTATCGCAAGGACAACAACGCCACCATCCTCCTGGCTTCGCACAACATGCTCGAGGTCGAGCGGCTCTGCGACCGCGTCATCATCATGAAGCGCGGCCGCATCGAGGACGACGATACGCCGGAGGCGATCATGG
Source organism: Bradyrhizobium symbiodeficiens (assembly GCF_002266465.3). Classification (NCBI taxonomy): domain Bacteria; kingdom Pseudomonadati; phylum Pseudomonadota; class Alphaproteobacteria; order Hyphomicrobiales; family Nitrobacteraceae; genus Bradyrhizobium; species Bradyrhizobium symbiodeficiens. The sequence goes on along the minus strand of NZ_CP029427.2, from coordinate 6,966,727 downwards.
CGCGCTACAACCGTACCACGCTGGAAGAGGTGTTTCTGGACGTCGCGCGCGGCCGGGCGAACGGCGCGAAGGAGGCGGCGAGGTGAGGGCGAACTGTAGAACCCCGGCTAGAGTCCCGTCATTCCGGGGCGCGCGGAGCGCGAGCCCGGAATCCATAACCACAGGCCGCGGTTGTGAGGCGAGATCGGTAATTCCGAGTCTTCGTCCAATTCAATCCTGTGGCTATGGATCCCGGGCTCGCGACTTCGTCGCGCCCCGGGATGACAGTCTTCATCCGGACAACGGATTGCCCCGATGACCGAGCTCTCCCTCCACCGCGGCATCTCCGTCCACCGCATCGGCGCGATGATCCTGCGCTACTGGTACCTCCTGATGTCGTCCTGGCCGCGGCTGCTCGAATTGCTGTACTGGCCGGCGCTGCAGGTCATCACCTGGGGCTTCATCCAGTATTACATCGCCGAGAATTCCAATTTCTTCGCGCGCGCCGGCGGCACCCTGATCGGCGCCGTCATCCTCTGGGACATCCTGTTCCGCGGGCAGCTCGGCTTCTCCATCTCGTTCCTGGAGGAGATGTGGGCGCGCAACATCGGCAACCTCATGATGAGCCCCTTGAGGCCGATCGAGTTTCTGCTGTCGCTGATGGTCATGAGCCTGATCCGGCTCGCGATCGGGATCATTCCGATGACCGTGCTCGCGCTGGTGATGTTTCACTTCAATGTCTATGCCCTCGGCCTGCCGCTGATCGCATTCTTCTGCAATCTGATCTTCACGAGCTGGTCGGTCGGCATCTTCGTGTCGGGGCTGGTGCTGCGAAACGGCCTCGGCGCCGAGAGCATCGTCTGGACCTTGATGTTCGCGATCCTGCCGCTCGCCTGCGTCTACTATCCCGTCAGCGTGTTGCCGGTCTGGCTGCAACCCATCGCCTGGGCGCTGCCGCCGACTTACGTGTTCGAAGGGATGCGCGCGCTGCTGATCGAGCGAACCTTCCGGATCGATCTGATGCTGGATGCGTTGGCCATCAATGCGGTGCTGCTGGGAGCTTCTTTTTGGGCATTCCTTGCCCTTTTGCGCAGCGCCAAGCGGAATGGCTCCCTGTTGTCGGGTGGCGAATAACGTCGCTTTATCGTGGATTCAGGCCGGTTTAGCCGTTTTCGCTACGTAGATGTACGGAAGCATGCATTGACGCAATATTACGCATTCGGCAGTATGCTGCGATGCGAAGAAGGATATAGCGATGCCTATTGGTGAGTTTGGCGGCGCGCCGCCCCTGGCGGCCGAAGGCAGTCCGGTCCTGACGACGCCGATGTACTGGATGTACGAGATGGCGCACGCCTCTCTCAATCCGGCACGTGCGGTCACTGACGCGACCAAGCTGCTGTTTCAGAATCCCCTCAATCCCTGGGCACGCACCGAGGTCGGCAAGTCGGTTGCCGCGGCCTGCGAATTGTTCGAGCGGACCACGCGCCGTTACGGCAAGCCGGAATGGGGCCTCGACGACACCGAGGTCAACGGCATCCGCGTCCCCGTCGAGGTTCGCTCGGTCTGGGAAAAGCCATTCTGCCGGCTGCTCTATTTCGATCGCAAATTCACCCGTCCGCTGCGCAGTCCGCAGCCGCGTGTGCTGATCGTGGCGCCGATGTCCGGCCATTATGCGACGCTGCTCCGCGGCACGGTCGAGGCGTTCCTGCCCGCGCATGAGGTCTACATCACCGACTGGGCCGACGCCCGCATGGTGCCGCTCAGCGATGGCCGTTTCGATCTCGACGATTACATCGACTACGTCATCGAGATGCTGCACGTCCTCGGCGGCAACACGCATGTGCTGGCGGTGTGCCAGCCCTCCGTGCCGGTCGTCGCTGCCGTCTCGGTGATGGAATCGCTGCGCGATCCCTTCGTGCCGACTTCGATGACGCTGATGGGCGGGCCGATCGACACTCGCCGCAATCCGACGGCGGTGAACAATCTCGCCCAGGAGCGCGGCATCGACTGGTTCCGCAACCACGTCATCACCAAGGTGCCGTTCCCGCATCCGGGCATGATGCGCGACGTCTATCCGGGATTCCTGCAGCTCAACGGCTTCATCAGCATGAATCTCGACCGCCACATGGACGCCCACAAGCAGCTCTTCGCCCATCTGGTGAAGGGCGACGGTGACCTCGTCGACAAGCATCGCGAGTTCTATGACGAGTATCTCGCGGTGATGGACCTCTCCGCCGAATATTACCTGCAGACGGTCGACACCGTATTCGTGAAGCACTCGCTGCCGAAGGGCGAGATGGCCCATCGCGGAACACTTGTCGATCCCTCCAAGGTCACGCGCGTGGCGTTGATGACCGTCGAAGGCGAGAACGACGACATCTCCGGTCTCGGCCAGACCGAAGCGACGCACACATTGTGCAGCTCGATCCCCGATCATCGCCGCGTTCATTACGTGCAGAAGGGCGTCGGACATTACGGCGTGTTCAACGGCTCGCGCTTCAGGTCGGAAATCGTGCCGCGCATTCACGACTTCATGGTTTCAGCGGCAAATCCGAGCTCATTGCAGGCTCGCGCGGCCGAATAGCTTCTTTTTCGGCTTTCCCGTCGAAAATTCGGGCCCTGCCGACGCCTCCGGCAGGGTCAGGTTCCCTCCAGATTCGCGGTATTTAGGTAGCTTCATAGGAGTGAGTCCATCCTCACCCCTTGGGGGTGCCGCATGCGTCCAGCGGGGGCGAAAAAAGCCGGTTCCAACCCCAGTCTGTAGGGTCTCCCGGACGCCAGACCGCTGTATATTGGGCAAATGATTTGTTTTTGCGCCGAGCGCTTTCCCTGGCGGCGGTTATGGCAGAATCCGGGCGAACTCTTGCTCCCTGGACTGACAGACATGGCCACTCGCGCTCTCCTCTATCGGCGTCCCCACGAACCGAAGACCGTCCTGATCACCCACGGATCGCAATATTTTGCCATCCGATTGCGGCGGCACCGCCGCGCGCGTCGTTACACGCTCAGAATTCATCCGAGCGATCGCGAAGCCATCCTCACCATGCCGCCGCGCGGCACGCTGGCCGAGGCCAAAGACTTCGCGCAGCGCCACGGTGCGTGGATCGCCGCGCGCCTCGGTCGCTTGCCGAAGGCCGCGCCGTTCCAGCCGGGCACGGTGATACCGCTTCGTGGCACGCCGCATCGCATCGTTCATCGCGCCGGCACGCGCGGCACGGTGTGGACCGAGGTCCGCGATAGCGGTGAGCGCATTCTCTGCGTCGCCGGCGGGCTCGAACATGTCGATCGCCGCGTCAGTGACTTCCTCAAGCGCGAGGCACGCCACGACCTGCAGCGTTCGTCGGAGGCCTACGCCGCCGAGCTAGGTGTCAGGGTCAAGCGGCTCTCGATCCGCGATCAGTCCAGCCGCTGGGGTTCCTGCACCTCGGCCGGCTCGCTGTCGTTCTCCTGGCGGCTGATCCTCGCGCCGCCCTTCGTGCTCGACTACCTCGCCGCGCACGAAGTCGCCCATCTCGTCGAGATGAACCATTCGGCCCGGTTCTGGCGCGTGTGCGGAAAAGTCTGCCCGTCGATGGAGCGTGCCAAGAAGTGGCTCGACACCTACGGCAATGATCTGCACCGCTACGGGGTCGAGGATTAGGGGCGCGCTTTTGCTCCATCTGACGCTGTCATCGCCCGCCTTGTGCGCAAGTGCGCACTGGAGCGGGCGATTCAGTATTCCGGAGGCAGTTGTTTCTGAACCGAAGCGTCGCAGCGTACTGGATTCCCCGCAGCGCTGCCCGCGCAAGCCGTTGATTTTGCTATCGCCGGCTACTGTGCATGGGGTTGTTTTCGCACTTTTTGGTTTGAGGGGCTGAATGCCCTCCGCCCGAGCCTAGCGATTTCCGCCAAACAGGCGGTCCATCAACCAACCATCGAGCCCTGCCGCAGCCTCCGGCCGCGCATTGGCGCGCGTCGGGGGCGGCGGGCGATAGCCGCCATTGTTGGCCGCCGTCGGTGGCGCGGCCGCTGTCGGCGGCGACACCTGCGATGCCGCCTGCGCCAGGTTCGACAGGCCCCAGCCACCTTGTGTGCTCGGCAATGCCGCCACCGGCACGCCCTCGTGCGCCGTCTTCATGAAGCGCGACCAGACTTCCACCGGCAAGCCGCCGCCTGTGGCCTTCTTGGTCGGCGAATTGTCGTCATTGCCGAGCCAGACGCCGGTGACGAGGTTGGCGGTGTAACCGATGAACCAGGCGTCGCGATAATCCTGGCTGGTGCCGGTCTTGCCGGCGGCCGGCCAGCCGGGAATCTCGGCCTTCTTGGCGGTGCCCGATATCAGCGTCTCCCGCATCATCGCGTTCATCATGCCGACATAGCGGGGATCGACGACCTGGTTACGCTCCTCGGGTTGGCGCATGTAGAGCAGCTTGCCGCTGAGCGTCCTGATCCGCGTGACGACATGCGGCGTCACCGCGAGGCCGCCATTGGCAAAGGGCGCATAGGCGCCGACCAGCTCGACCATGGAGACCTCGGAGGTACCGAGCGCGATCGAGGCGTTGGGTTCGAGCTTGGAGGAGATGCCGAGCCGATGTGCGGTGCGCACCACGTTCTTCGGCCCGACCTCGAGGCCGAGGCGGATCGCGACCGTGTTGAGCGACATCGCCAGCGCCTGCGTCAGCGTCACCGCGCCGAAATATTCGTGGGTGTAGTTCTCAGGCCGCCAGCCTTTGACCTCGATCGGCGCATCCTGGCGCATCGTGTCGGGCGTCAGCCCCTGCTCGAGCGCGGTCAGATAGACGAACGGCTTGAACGAGGAGCCCGGCTGGCGCTTCGCGGTCACCGCGCGGTTGTACTGGCTCTCGGAATAGTTCCGTCCGCCGACCATGGCGCGCACCGCGCCGTCAGGCGTCATCGCCACCAGCGCGCCCTGGCTGACATTGAACTTCACGCTTTTTGCCGCAAGCTCGTCGATGATGGCGGCTTCCGCCACGCTCTGCAGCTTCGGATCGATCGTGGTCTCGACCTTGATGCTCTCGTCGATCTGGCCGACCAGATCGTCCAGTACCTCGCCGATCCAGTCGGCAACGTAGTTGATCGTGCCGGCGCCGACCGGCTTCACATTGTAGGAGGGATGGCCGATCGAGGCCTGCGCCTGCGCATCGGTGATGAATTTTGCATCCGCCATCGCCGCAAGCACGATTCGCGCGCGGGCTTCGGCGCCCTCGGGGTTGCGGTTCGGCGCGAGGCGCGAGGGCGATTTGACGAGGCCGGCCAGCATCGCGGCCTCGGCGACCGTGACGTTCTTCGCCGACTTGCCGAAATATCTTTGCGCGGCAGCTTCGACGCCGTAGGCGCCGGAGCCGAAATAGACGCGGTTGAGATAGAGCTCCAGGATCTCGTCCTTGGAATGCTTGCGCTCCAGCCAGATCGCGAGCTCCACCTCCTGCAGCTTGCGCTGCACGGTGCGCTCCTGGGTCAGGAACAGGTTCTTGGCGAGCTGCTGCGTCAGCGTCGAGCCGCCCTGCGAGACGCCGCGATGCATGACGTTGGTGACGAGGGCGCGCAGGATGCCGACGGGATCAATGCCGAAATGCGAATAGAACCGGCGGTCCTCGATGGCGATGAAGGCCTTCGGCAAATACGGCGGCAAATCCTTCAGCGCGATATTGGCGCCGGCCATTTCGCCGCGCTGCGCCAGAATGCTGCCGTCGATGCCGACGATCTGGATCGTCGGCGGGCGCTTCGGGATTTCCAGCGACTGGATCGGCGGCAGGTGGGCGCCGACATAGATCACGACGCCGATCACCGCGATCGCGCCCCACAGGCCGAGCACCGCGCCCCAATAGACCATGCGGCCGAGGCTGGCGCCGATGCGTGACTTGGACCGGCGTTTGGTGCCGCTGCGGCCGGCTTGCGCCTTGCGCTCGCGCGGCGGCTCGTCGCCGGACTCCCCAGTCTTGCGCTTGGCGGGTGATTTCGTCGATTTCTTCGGCTTGTTCTCGCCGCCGGGAATGCGATCCGCCGGGGTCAGGCGCAGATCGGCGAGCGCCGCGGGCAAGCCGAACAGCGGCTCCTTCCGCCCACCCTTTTTCTTTCCCCACGCCATACGCAAATACGCCCGGTCAGCCTGCCCCGCCGCACGCTAGCGGTCGCTGTTTAAGGCCCGGTTACCCCGACGTTAACGCGTGATTAGGAGGTGCGGCATTCGCCTGCCGCAGTTCCGCTGATCGCGCGGCGGAGCTAGGATCGCCGACACAAAATCCGAGGAAACACGCAAGGGAAACCCGCATGGGCCATATCGATCCGACCAAGGAAATCTTCGCGCAGTTCCGGGACAATAACCGCCCCGGCCCGATCCACATGCTCAACCTGGTGCGCCTGCGCAAGGAGGCGGCCTACCCGGACGGACGCAAGGCGAGCGGCGCGGAAGCCTATGCCGCCTATGGCCGCGAGAGCGGCCCGGTGTTCGAGCGCCTCGGCGGCCGCATCGTCTGGCAGGGCAGGTTCGAGCTGATGCTGATCGGCCCGCAGGACGAGCGCTGGGACCATTGCTTCATCGCCGAATATCCTGACGTCGGAGCCTTCGTCGAGATGATCCGCGATCCCGTCTATCGCGAGGCGGTCAAGCACCGCCAGGCCGCGGTGGAAGACTCGCGATTGATCCGGCATGCCGTGCTGCCCGTGGGGAAGAATTTTGGAGAGATACCTTCATAAGTTGTAGGGTGGGCAAAGCGACGGGGGGCGCGAATGCGCATCCCGGCGTGTGCCCACCACCTTGGTCGTGATCGTGGGGAAATGGTGGGCACGACGCTTGCGCGTCCTTGCCCACCCTACGACTGTTTCCGATAACTAACCCGCGGTGCCCGAATCCTCCAGGATCGGGCCGAACAGTTCCCAGCGCTCGCCGTTGAACTTCATCATCTGAAGCTGCTTGTTGACGCGGTAGTCGGTCGGCGAGGTGTTGACCTTGATGCCGGGGAGCGCCGTGTCGGTGGCGAAGTCCTTCACCGAGGCCGCCTGCTTCATGACGTTCTCACGGGTCAGATCGTCACCGCACTGCTTCAGCACATGCACCAGCAGCTGCGCCGTGCTGTAGCCGTAGGTGTTGAAGTTCGAGTCCTTGTCGCCATCAGGATAGTACTTCGCCATGAAGTCGAAATACTTCTTCAGGCCGGCATCGTCCTTCCAGGTCGGATCGAGCGGTTCTTTGCCGTAGTTGACGCTGATCAGGCCCTTGGCGGCGTCAAGGCCTGCGGGCTTGAGCACCGCGCCGACCGAGGTGGCGTTGATGTCGACGATCTGGACCGGATGCCAGCCCATTTCGGCGATCTTCTTGATCGCCTGCGCGGCCTGCTTCGGCGTGCTCGCACTGAAGAACAGGTCGGCGCCGGCATCCTTGATCTTGAGGACCTGCGAGTCGACGGTCGGATCGGACACCTCGTAGGAGGCTTCAGTCACGATCATCTTGGCGGCCTTGTCGCCGAGGCCGGCCTTGATGCCGTTCAGATAATCCTTGCCGAGATCGTCGTTCTGATAGAGCACGCCCACCTTGGCGTTCGGATGCTCCTTCAGAATGTACTGACCGTAGATGCGCCCCTCGACGAAGTAGTTGGGATTGAAGCCCATGGTCCACGGGAAGTTCTTGGGGTCCGTGAACCGCGAGGCGCCGGTCGCAGCGAACAGCTGCGGCACCTTCTTGGCGTTGAGATATTTCTGCACGGCCGCGTTCACGGGCGTGCCGATGATCTGGAAGGTCAGCAACACCTCGTCGCTCTCGACCAGCTTGCGGATCTGCTCCACGGCTTTCGGCGGCGAATAGGCGTCGTCGTACTGAATCAAATTGATCTTGCGGCCGTTGACGCCGCCCTGGTCGTTGATCATCTTGAAATAAGCGGCCTGCGTCTTGCCGATCGACGAATAGGCCGACGCCGGCCCCGAGAACGGCATGGTCTGTCCGACCTTGATCTCGGTGTCGCTGGCGCCCGGATCATATTTTTTCTGGGCATTGGCCGCTGAAATCGACAGCGCCAGAGCGAGCGCCGTGGCCAGATGCAGTTTTCCATTCCTCATTCGCAATTCCCTCACTTGTTATTGCCGATGATCTCCCGGCGCGCGCTTGCGCGTCCGATGCCATCGGTTGAGGGCAAGTGTGAAGGAACGGGTGTTGCAACGCAAGGTGGGCGTTCGTAGGGTGGGTCAGCTCTGCGGACTGCACGAAGCGCGGTGCGCGGCGCGTAACCCACCTCTTCTGTATCTGCGGATCGGAGCAGGGTGGGTTACGCCTTCGACCCACCCTGCGAGAACGAGACTAACCCGCGGGCCCGGAATCCTCGATGATCGGTCCGAACAGCTCCCAGCGTTCGCCGTTGAACTTCATCATCTGCATCTGCTTGTTGACGCGGAAGTCGTTGGGCCCGGTGTTGATCTTGATGCCGGGCAGCGCGAAGCTCGGGGTGAAGTCCTTGATGTTGGCGACCTGCCTCATGATGTTCTCACGCGTCAGATCGTCGCCGCATTGCTTGAGCACCTGCGTCAGCAGCTCGGCCACCGAATAGGCGTAGGTGTTGACAGTGTTGAGCTTGTCGCCTTCCGGGAAATACTTGTCCATGAAGGCGAAGAAGGCCTTCACGCCGGGATCGTCCTTCCACTGGGGATCGCTGGGCTCCTTGCCATATTGGGTCGAGATGATGCCCTTGGAGATATCGAGGCCGGCCGGCTTCAGCGTCGCCGAGATCGGGCTCGCATTGATGTCGAGGATATGAACCGGCGTCCAACCGAGGTCGGCGAGCTTCTTGATCGCTTGTGCCGCGAATTTCGGCGTCGAGGCATCGAAGAAGACGTCGACGCCCATCGACTTCAGCTTGACCACCTGGGAATCGACCGTCGGGTCGGTGACCTCGTAGGAGACCTCGCCGACGACCATGCTGGCGGCCTTGTCGCCGAGGCCGCTCTTGAGCCCCGCGAGATAGTCTCGGCCCATGTCGTCGTTCTGGTAGAGCACGCCGATCTTGGCGTTCGGATGCTCCTTGAGAATGTATTTGGCGTAGATCCGTCCCTCGGACACGTAGTTGGGATTGTAGGCGATGGTCCAGGGATAGTTCTTGGGATCGTTGAATCGCGCGGCGCCGGTCGAGGCCAGCAATTGCGGGATCTTCTTGCCGTTGAGATATTTTTGCACGGCGGCGTTCGCGGCCGTGCCGATGATCTGGAAGGTGAACAGCACTTCGTCGCCTTCGACCAGCTTGCGCACCTGCTCGACGGTCTTCGGCGGCGAATAGGCGTCGTCATACTGGATGAGGTTGATCTTGCGGCCGTTGATGCCGCCCTGATCGTTGATCATCTTGAAGTAGGCGGCCTGGGTCTTGCCGATATTGGCGTAGACGGAGTAGGCGCCGGAGAACGGCACGGTCTGGCCGATCTTGATCTCGGTGTCGGTCGCCCCGGTGTCGTATTTCTTCTGGGCGAAGGCTTGATTGGCGGAGACCACGAAGGCGAGCGCCGCCGTGGCAGCTATGAAGGCTCTGTGATTGCTCATGTTGGGTTGTTCCTCCTGACGGAATTTTTCCGGTCGACGGTCTTTTCCCGTTGATTGCCAACGGTCGCCATCGCTGCCGAAGATTGTGGAGGAAGGACTTGCGCCGCGCAAGGATCGCGGTGCTGCGCTCTAGCGCCTCAGGTCAGGAACAGTACAACCAGCGCGATCGCCGCGGGCAGTGCCTGCACCATCAGAATGCGGCTGCTGACGGTTGCGGCGCCGTAGGCGCCGGCCACGATCACGCAAAGCAGGAAGAACGCCTTGATCTGGAATGCGAAGGCCGGGTTGCCGTGGACCAGACCCCAGATCAGGCCGGCGGCGAGGAAGCCGTTATAGAGGCCCTGATTGGCGGCCAGCACCTTCGTGATCTCGGCCTTCTCCGGCGTGTTGCGAAATACCTTCAAGCCCTGCGGCTTGTCCCAGAGGAACATCTCTAGGATCAGGAAGAAGACGTGCAATGCGGCGACCAGCGCCACCAGGATATTGGCAACGAGAATCAAGTTGAGCTCCCCCAGCGTCAGCTTTCGGGTGGACGGTAGCACGGCCGGCATGGCAAGTGCGATGGGTGTGTTTCGATGCAATGGTGCCGCGATGGCCAGCCGATCGACCAGACCGTCCGTAAGCTTCGGCCTTGATCGCGTGACGACGCCGATCGGCGTCGCGCTGCTCGTCACCGATGCGGAGGGTGCGCTACGTGCGCTCGACTGGGAGGACTACGAGCACCGCATGCGTGGGCTCCTGCGTCTGCACTACGGTGCGGTCGATTTGAGCGACCAGTCTGCGCCGACGGAAATGCGGACGGCGCTGTCGGGCTATTTCGACGGCGATTTCAGTCGACTCTCGGCCATCGCATGGCGGATCGCCGGGACGCCGTTCCAGCAGAGGGTCTGGAACGCGCTGGCTCACATCCCCGCCGGCACCACGATGAGCTACGGCGCGCTCGCCGCAAAAATCGACCTGCCAAAAGCCATTCGTGCCGTCGGTCATGCCAACGGCTCCAACCCGATCAGCGTGGTGCTGCCCTGCCACCGCCTGATCGGTGCCGACGGCTCGCTGGTGAAATACGGCGGCGGGCTGGAGCGCAAGCGCTGGCTGCTGCGGCATGAGGGGGTGGAGATTTAGGTCTCTCACCATCGTCATTCCGGGGCGCGCGTAGCGCGAGCCCGGAATCCATCTATCCGCGCAATCGGTGGCTCAATGGATTCCGGGTTCGCCGCTTGCGCGGCGCCCCGGAATGACGAAAGAGAAAGCCGGGCCCGAACGGTGCTCCTCACGCCGCCGGCTGGGCCGCCTTTTCACCGGCCATCACATGGGTCAGCGCGCTCTTGATGGCCGATTGTCGCGTCGGCGCGTTGATCTGCGCACCCAGGAGGTCGGTGACGTAGAACACGTCGCGGGCGCGCTCGCCGAACGTCGCGACGTGGGCCGAGGCGATGTTGAGGTTGAGCTTCGAGATCGCGGTGGTCAGCTCGTAGAGCAGGCCGGGCCGGTCGAGGCCGGACACCTCGATCACGGTGTAGCGGTCGGACCATTGGTTGTTGATGGTGACTTCCGGCTCGATCACGAAGGGGCGCGCCTTGCTGCGCACGGTGCGCCGCGCCACCACTTCGGGCAGGCGTAGCTTGCCTTCCAGCACGTCCTCGATCATCTCGCCGATGCGGGTGGCGCGCCGTCCCTCGTCCTCGTCGCGGTCGTATTCCCGGGAGATCGAGATGGTATCGAGCGCGCGGCCGTCGGTCGTGGTGTAGATCTGGGCGTCGACGATGTTGGCGCCGGCCGAAGCGCAGGCGCCGGCGATGATCGACAGCAGCCAGGGATGGTCGGCCGCGAAGATCGTCAGCTCGGTGACGCCGCGCGCCTCGTCGAAACCGACATTGATCGCGAGCTTGTGGCCGGCCTGTTCGCTGGAGCGGACGAAGCGGGCGTGGCGGATCTTTCGCGGCAGCTCGACCTTGAGCCAATAGGCCGGATAATGACGGCCGATATAGGCATCGAGCTCCTCCGCCGGCCATTCGGCGAAGGCGTTGCGGAATTCGGCGTAAGCGGCGGTAAGACGTTTTCCCCGGTCGACTTCCGAGAAGCCGCCGGTCAGCACCGGCTCGGTCTCGTAGTAAAGCGAGCGCAAGAGCTGCGCCTTCCAGCCGTTCCACACGCCGGGACCGACGCCGCGGATGTCGGCGGTGGTCAGGATCGTCAGCAGCTTCATCTGCTCGACCGACTGCACCACGGCGGCGAAATTCTCGATGGTCTTTCGGTCGGACAGGTCGCGCGACTGTGCGACCGTGGACATCGTCAGATGCTCCTCGATCAGCCAGGCGATGAGCTCGGTGTCGGCGGCGCTGAAGCCGAGCCGCGGGCAGAGCCGCCGCGCCACCTTGGCGCCGGCGATCGAATGATCCTCGGGCCGGCCCTTGGCGATGTCGTGCAGTAGCGTCGTGATGTAGATCACCGCGCGATGCTCGGGGCGAATCTTGCGCATCAGGTCGCTCGCGAGCGCGAATTCATCGAGGCCGCCGCGCTCGATGTCCTGGAGGAAGCCGACGCAGCGGATCAAATGCTCGTCGACCGTATAGTGATGATACATGTTGAACTGCATCATCGAGACGATCTTGCCGAAGGCGCGGATGAAATGTCCGAGCACGCCGGTCTCGTTCATCCGCCGCAGCACGATCTCGGCGTTGTCGGAGGTCAGGATCTCCATGAACAGCCGGTTGGCCTCGGGATTCTCGCGCATCTGCGCGTTGATCAGGCCGAGCGAGCGCGTCACGTCGCGCATCGCGTCCGGATGGAAGGCGAGGTTGTTCTTCTGCGCGAGGCGGAAAATGCGGATCAGATTGACCGGGTCGTGCTTGAACACGTCGGGTGCGGCGACGTTGATGCGGTTGTTGTCGACGATGAAGTCGTCGCTGTCGGGGACGCGCCGCTTCGCCGCGGTCGGCCGCAGCCGCGCCATCATCCGGCTCAACACCGGCGCGGGCTTGGCCTGCTGGTCCTCGAGCTTGGCGCAGAGGATGGCGGTGAGGTTGCCGACTTCCTTGGCGACCAGGAAGTAGTGCTTCATGAAGCGCTCGACGTCCTGCATGCCGGGATGCGAGGTGTAGCCGAGCCGCACCGCGATCTCGCGCTGCAGGTCGAAGGAGAGACGCTCTTCGGCGCGGCCGGAGTAGAAGTGCAGATTGCAGCGCACCGACCAGAGGAAGTCGGCGCAGCGGCGGAAGCTGCGGTATTCCTGCGCATCGAACACACCGCGCGCGACCAGTTCGCCGGTGTCGCGCACGCGGTAGACGTATTTGGCGATCCAGAACAGCGTGTGCAGGTCGCGCAGCGCGCCCTTGCCGTCCTTGACGTTGGGCTCGACCAGGTAGCGCGACTGGCCGCCGCGGCGATGGCGCTCCTCGCGCTCGGCGAGCTTTGCGGTGACGAATTCCGATGCGGTGCCTTGCACCACCTCCTTGTCGAAGCGCGCGACCAGCTCGTCGTAAAGCGGCTTGTCGCCGGTGAGGAAGCGCGTCTCCAGGATCGCGGTGCGGATGGTCATGTCGCCGCGCGCCTGCCGGATCGACTCGTCCACCGATCGCGTGGCGTGGCCGACCTTCAGCCCCATGTCCCACAGGCAATAGAGGATCGCCTCGGCGACCTGCTCGCCCCAGGCGGTCTGCTTGTAGGGCAGGATGAATAACAGGTCGATGTCGGATTCGGGCGCCATCAGACCGCGGCCGTAGCCGCCGGTCGCGACCACCGCCATGCGTTCGGCACCGCTCGGGATCGGCGAGCGGTAGAGATGGCGGGTCGCCGCCGAATACAGGATGCGGATGATCTCGTCCTGCACGTGACACAGCCGCTCGGCACAGTGCCTTCCGTGGCGGTCCTTGAGCAGGATCGCTTGTGCGACGTCCCGCGCCGCGATCAGCTCGGCCTTGAGCAATTGCGCCATGGCCGTGCGGAACGCGTCTTCGCGTCCCTGGTGCTTTTCGGCAAGCGCATCGACCGCAGCGGTGATCCGCGCAGTGTCGAAACGATCATCCCCTTCGGCCTTGTGCTCAGTCGCGATGCTGTCCATGTCTCACCGGATATAAGAGGCGACAGGCGCTGTCACGAGACATTCGTGAGGGGGCGGCAGATGTGTCCGGCTACCCAGATCGGAGCGCCGCGGGGCGGCCTCGATAGCCTGGCATAACATCATGAATATACTTGATTTTCTGGCTTTAGTTCCGGCCGCTCATGGCAGCCTCCATTAATCATGGGCTGACACGAAATGGATCGCCTTCTATACCGTTCGTCAAATGCGACTCACGGGGGAGAGAACGAAAATGGACGCTGTAGAGCTGCGCCAGATGCAGGCTCCGATCAAGGAGCGCTACAAGACCGATCCCAAGACCGCGCTGATCACGCTGAAGGCCAAGGGCTCCACCGATGGCGAAGGCATCGCCTGCAAGGTCGAGACCGGCCGCGCCATCGCGATGGCGGGCCTGCATCCGGCGACCGGCGGCTCCGGCCTCGAGCTCTGCTCCGGCGACATGCTGCTGGAAGCCCTGGTCGCCTGTGCCGGCGTCACGTTGAAATCGGTCGCGACCGCGATCGAGGTGCCCTTGAAGACCGGCAACGTCTATGCCGAGGGCGATCTCGATTTCCGCGGCACGCTCGGCATCGACAAGGAGACCCCGGTCGGCTTCGCCGAGATCCGTCTGCGCTTCGAGGTCGATACGCCAGCGCCGCAGGACAAGCTCGATCTGCTGCTGAAACTCACCGAGCGCTATTGCGTGGTCTATCAGACCATCAAGAACGGCCCGAAAGCGTCGGTGTCGATGCAGCGGATGTGAGGCGAAGGTCGTAACCCCGAAATTTGTGTCGTCCCGGGGCGCGCCGCTTGGCGCGAGCCCGGGACCCATAACCCCAGGCCGTTGTGATCCAGGATCGTCGTAGCTCCAGCCTTCCAAAACAATCACGGTCTGTGGTTATGGATTCCGGGCTCGCGCTCCGCGCGCCCCGGAATGACGGATGAATGTCCCCCGATCTCTACTTCCTCCTCTTCCTCTTCCTGCGCATGGCGATCGCGGCGGCGTTCGTCGTCTCGGCCTCGATCATCACCGAGCGCGCGGGTCCGGTGATCGGCGCGCTGGTCGCGACCTTGCCGATCTCGGCCGGTCCCTCCTACGTCTTCCTCGCGCTCGACCACGATGCCGCCTTCATCGCGCAGGGCTCGCTGGCGAGCCTTCCGATCAATGCGGCGACGATCTTCATGTGCCTCATCTATGTCGTGCTGGCGCAGCGGCACAATCTCGCGGTGAGTTGCGGAAGCGCGGTTGCGGTCTGGATCGTGCTTGCCTCGATCATCCGCCAGTTCGATTGGTCGCTCACCGCCGGGCTCGCCGCCAATCTGATCGCCTTCGGCATTTGCATTCCGCTCCTGGCGGGCTATCGCCACGTGAAGATGCCGCTGGTGACGCGCCGCTGGTACGATGTGCCGATGCGCGCTTCGCTGGTCGCGACCCTCGTTGCCATCGTGGTCTCGACCTCGGGCTGGGTTGGCCCCCGCATCAGCGGCATCATCGCACTGTATCCCGTGGTGTTCTCCAGCATCATGTTGATCCTGCACCCGCGCATCGGTGGCCCGCCGACCGCCGCCGTGCTCGCCAACTCCGCCTGGGGTCTGCTCGGATTCGGCACGGCAATCGCCGTCCTGCACGTGGCGGTGGTGGCGTTCGGCTCGGCCGTTGGTCTGTGTCTCGCGCTCGGCACCTGCATCGCCTGGAATCTGACGCTGTGGGGCATCGGCCGCCATGCGATGCACAAGGCACGGCCACAGCCGTGAGACTACGGATATGCGCGACGCAGTGTCGCGAAAAGTCATTTGCGGGATGACGATCCCATGTGCAACGGCCTTGCGGCATCCTGGCAAGCCATTGAATGAGATGTGTCATTTCAAGTTGCGTCGACGCTGGTCATTCCAGCTCCCGCCGATTTCCGACAATTCTATTAGAACTTTCTTCGCGCTTTTCGCTTACGAATGACTCAGCGTACCCGCTTCCGCTCTCGTCAGCGCGAACTCGTCCGAGCTGCATCCGAGTGCAGGGACCCGCGGGAATTGTCGATTTGAGTGCGGCCGTGTTGCCGCAACGGTACCTCCCCTACAGCCTCCCACGTTATTTCGAGATGGAGATTCCTTGATGTTCGGTCGCAAGTCCCCCAGTGATGCCCAAGCGCGGCTCGACGCCATCGGCCGTTCGCAGGCTATGATCGAATTCAATCTCGATGGCTCGATCATCACGGCCAACCAGAATTTTCTCGACGCGCTCGGCTATCGGCTTGACGAGATTCAGGGCAAGCATCACTCCATGTTCGTGCCGGCCGACCAGCGCGACGGCGCCGAGTACAAGGCGTTCTGGGCTGCGTTAAACCGTGGCGAGTATCAGGCACGCGAGTTCAAGCGGATCGCGAAGGGTGGCCGCGAGGTCTGGATCGAGGCGTCCTACAATCCGGTGCTCGATGGCAGCGGCAAGGCGGTGTTGGTTGCCAAGATTGCAACCGAGATCACGGCGAAGAAGATCCGGAGCATGACGGATGCATCGAAGATCGCCGCCATCGGCCGCGCGCAAGCCGTCATCGAATTCAAGCTCGACGGCACCGTCGTTACGGCAAACGAGAATTTCTGCAAGGCGCTCGGCTATTCGCTGGCCGAGATCGAGGGCAAGCATCACAGCCTGTTCGTGGCCGAGGCCGAGCGCAACGGCACCGCCTATCGCGAGTTCTGGGCCGCGCTCAACCGCGGCGACTACCAGGCCGGCGAGTTCAAGCGTATCGGCAAGGGCGGCCGCGAGATCTGGATTCTCGCTTCCTACAATCCGCTGCTCGACGAGAGCGGCAAGCCGTACGGCGTCGTCAAATTCGCGACCGACGTCACCGCGGACAAGCTGAAGAACGCCGATCTCGCCGGTCAGATCGCGGCGATCGACAAGGCCCAGGCCGTGATCGAATTCAACATGGACGGCACGATCATCACCGCCAATGCCAATTTCCTCGGCGCGCTCGGCTATTCGCTGGCCGAGATCAAGGGCAAGCATCACAGCATGTTCGTCGAGCCCAGCGAGCGCGATGGCGCCGCTTATCGCGAATTCTGGGCCGCGCTCAACCGCGGTCAATATCAGGCGGCCGAATACAAGCGTATCGGCAAGGGCGGCAAGGAGGTCTACATCCAGGCCTCCTACAACCCGATCCTCGATCTCAACGGCAAGCCGTTCAAGGTGGTGAAATATGCAACCGACACCACCAAGCAGGTGCTGGTCCGCATGGGCAACGAGCGCGTGCGCGGCATGATGGAATCGGTCGCGGCCGGTTCGGAGGAGCTGAACGCCTCGGTGCGGGAGATTTCCGAGGCCATGACCAAATCTCGCGAGACCGCGATGAGCGCGGTGGATCAGGTCGCTTCCGCCGACGCGCAGGCCCAGCGCCTAACCGAGGCGGCGCAGTCGATGAGCGGCATCGTCGAGATGATCAACAGCATCACCGGTCAGATCAACCTCTTGGCGCTGAACGCCACGATCGAATCCGCCCGCGCCGGCGAAGCGGGCCGCGGCTTTGCCGTGGTCGCCTCCGAAGTGAAGAGCCTCGCCAACCAGGCCAAGCAGGCCACCGACAAGATCGGTGCGGAGATCGGCAGCCTCAACGGCATCTCGGGCGACGTCGTCAGCGCGCTCGGCTCGATCAAGCAGGCCATCACCAGTGTCAGTGAATACGTGACGTCCACCGCCGCCGCCGTCGAGGAGCAGAGCACGGTCACGAACGAGATGTCGAACAGCATGCAGCGCGCCGCCGCGGAAGCCGCCGCGATCGCGGCAAGGGCGTAGGGCGCCACTTTTCTCTCGGCGCAAAAAGTATCGTAGCCCGTATGAGCGAAGCGATATGCGGGAACAGGCGTCCCGGATATCGCTTCGCTCATACGGGCTACGGCACGCTCACTGCTTCGGCAGCTTGGCCTTCAACGCATACAGCGCATCGAGCGCCTCGCGCGGCGACATCTCGTCCGGATGCAGCGCCTTCACGGCTTCCATCAGTTGCTCCGCCTCGCTCGGCGGCGCCGCTTCGGCGGCCGCGCGGGAGGGCACCGCGAACAGTGGCAGATCGTCCACCAGGGCTCGTGCGGTCTGGCCGCGGTCCTGCGCCTCCAGCTTGGAGAGCACCGATTTCGCGCGCGTGATCACCGCCGGCGGCAGGCCGGCGAGCTTCGCCACCTGGATGCCGTAGGAGCGGTCGGCCGAGCCAGGCAGCACCTCGTGCAGGAACACGACGTTGCCCTGCCACTCCTTCACCCGCACGGTGGCGTTGAACATGCGCGGCAGCTTGGCCGAGAGCGCGGTCAGCTCGTGATAATGCGTGGCGAACAGCGTCCGGCAACGATTGCTTTCGTGCAGATGCTCGATCGCGGCCCAGGCGATCGAGAGACCGTCGAAGGTCGCGGTGCCGCGGCCGATCTCGTCCAGGATGACGAGCGAGCGCTCGCCGGCCTGGTTCAGGATCGCAGCCGTCTCGACCATCTCCACCATGAAGGTGGAGCGGCCGCGGGCGAGATCGTCGGCGGCGCCGACGCGCGAGAACAGGCGGTCGATGATGCCGATCCGCGCGCGCGTAGCCGGCACGAAGCTGCCGATCTGGGCAAGAAGGGCAATCAGCGCGTTCTGGCGCAGGAATGTCGATTTACCGGCCATGTTCGGACCGGTGAGCAGCCAGAGCTGGCCGGATTTTTGTGCGGGTGCCGGCGACAGATCGCAGGCATTGGCGATGAACGGCTCGCCATTGCGCTTCAGCGCCTGCTCGACCACGGGATGGCGACCGGCCTCGATCGCAAAGCCAAGCGACGAGTCCACATCCGGCCGCACATAATTATCGTCGACCGCGAGCTTGGCCAGTGAGGTCGCGACGTCGAGCAAGGCGAAGGCGTGGGCAGCGGCGCGCAGATCGTCACTGATGGCCATGGCCTTCGCTGACAGCCGCTCGAAAATCTCGAGCTCGAGCCCGAGCGCACGGTCGCCCGCGTTGGCGATCTTGGCTTCGATCTCGCCTAACTCGGAGGTGGTGAAGCGTACCTGGCCCGCCAGCGTCTGGCGATGGATGAAGGTGGCATTCAGCGGCGCCGACATCAGCTTCTCGCCGTGCTGCGCGGTGACCTCGACGAAATAGCCGAGCACGTTGTTATGCCGGATCTTGAGACCTTTCACGGCGGTCGCGTCGGCGTAGCGCGCCTGCATCGAGGCCACCACGAGGCGTGAGGCGTCGCGCAGGTTGCGTGCTTCGTCGAGGGCGGGTTCATAGCCCTGCCGGACGAAGCCGCCGTCGCGCTTGATCAGGGGCAGCTGCTCGTCGAGCGCGCTGGCGAATTCCGCCGCGAGCTCGCGCGAGGGCCTTTGCAGCGCCGCCATCACCGCGGCGATTTCCTGCGGCGGCTGATCGAGCTCGCCAAGCCGCGCCAGCACCTGGTCGGCGGCGGTGATGCCGTCGCGCAGCCCCGCGAGATCGCGCGGGCCGCCGCGGCCGACCGACAGACGCGCCAGCGCACGCGACATGTCGGGCGCGCCGCGCAATATGCTGCGGATGTCTTCGCGTGCAGCTGAATCGCCGACGAAGACGCTGACCGCATCGAGCCGGCGTGCGATCGCCGGCGCGTCCGTCAGCGGCGCGGCCAGACGCTGGGCGAGCAGGCGCGAGCCCGCCGAGGTCACCGTGCAGTCGATCGCATCGAGCAGCGAGCCGCGGCGTTCGCCCGCGAGCGTCCGGGTCAGCTCGAGATTGGCGCGCGTCGCCGGATCGATCGCCATGGTCGCGCCGGAAGCTTCGCGCGCGGGCGGCGACAGCGGCGGATGCTTGCCGACCTGGGTGCGGTCGACATAGGTGACGGCGGCCGCTGCGGCGGTGGCTTCGAGACGCGTGAGCTGCGCCAGTCCGTCCATGGTCGCGACGGCAAAATAGTCGCACAGCCGTTTCTCGGCGGTGGCGCCGTCGAAGACGTCGCGGGTCAGCGGCGTCACCGCCGGCAGTTCGCGCAGGGTCTGCCCGAGCTCGCCGTCGTTGTAGAGTGCGTCGGTGACGATGGCCTCGTTCGGGTTGATGCGCGCCAGCGTCGCGGCCAGCTCGCCGCCCGAGCACTCCATCACGGTGAATTCGGCAGTCGAGATGTCGATCCAGGCGAGCCCGAAGCGATCGCCGCCGCCGGAGGCGCGGGCGCGCGCAATGGCCAGCAGATAATTGTTGGCGCGGGCGTCGAGCAGCGTGTCCTCGGTCAGCGTGCCCGGCGTCACCAGCCGCACCACGCCGCGGCGCACGACGCTCTTGTTGCCGCGTGCTTTCGCGGCAGCGGGATCCTCGGTCTGCTCGCACACCGCGACCCGGTGGCCGGCCGAGATCAGGCGGTGCAGATAATCCTCGGAGCGCTCGACCGGCACGCCGCACATCGGGATGTCATTGCCCTGATGCTTGCCGCGCTTGGTCAGCACGATGCCGAGTGTCTTCGAGGCGATCTCGGCGTCCTCGAAGAACAATTCGTAGAAATCACCCATCCGGTAGAACAGCAGCAGGCCCTGATGCGCCGCCTTGATTTCAAGGTACTGTTCCATCATCGGCGTGACTCGCGCGGCGGCTTCCGCCTGGGGCGCGGGCGTGGATTCGGGCTCTGGAGCGGAGATGGGCTGTTGCATCGTCATGGGCGGCGCAACCTACAAAATTTCGTCCCGTGCTCCTATCGCTTTGGCCGGCGAGGGCGGGTTTTCCACGTTGTCCGCATTGCGGCATGCATGGCCAGCGTGCGGGCCCCTCGGAACACGCGTGTATCAGTCAATTGACCTGCCGCGGGCGCCCTCCTAAAACTCCGCCGTCATTGAAGAATTCTGGAAGAATTCTGGCCGAACCGCGGCATTCAGGGAGAACAACGATGCGTGATGTCTTTATCTGCGATGCCGTGCGGACCCCGATCGGCCGTTTCGGCGGCTCACTCGCCAAGGTGCGCGCCGACGATCTGGCCGCAGCCCCGATCAAGGCGCTGATGGCCAGGCACCCCAATCTCGACTGGGCGCAGGTGGACGAAGTCTTCTTCGGCTGCGCCAATCAGGCCGGCGAGGACAACCGCAACGTCGCGCGCATGGCGCTGCTGCTGGCGGGCTTGCCGGATTCGGTTCCCGGCCAGACGCTGAACCGGCTCTGCGCCTCCGGCCTCGATGCGGTCGGTGCCGCAGGCCGCGCCATTCGTTCCGGCGAGATCGAGCTTGCCATCGCCGGCGGCGTCGAATCCATGACGCGCGCGCCCTTCGTGATGGGCAAGGCGCAGGAAGCCTTCTCGCGCTCGGCCGAGATCTTCGACACCACCATCGGCTGGCGCTTCATCAATCCGCTGCTGAAGGCACAGTATGGCGTCGATGCGATGCCGGAGACCGGCGAGAACGTCGCCGAGGAATTCCAGGTCTCGCGCGCCGACCAGGACGCCTTTGCGATCCGCTCGCAGCAGCGTGCCGGTGCGGCGATCGCCGCCGGCTATTTCGCCGAAGAGATCATTCCGATCACCATTCCCGGCGGCAAGGCCGGCCCGATCACGGTCGACAAGGATGAGCATCCGCGTCCCGAGACCACGCTCGAAGGCTTGGCAAAACTGAAGCCGATCGTGCGCAACCCTGGTACGGTCACCGCCGGCAACGCCTCCGGCGTCAATGACGGCGCGGCCGCGATGATCCTGGCGTCCGAAGCTGCCGTGAAGAAGCATGGTCTCACGCCCCGCGCGCGCATCCTCGGCCTTGCCTCGGCGGGCGTGCCGCCGCGCATCATGGGCATCGGCCCGGTGCCCGCAACCCGCAAGCTGATGGAGCGGCTCGGCAAGAGGATCAGCGATTTCGACCTGATCGAGCTCAACGAGGCCTTCGCCTCGCAAGGCATCGCCTGCATGCGTCAGCTCGGCGTGCCTGATGATGCAGACTTCGTCAATCCGCATGGCGGCGCCATCGCGCTTGGCCACCCCCTCGGCATGAGCGGCGCGCGCCTCGCGCTCACCGCGGTCCACGGCATGGAGAAGCGCGGCGGCAAGCTCGCGCTCGCCACCATGTGCGTCGGCGTCGGCCAGGGCGTGGCGGTTGCAATCGAGAAGCTGAACTGAGTCTCCCTCCTTCTTTCGGCCTGTGCGCGGAGAGGTGGACGAAGTTTCTTACACCACGAATTCGTCATGCCCGGGACAAGCCCGGCCATGACGGAATCGAGGAGCCAGGGTCCCCGAAACCTGCTTTCCTAAATTAGTTATATCCTATAATGATTGGCGGAAGTTGTCCGGCCGGACCACAATGGCCGGGGAGGAATTCGCCAATGACATTCATCTATCCCACTGACAGCAACAAGGCGCATCCGCTGCCGCTGTCGCCCGACTACAAGAGCTCGATCAAGCGCGCGCCGAACAAGCCCTTGATTCCGATGCGCCACACGCTGTCGGAGCTGACCGGTCCGGTCTATGGCCACGAGACCGTCCGCGAGGGCGACAGCGATCTCACCACCCAGCATACGGGCGAGCCGATTGGCGAGCGCATCATCGTGCACGGCCATGTGCGCGACGAGGACGGCCGTGGCGTGCCGAATTCGCTGGTCGAGATCTGGCAGGCCAATTCCTGCGGCCGCTACGTTCACGTCCGCGACCAGCACCCTGCGCCGCTCGATCCGAATTTTACGGGCGCCGGCCGCACCGTGAGCGATGCGAGCGGCTACTACCGCTTCGTCACCATCAAGCCGGGCGCCTATCCCTGGGGCAATCACCACAATGCGTGGCGTCCGGCACATATCCATCTGTCTGTGTTCGGCCATTCCTTCATCACGCGCCTCGTGACGCAGATGTACTTCCCGAACGATCCGCTGTTCCCGTTCGATCCGATCTTCAACTCGGTGCCGGATGAGAAGGCGCGCGCGCGGATGGTCTCCTCGTTCGATCTCGAGAACACCCAGCCCGAATGGGCGCTGTGCTACCGCTTTGACATCGTGCTGCGCGGCAAGAACGCCACGCCCATGGAGAACCATTAAGTGCAGGATTCTGTGAAGCCCAACGGGATCACCCCATCGCAGACCGTCGGCCCATTCTTCAAATACGGCCTGACGCCGAACGGCGAATATGCCTGGAACGACGCTTTCACCAACTCGACGCTCACGTCCGACGTTTCCGGCGAGCGCATCCGCATCGAGGGTCGCGTGTTCGACGGTGACGGCGTTGCCGTGCCGGATTGCATGCTGGAGATCTGGCAGGCGGACGCGCAAGGCCGCTTCGCCGATCCGCAGGACAAGCGTGCGCTGCCGAATGCGAGCTTCCGCGGCTTTGCGCGCTGCGGCACCGACAAGGATGGCAATTACGCTTTCGAGTCCATCAAGCCGGGCGTGGTGCCGGATCCCGACGGCAAGCCGCAGGCGCCGCACATCCTCCTTGCGGTGTTCGGCCGCGGCATGCTGCGGCATCTCTATACCCGGCTCTATTTCAACGACGAGGTCGGCAATGCCGCCGACCCGGTGCTCGCGCTGGTACCCGCCGACCGCCGCGCCACGCTGACGGCGGTGCGCGAAGCCGGCAAGGCGGTCTATCGCCTCGACCTGCGGCTTCAGGGCGACAACGAGACGGTGTTCTTCGAGGTGTGAAACGACGGGTTTGTTTGCCATCTGTGTCGCGATGCCCGGGGCCCGCCCGGTCATTCGCGTTTCGGCTCTCAAGTTATTGGTATCTCGATGTGGGCCTTCGCCCGCGAGCCTGCGACCTCCGGTATCGTACGTAGCTCTCGCTTGCCAGTTTCCGACAGCTTCATTCAATGTCCGTTGAGGACAACGGGCTAAGAATAGGACTGCTCATACTGCGGGTCCTTTCATGAAGCCTCGTTTGTCGATCTCCTCGGCGATCATTCTCTTCGGCGTTCTGCTCGTCCTCGGCTTTGTGGCTGTCGTCGCCAGCAGTGCCTACGCGCTACGCGAACTCAAGGTTGGCGGACCGCTCTATTCCGACATCAAGCTCGGCAACGATCTCATTGCAGATATTCTGCCGCCGCCGGCCTATGTGCTCGAAGCCTATCTCGAAGCAACATTGGCGATGCGCGAGCCGGATCAACTTACCGCTCATGGCGAGCGGCTCGTCCAGCTCCGCAAAGACTATGAGGACCGCAAGACGTTCTGGAGCGGCTCAAGTCTTTCCCCGGACCTGAAGACCGCGCTGGTCGCGAAATCGGATGCCGAGGTGCAGAAGTTCTGGAAGCTCGTCTCCGATCAGCTCCTGCCGGCACTAAAAAGCAAGGATGGAGCCGCCGCCGAGCGCGCTTATGCCCAGCTCAAGGATACTTACAGCGCGCACCGCAGCGTT
The DNA here is from genome assembly GCF_002266465.3 of Bradyrhizobium symbiodeficiens. Classification (NCBI taxonomy): domain Bacteria; kingdom Pseudomonadati; phylum Pseudomonadota; class Alphaproteobacteria; order Hyphomicrobiales; family Nitrobacteraceae; genus Bradyrhizobium; species Bradyrhizobium symbiodeficiens. The sequence goes on along the minus strand of NZ_CP029427.2, from coordinate 6,942,887 downwards.
ATCGACAGTATCGTCGAGGGCGCCAACAAGAAGAACGCGGACGTTGAGAAGCTCGCCGCCGATCGCGATGCCTCGATCTCCTATGTCGTGTGGGGCGTGTCCGCCGCCGTGCTCGCCCTGATCGCGGGAGGTCTTGCCTTCGTCGCTCTCGGGGTCGTCCGTCCGATCGTCCGCATGACCGGTGCCATGCAGCAGCTCGCGACCGGAGATCTCACGGCGGAGGTGCCCTATGGCGACCGTCGCGATGAAGTTGGCTCGATGGCGAGCGCACTCGCGGTTTTCAAGCAGAGCGCGCTGGACAATGCCAGGCTTCGCGAGGAACAGCTCCGCGTCGAAGAGCAGTCCGCCGTTGCCAAGCGCTCCGCGCTGCTCAGCATGGCCGAGACCGTTGAGCGTGAAGCCGGGGTGTCGGTCGAGACGGCGACCGGTGCAGCGCAAGACGTTGAGCGCGCTGCGTCCAACCTGTCGGGACTCGCGTGCGATCTGTCGACGGAATCGCAGGCCGTCGCGGCTGCTTCCGAGCAGGCGCTGGCCAGCGCGGAGACCGTCTCCTCGGCCGCGGAAGAACTGACCGCTTCGATCCGCGAGATCACGAGCCAGCTCGCGCGTGCAAGCCAGGTGACGAAATCAGCCGTGGTCGGCCGCGAGCAGGCGCGCACCACCATCCAGGCGCTGTCGGGCTCGGTGAAGAAGATCGCCGAGGTCTCCGATCTCATTGGCGGCATCGCCGGCCAGACCAATCTGCTGGCGCTGAACGCCACGATCGAGGCAGCGCGTGCCGGCGAGGCCGGGCGCGGCTTCGCGGTAGTCGCCGCCGAGGTCAAGTCGCTGTCCAACCAGACCGCCAAATCGACCGAGGAGATCGCGCGTCTGATCGCCGAGATCCAGGCCTCGACCGACGCCGCCGTGGCCGCGGTTGAGGAGATGGGCGGCCAAATCTCGGAGATCGATGGTGTAGCGACCTCCGTCGCGGCCGCGATGGAAGAGCAGGATGCCGCAACGCGCGAGATCGCGCGCTCGATTTCGGAGTCGGCTACTGCCGCCAGAGAGGTTTCCGCCAAGATCGCTCATGTCAGCCGGGATGCCGATTCCGTCAACGAGCGTGCGTCCGAAATGCGCCAGGCGATCTCCAGCGTGTCGTCGAACCTCGCGTCGCTCAAGTCGGTCCTGGTCCGGACGGTGCGCAGTTCGGCGACCGAAGTCGATCGCCGCGCCAGCAAGCGCTATCCAGCCGATCTGCAGGTCTCGGTGATCGACAGCAGGCAGGCGACGCATGAGACGACGCTGGTCGACATCTCGGAAGGCGGTGCCTGGATCCGCTGCGCGCCTCAGATCAATGTCGGGGAAGCCGGTGTGCTGCGCATCAAGGGCCTCGCGCTGGCGCTGCCGTTCAGCGTGCGCACCCATGACGGCGAGGCCGCGCATGTCGCCTTCGGGTTGGACGCCGGTCAGAGGGTCGAGTTCGCTGGCTGGTTCGGACGCAATTTCGGCGCGGCCGCGGCAGCTTGAGCGCAAGACCCGGTGTACGATCTGGGCGGCGGTGCAGTTTTTTGCGAGGGTTCTTTGCAGCATGAGTCAGCTTCGCTGACCCAAAAGCGATAATTCAGCGCTTTCGCCCGTACTAATGCGGAACTCCCCCGCGACGACGTTCCGGCAATGCAATCCCGTATTTACCATATTGATCTAGGCTTCACGCGGTTTCGGCGTGCGCCCTGGAATATTTCATGAAGATCCGTTTGTCGTTGTCCTCCGCGATCGTCGCGTTCGGGATCGTGCTGGCCATCGGTTTTGCCGCGGTGGTCTCGACCAGCCTCTATGCCCTGCGGGAGCTCAAGGTCGGTGGTCCGCTCTACTCCGACATCAAGCTTGGCAACGACCTCATCGCGGACATTCTGCCGCCGCCAGAATACGTCATCGAGGCCTATCTCGAGGCGACCCTGGCCATGCGCGAGCCGGACCAGCTGGCAGCCCACGGCGAACGTCTGGTTCAGCTCCGCAAGGATTACGACGAGCGCAAGGCGTTCTGGGTCACCTCCAGCCTCTCGGCCGACCTGAAGACGGCGCTGGTGTCGAAATCCGATGCCGAGGTGCAGAAATTCTGGAAGGCGTCCGACCAGCTCCTGCCGGCCCTCAAGGCCAAGGATGCAGCTGCGTCCGAGCGCATCTATGCGCAGCTCAAGGACGCCTACACCGCACATCGCGCGGTGATCGACAGCATCGTCGAAAGCGCCAACAAGCAGAATGCCGACATGGAGAAGCTGGCCGCGGACCGCGACAGCTCCATGCTCTATAACCTGCTCGGAGTCTCCGCCGCTGTCCTCGCCTTCATTGCCGCGGGCCTGCTCGGTGTTGCCGTCGGTGTGGTGCGCCCGATCGTGCGCATGACGGGCACGATGCAGAAGCTCGCGACCGGCGATCTGGCCGCCGACATTCCGTTCGCGCACCGCCGGGACGAGGTCGGCTCGATGGCGGGTGCGCTTGTGGTGTTCAAGCAGGCGGCGGTCGAGAATTCCCGCCTGCGCGAGGAGCAGTTGCGGCAGGAGCAGGCGGCGGCGCTTGCCAAGCGCTCCGCCCTGCACCAGATGGCCGAGACCGTCGAGCGCGAGACCGGCCGATCGGTCGACACCGCGGGGGCGGCGACGCAAGGCGTCGAGCGGGCCGCCTCCAGCCTGTCCGAGATCGCAAGGTCGCTTTCCGCGCAGTCGCAGGCGGTCGCGGTGGCCTCCACCCAGGCCCTCGGCAGCTCGCAGACCGTCTCGGCCGCGGCCGAAGAACTGAGCGCCTCGATCCGCGAGATCGCAAGCCAGGTCGCTCGCACCAGCACCGTCACAAAATCCGCGGTCGCCGGCCGTGAGCAGGCGCGGTCGACCATCCAGGCGTTGGCCGGATCGGTGAAGAAGATCGCCGAGGTTTCAGACCTGATCGGCGGCATCGCCGGCCAGACCAACCTCCTGGCGCTCAACGCCACCATCGAGGCGGCACGCGCCGGCGAGGCCGGTCGCGGCTTCGCCGTGGTCGCCGCCGAGGTGAAATCCCTGTCGGATCAGACCGCCAAATCCACCGAGGAGATCGGGCGGCTCATTGCCGAGATCCAGACCTCGACGCAGGCCGCGGTCGAAGCCGTCGAGACTATGGGAGATCACATCGTCGAGATCGACGGCGTGGCGACCTCGGTTGCCGCCGCGATGGAGGAGCAGGACGCCGCGACGCGGGAGATCTCGCGGTCGATTTCCGAATCGGCTTCCGCAGCGAAGGAGGTCTCGGCCAAGATCGGCAATGTCAGCCGCGACGCAGCTTCCGTGGACGAGCGCGCGGCGGAAGTCAGGCAGGCGATCGCCGGCATGGCGGCCAATCTCGAGCAACTCCGGTCGGTCGTGGTGCGGACCGTGCGCGACTCGACCGCGGCGGCTTGAGCGTAGCATCGGTTCGGCCGCTGGGGCTTGGGGCTATGATCGCGCAGTATGGCGCGGGACAGGGACATCGTGAATTTCATGACACCTCCACAACTGCCTGATGTCGTTGAGCCCGCCCGCTTGACGGCGGCGCTACGGCGAGGCGGCGTGCTGGACGCCGGCGCGGTCCGCGAGGTGAAGGTGCTGCATCAGCACCCGGCCCTGGTGTCGCACGTCATCCGACTTGGGCTGCGCTATGTCGGAGAATCCGCCGGGGCCCCGCACTCCGTCATCCTCAAGATGCCGCATTCGGCCTACGCCAAGTCGCTGGCCAATTCTGGTCGGCAGGAAGTGGCCTTCTACACCCGCCTTGCGCCAAATATGCCGTCGCAGATCGTTCCGCGCTGCTACGATGGCCATTTCGATGACGAGAGCCAGGCTTGGCATCTCCTGCTTGAGGATCTCACCGATAGCCATGAGGTTGCGGCTGCTTGGCCGTTGCCGCCCTCGCGCGATCAGGCGATGGCGATCGTCACGGCGCTGGCCCGTTGGCATGCATGCTGGTGGGACCATCCCGGTTTCGGCGAAACCGTCGGTACTTGGTTGAGCGCCGATGACGCTGCGAGCCTGATGGAAACGTTCGCAGGCCATTACGACCGCTTTGCTGACTTGCTTGGTGATCGCCTCAGTGAGGAGCGACGTATCCTCTACCGACGCTTCATCGAGAAAGCGGAGCAGCTGTTGCAGCGCTACCATTCGCATCGCCACGTAACCATCGCGCACGGCGATGCCCATACCTGGAATTTCCTGTTGCCGCGCGCGGGCGTCGCGGACGCCGTGCGCATCTTCGATTTCGATCAGTGGCGCATCAACGTTCCTACCCACGATCTCGCCTATATGATAGCGACGCAATGGTATCCAGAGCGCAGGCAGGCGCTCGAACGTCCACTGCTCAACCGCTACTACGAGATGCTGATCGCGCACGGTGTCACCGGCTACACGCGCGGCGCGCTCGATCGCGACTACCGCTGGGCGGTGCTGTGGCACATCACCAAGCCCATCTGGCAGTGGAGCATCAACATCCCGCCGGTGATCTGGTGGAATAATCTGGAGCGGATATTCGCGGCCGTGGACGATCTGGGCTGCGAGGAGTTGCTGGGGTAGCTCGTGTCCCGGGCGCGGCGCAGCGCCGAGAGCGCGTCCACAGCGCACCGCTGAAGAAGCGCTGCGCTGCGTCCGGAGCACGCGAGCGAGCCCTACTCTATCACCGCATGTTCCGGTCCCGCGGCCTGCTTGCGCAGCGTGGCTTTGGTCGAGCCGATCAGCAAGGCGAGCGGGATGGTGCAGAGGACGAAGAGCATCACCAGCTGGTAGTCGTGCGCGAAGGCGATGATCTGTGCCTGCACGCTCACCATCCTGTCGGCCATGGCGCGGCCGGCGTCGGTGGACAAGTTGATCAGGCCCCTGACGTCGGGCATCTGCAGTGCATGGTTGAACGGATTGATGTGCTCGGACAGGATCGCGTAAGTTCGTCGCGTTCCCTGCGTCAGTTGCGCGATCACCACGGAAATACCGACCGAGCTCGCGACGTTGCGCATCAGGGTCAGCATCGCGGTGCCGTCGGTGCGCAACTCGTTCGAGAGCGTCAGGAACGCCACGGTCGAGAGCGGCACGAAGACCAGGCCGAAGCCAAAGCCCTGGACGACGCTGACGGCGACGATCTCCGGCACCTGGGTCAGATCGGTCCAGCCGGTCATCTGGAACAGCGAGCCGGCGGTCAGCGTCAGACCGGAGATGATCAGCGTGCGCGCCTCGACATAGCGCATCATGCGGCCGACCAGCATCATCGCGAAGAAGGTGCCGAAGCCGCGGCTCGCCAATAGCAGTCCGGCAGTGATGATGGGATAGCCGATCACGTTCTGCATGTAGGGCGACGCCAGCGCCATGGTCGAGAACAGCACGAGCCCCATCACGACCATGAACATGCAGCCGGTGACAAAGTTGCGATCCCGAAACAGCGCGAAGCGGATGAACGGCGTCGAGGTCGTGAAGGAGTGCGCGAGGAAGAAATAGAACGCTGCGGCCGAGACGATGAATTCCGCCAGGATCTCGTTCGATTCCAGCCAGCCCAATTGCTCACCGCGGTCGAGCGCAAGCTGCAGCGAGCCGATCGCCACCGCCAGCGCGGCGAAGCCGAACCAGTCGAATTTGAGGCTGATATTCCTATCCGTCTCGTCCATGAAGACGATCAGCCCGAGCACGGTGATGAAGCCGAACGGCAGGTTGACGAAGAACACCCAGTGCCAGGAATAGGTCTCGGTCAGCCAGGCGCCGAGCGAGGGGCCCATGATCGGGCCCATCATCACGCCCATGCCCCAGATCGACATCGCCTTGGCGCGTTCCTGCAGCGTGTAATAGTCCAGCATCACGGATTGCGACAGCGGCACCAGGGCTGCGCCGAACACGCCCTGGAGAAGCCGGAACAGCACCATCTGGTTGATGTCCTGCGCGAGGCCGCACAGCACCGAGGCCATGGTGAAACCGGCCGCGCAGATGATGAAGATGCGCTTGCGGCCGAAGCGGTTGGCAATCCAGCCCACCGGGGCCGTCATGATCGCGGCGGCGACGATGTAGGAGGTCAGCACCCAGTTGATCTGGTCCTGCGAGGCCGACAACGAGCCCTGCATGTAGGGCAGGGCGACGTTGGCGATGGTGGTGTCCAGCGCCTGCATGATGGTCGCGGTCATGGCGCAGATCGTCACCATGTTCCGGCGCAGGCCAGGGACCATCAGGGCGGGATTGGACTCCGCCATCGGATCAGTCCTTGTCCTGATCTTTGTCTTGGCTCGCGGTCGCCGACAGGCCGAACAGGCCGGCGAGCGACCGCTTGTGGCCGGTGTCGATCGTGGCATAGACGCTCATGCCGGCCTTCAGCTTCCGCACATATTTGTCGGTCTCGTCGAAATAGATTCTGATCGGCACGCGCTGCACGACCTTGACGAAATTGCCGGTGGCATTCTGCGGCGGCAGGATGGCGAATTGCGCACCGGTGCCGGGCGAGAGCGATCCGATCTTGCCCTTGAAGACGTGGCTCGGGAAGGCGTCGACCTCGAGCGTGACGGGCTGGCCTTCGGTGACGTGGGTGAGGTCGCTCTCCTTCGGGTTGGCGTCGACCCAGGGATGGGCGACGTCGATGATGGAGAAGACCGGCGTGCCGGCGGTGACGAACCGGCCGAGCTGGATCTGCTCCACCTGTGTGGCCACGCCGTCCATCGGGGCGCGCAGCACGGTGTGGTCGAGGTTGCGCTGGGCATCGTCCAGCCTGGCTTTTGCCTGTGCGTAAGGCGGGAATTGCTCCAGCGGCAACGCTGAATCGCCGAGTAGCTGCGTCTTGGCGTTGGAGAGTTGCTGTTTGATATATTGCGCCTGCGCGCCTGCGGTGACCAGCGCATTCGAGGCGTTGTCAAGATCGAGCTGCGAGCCGAAATTGTTCTTCACCAGCGCCTGCTTGCGCTCGACGTCGCGCTGCTTCAGATCGATGCCTTGCTGGGCAAGGTTGAGCATGTCGCCATAGATCTTGATGTTGGCGACGAGATTGTCATAGGTCGTGCGGGTTTGGGCGAGTTGCGCCTTGGCTTCGTCCACAGCGTGGCGGAACGGAACGGGGTCGATCTCGAACAGCTCGTCGCCGCGCTTGACCGACTGGCCTTCCTTCACGACCACCTTCAGGATCTTGCCGGAGATATCGGGCGTCACCAGCACTTTCTGCGCGCCGACATAGGCGTCGTCGGTGCCGACATAGCGGCCGCCATGCAGATAAAAGGTGAGGCCGCCGACGATGGCGACGAGAGGCAGCACGACCAGAAGCAGGAAGCGGCGATAACGCCGCAGGCCCGCGACCAGACGGCGTCGGGGATCGGTGCCGGCCTTCTTGGTGGGCTTGCCGGTGTCGGTCTTCTGCTCGGGCTGGAACTTGAGGACTTGATCAGCCATAGCGCTGCTCCTTGCGCGCCTGTTCCGCACCGCTGGTCTGGATCGCGGTGCGCACGTTTTCCTTGATGGTTTCGAGCTGGGTCAGCAGGCGATGAGCGTCGGCCGGCGTGATGCCGTCCAGCGCGTTGGCGGTCAGCTCCGACTTCAGCCCGCTCATCCGGCCCAGCAATTGCCGGCCGGCCTTCCTGAGATAAAGCCGCTTGACGCGGCGGTCCGAAGCGTCGCTGCGACGCTCGATCCAATCGCTGTCGCAGAGCTTGTCGATCAGGCGGGTCAGCGTGATCGGCTGCATCTCGAGCAGCTCGGCGAGTTCCGATTGCTTCATGCCCTCGCTGCGCTCGACCTTGGCCAGCACCGCCCATTGCGCGCGGGTGATGCCGAAGCGCGAAGCCTCCTTGTCGGCATAGACGCGCAAGAGGCGGTAGAGCTCGCCCAGCGTGAACAGGAAATTCTGGTCGACGGACCCGCGGGTCATAAGCTTTGTCTCCAATAAGCTTGAATATAATAAGCAAGCTTATGATTATTTCATGCCGGGTTAGCGGGACGCTGTCCCGCAGCAAAAGCATGGCTGACCGCCACTCGGCGGTCGTGCTTTGGGTTCCCCCGCCGAAATGCTAGAAGCGGGCCGCATGACCCTCGCAAAGCCGGCATTTCCTGCGCCCGACCATGATCACGGCCGCTGCACCGCGGATGCGCTGGCGCATGCCGAGGCCGTTTGCGAGCAGCGCGCGCAGAAGTTCACACCCATTCGTCGTCACGTGCTGGCGGCCTTGCTCTCCAGCCACCGCCCGCTCGGCGCCTACGAGGTGATCGACGAATTGGCCAAGTCGATGGCCCGTCCGGCGCCGATCACGGTCTACCGCGCGCTCGATTTCCTGATGGCCAACGGCCTCGTGCACCGCATCGAAAGCCGCAATGCCTATCTCGCCTGCGCCGCCCATGACCACGACGCGACCTCGGCGGTGGCGTTCCTGATCTGCGAGCGCTGCGGCCTGGTCGGCGAGATTTCGTCGGCGTCCTTTGCCAATGATATCAACGTTGCCGCGCGCAGTTCAGGCTTCGCACCCAAGCTGTCCGTGGTCGAGATCACGGGCATCTGCACCCATTGTCAGAAAGCTGCATAAAGCAAACAACGGCGCAAAGCCGGTTTTCGGGAAGAGATGTCCTCACCACAAGCCAACCCCTCCGCCGCACGCCCCCTCAGTGCCGGCGCCATCGCCCTGATGCTCATGCTGTGCCTGACCTGGGGGTTCAACCAGATCGCGGTGAAGCTGGTGCTGCCGGACATCCCGCCGATGCTGCAGGCCACGATCCGGTCGGCGGGCGCGCTGCCGGTGCTGTTCCTCATCGGCACGTTTCGCGGCGTCAAATTCTTCGAGAACGACGGCACGTGGAAGCCGGGCCTGATCGCCGGGCTGATGTTCGGCATCGAATTCGTGCTGATTTTCCAGGGGCTACGCCTCACCTCGGCGTCGCGCGCGGTGGTGTTCCTCTATACCGCGCCGTTCTTCGTTGCGCTCGGCTCCTACCAGGTGCTCGGCGAGCGGCTCGGCGCCTCGCAATGGCTGGGCCTCGCCATCAGCTTTGCCGGCGTCGCCCTCGCGATTGGCGTGCCGCAGCCCAACGTCGATTCGCATGTTCTGCTCGGCGACCTCATGATCGTCGGCGGTGCCGCGCTGTGGGCGGCGACCACGCTGGTTGCCAAGGGGACGCGCTTGCGGTTCGCCGCGCCCGAGAAGGCGCTGGGCTATCAGGTCGCGATCTCGATCCCGATCCTGGGGCTGGCGGCCTGGCTGTTCGGCGAGACCATCACGCACACCCCCGCGCCGCTGTCGCTCGGCCTGATGGCGTTCCAGGCGATCTGGGTGGTTGGAACCACGTTCACGCTTTGGTTCGCTCTCGTGAAGACCTATTCGGCCAGCAAATTGTCGGCTTTTACCTTCATCACCCCTTTGTTTGGCGTGGTGGGTAGCTATTTCATCATGCATGACACCCTAAGCTTGGCGTTCGGGGCGGCAGCCGTCCTTGTAATTGCTGGGCTTTTTCTGGTTAACCGTCCGAGCCAAGTCGCTGCGGCGCCGCGCGACGCATTGCTGAACGTCACCAAAACCTGATATTTGGACCCCCATGAACAAGCCCGAAACATCAATCGATTCCGACATCGCGGGGCCCGCGCCGCGCCATCGTACCACTCAGGTCAAGGTCGGCGACGTCGCCGTCGGCGGCGGTGCGCCGATCGTCGTGCAGTCGATGACCAACACCGATACCGCCGACATCGACGGTACCATTGCCCAGGTCGCAGCGCTCGCGCGCGCCGGCTCCGAAATGGTCCGCATCACCGTGGATCGCGAGGAAGCCGCTGCCGCCGTTCCGCACATTCGCGACGGCCTCGCCAAGCGCGGTATCACCACGCCGCTGATCGGCGACTTCCACTATATCGGCCACAAGCTGCTCGCGGCCTATCCGGCCTGCGCCGAGGCGCTCGCCAAGTACCGCATCAATCCCGGCAATGTCGGCTTCAAGGACAAGCGCGACACCCAGTTCGCCGACATCATCGAGATCGCCAACAAGAACAGCAAGCCGGTCCGCATCGGCGCCAATTGGGGCTCGCTCGACCAGGAGCTGCTGACCAAGCTGATGGACGAGAATACCGCCTCGTCCAATCCGCGCGATGCGCGCGCGGTGATGCGCGAAGCCATGGTGCAGTCGGCGCTGCTGTCGGCCGCGCGCGCCGAAGAGCTCGGCATGCCCAAGAACCGCATCATCCTCTCCGCAAAGGTCTCGGCGGTGCAGGATCTGATCGCGGTCTACGAGGTGCTCGCCAGCCGTTCCGACTACGCCATCCACCTTGGCCTCACCGAGGCCGGCATGGGCACCAAGGGCATCGTTGCTTCCTCCGCCGCGCTCGGCATCCTGCTGCAGCAGGGCATCGGCGACACCATCCGCATCTCGCTGACGCCGGAGCCCGGCGGCGATCGCACCCGTGAGGTGCAGGTCGGCCAGGAGCTGCTGCAGACCATGGGCTTCCGCACCTTCGTGCCGCTGGTCGCGGCCTGTCCCGGTTGCGGCCGCACCACCTCGACCACGTTCCAGGAGCTGGCAAGCTCGATCCAGGAGTTCATCCGCGACGAGATGCCGACCTGGAAGACGAAATATCCCGGCGTGGAAGAGCTCAACGTCGCGGTGATGGGCTGCATCGTCAACGGCCCCGGCGAATCCAAGCATGCCAATATCGGCATCTCCTTGCCCGGCACCGGCGAAGCCCCGGCCGCGCCTGTCTTCGTCGACGGCAAGAAGTTCCGCACGCTGCGCGGTCCCACGATCTCGGCCGACTTCAAGGCGCTGGTGATCGACTATATCGAGCAGCGCTACGGCCAAGGCATCAAGGTGCCGGTGACCGCGGCGGAGTAGTTTTACTCCAGATCAGGAATGGTAGGGCGGGTTAGCGAAAGCGTAGCCCGCCTTTTTTGCGCCCGCGAAGTGGCGGGTTACGCTTCGCTAACCCGTCCTACATTGCTACCATGCTCCCAATCAAAACGATCGGGAGACTCGCCATGAGTTCGTTATCCGGCAAGCAAGGCCCGCGCTATCGCCACACGGCCGAGGATGGCGCGCCCTACGAAACCATCGCGGTCGAGAAGCTCACCCCCATCATCGGCGCCGAAATATCGGGCGTGGACATCGGCAGGCTCGTCTCCGACGACGCCCGGTCCAACCAGCAGATGGACGAGATCCACCGCGCGCTCGCCGAAAACCTCGTCATCTTCTTCCGCGACCAGAACATCACGCCGCAGCAGCACCTCGCTTTCGGCCGCAAGTTCGGCGAGCTGCATTTTCATCCCGCAGCTCCCCACGAGGACGAAGACCCCGCGCTGATGAAGATCTACGCCGACAAGAATTCGCCGCGTGCCAATGGCGAGGGCTGGCATTCCGACGTGTCCTGCGATCTCGAACCGCCGATGGGCTCGATCCTCTACATCAAGCAGTGCCCGCCGCGCGGCGGCGACACGCTGTTCGCCAACATGTATGCGGCCTATGATGCGCTGTCCGATCGCATGAAGGCCTATCTCGATGGCCTCACGGCTCTGCACGATGGCGAGCCGATCTATCGCGGGCTCTACGCGAATTACGGCGTCGCCGACCGCCCGGCCTATCCGAACGCCGAGCACCCCGTGGTGCGCACGCACCCGGTCACAGCCAAGAAGGCGCTCTATGTCAATCGCGGCTTCACCCGCCACATCAACGGCATCCCTCGCGACGAGAGCGACGCGATGCTCGCCTATCTCTACCAGCACGCCGAGAACCCCCTGTTCCAGTGCCGCTTCCGCTGGACCGAGAACGCCATCGCATTCTGGGACAACCGCTGCACCCAGCACCGCGCGATGTGGGATTACTGGCCGCATACGCGCTCGGGGACGCGGGTGACGGTGAAGGGGGAGCGGCCGGTGTGAGAAGGTCGTGGCGTGCTCTCGCGGTCTCGCTGATCCCGCTTTTGCTTTCGCCAATCGACGTTGCGTGGGCAGCCGGTGCACCCAAGCTTGCAAAGGCGAGGTCGAGAGCGATCGCGCTGGAGGCATGCGAGCCGCGCAAATTCCGAATCGTCGTGGATGTCGGCCACACCCCGGATTCCTACGGCGCGCTGAGCGCTCGCAACGATCCGGAGTTCGGCTTCAACTTCAGGCTCGCGAGGTTGGTCACGACCAAACTCAGGCACGAAGGCTTTGCGGCGACCCGCCTGCTCGTCACCGACGGCAAGGCGCGACCGAGCCTGTTCAAGCGGGTCAGTGCCGCGAATGACGGCCGGGCCGATCTCTTCCTGTCGATCCACCATGATTCGGTGCCCGATAAACTGCTCGAGAGCTGGGAGTTCGATGGCGCGAAGAGCTATTTCAGCGACCGCTTTTCGGGCCACTCGCTGTTCGTGTCGCGGCAGAATTCGCACTTCGCCACCAGCCTGATGCTGGCCCGGTTGATCGGCAGGCAGTTGAAGGAGCAGGGGCTGCATTATGCCAGTCAGTACACCTTGCCGCTGATGGGCCGTTACCGGCGTCAGTTGCTCGACAAGGATGTCGGCGTCTACCGCTATGACGGGCTCGTCGTCCTGTCGCGGACGAGCAGTGCCGCAGTGCTGCTCGAGGCCGGCTCCATCATCAACCGCGACGAGGAAATGGCGATGAACTCGCCGGAGCGGCACGAGACGATTGCGGCGGCCGTGGCTTCGGCCATAGGAGAGTTCTGCGCGAGGCGGTAGATTGCGTCAGACATGGCAGGATTCAAGGCCGAGGCTGCTGCGCTCCATGACGCACATGGAGGATTACGATCTCGGCGTCTGCAGGATTGACCGTGTAAAAGATGAGATATGGGTAGCGAACGGTGGGGAACATGCGGACGCCGGGCTCGTCTGTAAGATGACCGACCTCGGGAAAATCCTGGAGCAGGCCGGCGACCGCTTTGATGTGCTCGACCACAGCGACCGCGGCCGTGCGATTACGCTCGTGAATATAGGAAAATATGTCGTCTATGTCCGAAAGTGAACTCTCGGACCAGCGCACCCTCATGCACTGTAGCGATTGAAGACGGCGGCAACCGCCTCGTCGCTCGCGAGCCTCCCTTCGCGCATGTCCTTCAGGCCACGGTGCACGGCATTTCGCTCGTCGTCGCTGAGGCGATAGATGCCGAGATGCCTGTTCTCGATGTCGGTCAGGGACCGCATCAGTTCCTCTTGGGCCTCTTCGGGCCAGGCGGACACGCGCTCCAGCAGGATTTCGAGAGCTTGCTTGGTCATTTGGCAATCGTAGCAGATCACGGGGCGATTTGCACGCCTACAGCGGCGTCCGCCGATACTCGCGGTTCGCCAGGCTCGCCTCCTCCAGATCCAGATCGCGCTCGATCCGGCGGCGGGTCTCGTCGGTGATCTGGCCGTCGCGCAGGAGATCGTGGATGAATTTTCGTTCGGCGGTGATCAGGTCGCGGGTCAGCGCGGTGCCGGCGGCGGAGACGTCGTGGTGGGTGGGGTCGAGTGAATCGGGGAGCTGACTGATACGGATGTCATGGCGGGCTCGCAGCAGCCGCATCACTTCGTCGGAGACGTCCTTCTCCTCAGTCAGCGCGTCGAGCGATTTCAACGCGGCGTCGAGGGCCTGGCGTCTCGCCGCGATCTCGGCCTCGTGCTCGGCGGCATGCTCGTTGCGGCCGGCCTCGGCGACGCCGAGCCAGCGCACCACCGGCGGCAGCGTCAGGCCGACGCCGATCAGCGTGACGAAGATGACGCCGAAGGCCACGAACAAAATCAGGTCGCGATACGGAAATGCATCGCCGTCGGGCAGCGTGAATGGCAGCGCCAGCGCAGCCGCGAGCGACACCGCCCCGCGCACGCCGGTGAAGGCGAGCACGAACGGCCACTGCCAGGGCGGCGCCGGGTCGCGCTTGCGCAGCGACTTGCTGAGCATCCGCGGCAGATAGGTTGCGGGATAGAGCCAGGCAAAGCGCGCGGTCACGATGATGACCAGAACCAATGCGGTCGCGATCAGGATGTCGTCGAGCGGGAACGCCTTCGATTTCTCGTAGAGCGCGCGCAGCTGGAAGCCGGTGAGCAGGAACAGCACGCCCTCGATCAGGTAGATCACGAGATCCCAGAAGAAGATGCCTTGCAGGCGCGTCGCCGACGAGATCAGCAACGGGCCGTTCCAGCTCACATAGAGGCCGCAGGCCACCGTCGCGATCACCCCGGAGCCCCCGATATGCTCGGGCAGCCAATAGGAGACGTAGGGGGTGATCAGCGACAGCGTCAGCTCGACCTGGGGATCCCCGGACCATTTGCGGAGGCGAAGGGAGAGCCAGCCGACGCCGATGCCGAAGGCGATCTCGCTGGCGACGATGAGGAGGAATTCGCCGGCGGCCAGCGGCAGCGAAAAATGACCGACCATGATGGCGGCCAGCGCGAAGCGATAGAGGATCAGCGCCGTGGCATCATTGGCGAGCCCTTCACCCTCGAGGATGACCAGCAGACGCCGCGGCATGTTGAGCCGGCGCGCGATCGCGAGCGGCGCCACCACGTCGGGCGGCGCGACGATGGCACCGAGCAGGAAGCCGATGGTCCAGGGCAGGCCGATCATGTAGTGCGTGGCGGCCGCCACCAACGCCGCAGTGAAGATCACGGCGCCGACCGCGAGCAGCACGATGGGGCGCAGATTTTTCCGGAATTCGCGCCAGCTCATGGCGACGCTGGCCGAGTAGATCAGCGGCGGCAGCACCATCAGCAGCACCAGTTCCGGCGGCAATTCCACCGCCGGCATGCCCGGCACGAAGGCGAGGCCGACGCCGGCCAGCATCAGCAGGATGGCAGGGGCGACGTTGAAGCGGCGCGCAGCGAGAGCCACGCCCGCCAGTACGGAGAGCAGGATGAGAAAGGTCTGAAACTTCGCTTCCATGACGGCCTGTCTTGACCCGGAAGCGACTGCTGCGTCAATGCGTGCGGCTTACGCCAGCCGTTCGGCCACCATCCGCCCGATGCGTGCAAAAGCGGCTTCGATCTGCGCCGCGTTCGGCGTGCCGCCCTGGGTATAGGCCGCCATCAGGATCGGCGTTTCGGGCTTCGGCCAGGCGACCGCGATATCGCCCGAAGCATCCTTGCCGTTGTTGCCGGTCTTGTCGCCTATGGTCCAGCCTGCGGGCAGGCCGCCGCGCAGCCGGTTCGCGCCGGTCTTGCAGTTCACCATCCACTCCGTGAGCAGGGCACGCGAGGCCGGCGTCAGGGCCTCGCCCACCACCAGGCGCCGCAAATTTCCCGCCATCGCTGCCGGCGTCGTGGTGTCATGGGGATCGCCGGGCGGCGAGCGGTTGAGTTCGGGCTCGTTGTGATCCAACCGCGAGGTGGTGTCGCCGAGCGACCGCCAGAACGCGGTGAGCGCGGCGGGGCCGCCGATCCGCGCCAGCAGCAGATTCGCGCAGGTGTTGTCGCTGAGTTCGACGATCGCCTTGCACATGTCGCTGACCGACATCGCGCCGGCCGCAAGCTTCTGCTTGGCGACCGGCGCATACTCCAGCAGATCGGCCTTGCCGTAAGCGATCGTGGCCGCAAGCTTCTCTTCGCCGCGATCGACCCGAGCCAGCACGCAGGCCGCGAGCGAGGCCTTGAAGGTCGAGCACATCACGAAGCGCTCGTCGGCGCGCCAGGTGAGCTTCTTGCCGGTCGCAAGGTTCTCCGCATAGACCCCGATCCGCCCGCCGCTCTCGCGCTCATAGGTTTCGAGTTCGGGCGGGGGCTCGGCGGCCAACGCGGGGGAAGCCGCGATCCAGCATAGCGAGGCGAGCAGGGAACGGCGATCGAGCGGCATGGGAAGCCATCATGCGAGTGGAGACCACCCAGAATGGGCGCCGAGCGCGGCGGATATTGGGCAACAGAAGTGCTGCGCCTTCACTCCCTCAAATCGTACCGATACGACTTCGACACGATCTGCCAGCCGTCCGCGAGCTTCATCGCCACCAGGTAATCGGTGAAGAAACGCGGCGGCAGCTGACATCGCACCTTGATGAAGGCGGTCTTGTCGTCCGAACGGTCGATGGTGACGATGAAATCCTCGCGCGGCTTGCCCTCGGCCTTGGCGGAGGCGCGTTTGCGGACGCGGTCGAGCCAGTCGGGGACGGTCAGGACCTGGAGCTCGCCCTTCTCGACCCAGCGCAAGTCAGCGGAGGGATGGAAGATGGTGCCGAGCTTCTCGGCGTCGCCCTCGTAAAGCCCGTCGAAATAGGATTGCACGACGGCTTCGACACTCGAACGGTTCTGGCTCATGGGTCATCCTTTTGAATGATGGCTTGGGCGGAACTTAGTCGTACGCATCGAAATGCGCTATGGGTGTCTCGCTCATCGCGCGAGGGTGTTGGCATGACCGGATCAGAAAATTCGAACGTTCGTATCCTGATCGGCGAATGCTACTGCCGCACCGTGCGGTTCGAAGTGGTCGACGCGTTCTCCTATGCGATGAACTGCCACTGTTCGAACTGCCGTCGTACCACCGGCTCAGCGTTCAAGCCGTTCGCCGGCATCGCGCAGGACAAGCTCCGCATTGTCCGGGGTGGCGACCAGAGGATGATTTTCGGCGACGACACGACCCATGATGCCCATTGTGGGCGATGCGGCTCGCTGCTTTATTCCCGGGTGCGTGAAGGACAATGGGTCCATGTCGCCATGGGAACCCTGGTCGATGCCCCCTCGATCCGGCCAAGCGCCCACATCTTCGTGGCCTCGAAGGCGCCCTGGCACGACATAACGGACAATCTGCCGCAATATCGGGGGCATATCGGGGTTGTCTGAGGGAAACCGGTTTGCCCGCATCGGTCGGCGAACCGCGACCGCGCTGGTGCGACAAACTAAGGGGGCTCTCTGGTAGTTGCCGGCACAGCCTTCGTGACCTCCATCACAAGTGCCGGCACCAGATCCTGCTAAAACGATCCCAAAGGGGCCCAGATGGCCCGAACTTCGGAAGTCGTGTCATGCGCAATCTGCTCAGACTTTGCCCGCTTCTCCTCGCTGCCGCGTTGCTGTTCGGCGCCGGGCCCGCTTTCGCCGGAAAGCGGGTCGCTCTGGTGCTCGCCAACTCGGCGTATCAGCACGCGCCGTCGCTCGCCAACCCCGTCAATGACGGTGCGGTGATGGCGAAGACACTGAAGGAAGCCGGTTTCGATGTCGTCGATTCCCGGCACGATTTGTCGGCGCAGGAAACGCGGCGCGTGCTGCGCGAGTTCGCCGACGCGACCCGAAGCGCCGACATCGCAGTGGTCTACTATGCCGGCCACGGCATCGAGGTCGAGGGCTCGAACTATCTGATTCCTGTCGACGCCAAGCTCGAGCGCGACACCGACGTCTATGACGAAGCGCTGTCCCTCGACCGCGTTCTGGTCGCGGTCGAGCCTGCCAAGCAGCTCCGCCTGGTGATCCTGGATGCCTGCCGCGACAATCCGTTCGGCAAGACCATGAAACGCACGGTGGCATCGCGCGGCATCGGCCGGGGCCTCGCCCAGGTCGAGCCGACCAGCCCCAACACCCTGATCGCCTATTCGGCCAAGGCCGGCTTCACGGCCCAGGACGGTGACGGCGCCAACAGCCCATTTACGGTCGCGTTGTCAAAGCATCTGGCGACGCCGGGTCTCGATGTTCGCCGCGCCTTCGGCTTCGTGCGTGATGACGTGCTCAAATCGACCGGCAACAAACAGGAACCGTTCGTCTACGGCTCGCTGGGCGGTGAGGACGTGCCGTTGGTGCCGGTCAAGGTGGCGGCTGCAGCTCCGGGGGCACCCGTGGCAAACCCGCAGGCCGATATCCGCCGCGACTACGAACTCGCGCTCCAGGTCGGCAACCGGGCGGCGTGGGCTGCCTTCCTCGCCCAGCATCCCGATGGCTTCTATGCGAGCCTTGCCAAGCTTCAGGTCGAGAAAATTGGTGCCGAGCAGGCCCATGCGGCTGCCACCGAGAAGGCGAAACAGGCCGAGGCAGAACGCGATCGTCTTGCCGCGCTTGGCGCGCAGAAGGATGCGCAGGTCAGGGCGGCGGCCGATGCGAAGGCCGCCGAGCAGGCGCAGCTCGCCGCGCAGAAGGCCAAGGAGCAGGCGCAGCAGCAGGCAGCTGCCGCCGAGCAGCAGCGCGTCAACCTCGCCGCCGCGGCGCCGGGCGCTGCGCCGACCAGCACGGTGAGCCCTGCCGGCACCAACGTCGCCTACCTGACGCCGGCGACCGCGCCGGCCGATCTCAGCCGCTCGGTGCAGACCGAGCTCGGCCGCGTCGGCTGCTACTCCGGGCAGGCCGACGGCAACTGGAATACGCCCTCTCAGCGCTCGCTGTCGCAGTTCAACCGCTATGCCGGCACCAAGCTCGACGTGAAGGTGGCGAGCACGGACGCGTTGGATGCGGTCAAGGCCAAGCCGTCGCGGGTCTGCCCGCTGGTCTGCGAGCACGGTTTCAAGGCCGATGGCGACAAGTGCACGAAGATCGTCTGCCGTGAGGGCTATGCGGTCAACAACGATAATGAGTGCGAGAAGCAGCGCGCGGCCAAGCCGGCCAAGCCCGCAACGGCGAAGCGCGACGACGGTGATGAGCGTCCCGCCCGGCAGCGTCGTCAGGGCGGCGGCGCCGCTGGCACGGCGGGCGGCTATGGCGCCGCGGCCGGCATTGCTGCTGCAGCAGGTGCCAGCCGTCCCTCGGGTGGTGGCCAGATTTTCTGCAACAACACCGGCTGTCGCCCGGTCAACCGTGGTTGCCATCTCGAATATCGCGGCGGTGGCGGTCCCTCCAATGACGCCAATGCCGAGGTTTGCAACTGACACTGCAAGTCGTCCCGGCAGTGCCGGGACGATGTCAGTTCGAGATGGCGCTCGCCGCGATATTGACCGTCAGTGCGAGCAGGGCCGTGTTGTAGATGAACGACACGATCCCGTGCGCCGTGGCCGTGCGGCGGATCGTCTTGTCGGTGATGCCGACGTCGGAGACCTGCGCGGTCATGCCGATCACGAAAGAGAAATAGACGAAGTCCCAATAGTCGGCGTGGTCTTCCTTGTCGCTGCTCGGGAACTGAAGGCCGCCCGGCTTGGCGTTGCGATAATAATCGTGCGCGTAGTGCAGCGCGAAGGTGGTGTGTACGCCGGCCCATGACAGCGCGATGGTGCTGATCGCGATGGTCAGCTCCAGCACGCCCCGATGCGGTGTGCCGAGCTCGGAGACGATCGCGGCGATGCTGGCGAAGGCGCCGATCGCCGTCACCAGCAGGATCACGAAACGGCCGTCGTCCTGCATCGCGGCGGCGCGCCTGATGTGCTGGTGGTCGTTGCAAAGCATCATTGCGTAGACCAGCACGAGATAGACCGCGATCAGCGCATCCCACCCGAACAGGAGCCGTGTCACCAGCCGGTGCGAGCCCGGCAGCAGCAGGCAGACCAGGACACCAGCCGCGAGCGCGATGAAGGTCCGGGGCCGTGCATAGATCAGCCGGACCGGCCGCGACATCTTGCGGAATCGGGCGAGGGCGGGATCTTCTTTGCCCCCGACCGCCATTGGTATCGTCAGTTCTTCCGCTCGGCGACGAAGCGCGCGGCGGCCTGCAGCACGGCGGCGCGATCGCCGAAGATCGAGACGGCGCTGTCGGCCCGCGCGAGCAGGTCGCGCACGCGCTGCTTGGCGCCTTCGATGCCGAGCTGGGTGACGAAAGTGGTCTTGCCGAGCGCCGCATCGGCGCCGGCCGGCTTACCGAGGGCCGCCGCGTCGCCCTCGACATCGAGCAAGTCGTCGGCGATCTGGAAGGCTTCGCCGAGCGCGCGGCCGTAATCGTCGAGCGCCTGATATTCTTTCTGCGAGGCCTCGCCGAGGATCGCGCCGGCGATACAGCCGTAACGCAAGAGCGCACCGGTCTTCATCTGTTGAATGCGGGCGACGTCGATCGGCTCGTTGCCCCCAAAGCGGCCTTCGCCGGCGAGATCGAGGATTTGGCCGCCGACCATGCCGCCGATGCCGGCGCAGCGCGCCAGCGCGCGCGTCAGCAGCAGCCGCACATTGGCGTCGCGATGGATCTCGTCGCGGGTGACGATGTCGAAGGCGAGCGTCAACAGGCCGTCGCCGGCGAGGATCGCGGTGGCGTCATCGGTCTTCTTGTGCAGGGTCGGGCGGCCGCGGCGCAGGTCCGAATTGTCCATGGCCGGCAGATCGTCGTGGATCAGCGAATAGCAATGGATGCATTCCAGCGCAGCGCCGACCAGCAGGGCGGCTTCACGGGGGACCCCGAACACAGCCGCGCTCTCGACCACCAGGAACGGTCGCAGGCGCTTGCCGCCGTTCAGGCTCGAATAGCGCATTGCGTCCATCAGTCGCTTGGGCCGGGCGATCTCATCGTGCAGGATGTTGTCCGACAGCAGGCGGCCGAGCAGGGCCTCGGTATCATCAGCGGTCTTGTCCAGACGTTTGGCGAAATCGGACGGGGACGTGCCGGTCATCAAGAAGGGCTCCAGAACTAAAATTCGGCGGGACAATCCTTTATGAGCCCGCCTCAGTCAATCGTTTGGAAGGCCTAAAAAGTGCTGGAAAAGGTCCGAATTATCACAGACTTAATGGCAGGATCCGTGGCCGCTTCTGGTTCGGGGCCGGAGAGGTCGATTTGCGCATCGTCAAATTCCTGCTGATAGCGCTCGCGGTCGTCATTCTCGCGCCCTATGTGATCGCGCCGTTCTACCGCATCGGCCATCCCGTTTCGACGCTGATGGCGTGGCGCTCGCTTCGCGGCGCGCCGATGCAGCGGGAATGGATCGACCTGGCGGCGATGTCGCCCGCACTTCCGCGATCGGTGATCGCAGCCGAGGACGCCCATTTCTGCAAGCATCACGGCATCGATTGGGGCGCGCTGCGCGAGGCCATCGACGACGCCCAGGAGGACGGGACGCCGTTCCGGGGCGCCTCCACGATCACCCAGCAAGTCGCGAAAAACCTGTTCCTCTGGCAGGGCCGGGACTTCGTCCGCAAGGCGCTCGAATTCCCGCTGGCGCTCTGGATCGACCTCGTCCTGCCCAAGCCGCGGATCCTGGAGATCTACCTCAACATCGCCGAGTTCGGTCCGCGGGGCCAATTCGGCGTCGAGGCGGGCAGCGCCTATGCCTTTGGCAAATCGGCCGCCGGCCTTTCCCCCCGCGAGGCGGCCCTTCTGGCCTCGATCCTCCCAAATCCGGTCAAACGCAGCGCCAAAACCCCCGGCCCGGGCGTCCGGCGGCTGGCAGGGACCTACGTGGCGAGGGCGCAGGCGAACTCGCTCGCGACCTGTTGGCGGGAAAATCGCTGATTTTGGGCCCTTTTCGGGCGCATTTTCCGGCCCAAGAGCCTAGCTTTGCGGCCAGCCTTCCTCTATAAGCGCGGCCTTGATCGGCATTCAGCTCGCCTCGGATTGCGGGTGCTGAGCCGTCCCTCGCGGACGATGCCCTGATAACACCAATCCCTAGAGGATGTAGAAATGGCTGTTCCGAGAAGAAAAACCTCGCCGTCGCGCCGTGGCATGCGCCGCTCGGCAGACGCCATCAAGAAGCCGACCTATGTGGAAGACAAGGACTCCGGTGAGCTCCGTCGTCCGCATCATCTCGACCTCAAGACCGGCATGTACAAGGGCCGTCAGGTCCTGAAGAAGAAAGAGTCCTGAGTTAAGGACCTTTCTCCGGGCAGGATCATTTCGCCTGCCTGATTTCGGCCAACCCATGAGATATGACAGTGGCGGCGGCGGAGCTAATGCTTCGCCGCCGCATTGTCCTGTCTGGATATCTTGATCGAGAAGGCCTTTCGCCGATGGTCGGTTTCCCGCTGCTTCTGATTCCGCTCGCGGTCTACAACATCATCGCCTTCCTGATGCCGACCGTGTCCTTCACGGATGTGCTGTTCAAGGTGCCGATGGTGTCAGGCGAGGCTTGGCCGGTCACGCTGGCCGACTTGATGCTGGCGCTCGGTATCGTGCTGCTGCTGCTCGAAGTGGTTAAGGGCGCGCGGCCCGGCTCGAAATTCCTGATGGATCATCTGTTGTCGCTGATCCTGTTCGGCGGGGCCGCGGCCGAATTCGTGATATGGCCCAAATTCGGCAACTCGACCTATTTCCTGCTGGTGCTGCTCGCAATGGCCGATTTCCTCGGCGGCATTGCCCAGCGCACGCGCCGTCGCGTCACCTATGTCGCCGAGACAACCGTGCCGGCGCCGCGCAAGGCCAGGCGTCAAGTGGAAGCTCCGGCGGACGACGCCGTGGCCGAGCCCAAGTTCGAGCCGGTGTCCGCGCCGCTCGCAGCACCGGTGACGCCGCCCGCGCCCTCGGCACAGTCGGTCGCCGAATCCGTCTTGATGGACCCTCCCGCGCCGAAGCCGGTGCAGAGCGCGCCCTCGCCGGAAGTCCCCTCGCCGCATTTGCAGCCGGGCGACGGCACGTCTCCGTCCCCCGACACGCCGCCGCGCTGATTGATCTCAAACCACCTGCCGCGTGCGCGCGCTGACGCTTTGAAGCGGGCGCTTGCCGCCATAGGCCGTCTGCGCATCTTCGGAGGAGGCGCGGCGCAGCCGGTTCGCCTGGGGCAGATGTTCGGCATTGGCGATCAGCTGGGCGACGAAGCTCGGATCGGGACGCGGCAACGGCGTCTTGTAAACCCGTTGCAAAATCGGCAGGAGCGGCACCATGGCCGTGCCTGTGCCGTTCTCCGTCGCGTCCGATCGATCCGTACTCAACATCGCAATCACCGTTGATCCGGCAGAGCCTGTCGCATTTCGGGACGCTGGCGCCGGGGGCGTGTCAGTACTCGCAAGGCCTATGCCGGACGGGCCGGTCTGGTTCCCCGGCCCGTAGAAACGTGGTTTCCAAATTGTTTATGAACTTTGCCTAGGGTTGGCGACGAATCTGGCTTTATCCTGTGTCAGCTCAGGACTTCCCGCTGTCCCGAAACGAGGCGACTTTGACCCCCGCATTACCGCAAGCCTCTGACATCCTGGCCGCCCTCGGCCAGGCCGTGTTCGCCTGGGATATCGGCAGTGATGCGATCGTCTGGGGTGATCAGGTCGCCAGCGTCTTTCCCGGCATTCCCGTCGAGCGACTGGCGACCGGCGCCGAATTTGCCAAGCTGATCGAACCCGCGCAAACGCTGCGGACCGCAGCGCTGGCGCAGACCTCCGCCGTGCACGGCGCCGACGGTACGCCCTACCGGGTCGAATACGGCGTGCGCATGAGTGCCTCCGATCCCGTGGTCTGGGTCGAAGAGACCGGCCGCTGGTTCGCCGGCCCCGACGGCCGCCCCACGCGTGCGATTGGCTCCGTTCGCATCAACAGTGAGCGCCATGCCCGCGACGAGGAGCTGACGAAGCTGGCCCGGCTCGATCCGCTGACCGGCGAGCTCAACCGCTCTCATCTGATTGCAGCGCTGGCCGAGGCGATCGAGGAGACCACCCGCTTCCGCTCGACCGCGGCCTTCATGCTGGTCGGCATCGACCATCTCGCCCGCGTCAACGACGCCTTCGGCTTCGACGTTGCCGACGCCGTGATCCTCGACATCGCCAAGCGCATCCGCTCGCGCCTGCGTGGCGGCGACGTGCTCGGCCGCTTCTCCGGCAACAAGTTCGGCCTGATCCTGAAGACCTGCACCGTCGACGACATGAACGTCGCCGCCGAGCGTTTCCTTGCCGGCATCCGCGATGAGGTGGTGCCGACCAAATCCGGCCCGGTCTCGGTCACCGCCTCGATCGGCGCGGTCAGCCTGCCGCGCTATGCCCGCAACGCCGACGAAGCCGTCAACCGCGCCCATGAGACGCTGGATGCCGCCAAGCGCCGCCGCGTCGGCTCGTTCGCGGCCTGGCGTCCGGATGCGGCGCGCGACGCACAGCGCCGCGTCAACATCCGCGTCACCGACGAAATCGTCACTGCGCTGAACGAGCGCCGCATCAAGCTCGCCTATGAGCCGGTGGTGTCGGTCGCCTCGCGCGAGCGCGCGTTCCACGAATGCCTGGTGCGGATGGACCAGGGCGACGGTCAGGTGCTGCTCGCGCCCGACATCGTGCCGGTCGCCGAACGGCTCGGCCTGATCCGCCTGGTCGATCACCGCGTGCTCGAGCTCGTGGTCGCCGAGCTCGCCGCCGCGCCCGACATCAGCCTCAGTCTCAATATCTCGCCTGATACGACCATGGATCCGGACTGGTGGGCGGGGATCGAGTCGCTGATGCTGGCCCATCCCGGCGTCGCCGAGCGGCTGATCGTCGAGATCACCGAGACGGTCGCGATCCAGGACATCGACGATGTCCGCGGCTTCGTCACGCGGCTGAAGAATTTCGGTAGCCGCATCGCCATCGACGATTTCGGCGCGGGTTACACCTCGTTCCGAAACCTGCGCAAGCTCGGCGTCGATATCGTGAAGATCGACGGCGCGTTCGTGCAGAACATCACACATTCCGCCGACGATCGCGCCTTCGTGCAGACCTTGATCGATCTCGCCCGACGGCTCGACATCAAGACGGTGGCGGAATGGGTGCAGGACGAAGAGGCCGCAAACATGCTGCGCGACTGGGGCTGCGACTACATCCAGGGCCGCCTGATCGGCTTGGCATCGGCCGAGCGGCCGTGGGGCGCGCCGCCGGATAGCGCGCTGCCGGCGGCGGGGTAGCGTTCCACGTTAGAATTTTCCCTTTGAAATCAATCCCCATCTACTGTGCATGGGGTTGTTTTCGCAAAATTGCACTTTAGCCGACCTCTGCAAAACGTCATGCCCCCTCATCCAGCGCCACCAGCTCGCGTTTCTTGCGCAGCGACGGCAGCAGCGGCGCGATCAGCAGCACCAGTGCGAAGGTGAGGCACACTGCCGAGATTGGCCGCTGCACGAAGGTCCACAGATCGCCCTGCGACAGGATCAGCGATTTGCGCAGATTGTTCTCCATCATCGGCCCCAGCACGAAGGCCAGCACCAGCGGCGCCGGCTCGTAGCCGAGCTTGCGCATGAAATAGCCAATGATGCCGAACGCGATCATCACGTAGACGTCGAACACGTTGTTGCTGGAGCAGTAGACGCCCAGGATCGTGAACAGGATGATCAGGGGGAATAGGATGTTGTAGGGCAGCTTGAGCAGTTGCACCCACATGCCGATCATCGGCAGGTTCAGGACCAGCAGCATGACGTTGCCGATATACATGCTGGCGACGATGCCCCAGAACAGGCCGGGGTTCTGCGTGATCAGCAGCGGTCCCGGCTGCAGGCCGTGAATGACGAAGGCGCCGAGCAGCAGCGCCATCACCACGTTCGGCGGAATGCCGAGCGTCATCAGCGGAATGAAGGCGCCGCCCGCCGCGGCGTTGTTCGCTGATTCCGGCCCGGCGACGCCTTCGATCGCGCCATGGCCGAATCGTTCGGGCGTCTTCGACAGCCGCTTCTCCAGCGCGTAGGAGGCAAAGGACGCCACCACCGCGCCGCCGCCCGGCAGGATGCCGAGGAAGAAGCCGAGGATGGTGCCGCGGCCGACCGGCCCTGCGCTCGCCTTCCAGTCCTCTCTGCTGGGCAGCAGATGGGTGATCCTGGTGTTGATGATGTCGCGCTTGATCGCCTGCTCGGTATTGAGCAGCACCTCGGCAACGCCGAACAGGCCCATCACCACGGGCACGAGCCCGATGCCGTCGATCAGCTCCATGCGGCCGAAGGTCAGACGCGGCTGCGCCGTGATGCTGTCGAGCCCGATCAACCCGAGCACGACACCGATGCACGCCATCAGCAGCGCCTTTGGCATCGAGCCCTGCGTCAGGAAGGTGAGCACGATGAGGCCGAGCACCATCAGGCTGAAATATTCGGCCGGGCCGAACGCGATGGCGACGCTGGCAAGCTTCGGCGCGACCAGCATCAAGGCGATCAGCGCAAACGTGCCGGCAAAGAAGGAGCCGAAGGCGGAGATGCCGAGCGCGGGACCCGCGCGTCCCTGCTTCGCCATCTGGTGGCCGTCGATGCAGGTGACGACGGAAGCGGCCTCGCCGGGAATGTTGACCAGGATCGAGGTGGTCGAGCCCCCATACATCGAGCCGTAATAGATGCCGGCCATCATGATGATGCCGGATTCCGGCGTCCCCGACAGCGTGACCGGCAGCAGCAGCGACATCGCCGAGATCGGCCCGATGCCCGGCAGCACGCCGACCAGCGTGCCGATGAAGACGCCGATGAAGCAGTAGAGCAGGTTGACCGGCAGAAGCGCGACGCCGAACCCATGGGCGACATTGACAAGCGTATCCATAGGGTCAACCGATCCCGAACTGGCCCGAGGGCAGCTGGATCAACAGCAGCCGCTTGAGCACCCACCACATGCCTGATGGCACCAGCACCGCGATCGGAATCGCCAGCGTCCAGCGCACGGGATCGATCAGCCGCAACAGCAGCAGCATCAACGGGATCGAGGACAGCAGGAAACCGAGCGGCTCCAGAGCAATGGAGAATGCCACCAGACAAGCGATCAGCAGGAGCGGCTTGCTCCAGCGCGCATTCTCCCAGCGCGAGGCCAGCGTCGGCGCGCCTTCGGTGACCGCCGAGACGATGATGGCACCTGCGAACACGCACATCAGGATGCCCGTGTAGAACAGCACGTAGCCGGAGCCGGGATCGTTGATGGTGCCGAGCTTGAGCTTCATGCCGGACCAGATCACGAAGCCGCCGAGCGCGAGCCCGATCAGCCCGCCCCAGAGTTCGGAGTTGCTGAGGCGGAGCTTGACGTTGGTTTGATTGTTCATCGTGATCCTCTCGTGCCACGGACTCAGCGCAACACCATAAGTGCGTTCACGCACGTCTTCGACGTGCTATGGTGATGCGATGCAGAGCCGGGGCCCATGAGTGTGGACGAAAAGATGGGTCCCGGACGCGGTGCACCACTGAAGAAGCGCTGCACCGCGTCCGGGACACGCAGGCCGCCTAATCTACTTCTTCGCCAGCCCGAGCGTTTCGATCACCTTGCGCTCTGACTCCGTGACCTCGACGACGAACTTCTTGTAGTCCTCCGTGTTCTTGTAGTTCGGCACCATGTCGTATTTGGCGAGCGTTGCCACGACGGCGGGGTCCTCGACCGCCTTCTTGAAAGCATCGTGCAGCTTGGCGACGATCTTTGGATCGAGGCCCTTCGGGCCGGCGATGCCGAACGGGGAGTCATAGACCATGGGATAGCCGAGCTCCTTCAGCGTCGGAGTGTCGGGATAGTTCGGCGAGCGTGCGCCGGTCCATACCATCAGCAGCCGCAGCTTGCCGGCATCGACCAGCGGCCGCCATCCCGTGGAATCCGCCTGAAGCATCGTGTGCTGTCCCAGCACCGCGGCGTTGGTCTCTGCGCCGCCCTTGAAAGGAACTTGCGTCAGCTTGATGCCGGACATCCCGGCGATCTGCTCCATGCCGATATGCAGCGAGGTGCCGGCGCCCGGTGTGGCATAAGTCACCTTGCCCGGGTTCGCCTTCGCGAACTCCACCACGTCCTTCCAGGTCTTGAACTGGGATTCCGCGCTGGTGGTCACACCGAAGGTGTAGCCGGTGAGATGGATGATGTAGGTGAAATCCTTGGCCGGATCCCACGACACCTCCTGCATCAAAGGCAGGCGGAACACGGTGATCGGAATCTGCGAGATAGTATAGCCGTCCGGCTTCGCGGCCGCCGCCATGGTCGCAGGTCCCACTGTGCCGCCGCCGCCGGCCTTGTTGTCGATCACGATCGGCTGCCCCAGCACCTTCGAGGCGCTGTCGGCGATGGCGCGCATCGAGATGTCGGTCGATCCGCCGGCCGGCCACGGCACGATCAGCGTGATCGGTTTGCTGGGATAATCCTGTGCGGTGGCGGCCGTCGAGAGCAATGCGCCCATGACGGCATGCATCGTGGCAAATGCGATCGTCTTCAGCCCGTATCGCGGCATCGAAACTCCTCCCTCGCGGCGGCCTCTTCGCGGGCCGCCGTTTCTCGTTCTTGCGAGGCGATTGTTCCTGAAATCGAGCGAGAAGAAAAGCGCATTGCGCGGGCCGAGGGCGCCGGGCGGTGCTGCAATCCCTGCAGGGACGGCACATGCGACAATTCGTCGTTTGGTCGTGTGCCGAGAGGCGGAATTTGAGGGAGCAGAAAGCCGCTACGCCACGCGCCGGACCGTGCTCAGCGTCTCGATGGTGCGGCCAACTTCCGATGCGGGGCATGGCCTGCCGAAATAATAGCCCTGCACGGCGGTGCAGCCGCATTCGCGGACGAAGTCGAGTTGCTCTTCGGTCTCCACACCCTCTGCCGTCGTCTCGACGCCAAGCACGGAGCCGAGGCTTGCGATGGTGCGGACGATGGCAACGCTCTCCGGGCTTTCGCCGAGCGTGCCGACGAAGGAGCGATCGATCTTGATGCGGTCGAACGGAAACTTGCGCAGGTAGCTCAGCGAGGAATAGCCGACGCCGAAGTCGTCGAGGCTGACGCGTACTCCGAGTGCGCGCAGCTGGTGCAGGATCTCGATCGTCGCCTCGCTGTCGTCGAGCAGCGCCGTTTCGGTGACCTCGAGCTCGAGCCGCTGCGGCGGCAGGCCGGCTTCGGCCAGCGCGCTCGTCACCATCGCCACCAGCCCGCGCGAACGGAACTGCACCGGCGACAGGTTCACCGCGACGGTGAGATCGGGCCAGGACACGGCGGTCGCACAGGCGCTGCGCAGCACCCATTCGCCGATCGGAACGATCAGCCCGTTCTCCTCCGCG
Organism: Bradyrhizobium symbiodeficiens; assembly: GCF_002266465.3. Classification (NCBI taxonomy): domain Bacteria; kingdom Pseudomonadati; phylum Pseudomonadota; class Alphaproteobacteria; order Hyphomicrobiales; family Nitrobacteraceae; genus Bradyrhizobium; species Bradyrhizobium symbiodeficiens. The sequence goes on along the minus strand of NZ_CP029427.2, from coordinate 6,914,295 downwards.
ATTGGAATGAACTCGGCTGGCGAGACGAAGCCGCGCGAGGGATGTTTCCAGCGTAGCAGCGCTTCGAACCCGGTGAGCTCGGACGAATCGAGCCGCACCTGAGGCTGGAACACCAGGTGGAATTCGCCTGCCTCCAGCGCTCCGCGCAGATCGTGCTCCAGCGCGTGCCGGCGGCGCGCCTCTTCCTCCATTTCGGGCTCGAACAGCTGATAGGCGCCGCGCCCCTTGGCCTTGGCCTGGTACAGCGCGAGGTCGGCGCATTTCATCAACTCGTCGGCATCGAGCCCGTGGTCGGGTGCGATTGCGATGCCGACGGAGACGCCGACATGGATCGACTGATTTTCCAGCGGCGGGGGATGACCGATGACCTCGACCACCCTTCTGGCCAGCTGCTCCGCCGATTGCGGCTGCGGTCCGCGCTGGAGCACGGCGAATTCGTCGCCGCCTAGGCGCGCGACGGTGTCGTGCTCGCCGACATTCTCCTTCAGCCGCGCCGCGACCCAGCGCAGCAGCCGGTCGCCGGCGGCGTGGCCGAGGCGGTCGTTGACGGTCTTGAAATTGTCGAGGTCGAAGCACAGCACGGCCATCGCGCCGCCGGCGATCGCGACCTGGTTCAGTCCCTCGCCCATCTTCTCGCGGAACAGCGCGCGGTTGGGCAGGTCCGTCAGCGAATCGTGCTGCGCCATGTGCGCGACGCGCGCCTGGGCCTTGTGGCGCTCGGTGACGTCCTCGTAGGTGACGACCCAGCCGCCATGCTCCATCCGCTTGTGATTGAGCTTGATGATGCGGCCGTCGCTCAAATGTCGGTGCAGCGTATGCTCGCCCTCGCGCAGCCGTTCGACATAGTCGGCATAGAGCCTGGCCCCTGTCATGTTCGGATGGATGCCGAGCTCGCAGCTGTGCTCCATGATCTCGCGCATCGAGACGCCGGGCTTCACGATGTCAGGCGACAGGCCGTACATCTCGATATAGCGGCGATTGCAGACGATGACGTGCAGGCTCGCATCGAGCATGCACAGGCCCTGGCTCATGTTGTTGAGCGCCGCGTCGAAGCGGAGATACTGCTCGCTCAATTCCTCGACCGCGTGCTCGCGCTCGGTGATGTCCTCGTAGGTGGCGACGAAGCCGCCCTCGGCGAGTGCGCAATAGCGCACCGAGATCACGGCGTCGTTGGACATACGCCGGCGCATCGGCGAGCTGTCGCGGTCCGCGATCCGGGCGCGGGCGGCTTCGAGGATTTCCTGAGGGCTAAATTCCGATGCAAACGCCCCGTTCGCCATCGCACGCTCGATCAACTCACCCAGATGCGTGCCCGGCCGCGTCTCCTCCGGCGACAGCCGGTAGAGCTTGCGGTAGGTGGTGTTGCAGACGCGCAGGCGCATCTCGCTATCGTAGAAGGCGAGCCCGTGCGCCATGTTTTCCAGCGCGGCGTCGAGAATGAAGTTCTGCTGCCGCAGCGTTTCCTCGTATTGCAGCCGCTCCGTGACGTCCTCGTGCACGGTGACCCAGCCGCCGTCGGGCAGGAAGCGGGAGACCGTCTGCACCATGCGTCCGTCGTAGCGCATCACCAGCAGGGATTTCGCCCTTCTGGTGCGCACGTCCTCCAACCTGGAGACGTGGAATTCGTCGGTCGGCATGCCCGGCAAATTGCCGCGCGAGACCCAATGGTCGAGCACCGTGCGATGCGAGGCCCCCTGCTTCACGATGCCGGGGTCGAGGTCGTAGAGGCTCAGGAAACGTTCGTTGCAGACGACAACGCGGCTGTCGGCGTCGTACATGATGAGGCCGTGCGACATGTTGGCGAGCGCGTGCTGACTGCGTTCGGTCTGCACGCGCAATTCGGCTTCGAGCCGGGCGAGGCGGGTGACATCGTCGCAGATCGTCATCCAGCCGCCGCCGGGTAGCGGCTTCAGCTCGAGCGCCATGACGAGGCCGGTCGCCAGCCGCTGCTCGGTCCGGAACGGCTGTCCGCCTGCGATCTGCGCGATCCGCGACGAATACAGCGTTTCGAGCTGATCCCGGGGAAAATTGCCGCGCGCCGCACTATGCGCGAGCACCTCGCGGTAGCTCGTGCCCACCCGCACGATGTCGGCCGACATGTCGAACAACGAAAGATAGCGTTGGTTGACCAGCACGATCCGGTTGTCGGCATCGTAGACGCAGACACCCTGTTCCATGTGGTCGAGCGCAAGCTGGCTCAGCGCGACCAGGGCCTCCGGGCCTTGCTCGCGGCGTGCACCAAGCTCGTTGTCGCGGGTCGACATCATGGGGGCGGCGGGTCTCGGCGGGCAATAGACTTAACGCAACCTAATTCAACCACCGAGTGTAGCGAAGAGCCCGGAAAATTCCCTTAAGCACTGTAGTTTACGGAGGGTGACCGGCGATGGAGAGAGGCCGCGCAAATGGCCAGCTGACAAAGCGATAGGCTGTAGCTCGGATGAGCGCAGCGATATCCGGAGCGGACGTTTCGCATGCCGCTGCGTTCATGCGGGCAACAGAGCCGGGGTTGGCTAGGGGCCGTACAACACCAGTTCCGTATCGGTGAGATCACCGAGTTGCGGCCGGTGCGGGCCTTTGAAATATTTGCGCCCGCGCCGCTCGGTATAAATACCGGCCAGGCCGGGAATCGGCCCGTTGGAATCGATCGTCACCGCAATCTTGCCGAGCCGAAGCAGCAGGCGGCCGATTCGCCCTGCGCAGAGGGCGTATTCAGCAGCGCTGCGGCAATAGATCAGCTTCATCGCAGGGGGCGCGAGGAAGCCGCGGCGGATGCGCACCGGTTGCAGGATGAAGGGGAATGTTCCCTTCGGCGTGCGGCAGACGAGGCTGAGGCAATTGTAGCGCGCTTGCCGCGTCAGCAGCTCGGCTTCGGCTTCGGACAGCCCCTCGATCGTCTTGGCGTGAGGCGAGATGACCTCGATCTCGCTCCAGCGCGGGGGCCGCGCCAGGGCAGGCACCGAGAAGAATATGCCGCGGCAATAGGCGCGAAAGCCCTGCGTTTCGATGATCGGCCAGGTCCACGGCGCCGGGCTGATGTTGAAATAAGTCACGTCCTTGTGTCGCTGCGCGATCTTGGTCAGCAACGGGGCATAGTTGCGGTAGGCGGGATCGACATACCAGCTCGACAGATTGCACTGGATGGTTGTCTCTTCGCCGTTCTTCCGCGCCGTGTAGATCAGCAGCAGCACGCCGACTGGCGTGCCGTCACTGTCGAGCATGTAGCCGAAGCGGGGATAGCCCTCCGGGACGGACCGGAAGGCCTGCCGGCGCAGACCCTGGATCCAATAGTTCCGTGAGCGACCGACGAAGCCGCGCGTCAGCAGGTCCGCGACCGCTTCGGCGTCGGACTCGGTGATCTCGCGGCATCGCACCTTGGTGTGAGTCACGCTCGTCTTACCCGTGGAAATGGCAGGCCTCGTTCGATCTATTGTTTCAGCATGGTCTTTTCGGAAAGCCGCTTCGCACTTTCTGCCGACGCGGCCTTCGGGTCCGGATCAAGCTGTTAGCGCCAACCTTCGACATGCGCGTCGGCCGTGACCTGCGGCTGCAGGCCGAGGATGTCCCGCACCTTGGCGGGCCAGGCCGAAAGGTCGGTGCCGTGAGTGTGGAACATGGCGACCGCCAGCCGGTCCATGCCGAAGGCGACGCAGCCGGTGTGGGCCGGTTCGCCACCGGCATCCTGGATTCCCCAGGTCGTGCCGAAATGCTCGCGGTGATAATTGAAGCTCATGCAGGCGGTCGGCTGCTCTTCCGAGCGCAGCGGAATGAGCAGTTCGAACTTGAGCTGCTGCTGCTTCTGGCTCACCGCCTTCATCTGGCCGACGCGACCGAAGAACGGATCGCTGGCATAGTCGACGCGGAAGGTGAGACCGAGGTCGGTCGCGATCGCCTGCGCGCGCACCATCCAGCGCTCACGGAAATCGGCGACGTCGTCGGGGCTGCCGATGCAGACATATTCGCGCATCCGGAACGATTGCAGCCGGTCGAGATGCTTCGACGGCTCGCGGCGGAAGCAATCCGCGGCAACGTCGAAGCGCAGGCCGCCTTTCGGCAAAGGTCCGCGGCTCGCCGCGATCGGATACACCGGATAGCAGGCGGCGGGCGACAGCACGAGGTCGGCAGGAGACAGCGAGGTGGTCCAGTCGCCGCCGGCATCGAAGCGGCTCACCGCGGCGTTGATCTCGCGTTCGGTGCCGTGCAGGCCGCAGACGCAGCCGAGCAGGTTCGGGAAGCTCTTGAGATAGCCGGATTTTTCCAGCTGGGCCCGGCTCATCACCGGCGGGAAGCGCATCACCTCGGTGCCGCTCTCGCGATGGCCAGTGATCAGCGCGGCGAGCTTCTCGACGACGCCTTCATAGAGCGCGGTGCGGGCGTAGACGCCGTCGGCGCCCATGCGGTGAAACAGCTTGTCGGCGAGATGATCGAGCGGATCGATCATCTGCGGCGCGGTCGCGGGCGAGTCGGAGAGAATGGCAATATTCATGGCGCGATGTCCTGCTATCTCGAATTTGTTGTTATTGATTCAGTCGCGAAGGCTTGTCGGCACGCCGCTCATCAGTGTCGATGTCGCGGCATTGGCCAGAATGCGGTCGTTGTTGATCATGATCGGGGACGACAGCACGTCGCGGAGGTGCCGGCCCATGGTGAACTCGCCGTCGTTGCGGTAGCCGGAGAGGCCGGCCGTGCGCATCGCATGCATCACGGTCTCGACCGCGAGCTCGGAGGCCTGCACCTTCAGGAGCGTGATCGAGGATTGGAAGTCGAGCGAGCTCAGCGCGCGCTCGTCATGCTCGGCGCGGGCGAAGGCATCGATATTGGCCGACAGCAGCGCGCGAAGCTTCGCCAGCGACATCTTGGCGGCGGTGAAATGCGCCGCGGCCGGCGGCATCTGGCCGCCGGAGCTGCGGGCCGCCTTGCGGATGAAGGCCTGCGCGCGGGTCACGGCTGCGGCGGCGATGCCGGTCCAGGCCGACGACCAGCACAGATGCGCGAACGGCGTCATGGTCTGGGCGTGGATCTTGTCATAGGATTCCGGGAAGACGCGATCGGCGGGGCAATCCACCTTCAGCTCGAAGCCGGTCGAGCAGGTGCCGCGCATGCCAAGCGTTTCCCAGCCCAGCGTCCGCTTCAGCGAATAATCGTCCTTGGCGAGCGCCAGCAGCACCTGGTCGGAGGCGGCGGCCTCGGTGGCGCGGCGGGCGATGGTGACGAGGCCGTCGGCTTCCGCGCCGTAGGAGATCACGGTGGCGTCGCGCACCAGCGAAACGGTATCGCCGGCGTGGTCGACGGCCGCGGCGCTGGCGCGGATGTTGCCGCCGTTCTGGCCTTCGGTGGTGGAGGAGGCGAGCAGCCACTGGTCGCGGGCGACCCGGCGCATCATGGTTTCCATCCAGGGGATGCCGTGACCGTGCCTGATGACGCAGGCAACCTTGGTCTGGTGCATGGCGTAGATCATCGCGGTCGAGGCGCAGGCGCGTCCGAGCGTGTAGCAGATGTCGGTGACGTCGTAGATGGAGGCACCGAAGCCGCCGAACTCGACCGGGATCATGACGCCGAGCAGCTTCTGCTCGCGGGCGACCTCGAAAGCCTTGTGCGGGAAGCGGGCGTCGCGATCGACCCCGTCTGCGTCGGCTGCGGCCGCTGCGGCGGTCCGGGCGGCGCGCTCGATCAGAGAGGGACCCTGCTCGAGGAAGCTTGTTTCTGCTTCGTCGACAGTGAGGACTGCTTCACGCACGTTCATACTCGTCCGCCTCCGGTTTGCCGTTCGAGATCGCCGGCATCATTCGCGATGCCGCCGGCGATCTTCCGGTCATCTTTGCTTGTGAGATAAGGCTACGGATTTAATTCAAATTCGTCGATGAAATAGAGGGTAAACAAAGCCCAATTCCGGACGAACAGTTAAGGTCCGGTTGTCTGCATCCGCCGTTTTTCCGGCATCGCGTTAGGAATCTGGAAGAGGGTCGAATTCCGGACAATCTGAGTCATCGTTTACTAAGAAACGTGAAGTATTGGTGTCGCCCATTGCGGGACCGGCAGGCCGTACCCATCGTAGGCGGCAAGCCGGTGCGACCTTTGACAGACAGACGGGAATTTGCCGATGCAAGCCTTTGATACCGAACTGCGCAATCGCATCATCAAGCTGGTGAAGGGTATCCTCGAACAGAATTCGCTCACCGCTGACGTCACGCCGTCCGCCAAGCTCGTCGATGTCGGCCTGACCTCGATGGATATGGTCAATCTGATGCTCGGCGTCGAAGCCGAGTTCGACTTCACCATCCCGCAAGCCGAGATCACGCCGGAGAATTTCCAGTCCGTCGAGACGCTGGAGCGGATGGTGGCAACGCAGTTGCAGCTGGCGAATGCGGCATAACTCTCCGCTGTCGTCCCTGCGCGCCCCTCACACCACCGGCATCGCCCCACCACCCCCGTTCCAAAACCGCCGCAAAACTGGCATAGCTTAACCATGTCGCAGGTGGCGAACAGGTGGAGCAGGTATGACGCAGGCGGTATTGGGCATCATCGGCGGCTCGGGCATCTATGACCTGCCAGGCCTTGAGGGTGCGCGCGAAGAGGTGATCGAGAGCCCCTGGGGCGAACCGTCGGCTCCCTTGAGGCGCGGCACCATCGCCGGTTTGCCGATCGTGTTCCTGCCGCGGCACGACAAGGGCCACCGTCTCTCGCCCTCCGACATCAACTATCGCGCCAATATCGACGTGCTAAAGCGCGCCGGCGTCACCGACCTGATCTCGCTGTCGGCCTGCGGTTCCTTCAGGGAGGAACTGCCGCCGGGCACCTTCGTTCTCGTCGATCAATTCGTCGACCGCACCCACAAGCGCGAGAGCTCGTTCTTCGGCCGGGGCTGCGTCGCGCATGTGTCGATGGCGCATCCGGTCTCGCCACGTTTGCGCATTCATCTTGCCGCGGCCGCAGAAGCCGAAAGCATCGCGATCGCGCGTGGCGGCACTTATGTCTGCATGGAGGGGCCGCAATTCTCCACCTATGCGGAAAGCATGACCTACAAGACGCTGGGCTATTCCGTGATCGGCATGACCAACATGCCCGAGGCGAAGCTCGCGCGCGAGGCGGAGCTCTGTTACGCCACCGTGGCCATGGTGACGGATTTCGACTGTTGGCATCCCGATCATGATGCCGTCACCGTACAGGATATCATCCGCGTGTTGACGTCGAACGCCGACAAGGCCAAGGCCCTGGTGGCGCGGTTGGCGAAGGATTTTCCGCGCGAGCATGAGCTTTGCCCGATCGGCTCCGACCGCGCGCTCGACACCGCGCTGATCACGACGCCCGAGGCGCGCGATTCCGAGCTTCTGAAGAAGCTTGACGCGGTGGCCGGGCGCATCCTGCGCGGTTGAGACAAAAGGCAGAATGCCATGAAAGTCGACGGCAAGCATTTCCGCAGCATCTGGCGCGAGCATGACGGCTGGTCAATCGGCGCGATCGACCAGCGCCGGCTGCCGCATGAGTTCGTCGTCGCGAAGCTGACTTCGTGCGAAGACGCAGCCGTCGCAATCCGCGACATGCTGGTGCGTGGCGCGCCGCTGATCGGTGCGACTGCAGCCTACGGCATGGCGCTCGCCATGCGTGAGGACGCCTCCGACGCCGGCCTGAAACGGGCCTACGAGACGCTCGTGGTGGCGCGGCCGACGGCGATCAATCTGAAATGGGCGCTGGACGAGATGCGCATGGCGATCGCGCCGATCGATCCGCTGGAGCGGGCCGAGGCGGCGTATGCGCGTGCGGACGAGATCGTCGAGCAGGATGTCGAGATCAACCGTGGCATCGCCGGCAACGGCCTGAAGCTGATCGAGGCGATCGCATCGAAAAAGCCGGGCGAGACCGTCAACGTGCTGACCCATTGCAACGCCGGCTGGCTCGCCACCGTCGATTGGGGCACCGCAACGGCGCCGATCTATCTTGCGCATGAGCGCGGTATCAAGATCCATGTCTGGGTCGACGAGACGCGCCCGCGCAATCAGGGCGCCTCACTCACCGCGTGGGAACTCGGCCATCACGGCGTGCCGCACACGGTGATTCCCGACAACACCGGCGGGCATCTGATGCAGCACGGCATGGTCGATCTGGCCATCGTCGGCACCGACCGCGTCGCCGCCAACGGCGACGTCTGCAACAAGATCGGCACCTATCTGAAGGCGCTCGCCGCGCACGACAACGGCGTGCCGTTCTATGTCGCGCTGCCGTCGCCGACGATCGATTTCGCCGTCCATGACGGCATCCGCGACATTCCGATCGAGCAGCGCAGCGGCGTCGAGGTCACCGACATGACCGGCCGCACCGCGGATGGAAGGCTGGAGACGGTGCGCATCGTGCCCGAGGGATCGCCGGTCGCGAACTATGCCTTCGACGTGACGCCGGCACGGCTGGTCACCGGCCTCATCACCGAGCGCGGCGTGCTGAAGCCGGATCGTGCCTCGCTGGCGGCGGCGTTTCCGGAGCGGATCGCTGCCGCGGCAAAGTAGGGTCTCGTAGGGTGGGCAAAGGCGCGAAGCGCTGTGCCCACCATCTGCTTGTGGTGGGCACGCTCCGCTTTGCCCACCCTACGGCTGCGGAATAAATTGCGCTAGTTCAGCTTCATCCCCGTCGCCGCCTCTAGCTCGGCAATCGCCTGGGCGCCGCTGGCAACCTTGATCGTGGTCATGCCCATCTCGCGCGCCGGCTTCAGATTGACGCCGAGATCGTCGAGATAGACGCAATTGCCCGGGTCGACCTTCAGCGTCTCGACCATCAGCCGGTAAATGCGCGGATCAGGCTTGCGCAGGCCGATCTTGGCGGATTCGATCACGTGGTCGAACAGCACCATGACTTCGGCGATATAGAGGGAGCGTCCGGTCATGCTGCCGATGGCGTTGGCTGGCAGGTTGTTGGTGATGCATCCGGTCTTGAATTGCGCCTTGATGCGCTTCAGCGCCTCGACCATCTCGGGACGCAGATGGCCCTGCAGCAGCGGCAGCACGTCTCGGCCGCGCACCTCCGCGCCGAGTGCGAGCGATTCCGTGGCGAACAATTCGTCGAAGGCATCGATATCGATCTCGGCTCGCTCGAACCTGGCCCAGGCGTTTTCCAAATGGTTGGCGGCGTTGGTCCGACGTATGATGTCGACGGGCAGCCCGCGCTCGGTCTCGAACCGCGCGAACGCCTCGAACGGCGAACTCGTCAGCACGCCGCCAAAATCAAAGATCACAGCTTCGATCGCCACTATCCTGCCCTCGTCAATTCCTTTCCAAGAGCGCTAGCATGCGGTATCGGCAAGAGCCAGTCCGAAGCAATCTGCCGCCGCCAATCCGAAGCGTGTTCCCATGAAGAAGTTTGCCACGTTCATCACGACTGCTCTGCTGCTCGCCACGCCCGCTCATGCCATCGTCGGCGGCGGCACGCCGCAGACCGACGGCGCCGCGCGCGCCGTCGTAACCATCGTCGGTTCGCGCGGCAATTCCTGCACCGGCACTCTGATCGCGCCGAAGATCGTACTGACCGGCGCTCACTGCGTGCCGCCGGGCGCGGACTACAAGATCGTCGATCGCAGCGGTGCCGAACCTCAATTGCTGAACGTTCGCACCATCGCGATCCATCCGGGCTACAAAGCGCAGGTGCATCGCGCCGGTGCAGACGTGGCGCTGTTGCAGCTGGAAATTCCACTCAAGGGAAAATCGACGGTGCCAGTCGGCACGCCGAACATTCCGATCCGGGTCGGGAGCCGTTTCGTCATTGCCGGTACTGGGGTCACCGTGCGCGGTGATGGCAGGAGCGGCGGGGCCACGCGCGTCGCGGGCCTTGTCGTCACGGGCCAGCCCGGCACGCTTCAGATCCGCCTGGTCGATCCCGTAACCAACGGTGTTCGCGACGGAATTGGAGCTTGTACCGGCGATTCCGGTGGTCCCGTGTTCGAGGACAAGCCGAACGGCGCCGTGCTTGTCGGGGTCATCAGCTGGGCGACGGGACCGAACGCCGGCGATGGCTGCGGCGGATTGACCGGGGTCACGCCACTCACACTCTATCGCGACTGGATCGTGCAGACCGCGCGGAGCTGGGGTGCGGCACTGTGATTTGGACCGCGACTTGATCTATGTCATTTTGAAGGGGAAGCGCGGTGGGTGATCATGCCGGCCGCGGAGGAAACGCGTCGTCCGTCAAGGGCGGCCACAAAAACAAGCAAGGCATAGAAGCAACAATGAATGTCGCTGTTCGCAGTCACGCCACGGCCAAACAGGCTTCTGAACATTTCGACGTGCTGATCGTCGGCGCCGGCATCTCCGGCATCGGCAGCGCCTATCACATCGACAAGCAGCTTCCGGGTACGAGCTACGTGATCCTGGAAACGCAGGCGACGTTCGGCGGCACCTGGAGCACGCATCGCTATCCCGGCATCCGCTCGGACAGTGATCTCCATACCTTCGGCTATAGCTTCAAGCCCTGGGTGGGGCCGCCGATCGCGACCGCCGCAGAAATCCTCGCCTATATGAACGAGGTGATCGACGAGAACGATATCGCGCGGCACATCCGCTACAAGCACAAGATCAATTCCGCCGGCTGGTCGAGCGAGCAGAATCTCTGGACCATCGAGGCCGTGACGACAGACACCGGCGAGGCCAGGACCTTCACAGCGAACTTCCTCTGGATGTGCCAGGGCTATTACCGTCATTCGGAAGGCTACACGCCGGAATGGAAGGGCGCCGATCGCTTCAAGGGCCGCATCGTCCACCCGCAGACCTGGCCTGACGATCTCGATCTCACGAACAAGAAGGTCGTCGTGATCGGCTCGGGCGCCACCGCGGCAACGCTAGTGCCGAACATCGCGGACAAGTGCGCGCATGTCACCATGCTGCAGCGTTCGCCGACCTATTTTAGGCTCGGCCGTAACGCCATCGAGATCGCCGAGGAGTTGCGCCGGCTTCAGGTCGACGAGGCCTGGATCCACGAGATCGTCCGGCGCAAGATATTGTTCGAGCAGGATGCGTTCACCAAACTCTGCCTGTCCAAGCCCGAGCAGGTAAAGAAGGAGCTGATCGGTCAGATCAGCGCGGTGCTCGGTCCGGACTACGACGTCGAGACGCATTTCACGCCGACCTACCGGCCGTGGCGGCAGCGCATCGCCTTCGTGCCGGATGCCGATCTGTTCAAGGGCATCGCCAGCGGCAAGGCCTCCGTGGTCACCGACGAGATCGAGTGCTTCGTCGAGAACGGCATTCAGCTCAAATCCGGCAAGCTGCTGGAAGCCGATGTCGTCGTCACCGCGACCGGCTTCAATCTCGCCGCGCTGGGCGACATCGCCTTCGAGATCGACGGCAAGCCGCTGGCCTTCGGCGACACCGTCACCTATCGCGGCATGATGTTCACGGGCGTTCCGAACATGGTCTGGGTGTTCGGCTATTTCCGCGCCAGCTGGACGCTTCGCGTCGATCTGGTCGCAGATTTCGTCTGCCGGTTGCTCGGCCATATGAAGGCGAAGGGCAAGAAGAAGGTCGAGGTGCGCTTGCGCGCCGAAGACCACAACATGCCGATCCTGCCCTGGATCGATCCGGAAAACTTCAACCCCGGCTACATGATGCGCAACATGGACCTGCTCCCCAAGCGCGGCGACAAGCCGGAATGGCAGCACAGCCAGGATTACTGGACCGAAAAGGACGAGATCCCGAAGACGGATCTGGATGACAAGGCGTTCGTTTACGGGTGAGGCGTTGTAGGTGAGGGGTCGTGTGGCGGGCGGCGCTCGCCACATACTCCGCCGTTTGCAGGATTGGTGGCGTCCCGACTCACTCTTGGCAGCTCACGAATTCCTCCGCGTCGCGTTCGCCGCAATCGCCGCCGCTGCCGTCCGGTTCTCCACGCCGAGCTTGGCGTAGATCTGCTCGAGATGCTTGTCGACCGTGCGCGGGCTGAGGCCCAGGATTTGCGCGATGTCGCGGTTGGTCTTGCCCTTGCTGAGCCAGGCCAGCACCTCGCCTTCGCGGGTGGTGAGGCCGAGCTCGCTGGTGAATTCAGGGGGAAGCGCGGTGCCGGACTCCCTGGAGAGCCGCAGCAGAAACTCGTTCGGCGCGGTTTCGCCCATGTAATAGAGCCGAAGCTGCGGATTGTCCGGCAAGGAAACCGCTTGGGATTTCGAGCTGCCCTTGGCCTTGGCCTGCTCCAGCCATTGCAGCAGCGATGGCGGCAGGACGAAGTCGTCGGCCTGCGCGCCGTGATGATCGGACAGCAGCTTCTGCGCCTGCGGCGTTGCCCACAGCAAATTGCCCTGGCGATCGACCGCGAACAGGAAACGGCCGGAGACGTCGAGCGCGGCGCGCGCGCTCTGCGTCAGGCGGGCATTGCCGAGATGGACGCGGATGCGCGCCAGCATTTCCTCGATCACGATCGGCTTCGTCACGTAATCGACGCCGCCGGCCTCGAGCCCACGAACGATATGCTCGGTATCAGCGAGCCCCGTCATGAAGATCACGGGGACATTGGCAAGGCCCGCATCGCGCTTGAGCCGGCGACAGGTCTCGAAGCCGTCGATGCCGGGCATCATGGCATCGAGCAGAACGATGTCGGGCGTGATCTGGTCGATGATGCGTATCGCCGCCGCGCCGTCGAGTGCCACCATCACCGTCATGCCGGCGCCGTCGAGCGCATCGGTGAGCAGCCGCAGCGTCTCGGGAGAGTCATCGACAACGAGCGCGACGTCGCGCTTCTTCGACTCAATGTTCATGCGCATGCAACGTCTTCAATGTGGCCATGTACTGGTCGAGATCGAAGCGGTCGACGAGCGACCGCATCTGTGCGACGAAATCGGCATGTTCAGGATGCTCGTTGCCGATCTCGTCGAGCTTCAACTGGATGCCCCTGACGTAGCCGATCTGGCCGAGCCCGATCAGGGCCTCGATATGCCGCGCCGGGGGCCTTGATCCGCTTTCGGGGTGCCAGAACGACACCGGAATCTCGTCCGAGCCATATTGCCATTCGATCTTGAGGAGCTGGCGGACCGTCTCCAGCAGCCGCGGGATGTCGATCGGCTTCATCAAATAGCCGTCGTGGAAGGGCTGCGCCAGCGGCGCGCCGTGGGCCTCGATCGCGCTGGCCGACACCATCAGGATGCGGGCCTGGTGATGGCCGTTCGCCCGCAAGGCCTCGGCGACAGCCCAGCCGTCCATGGCAGGCATCGAGATGTCGAGCAGAAACAGATCGGGCCGGCAATGCTGAGCCAGCGCGAGGCAGCCGGGGCCGTCGGGCGCGCTGAGCAGGATGAAGCCGAGCGGCGTCAGCACCTCGCGCAGGAGGTCGCGATGCACGGGATCGTCGTCGGTGATGAGGATGGTCTTGCGCGCGCCGTGATAACCGGAGATCGGCGCCTCCACCGGCGCGATGCGCCGCGGATTGGTGACCTCCGACAGTAGGATCTTGACCTTGAACGTCGAGCCGGTGCCGACGGTGCTTAAGACCTTGATGTCGCCGCCCATCACTCCGGCGAGCAGTCGGCTGATGGTCAGGCCGAGTCCCGTTCCGGTTTGCGGCTGCGAAACGCCGAGCGCACCGCGCTCGAACGGCGCGAAGATGCGTTCGAGATCGTCGCCCTGGATGCCGGGACCGGTGTCGATCACCTCGAACTCCGCGACGGGGCTGCGATAATGCACGACGAACTGCACGCTGCCGGTCTGGGTGAATTTGATGGCGTTCGAGAGCAAATTGATCAGCACCTGGCGCAGCCGCTTCTCATCGGCGTAGACCACGAGCGGCAAATACGCCGGCCGCCTGAACACGAAGTCGATGCCCTTGGCGGCGGCCTGCAGGCGGAACATGCCGACCAGCTGATCGAGGAACTCGCTGAGGCGCACTTCGTCGCGCGACAGATACAGCCGCCCGGCCTCGATCTTGGAGATGTCCAGAATGCCGTCGATCAGGCCGGAGAGGTGATCGGCACTACGGCGGACGACGCGGACCTGGTCGCGCGGCTTGGTGTTCAGCGTCGTGTCCTGCTCCAGGAGCTGGGCATAGCCGCTGATCGCGTTCAGCGGCGAGCGAAGCTCGTGGCTCAGGCCCACCACGTAGCGGCTCTTGGCGAGGTTGGCGGATTCGGCGACCTCCTTGGCGCGCTGCAGCTCGGCGTCCGTGCGCTTGTGCGCGTCGATCTCCTGAATCAGCAGCGCGGTCTGCCTTCGGGTCTCCTCCTCGGCGGCGCGGCGGCTCTGCTGTGCCAGCACGAACAGCCAAGCCACCACGCCGATGATGATGCTGAGCGAGAAGAACACCTTCCAGAGCACGTCGGAGACGAGCGCGTTCTCGCCATGCACGCTTGCCGAGGTCTGCAGATAGATCAGGCCCAGCACCAGCGCGACGAGACCGGCGGAAACCACGAACACGCCGACATAGTGGCCGAGTTGCGAATTGATGCGCGCGTAGATCGGCTGCGGCATCAGCTTGCCCAGCGTCTCCGATATCTGCGCCTGGATCCGCGCATGCGGCTTGCAGAGATCGTGGCATCGGGCATCCAGCGAACAGCACAAGGAGCAAATCGGTCCGGCGTAAGCGGGGCAGGAGGCCATGTCCTCCGGCTCGAACGAGTGCTCGCAGATGCAGCACTGGATCGCCTCGAGGTCCTGCCAGCTCCGCTTCGGCTTGCGCGCGATGTAGTACTTGCCATCCGTGGCCCAGGCAATCAACGGCGCGACGATGAAAGCAACCGCGAGCGCGATGAAGGCTGACAGCGCCTTCGCAGTAGGCCCGAACAGGCCGTAAAAGGCGCTGATCGAGACGATGGTCGCGATCGTCATCGCGCCCACGCCGACCGGATTGACGTCGTAGAGATGCGCGCGCTTGAATTCGATCTGCTGTGGCCGCAAGCCAAGCGGCTTGTTGATGACGAGATCGGCGACCAGCGCCCCGACCCAGGCGATCGCGACGTTGGAATAGAGCGCCAAGGTTTGCTCGAGTGCCTTGTAGACGCCGATCTCCATCAACAGCAGCGCCACGATCACGTTGAAGACCAGCCAGACGACGCGGCCGGGATGGCTGTGGGTCAGGCGCGAGAAGAAGTTCGACCAGGCGATCGAGCCGGCATAGGCGTTGGTGACGTTGATCTTCACCTGGGACAGGATCACGAACGTGCCGGTCAGCGCCAGCGCGAGATCAGGCTGCGACAGCACGTAGCGGAACGCTTCGAGATACATATGCGCCGGCTCGGCAGCCTCTTCGGGCGGCACCCCATGGCTGAGCGCGAAGAAGGCGAGGAACGAGCCCGCCAGCAGTTTCAGGGCGCCAAGCACGATCCATCCGGGGCCCGCGCTCATCATAGCTATCCACCAGGACGCCCTGGACGCGCGGCGGTCGCGCGGAAGGAAGCGCAGGAAGTCGACCTGCTCGCCGATCTGCGCCACCAGCGAAAACACCACCGAGGCCGCAACCCCGAACAGTAGCAGGTCGAAATGCCCGTTGAGATCGCCGTGCTCGCCCGAGAATTTGCGCCACTCCGTAAAGGAGTGCGGGTTGTGCCAGGCGATCGCCGCGAACGGAATGATGTGGAGCACGATCCACAGCGGCTGCGTCCACAATTGGAAGCGGCTGATCAGCGTGATGCCGTAGGCCACCAGCGGGATGATGACGACGGCGCTGATGAGATAGCCGACCGGCCGCGGAATCCCGAAGCACATCTCGAGCGCGGAGGCGAGGATTACGGCTTCGATCGCAAAGAAAATGAATGTGAAGGAGGCGTAGATCAGGGAGGTGACGGTCGAGCCGATGTAGCCGAAGCCGGCGCCGCGCGTGAGCAGGTCGATGTCGATGCCGCATTTCGCGGCATAATAGGCGATCGGCACGCCGCAGCAGAAGATGATGAGGGAGACCACGAGGATGGCGGCAGTCGCGTTGGTGACGCCGTAGTTCAGGGTGATGGTACCGCCGATCGCCTCCATCGCCAGGAACGAAATCGCGCCCAGCGCCGTGTTGGCGACCCGGGCGGCGGACCAGCGCCGCGCGCTCTTGGCGGTGAAGCGCAGCGCATAGTCTTCCAGCGTCTGGTTGGCGACCCATTGGTTATACTGTCGCCTGACGCGGTCTATTCGCTGCCGCCCTGCCACGCTTTACCCCACTTCCGATACGGACCTGGATCCCTCGCAAATTCCGTACCAAAGCCTACGTCGGCATTTTGCGGTGCAGTATACGCGATCTTGCGTATGCTTCCGCCACCCGGATCCGAGCCATCCTCACGGCACCAATCGCGTGTTCTCGAACAAAAGTGGGGTGCTCATGTCAGACGAACCAAACAAGGGCCTTTTGTCGCCGCTCCGGCGCAAACTATTGATGGGAATGGCCGCCGTGCCCGCCATCACGATGCTGCCGCGGGCGTCATTTGCGCAGGCCCCGGCGACTTCGGCGGTCAACACCACCGGCCTTGCGGTCACCGACACCGAGGTGACGGTCGGCATCCTGCACTCGGCGACCGGCACCATGGCCATCTCCGAGACCGGCTCGATCGAGGCCGAAAAGCTCGCCATCGAGCAGATCAACGCCATGGGCGGCGTGCTCGGTCGCAAGATCAAGTTCATCCAGGAAGACGGCGCCAGCGACTGGCCGACTTTCGCGGAGAAGGCCAAGAAGCTGCTTGTCAACGACAAGGTCGCGGCAATCATGGGTTGCTGGACCTCAGCCTCGCGCAAGGCGGTGCTGCCGGTCGTGGAGCAGTATAACGGCATGCTCTATTATCCGACCTTCTACGAAGGTCTCGAGCAGTCCAAGAACGTGATCTACACCGGCCAAGAGGCGACCCAGCAGATTCTCGCCGGCCTGAACTGGATCGCGAAGGAGAAGGGCGCGAAGAGCTTCTTCTTCATCGGCTCCGACTACATCTGGCCGCGCACCTCCAACAAGATCGCGCGCAAGCATGTCGAGAACGTGCTCAAGGGCAAGGTCGTCGGCGAGGAATACTATCCGCTCGGCAACACCCAGTTCAACTCGGTCATCAACAAGATCAAGCTGACCAAGCCCGACGTGATCTTCACCGACGTCGTGGGCGGCTCGAACGTCGCCTTCTACAAGCAGCTCAAGGCCGCCGGCATCGATCTCTCCAAGCAGGCGCTGCTGACGATCTCGGTGACCGAAGACGAAATCGACGGCATCGGCGGCGAGAACATCGCCGGCGCCTATGCCTGCATGAAGTACTTCCAGTCGCTCGACAATCCCAACAACAAGGCCTTCGTGCCGGCGTTCAAGAAGATGTGGGGCGAAAAGACCGTCATCGGAGACGTCACCCAGGCTGCCTATCTCGGCCCGTGGCTGTGGAAATTGACGGTCGAGAAGGCCGGTTCCTTCGACGTCGACAAGATCGCGGCGGCTTCGCCCGGCGTCGAGTTCAAGGGCGCGCCGGAAGGCTATGTGCGCATCCACGAGAATCATCACCTCTGGTCGAAGACCCGGGTGGGACGCGCCAAGCTGGATGGCCAGTTCGAACTGATCTACGAGACCGCCGATCTCGTCGAGCCCGATCCGTTCCCGAAGGGCTACCAGTAAGAAGCGCTCCTCGCCGCGCATTCTTCCAAACACCAAGCCTCTCCCTGGCGTGGACAGCAAATCCACGCCCAAGACCCCCGCGCCGCGAATCTGCTCGCGGCGCGGGGACCTTATCCCCGACGGAGGACATCGATGTTCGGCGACTACTCGCTTGGTGATCTCGGCTCCATCTTCGTCATGCAGGGCTTTGCAGGACTGATCCTGTTCTCGGTCTACGTGCTGATGGCGCTCGGGCTTGCGATCATTTTCGGCCAGATGGGCGTCATCAACATGGCCCATGGCGAATTCATGATCCTCGGCGCCTACGTCACCTGGATGACCTCGAGCTTCTTCCAGTCCTATTTACCGAGCCTGTTCAGCGGCTACTTCTTTCTCGCGATGATCCTGGCCTTCATCGCCTCCGGTGCGTTGGGAATGCTGGTGGAATGGGTGCTGATACGGCACCTCTACAAGCGTCCGCTCGACACGCTGCTGGCGACCTGGGGCCTCAGCCTGATCCTGCAGCAGGCCTATCGCTCCGTGTTCGGCGCGCGTGAAGTCGGCGTCGAATTGCCGCAGTGGATGCTGGGATCGCTGCACGTCACCGACAGTATCGAAGTCCCGATCAACGGCGTCTTCGTGATGTGTCTGACCTTGCTGATCACCATCAGCGTCGCCTATGTCATGTACAAATCGCGCTGGGGTCGCCAGGTGCGCGCCGTTGTGCAGAACCGCATCATGGCCGGTGCTGTCGGCATCAACACCGAAAAGGTCGATCGCTACACTTTCGGTCTCGGCTGCGGCATCGCCGGAATCGCCGGCAGCGCCTTCACGATGATCGGCTCGACAGGCCCGACCTCCGGACAGCTCTACATCGTCGACACGTTCCTCGTGGTCGTTTTCGGCGGCGCGGCGAGCCTGGTCGGCACCATCGCCTCGGCCTTCTCGATCTCGCAGACGCAATCCACCCTCGAGTTCTTCATGTCGGGCTCGATGGCCAAGGTGCTGACGCTGCTCGCCGTTGTCGGAATCCTGATGCTGCGGCCGCAAGGGCTGTTCGCCCTCAAGGTCCGCAAGTGAGAAATAGAGGCTGATGCAATGACCGACAATCGGTTCTTCAATCGATCGGAGCTCATCGGGATTCTCGTGCTCGCGGTCTTCCTGGTGGTGGTGCTGCCGCTCACGCTCGACGTCTTCAGGCTCAATCTGGTCGCGAAATACCTGACCTATGCCTTCGTCGCGCTGGGATTGGTGATCTGCTGGGGCTATGGCGGCATTCTCAGCCTCGGCCAGGGCGTGTTCTTCGGGCTCGGCGGCTACTGCATGGCGATGTTCCTCAAGCTCGAGGCATCGAGCGTCGAGAACACCAAGATCCAGTCGACCCCCGGAATTCCGGACTTCATGGACTGGAATCAGATCACGTCGCTGCCGCTGTTCTGGCAGCCGTTTCACAGTCTCACCTTCACCATCCTCGCCATTATCCTGGTTCCCGGCATCTTCGCGCTGATCATCGGCACCGCGATGTTCAAGCGCCGCGTCGGCGGCACCTATTTCGCGATCATAACCCAGGCGGTTGCGGCCATCCTCACCATCCTGATCGTGGGCCAACAGGGCTATACCGGCGGCATCAACGGCATGACTGATCTGCGGACGCTGAAAGGGTGGGACATCAGGCCCGATCACGCCAAGGTCGTGCTGTACTTCTTCGAGGTCGGATGTCTGCTCGTCTGCATCATGATCGCGCAGTTCGTCCGGCATTCCAAGCTCGGACGCATCCTGGTCGCGATGCGCGAGAAGGAGGATCGCGTCAGGTTCTCCGGCTACAGCGTCGCGAATTTCAAGATCTTCGCCTTCTGCATCGCCGCCGTGTTCGCCGCGATCGGCGGCGCCATGTTCGCACTCAATGTCGGCTTCATGTCGCCGTCCTTCGTCGGCATCGTGCCGTCGATCGAAATGGTGATCTACACCGCGGTCGGCGGACGGTTGTCGATCCTCGGCGCGGTCTACGGCACGCTGCTGGTCAATTTCGCCAAGACCAGCCTGTCGGAGACGTTTCCCGAATTGTGGCTGTTCGGACTTGGCGGATTGTTCATCGCCGTGGTGCTCGCATTTCCGAACGGCCTTGCCGGAATCTGGGGCGACTATGTGCAGCCGCGCATCGACCGCCTGATGCCGTCGCGCAAATCGAAACCCGACGGTTGGACCGATAGCTCGGTCGCCGACGGCGCTCCGGCAGAGTGAGGAGATAGATCATGCTCGTCGGTCACCAGCCCAAGGAATTCCTGCTTGCTGTCGAGGCCCTCACGGTGTCGTTCGACGGGTTCAAGGCGGTCAATGATCTCTCCTTCTACGTCGACGAGAACGAGATCCGCGTCATCATCGGTCCCAACGGTGCCGGCAAGACCACGGTGCTCGACCTGATCTGCGGCAAGACCAAAGCCACGTCGGGTTCGATCCAGTTCCGCGGCAAGGAGCTGACGCGGATGAAGGAGAACGAGATCGTCAAGACCGGCGTCGGCCGCAAGTTCCAGAACCCCTCGATCTACGACGATCTCACGGTGTTCGAGAATCTCGAGATTTCCTATCCGCGCGGACGCTCGGTGTTTGGCGCGCTGACCTTCACCCGCGATGCCGCGGTGCGCGACCGGGTGCACGAGGTCGCCGAAATGATTTTCCTGAAGGATCGGCTGAACATGAGCGCCGATCTGCTCAGCCACGGCCAGAAGCAGTGGCTCGAGATCGGCATGCTGCTGATCCAGGATCCCGACCTTCTGATGCTGGACGAGCCGGTCGCCGGCATGAGCGTGTCCGAGCGCACCAAGACCGCGGAGCTGCTCAATCGCATCATCAAGAACCGCTCGGTGCTGGTGATCGAGCACGACATGAAGTTCGTCGAGGACATCGCGCACAAGGTCACCGTGCTCCACCAGGGCCAGATCCTCTCGGAGGGGACCATGGAGAAGGTGCAGAACGATCCCAAGGTCATCGAAGTCTATCTTGGCCACTAAGGAGCGCGCGATGCTGGCTATTTCTGATCTCCACGTCGCCTACGGCCAGAGCGAGGTGCTGCACGGCCTCAACGTCAAGGTCGCGCCCAACGAGATCGTTGCGATCATGGGCCGCAACGGCATGGGCAAGACCACGCTGATGAAATCGCTCATGGGCATCCTCCCTGCGAAGAGCGGCTCGGTGACCATGGACGGCGCCGAGCTCGGTGGCCTGCCGAGCTATGACCGCGTCGCCAAGGGCCTCGCCTATGTGCCGCAAGGCCGCATGATCTTTTCGACCATGACGGTGAAGGAGAACATCGAGACCGGTCTCGTCGTCTCCGGCGGGACCGAGGTCCCCGCCGATATCTACGAACTATTCCCGGTGCTGCTGGAGATGAAGGGCCGCCGCGGCGGTAATCTTTCCGGCGGACAACAACAGCAGCTCGCCATCGCGCGTGCGCTGGCGACCAAGCCGAAGGTGCTGCTGCTGGATGAGCCCACCGAAGGCATCCAGCCCTCGATCATCAAGGAGATGGCGCGCACGCTGAAGCGCATCCGCGATGAGAAGGGCTTGTCGATCGTCGTGTCCGAGCAGGTCCTGAGCTTCGCGCTCGATATCGCCGACCGCGTGCTGGTCATCGAGAACGGCGCGATCGTGCGCGACGATCCGCGCGACGCCGTCGATGCCGCGCAGGTCTCGAAATATCTGTCCGTCTAACCAACCGTGTAAAAGGGGAGCTTCTCGATGCCAGAGACACTGATCAAGGTCGATCTCACCAAGTCGGCCTACGAAAATGACATGGTGCACAACCGCTGGCACCCCGATATCCCGATCGTGGCGTGGGTCAATCCCGGCGACGATTTCATCATCGAGACCTATGACTGGACCGGCGGCTTCATCAAGAACAATGATTCCGCCGACGATGTGCGCGACATCGACCTCTCGATCGTGCACTTCCTCTCGGGTCCGATCGGCGTCAAGGGCGCCGAACCCGGCGACCTTCTCGTCGTCGATCTGCTCGACGTCGGCCCGATGAAGGAGAGCCTCTGGGGCTTCAACGGCTTCTTCTCCAAGCAGAACGGCGGCGGCTTCCTGACCGACCACTTCCCGCTGGCGCAAAAGTCGATCTGGGACATCAAGGGCCTCTACACCTCGTCGCGCCACATCCCCGGCGTCAACTTCGCCGGCCTGATCCATCCCGGCCTGATCGGCTGTCTGCCTGATCCGAAGATGCTGGAGACCTGGAACAAGCGCGAGGCCGAGCTGATCTCGACCAACCCGACCCGCGTGCCCGGCCTGGCCAACCCGCCCTTCGCGGCGACCGCCCATGGCGGTCGCGCCAAGGGCGACGTGAAGGCCAAGATCGGCGCGGAAGGCGCCCGCACCGTGCCGCCGCGCGAGCATGGCGGCAATTGCGACATCAAGGATCTCTCCCGCGGCTCGAAGATCTACTTCCCGGTCTACGTGCCCGGCGCCGGTCTTTCGATGGGCGATTTGCATTTCAGCCAGGGCGACGGCGAGATCACCTTCTGCGGCGCCATCGAAATGGCCGGCTGGCTGCATCTCAAGGTCGAGGTGATCAAGGACGGCATGGCGAAGTACGGCGTCAAGAATCCGATCTTCAAGCCGTCGCCGATCACGCCGAACTACAAGGACTATCTGATCTTCGAGGGCATCTCGGTCGACGAAGCCGGCAAGCAGCACTATCTCGACGTCACCGTCGCCTATCGCCAGGCCTGCCTCAACGCGATCGAATACCTGAAGAAGTTCGGCTACTCCGGCGCCCAGGCCTATTCGATCCTCGGCACCGCACCGGTCCAGGGCCACATCTCCGGCGTGGTCGACGTGCCCAACGCCTGCGCCACGCTGTGGCTGCCGACGGAGATCTTCGACTTCGACGTCATGCCGTCGGCGGCAGGTCCCATCAAGCACATCAAGGGCGATATCCAGATGCCGATTTCGCCGGACAAATGATCCCTGCACGACGGGATGCGGGGCGGTGTGTACTTGCCGCCCCGCATCCGTCGCGAGGAGTGTTGAACAGGCGACAGCGTGGGGATGATGCGATGCCGGTCTACGAATATCTCTGTGACGATTGCGGTCCGTTCAAGGATCTGCGCCCGATGGCGGAATGCGACGATCCGCAGAGCTGTCCGCACTGCGAGACGATGGCGCCTCGGGTGATCCTGACCGCACCGAATTTCTTCTGCATGCCGTCGGAGACGCGCAAGGCGCATGCCGTCAACGAGCGCAGCTCGCACGCGCCACAGACGCTTGCGCAGTACAAGGCCTCGCACGGTCCCGGCTGCGGCTGCTGCTCGTCGGGCAAGACGGTGAAGGACAGGGGCTCGCCGGACAAGAAGAAGCCGGCGCGGCTGGTGACGAAGACCAGGAGCGGCGCGAAGGGCTTTCCAACGGCGCGTCCCTGGATGATCAGCCACTAACGCAGGCGATGACCTCAAACGAATAAAAGACAGGAGCGCTCAACATGCTTCACGGTGACATTTCCAGCAGCAACGACACGGTCGGCGTCGCCGTCGTCAATTACAAGATGCCGCGCCTGCACACCAAGGCCGAGGTGCTCGACAACGCCCGCAAGATCGCCGACATGGTGGTTGGCATGAAGGTCGGCCTGCCTGGCATGGACCTCGTCATCTTCCCCGAATACTCCACGCAAGGGATCATGTACGATTCCAAGGAGATGTACGAGACGGCATGCGCGGTGCCCGGTGAGGAGACCGCGATCTTCGCCGAGGCCTGCCGGAAGGCGAAGGTGTGGGGCGTGTTCTCGCTGACCGGCGAGCGCCACGAGGAGCATCCGAACAAGGCGCCCTACAACACCCTGATCCTGATGAACGACAAGGGCGAGATCGTTCAAAAATATCGCAAGATTATGCCGTGGGTGCCGATCGAGGGCTGGTATCCCGGCAATTGCACCTACGTCTCCGACGGCCCGAAGGGCATGAAGGTCAGCCTGATCATCTGCGATGACGGCAATTTCCCGGAGATCTGGCGCGATTGCGCCATGAAAGGCGCCGAACTGATCGTGCGTTGCCAGGGCTACATGTATCCGGCCAAGGAGCAGCAGGTCCTGATTTCCAAGGCGATGGCGTGGGCCAACAACGTCTATGTCGCGGTCGCCAATGCCGCCGGCTTCGACGGCGTCTATTCCTACTTCGGCCACTCCGCGATCATCGGCTTCGACGGCCGCACACTCGGCGAGTGCGGCGAGGAGGATTACGGCATCCAGTACGCACAGCTCTCGAAGCATCTGATCCGCGATGCGCGCCGCAACGGCCAGTCGCAAAACCATCTCTACAAGCTGGTCCACCGCGGCTATACCGGCATGATCAATTCCGGCGAGAGCCCGCGCGGCGTTGCGGCCTGTCCCTATGATTTCTACAAGAACTGGATCGCCGATCCCGAAGGCACACGGGACATGGTCGAGGCGATGACCCGCTCGACGCCGGGGACCGACGAGTGCCCGATCGATGGCATCCCGAATGGCTCGTCTCCGAGCAACTACTAAGGCATGATCCGGGAAAGTGCGCAGCGGCTTTCCGAAAAGATCATGCTTGAACACAACCTGAAGCGCGATGGCGATCTATCCTGATCGCATCGCGCTTTAAGGCATTGCCGGCACCAACCCCCGCTTCCGCGCGCGCAAGGGCATCGTGCGCTGCGCGTCATTCTATCGCTTCTGCTGTGCAGGTTTGCGCGGCGGGCGCGGCGCGGCGGCGGGCGTGGGCGTCCCGCTCATCTTGTTGGCGGCCTCGCTGACGTCGAGCAGCGAGCGACGGATGTCCTCGAGGTAGCCGGCCGATTTCTTCCTCATGGTGTCGGCAAGCTCGTGCAGCCCCTGTATCTTTTCGAACAGTTCGTCGGCCTTGCCGTCGACGAAGCCGGGCACTGCGCCCTCGATCTTCGTGACCGCCTTGTCGAAGCCCGCGAAGGCGCTGTCGACCTTGGCCATGACGGAGTCGATCTCGCCGCCCTTGCTCCGGAGGTCGGCGGTGTAGTCCTCGAACGTGCGCAGGCCTTCCTTGATCGCGGGGGCGTTGCTGACGATCGTGCGGTCGACGCTGTGCAGGGTGTCGACGATGGATTCGGCGTCGCTGAGGTCGGCGGTCAGCACGGGGACGCCGTCCGCGTCCAGCGGCACCGGCGGCGCGGAGGGCGCGCCCCCGATCAGCGAGATCGCGGCAACGCCGGTGAGGCCCTGGAACTCGATGCCCGCCACGGTGTCCTTGCGGATCGGCGCGGTGTTGTCGAGCATCACCAGCGCCACGATCCTGCGCGGACTGTCCAGCTTGATCGACAGGATCTGGCCCGCGGGCACGCCGTCGAAATTGACCGGTCCGCCGCGGCGCAGCCCGGAGGCCGAGCCGCCCTCGAATACCACGCGCAACTGGCTGCGGCTCTGGATGGTGCGCCATTTCTGCAAGCCGAGCACGCCGCCGAACGCCACGGCGATCACCGCCAGCGTCGCCGTTCCAATCACCAGATGACTCGCGCGTGCCATGCGGGAGGTTTTACGGCCAAAGCAGGGAAGTTGGAAGGAGTTCGCGATGTTAAGTGGGGCGGGTTAGCGAAGCGTAACCCGCCGCCTTCTTCTCCCCCCGCAGCGGATTACGCTGCGCTAATCCGCCCTACGGGTTTTTGGCGCCTCAATGCCTGGCCGCGCGTTTTGCCGCGGCGTTGTTGAGGACGATCAGGGCGTCGACCGCTACGCCCGTCCTGGTGTTGATCAGGAACGGGTTGATGTCGATCGAGGCGATCCGGTCGCCGGCATCCGCGATCAGATTGGACAGGCCGACCAGCGCCTTCACCGCGGAGGCTTCGTGCAGGGCCGGCTTGCCGCGATAGCCGCGCAGCTTGATGCCGGCCTTGGTGCGGCCGATCAGGAGCCGCGCCTCGGCCTCGTCCAGCGGCGCACCGGCGAGCGCGACGTCTTTCATCAGCTCGATGTCGATGCCGCCGGTGCCGAACAGCACGACCGGCCCCATCTCGGCATCGAGCGAGGCACCGACCACGAGCTCCAGCTCGGCCTTGACCTGCTGTGCAATCAGGATGCCGTCGAGCTTCGGCTTGCCCTTCAGCTTCGCGACCCGCGCGGTGATGTCGGCAAACGCCTTCTTCACCTCGGCGGCGCTGTTGAGGTTCAGCACCACGCCTCCGATGTCGGACTTGTGCAGGACCTCGGCGCTGACGAGTTTTGCCACGACCGGAAAGCCGATCTGCTTGGCGATCTTCACCGCCTCGGCCGCCGTCTGTGCGATCGCTTCCTTCGAGATCGGAATGCCATAGGCCTTCAATAGCTTCTTCGAGGCGACCTCGTCGAGCGCGGCACCGCTGGCGGATTTCAGCGCCTTTTCCAGCACGGCGCGCGCGGCGGGTTTCGAGCTCGAGACGATATCGGGTACCTCCTTGCGCAGCCTGGCATAGTCGAGCAGCGACTTGATTGCGGTCACCGCGCGGTCCATGCCCTGCATGACCGCGAGATGCGGCAGCGACTTGCGCAAGGATTTGGTGAACTCGGTGAAACCGATCGACATCGCGCTGATATAGATCACAGGCTTGCCGCCCTGGCGCGCCATCTCGTCGACGATGCGCAAATTGCGCTCGCGCAGCTCGTGCGGAGCCTTCGGCAGCTCGGCATCGACGATGACGATGTCGATATCCGGATCGTCGATCATCAGCTTGATCGACTTCATATAGACCGAGGGATCGACCACCGCGGCAAAGCCGGCATCGAGTGGATTGCCAACGATCGAGCCCGGCCCGAGCATCTTCGCCAATTCGGCGCCGACATGCGGGCTCAGCGGTGCAAAGTTCAGGCCTTCGGCATAGAAGGCATCCAGCAACATGCCGCGCTTGCCGCCCGACAGCGTGACGGCGGCGAGCCGGTCGCCCTTGGGCACGCCGGAATGAACGAAGCACTCGGTGGTCTCGATCAGCTCGTCGAGGCCGCCGACCCGGATCACGCCTTCGCGCGTTGCTACGGCGTCGAACGTCTCGATCGAGCCCGCGAGCGCGCCGGTGTGGGCCATCGCCGCGGCACGGCCGCCTTCGGAGGCGCCGAGCTTGAGCGCGATCACGGGCTTGCTCGCGGCGCGCGCCGCCTTGCAGGCGTCACGAAAAGCCTTGGTGTTGCGCACGCCCTCAAGATAGACGACGATCACCTTGATGCTCGGGTCCTCGGCGAAATAGCGCATCAAGTCCGGCGTCTCGAGTCCGGCCTCGTTGCCGGTCGTCACCATGTAGCCGACACCGACGCCGCGATCTTCCAGCGCCTGGCGGATCGCCATGACGATGGCGCCGGACTGCCCGGCGATTGCCACCGCACCCTGCTCCATGGTGACGATGCGGTCGTCGATGTTGGTGAAGAGCTTTTCGCCAGCGCTCAGATTGCCGAGGCAATTCGGGCCGGTGACGGCAAGGCCCGTCTCGCGTATCGCCGCTTTCAACTCGGCGGCGAGCTTCTGGCTTTCCTCGTCTTGCAACTCGCTGAAGCCGGAGGTGACGATGGTGGCCGACCGTGCGCCGGCTGCCGCAGCGTCGCGGATCACCTGCACCGCAAACCGCGCCGGCACCAGCACCAGCACGTGGTCCGGCTTCTCCGGCAGGCTCGCGAAGTCCTTGTAGCAGGGCACGCCCCAGATGGCTTCCCGCTTGGCGTTGACCGGGTAGAGGCCGCCCTCGTACCCGTACTTGATCAGATTATTCCAGATGCGTTCGGCATAGTTGCCGGGCTTGTCGGTCGCACCCACCAGCACGATGTTGTGCGGGTGCAGCATGGCGTGGATGCCCTTGACGATGTCTCCGGCGTCGGGCGATGGAGACCAGGGGCGCGGAGAAACCGATGCGGCGGGCACTTGAGCTTCCATGCGCTTCCTTCGCTTCTTGTTATTGTTGCAACGCGTTGCCGCGCGCTGGCTTCGGGGCTGATCGTGGCCGCTCCATGCCGCGAGACGGAATGGGCAGGATGCGACGACTAGGCTAGCATCACGAGACTTTTGGCGAAAGTACGAACGGTCCGGCAAGATGCCAGGAAACCGTGACCCTCATTCTCTCAAATCGTAATCGTGCCGCTGCTGTCCATCGTGGTGCCGACCCTCGATCGTCCCGACACGCTTCGCCACGCGCTCGCGACCATGGCGTGCCTGCCTGCGCATGCAGATTGCGAGTTCATCGTTCAGAACAATGGCGGCAATCCCGAGATCGCGAAGATGGTCGCAGATCTTCGATCAAGGTGGCATGCAGCACATAGCGTTCCGGGCCGGACGTGACGGCGTCGAACGGCCAACAGGTCGCGAGCACGAGTTCCACACCCTGCGTCGAGGGATCGATGCCGGACGTGTCGAAACGGACAACGGCCGAAGAATCCGCCCGATAGCGAAAATGCCTGCCGTCGCGGCGCGTGATCTCAAGCACGTCACCGACGGCGACATTCCGCAGGAAACGGAAATGTGTGTTGCGATGCGCTGCGTATACGGCAACTCCACGCTCACCGGCATCAACCGTTTGCTGGATATGGCCCGGCCCGAAGGCGAGCGCCTGGCCGCTGGTGCCTTCCAGCACGATCGCGCTGGCGCCGATCCGCTTCACCTCGATCCGCGCGACCGGCCAGGTGTCGGCCCATGCCCACGGTTTGACCGGCTCGCCCGTCGCAAGGCTCTTGTCGAAGGCGCGCTCAAGCAGCACCTGCGCCAGCCACGCCTTGGCGTGGATGTAGGCGCCGTCGCCAACCAGGATGAGGCCGATCAGGGCCAGAGTCAGGGGAAATAAGAGGCGGGGCATGGCATGGACTCTCGTCGCTTCGCTCGCCGCGATGACAGTACGAAAAAGGCGCGCGCGGCCGTTGGTATGGGACGGGCAGCCGCGCGCGCTAACAGAGGAGTTCGGGGAGGCTCCTCTCTCAAGCGGCGTCGATGAGCAAGAGCCGACGCCGGTTGAACACGAACAGGGTTAAGGCGAGCACGATCAGGATCAGGCCTGCGATCATCTTCAGCTCGGCTGAGGTTGCCGTCTTGGGCAGACGGATCGCATCAGGCGCTGCGGGTGCCGGACGCCGCGCCGCCGGTGCGGTACGCGCATCGGCATGCCGTTCGCGCAACTGCGCCGGGATCTGCGGCCGTTCGCCGAACACCTTCTCGAAGTCCCAGCCGGCCGGCAGGTTGATCGGCAATTCGCTGAGCTTGAGCGGCGCGCCTTCGGGCCGGCTCGGCGTCTTGTCGACGGCGACAAGGCTGGTCAGGCGCGTGACGATCTGATGGTCGAGCGCCAGCGCCAGGATCGCCTTGTCGGCCTCCTCGGGCGCGAGCTCCCGCATCGCGCGCGCCACTTCGGCGTCACCGATCTTGCGCTTGGCCCAGAGTTTCGACAGGCCGTTGCCTTCGGCGGCATCTTGCAGCGGCAGCGTCACCGACCATGGACGATCACCGACGCGCCCCTTGATCTCGAGCGAGCCTGCGAGCTTGTCGAGCCTTGCCGCCAGCACCAGCGGCTCGTCGCGATAGACGTCGGGGATGATCGCCGGGGTGACGTCGGCCCTGGCCTCGGAGAATTTCGCGGTGAGCCCGGTCACGGCCGGATTTTCGAGCTTGGCGAACAAGCCGCGCATGCGCTCCTCCAC
Organism: Bradyrhizobium symbiodeficiens; assembly: GCF_002266465.3. Classification (NCBI taxonomy): domain Bacteria; kingdom Pseudomonadati; phylum Pseudomonadota; class Alphaproteobacteria; order Hyphomicrobiales; family Nitrobacteraceae; genus Bradyrhizobium; species Bradyrhizobium symbiodeficiens. Next base: position 6,885,179 of record NZ_CP029427.2, on the reverse strand, counting down.
CTGCTCGACGGATCCGATATGGGTGAAGGCGCCCCGGCCGAGCTCGGCGGCGCGTGTCATCAGATAGGTGTTTGGCGTCGACCCGATGCCGACCATGAAGACGCGCGAGCGGCCGCGCATCGCCGTGATGGCTTCGAACAATTGCTGCTCGTTGCCGATTGCGCCGTCGGTCAGGAAGACGACCTGGCGAACCATGCCGGTGTCGCCGAGCTTGTCGGCCAGCGCGGCGCGCATCGCCGGCACCATCTCGGTGCCGCCGCGCGCCTGCAACGCGCTCACGAACGAGGTTGCCTCGCCGACATGGGCGGCGTCTGCCGGGACGGAGGTGGGAAACAGCAGGTCCATGGTATCGTCGAAACGGATGACGTTGAAGCGGTCGGTCGGCTGGAGCCGGGACAAGGCGTAAGCGAGGCTCGCCTTGGCCTGGACGATCGAGGTGCCGCCCATCGACCCCGAATTGTCGATCACGAACACGACCTCACGCGGTAGCGGCTTTTGCGCCGTCTGCTCGGCGCTGGGCGGAGTGACGAAGGCCAGCAGATAGTCGGCATCGCCGACATGTTCGCGGAACAGGCCGACCGACGGCGCCTTCTCGGCGGCGGGCTTCCAGGTCAGCTCGAAGTCGCGGTCCGCCGGAACGGCGCCATCGGCGAGCGTGACGACACGCGCCATGTTGTCCGGGCTCTCGATCTTGACGTTATGGTGATGACTCCTGACCTCGCCGAGCGCGAAGCCGGCCTTCAGGCGCACCGTGATGCTGGTCGGATTGACCGGTGCATTCCTGGCGGGATCCAGCACAGTCGGCGAGATGCGGTCACGGTCCGGCACGGGGTCCGAGGTCGCCGCGCCCCAGCCCGATCCGTCCTTGCGGAAGTCGACGCTCTGGACGATCGGCGCCGGATTGTAGCGCGGTCCGACCACCAGCGGCAGGCGCAGTGAATATTCGTTGCCGGATTGATGCACCGACTCCTGATATTCGATCTGCACCAGCACGGTCTCGCCAGGGCCGATATTGGCGACCGAATTGGTGAAGATGTTCGGCCGTTCCTGCTCGGTGAGTGCCGCCTTCTGGCCGGCGCGGCGTGCCTCTTCGTAGATCACGCGGGCCTGCTGCCGTTCCTTGATATCACCGACGATGACGCGACCGCCGACCACCATCTTCAGCGTATCGACGGCGCCGTCGGTCGCGAGCGGATAGACATAGGTTGCCTCGACCCAGTCCTTGGTCGGGTTGCGGAAGATTTGGGTGACGCGCGCGCGCAGCGTCGGGCCGGAGACCGTGATGTCGATGTCGGTGCCGAGGCGGATCGCTTCGGTGGTGGCGCCATCCTCCTTCAGGAGCAGGGAGCCGGACTTGGCGTCGCCGGGCTGAAGCAGGCTCGCCTGCTCGATCGTTGCGGACCAGCTGGTCCCGAAACTGACCAGCAGGGCCACGAAGGCCATCAGCATCACCGCGACGCCTTGCGCGAGAAGAAACAACCCGAGCTTGATCAGCGCCTTCAACATGGGGTGCTCTTCGTTGTCGGCCGTATCGTAGCTGTCCATTGGTCTGCTCCCGGAGGGACGTTTGCTGGCTTTGAGCTTTCGCCGGGAGGGGTCGATTTCGCGAGCAGAATGATCGGTCATGTTCCGCCGCGGCCGGCCCGGGCAAGCCGCCGCGGGGCGCTCATGTGCGGTTTTGTGCTGGTTTGTCCGCCCTGCTAGAGTGGCCGTGCTGGAGCAGGGCTAGCGATGCAGATGCAGGACAAGATCACCGACAAGCAGCTTTCGGACGAGCAGAGCCGCGAGATCGCCGAGACCATTCGCGAGGAGCTCGCCAGGCGCCGAATCTCCCGGCAGACGCTGGCCGAGCAGGCCAAGCTGAGCCTGTCGACGCTGGAGAAGGTGCTCGGCGGCCGGCGACCGTTCACGCTGGCGACGACGGTCCGGCTGGAGCAGGCGCTGGGCGTCTCCTTGCGCAACAACCCGGTCGTGGCGGCGCCTCAGGCCGCCAACGATGTCGCCCCTGACAGCCTCGGCTCCTATGCGCATCGCGCCGTGACCTGGCTCGAGGACGTCTACATCACCTTGCGGCCGTCCTTCGGCGACAAGGACGCAATCTTTGCGTACCGCACCGAGATCGTCTGGGAGCCGAAGGTCTCTTCGCTGGTCTTTCGGGAGGGCGATCGGACCGATGCCGCCTACGAGCATACCGGCGAGGTTGCCGTCCCGCATCAGTCAGGCTTCATCTACCTCGTCATCATCAAGCACGGCCAGCATCGCGTGATCACGGTGTCGCGGCCGACGGTCGCCGGCGAGATGTACGGAATCATCTCGACGCTCCGCGCCGGCCCTGGCTCGCAGTTGACGCCGATCGCGGCGCCGATCGCCTACGTGCCGCTGAAGAACATCTCGAAGCCGTCGCTGGGACGAATCGGCTCCGATGATGCAAGCTACGAATTATATCGAAAGCACCTGCGCCGCACAGTGGAGGAGTCTTTCGCGTTCTTCGTATCGGGATAGCTCGCATTTGCGGGTGCAAAAAAAATAGCGGCCCTTCGGCCGCTATTTCGTCGAGATCGGTTCGCCGGCCGCGACCTTAGCCGCCAGTTTCGGCGCTGATGATATCGCCGAACAGCTCCCATTGCCCCTTCTTGAAGCGCCACATCTTGAGCTGCTCGATCGGGGCGAAGTCGGTCGCGGATGTGTTGATCTTGATGCCGGGGATCAGCGTGTCAGGCGCGAAGTCCTTGAGGCTGGCGGCCTGCTTCATCACGTTCTCGCGGGTGAGATTGTCACCTGCTTGCTTCAGCACCTGCACCATGGTCTGCGACGCGGCGTAGCCATAGGCCAGGTTGGCGTCCGAGATGTTGGCGCCGGGCATGTATTTGTCGATGAACGCCATGAACTTCTTCATGCCCTCATCGTCTTTCCACTGGGGATCCGAGGGGTCCTTGAGGTAGCCCGCCGAGAGCACGCCCTCGGACGCTTCCAGGCCGGCCGGCTTCATCACCGCGCCGATCGAGACCGAGACGTCGGTCATCAGGTGCATCGGCTTCCACTCGAGCTCGGCGATCTTCTTGATCGCCTGTGCCGCGAATTTCGGGGTTGCGATGTTGACGAAAACGTCAGCGCCGGTGCCCTTGAGCTTGACGATATGGGCGTCGATCGAAGGCTCCGACGTTTCGTAGCTCTCTTCGGCAACGATCATCTTGGACGCCTTGTCGCCGAACACCTCCTTGATACCTGCGAGGTAGTCCTTGCCGAAATCGTCATTGGCATAGAAAATCGCGACCTTGCCGTCCGGCTTTTCCTTCAGGATGTACTTGGCGAAGATCTGGGCCTCGACCCGGTAGCTGGGCTGAAAGCCCATAGTCCAGGGAAAGTTCTTCGGGTCGTTCCACTTGCTGGCGCCGGTGGCGAGGAACAGCTGCGGTACCTTCTTGGCATTGTGATATTTCTGCACGGCTGTCTGGGTCGGCGTGCCCAGCGCGTTGAAGATCAAAAATACCTCGTCGCTCTCGATCAGCTTGCGGACCTGCTCCACGGTCTTGGGTGGCGAATAGCCGTCGTCATAGGAGATCCAGTTGATCTTGCGGCCGTTGATGCCGCCCTGGTCGTTGATCATCTTGAAATAGGCTTCCTCGGTCTTGCCGATGATGCCGTAGGCCGAAGCGGGGCCGGAATAGGCCTCGACATTGCCGATCTTGATCTCGGTATCGCTGGCGCCGGTGTCGTATTTCTTCTGCGCGAAAGCGCCCTGGTTGGAGAGCAATGTCAGGGCAGTTGCCGCGGCGAGCAGGACGAGTTTCTTGTTCTTCATCGAAATTCCTTGGGGTTTCTTGTTGGATGGAGCAGGCACGTCAAAAAGAAAATGCGCCCGCGAGGGGCGCTTGGGGTCAGGCGTTGGCGACTTTCTTGTCGACTTCGGAAGTGACTGAGAAGTCCTTGCGCAAGGTCGGCTTGTGGATCTTGCCCGTGGCGTTGCGCGGCAGCGCTTCGACGAAGCGGATCTGGCGTGGGCATTTGAAACGCGCCAGATTGGCCGCACAATGCGCGATGACATCGGCCTCGGTCAGCTTTTGTCCCGGCTTGACCGCGACAATGGCAAGGCCCACTTCACCCCATTGCGGATCGGGAAGGCCGATGACTGCGGCTTCCGCGATCGCGTTGAGCTGGTGCAGGACGTTCTCGACCTCGGCCGGATAGACATTCTCGCCGCCGGATATGTACATGTCCTTCCAGCGGTCGACGATGTAGTAGAAGCCCTCTTCGTCGACGCGCGTCGCATCACCGGTGTGCAGCCAGCCGTCGGTGAAGGAGGATTTGTTCGCCTCGGGTCTGTTCCAGTAGCCCGGCGTGATGTTGGGTCCCTTGACCCAGAGCTCGCCAAGTTCGCCGACATCGGCATCGGTGCCGTCGGGCCGCACGATCCGCACCTCGGTGTGCAGCACCGGTTTGCCGGCGGAGCCGGCCTTCCGCGCCGCATCCTCGCGGTCGAGCACCAGAACCGCCGGCGAGGTCTCGGTCATGCCGTAACCCTGCTGGAGCGCGACGCCTCGCGCCTCCCAGACTTTCAAGAGTGGCACCGGCATCGGCGCACCACCGACACCGCCGACGATCAGCCGGCCGAGATCGGTCGTCGCGAAGGCGGGGTGTTGCGCCATGAACTGGTAGATCGCGGGCACGCCGAAGAACACGTTGATGCCCTGTGCGGGATCGTTGATCAGGCCGAGCGCGGCGCCGGGATCGAACGCGCGCATGATCATCACGGTGCCGCCGGCGTGCAGCACCGGATTGGTGTAGCAATTGAGCCCGCCGGTGTGGAACAGCGGCAGCACGGTGAGCAGCACCGAGGCCGGCCCGATGCAGGCGGGGCCGCCGAGATTGACGCAATTCCAGAAGGTCATGCCATGGGTGATGGTCGCGCCCTTCGGATGTCCCGTCGTGCCGGACGTGTACATGATGGTCGAGACGTCATCGAGTGTGACCTGCTCGATCGTCTCAAGCGGCCTTGCGGCCGCGATACCGGCCTCATAGGACCCGTCGGGGCCGAGCAGCAGGCTGGTTGCGATGCCGCACCGCTTTGCAACAGCAAGGGCGGTCTCGGCGAGATCGGTGTCGTGGATCATCACCTTCGGCGCGCAGTCGGCGGTGATGAACTGAAGCTCGGGGACGGTGAGGCGGGTGTTCAGCGGTACGAAGATCGCACCGAGGCGCCCGCAGGCGAATTGAACCTCCAGCGTGTCGGTCGTATTCAGCGCCAGCACCGCGACGCGGTCGCCGCGTGAGACGTTCAGCGTGTGGCGCAGGAACGAGGCGAGGCGCGAGACGCGGGCGTCAAGCTGCGCATAAGTGAAACGGCGCTCGCTCGCGAGGTCGATCACCGCGACCTTGTCAGGCGTGCGGCGGCCATGATGAACGATCCAGTCGTAGTAACGAACGGCCAAGAATTCCTCCCTCGGCGGCTGGTGCCGCCTGCATCCCAATTGTCGTGCACCATGCCCGGCGTGGCCTCGGGGCCAGCCGGAGTTGGTGCATCGACGTCTTTTTTGATTTGGAGTTGGCGCGCGAGGGGTCAAAATCGTCTTGCGTTGAGTTGCTAGGCCAGAGCCTGCGCCGAAGTGGTTCGCCGGTCAGCCACTCTGCGCAAGTGAGCCGCCGATGTTCCGGCCATGGTGAGCGAGACGAATCCGTCCGCGAGGCGAGACTGCGATGAAGAGCCCGTTCTATACCGCCGAGCACGACGCCTTCCGCGACATGATGCGCCGCTTCGTCGAGAAAGAGATCACCCCGCTTGCCCATGAATGGGACGAGGCCGGCGAATTCCCGCGCGCGCTGTACCGCAAGGCGGCCGAGATCGGCCTGTTGGGGTTGGGATTCCCCGAGGAATATGGCGGGATCGCCGCGGACCAGTTCATGAAGATCGTGGCCAGCCAGGAACTGGCGCGGGCGGGCGCCGGAGGCGTCAGCGCCAGCCTGATGAGCCACACCATCGGCTCGCCGCCGATCGCGCGGGCTGCGCGACCCGAGGTGAGGGCGCGCGTGCTGCCGCAGGTGCTGTCGGGCGACAAGATCTCCGCCCTCGCGATCACCGAGCCCGGCGGCGGCTCCGATGTTGCGAACCTCGCCACAAAAGCGCGGCGCGACGGCGATCACTACGTCGTGAGTGGCGAGAAGACCTTCATCACGTCAGGGATGCGGGCCGATTATCTGACCGTTGCGGTGCGCACGGGCGGCGAAGGTGCCGGCGGCGTCAGCCTCCTCCTGATCGAGGGCGACACGCCCGGCCTGTCCAGGACGAAACTGAAGAAGATGGGGTGGTGGGCCTCCGATACCGCGACGCTGCATTTCGACGCATGCCGCGTGCCGGCCGAAAATCTGATCGGCGAGGAAGGCCAGGGATTCAAGATCATCATGCAGAACTTCAACAGCGAGCGCATGGGCATGGCGGCAGGCTGCACCGCCTTCGCGCGGGTCTGCCTCGACGAGGCGATCGCCTATGCGAAGGAACGCAAGACGTTCGGCAAGCCGCTGGCACAGCACCAGGTCATCCGCCACAAGATCGTGGATATGGCGCAGAAGGTGGCTGCAAGTCAGGCGATGCTGGAAATGCTGGCGTGGCGGCTCGAGCAGGGCGAGAGCCCGGTTGCGGAAATCTGCATGATGAAGAACCAGGCGACGCAGACCATGGCCTTCTGCGCCTCGGAGGCCGTGCAGATTTTCGGCGGCGCCGGTTTCATGCGCGGTATCAAGGCCGAGCGCATCTACCGCGAGGTCAAGGTCAACGCCATAGGCGGCGGCACCGAGGAGATCATGAAGGATCTGGCAAGTAGGCAGATGGGGTTGTGAATGTCTCCTCCGTCACGCCCGGGCTTGTCCCGCCTGCGCGGCCGAAGCCGCTTCGGCGCGGCGAAGTCCCGGGCATCCACGTTCTTGCTACCGCGTGACGAAGGCGTGGATGGCCGGGACAAGCCCGGCCATGACGAGCACATCAGAGATATCGAGAGCTGAGTCGACAAATGCTATTCACCGCCGACCACGACGACATCCGCCGTTCCCTGCAAAAATTCATCGCCAATGAGATCAACCCTCATGTCGATGACTGGGAGAAGGCCGACATCTTCCCCGCGCACGAGCTGTTCAAGAAGATGGGCAGCCTCGGCTTCCTCGGCCTGAACAAGCCCGTGGAGTTCGGCGGCTCGGGCCTCGATTATTCCTATGCGCTGATGATGGCCGAGGAGCTCGGCGCCATCACCTGCGGCGGCGTGCCGATGGCGATCGGGGTGCAGACCGACATGGCGACGCCGGCGCTGGCGCGATTCGGCTCCGACGAGGTGCGGCGCGAATTTCTGGCACCCTCGATCTCGGGCGATTTCGTCGCCTGCATCGGCGTCTCCGAGCCCGGCGCGGGCTCCGACGTCGCCTCGATCAAGACCCGGGCGCGCTCCGATGGCGACGATTACGTCATCAACGGCGGCAAGATGTGGATCACCAACGGCACCCAGGCGGACTGGATCTGCCTGCTCGCCAACACCGGTGACGGGCCCGTTCACCGCAACAAGTCGCTGATCTGCGTGCCCATGAAGAGCAAGGGCGTCACCATCGCCCGCAAGCTCGACAAGATGGGCATGCGCTCGTCCGACACCGCGCAGATCTTCTTCGACGAAGTCCGTGTGCCCAAGCGCAACCGGATTGGCGAGGAAGGCAAAGGCTTCACCTACCAGATGATCCAGTTCCAGGAAGAGCGGCTCTGGGGCGCGGCCGCCTGCCTGAAGTCGCACGAATACATCATCAACGAGACCATCGAATACACCCGCAACCGCAAGGCTTTCGGCCAAAGCATCCTCGACAACCAGGTCGTGCACTTCAAGCTGGCGGAGATGCAGACCGAGGTCGAGCTGTTGCGTGCGCTGATCTATCGCGCCGCAGAGCAGCTGGTCGCCGGCGAGGATGTGACGAAGCTTGCGACCATGGCCAAGCTGAAGGCCGGCCGGCTCGGCCGCGAGCTCACCGACGCCTGCTTGCAATATTGGGGCGGAATGGGCTTTACCAACGAGACGCCGGTCAGCCGCGCCTATCGCGACAGCCGCCTGACCTCGATCGGCGGCGGTGCCGACGAGGTCATGCTGATGGTCCTGTGCAAGATGATGGGCACGCTGCCCGGCAGCAAGGGAAGTTCCTGATGATCACGCTCTATCACTGCGACGCCGCGCGCTCGTTCCGTCCGCTCTGGATGCTGGAGGAGATGGGGCTGCCCTACGAACTGAAGATGCTGCCGTTCCCGCCGCGGGTCTTCGCCAAGGAATACCTCGCACTCAATCCGCTCGGCACGATTCCCTTCATGGTCGACGGCGAGAGCAAGATGACGGAGTCCTCCGGCATCTGCCACTATCTCGGCATCAAGCACGGCCGGACGCCGCTGATGGTCGGCCCCGAAGATCCCGCCTATGCCGCCTTCTTGAACTGGATGTATTTCAGCGACGCCACGTTAACCTTCCCGCAGACGCTGGTGCTCCGCTACACCCAGCTCGAGCCGGAAGAGCGCCGCAACCCGCAGGTCGCCGGCGACTATGCAAAATGGTTTCTGGGCCGGTTGCGCGCTGTCGAGGCAGCGACGGCCAATGCTGAAACATTGTGCGCCGGCCGCTTCACCGCCGCCGACATCGTCATCGGTTACGCGCTTCGGCTGGCCGACAATATCGGGCTCGCCAAGGATTTCGGGCCAAATGTCGCGGCCTATTGGGCGCGCCTGCAGCAGCGCGACGGCTACAAGCGCGCGGTTGCTGCGGAGCAAAAGGCCGGCGCCGAGCAGAATGTTGCACCGCGCGCGAGGGCTTAAGCCTTCGCGCAGGCGGGGATTGCTGTCTGATGACGGTTCGGGGCGGCCTCGTCGCCGTCCTGAACTGATATTGTTTTGCGCTCCATGATAGCGCTATCGCGCCGTGACAGCGCCCAAATTTCCGCTAAGGTGACCTCCGTCCGCAGCGGCCATAGAGCCGCGCGAGGAGGATCCCAATGGAAGATAAAGGTCGCGAATCCGACCATCTGATGCTGATCACGCCGGAGCGGGTATTCTATGCCGGTCTGCTCGGTCGCCCTCGCAAGCGGACCCCCGGCTGCTGTCACATCTACGTTGCGGTGAAAGGCAGCCTGCATCTGACGATCGACGACGTCCAGAGTTCGGACGAATTGATCGTGACCCTGCCGAACCAGCGCCACACCATCGCCAGCGACTATCGCACCGTCATCAGCGTGACGCTGGAGCCGGAGAGCATGCCGGATGGCGTGATCGAGGCCTTGGCCGAGCGGCTGCGAGGGCCCGACAAGGCCGCCTATTCCCGCAAGATCCTGGCCGCCTACGCGCTGCTGCGCCAACGTCGCTACGGCGACATCACCACCGCCGAGTTCGACGAGATGTGCTTTGGCGAGGCATTGCCGCGCCGCGTGCTCGATCCTCGCGTGATGCGCGCGGTTGCGCGCATCGGGCGCTTCTCCGGCGAGCCGGTGACGGCGGACACCTGCGCAGCCGAAGCGGGCCTCTCCGCCTCGCGCTTCCTGCATCTGTTCAAGGAAGAGACCGGCATCTCGTTCCGCTCCTTCCGCGCCTGGAAGCGCGCGCGGCATCTGCTGCACTTCGCCAATCAGGATCTCAACCTAGCCCATCTCGCGCAGGACATCGGCTATCCCGATTCCACGCATTTCAGCCATTCGATCCGCCGCTTCTACGGATTGAAGCCCCGCGCGATCTTCGTCGGCTCGCGCGACCTTGCGATCTACCGCAGCACCGAGACGGTGGGGCTCGCGGAGGCGAGTTGACGTCGCTGCCGTAGGGTGGGCAAAGCGGAGCGTGCCCACGCATTTCTTGCGATCGAGAGAGATGGTGGGCACGGCGCTACGCGCCTTTGCCCACCCTACGAATTCGTCGTTTTTTCCAGCTTCTCCGCGCAAGAAGCCGCATGCCGCGCATCACATGATCGCAGCCGTTGAATTCTCAACGTGCGAGACATTTTTGGCATGAGCGACAAGGCCGTCATCACCTGCGCGCTGAACGGCGTGCTCACCGACCCCAAGCAGCACAACGTGCCGGTCACGCCCGAGCAGATGGCGCGCGAGGCCAAGGCTGCGTTCGATGCCGGCGCATCCGTCATGCACATCCATCTGCGCCAGCAGGCGCCTGGAAAGGGTCACCTGCCGTCCTGGGAGGTCGCCGTCAGCAAGGAGATCCAGCAGGCGATCCGCGAAGCCTGTCCCGGCGTGATCATCAACCACACCTCGGGTGTGTCAGGGCCGAACTACTCCGGCGCGCTCGACTGCATCCGCGAGACCAGGCCTGAGATCGCCGCCTGCAACGCCGGCTCGCTGAATTACCTGAAGGTCAAGGCCGACAACAGTTGGGCCTGGCCGCCGATGATGTTCGACAACGCGGTCGAGAAGGTGAAGGACTATCTCGACGTCATGAACGCTGTCGGCACCATCCCCGAGTTCGAATGTTTCGACGTCGGCATCGTTCGCTGCGTCGGCATGTACACCCAGGTCGGCATGTACAAGGGACCGCTCGAATATAATTTTGTCATGGGTGTCGCTTCGGGAATGCCTTCGGACCAGGAGCTGCTGCCGATCCTGATCAAGCTGAAGCGTCCCGAGGCGCATTTTCAGGTCACGGCGATCGGCCGGGAGGAAATCTGGCCGCTGCACCAGCGCTGCGCCGAGCTCGGCGGCCATTTGCGCACCGGTCTCGAAGACACCTTCTATCTCGCTGACGGCAAGAAAGTGACCTCGAACGGTCAGCTCATCGAGGCGATCGCCGCCTGCGCAAGGCGCGCGGGCCGCGAGATCGCAAGCCCCGCCGAGGCGCGGAAGATCTTTGGGACGAACAGGTAAGGTATCGCCTCACCCGTCATTGCGAGCGAAGCGAAGCAATCCAGAGTCTTTCCGCTGAGGCAGTCTGGATTGCTTCGTCGCTTCGCTCCTCGCAATGACGATTGGGATCAAGTCATGTCCATTCTGGAAAACACCGTCTCCACCGGTAGCGCTGCCTACCACGCCAACCGCGACGGCATGCTCGGCCTGATCGATCGCATGCGCGCGCTCGAAGAGCGCACGCGCGCGGCGTCGGCCGCGGCCAAGGATCGCTTCCACAAACGCGGGCAGCTGCTGCCGCGCGAGCGCGTCGCGCTGGTGCTCGATCCCGGTGCGCCCTTCATCGAGCTGTCGACGCTCGCCGGCTACATGTTCGACGTGCCGGATGCCGGCAAGAGCGTGCCCGGCGGTGGCGTCGTCGCCGGCATCGGCTTCGTCTCGGGCATCCGCTGCATGATCAGCGCCAATGATTCCGGCATCGACGCCGGCGCGCTGCAGCCTTACGGCCTCGACAAGACGATCCGCGTGCAGGAACTGGCGCTGGAGAACAAGCTGCCATACGTGCAGCTGGTCGAAAGCGCCGGAGCCAATCTCTTGCGCTACCGCGTCGAGGATTTTGTTCGCGGCGGCAATATCTTTCGCAATCTGGCGCGGCTTTCGGCCGCGGGCCTGCCCGTCGTCACCGTGACACACGGTTCCTCGACTGCGGGCGGCGCGTACCAGACCGGCCTGTCCGACTACATCGTCATGGTGCGCGGCCGGACCCGCGCTTTCCTCGCGGGCCCGCCGCTGCTCAAGGCCGCGACCGGCGAGATCGCGACCGAGGAAGAGCTCGGCGGCGCCGAGATGCACACGCAAGTGTCCGGCCTTGGCGACTACCTTGCCGAGGACGATCGCGATGCGTTACGCATCGCCCGCGAGATCATGGCGGCGCTGGAATGGGAACGGCCAGGCAAGCCGGCCCGGGAATTCAAGCCGCCGCGCTACGACCAGGATGAGCTGCTCGGCATCATGCCGATAGACCACAAGCGCTCCGTCGACATGAAGCAGGTGATCGCGCGCATCGTCGACGACTCCGACTTCACCGAGATGGCGCCGAATTACGGTCCCGCCACGGTCTGCGGCCATGCCCGCGTCGAAGGCCAGGCGATCGGCATCATCACCAACAACGGTCCGCTCGATCCCGCCGGCGCCAACAAGGCGACGCATTTCATCCAGGCGTGCTGCCAGACCCGCACGCCGATCCTCTACCTCAACAACACCACCGGCTACATGGTAGGCCGAGCCTATGAAGAAGCTGGCATGATCAAGCACGGCTCCAAGATGATCCAGGCGGTGACCTCGGCGACGGTGCCGCAGATCACGATCTATTGCGGCGCCTCGTTCGGTGCCGGCAATTACGGCATGTGCGGCCGCGGCTTCCATCCACGCTTCTGCTTCTCCTGGCCCAACGCAAAGACGGCCGTGATGGGCGGCGAGCAGGCCGCCGAGACCATGGCGATCGTGACCGAGGCTGCCGCAGCCCGCCGCGGCAAGCCGGTCGAGAAGGAAAAGCTCGACGCCATGAAGGCGCAGATCATCGGCGTATTCGATGGCCAGATGGACGTGTTCTCGACCAGCGCGCGCGTGCTCGATGACGGCGTGATCGATCCGCGCGACACCCGCGCGGTGCTCTCGGAAGTCTTGGCCATCTGCCGCGAGGGCGATGCGCGGACGCCGCAGCGCATGCAGTTTTCGGTGGCACGCCCATGAGGAACGGATCAGTGCAGCACCGGCCGTTCTCCAGGGTCCTGGTCGCCAACCGCGGCGAGATCGCGCTCCGCGTGATGCGCAGTGCGCGAAAGCTCGGGCTTGGTGTCGTTGCGGTGTATTCGGATGCGGATCGGGATGCGCTTCACGTGAAGCAGGCCGATCAGGCCGTGCGCATCGGCGAAGCCTTGCCGGCGCAGTCCTATCTCAACATCCCCGCGATCATCGCCGCGGCGAAAGCGAGCGGCGCGGACGCGGTTCATCCTGGCTATGGCTTTCTCGCCGAGAACGAGGACTTCGCGCAAGCCTGCAAGGAGGCCGGTCTCGTCTTCATTGGTCCCTCGCCGCAGGCGATCGAGGCGATGGGCAACAAGGCCGGTGCCAAGGAGATCATGAAGAAGGCCGGCGTTCCCTGCGTGCCCGGCTATCAGGGCGCCGAGCAGGGCGACGAGGTCATGCTCGCTGAGGCCAGGAAGATCGGCTTCCCCGTCATGATCAAGGCGGTTGCCGGCGGTGGCGGCCGCGGGATGCGGCTTGTGACAGAGGCAGCGTCGTTTCCCGATGCGCTGCGCAGTGCGCGGTCGGAGGCGAAGGCGGCGTTCAGCGATGCCACCGTGATCCTCGAACGCGCAATCCAGAATCCCCGCCACATCGAGATTCAGGTGTTCGGCGACAGCCACGGCAACGCCGTCCATCTCGGCGAGCGCGACTGCTCGGTGCAACGGCGGCACCAGAAGCTGATCGAGGAGGCACCGTCACCGGCGGTCACGCCGGAGCTGCGCGCGAAGATGGGTGACGTTGCGGTCGCTGCGGTCAAGACGCTGCGTTATGAGGGAGCCGGTACGCTGGAATTCCTGCTCGATGCCAGCGGCGCATTCTACTTCATGGAGATGAACACCCGCCTCCAGGTCGAGCACCCCGTGACCGAAGCCATTACGGGGCTCGATCTGGTCGAGCTGCAGCTGCGCGTCGCCCGCGGCGAAGCGCTGCCGGTGAAGCAGCAGGACATCAAGTTCACCGGCCATGCCATCGAGGTGCGGCTCTGCTCGGAGGATGCCGGGCACGACTTCATGCCGCAGTCGGGCCGCATGGCGCTTTGGCGGGTGCCTGAAGGCTTCCGCGTCGAGCACGCGCTGCAATCGGGCTCGGAAATCCCGCCATTCTACGATTCCATGATCGCCAAGGTGATCAGCTATGGCCCCACGCGTGAGGAGGCGAGGGGACGGCTGATCGTCGGCCTGGAGCAGCTCACCGCTTTCGGTGTGACCACCAACCAGGCGTTCCTGATGTCCTGCCTGCGTCATACCGGGTTTGCCAAGGGCGAAGCGACGACAGCCTTCGTCGGCGCGCATCGCGACGAGTTGCTGGCACCGCGGACAGATGCCGTATTCGATACAGCGCTGGCAGGCCTGCTGCTCTACGTCACCAACCCGCGCGCGCCGTCATGGCGGTGTGGCCGCAGCCTGTCGGCGACGTTTCCCCTGCCGGCGAAGATCGAGATCGCCGGTCAGACCTACGAACTCGAAGTCACGCGCGAGCGCGATGGTGGCTACACTGTCGCCAGCGACGGCCGGCAAGACACATTCGAAATTGATCAACTCGATTCCGACGCCATCCGCTTTCGCCACGACGGCGTGATGGACAGCGCAAAGTTCCTGCGCGACGGCGATCGGCTTTACTTCCAGCACCGAGGCATCCCGCTCGCGGTCACCGATCTCACGCTCGCCGCGCCGAAGGCCATTGCCGCCAATGGCGGTGACGGCAAGGTGCGCGCCGCCATGAACGGGCGCGTCGTCGCCGTACTGGTCAAGCCGGGGGAATCTGTCAAAGCCGGCCAACCGGTGCTGACGCTGGAAGCGATGAAGATGGAGCACGTCCACAAAGCCGGCATCGACGGCGTGGTCGCCGCGATTGAGGTCGCTGAAGGCGAGCAGGTCACCACGGGCAGGATCGTCGCCGAGATCGGAGCATAGTCGGCGCCACGAGCTCCGAAATGGTAGGGGAAAGGCGCAAAGCGTCAGGCGCAACTTCGATATTCAAAGTGGTGGAGAGGCATGGTGGGCGCCGCTTGACTTTGCCGACCCCATGCGGCGCGCCGTTCGCCCAAAATTTTATGGTATTACAGAAGGTTAGTTGAATTTCGAACGAGGTCCAAAATTTATTTTGAACCTTGTTCATTCTTCGGCTACATATATTGAACATTGTTCAATTGTGGGGCCGGCATGTTGCGCGCCAATGATCCCGTCCAGGCGACCAATCCCACGCTACCCTCGGTATCCCGCCGTCCCCCGTTCGCCGCGCCGCAACGCCGCGAGGGTTACGTGATCGGCGCGCTCTGCGTTCTGACGCTGACGGCGCTCCTCGCCCCCGCGCTGCCCGCCGCCGCCTGGCACGTCCCGCACTTCGTCGACAGTCGTACCTGGCTCGGTGTGCCCAACGCCGGCGACGTGCTGAGCAATCTCGCCTTTCTCGCGATGGGCGTTTGGGGTTCGGAGCGGCTGCGCGCCCGCAATGAGGCGCCCGTGGGTGCAAGCTGGTTCTTCGTGGGACTGATCCTCACTTGCCTGGGTTCTGGCTTCTATCACCTGGACCCCGACATGCCGCAACGGCTCCTGGCCGATCGTCTCGGCATGGCGGTGGCGTTCGCGGGCTTTCTGGGCATCGCCGCCAGCGAGCGCGTCAGCGTGCGCGCCGGAGAGGCGGTGCTGGTGCTGATGATGATCGCGGGCCTGCTGGCTGCCTGGGTGGCACGCGAGAATCTCACGCCATGGGTTGTCGTGCAGTTCGGCGGCATGGCACTCGCCGTGGCACTGGCGTTGACGCGCCCCCGGCCTGGCGCGCTCGGCGTGCCGCTCGGGGGAGTGATCTTCTTTTATGTGCTGGCCAAGCTTTTCGAGCTGGGTGACGCGCTCATTTTCGAAGCGACAGGACACATCGTCTCGGGTCACACGCTCAAGCATCTGGCTGCCGCGATGGCGGCCTGGCCGGTGATCAGGTCGTTGGCGCCAACTGGCTCCGTCCCGTCCCGTCATTGAGCAGGCACGCCACCTGATGCCCGTCGCCGGCTTCCAGCAGCGCCGGCCGTTCAGTCTTGCACCGGTCCATCGCAAACCGGCAGCGGGTGTGAAACGCGCAGCCCGAAGGCGGATTGACCGGGCTCGGCACATCACCGTCGACCAGCGGCGCGAGCTTCTTCGCGAGCGGATTGGCGACCGGCACCGAGGCCAGCAGTGCTTGCGTATAGGGATGCCTGGGATTGCGGAACAGCTCGTCCTTGCCAGCCATCTCGACGATCCGGCCGAGATACATCACCGCGACACGGTGGCTGATATGGGCGACCACGGCCAGATCGTGGGCGATGAACAGGTAGGAGAAGCCGTGCCGGCGCTGCAGGTCGATCAAGAGGTTGATCACCTGCGCCTGGATCGAGACGTCGAGAGCGGAGACCGGCTCGTCGCAGACGATCAGGCGCGGCTCGAGTGCGAGCGCGCGTGCGATGCAGATGCGCTGGCGCTGGCCGCCGGAGAATTGATGCGGGAAGTTGCGCATCTGGTCGGGGCGCAGGCCCACCTGCTCGAACAGCTTCGCGACCCGTACCTCCAGCGCCTTGCCGCTGGCGAGCCCGTGCACCGCGAGCGGTTCGCCGACGATGTCGCCGGCGGTCATGCGCGGGTTGAGCGAGGCGAACGGGTCCTGGAACACGATCTGCATCGAGCGCCGGTGCGGCCGCAGTGCCGTCTTGGACAGATGGGTGATGTCCTCGCCGTCGAGCCGGATCCGGCCCGAGGTCGGCTCGACCAGCCGCAGCACGCTGCGCGCCACCGTCGACTTGCCGCAACCGGATTCGCCGACGAGGCCGAGCGTCTCGCCGGCATGAAGCGAGAACGAGACGCCGTCGACCGAGTGTACGGTGCCGACCTGTCGTCGCAGCACGCCGGCGCGCACCGGATAGTGTTTCTTGAGGTCGGTGACTTCGAGCAGGGCCTCGGTCATGCCACCTCCGCGACTTCTTCCGCGCGCCAGCAGGCGGCTAGATGGCCGCCACCCCAATCCGCCAGCGGCGGATATTCTGCCTCGCAGCGCTTGATCGCGAGCTTGCAGCGCGGCGCGAAAGCGCAACCCTTCGGCAGCCGCACCAGCGACGGCACGGTGCCGGGGATCTCGTTCAGCCGCGCCTGCGCCGGAACGCCGGCGGCCGGCACAGCCGGGATCGACGCCATCAGCCCGCGCGTATAGGGGTGCTTGGGCGCGGCGAACAGCGCTTCGACGCTGGCTTCCTCGACCTTCCGCCCCGCATACATCACGATCACGCGCTGCGCGGTCTGCGCGACGACGCCGAGATCGTGCGTGATCAGCACGAGCCCGGTGCCGAGCTCCTTCTGCAGGTCGAGGATCAGCGCCAGGATCTGCGCCTGAATGGTGACGTCGAGCGCGGTGGTCGGCTCGTCCGCAATCAGCAGCGCCGGCCGGCACGCCAGCGCCATCGCGATCATCGCGCGCTGGCGCATGCCGCCGGAGAGTTGATGCGGATATTCTTTCGCGCGCCGCGCCGGTTCGGGAATGCGGACCAGACGCAGCATCTCGACGGCGACATTCTGGGCCTCCTTGGCCGAGATGTTCCGGTGCAGCCGCACGGCCTCGACGATCTGGTCGCCGATCCGCATCACCGGATTGAGCGAGGTCATCGGTTCCTGGAAGACCATGGAGATGCGGTTGCCCCTGACGGCGCGCATCTCCGCCTCATCCAGTGCCAGCAGATCGGTGCCTTCGAGCGAGATGGAGCCGCCGACGATGCGGCCGGGCGGATCGGGCACCAGCCGCATCAGCGACAGCGCGGTGACGCTCTTGCCACAGCCGGATTCGCCGACGATCGCCAGCGTCTCGCCGCGCTTCACGGTAAAGGAGAGGTCGTCGACGGCCTTGAACAGGCCGGAGTTGGTGAAGAACACCGTCTTCAGGTTCTTCACGTCGAGCACGAGATCGGTTTTTTCAGCCATCAGCCGCGCTGCCGGGGATCGAGGATGTCGCGCAGGGCGTCGCCGAACAAATTGGCGCCGAATACGGCGAGGCTGATCGCGATGCCCGGGAAAATCACCAGCCACGGCGCGGTGCGGACATATTCGGCGGCGGATTCCGACAGCATGCGGCCCCAGGATGGATAAGGCTCGGGAATGCCGAGACCGAGGAACGACAGCGAGGCTTCGGTCAGGATGGTCGAGCCGAGCTGCGCAGTGGCGAGCACGATCAGCGGCGCCATCGTGTTCGGCAGCACGTGGCGGAGCGCGATGCGCACCTCACTCATGCCGATCGACTTGGCGGCCTCGATGAAGGGGAGTTCCCGCAGCGCCAGCGTGTTGGCGCGGATGACGCGCGCGACCGTCGGGATCAGCGGAATGGCAATCGCGATGATCACGTTCGGCAGCGACGGGCCGAGTGCCGCCGTCATCACCAGCGCCAGCACCAGCAGCGGCAGCGCCTGGAGGACATCGGAGACGCGCTGAAACACCAGATCGACCCAGCCGGAGAGATAGCCGGAGGTCAGGCCGACGATGACGCCGATCGTGCCGCCGAGCGCGGTCGAGCCGATTCCGACGGCAAGCGAGATCCGTGCGCCGTGGATGATGCGGCTGAACACGTCGCGGCCGAACGAGTCCGTTCCCATCCAGTGCGCCAGGCTCGGGCGAGCCAGAGCGCGGGCCGAATCGATCGAGAGGGGATCATAGCGCGCAATGAAGTCGGCGAAGATTGCCATGAATACGAACACGGCCATGATGACGAGGCCCGCGGCGCCCAGCACATGCCGCTGTGCCAGAAACAGCACGCGCCGCCAGCCGCCGGTCGCATGCGCGCCGGCCCGCCTCAGTTCAACGTCGAAGTCGATAGCGGCCAAATTGATCTCCTAATCCGTGTACCTGATGCGCGGATCGAACACGGCGTAGAGCATGTCGACGATGAAATTCGCGCTCACCACCACGACGGCGATCAGCATCACGAGGTTCTGCACGATCGGATAGTCGCGCCAGCGGATCGCCTCGACCAAGAAGCGGGCGACGCCGGGGATGTTGAACACCGTCTCGGTGACGATCAGGCCGCCGATCAGGAATGCCGCTTCGATGCCGATCACGGTGATGACGGGCAGGATCGCGTTCTTCAGCGCGTGCCGATAGTTGACGGCGGCGTCGGAGGCGCCTTTCGCGCGCGCGGTGCGGATGTAATCCTGGCGCAGCACCTCCAGCATCGAGGACCGCGTGATGCGCATGGTCAGGGCCGCGCTGCGGAAGCCGACGGCGGCGGCGGGCACGGCGTAGGTTGCGAACGCCTCGAGCCAGGTCTGCGGATTCGGATTGAAGATCGGCATCTGGCCGAACATCGCCACCGACGCTGTCAGTATGAGCAGCCCGAGCCAGAACGAGGGCAGCGACAATCCGCTCAAGCTGACGACACGCAAGGCGTAATCCAGCCGCGTGCCTTGCTTCACCGCGCTGATGACGCCGAGCGGGATGCCGATCGAGGCCGAGAACAGCAGCGCGAGGCCGGCGAGCCGCGCTGTGATCGGGATCCGCGGCAATATCTCCTGAAGCGCCGGCTTCTCGGAGACGTAGGAGTAGCCGAAGTCACCGCGCAGGAAGCCGCTAATCCAGTGCCAATATTGCATCACCAGCGGCTGGTCGAGGCCGAGCTCCTTCTCCAGATTGGCCTTGTCGGCGGGATCGACATAGCCGGCCGCGGCGAACAGGATGTCGACGATATTGCCGGGCACGATGCGCAGCAGCAGGAAAATGACGATCGAGATCCCGAACAGGGTCACGAGCATCAGGAACAGGCGTCGCACCAGATAGGCAAGCATCCTCCGCCCTCCGCGAGCCGCTAGTCTTCAGCCTGGCGCGCTACTTGTCGAGCCACACATCCTCGTAGCGAAAGCCGTTATAGGAGCTGTTCGACATGATCGTGACGCCCTTGACATAGGGCTGCCAGCACGTGCCGGCCCGTGCGTGGAAGATGATCGGGCGTGCGACATCTTCTTGCAGCTTCTTGTCGATCTCCCACACCTGCGGCTTGCGCTTGGCGATGTCGGTCTCCTGGGACTGCGCGTCGAACAGCTTCTCGATCTCCTTGTTGCAGTAATTGGTGTAGTTCCGCTCCGAGCCGCAGGAATAGTTCTCGTAGAAGGACTGGTCGGGATCGTCGACGGAATTGCCGGTCAGGTTGAGGCCCAGCATGTAGTCCTTGCGCGCGACCTTCGGGAACCAGTTCGCGGTCTCGACGACGTCGAGCTCGCCGTCGATATAGATGCTCTTGAGCTGGTCGATCAGGATCACGGCGGGGTCTCGATATTCCGCGATGTTCCGGGTCGAGACTTTCACCGCGAGATGCTTGTCCGGGCCGTAGCCCGCCTTCTGCATCAGCTTCTTCGCCTCCTCGCGGTTCGCATTCACGTTCGGCCCGTAGCCCGCAATGGTCTCGAGCTTGTCCTTGGGCATGCCCCAGATGCCTTGCGGCGGCGGCAGCATGGTGCCGCCGATATCGGCCTGGCCTTCGAACAGGATATCGACGAAGGCCTTGCGGTCGAGCGCCATCGCCATCGCCCGGCGGATATCGATGTTGTCGAACGGCGGCGAGCTCGAATTGACGATGATGTTGGTCGAAACGTTGGTCGGCTCGACGACGCAGGTCGCGTTCGGCGCCTGCGACTTGATGTCCTTCAGCAGTGGGATGGTGATGTGCGTCGGGAAGGTCATGTCGAACTTGCCGGCGACGAAAGCGAGGATCGCGGTCGAGCGGTTCGTGATGATGGTGTACTCGATGCCGTCGAGATGGGGCAGACCCTTCTTCCAATAGTCCGGATTGCGCGTCAGCTTGATCGATTCATTGGCCTTGAACTCGACGAATTTGAACGGTCCGGTCCCGATCGGATGGGTGCGCATGTCCGCCGGCGAGACGTGACAGGGATAGATCGGCGTATAGCCGGACGCCAGCATCGCCAGCAGCGAGGGTTGCGGCCGCTTCAAATCGAAGGAGACCTCGAAATCGCCGCTTGTCGTGATGTCGTTGACCTCGCTGTACCAGGCCTTGCGCGGATTCTGCCGAAGCTTCTGCTGTGATTTTCCCATCAGGAGATCGAAGGTGCATTTGACATCGGCCGACGTGAACGGCTTGCCGTCATGCCATTTGACGCCCTGGCGCAGTTTGAACGTTAGCTTCTTGTTGTCGTTGCCCCAGGACCAGCTTTCGGCCAGTTCGGGCCGAAGGGTATCAGGACTATTCTGCGCGATGTGCTGGTCGTAAATGACGAGATTGTTGAAAACGCCCATGAACGGCACGTTGACCGAATAGGTCGCGCCTTCGAGGATGGATGCGTTTGCCGGACTGTCGCGGTGATACATCCGCAGGACGCCGCCTTGCTTGGGCTCGCCGGCGAGCGTGATGGTTGAGGCCGTCAGCACAGATAGCGCCGCCATTGCGGCGAGCGTCCATACGCTCCGCATGCTCATCCTCCCTGGAGATCGGCCTTTTGCGGCCTGTTTGTGTTGACGATAGCGAGGCGCGCGCAGCGAGGCAACCCGCAAGGACGTCCGACCTCTCGACAATTGGGATGACGGAACGCTCCGGAGTTTCGCCTGCGCACAATGTGAGAGTGCAAGTGCGAACAAGCGGCTGTTGTGCCGAAGTTGCGGGGAGCCTCACACGATCCGTGACGCCTTGTTGCCCCAATACCGGTCCCGCAGCAGGCGCTTGTACAATTTCCCCGTCGGCAGCCGCGGCAATTCCTTCTCGAAATCCACCGAGCGCGGCACCTTCTGCCGCGACAGCGATTTTGCGCAGAACGCGATCAGCTCTTCGGCGAGCGCCGCGTCCGGCGCGATTCCGGGCATCGGCTGCACCACCGCCTTCACCTCTTCGCCGAGATCGGGATTGGGCACGCCGAACACGGCGGCATCGGCGACCTTGGGATGGGTGATCAGCAGATTCTCGCATTCCTGCGGATAGATGTTCACACCGCCGGAGATGATCATGAAGGTCGCCCGGTCGGTCAGGTACAGGAAGCGGTCGGCATCGACATAGCCGACATCGCCGACCGTGCTCATGCTGCCGTCGGCCGAACGTGCCTCCCTGGTCTTCTCCGGATCGTTGAAATATTCGAACGGCGTCGCCGTCTTGAACCACACCTGGCCGGGCGTGCCGGTCGGGCAATCCCGCATGTTCTCGTCGAGGATGTGGAGGTCGCCGAGCAGCACCTTGCCGACGGTACCGCGATGGGCGAGCCATTCCTCACTGTTGCAGGCAGTGAAGCCGAGGCCTTCGGTCGCGCCGTAATATTCGTGGATGATAGGGCCCCACCATTTGATCATGTCGTCCTTGACCAGCGCCGGGCAGGGCGCCGCGGCATGGATCGCGATCTCCAGCGATGACAGGTCGTAGCGGCCACGCACCTCCTCCGGCAGCTTCAGCATGCGCGAGAACATCGTCGGCACCAGCTGGGTGTGCGTGATGCCCCAGCGCTGGACCAGCTCGAGGTAGCGTTCGGGATCGAAGCTCTCCATGATGATCACGGTGCCGCCCATGCGGATCGTGAGGTTCACGGCCGCCTGCGGCGCGGAATGATAGAGCGGCGCCGGCGAGAGATAGACCATGCCCTCGCGGTAGTGCCAAAGTTTTGTCAGGAAATCGAACAGCGGCAGATTGTACTTCGGCGGCTCCTCCGGCAGCGGTCGCAAAATGCCTTTCGGCCGTCCCGTCGTGCCGGACGAATAGAGCATGGCGGTGCCGAGCCACTCGTCCGCGATCGGTGTTGTCGGCATATCCGCGGTCACGTCCGCAAGACCGACGATGCGCTCGCTCTCGCCGGGGCCGTCGGCGACGATGCAGAGCTTGATATCGGGACAAGCCTGGATCGCCTCGCGGGCGATGTCGAGCTTCGCCACCGAGGTGATCAGGATCTTCGACTGGCTGTTGACCAGCAGATAGGCGAGTTCGCCCGGCGTCAGGAAGGAGTTGATGCAAGTGTAATACAGCCCGGAGCGCTCGCCCGCGCCGCAGGCCTCGAGATAGCGCGAATTGTTCTCCATGAAGATCGAATAGTGGTCGAGCCGCTTCAGGCCGTGCTTGCGGAACAATTGGGCCAGCCGGTTGCTGCGCGCATCGAGCTCGCGATAGGTGACGGCCTCGCCTGTTGTCGCCATGATGAAGGCGGGCTGCAGCGGGCGTAGGCGGGCATGCTGACCTGGGTACATCTATCCTCCGGCTCTGGATCAGGCGGCGAGAAGCAGGATTTCGCGCAAATCGACAGGACCCTCGATCTTGCGAGGATTGCGCGGAATCCAGTTCGTCCGCATCGCCTGTTCGGCGATATCGTCGAAATGCTCGGGCGAGACGCGCATCTCCGCGAGGCTGCGCGGCATGCCGAGCGAGCGGATGAAGGCATCGAGCACGTCGGCAGCGGCGTGGCCGGGATAACCCATGGCGGCGGCGACGATCATCTGCCGCTCGGCATTGTCGCGCGCGTTCCAGCGCATCACCGCCGGCAGCATGATGCAGGAGGTGTAGCCATGCGGCACGTCGAAGGCCGCGCCCAGCACGTAGCCGATGCCGTGGCTCGCGCCCATGGGAACGCCGGCCGCGAGCGCGCCCATCGACAGCCAGGTGCCGATTTGCGCATCCATCCGCGCGTCGAGATCGGCGGGATCGGCTTTCACCCGCGGCAAGGCGTCGGCGAGCATCGCGAGGCCCTTCACCGATTGCGCGTCGGCGTAAGGATGCGTCTCGCGCGAGCAGATCGCCTCGACGCAATGGTCGATGGCGCGGACCCCGGTCGACAGGAACAGCCATTCCGGCGTGTGCACGGTAATGGCGGGATCGAGGATGGTCGCGCGCGGCACAGCCAGCGGGTGCCGCAGCATCTGCTTCACGTTGGTGCGGCGGTCGGTGACGCCCGCGATCGCGCTGAACTCGCCGCCGGCGATCGTGGTCGGCACGCTGACCTGCCGCACCGTCGGCGCATTCATCTCGGGCGCTATGCCCTTGTGCACGCGGATGCGCTCGATACCGTCGACATCGTCGATGCCGTTGGCGAGGCAAAGCTGCACCGCCTTGGCACCGTCGGTGATCGAGCCGCCGCCCACGGTGACGATCAGATCGGCACCCGCCTCGCGCGCGGCATTTGCAGCCGCGATCACCGCCTCGCGCGGCGTATGCGCCGGCATCGCATCGAACAGGCCGGCGCAGCGGGAGCCCAGGGCCTGCTTGATCTTCTCGATTTCATCGGTCTGCCGGTTGAGCGTGCCCGACACCATCAGGAAAGCACGATGTGTTCCCAGCCGGTCCATCTGCGCGACGATGGCCTCAGTCGCAGGATGGCCGAACACGACCTCCTCGATCGCGCCGAAAACGACACGTCCTTGATGCACGCCTGTCCTCCCGGACAATTCGTCTTGTTTTTGTGGAAGTAATCTAGCCGAGCCACCGGCTCCCGTCATGTGCGAAGGCGCTGGCTTGTTTCCTTTATCCTTCTCCTTCAGGGGTGGGTGGCATCGTGCCTTCGTCACAGTCTCGCATCGCGTGAGAGAGCTCCGCTCGGGTCCGTCAACCCGCCATCCGGTCAGGGTGCGCTTGGACGCCCCGCACGCGCTTTGGCCTTGAAGTGTTCATCAACTCCACCCATCTTGGGACGCCCGCGGGTAAATGCCTACCCTGCTTTTTCCGCGGCTTTTGACAAAGGACGATGCGAGGACCTGGGATGGCTGGACCGGATGGAAGCGAGCGACTTGTCAAAAAGCACGAATTCGTCCAGCCGCGGCATTACGCACTAGCGGGTCTCCTCGTCGCTTCGTTCGCGCTCACCGGTTGCGGGCAGCCGACTTCGCAAGCAGCCGCGCCGCCGCCGCCGCCGGTGACGGTCGCCCAGCCGGTCAAGCGCACCGTCACCGATTGGGACGAGTTCACCGGACGCTTCGAGGCGGTCGAGGAGGTTCAGGTGCGCCCGCGCGTCGGCGGTTTCGTCAACTCGGTCGAATTCCAGGACGGCGCCATCGTCCATCAGGGCGATCTGCTCTATGTGATCGACCCGCGTCCATTCGAGGCCGTCGCCACGCAGGCGGAGGGACAGCTGTCGGATGCCCGCGCCAAGGTGGAGCTGGCCAAGCGCGAGCTCGACCGCGGCCTCAGCCTGGTGCAGACCAGCGCGGTCTCAGAGCAGGTCGTCGACCAGCGCCGTCAGGCCCTGCAAGCTGCGCATGCCGCGGAGGTGCAGGCGGAAGGCGCGCTGAAAGCCGCCAGACTGAACATCGAATTCACCCATGTGACGGCACCGTTGACCGGCCGCGTCAGCCGCCATCTCATCAGCCCCGGCAATCTCGTGCAGGGCAGCGACAATGGCTCTTCGACCCTCCTGACCTCGATCGTCACGCTCGACCCGATCTACGTCTATTTCGACATGGATGAGGCGACCTTCATGAAATACAGCAAGCTGTGGTTCGAAGGCCGGCGCCCGAGCTCGCGTGACACGGCCAATCCGGTGCAGGTGACGCTGGCCGGCGAAACCAAGCCGTCGCATGAAGGCACCATCAACTTCCTCGACAACCGGCTCGACGTTTCGACCGGCACGTTGCGCAGCCGCGCTGTCGTCAAGAACACGGACCTGTCGATCCTGCCCGGCCAGTTCGGCCGCGTCCGGCTGATCGGCAGCGCGCCCTACGAGGCGCTGCTGATTCCGGACGTCGCTGTTGCGACCGACCAGTCCCGCAAGATCGTGTTCGTGGTGAAACCCGACGACACCGTCGAGGCGCGCCCTGTGGTGCTCGGGCCGCTCGACGAAGGCCTGCGCGTGATCCGCGAGGGATTGAAGGCCGATGACCGCGTCATCGTCAACGGCATCCAGCGCGCCCGTGTCGGCGCCAAGGTCACGCCGCAGACGGCGCAAGCCCCAGCCGGTGGCAAGTCATGAATCTCGGCCGTCTTTCCATCAACCAGCCGATCCTGGCGATGGTGCTGTCGATCGTGCTGCTGATCGTCGGCGCGCTCGCTTACACCACCCTGCCGGTGTCCGAATATCCGCAAGTGGTGCCGCCGACCGTCGTCGTCACGACGCAATATCCCGGCGCCTCCGCGCAGACCGTGTCCGACACGGTGGCCGCTCCCATCGAG
Organism: Bradyrhizobium symbiodeficiens; assembly: GCF_002266465.3. Taxonomy (NCBI): domain Bacteria; kingdom Pseudomonadati; phylum Pseudomonadota; class Alphaproteobacteria; order Hyphomicrobiales; family Nitrobacteraceae; genus Bradyrhizobium; species Bradyrhizobium symbiodeficiens. The sequence continues at coordinate 6,859,448 of NZ_CP029427.2, read as the reverse complement.
CAGGAGATCAACGGCGTCGAGGACATGCTGTATCTCTACAGCCAGGCCACCTCGAACGGCCAGCTCACCATCACCGTCACCTTCAAGCTCGGCACCGATCTCGACAAGGCCCAGGTGCTGGTGCAGAACCGCGTCGCGATCGCGCAGCCGCGCTTGCCCGAGGAGGTCCAGCGCAACGGCGTCACCACCCGCAAGAACTCGCCCGATATCCTGATGGTCGTGTTCATGCTGTCGCCGGACGACACTTTCGACCAGCTCTACATCTCCAACTACGCGCTGCTCCAGGTCCGCGACCAGCTGCTGCGTCTCGACGGCGTCGGCGACATCCAGATGTTCGGCGCGCGCGACTATTCGATGCGGCTGTGGCTCGACCCTGATCGAATTGCCAATCTCGGCCTGACCTCGGCGGAGGTGCTGGCCGCGATCCGCGCCCAGAACGTGCAGATCGCGGGCGGCCAGATCGCCGAGCCGCCGATCGCCGATCGCGCCTTCCAGCCCAACCTCACCTTCACCGGCCGCCTGAAGGACCAGAAGCAGTTCGAGGACATCCTGATCAAGGCCGGCTCCGACGGCCGTATCGTGCGATTGCGCGACGTCGCCCGCATCGAGCTCGGCGCGCTCTCCTACACCACCAACAGCTTCCTGCTGCGCAAATCCGCGGTCGCGATGCTGGTGACGCAGCGGCCGGGATCGAACGCGCTCGCCACCGCGAAGAACATTACCGACACCATGACGAGGCTGAAGGAGAGCTTTCCGAAAGGCCTCGACTACAATATCGGCTATAATCCCACCGAGTTCATCGCCCAGTCCGTCCACGAACTGATCAAGACCATCTACGAAGCCATGCTGCTCGTGGTCATCGTCGTGCTGGTGTTCCTGCAGGGCTGGCGGCCCGCGATCATTCCGATCATCGCAATACCTGTGTCGCTGGTCGGCACCTTCGCGGTGATGGCGGCGCTGGGCTTCTCCATTAACAACCTCACTTTGTTCGGCCTCGTCCTCGCCGTCGGCATCGTCGTCGACGACGCCATCGTGGTGGTAGAGAACGTCGAGCGCCATCTCGAGCACGGCATGAGCCGGCGCGACGCCGCGCTCAAGACGATGGAGGAGGTCGGCGGCGCGCTGGTCTCGATCGCGCTGGTGCTTTGCGCGGTGTTCGTGCCGACCGCGTTCCTCGGCGGCATCTCCGGGCAGTTCTTCCAGCAATTCGCCGTCACCATTGCGGTTGCGACCGCGATTTCCTGCTTCTGCTCGCTGACCCTGTCGCCCGCGCTGGCTTCGCAGATCCTCACGCCGCACGTGGAGAAGCGGCCGCCGGCGAGCTGGAATGTCATCGCGCGGGCGTGGGGTGCCTTCACCGGCGTGTTCAACCGCGTGTTCGACCGGCTGGCGCACGGCTATGCCGGGCTTGCCAATTTTGTCATTCGGCATTCGGTGGTGATGATCCTGATCTACGTCGTGCTGATCGGCAGTGCCGGCTGGCTGATCGCGACCACGTCGCAAGGCTTCATTCCGGCGCAGGACCGCGGCTACGTCATCATCTCCGCGCAATTGCCGGGCGCGGCGTCGCTGGCGCGCACCACGGAGGTCGTGCGCGAGATCGAGCGGATCTCGCTCGATACGCCGGGCATCGTCCGCGTCGCTGCCTTCGCCGGCTTCTCGGGCGCCACCCGCACGCAGGCCGGCAATGCGGCCGCGCTGTTCCCGGTGTTCGACGAGCCCGAGGCTCGGATCAAGAAAGGGCTCACGGCCAATGCGATCACGGCCGAGCTGCGCAAGCGCCTGTCCGCGATCCAGGGCGCGTTCATCATCGTGATCCCGCCGCCGGCCGTACCGGGCATCGGCACCGGCGGCGGCTTCACCATCCGCATCCAGGACCGCCAGGGGCGCGGAGCGGAGATGCTTGCCGCAGCCACCGACGAGCTTGTCGCCGCGGCGCGCAAATCGCCCTCGCTGCTCGCTCCCACGGTGTTCTCGCCGTTCTCGGCCAACACGCCGCAGCTGTTCGTCGACATCGACCGCACCAAGGCGCAGAAGCTCGGCGTACCTATCTCGAATATCAACGACACGATCCAGAGCTATTTCGGATCGACCTATGTCAACGACTTCAACCTGTTTGGCCGTACCTATCACGTCACCGCGCAGGCTGACTTCCCGTTCCGGAAAGAGCCGAGCGATCTCGCGCGCCTGCGCACGCGCAACGCCTCCGGCGACATGGTGATGCTCGGCAGCGTGGTCGAGTTCAAGGATGTCTCGGGTCCCGACCGCGTCGCGCGCTACAATCTCTATGCGGCGTCCGAGCTCCAGGGCGAGCCGGCGCCGGGCACCAGCTCGACCACGGCGCTCAACACCATCAAGAAGCTGGCGGACGACACCTTGCCGAGCGGCTTCACCTTCGAATGGACCGACCTGTCCTATCAGCAGATCACCGGCGGCAATGCCGGCCTCTACGTGTTCCCGATCTGCGTGCTGTTCGTCTATCTCGTGCTCGCCGCACAATATGGCAGCTGGACCCTGCCGTTTGCGGTGATCCTGATCGTGCCGATGTGCCTGTTAGCTGCCACCATCGGCGTGCGCATCATGGGGCAGGACGTCAACATCCTCACCCAGATCGGCTTCGTCGTGCTGGTGGGGCTGGCGGCCAAGAACGCGATCCTGATCGTCGAGTTCGCGCGCGACATCGAGAACGAGGGCAAGCCGCGGCTGGAGGCCGTGATCGACGCCTGTCGGTTGCGCCTGCGGCCGATCCTGATGACGTCCTTCGCCTTCATCCTCGGCGTGCTGCCGTTGGTGATATCGAGCGGCTCCGGCTCGGAGATGCGGCAGGCGGTCGGCGTCGCCGTCTTCTTCGGCATGATCGGCGTCACCCTGTTCGGCCTGTTGTTCACGCCGATCTTCTATGTGGTGGTGCGGAATCTGGCCGAGGGGCGGAACGAGGGGAAGAAGCCGGAGGTCGTGGCGGGCTGACCATTGTGGTCGCCTGCGGTGCCACACTCTCGGTGTCGTCCGCGCGAACGCGGGGATCCATAACCCCAGGGAGCAGTTTGGCGAGGATTGGCAACCACGAGTCTTCGTCAAACCTCTCCCTGTGGCTATGGGTCCCGGATCTTCGCTTCGCTCGTCCGGGACGACACCATTTTCATGGCGACCTCCATACTAACGGCCAACGTGAAATGGATGGGCAGGCGCGGGGTTCTTCACTACTATCCGCACGATTTCAAAACAGAAAACTGCTGGGAGCTAACAGATGAAATCTGCACTTTTGGCCGCCGTCGCAACCTCCGCCCTGGTGCTGGCGGCGCCGGCGTCTGCGCAAGGCGTCAAGATCGGCATTCTCAACGACCAGTCCGGCGTCTATGCCGATTACGGCGGCAAATGGTCGGTCGAGGCGGCCAGGATGGCGATCGAGGATTTCGGCGGCGAGGTGCTGGGGCAGAAGATCGAGCTCGTCACCGCCGACCATCAGAACAAGCCTGACCTCGCGACCTCGATCGCGCGGCGCTGGTACGACGTCGAGAACGTCGACATGATCACGGAGCTGACGACCTCCTCGGTCGCGCTCGCGATCCACGAGCTCTCCAAGGAAAAGAAGAAGATCGACATCGTCGTCGGCGCCGCGACCTCGCGCCTCACGGGCGATGCCTGTCAGCCCTATGGGTTCCACTGGGCTTACGACACCCGCGCGCTCGGCGTCGGCACCGGCGGTGCGCTGACCAAGGCCGGCGGCGACACCTGGTTCTTCCTCACTGCCGACTACGCCTTCGGCTACGCGCTGGAAAAGGACACCAGCGAGATCGTCACCGCCAATGGCGGCAAGGTGGTCGGCTCGGTGCGCGTGCCGCTCAACTCCTCGGACTTCTCCTCCTTCCTGCTGCAGGCGCAGAGCTCGAAGGCCAAGATCGTCGGCCTCGCCAATGCCGGCCTCGACACCACCAACTCGATCAAGCAGGCCTCCGAGTTCGGCATCGTCTCCGGCGGCCAGAAGCTCGCCGGTTTGCTCATGACCGTGGCCGAAGTTCACGGCCTCGGCCTGCAGGCGGCACAGGGCCTGGTGCTGACGGAAGGCTATTATTGGGATGTCAACGACAAGAGCCGCCATCTCGGTGAACGCTTCTTCAAGCGCACCGGTCGGATGCCGAACATGATCCAGGCCGGCACTTATTCGGCGACGTTGAGCTATCTGAAGGCAGTCAAGGCCGCCGGCACCAAGGATCCCGACGCTGTCGCCAAGAAGCTGAAGGAGCTGCCGGTCGACGACGACTTCGCGCAAGGCGGCAAGGTTCTCGAGAACGGCCGCATGGTCCACGACATGTATCTTTTCGAGGTGAAGAAGCCCTCGGAATCGAAGAAGCCCTGGGACTATTACAAGCTGCTCGCCACCGTTCCCGGCGACAAGGCCTTCTTCACCGCCAAGGACAGTGGCTGCCCGCTGACGAAGTGACGCTCTGGTGTCCCGGACGCGCAGCAGCGTTGCACGCTGCACCGCGCCCGGGACACGAGAATGCGTGCTGCGGCGTCTCACACCAGCCGCAACACCACCGCCCCCAGCGCCCCCGCCCATAATGCGATGGCCGCGATGCCCTGGATCGCAAAGCCCGGACCGCGCTTGGCGGCCGCCTTCGAATAGCCGATGAAATAGACGATGCGGCCGATGATCCAGACCGCGCCGATCGCTGCTGCGATGCTGTCGCCGATATAGACCGCGAACAGCCAGAGCGCCGGCAGAAAGATCGGCATCCATTCCAGCGTGTTCATCTGGATGCGGAAGGCGCGTTCGAAATCCGGATGGCCCGACATTGCCGGCACCTTGACACCGGTCTTGCTGCGCAAGCGCGACACGTTGATGCAGGTGAGGAAATAAAACGCGATCGCCAGCAGCGTGACGAGAGCGGTGAAATGATACATCGCGGAATTCCTTTGAAGAGGTCGCGGCTTCAATAGCCGGTCAGCTCGAGATAGCCAACGCCGTCATGCGTCCCGGCGAAGCTGATCGGCCCCTCCCAGTAGGAGAAGCCGGTCCCCATCCAGGCTTTTGGATTGAGCGGCTTGCAGAGGATCGAGAACGATCGCGACGGGATCGCGATCTGCCATTCCACCGGCAGCTTGCGCCCGGCGACCTCCGCTGTCGCCTTCGGGATCATTTGAATGTCGCCGCCCGCGATCATCTGCGTCTCGCCAGCAGCGCTGATCCAGTTGCCGAACGGATAATCCCGGCCGTCCTTCTGCCGCAGCCGGTACAGCATCAGCTTGTCGCCGGACGCGAGATGCAGCGACAGCCAGTCCCAGCCGGTCTGATCGGTATCGAGCGGCTGGCTGCTCCATTCGCGGTCCATCCAGGCCTGGCCCGAGACATCGACCGGCTTGTCGTCGATGGTGAGCGTGCCGCGGGCGCGGTAGAACGGCTGGCTGTAATAATAGGACGCTTGGCCGCGCTCCGACTTGCGGCTGTAGCCGCGGTCGCCCTGCAGCACGACCGGACGATCGGCCTCCAGCGTCAACGCGTAGCTGAAATCGGTGCTGGACGCCTTCAGCGCCAGCGGCGCCAATGTACGATCGTCGGTGCGGTCAAAACCCTTCAGTTCCCAATCGTCGATCCAGGCATCGAACGGCTTGGCCGTGACGCCGGCCTGGCCCACGCCGCCGCGTGAAAAGACCTCGTTGAAGCGGTGGGTGTCGGCCCGCGTCACCGCGGCATGCGCCATCCACACCTGCTGATTGGCCCAGCCCTCTCCTTGCGGGCCCGGCTGCGCCGCCTGACGGAACAGCGTCCATTGCAGGCCGCAAGCCGCGCCGCTGGAATCGACGAGGTTTGCCGTCAGATACCACCACTCGATACGAAACTCCGGATGCGGTCCGTGATCGCCGGGAAATGTGAAGGTCTTTCCCGGCACGACCTTCGCAAATCCGTCCGCGCTCTCACCCAGCCCGGCATAGCCTTGCGCGCCGGCGCGGCGTGCCAGCGCCAGCGCAGCGATGCCGCCGGCGAAGGCGCGGCGCGAGATCCGATCAGCGCTCATTGGCAAACACCTTGACGAGGCTGGCCGGCTGCATCCGCGCCAGCCTTATCACCGGCAACAGCGCCGCAAGCATCGACGCGACCAACGCCACCGCGACCAGCTCGACCAGTTGCAGCGGGAATACATGGAACGGCAGCCGCCAGCCGAACGCCTTCACGTTCACGATCGCGATCAGGCACCACGCCACCAGCAGCCCGAGCGGCACCGCCAGCAGCGCCGTGAACAGCGCCACCGACAGCGTCTTGGTCAATTCGATCGCGGCAAGGTGCGGCCGCGTGATGCCGATCGCCCATAGCGGCGCAAGCTGCGGCAGGCGGGAATTCGCCAGCGTCAGCAGGCTCGTGAACAGCGCGATCCCGGCGACACCGAGCGTGAAGGCATTCAACGCCGACGTGACGGCAAAGGTGCGGTTGAAAATCCGGATCGATTCGGCCTTCACCGTGGCCTGGTCGGCGACACTGCGGTCGTCGAGCGCAAACTGTCTCTGCAAATCCGCGATCAGGCCGGGGATGTTCTCCTTGGCGACGATCAGCCCGATCCGCGTCTGCGGCGTCTGCGGAAACTGCCGGATCAACGCGGCGACGTTGACGGTCAACTGTCCCTTGGGGTTACCGTAATCGGCGTAGATGCCGACGATGTCGAGCTCCCAGCTCCCGCCCGGCGCCGGCACTTCGACGACGTCGCCGATGCGGACGTTGAGACGGCGGCTGAGCTGCTCGCTGATGAAGGCGGCATTGCCCGGCACGAGCCGGGTCCAGGCCTGCGGCGCGGCCTCCAGCAGCGGCCAGCGCTCGCGATAGAGCCCGTGATCGGGCAGGCCGAGCAATTCCACCGGCTGGCCCTGAACCTGCGTCTCGGCGCGGCCGCCCGACAGGATCGCCTGCACGTCGCTGCGCTCCTTCAGCCAGTTGCGGATCGCGACGCCTTGCGCGTTGTCGGCGGCGCTGATGTAGACGTCGGCTGCGAGCCGACCGTTGAGCCAGCCGAGGAAGGTGCGGCTGAACGTCTCCACCATGGTGGAGACCCCGACATTGACGGCGAGGGCGAGCAGCAGCGCCATCAGCGCCAGCGATAGTCCGGAGAGTTGCTGCCGGCTGTCCGCCCAGAACCAAAGCGCAAGCGGTCTTCGCGCAGCGCATTGCCCTGCGAGCAGGAGAAGTTCGAGGAAGGCCGGCAGGATCAGCGCCGCACCGAGCATCAAGGCCGCCAGCAAGCCAAAGCCTGCGATCAGCGATTCGCCATAGCCAAGCAGCAGCAGCCCGACCGCGAACACGACGCAGGCGGCAAGACTCTGCAGGACCAGCCAGCGGCGCTGCCGCTGTTGCCAGGCGCGTGGCTGCGCCGTCGCCAGCACCGGCATCCTGATCGCCTTGATCAGGCTGGTCGTCGCCGCAACGAGCGCGCCGGCAATGCTGATGCCGATCCCGGCGAACCACCATTCGGGCCGCAAGCTGAGCTGTCCCGGGATCTGCGCGCCATAGAGCCCGCGAAGCGACGCTGCGACATCAGGCAGCAACACGGCCGCGATGAAATAGCCGCAGACGAGCCCGATCAGGCCTGCAACCAGCGCCAGCGCGACGAGCTCAACCACCAGCACGCTGTTGACCAGCCGCGCCGAGGCGCCGCAGGCGCGCAAGGTGCGCAGCATCGGCAGTCGCTGCTCGAAGGCGAGCCCCACGGCCGAGTTGACGATGAAGAGCCCGACGAAGAACGACAACAGGCCGAACGCCGTGAGGTTGAGATGAAAACTGTCGGTGAGGCGCTCCAGTTCGGTCTCCGCAGTCGGTTCGATAAGTTGCAACTGGTCTCCGACGACGCGGGCCAGCGGCGCAGGCTTGCTCTTTGGTCGGCCGATCAGCAGCCGCGAAACCTGATCCGGCTTGTTCAGCAGACGCTGCGCCACGCCGATATCGACCACCAGCACGCCCGGTGCGAGCTGCGGCAGCACGCGCAGCGGCGGCAGCTTTGCGCCGTTGCTGATCGGGAGCGACGCACCTTCGGTTTCCTGCAAATCGCTCAGCGTCTCCGGTGCCACCAATGTCTGGCCCGGCGGCGCCACGAAGCTGCTCAGGTCGGAGGCGCCGAGACGCGGTGCGTTGCCGATTTCGACCGGCAGCGTCACCGGCTCGATGCCGAGCAGCCGCACCGAGCGGCCGTTGACCTGGACGCGGCCCTCCAGCGTCGGCGACACCGGCCAGCCGGCGCGGCGGAGTTTCACGTACAACTCTTGCGGAAAGGTCGCCGCGTCAGGCGCGACCAGCATCGCGGTGCGTGCGCCACCAAAGGTCGCTGCGGCGCGGTCATAGGCGGTGCGGGCCTGCTGGTTGATGGCCTGCACGCCGCTCCACAGGGCTGTCGCCGCGATCAGCCCGACCAGAAGCGTCGCGAACTGCATCTTGTGACGCCGCCAATGACTGAGCAGCACCGCAAGCACCCACAGCGCGCGTCTCATGCGATCCGCCCCGCATGCAAAGTGAGATGGCGGTCGAGCGTCGCTGCCAGATGCAGGCTATGCGTCACCATCAGGAAGCCGCAGCCGGTGCGCGCGACGAGGTCGCGCGTCAGCGCCAGCACATTCTCGGCGGTGGCCTCGTCGAGATTGCCGGTCGGCTCGTCCGCCAGCAGCAGCGATGGCTTTGTCGCCAGCGCCCGGCCGATCGCGACCCGTTGCTGCTGACCGCCGGACAATTGCTCGGGATAGCGCTTCAGGAGAGCGCCGAGCCCGAGCCGCTCGACCAGTTCCTTGGTCCAGGCCGCATCGTGACGCTCGGCGATCCGCGCCTGAAAGGCCAGATTGTCCGCGACCGACAGGCTCGGGATCAGGTTGAATTGCTGGAAAACCAGCCCGATCCGGTTGCGCCGCAAGCGGGCGCGCCCCGCATCGGACAGCGCGGTAACCTCGATGTCTTCGAGCCGGATCGTGCCGCCATCGGCGGCGTCCAGCCCCGCGATCAAATGCAGCAACGTGCTCTTGCCGCTGCCGGACTCGCCGGTCAGCGCGACGCGTTCGCCGGCCCTGAGGTCGAGATCGACGCCACGCAGCACATGCACCGGCTCGCCGGCCGAGGAGAAGGTCTTGGAGAGATTCTTGATGCTCAACACGATGAATGGCGCCGGGCGGAATTAGCGGAATTGCTGCGTAGCACACTTGCTGCGGAAATGCCGGGTTGCGTTGGTCTCGAAGCCGTTGTTAGCTCCCAAGACGGCCAAATCAAAAAAGTGCCAAAAGCCAAAAAAGACATCGATGGGGGAGAATCATGAGCGTTGAGCGAACGACGGAGGTGGCCGGCAAAACGATCGGCACCAAGGCAACGCCGAAGGGCGCCTGGACCGTCACGTTTCTCCTCTTTCTCTTCATGGTCGTGAACTTCGCCGACAAGATCGTCGTCGGTCTCGCCGGCGTGCCGATCATGACCGATCTGAAGCTCAGCCCGGAGCAGTTCGGCCTGCTCGGCTCCTCGTTCTTCTTCCTGTTCTCGATCGCCGCCATCGTGGTCGGCTTCATCGTCAACAAGGTGCCGACGCGCTGGGTGCTGCTGGCGCTCGCCGTAATCTGGGCGCTGGCGCAGTTTCCGATGGTCGGCACCGTCTCCTTCACCACCCTGTTGATCTGCCGCATCGTGCTGGGCGCCGGTGAAGGCCCGGCCTTCTCGGTCGCGGCACACGCGATCTACAAATGGTTCCCCGACGAGAAGCGCACGCTGCCCACCGCGCTCCTGTCGCAGGGCTCGGCCTTCGGCGTGATCCTGGCGGTGCCGGCGCTGAACTGGGTCATCGTCAATCATTCCTGGCACTATGCCTTTGGCGCGCTCGGTATCGTCGGTCTGATCTGGGTCTGTGCCTGGCTCGCGCTCGGCAAGGAAGGCCCGCTGGAGGACACGCAGGTCCTGGCCGCGACCGAGCAGAAGATCCCTTACTTGCAGCTCCTCACCTCGCGCACCTTCGTCGGCTGCGTCGCCGCGACCTTCGGTGCTTATTGGGCGCTGTCGCTCGGCCTGACCTGGTTCACGCCGTTCATCGTCAAGGGCCTCGGTTTCTCGCAGAGCCAGGCCGGCTTCATCTCGATCCTGCCCTGGGTGTTCGGTGCCACCATTGTCATTCTCACTGGCTGGATCTCGCAGGTGATGATGGCCCGCGGCTACAACACCCGCGTGGCGCGCGGCGTGCTCGGTTCGGTGCCGCTGGTGCTCGGTGGGCTGATCCTGGCGATGATGCCGCATGTCCAGGGCGCAGGCCTGCAGATCGCACTGCTCGTGGTCGGCTCGGGACTGTGCGGGGCGATCTACGTGGTCTGCCCGCCGATGCTCGGCGAGTTCACGCCGGCGTCGCAGCGCGGCGCGATCCTCGCGATCTACGGCGCGCTCTACACGCTGGCCGGAATCATCGCGCCGGCCGTGATGGGAGCAATGATCCAGCGTGCCGGCAGCATGATCGACGGCTACATGACCGGCTTCACCATCAACGCCGTGATCATGGTCGGCTCCGGCCTGCTCGGCCTGCTGCTGCTGTGGCCGAACACGGAAAAGGCCAGGCTGACCCGCGGTGCGGCTCCGCAAGGCGCAGCGCTGAAGGGCGCGGTGTCGCCGACGTAAGGGGGCTCTGGCTCTCTCTTACCCTCCCCCTTCAGGGGAGGGTAAGGCGATTGCCTCGCTAGTTAACCCCCTGCGCCCCACGAATCAGCTTCCCTGGCCGTCGTCCTGTCGCTTCACCGTGCCGACGCGTCACCACGCCCGAGACGATCGTGGCGTCATAGCCGTCGACGTCCTGCAACAGCCGTCGCCCACCCACCGGCAGATCGTAATGCACCTTCGGCGGATGCAGATGCAGCCGGTCATAATCGATCACATTGAGGTCGGCCTTGTAGCCCGGCGCAATCAGCCCGCGATCGGTGAGGCCGACCGACAGCGCGGTTTTGCGCGACTGCGCCGCGACCACGAACGGGATCGACAGCTTCTCGCCGCGCCTGCGGTCGCGCGTCCAGTGTGTCAGCAGATAGGTCGGGAAGCTGGCGTCGCAGATGATGCCGCAATGTGCGCCGCCGTCGGACAGGCCCGGGACCGATTGCGGGTCGATCAGCATTTCGCGCGTCGCATCGAGATTGCCGTCGGCATAATTGAGGAAGGGCACATAGAGCATGCCGCGGCCCTCGTCCGACAGCATCGCTTCATAGGCGAGCTCTTCCGGCTGGCGTCCCTGCCGCCGTGCCTGCGGCCCCAGCGCGTTCTCCGGCGGCTGCTCGTAATCGGGGGGATCGCCGAGCAGGAACATCTTGTCGTAGTTGGGCCGGAAGAACAGCGGATCGTCGGTGGCGGTCGCTGTCTCGCTCAGGATCGCCTTGCGCACCTCCGGTTGATGCAGCCTCGTCAGCCGCTCCTTCAGCGGCAGATGCGCGATCGCCTTATAGCTGGGATGAGTCTGGAACGGGTTGCGCGACAGCTCGAGCCCGAGCAAGAGACCGACGGGGCGCGCCGCGATCTGCGCTGTGATGGAGAGGCCGCGTTTGGCGGCCGCGTTGATCTCGTCGAGCGTCTGGCGCCAGCGCTGCGGCGCCTTGTCGTTCTGCGTGATCGAGAACGAGATCGGGCATTTCGTGCTATCTGCGACCCGCAGCATCATCGGCAGGTCCTCGTGGATGGTGGAGAGGTCGAGCACGAATTGCAGCACGCTGCGGCCCTCACGATGCATCGCGCCGGCGATGGCGGTGAGCTCGTCCTCGCCGGCCTTCAGCGTCGGCGTGAAATCGCCGGTCGAGGTGCGGTGGTTGAGCGTGCGCGACGTCGAGAAGCCGAGCGCGCCGGAGCGGACCGCTTCGCCCGCCAGCTTCGCCATCGCGGCATTGTCCTCGGCAGTCGAGGGATCGCGGCGCGCGCCGCGCTCGCCCATGACATAGACCCGCAGCGCCGCATGCGGCAGCTGTGCGCCGACATCGATGTCGAAATCGCGCTTCGAGAGCCAGTTCATGTAGTCCGGAAAGCTCTCCCAGGCCCAGGGAATGCCTGCGCTCAGGACAGGCTCGGGAATGTCCTCGACGCCTTCCATCAGCTGGATCAGCCTTGTGTGATCGGCCGGCTTGCAAGGCGCGAAGCCGACGCCGCAATTGCCCATGATCGCGGTGGTGACGCCGTTCTGCGAGGATGGTGTGATATCCTGGCTCCAGGTGACCTGGCCGTCGTAGTGGGTGTGCACGTCGACGAAGCCTGGCGTGACGAGCTTGCCGCGCGCGTCGATTTCCTCGCGGCCCTTGGCCGAGATCTTGCCGACTTCGGTGACCTTCCCGCCGCTGATGGCGACATCAGCCTCGAACAGCTCGCCGCCGCGACCGTCCGCAACGGTGCCGCCGCGGATCACGAGGTCAGGATTGCTCATGGTGCTTCTTCCCGGTTGTTGTTTTGCTTGGGCGCATTTTCGGGTGCGCAGTCGCAGTGTCAACCGCGGGGAAGTGCGCTCAGGGTTGCGTTGCAGCCTTGGCCGGCTTCCGTTCCGTGAACGGCGACAGCAGCACGGTCGCGACCATGAAGATCACCGACGCGCCGAACACCCAGTGCGGCGCGCTCTGGTCCATGATCCAGCCGAACAGCAGCGGCGAGACGATGCCGCCGAGGTTGAAGCCGGTGGAGACGATGCCGAAGGCGCGTCCCGCGGCGCCTGCCGGCGCGGCATTGCGCACCAGCATGTCGCGCGAGGGTGCGATCACGCCGGAGAGGAAACCTGCAGCGGTCATGGTCGCGGTCAAGGCCCAGCCCGGCAGCGTCACCAGCGCGATCAGCAGCACGATCGCCGCGTTCGCGGCAAAGCAGGCCGCGGCGACATAGCCATGGCGTTCGGTGTGATCGGCAAGGAAACCGCCGGCCAGCACGCCGGCGGCGCTGGCGCCGAGGAACGCGGCCAGCGCGACGTTGGCGATCGAATAGGAGGTGCCGTAGCCGCTCATCAGCGCCACCACGCCGAAATTGTTGATGCCGGCCACCGACAGGCTGAGCAGCATGAATAGAGCGGTCAGCGTGATCAGCGCCGGGGTGATGACGGCCTGCTTCGGCGCGTTCTCGTGGCCCGGCTTCTTCTTGTGGGCGCCGGCCTCGGGGATGCCGATGGCCACCAGCAGCAGCGCCACCAGAATGGCGATGGCGCCGGATGCGATCAGCGCGCCGACCCCGCCCGACACGATGACGAGCGCGGCGATGATCGCCGGCGTCACCGCGCCGCCGAGATAGCCGGCAAAGGTGTGAATCGAGAAGGCGCGGCCCATCCGCGCCTCGTCCATGTGCTCGGCCAGGATGGCGTAATCGGCGGGGTGATAGACGCTGTTGGCGAGCCCGAGCAGCACGGCGCAGGCGATCAGCGAAGCGTAGCTCACATGCAGGCCGAGCAGGATCAGCGCGCAGCCGCCGAGCACCAGCCCGATCAGCAGGATTTTGCGCGCACCGAAATGGTCGACGAGATAGCCGGTCGGCGCCTGCGTCAGGCCGGAGACGACGGCAAGCGTGGTCAGCGAGAAGCCGAGCTCGACATAGCCGACGCCGAGCTTGTCCTTGAGGAACGGGAACAGCATCGGCAGGACCAGCAGATGGAAATGGCTGACCCAATGCGCGATCGAGATTCCGGACAGCGTGCGGAGCGCGCTGTCCGCCTTGCCTTGCTGCGGTGCGGCAAGAATGTCGACCATTGCAGTTTCGGTTTCACTCCCTGGAAGGCGCGCAAACTATCGGGGAGAGCGGTTATTTGTCCACGAACGCAGGCGCATGGCAGCTAGTGCGCATGGGGGCGCCCCGTCGGGCCCCCTCACAACGGCTCGTCATCCGGGCCATAGCGGTCGCGCTTGGGCGTTGCGATGTCGCCGTCCTCGTAGTCGTCGTCATCGAGAGGCGGCGGAGGTGTCTTCACCTTGCCTTCCGCCGGCTTCTTCTCGGCGATCTTGTTCTCGGCGACCTTGGGCGGCTCGCTTGGTTTGCAGATCCTGGTCATGCCTTGTCCCGGATGGTGATGCTTCATCCGATCCTACCCGGAACATATGTGCAGTTTCTGACCTATCGCAAGCAGGCCGTCAGTGCACCAGCGGCCCGCCTGCCTTCTTCCAGGCGTCCACGCCGCCGGCGATGTGGGCGGTGTTGGACAGGCCGGCCGCCTTGGCGGCAGCCACCGCCATCGCCGAGCGCTCGCCGAACGCGCAGAAGAACACGATGCGGCGGCCGGTGGCGGCGGCGACCTCGCGCAGCATGCCGCCCGGTTTGAGGCTTTCCTCGACGGACGGATAGGGCGTATGCAGCGCGCCTTCGAGCATGCCGTGCTTCATCCGCTCGTTGGCTTCGCGCAGATCGACCAGCAGCATGTCGGGCCGGCCGAGGACGCGGATCGCCTCGACCGCGCTGAGCGCACGCCCTTCCTTCTCCAGCTCTTCCTGATGCAGGCCGACATGCATGTTGGCGGGCACCGCCACGTCCATCATCTTCGGGTTGGGCAATTTCAGGTTTGCCATCAGCTCGATATATTCGTCGACCGAGCGTACCTGGAGCCGCGGGTTGTAGCGCTTCTCCTCGCCGATGGTGGAGACGGTGTCGCCCTTGTAGTCATGCGCCGGGAACACCATCGTCTCCTCCGGCAGCTTGAGCAGCCGGTTGAAGATCGAATCGTACTGCGCACGCGAAGAGCCGTTCTGGAAATCGGTGCGGCCGGTGCCGCGGATCAGCAGCGTGTCGCCGGTGAAGACGCGATCGCCCATCAGATAGGAATAGGAATCGTCGGTGTGGCCCGGGGTGTACATCACGTCGAGCGACAGGCCCTCGATCGTCACCTTGTCGCCCTCGGCGACCCGCATCGCCACCACGTCGGCCTTGGTCTGGTCGCCCATCACGGTCATGCAATGGGTGCGGTCGCGCAGCTCACCGAGGCCGGTGACGTGGTCGGCATGCAGATGGGTGTCGACCGCCTTGACCAGCTTGAGGTCGAGCTCGCGCAGCAATTGGCAGTAGCGATCGACCTTCTCCAGCACGGGATCGAGGATCAGCGCCTCGCCGCCGGGGCGGCTGGCAAGCACGTAGCTGTAGGTACCCGAAACGCTGTCGAAGAGTTGGCGGAAGATCATGGCAGCACCCGGCATGGAACTGATTTCGAGGATTCTACTACGCCCGGGGCCAGAAAGAGAAGCAATTCACTGTGTGGACCATGAAGTTTGGAAGATTTTGTTTTGCGTGAACGCGCCCCACCCGCCCCGTCATCGCCCGCGAAAGCGGGCGATCCAGCAGTCCAGAGGCCGTAGTGGGATACGGAAAAGCCGCGGCGTACTGGATTCCGCGCTTTCGCGGGAAATGACACCGGGTCTGTCGCGGCGGTGTGCCAAAAGCTCAGGACAGCCTTACGGCCTCACCACCGTATACCCGTTCTCCGCCAGGAACAGGATCTGCCCGACGCCCACCTGCACCGGTGTCGCGGCGGGGATGAAATCCGGCCGCTTGCCGGTCTCGCGTTCGATCGTATCGACCGTGTTGAGGCAGATGTCGAACCGCACGCCCTGCGCGATCAGGCTTTCGACCTGCTTGCGGCGCTCGCTGCCGGACAGCAGGAGGTCGATGCCGGGCCCGAACGTCACCACTTCGATCGCGATCTTGTCGGGAGCGTAGGCCTTCAGAAGATTGTTGGCGACGCTCAGCACCAGCGCTTGCTTCTTCGCATCGCCGTCGGAGAGCTGCAGCACGATTCTGTGCTCCGCGAACGGCTTGTCCTGAAGCGGCACCTGCTGCGCCGAGGTCGGCGAAATCGCGGCTCGGACCAGCAGCGCCAGCATCAGCGCAAATGAGATCTGCGCTCGCCTCATCCCTGTCCCGCAATGCCCGGATTGTCCTCGACGCCCCTCAGCGTCACGCCGGAGCCGAGCCGCTCCTGAAACATCCGGCCCGAGCGCAGATATTTGCCGACGACATCCCACACCGGCGCGCCCTGCTGGCCGTTGACCGAAGCCCAGCCTGCGACCTTGTAGCGGTGGTGGGCGCTGAGCGCCTTGCCGCTATTGAGCTTCAACTCCGAGATGCGGCCGCCGATAGCGCCCGTCGGCGTGCAGGTATAGCTGAGCCCGCCGGTGCGCACCATGTCGCCGCCCTGCTGGTAATAGGGGTCGGCATTGAAGAGGTTGTCGCAGACGTCTTCCAGCACGTCCTTGATCTGGGCGCCCGTCATCTCCTGCACGTAGGTCTCAGGATAGGTGATCGCGGTCTCTGCGAGCAGATCCTCCATGGTCAGCGGCTGGCCTGACAGCGCGGTAATGCCCCAGCGGAACCCCGGCGACAGCGCGATCTCGGCATCGAGCTCGGTGCGCAGCGCGGTGCAGATCAGCTCGTCGACCGGCCCGGAGAAATTGCCGCGGCGATAGAGCAGGCGGTCGGGTGTTGCGATCTTCTCCGACCAGTCGGTCACGTGCGGCGCGCGCAGCCGGCCGATCAGCTCGGCCATGGCGGGATCGGGCTTCAGCAGCTCGGAATAGACCGGCAGCAGGCGATAACGAACGTCGCCGACCTTGCCCTTGTCGATCGCAAGGTCGAGCACCGCGAGGAATTTTCCGTTGGAGCCGGCATTGGTGACGAGCGTGGTGCCGGCGGCGTTCTTCACTGGCATCGGCTGCGGCACGGCGTCATGGGTATGGCCGCCGAGAATGACGTCGATGCCGGTGACGCGACTTGCGAGCTTGAGGTCGACATCCATGCCGTTGTGCGACAGCAGAACGACCGCATCGACCTTGTCGGCGCTGCGCAAGGCATCGACATGCTTCTGCAATTCCTCCTCGCGGATGCCGAAAGTCCAGTCCGGCGTGAACCGCTTGGGATGGGCGATCGGCACGTAGGGGAAAGCCTGGCCGACGATTGCGATCCGATGACCGCCGATCTCCTTGACGACGGAGGGCTTGAACACGCGCCCGGTCGCCTTGTCGAAGGCGGTTGCGTCGTTGAACGCGGCTTCCTCGGTCAGGAACACGTTCTGTGCCAGGAACTCGCCCTTGAAGCGCTCCAGATTGTCGCGCAGCACCTGCTCGCCATAGGTGAACTCCCAATGCCCGGTCATCGCTTCGATGCCGAGCAGATTGGCGACCTCGACCATGTCGCGACCCTGCATGACGTTGGCAAGCCCGGTGCCCTGCCAGAGATCGCCGCCGTCGAGCAGCAGCGAACGCTTCTCGCCGACCTCGTCGCGCAAACGATCGACTAGCGTCTTCAGATGGGCAAAGCCGCCGAGCTTGCCGAAGCGGCCCGCGGACTTGTCGAACTCGAGACAAGTGAAGGCATAGGCATCGGCGCTGTCGGGGCGGATGCCGAACCGGTCAAGGAAGGCGCGGCCGACCAGATGCGGCGGTCGCCCCGCCATCTCACCGATGCCGATATTGACACTGGGTTCGCGGAAATAAACCGGGTTCAGCTGCGCATGCGTGTCGGTGATGTGCAGGATCCGCGCATTGCCGAACTTTTCGAGGTCGTAAATGCTCGCCGTCTCGGTGCCCCGCGCAAGCCGCGGCAGACCGAGCGATGCAGCGGCAAGGCCCGCGCTCTTCAGGAAATCACGGCGGCGGATCGCCATCCAAAAAATTCTCCGCGCCCTCAACGATCGCAAGACGGTTCCACTTAAGGCCCAGTCTAGCGGATTTCCATCGCTTTCCAGGCTTCTTTTTCGGTCGTCGCCTGGAAGATCGACGCTTTTGCCAGCGCCTCGGCTTCCCTGGCTGCGGCTGTGGCGCGGTCGAAATCGCCGCCATCCGCCGCTTTCCTGGCCGCGGTCAGCGTCGCGACGGTGGTGGTCCACTGGTTGCGCAAGCCGGCAGCCTCCTTCGATGCGGCTTCGGCGGTGGCGTAGGCCGCCTTGTAATCCGCTTCATTTGCCGCGCGCGCCGCTGGCGCGAGGCTCAAGGCCAGCAGCATGGCGAGGGGAAGTGACCGCTTCATGGCCGCGCTCCCGGGCCTGAGATCGGCAGGCCGTTGGCGACGTAGGACAGGAAATATTCGACGTCGCGGTATTCGTCCGACTGCGGCTCCAGCGGAACCGCGCGGGTCTGGCTGTTGCAGGTGACGAAGCGGCGGCTGATGGTGCCCATGCCGCTCCATTCGGAGCGGTAGATTGGCATCGCGTTGAGAATGCCGAGCGCCGGCGCCAGGACCTCGGCACGGATGCGCTCGCCCGGGCTCTGCACATGGCAGCTGGCGCAGGAGAAGTTCATCTGGCCGCGCCGCGTGTAGAAATAGCGCTTGCCGTTCTCGAACGCCGCGAGCGCGCGCGGGTCGTCGGGAATCCTGATGTCCATCGGCTTGCCGCGCGAGGTGAAGGCCATGTAGGCGGTGAGCGAGGCCATCTCGTCCTTGACGTAGGAATAGGGTTGTTCGCCATTGGCCTCGCGGCAGCGGTTGAGCGCGAGCTCCAGCGTGACGACCTTGCCCTCCTTCTCGTCGAAGTAAGGATAGTTCTGGCGGACGCCGACGCCGCCATTGGGGAAGCAATCGGCATAGGTCTTGCCGTTCTTGAACGGGGTCGCGAACATCTCCTTGCCGGCGTCGAGCGCGAATTCGTAAGGCGGGAATTCTTCCTTCTCCTGCCACTGCCGCTTCATGTCCGCGTTCATGGAATACGGACCGTTGACGAAGTCCTCGTGCTTCACGTCAGGAAATTTCTGGAAGAAGAAGCTTTGGAACGCCTTGGCGTCGGCAACGGGATCGACCTTGTCCGCCGCGACGACGCGCGGCGAGGTGAGGGCGAACGCTGCGAGAGCGGCGCCGAGCGAGCCAAGCAGCAGGGCGGATCGGGTCTTCATCACGCGATTTTCGCGGTGGTCGTATCCGACGCACCCTTGTTGTCGGTCCAGGAGATCTTGAGGTCGTCGCCCTTCTTGGCGCCCTTGAAGCTGAACTTGACGTAGGGGTCCTTGGAGACCGCGGTACCCCAATCGGCGACGAAGACGTCCTTGCCGTTACATTCGAATGTCAGCTGCTGGATGTAGTGTGCCGGGATCACCTCACCCTTGGGATCTTTGACCAGGCCGGTATCCATGGGGTGCTGGATCAGCGCCTGCACCTCGGTGATGTCGCCATTGGATGTTGCGCGCACGCGAATGCTTGATGCCATCGGACCGATCCTCCTAGCCGCCGCAGCCGCCGACGGTGACCTTCACTTCCTTGGTCGCGCTGTAGAGCTTGCCGTCAGCCTCGACGATGGCGACCAGTTTGGTGGTCTTGGCCATCTTCAGCCGGTTGGCGACGCCCGGAATGGTGCCCTCGGCGATCTTGTAGGATGCGGCAAGCGCGAACGGGTTCTCGGTCACGAAGAACGAGATCGAGCTCACCTTGTCGAGAGTCGTCGTCACCGACACCGGGACCACGCCGCCATTCTCGGCGATCTCGGGCGCATCCAGCTTGACCTTGTCGGAGGGCTCGGCGTTCCTGCCATAGAGCGCCTTGATCGCGTCGGCCTCGTTCTTCTGCTTGAAGGCCTCTTCCGGATATTTGTCATTGGCCGCGGCACGCGCGGGCGCGAATGGCAGATTGCCAAGGCCGAGCAGGGCGACGGAGGCCGCGCCCTGAAGGATCAGGCGCCTTGTCGCAAGCGGGCCGCTGGTCGTGGTCATCTCAAATCTCCTGGGCAGCCGGCCGTTATAGGGTTTGCAGGAAATCGACGATCGCGCTGATCTCCTGTTCGGTCAAAATCCGGTTCCGGCCGAACGGCGGCATCATGGTCTGCGGGTTGCGCTTGGTCTCGTCGAAGATGATCGCGGTGAGTTCGCTGCGATCGGGGTATTTGGTCTTGAGGTCCCTCAGTTCCGGCCCGATCGTTCCCGGCAGGTCGCCGCCCTTGATGACATGGCAGGTCAGGCAATTGCCCTTGCCGCGATCGAAAGCGAGCTTCTGGCCGTCGGCGACAGCGGATTGTGCCCGCGCCGGAGCCACAGCCGCTCCGGCGGAGAGGACCAGCGCCACCAGGACGGCAAGCTTGCAAGGAAAGGCGGTCAAGGCATCGTCCCAAGCGTTATGTCGATGATCTCGTTTGCGGAAATATAAGCGTTCCAAAGCACAAAGGGCATCGCCTGACAATCAAGACTATGCTTGCGGCAAAATGGAGTTAATATCCTCCGCATTGCAACCGGCGAGATAAAGTTCGTTCATCTAACGGGGCGGTATTAGCAAATTATTCCAGGGGCGTTTGGCCCTTCTTGCCGGCTTTTCTGTTTCGCATTCATTGGGGACTCACTTGACAGAATATGTCGTCGAATTTGGCAGGGACGGCGGACGGGTCGAGCCGGACGGGCGGCTCGATGCTCCGGCATTTCATCGCAATCACGAGCCGCTATGGACGGCGCTGGAAAAGCACCTCGCCGGGATGACCGGCGACGTGGTCGAACTCGGCAGTGGAACAGGCCAGCACGTGGTCCATTTCGCTCGCCATACGCCCGGCCTGATCTGGTGGCCCAGCGACCTCAACCAGCGCCACCTCAAGAGCATCGAAGCCTGGCGCGTCTATGCGGGCCTGCCAAACATCCGCAGCCCGCTGCGGATCGATCTCACCGATCCCGGCTGGTGTCAGGAGATGAAAAGCGGGCAGGCGCCGACGAGCCTTGCGGCCGTGTTCTGCGCCAATGTCATCCACATCGCGCCCTGGGCGGTGGCCGAGGGTCTGTTCGCCAGCGCCGGCCGCTACCTGCGACCCGACGGCAAGCTGTTCCTCTACGGCCCGTTCAAGCGCGACGGCAAGCACACCGCGCTCAGCAATGCGGTGTTCGACACCTCGTTGCGTGAAGGCAATCCCGATTGGGGCGTGCGCGACATCGGCGATGTCGAGATGCTCGCGAAGGCCGCGGATCTTCGCCTCGTCGATTCCATCGACATGCCCGCGAACAATCTGACGTTGGTGTTTGCGCGGTAGCTACGCGGCAGGTGCGCTCCCTCCCCCGCTTGCGGGGGAGGGCTGGGGAGAGGGTGTCTCCGCAACGGGACAATCCCCCAGAGGAGAGAACCCTCACCCGGCGCGCGGGACGATGCTTCGCATCGCCCGGGCGCGCCGACCTCTCCCGCAAGCGGGCGAGGTGCACCGCCTGTTGGGCTCGTGCTCGGCAAATCAAGACTCAATCACGTCTCGCCATCCCGCCACCCGATCTTCTCCTTCAAGAACCGATAGCCGAGCACCTCGAAGCCGGCGCGCTCCTTGTTGTCCTTGCCGTAGCCGTGGCCGCCGGCTTCCGGCTCGTAGAACCAGGCCTCGTAGCCCATGGCCTGCAGCTTCGCCGCCATCTTGCGGGCGTGGCCGGGATGCACGCGGTCGTCACGCCGCGTGGTGGCGATCAGGATCGGCGGATAGGATTGGCCAGCCCTTACGTTGTGATAGGCCGAGTAGGTCTTCAGCCACTCCCAATCTTCCGCCTTGTCGGGATCGCCATATTCCGCGATCCAGCTCGCGCCCGCGAGCAGCTTCGTGTAGCGGCGCATGTCGATCAGCGGGATGGTGCAGAACAGAGCGCCGAAGCGCTCGGGATAGCGCACCAGCATGTTGGTGATGAGGATGCCGCCGTTCGATCCGCCCTGTGCCGCGATCCGTCTTGGGTTCGTCACGCCGCGCCGAACGAGATCGGCGGCGACGGCAGCGAAATCGTCATGCGAGAGTTTCTTGCCGGCGAGCCGGCCAGCATCGTGCCAGCGCGTGCCAAACTCGCCGCCGCCGCGCAAATTGGCCTGCACAATGGTGCCGCCGCGCTCCAGCCACAGCTTGCCGAGCGAGGAATTGTAGTACGGCTTCACCGAATGTCCGAAGCCGCCATAGGCGCTCATATAGACCGGCGCATCGCCCGTCTCGCCTCGCGGGCCGGTCTGGACATAGGGAATGCGCTCGCCGTCAACAGAGATCGCTTCGTGCTGCGTCACCACGAGCCCGTCGGCGGTGAACGTCTTCGGCGCCTGCTTCAGCACGACCGGGCTTGCGACGCCGCGTTCGATCAACAGCAGCGACGGCGGGGTCAGCGGATCCTGCACATTGGCGAGCAGATCGCCGTTGCTCTCGGATGGATGACGATCGAGCGGCCAGACGTCGACGACGCCGATCTCAGGCAGGCCGGGAAGCGTCGAGCGGCTCCAGCCGGTCGCGGATGGCGTGCAGATCTCGAAGCGCGGGCGCAGCTCGTCGAGGATCGACAGCACGAGCTTGCCCGCCGCCCAGAACAGGCCTTGCAAGGCGCGCCGCGGCGCCGGCTCGAACAGAACCGAAAAATCGCGGCTGCCGTTGAGGAACGCCGACAGCGAGATGCCGAGCACGGTGTCGGTGGCGTAGGTCCGCCCCTGCACGGCCCAGTCCTTGCGGAGCTTCATCGCGAACCAGTCGCCATGGGCCTGCAGCCAGATCCCGGTCGGCAGATCGAGTTTCGTCATGTGACCGACCGCATCGCGCAGCCAGACCGCGTGATTGAAGAAGTCGATCTGCTCGACGATCCAGACCCGCGGCTCAGGTCCGGTGTCGTCGGCGCTGCCATAGATCATCATGTGATCGGCGGTGGTCTCGATGATCACCTCAGCCTGATCGACCGGCTGGCCACGCCGCCACAGCCGAACTGTCCGTGCATAGCCGGAGCTCGTGACCATGCCCTCGCCATGGGCGCTCGATAGCAGCAGCGTATCGGCATCGAGCCAGTCCGCGCCGCCCTTGGCTTCCGGCAGCGTAAAGCCGTCCGCCACGAAGCTCTTCGTAACGAGGTCGAATTCCCGCAACGTGACGGCGTCGCTGCCGCCGCGCGACAGGCTCAAGATGGCGCGCGGGCTTCCCGGAATCGTGGCGATCCCGCTCAGCAGCCAATCCTCGCCTTCGCGCGCTGCGAACTCGTCGATATCCAGCATGGTCTCCCACGCAGGAGCAGCCTTGCGAAACTCGGTCAGCGTGGTCCGCCGCCACAGGCCGCGCGGGTTGGTAGCGTCCTTCCAGAGATTGTGCAGGTCGGTGCCGCGCCGGCTGACATAGGGAATGTTGTCGGAGCGATCGTAGATCGACGCGAGAATGTCGCGGTCGTGCTCGAAGGCCTTGCCGCCGAACGCCGTGAGCGTCAGCTGATTCTGCCGCGCGACGAAATCGAGCGCCTGCGTGCCCTCGATCTCCTCCAGCCACAGAAAGGGATCGTCGTCGGGAGCGCTGAGCGTGGGCCTGGCGTCGACGGTCATGAACGAAACTCCGAAAAATGGCGGCATAGGATTTGATCGAGCGCAAGCCGTCAAGAGCGCGGCCCGCTATCATCGCACCGATTGCGTCAGAGGCATGGCCTGCGCCCGTTTGCGCCGGTTGCCCGGCCACGCGCGTCCCTCCATAGTGCCGGGAATCAACAAAGCCCTTGAGCTCCTTGATAGTCCCCTCGGGGCGGAAATGCCGATGCTTGACGTGACGTCTGCCCATGAGATCGCCGCCGACGCCCGCGTGCGCGCCAATGTGGTGCGCCTGGCCGCAGCCCAGGCGCTGACCGGCGCCAACTCGGCCGTGATCTTCGCCACCGGCGCCATCGTCGGAGCCACGCTCGCGCCCGACATGTCGTTCGCGACCGTGCCGATCTCGATGTATGTGGTCGGACTCGCGGCCGGCACGCTGCCGACCGGCGCGATCTCGCGCCGCTTCGGGCGCCGCGCGGCCTTCGTCATCGGCACCGGCCTCGGCACGCTCACCGGCCTGCTCGGCTCGTTCGCGATCCTGCACGGCTCGTTCGCGCTGTTCTGCATCGCGACCTTCCTCGGCGGCCTCTACGGCTCCGTGGCGCAGTCCTACCGCTTCGCCGCCGCCGACGGCGCCAGCGCGGCCTACCGGCCCAAGGCGGTGTCCTGGGTGATGGCGGGCGGGGTGTTCGCCGGCGTGCTCGGTCCGCAGCTCGTGCAATGGACCATGGATGTCTGGCAGCCCTATTTGTTCGCCTTCAGCTTTCTGGTCCAGGCCGCCGTTGCACTGATCGCGATGGGGATCGTCGCCGGCGTCGACATGCCCAAGCCCGCGCCGGCCGATCTGCATGGCGGCCGGCCGCTGCTCACGATCGTGACGCAGCCGCGCTTCATCGCCGCGGCGCTGTGCGGCATCATCTCCTATCCGATGATGAATCTGGTGATGACTTCGGCACCGCTCGCCATGAAGATGTGCGGCCTGTCCGTCTCCGATTCCAATTTCGGCATTCAATGGCACATCGTCGCGATGTACGGGCCGAGCTTCTTCACCGGCACGCTGATCTCCCGCTTCGGCGCGCAGAAGGTCGTCGCCGCCGGCCTGCTGCTGGAGGCCGGCGCCGCCGGCATCGGCCTCTCGGGTCTCACCGCGATGCATTTCTGGGCCACGCTGATCGTGCTCGGCGTCGGCTGGAATTTCTCCTTCATCGGCGCCTCCGCGCTGGTGCTGGAGACGCACCGCTCGCAGGAGCGTAACAAGGTGCAGGCCTTCAACGATTTCCTGGTGTTCGGCATGATGGCGATCGGCTCGTTCTCCTCCGGGCAATTGCTCGCCAACTATGGCTGGTCGGCGGTGAACCTGGTGGTGTTCCCGCCGGTGATTCTCGGCCTCGTCGTGCTCTCGCTGGTCTCCTGGGCCCGCCGCCGCAAGGCGCGGCTGGAGGCGGCGATGGGCGAGTTCCCGGACGCGATTTGACTGGCAGGAGATTGTCAGCAGCGTTGATACTTCGATCCAGGTCGAAGTGATTTTTGGGGACGCGGTTGTTACATGATGCTCGTCATCAACAGACGAGCGTAAGGCAGTGCGCTCGCGGGGGAAACGAAGGACCAGCGCAAATGCTCGACAATCCCCACACCACCGCGCCCGTCGACGAAGCCTCCCTCCGCTACGAAGGCTGGCGCATCGTCGCGGTCTGCTTCCTGCTGGCGACCTTCGGCTGGGGGCTCGGCTTCTACGGCCAGAGCGTCTATGTCGCCGAGCTGCAGCGCGCGCGGGGCTGGCCGACCACGCTGATCTCGTCAGGCACCACGTTCTTCTATCTGTTCGGCGCGCTGCTCGTCGTCTTCGTCGGCGAGGCCGTGAGGAGATACGGCCCGCGCCTCTGCCTGGTTGCCGGCACGCTGGCGATGGCGGCAGCCAGCGTTGCCATCGGCGCGGTGCGCGAGCCCTGGCAGCTTTATCTCGCCGACGCCGTGCTCGCCTTCGGCTGGGCCGGCACCAGTCTCGCCATGATCACCAACACGATCAGCCTGTGGTTCGACCACAAGCGCGGCATGGCGATCAGCCTCGCGTTGAACGGCGCCAGTTTCGGCGGCATCGTCGGCGTGCCGCTGCTGGTGACCCTGATCGGCCATATAGGCTTTGCCGGCGCGATGTATGCCGCCGCCGGCGCCATGCTGGTGCTGCTGCTGCCGGTGATCCTTCTCGTCGTCGGCCGGCCGCCCGATCTCCACGGCCGGCACGCGTCGGCGAAGGCGAAGCCGCAATCATCGACGCAGATCCGCGCATGGGCGCTGCGCGACGTCGGCTTCCTCACGGTGACGATTGCGTTCGCGCTGGTGCTGTTCGCGCAGGTCGGCTTCATCGTCCACCTGATCTCGTTCCTCGATCCCGTGATCGGCCGCGAGCGCGCCGCGGTCGCCGTCGCGGTGCTGACCGCGATGGCCGTGGTCGGCCGCGTACTGTTCTCATTGGTGATCGACCGCCTCAACCAGCGCCTGGCCTCCGCGCTGTCGTTCCTCAGCCAGGCCGCGGCACTCCTCGTCGTCATCAACCTGCACGACGACTATGCGCTGATCGCAGCCTGCGCATTGTTCGGCTTCTCGGTCGGCAACCTCATCACGTTGCCTTCGCTGATCGTGCAGCGGGAGTTCGATTCGGCGTCGTTCGGCGTGCTGATCAGCCTCAACACCGCGATCAACCAGGTGACCTATGCGTTCGGCCCGGGTGTCGTCGGGGCCTTGCGCGACTGGTCCGGCGGTTACGCGCTGCCGTTCTATCTCTGCATTGCGTTGGAGGTGGTGGCAGCTGCGCTGATCATGGTGCGAGGGGCGCCGCGGACGAAGCTCTCGTAGGGTGGGCAAAGGCGCGAAGCGCCGTGCCCACCATCTTCCTCTCGACGCGCGATGAGAGAATCGGTGGGCACGCTTCGCTTTGCCCACCCTACGGCTACGGCATCATGCCTCCCGCTCTCGCAACAATGCCTCCACGTCCAGCCGCTTGGTGAACATCGAAAGCTTGCCGTCCGGCCCGAGCGGCCATTGCTCCTTCGGCCTGTCGCGATACAGCTCGACGCCGTTCTGGTCGGGATCGCGCAAATACAGCGCCTCGCTGACGCCGTGATCGCTGGCGCCGTCCAGCGCAATGCCGGCCGTGAGCACGCGGTGCAGCGCGTCGGCAAGAGCTGCGCGCGTCGGATAGAGGATCGCGGTGTGATAGAGCCCCGTCGTGCCGGGCGGCGGCGGCGAGCCGCCCTTGCTCTCCCAGGTGTTGAGCCCGATGTGGTGATGATAGCCGCCGGCCGAGATGAAGGCCGCGCCGGAGCCCATGCGCTGCATCAGCTCGAAGCCGAGCACGCCGCAATAGAAGCCGAGCGCGCGATCGAGATCGGCGACCTTGAGGTGAACGTGGCCGATCCTTGTGCCGGCATCGACGGCTGCGCTTTGCGACATGGGATTGCTCCGTTGAAAGCATGCACATAGGGCGAGCACCGGCGCGGTGCTACGGCCGATCCCGAAACCCAGCGTTTCCCGTTGCGCAATTGCGCCTCGGGATCAGAAGCTAGGTCAGCTCCGGCACCTCGCCCTCCGGCAGCTCGAACTCGAACGTGTTCAGCGTCATCGACACCATCGTGTAATAGCCGCACAGGCCGATCACCTCGACCACGCCGCGCTCGCCGAGCAGCTTCACCGCCTCATTATAGAGAACCTTCTCGACGCCGTGGCCCTCGTGCAGCGACTTCGCCAGATCGTAGATCATCTGGCCCTTGGGATCGTCGAACGCGGGCGTGCGGCGGTCGCGGATGGCGTCGATGATCTCAGGCTTCATGCCGCCGGCGAGCGCGAGGCGCTTATGCGCGTACCATTCGTAATGCGCGGTCCAGTGCCGCGCCGTGACCAGGATCGCGATCTCCGAAAGTTTTGCGGGAAACATCGTGTCGTAGCGCAGCACCTCGCCGAGCCGCGTGGCGTGACGGGCCATGTCCGGGCTGTTGAGCCAGGCCATCATCGGCGCTGGCGGCTTGCCGCGCTTGCCGGCGATCGACTCGTCATAGGTCTGCCGCTGACTCTCGTTCATTTCGCCAGGCGAAAGAAGTTTCAGGCGCATTGTCGTTTCCTCTTTGTTTTCAAGCACCGTCATGGCGGCGACTATAGCCGAATGTGGGCTCGCGGAAGTGGTTGAATTCCACGAGGGCTTGGCCCAGAGTCGTGCCCAACAAGTCGATTTGATTGATGGAAACGACCATGAGTGACACTGAGACGGCCGATCTCGAAACATTCCGCGCCGAGACGCGCGCCTGGCTGGAAGCCAATTGCCCGCCGGAGATGCGCAAGCCCGCGACCTCGGATGCCGACGTGTTCTGGGGCGGCCGCAACGCAAAGTTCTCGTCCGAGCCGCAGCGCATCTGGTTCGAGCGCATGCGCGACAAGGGCTGGACCGTGCCTGATTGGCCCAAGGAATATGGCGGCGGCGGCCTCAGCGCCGCCGAGCACAAGGTGCTGCGCGCCGAGATGGGCAGGATCGGCGTCCGTCCGCCGCTGTCGAGCTTCGGCATCTGGATGCTCGGACCGGCGCTGCTCAAATACGGCAACGACGCGCAGAAGAAGGAGCACCTGCCGAAGATCGCAGCTGGACAGATCCGCTGGTGCCAGGGCTATTCCGAGCCGAACGCCGGCTCCGACCTTGCTTCGCTGCAGACCCGTGCCGAGAGCGACGGCGACGATTTCGTCATCACCGGCTCGAAGATCTGGACCTCCTACGCCAACTATGCCGACTGGATCTTCTGCCTCGTCCGCACCGATCCCGCGGCCAAGAAGCACGACGGCATCAGCTTCATCCTGTTCGACATGACCTCGAAGGGCGTGACGACCAAGCCGATCCTTCTGATCTCCGGCTATTCGCCGTTCTGCGAGACCTTCTTCGACGGCGTCCGCGTGCCGAAGTCGCATGTGGTCGGCACCGTCAACCGCGGCTGGGACGTCGCGAAATATCTGCTGCAGCACGAACGCGCGATGATCTCGGGGATGGGCGAGCGCGGCGTCGGCCGGCCGCTCGGCCAGATCGCGGCGGATTCCGTCGGCACCGATGCGCAAGGCAAGCTGGACGATTCGATGTTGCGTGCAGAGATCGCGACGTTCGACGTCGATGAAGCCGCGCTCGCGGCCTGCGCCGAGCGCGCGGTCGATCTCGCCAAGGCGGGACAGGCCCATCCGGCGTTCTCGTCGGCGATGAAATATTACGGCACCGAGCTTAACAAGCGCCGCCATGAGATCCTGATGGCGGCCGGCGGCATCGATGCGCTGGAATGGGAGAGCGAGCGCTCCAGGCAGGGCGCCCGCCCGCGCGCATGGCTGCGCACCAAGGCCAACTCGATCGAGGGCGGCACCACCGAGGTGATGCTCGGCATCGTCGCCAAACGCATCCTGGATTTGCCGGGGGCGTGAGCCGCGCTCTCACCACCCGTCATTCCGGGGCGCCGCGGTAGCGGCGAGCCCGGAATCCATAACCACCAGTCGGGAGTATGGATTCCGGGCCTGCGCCTTACGGCGCATCCCTGAATGACGAAGACCAACAGATTTCGAATCGGAAACACGCACATGGCCCTCGTCCTCACCGAAGAACAATCGATGCTCCGCGACTCAGCGCGCGGGCTGATCAGCGACAAGGCGCCGGTCTCGCATCTGCGATCCCTGCGCGATGACAAGGACCCGACCGGCTTCTCCAGGGAGCTCTGGCATTCCTTCGCCGAGATGGGTTTTGCCGGCCTGCTGGTGCCGGAAGAATTCGGCGGCAGCGGGCTCGGCTATGTCGAGGCCGGTGTCCTGATGGAGGAGATCGGCCGCACCCTGATGCCGTCGCCGTTCCTCGCCACCTCCGTGGTCGCGGCCTCGGCGCTGAGCCGCGGCGGCAATGCCGCGCAGAAGTCGGAATATCTGCCTAAGATTTCGAATGGCTCGCTGCTCGCGACGCTGGCGATCGAAGAGGGCGCCAAGCATCGGCCGCTCCAGACCAGCCTGCAGGCCGTGCGCGCCGGCAACGGCTTCAAGCTCTCGGGCGCCAAAGCGCTCGTGCTGGACGGTCATGTCGCCGATCTCCTCATCGTTGCCGCGCGCACCGCTGGCGCCGCCGGTGAGCGCGACGGCTTGACGCTGTTCCTCGTCAGTCCCAAGGCCAAGGGCGTCGCGATCGAGCGCACCATCATGGTCGATTCGCACAATGCGGCGCGGATCGAACTCACCAATGTCGAGGTCAATGCCGACCATGTGCTCGGCGAGGTCGACCAGGGCGCCGCCCTGCTCGACGGCGTGCTCGATATCGGCCGCGGCGCGGTCGCCGCCGAAATGGTGGGCTTGAGCGAGGAAGTCTTCAATCGCACCGTCGAGTATCTCAAGAGCAGGAAGCAGTTCGGCAAGCTGATCGGCGAATTCCAGGCACTGCAGCACCGCGCCGCCGAGCTCTATGTCGATATCGAGATCACCCGCGCCGCCACCATGAAGGCGCTGCAGGCGCTGGACGCCGATGTTGCCAAGGCAACGTCAGCCGTCGCGGTGGCAAAGGCCCGCGCCGGCACCACCGCCACGCGCGCGGTGCAGGAGGGCGTGCAGATGCACGGCGGCATGGGCATGACCGATCAGTTCGACATCGGCTTCTTCATGAAGCGCGCAAGGGTGTGCGAGGAGCTGTTCGGCGACGCGAACTACCACACCGAGCAGCTGGCGCGGGCGCGGGGATATTGAGGCTGGCCATTGGGTAGAGCTTGTAGCCCGGATGAGCGAAGCGACATCCGGGAATGTCGCGCGGCCCGCCCCGCATATCGCTTCGCTCATGCGGGCTACGGTGCTGGCACGAGCCGTCATGGCCGGGCTTGTCCTGGCCATCCACGTTCTTAACGTGACTCAAAAACGTCGATGCCCGGGACAGGCCCGGGCATGACGATCGAGAACGTAGCGCGAGCCTAAGATCGCAAATGAGGGCCGTTAGGCCCCTTACCTCATCGGCGGTGCATACTGCACGCCGCCCGCGTTCCACAGCTGGTTCATGCCGCGCGGGATCTTCAGCTTCGACTTCTCGCCGATGTTGCGCTCGTACATCTCGCCGTAATTGCCGACGTGGCGGATGATGCGGACGGCCCAATCCTTGGTGAGGCCGAGCTGTTCGCCGTAATTGCCTTCGGTACCGACCAGCCGCATCACTTCCGGCTTCTTCGACTTCAGCGCCTCGTCGATGTTCTCCGAGGTGACGCCGAGCTCCTCGGCGTTGATCATCGCATAGAGCGTCCACTTCACGATCATCATCCAGTCGTCGTCGCGCTGGCGCACCACGGGGGCGAGCGGCTCCTTGGAGATCATGTCCGGCAGGATCATGTTGTCGCCGGGCTTCGCCAGGTTGATCCGCAGCGCGTAGAGCTGGGAGACGTCGGCGGAGAGCGTGTCGCACTTGCCGGTGTCGTAAGCCTTCACGACATCGTCGAGCTTGTCGAACTTCATCTCCTCATACTTCATGTTGTTGGCACGGAAGTAATCGGCGACGTTGAGCGCGGTCGTGGTGCCGGCCTGGACGCAGACCTTGCTGCCATCGAGGTCCAGCGACGTCTCCTTGTTGCGCGAACGCGGCAGCATGAAGCCGGCGCCGTCGTAATAGGCGACGGCGGGGAAATAGAGGTCGTAATCGAGCTCGCGCGCCATGCTCCAGGTCGAGTTGCGCGAGAGGATGTCCACCTTGCGGCTCTGCAATTCCTTGAAGCGTTCCCCGGCATCGAGCGGGATGAACTTCGCCTTGCCGGGGTCGTTGAAGATCGCCGAGGCCACCGCGCGGCAGAAATCGACGTCGAAGCCGGTCCAGGTCTTGTTGTCCTCGGAGTAGGAGAAGCCCGGCAGGCCCTTGTTGACGCCGCACAGCACCTCGCCGCGGCGCACGGTGCGCTTCAGCGTGCGGGTGTCGTAGAATTCGTAGATGATGGCCACAACGGCGACCAGCACGGCGACCGCGAGCCCGATCAGCAGGCCGCCACGAAAAGTGCGCATCATTTTTGATCTCTCGAATAATCGGGAAAAGGAATTAGGAAGGAGAGGCGACGAGCATGCTCTGGAGGACCATGCCCGGATCAAAGCCTCAGAGTTCGGGCTTCTGCCGGATCACCACCTTGGTGCCGACAGGGACGCGGTTGTAGAGGTCGGCGACGTCGTTGTTGACGAGGCGGAAGCAGCCCGAGGACACCTTGGTGCCGATCGTGTCGGGGCGGTTGGTGCCGTGGATGCGATAGACGGTGGTGCCGAGATACATCGCGCGGGCGCCGAGCGGGTTGCCGGGACCGCCGGCCATGAAGCGCGGCAGATAGGGCTGGCGCTGGATCATCTCCGGCGGAGGCGTCCAGTCCGGCCATTCCTTCTTGTTGGTGATGGTCACCAGCCCCTGCCACTGGAAGCCGTCGCGGCCGACGCCGATGCCGTAGCGGATCGCGCGCCCGCCCGGCTGCACCAGATAGAGATGCCGCTCGGCGGTCGAAACGATGATTGTGCCCGGCGCCTCGGTGGTGCGGAAATAGACGACCTGCTTCTGCCATTCCGGGTCGAGCTGGTAGGCGTCGTCGGCGACCAGGCCCGGCTCATCGCCGCGGTCGGGCTGCTGGGCGAAGGCCTGCGGGGCGGACAGGATAAGCCCCACCGCAGCCATGAAAATCCCGGTCAGGCGACGAAAATCCGTCATTTCAAGCTCTCCCCACTGCCACGGCGCAAATCATTCGGAACCATCAAACCTGAGGGGCATGTTCATGGCAAGTTGATGGCGCGCCGTCCTGATATGTCACGAGAATGCTTTGGTTTTTTGACGGTATCGGAGAATGCCACAAACAGGGGATGGCGCGAAAAGCAGTATTCGTCGCCACGAGGGCGGTGTGCTCCCTCCCCCGCCTGCGGGGGAGGGCTGGGGAGAGGGTGTCTCCGCAACGGGACACCCCAAGAGGATAGAACCCTCACCCGGCGCTGCGCGCCGACCTCTCCCGCAAGCGGGAAAGGCTCAGACCGAACGCGCGGTGAAATCGAACTGCGCCAATTGGCACGCGATGCCAGCTAAATCTTGTTGCTCTCCGCCCCAATCCCCAGCCGTCGCACGATCTCCGTCCCCACCGCCCGCGCCTCCGGCCGTGAGCCGATGCGCGGGCTGCGAAATCGTCGCCCCGAGTGCAGCCGGATCACGACGATGCAGTGCTCGTCCTCGGATCGGCCGCGGCGCTCGACGTTGATCGTCTTCACGTCGGGTCCTGCGATATGATCGGCGCGCAGGCTGCCGTTGCCCCACAGGCGTTCGACGCGAATGTCGGCCTGCCGGATGATCCAGAACGCGCCGGTCACGAGGTTGGCGTATCGGTAGACGGCGAACGCGGCGATCGCGCCGATCGGCAGCAGCATGATATCGACCGGGCC
Organism: Bradyrhizobium symbiodeficiens; assembly: GCF_002266465.3. Lineage (NCBI taxonomy): Bacteria > Pseudomonadati > Pseudomonadota > Alphaproteobacteria > Hyphomicrobiales > Nitrobacteraceae > Bradyrhizobium > Bradyrhizobium symbiodeficiens. The sequence continues at coordinate 6,826,879 of NZ_CP029427.2, read as the reverse complement.
GGGCGGCAGGCCACGCCAGAGCTTGTAGGCGTAAGGAACCGCGCACAAAGCCACGGCGATCATCGCGACGATCCGGATGTCCCTCGCGGGAAACGGCTCCAGCGGCTCGCCGAGACGCATCTCGGCATTGCTGGCATCGAGCGGATTGATCGGGGCCTCGACGTCGGGAACGTCGAACTGGGCGGCGATCCGGGCCACGGTGTCATGAACATGCGTGACGTCGGAGATCGGCGGCGACGTCAGCCGTTCGCCCGAGGCCAGCGTGAAGGCCAGCTGGAACCGCGCCTTCGCCCGCTTGCTGCCGGGAACCTGTAATCCCGCGATGTCGTCCTTCGCGACGACCCTGGTGTGGAGTTTTCCGAACGGGCGCTGCTGACCAATCAGGATTTCGTCCGGCGTGATGATCCACACCACCGCCGGCGCCATCATGATGCCGACGACGAACACGGCACCGAGGACGAGCGCCACGACAGAGATGATCACCTCCGTCGTATCATGCGTGAACAGGCCCGGCGTGAAGCAGAGGGCGACGGCGGCGGAGAAGCCGGCCATCACCAGCCGCTGCGCGATCGAGGCGCCTTCACGAAGGCGAATGTCGGTGGTGGTGATTGTGTCGTCCATTGCGGGCGGCTGATTGCGTCAGCGCGAAACTCCACGGACGGGTCCGTGGAGTCAAGCAGCATCAAGGCCCGCTTCATCCGGCATCAGCTGTCGGCGTTGAGCAGCGGAGAACGAGGTTCCGCTCAGGGTGTGGCCGGCCCGATCATTTCGGCGCAAGCCACAGTCTGAGACCGAATGAAATCACGGTGACTGCGCCCACGCCGCCGAGCCAGAGAACGGCGAACCATATCAGCCGTCGCCCCAGCGGCGTTGCTTCTGCTTTGTGCGGCATCAGTGATAACCGCTCCCGGCCCGGACCTTGCCGCGGAAGACCCAATAGGCCCAGCCGGTGTAGCCAAGAATGAGAGGCACCAGTCCGGCCACGCCGACGAGCATGAAGATCTGGCTGTTCTGCGGCGCAGCCGCCTGCCAGATCGTGATGCTCTGCGGCACGATGAAGGGATACATGCTGATACCCAGCCCGGCATAGGACAGTGCGAACAACGCCAGCGCGAGAAAGAACGGCCGGGAGTCCTGCTTTTGCCCAAGGCTGCGGATCAGGAGTGCGGTGACGGCGGCGACCGCGATCGGCACCGGCGCGGCCAGGGCGACGTTCGGCCAGGCGAACCAACGCTGCGCGTATTGAATGTTGAGAAACGGCGTGGCGATGCTGACCAGTGCGATCGCCGCAAGCATCGCGAACAGCAGACCCCAGCTCAGCCGGTAGGCCTTCTCGCGCAGCGCGCCCTCGGTCTTCAGGATGAGCCAGGTGGCGCCAAGCAGGGAATAGCCAATCACCAGGGCAACACCCGTCAGCAGGCTGAACGGCGTCAGCCAGTCCCACCAGCCGCCGGCATAATGCCGGCCCTCGACATGCACGCCTTGCAGGATGGCGCCAAGGGCGACGCCCTGTGCCAGCGTCGCCAGCAACGATCCTCCGGCAAAGGCGATGTCCCATCGGTTTCGAGCGGCGGTGGTGCGCCAGCGGAACTCGAACGCGACACCGCGGAAGACCAGTCCGATCAGCATGGCGATCATGGGTGTGTAGAGCGCCGGCATCAGCACCGCATAGGCGAGCGGAAAGGCGGCCATCAGGCCGCCGCCGCCCAGCACCAGCCAGGTCTCGTTGCCATCCCAGACGGGTGCCACGCTGTTCATCATGACGTCGCGGTCGGCCTTGGCGGGAAACAAGGGAAACAGCATGCCGAGACCGAGATCGAAACCGTCCATCACGACATAGACGAATACCGCGAAGGCGATGATGAAGGCCCAGACAGTGGCAAGGTCGACGGCGGCAATCATGACGGCGCCCCCTGTCCCGCAACGCCCGAGGCCGGTGTGATGCCGGCGGCGCGCGCCGGCATGTCGCCGCGCGGCCCTTCCTCGCCGTGATGGGGCGAGGCCGCCATCAGGCGCAGGATGTAGATGGCGCCCGCCGCGAACACGATGAAATAGACGACGACGAAGGCCAGCAATGACGAGCCCACCGCGGGCGCAGCCAGTGGCGAGACGGCGTCCGCGGTTCGCAACAGGCCGTAGACCGTGAAAGGCTGCCGGCCGGTCTCTGTGGTGATCCAGCCCGCGAGCACCGCGATGAAACCCGCGGGCCCCATCGTCAGCGCGAAGATGTGCAGCGGCCGGGAGTCGAACAAGGTGCCGCGCCAGCGTGTCCACAGGCTGAACAGCCCGAGCGCGAAGATCAGGAAGCCGAGCGCGACCATGATGCGGAACGACCAGAACGTGATAGCTACCGGCGGCCAGTTTTCGCGCGGTACCGTATCAAGTCCCGCCAGCGGCGCATCGAGGGAATGCTTGAGGATGAGCGAAGACAGCTTCGGGATCTCGATCGCGTAGTCGACCCGGCCGGCCTCCTGATCGGGCAGGCCGAACAGAATCAGCGGCGCACCGTCCTTGTGGCTCTGGTAATGCCCTTCCATCGCCATCACCTTGGCCGGCTGATGCTCCAGCGTGTTCAGGCCGTGCTGGTCGCCGGCCAGGATCTGGATCGGCGCGATCAGGGCCGCCATCCACATCGCCATCGAGAACATCACCCGCGGGCCGGCAAGATGCGGGTCGCGCAGCAGGTGATATGCGCCGACCGCGCCGACCACGAGCGACGTCGTCAGGTAGGCGGCGAGCACCATATGCACGAGGCGGTATGGGAAGGACGGATTGAAGATCACCTTGAACCAGTCGGCGACCACGAACTGGCCGTCGGGATTGATTGCGTAGCCGGCCGGGGTCTGCATCCACGAATTGGCGGAGAGGATCCAGAACGCCGAGATCAGCGTGCCGATCGCGACCATCAGCGTCGCGACGAAGTGCAGCCGCGGGCCGACGCGTTCGAGACCGAACAGCATGACGCCGAGGAAGCCCGCCTCGAGGAAGAACGCGGTCAGCACCTCGTAGGCCATTAACGGACCGATGACCGGTCCGGTCTTGTCGGCGAACACCGACCAGTTGGTTCCGAACTGGTAGGACATCACGATGCCCGACACCACGCCCATGCCGAACGCGATCGCGAAGATCTTCAGCCAATAGTGGAACAGGTTGAGGAATACCTCGCGGCCGGTCCACAGCCAGAGGGCTTCCAGCACCGCAAGATAACTTGCAAGCCCGATCGAGAACGCAGGAAACACGATGTGGAACGACATCGTGAAGGCAAATTGCGCTCGTGCGAGTACGATGGGATCAAGGTTCGATAGCATCGGCGCTCCCGTCACAACGCGAAAGTTGTGGGCTGCGGGGGCGCCGATCTCGCTGCTCAGCTATACTATCGCGCCCGGCCTATGCATGATGACCCATGCCGGGCTCTTATCCTATAGGACTCTTTGTCTAACCCGTACGACATCAGCTGTTCGCATTCAGCAGCCGCGCCACGGTGCGGTCGATCTCCTCGTAGCGGCCTTCGCCCGCGTGCTGAAATACGATCTTGCCATTCTGGTCGATGATGTATTGGGCCGGCCAATACTGGTTGCGGTAGGCATTCCAGGTCTTCGAATCGTTATCCTGCGCCACCGGATAGGTGATGCCGTGGCGCTTCAGCGCGGCCTGGACGTTGGAGGCCGAGTGCTCGAACGGAAATTCCGGCGTGTGGACGCCGACCACGATGAGGCCCTTGTCCTTGTATTTGGCGTAGAGATCGGTGACGTGCGGCAGCGTGTTGACGCAGTTGACGCAGCCATAGGTCCAGAAGTCGACCAGCACGACCTTGCCGCGAAGGTCTGCCAGGCTCAGCGGCTTCGAGTTGAACCAGTTGTTGATGCCGGTGAAATCGGGCGCGGTCTGCTGGCCTGCGGCCGCGGTGACGACGGGCGTGGCGCGCGCGGCCTCCTCGCAGATGCCGGGGATGACCGCGCCGGTGACGGTGATGCCGATCAGGGCGGCCGAGACGGCGAGCAATTTGAAAGTCATGGAAGCGTCCTCCGGTGATGATGAGGGATGATCACAGGCCGATCTGGCCGGTGGGATAGAAGCCGGTGAGCCACGCCACGATCAGCGTGTCGTATTGGAAATAGGCGGCGACCGCGAAGCCGATCACGACGACGCCAAAGCCCTGCTGAAGCCGCGGCGATATCCGCGCGAGGCTGCGCACCCGCGTGGTTGCGGCCTGTCCGCCATAGGCGATCGCCAGCATCGGGATCGCCGCACCGATGGCGTAGGCAATCAGCAGCGTGCCGGCCCAGGCGGCATTCGTCGACGTCGCAACCAGGGTCAGGATCGAGCCGAGCACGGGCCCGGCGCAGGGCGTCCAGACCAGCCCGAGCGTGGTGCCGAGAATGAGGCCGCCGAGCGCGCCCTCGCGCTGGGTGGCGCTGGAATTGCCCAGATCGAGCCAGCCGTTGAGCCGGCTCGACAGCCATTCGAACGGCGCCGGCCACAGCATCAAAAGGCCGAAGCCGAGCAGCAGGATCGACGCCGCCTCGCGCAGCACATTCGGATCGAAATCGAACAGCCGCGTGATCGCGCCCAGCAGCAGCGCGGTCGCCGAGAACGACAGCACGAAGCCGAGCGCGATCATCGCCGGCCGCAAATGTCCCGCGCGCCCGATCGAGGCGCCGAGCAGGATCGGCAACATCGGCAGCGTGCAGGGCGCGGCGATGGTGAGGATGCCGGCGAGGACGGCGAAGAGAAGTTCGAACATGGCGCACTCGTGATGGAGGTCACGAGGGTGGTTCGGAGGCAGGTGGGATGTCGTTACGCGGCGTCACGCCTTCGTGACGGGGGCGGCGCTCGGGTCACGGAGACGGTGCGCTCCTTCCCCCGCCTGCGGGGGAGGGTTGGGGAGAGGGTGCTTCCACAACGGGATACTCCCCCAGAGGAGAGAACCCTCACCCGCCGCTACGCGTCGGCCTCTCCCGCAAGCGGGAGAGGCGGGAGCCTGCGGCGGCCACCTCGGGCCTCCAAATACAAAACGACCCGGACGGGGGCATCGTCCGGGTCGCTGGAGGTCTTGGGAGGTTTAACGAAACCGTATGTGAGATTTATAGGAGGGAAGTTTTTCCGCCTGATGTTGTGCTTTGTTTCAATTGTTTCGTCGGCGGTAACACTTCCGTGTCCGGGGAGGGGCCAGATCGGCGGCCCTATCCCTCTGAATTCGTTGACCTTAGGCGGCGAAACGCTCGACGCCGGCTCCTTTAAGCAATTCGGCCAGCTGCTTGCGGGCGTAGAACATCCGCGTCTTCACCGTGCTCTGCGGGATGCCGATGATCTGGCCGACCTCCTCCACCGACTTCTCGTGGTAGTAGACGAGCGTGATGATCTCGCGATGCGCGGGCGACAGCTTCTGCACGCAGGCGCGCAGGATGGCGCTGGTGTCGCTGCGGTCGAGCGACGTCTCCGGCGTATCGGAACCGTCGGGAATCTGGCGCACGTCCTCCTGGTCGATGTCCTCGAAGCGGCGCTGGCGCATCGCGGTCAGCGCCTTGAAGCGGGCGATCGACAGCAGCCAGGTCGAAACCTGCGAGCGGCCCTGGAACTGGCCTGCGGTCCGCCACACGTCCAGGAACACCTGGCTGACGAGGTCTTCCGCCGCGGTGGCGTCGCGCACGATGCGCAGGATGAAGCGGTACACCCGCACATTGTGGCGGCAATAAAGGATATGCATCGACGTCCGGTTGCCGTCGGCAATGCTCTCGAGAAGCATATCGTCCGAAGTCGCCTGAGCGGCGATGATGCTCTGGCTGGCCTGGGCGTTGATGGCGATGACGTTCCGCATTGACTTGGCTCCCCGTAGCGCCGCAACCGAGCGGCGTTTCCTTGGATCAAAGTGTTAATGAGCCAACGTTTCGGGACGTCTGCACGAAAAGCGGAAAATGGTTTCGTGCGCCGCCAAATTGTTTCGTCGGAAGGGGCGCGACGAAACAATCGGGGGAAAAAAGCGTGGAATTTCAATGTGCGGAAAATACGGGAGTGGGGGGTTGGAGGCGCTCTGAACCGCCGGGAACGAATTTTTGGGTTGGGCGTTCGGTCGCGCCAGGCACTTTCCTGTCGTCCCGGGGCGCGAAGCGAGCCCGGGACCCATAATCCCAGGGAGCAGTTTGACGAAGACTCGAAGTTACCAGCTCGGCGTCATCACCACACTCTGTGGTTATGGATCCTCAGATGCGCAATTGCGCATCATAGCTCGCGCTGCGCGCGCCCCGGGATGACAGCTGTATTTGCCGTCCGCCTTTAAGCCTTCTCGCCAGCGGGCGAGAACAGGTAGCCGCCGCCGCGGATGGTGCGGATCACGGCGGGCTTGGCGGGATCCGGCTCGATCTTGCGGCGGATGCGCATGATGCGGAGATCCACCGCGCGGTCGAAGGCTTCGGCGTCGCGCGCATTGGCGAGTTCGAGCAGCCGCTCGCGCGACAGCACGCGCTTCGGATTGGCCGCGAACACCTTCAGGAGCCCGAACTCGGACGCGGTCAGTGGATGCTCGTTGCCCTCGTCGTCGCGCAAGGCCTGGGCTTCGAGGTCGAGCCATTTGGTGCCGAAGCGCACCAGCTGCTCCTTGTCCGACTTTGCGGCTGCAGCTTCGGGCGCCGCGGCCCTGGCCGGCACGCTCCTGCGCAGTACCGAGCGGATGCGCGCCATCAGCTCGCGCAGCTCGCAGGGCTTGGCCACGTAATCGTCGGCGCCGAGCTCCAGCCCCACCACGCGATCGATCGGGCTCGCGGTTGCCGTCAGCATGATGACAGGCACGTTGATGCGGCTCTTGAGGTCGCGGATGATCGAGAGGCCGTCTTCCTCGGGCATGTTGAGGTCGAGCACGACGAGGTCGGGCATGCGGCCCTGGATCGCTGCGCGAAGCGACTTGCCGCCGTCGCACAGCGTCACGGCGAAGCCGTGCATCTTGAGATAATCGCCGACCATCTCCCGGGCGGGGGCTTCATCGTCGACGATCATGATGTGCTGGCTTTGGGTCATGGCTTCACGGCAGTTCGGTCGCGGGGAGGGTGATGGTGAAGGTCGAGCCCTTGCCGGGGCCCTCGCTGTCGGCGGTCACCTCGCCGCCATGCATGTCGACGATGCGCTTGACGATGGAGAGCCCGAGGCCCGTCGAGCTTTCGCCGGCGGTCGGCTTGGCCGACAGCCGCTGGAACCGGCCGAACAGGCGGCCGAGATCCTCCGGTGACAGGCCGGCGCCCTCGTCGCTGACACGGACGATGGTCTCGCTGCCTTCGTGGCTGACGACCACGTCGATCCTGCCGCCGATCGGCGAGTATTTGATGGCGTTGCTGATGAGGTTGTCGATGGCCTCGCGGATGCGGTCGGTGTCGCACATGGTGACAATGTTGGGCGGCGCGGTGACGCCGATCGCCTGCTGCTTGTTGACGGCGAGCGGCTGGTTGGCCTCGGCGACCTCCTTGACCAAAGCGGCGACGTCGACCGGCTCGCGGCGGATGGTGATGTCGAAGGCGTCGGCCATCGCGTCCGAGATCAGATGGTCGACCATCGTGGTCAGGCGCTTGGTGGCGTCGCGGATGTGGTCGACCTGGGCGACCACGCCGCTTTCCGAGGCGCCGGTCGAGATCAGCTCCTTCAGCATCTCGGTGCGGCCGAGGATGACCCCGAGCGGGTTCTTCAGGTCGTGCGCGACCGTGCCCAGGATCTCGTTCTTGAAGCCGTTGGCGCGCTGCAGCCGCAGCCATTGCGCCGACAGGCGGCGGTTGGCCTGCATCAAGGCGCGGGTGCGCTGGGCGACGCGGTCCTCCAGCTGGGTGTTGGCATCCTGGAGCTGCTGATAGAGGATGACGTTATCGAACGCGATCGATAGCCTGGAGGAGAAGATCTCGACCAGCGAGCGGTCGGTCTCGGACAATTCGCGCTCGGCCTGCAGCAGCACCACCACCTCGCGGCCGCTTCCGGTGCGCAGATAGATCACGCTGCGGTGGTCGGCGAATTCGTTCTTGCGGCCCTGGAAGGCGGCTTCCACCATCGCGCGCAGATCGGGGTCGAGCGCCTTCGACGAGGTGGTGCCGATGAAGCGGCTGTAGCAGCCGCTGCCGGCGAGCACCGAGAGTTCGGGGTCGATGCCGCCATTGTCGCGCAAAACCAGGATACCGGCGCAATCGACGTTGAGCAGCGAGGCGAGCTGGGTCAGCACGCCCTCGGCGAGCCGCTGCATCGACTTGAAGTCGTACAGCGTCGAGGCCGCGTCGATGATGATCTCGAGCCCGCGCCTGGTCTGCAGCATGCGCTCGAGCTGCTGATAGGAGCGCAGCGCCGCGGTCAGCGAGGTGAACAGCTTGTCGGCGGTGAGCTCGGTCTTGGCCTTGTAGTCGTTGATGTCGTACTGCACGATCACGCGCCGCTCAGGCGCCTGGCCGGGCTGGCCGGTGCGCAGGATGATGCGCACGGTCTCGTTCTTGAGCTCGTTGCGGATGTATTCGACCAGCTCGAGGCCGGCGACGTCGGTCTCCATGATGACGTCGAGCAGCACCGCGGCGATGTCGTTGTGCGCGGCCATCAGCTTGCGGCCTTCGGCCGCGGAATGCGCCGACAGGATCTCCAGGCCCTGGCCGTTCAGGCTGTAATCCGAGAGGGCAAAACGGGTGCCGTCATGCACGGCCGGATCGTCGTCGATGACGGCGATTTTCCATTTCCGGGCGTTGGCATCCTCCGACGCGGTACCGGTATCGTCGATCAGGTGGAGGACATCGTCCTGTTCGGCCATTGAGAAGTCCCGTCACTTTCTGTGCTTTGCGCGCCGCCCTTGGCGACCCGGGGCATGATAATGCGAAAAGTGGTGCCTTGTCCCAGCTTGGATTCCAGCATCATGCGCCCGCCGAGCTGCTGGGTGACGAGGTTATAGACGATATGCAGGCCAAGTCCCGTACCGCCTTCATTGCGCCGGGTGGTAAAGAAAGGGTCAAAGGCCTGGCGCTGCACGTCGGGGGTCATGCCGGCCCCGTCGTCGGTGAAGATGATCTCGATGTCGTCGGCCCCGCGCGGCCGCGCCGAGATGATGATCGTGCCGGCGCGCCCGTCGGCGAAGGCATGGTTGGCGGCGTTGAGGAAGAGGTTGGTCAGGATCTGGCCATAGGAGCCGGGGTAGCCGTCGAGCAGCAGCCCCTCGGGCACGTCGACTTGAAGCGTGATCGGCGAGCGCTTCAACACGGGGCGAAGGCTCGCGATGATCTGGTCGGTGGCCTCGCTGAGAGAGAATTGCCGCCGCTCGGCATGCGAGCGGTCGACCGCGACCTGCTTGAACGACTGGATCAGCTCGCCGGCGCGCTGCAGATTGGCGACCAGCTGCTGCGAGGCGTCGCGCGAGGACTGCACGAATTCCTCCAGCTGCGAGCGCCGCAGGCCCCCGTCGCCCCTGAGCTGGGCCTCGAAGATCTCGCTGCGCCGGGCAAAGCTCGATGCCACCGTGAGGCTGATGCCGATCGGGTTGTTGACCTCGTGCGCGACGCCGGCGACGAGGCCGCCGAGCGCCGCCAGCCTCTCGGCATCGATCAAGTTCTGCTGGGCGGTATTGAGCTCGAGCAGCGCGCTTTCGGCCTTCTCCTTGGACGCGCGCAGCTCGTCCTCGGTCTCGCGCTTCGCGATCGCGTTCTCGCGGAACACCTCGACCGCGCGCGCCATGGCGCCGACCTCGTCGCGGGCCTTGGTGCCCTGTACCTCGCGGCCGAGGTCGCCGAGCGTGATCGCGCGCATCGCGGTCAGGATCTGCTGCAGCGGCAGGCGGATCGACAGCGCGATCATCACGCCCGCGGTGAGGATGATGCCGAGGAAGATCACGGCGATCGTCAGCACCCGCCGGGAAATATCCGCCAGCGTGCGGTCGAAGGTCTCCTGCGCCTTCTGCTCGCGCTGGCGCATCTTGCCGGAGAGGTCGTCGATGGCGCCGATCGCCTCGGCCTGGCTGGCGTCGATGGTGTTGCGGAGCAGCTCGGTGCGGCTCGCAAGCTGCTCGGAGAGTTTCGCAAAGCCCTCGCGCAGCGCGGCGGTGCGGGCGCCAAGGCGCCGCAAGGCCATCTTCTGCAAATCGTTGTCGGCGAGATCGATCATCACGGGGATGGTCTTCTCGATCGTCTCGGTGTTGCGGCGCGCGTCGTCGGCTGCGCCCGTCGACAGCGACAGGTAATAGGAATTGGCCGCCACCAGCATCGCCGTGAAAGCCTCGCGGGATTTGCCGAGCGAAGGCCAGATCAGCGCGTCGCGATGGCCGGTGGCGCCTTCGATGATGGAATAGAGGCCGGCCATGTCGCGGGCAGGCCCCTGCACCTGCTCCTCATAGGTCTTCGCGATGGTCGCCTGCACGCTGCGCAGCTCGCCGAAGCCGTTGAGGAAGCGGTCGGTGGTGCGCTCCAGCTCCTCGACCGAGCCCGACAGCATCGGGTCCTTGGCGGCTCGGTTGCTCAGCGTGCCCAGCACCGCCTCGCGCAGCAGCAGGATCTCGGCGAACAGGTCCGGGCTCGGCTGGTTGATGTAGCGGTGGATCAGGTTCTGCAGCCGCCCGGTCTCGCTTTCGAGCAGCGCCAGGATCCGGTCGGATTCGCGCACCTGACGCACGTCGTCCCAGGCCGAGCCCAGCACCTGCGCGCCGTTCCAGATCATCGCCACCAGCACCACCACCACGGCGGAATTCAGTGCCGCGATCGACAGGATGCGCCAGCGGATCGGCACCGCGCGCAGCACGCCGACGAGGCGCGCGCGCAGCCGTCCGACCGGGCCCGACGGCCGCTCTGCGTGCTCGCTGTGTCCAAGCCCGGTCAACAGGCCTCACTCCACCTTGCGAATGCGTTCGATCAGCGCGGCCGCGGCGGGATCGCGCGCCGCCTTGGCGTAGATCGGGACCATCGCGTCCTCGAACGGCTTGCGGTCGATATCCCTGACGATGGTGACGCCGGCTTCCTCCGCCTTGCGCTGCGACTGCTCCTCGAGGTCGCGCCATTTCTCGCGCATGAACCGGCTGGAGCGCTGCGCGGCCTCCCGGAAAATGGTCTGATCGTCTGGCGACAGGCTCCGCCAGGCCTTCAGCGAGATCACCAGCACCTCGGGGCTCATCGTGTGCTCGGTAAGCGTGTAATGGCCGGCATGCTTGAAATGGTCCGTCGTCACGAAAGATGGCCAATTGTTCTCGGCGCCGTCGACCAGATGGTTGGCGAGCCCGGTGAGGACCTGCCCATAGGGCATCTCGACGGGCTCGGCGCCGAGCGAGCGGATCATCTGGCTCATCAACTCCGACTGCTGCACCCGGATCCGCAATCCCTTGAGATCCGCGATGGACTTTACCGGCCGGACGCCGTTGTAGATCGACCGCGCCCCGGAATCGTAGAAGGCCAGCCCGACGAAGCCATAGGGCTCGAAACTATCGAGGATCTCGCTGCCGACGGGCCCGTCCAGCACCTTCTGCATGTGCTCGAAGGACCGGAACAGGAACGGCATGGCGAGCACGTTCATCGCCGGCACGAAATTGCCGATCAGCGCGACGTTGGTCCGGTTGAGGTCGATCGCACCGACCCTGGTCTGCTCGATGGTCTCCTTTTCCTCGCCGAGCTGGCGGGAGTGGAACACCTTGATCTCGTGGCGGCCGCCGCTGCGCTCGGCGATCAGGGCGCCCATGTAGCGCAGCGCCTGGACCGTCGGGTAATCCTCGGTCTGGGTATCGGCGGCGCGAAACTCGCGTGCACTGGCGCCCGTCATGCAGACGGCAAGCAGAAGCGCGACGAAGATCACCCCGGTCCGCGAGAGTTCGGCACGGTTCAGCACTGGCACACTCAACCCCTCAGTGATGGAGTCTATGGCGGGAGCAAAAGGTTCAATGCAATCTAGCAGATGGGAAGGACAAGGCTACCCGCTGCGGGCGCGGCCGATTGTGCAGCGCGGCCGGGACGCATTGCCGGTTGAAACCGCACCGGAGGCGCCGTAAGCAGGGTCGCCGCCGGTTGGCGCTGGAAACGAGAAAAGCCATCGTGACGTCAGCATTGCGCCCCTTGTACCTCGCCATTCTTGCGGCGCTCTCCTTGGCAGCTCCTGCTCGCGCCGCGACCGACATCGCCTGGTGGCACGCCATGTCCGGCGAACTCGGCCGCCAGCTCGGGAAGCTCGCCTCGGACTTCAACGCCTCGCAGTCCGACTACCGCATCGTGCCGGTTTACAAGGGCAACTACACCGAGACGGTGACCGCCGCGATCTTCGCCTTCCGCTCGCGCAGCCAGCCCGCCATCGTCCAGGTCAACGAGGTCGCCACCGCCACCATGACCGCGGCCAAGGGCGCGATCTATCCGGTGTTCAGCCTGATGCGGGACATGAACGAGCCGTTCTCGCTCGACGACTACCTGCCCGCCGTCTCCGGCTATTACACCGATGCGGCCGGCAATCTGCTGTCGTTCCCGTTCAATTCCTCGACGCCGATCCTCTATTACAACAAGACCATGTTCCGCGATGCGGGTCTCGATCCGGAGACGCCGCCGAAGACCTGGCCGGAACTGGGCGCGGCTGCAAAGCGCCTGCGCGACCGCGGTGCTGCGTGCGGCTTCACCACGTCCTGGCCGTCCTGGATCCATGTCGAGAATTTCTCCGCTTTCCATGATCTGCCGCTGGCGACGCGCGGCAACGGCTTTGCCGGGCTGGACGCGGAATTGACCATCAACAATCCGGTCGTGGTCAAACACATCGCCCAGCTCGCCGAATGGCAAAAGACGAAATCGTTCGACTATGGCGGCCGCGGCCAAGCGGCCGAGCCACGTTTCCAGAACGGCGAATGCGGCATCTTCATCGGCTCCTCGGCGACGCGCGCCGACATCAAGGCGAATTCGAAATTCGAGGTCGGCTACGGCATGATGCCATATTGGCCCGACGTGAAGGGCGCGCCGCAGAACTCGATCATCGGCGGCGCAACCCTGTGGGTGCTGCGCGACCGCCCGCGCGAGGAATACAAGGGCGTGGCGCGGTTCTTCGCCTATCTGGCGCAGCCCGGCGTGCAGGCCGCCTGGCACCAGAACACCGGATACCTGCCGATCACCCGCGCCGCCTCCGAGCTGACGCGCGCGCAGGGCTTTTACGAGCGCAATCCGGGCGCGGCGATCTCGTTCGAGGAGATCACGCTCAATCCGCCGACGGAGAACTCGAAAGGCATCCGGCTCGGCTCCTTCGTCCTGATCCGCGGCGCGATCGAGGACGAGCTGGAGCAGGCCTTCGCCGGTCACAAGAGCGCGCAAGCAGCGCTCGATGCAGCGGTCGAGCGCGGCAACAAGATCTTGCGCCAGTTCGAGCGCGCGAGTCCGGATCGGTAGTGTGCTGCGATTGAACACCACTGCAGCCGCGCGGGCGGTGCGCTCCCTCCCCCGCTTGCGGGGGAGGGGTGGGGAGAGGGTGTCTCCGCAATGGGACAATCCCCTAGAGGAAAGAACCCTCACCCGGCACTACGTGCCGACCTCTCCCGCAAGCGGGAGAGGTGCACCGTCTTCTTGGCTCGGACTGAGCCAGCCAAAAGCAGCCGAATGACGATGACTTCATCGCAAGAACTGCCAGCTTTCACCGACGCCGAAAGCTTCCGCGCCTTTCGCTTCGATCCCGCGCAATGGCTCCCGATCGCGCTCGACATCGCGCGCAGCCACGGCTTCGATACCAGCGCACCGCATGTGTTCGCGACCGGCACCAATCTCGTGGTTGGCCTCGGCGACAAACTGATCCTGAAGATCTTCCCGCCGATGCTGCACGCACAATTCGTCTCCGAGCGCGGCTCGCTGACGCAGCTCGCCGGCCACCTCGATCTCCCGATCCCCGAGATCGTCGCGGAGGGAGCGCGCGACGGCTGGCCCTATCTCGTCATCACACGTCTCACAGGCACGCTCGGCTCGGAGGTCTGGCCGCAATTGCCGGAAGACCAGAAAGAGCGGCTGCTGCGCCAGATCGGCGAGACCATCGCGAGCGTCCAGCGCGTCCCGCTCGGACCGCTCGCGAGCATCGAGCCGCGCTGGAACGATTTGATGCGTGCCCAGATGCAGGGCTGCAAGGCCAGGCACACCCGTCTCGGTCTCGCGCCGAAATTCCTGGAAGGCCTCGACGACCTCCTGCGCGATGCGGAAAAGCTCATTCCGATGGATGCGCCGCCGGTCTTTCTGGTCGGCGAATACATTCCGGAGAACTTCCTGCTTGCCTGCGATGACGGCCAATGGTCGCTCGCAGGCCTGTTCGATTTCGGCGACGTGCTGGCGGGATGGCGCGATTACGATCTGCTCGGCCCCGGCGCGTTCATGGCGGCGGGCCGGCCCGGCAGGGTAAAGAGCCTGCTCGAAGGCTTTGGCTACGAGAAGCTCGACACCACGCTGAAGCGCCGGCTGATGGCCCTGATGCTGCTGCACCGCGCCAGCGACCTCAACAGCCATGTCTGCATCGAGGGCTGGCAGGAGCAGGCGGATGATCTGGTCGAGTTGCAGGAGTTGATCTGGGCGGAGTGAGCGGTCGCGCTCCACCTCTCTTCGTCATTCCGGGGCGCCGCGCAGCGGCGAGCTATGGTACGCAATTGCGCACCTGAGAATCCATCGTCCCGCGCACGCTGCCGCCCCCGATGGAGTCCGGGCTCGATGCTGCGCATCAGCCCGGAATGACAATGATGCTTATTGGGAGGGCGACCATCAAATGTCGCTTATTAAATGAGCAAATCTGCATCTTTGTATGCAATCTTCGAGATCGAGGTGAAGGCCGCGCACGCGCTGAAACTGATATTCACAAGTGATTTCAGTACCATGAAGTGATTTCAGGCTCCCGTTGAGCCTTGGCACGAACCTTGCGAATCCGGTTCCAACCAAAAACGTCGTGTTGGAGCAATTGCCATGAAGCGCCGCGATTTCCTCAAGTCCGTTTCCGGATTGGCCGCCGGAGCGGCACTTCCGGCCATGCCGTCCGTGGTCTCCTCGGCCTATGCCGACGCCCGCTCGGAGACGCTGCTGATCGTCTCGGAAGGCGGCCCCAACAATCTCGACATCCACGGCGTCGGCACCAACGTGCCCGGCTATGAAGTGTCCTGGAATTGCTACGACCGCCTGATCAGCCACGAGATGAAGAGCGGCCCCGGCGGCGTGCCCTATTACGACCGCGACAAGTTCAAGGGCGAGCTCGCCGAGGAGTTCAAGATCGACGACAAGTCGGTCACCTTCAAGCTGCGCAAGAACGCCAAATTCCACGACGGCACGCCCGTGACCGCGAAGGACGTGAAGTGGTCGCTCGACCGCGCCGTCAGCGTCGGCGGCTTCCCGACCTTCCAGATGAGCGCGGGGTCTCTCACGAAGCCGGAGCAGTTCGTCGTCGTCGACGACCACACCGTGCGCGTCGACTTCCTGAAGAAGGACAGGCTGACGATCCCCGATCTCGCCGTGATCGTGCCCTGCATCGTCAATTCCGAGCTGGTGAAGAAGCACGCCAGCGAGAAGGATCCCTGGGGTCTCGAATACACCAAGCAGCAGACCGCGGGCTCCGGCGCCTACAAGGTGACGAAGTGGACCGCCGGCACCGAAGTCATCATGGAGCGCAACGACGACTGGGTCTGCGGTCCGCTGCCGAAGATCAAGCGCGTGATCTGGCGCATGGTGCCGCAGGCCGGCAACCGCCGCGCCCTGCTGGAGCGTGGCGACGCCGACATCTCCTACGAACTGCCGAACAAGGACTTCCAGGAGATGAAGGCGAACGGCAAGCTCAACGTGGTGTCGCTGCCGTTCTCCAACGGCATCCAGTACATCGGCATGAACGTCACCAAGCCGCCGTTCGACAATCCCAAGGTGCGTCAGGCCGTCGCCTATGCGCTGCCCTATCAGAAGATCATGGACGCGGTGATGTTCGGCCTCGCCAACCCGATGTTCGGCGCGCCGAAGGACAAGGCCACCGAAGTCGCCTGGCCGCAGCCGCACAAATACAACACCGACATCGAGAAGGCGAAGGCGTTGATGGCCGAAGCGGGCATGGCCAACGGCTTCGAGACCACGATCTCGTTCGACCTGAACTTCGCCGGCGTCAACGAGCCGCTCTGCGTGCTGGTACAGGAGAGCCTGGCCCAGATCGGAATCAAGACCACCATCAACAAGGTGCCCGGCGCCAACTGGCGCACCGAATTGAACAAGAAGGAGATGCCGCTCTTCACCAACGTGTTCTCGGGCTGGCTCGATTACCCCGAATACTTCTTCTACTGGTGCTATCACGGCAACAATTCCGTCTTCAACACCATGAGCTACAAGTCGGCGGAGATGGACAAGCTGATCGACGGCGCGCGCACCGCGGCAGCAAGCGGCGACACCGCCACCTACGACAAGGACGTGAAGGGCTTCGTCGATCTCGCCTTCACCGACATCCCGCGCATCCCGCTCTACCAGCCCTTCGTCAACGTCGCGATGCAGAAGAACATCAGCGGCTACCAGTACTGGTTCCACCGCAGGCTGGATTACCGTGCGCTGGTGAAGGGGTGAGAGGTGCAAGTGGGGAGTGGCGAATAGCGAATAGGGGGACGTGATGGCCGACAGGTGCGAATACCCACTCGCCATTCGCTATTCGCCATTCGCGCGAGCGGAGCGAGCCCCATGCTGACCATGATCGGCAAGCGCCTGATGTTCGCGATTCCGTCGCTGATCGGCGTCGTCATCGTCACCTTCCTGCTGACGCGCGCGCTTCCGGGCGATCCCGCCGCTTACTTCGCCGGTCCTGCCGCGACCAAGGAGGCCGTCGAGCAAATCCGCAAGAAGCTCGGCCTCGACAAGCCGCTGATCGAGCAGTTCTTCCGCTACACCAACGATCTCGCCCATGGCGATTTCGGCAACTCGCTGACCACGGGCCAGCCGGTCGCGGCCGAGATCCGCAACCGCCTGCCGGCCTCCGCCGAGCTGACGCTGCTCGGGTTGATCGTCTCGGTCGTGATCGCCATTCCGCTCGGCGTGCTGGCGGCCACGCGGCCGGGATCATGGGTCGATCATTTATGTCGCGTCACGACCACGGCCGGGGTCTCGCTGCCGGTGTTCTTCACCGGCCTCGTGCTGGTCTATGTCTTCTATTTCCGGCTCGGCTGGTCGCCCGCACCGCTCGGACGCCTCGATGTGTTCTACAGCGCGCCGCCGACGGTGACGGGCTTCTATCTGATCGACACGCTGATCGCGCGCGACCTCGAGGCGTTCCGCTCGGCACTGAGTCAGCTCATTCTGCCGGCGACGACGCTTGCGATCTTCTCGCTGGCGCCGATCGCACGCATGACGCGCGCTTCGATGCTGGCGGTGCTGTCGTCGGAATTCGTCCGCACCGCCCGCGCCAGCGGCCTGTCGCCGGCGACCGTGATCGTCACCTACGCGTTCCGCAACGCGATGCTGCCCGTGATCACCACGCTCAGCATGGTGTTCTCGTTCCTGCTCGGAGCGAATGTGCTGGTCGAAAAAGTGTTCGCCTGGCCCGGCATCGGCTCCTATGCGGTGGAAGCGCTGATTTCGTCGGACTTCGCACCGGTGCAGGGCTTCGTGCTGACCATGGCGGTGATGTACGTGCTGCTCAATCTCGTGATTGACATTTTGTACGGCGTGATCGATCCGCGCGTCCGGTTGGAGGGCTGAACCATGATGATCGCGTCTGGTGCGAGCCGCGTGGACGGTGCGCTCCCTCCCCCGCCTGCGGGGGAGGGTTGGGGAGAGGGTGCTTCCGCAATCGAGAACCCCCAAGAGGAGAGAGCCCTCACCCGCATTGCATCTTTCGATGCAATGCGACCTCTCCCGCAAGCGGGAGAGGTGAAGCAAGCTCCCAGCTCGCCGATTTGCCCCAAGGTCATGAAGCTTCAGGAGTGATCCCATGAGCTCCGTTGCGCCTGCTGTTGAACCCGCCGGTCCCGCACGCACCTCGGGACTGACTGCGATCCTCGAACAGACCCGCTACGTGCTCGGCGAGAACAAGGTCACGGGCTTCGCCTTTGCCCTGCTGATCCTGATCCTCGTCGCCGCGATCTTCGGCCCCTACGTCGTGCCCTACGATCCACTCGCCTCGGATACAGCTGCTGCTCTGAAGCCGCCGTCGGCCGCGCACTGGTTCGGCACCGACCAGCTCGGCCGTGACATTTTCAGTCGCGTCATCGTGGCAACACGGCTCGACGCGTTCATCGCGGTCGCCTCCGTCGTGCTGGTGTTCCTGATGGGCGGCCTCGCCGGCATCGCGGCCGGCTATTTCGGCGGCTGGACCGATCGGATCGTCGGCCGCATCGCCGACACCATCATGGCCTTCCCGCTGTTCGTGCTGGCGATGGGCATCGTCGCCGCCCTCGGCAACACCGTGCAGAACATCATCCTCGCCACCGCCATCGTGAACTTCCCGCTCTATGCCCGCGTCGCGCGCGCCGAGGCCAATGTCCGCCGTAATGCCGGCTTCGTGCAGGCCGCGCGCCTCTCCGGCAACGGCGAATTCCGTATCCTCCTGGTGCACATCCTGCCGAACATCATGCCGATCATGATCGTGCAGATGTCTCTGACGATGGGATACGCCATCCTCAATGCCGCAGGCCTCTCCTTCATCGGCCTCGGCGTCCGCCCGCCGACCGCGGAGTGGGGCATCATGGTCGCCGAAGGCGCGGGCTTCATGGTCTCGGGCGAGTGGTGGATCGCGCTGTTCCCCGGGCTCGCGCTGATGATCGCGGTGTTCTGCTTCAACCTCCTCGGCGACGGCCTGCGCGACATCATCGACCCCCAGCGGAGGACGTGATGGCCAATTTCCGTCCAAAATTCCTCAACGAATTCAATCCCGTTCTACTGTGCATGGGGTTGTTTTCGCACTTTTTGGGTGACGGGAGCCGTTCATGACCGCCCAGCCCTTGCTCGACGTCCAGGACCTCACCGTCGAATTCTCCACCCGCCGCGGCATCGTCAAAGCCGTGCAGCATGTCAGCATCTCCGTCGCCAAGGGCGAGACGCTCGCCATCGTCGGCGAGTCCGGCTCCGGCAAGTCGGTGACGTCCTATGCGGTGATGCGCATCCTCGACCGTGCCGGGCGGATCGCCGAGGGCTCGGTGATGTTCTCCGGCATCGACGTGAAGGCCGCGAGCGAAGACCAGATGCGCGATTTGCGCGGCCGCGAAGTCTCGATGATCTTCCAGAATCCGCGCGCGGCGCTGAACCCGATCCGGAAAGTGGGCGACCAGATCGAGGACGTGCTGCGCACCCATGTGCAGCAGGCTCAGGTCGCCGATCACGGCGAGAAGGCGATCGAGGCGCTGGAACAGGTCAAGATCGCCCGCCCGCGCGAGCGCTATCACGCCTATCCGTTCGAGCTGTCCGGCGGCATGTGCCAGCGCGTCGTCATCGCGCTCGCGCTGGCCTGCAATCCGCAACTGCTGATCGCGGACGAGCCGACCACCGGCCTCGACGTCACCACCCAGAAGGCGGTGATGGATTTGATCGTCGAACTGACAAAACGCAAGGCGATGTCGACCATCCTGATCACACACGATCTCGGCCTCGCCGCCGCCTATTGCGATCGCGTGGTGGTGATGGAGAAGGGCCGCGTGGTCGAGACCGCCAAGGCCGCCGACATCTTTGCGAGCCCGCAGCACCCCTACACCAAGAAGCTGATGCGCGCGACGCCGCGGCTCGGCGTGAGCCTGCGGGATTTGCTGCCGGAAGAGGAGGGCGCAGCCGCTGCTGCCGCGAGCGCGGCGTCCGTGGCCCCGACCGCCGTATCAGGTGCGGAGAGCCAGAAGCCCCTTCTCCTCATTGAAAAGCTCGTGAAGGAATACCCCCGCCAAGGGGCCACCGCCACGCTCGGAAAGCTGTTCGGCCGCAAGCCACCGCTGGAGCCCGATGTGTTCCGCGCGGTGGACGGCATCAGCTTCTCGATCGGTCACGGCGAGAGCGTCGGCCTGGTCGGCGAATCCGGCTGCGGCAAATCGACCACGTCGATGATGGTGATGCGGCTGCTCGACCAGACCTCCGGCCTGATCCAGTTCGACGGCGAGGACATCGGCGCCATCCAGCCTGCGTCGTTCGCCCGGCTGCCGCAGCGCAGCCGCATCCAGATGGTGTTCCAGGACCCGACCGACAGCCTCAATCCGCGCTTCACCGCCGCGCGCGCCATTGCCGACCCCATCATGCAATTGAGCGACATCAGGGGCCGCGACGCGCTCCGCGCCCGCTGCGAGGAGCTGGCCACCATGGTCGGCCTCCCGCACAATCTGCTGGATCGCTTTCCGCACCAGCTCTCCGGCGGGCAGAAGGCCCGCGTCGGCATCGCCCGCGCGATCGCACTGCATCCGAAGCTGGTGATCCTGGACGAGCCGACTGCGGCGCTTGACGTCTCGGTGCAGGCCGTCGTGCTAAACCTGCTGCAGGACCTGAAAGCACGGCTAGGTATGAGCTATCTGTTCGTCTCGCATGATTTGAACGTAGTGCGCTTGTTGTGCGATCGTGTCATTGTGATGCGGACGGGTCGAATCGTCGAGGAAGGCTCTTCCGAGCAGGTCTTGAGCGATCCGCAGGACGACTACACCAAGGAGCTGCTGACGGCGATCCCGCATCCGCCGTTGCAGGTACACTGAGCGTGCACTGAGATCAGCTTGAGAGAGTGATGGCCGAACCGCTGGACGATTATATCGACGCCGTATCGAAAGCGCTGGCGCTGCCGGTCGAGGAGGCCTGGAGGCCCGCGGTGCGTGCCAATCTCGAAGTGTCGCTGCGGCTCGGCCGCCTGGTCGACGAATTTGCGCTGCCGGACGAGACCGAGCCGGCGCCGATCTTCACCGCTTGATGTTGCCATGACCAGCAAGCCAGAGATGACGGCCGCCGAAATCGCCAAGGCGGTTGCGGGTGGCAAGATGTCCGCGCTCGATGCGACCGAAGCCGCTCTCGCGCGCATCAAGCAGCATGACGGCATCCTCAATTCCTTCACCGATGTCACCGCAGATCGCGCCCGCGCCAACGCACGTGCGATCGATGCCGATATCGCCGCCGGCAAGGATGTCGGCCCGCTTGCCGGCGTTCCCTTCGCGGTGAAGAACCTGTTTGACGTCGCCGGGCTTCCCACGCGCGCAGGCTCGAAGATCAACCGTGATCGCGCGCCCGCGTCGCGCGATGCGACGCTGATCGAGCGCATGGAAGCCGCCGGTGCCGTGCTGGTCGGCGCGCTCAACATGGGCGAATACGCCTACGACTTCACCGGCGAGAACGTCCATGATGGCCCCTCGCGCAATCCGCACGACACCACGCGAATGACCGGCGGCTCGTCCGGCGGCTCGGGCAGTGCCGTCGGCGGCGCGCTGGTGCCGATCGCGCTTGGCTCGGACACCAATGGTTCGATCCGCGTGCCGTCCTCGTTCTGCGGCATCTTCGGTCTGAAGCCGACCTATGGCCGGCTGTCACGGGCGCGCTCGTTTCCTTTCGTGGCGAGCCTCGATCATCTCGGCCCGTTCGCGCGCTCCGTCGCCGATCTCGCACTCGCCTATGATGCGATGCAGGGCCCGGACGCGGAGGACAGCGCCTGCACCACGCGCGGGCTGGAGCCGACGCTGCCGCTGATCGCCAATCCGGTCTCGGATCTGCGCATCGCCATCGCCGGCGGATATTTCCAGAAGAACGTGTTTCCGGAAGCGGTCGAGGCCGTCAGCCGTGTCGCCAGGGCGCTCGGCGCGACGAAGGTAGTCGACATTCCCGAGGCTGCGCGCGCTCGCGCGGCGGCTTATGTCATCTCCACCACCGAAGGCGCCTCGCTGCATCTCGATCGCCTGCGCCAGCGCGCGAACGACTTCGATCCGGCCGTGCGCGACCGGCTGATCGCGGGCGCCATGGTGCCGGCAGCGCTGGTCGAACGCGCGCAGAAATTCCGCCGCTGGTATCGCGCCGAGCTCGCCGAGATCTTCAGGTCGGTCGACGTACTGCTCGCGCCGGCGACGCCCTGCACCGCGCCGAAACTCGGCCAGGTGAATTTCAACCTCGACGGCGTCGAGCTGCCGGTGCGTGCCAATATCGGCATCCACACCCAGCCGATCTCCTTCATCGGCCTGCCGGTGGTCGCAGTTCCGGTGCCGCTCGAGCCGCTGCCGATCGGCGTGCAGATCATCGCGGCGCCCTGGCGCGAAGACATCGCGCTCCGCGTCGCGCACGCCTTGGAAAAGATGGGCGTAGCCGCTGCGCCGTCGCCGAGAGGAATCTGACATGGAGATCGATCTCCCCGAGGTGATCGCGGAAGTCAAAGCCGCATTCGACCGCTATGAGCAGGCGCTCATCACCAATGACGTCGCCGTGCTCGGCGAGCTCTTCCGCAACGATCCCCGCACGCTGCGCTACGGCATCGGCGAGAACCTCTACGGCTATGAGGCGATCAACGGCTTCCGCGCCGCGCGCTCGCCGGTCGGCCTCAATCGCCGCACCGCAAAGACCGTCATCTCCAGCTATGGCCGCGACACGGCCGTTGCCTCCACTTTGTTCTATCGCGACACGGCGCCCGGCAAGGTCGGCCGGCAGATGCAGACCTGGATTCGCTTCCCGGAGGGCTGGCGCGTCGTCGCCGCCCATGTCAGCATCATCGACGAGCCGAAAGAGACCTGACCGTATGACGCTTGACGACTTTCCGCCCGGAACATTGCCGGCTGAGCCGGTGGTGCCGCGCGTCGACCGGGCCTCGCCATCGGTGCAGAAGGTCACGCGCGCCGAAGAGTTGCGCCTGCAGCTCGCCGACGAGATCGTGCGCGGCACCCTGGCTCCCGGCTCGCCGCTGGACGAGACCGACATCGCGCGCCGCTTCAGCGTGTCGCGGACGCCGGTGCGCGAGGCGTTGCGCCAGCTGGTGGCGAGCGGCCTCGTCGAGGCGCGTGCCCATCGCGGCGCGGTGGTGGCGCAGCCCTCGGTCGAGCGTCTGACGAGCATGTTCGAGGCGATGGCAGAGCTCGAGGCGATGTGCGCAGGTCTTGCCGCCGAACGCATGTCGGCGGCCGAGCGCCACGGTCTGGAGGCCGTGCACGAGGAGTTGAGGGTGCTGAGCTACGCGGGCAATCCCGAGCGTTTCCACGAAGTCAACGAGCGCTTCCACAACGCGATCTACGCGGGATCTCAGAATGGCTACATCGCCGAGATCACGCTGGCGACGCGGGTGCGCGTGCAGCCGTTCCGCCGCGCCCAGTTTCGTAACCTCGGCCGTCTCGCCAAATCGCAAGCCGAGCACGACCGCGTCGTCGTCGCCATCATGCGCGGCGACAAGCAGGGCGCCGCCGCTGCGATGCGTGCGCATATCGAGCTGGTACGCGGGGAGTACGAGATCTACGCGGTGTCGGTGTGAAGTCGTAGGGTGGGTTAGCCGAAGGCGTAACCCACCACTTCTGTCTCCGCGGAAACTAAAGAGGTGGGTTACGCTGCGCTAACCCACCCTACGAGACCTGCTTTGTTGCAGCTTCGGCCATGAATTTCCGCCAGCCGCCATACGCCGTGATATCCCGCGCCTCGCCCAGCACCTCGGGCTCGACGAGAAATCCCTTCACGCTGCGGCCATCGGCGAGGCGCACCGTGCCGATCGCCATCGGCGCGGGGATCGCGTTGACGAACTTGCCGAACGCGGAGGACGACAGCAACCAGACCTCCAGCTCGATCGACGCCCCGTGGCCGGCCGCAACCCGCAGCATGCCCGGCTTCGGCGGCGTGGTCTTGAGCGCGTAGAGCTTGTAGTCGGGCGCGGTCTTCGTCGCCTCGATCAACTTCGCGTTCAACGCCGTCAATTCACCGTTCAACGCCATGCCAGAGAGATGTGCACCGACGACCGCGATCGGGATCTCGTCGCCGCCACTTGCCGGCAAGGGCGGCAGCGGTGCTTGCGCCGTGCCCTTCGCGCCGAGGCTCAACTTTGTATCCGCATGAAAGACGCGGCCGATGCTCGCCAGCAGCGCGTCATGCCGCGCGGGCGCGAGCAGCGTGATGCCGAACGGGACGCCGTCGCCGCGCATCTCTGCCGGCAGAGCGAGGCCGCAGAGGTCGAGCAGGTTGACGAAATTGGTGTAGGTGCCGAGCCGGCTGTTGAGCTCGATCGGATTGGCGAGCACCTGCGCGGTGGTATAGGCGGTCGGCGCCGTCGGCAGCACCAGCGCGTCGATATTGGCAAAGGTGCGCTCGGCAATCTTGCGCAGGCCCTGCAGGCGGTAGAGCGCCGAGAACGTATCCGCTGCGGTGAGCCGCGCTCCCGCGGCGGTGATCTCGCGCGTCACGGGGTGAATCGAATCGGGCGCGGACGCCAGCAGGTCCTTTATCACGAGATAGCGCTCGGCGACCCACGGACCCTCATAGAGCAGCCGCGCCGTCTCATAGAACGGCTCGAGGTCGAATTCGACCAGCGTCGCGCCGAGCGCAGTCCAGCGCTTCAACGCATCGGCGTAGGCGGCCTCCGCCTTCTTGTCGCCGAAGAAGATCAGTTGACCCTTGCGCGGCACGCCGAGACGCAAGCCTGCCGGGAACGGCGTGATCGCGCCCAGCGGCCGGTCGCGTGAGAACGGATCGGCTGCGTCCGGCCCGGCCATCACGGACAGCGCCAGCGCCGCGTCGTCGACCGTCAGGGCGAAGACCGAGATGCAATCGAGCGTGCGGCAGGCCGGCACCAGCCCCGCGTTCGAGATCATGCCGAGGCTCGGCTTCAGCCCGACGATGTTGTTGAGCATCGCCGGCACGCGGCCGGAGCCGGCGGTGTCGGTGCCGAGCGATAGCGGCACGAGGCCGGCGCCGACGGCGACGGCGGAGCCCGAGCTGGAGCCGCCGGGAATGAGATCCTCGCGGATCGAATTTCTGGGGATACCATAGGGCGAGCGCACGCCGACGAGACCGGTCGCGAACTGGTCGAGATTGGTCTTGCCGATGATGATCGCGCCGGCCGCGCGCAACCGCGCCACCGCCGTCGAATCGTGTGTGGGCGTAAAGGAGAAGGCGGGGCAGGCCGCCGTGGTCGGAAAGCCCAGCGCGTCGATATTGTCCTTCACCGCGACAGGCACGCCGTAGAGCGGCAGGCCGGCGGGATCCTTCGCGGCCAGCTTTTCGGCCTCCGCGATCGCATCCTTTTCGTCGCGCAGGCTGATGAAGATGGCGGGATCATCATGGTCGCGGATGCGCTGATAGGTCCGCGCGATCGTCTCTGCCGGCGTCAACGTGCCCGCGCGATGCGCGGCCACGATCGCGGCGATCGTTTCAGGCTGCTCAGCCCCCATTTCAGCCCTCATGGCGACAAAACTCCGGCAATCTGTCTTCGCCCGGAGCGAAGCAAGCGATGTGCCATTGTGTACATTATCCGGGCAGGAATGAAGCTGCGGATATTATCCGTCTGATCAGTGGCTTGGGGGATAATTCGACAGGCGGGCGGGCCGTGATGTCAGCGCCCTGTGACGGGCATCTGCTCAAATCATAGGCAGTCGAGATCAGGTGAAGCCGGCAAGGATTCGCAGCAGCTGCGCCCGGTTTTCCTTGCCGATCTTCGCCTCGACATGCCGTTCGTGCTCGGCCGCGAGGCGCTTGAACTTTGCCAGCGCCGTCTCGCCCTGGATCGTGAGATGCAGCGCATGGGAGCGACGGTCCGCCTTCGACTTGACCCGCTTCACGAGCTTGCGCTGCTCCAGGCTGTCGAGCAGGTGCACCAGCCGGGCGCGCTCGATGCCGAGGCGTTTCGCCACCGCCATCTGCGACAGACCCGGATTGGCGCCGATCACCGTCAGTACCGAATATTGCGTCGGCCGGATGTCGACCGCGCCAAGCGTCCTGATGAAGTCCTGAAAGATCCAGATCTGGAAGCGCCGCACCGCATAGCCGGCGTGCCCCACCAGCGCGTCGAGGCCGATCTCGTCGGCGTCGATCCGCCGCGCGGTGCCGTTGCTCGCTCGTTTGCGTGGGGAGGTCTGGGGCGCGGTGGCTGTCACATCGTGTCTCCTGCCGCGCAAGCTTAGCGCCTCGGGCGCCGTCGCGAAAGATTGTTGTTGACGACAACAATTGTCCTGCCCAACATTATGGCCAAAGCAGCCCGGAACGAGGCTGCCGCCGATCCGGGGATCCGGGCGGAGGAGGAAACCATGACAACCGCCGCACGCGGCGATGCTGCAAGCCTGTTCGCAACACCCAGAACCGTCGCCGAGCATCGCGCCGACGGCAGCATCGTGCTGCGCTCGCCCGAACCGTTGCGCGATGGCGCGCGCTGCGTCGGCGACTGGCTGGAGCAATGGGCGCAGCAAACGCCGGATACGATCTTCCTGGCCGAGCGCGGCCATGTCGAGCTGCCCTGGACCACTGTCACCTATGCGCAGGCGCAGCACCGGGTGCGCGCGGCGGCGTCCTGGATCCTGGCGCAGGGCTTGAGCGCCGAGCGCCCGCTGGCGATCCTCTCCGACAACAGCATCGACCATGCGCTGCTCGCGCTTGCCGCCCAGCATGTCGGCGTGCCCTCGGCGGCGATCTCGCCGGCCTATTCGCTGATGTCGAAAGATTTCGACAAGCTCAAGAGCATGGTCGCGCTGCTCGATCCGGGCGCGATCTATGTCTCCGCGACCAAGTCATTCGCGGCGGCGCTGGCCGCGGTCAAGCCGCTGCACACGGCGCAGATCATCAGCGGCAACGCCGGCGATGGCGACGCGCTCGCCTTCCGCACGATCGCGGCGACGCCGGAGGGTCCCGACGTCGCAACGGCGTTCGCCGCGGTGACGCCGGATACGATCGCAAAACTCCTGTTCACGTCAGGCTCGACCGGCACGCCCAAGGCTGTCATCAACACCCAGCGCATGCTGACCTCGAGCCAGCAGGCGAAGGCGCAGACCTGGACCTTCCTGCAGCAGGGCCGCGGCGATCTCGTCATTCTCGACTGGCTGCCCTGGAGCCACACTTTCGGCGCCAACCACAATTTCAACCTCGTGCTGCGCAACGGCGGCTCGCTCTATATCGACGGCGGCAAGCCCGCGCCCGGGCTGTTCGCGACGTCACTGGCGAACCTCAGAAGCGTGATGCCCACGGTCTATTTCAACGTGCCGCGCGGCTTCGACATGCTGATCGCGGCGCTGCGCGGCGACGAGGAGCTGTGCCGCCGTTTCTTCGGCGAGGTAAAGTTTGCCTTCTATGCCGGCGCGGCGCTGCCGCAGAATCTCTGGGACGCGCTTGAAGAGCTCTCGCTCAAAACGGTCGGCCACGCGCTGCCGATGGTCTCGGCGTGGGGCTCGACCGAGACGTCGCCGCTCGCAACCGACTGCCATTTCCTCGCCGAACGTTCCGGCAATATCGGCGTGCCCATTCCCGGCACCGAACTGAAGCTCGTGACGTCCGGCGACAAGCTGGAGGTGCGGGTGCGCGGTCCCAACGTCACGCCGGGCTACTGGAAGGCGCCGGAGCTGACCAGGCAGGCTTTTGATGAAGAGGGCTTCTATCTGATCGGCGATGCCGTGAAGCTTGCCGACAGCGCGCGGCCGGAGCGTGGCCTGTTCTTCGACGGCCGCGTCGCCGAAGATTTCAAGCTCAATTCCGGCACCTGGGTCAATGTCGGCACGCTGCGCGTTGCCGGGATCGCCGCGCTGGCGCCGCTGGCGCAGGACATCGTCGTGTCAGGGCACGGCGGTGACGAGGTGCGTTTCCTCGTGATCCCGAACATCGCGGCCTGCCGCATCCACGCCGGTCTGCCCGAGACGGCCGATGTGAACGAGGTGCTCGCACATGACAAGGTCAGGAGCGCGATCGCGCAGGGCCTGGCGAAACTGAGGCAGCAGGGCCCCAACTCCTCCGGCCACGCCACGCGCGCGCTGCTGCTCGCCGAGCCGCCCTCAGTCGACGGCGGCGAGATCACCGACAAGGGCTACATCAACCAGCGTGCCGTGCTGACACGGCGCGCCGATGCGGTCGCGCGATTGAATGATGATGCGTCGGCGGAGTGGATTGGGTGCGTCGGATAGGCCGTTCCGTCCACGGCTAGCGGCTCTCATGCCCCGGCTCTGCGCAGCAGCGTTTCCACGCTGCAGCGCGTCCGGGACACGAGAGCTGGGCGTGCCCAATAGGCCAGCAAGCCTGCAGCAATATCCTGCCGATTATTTTGTTGCTTAAGCAACTAATTTATGCGAACCGTTCCAGGCAGAGATGACGGCGGGAAAAACCGCCGCGTCTGATCCTGGAGGAAACGATGCTCGGCCCGAATCGTGCCGTCGGCAAGCGCCGGCGTATGCCTGGACGTGACGGTAGCTGGTGCCCCGCCTGCGACCTGTCAGGTCTCGGTGCCGCCAGTGACCGCGCCGAGATTCTCGTGCAGCCGGCGCAGCAGATTGATCAGCACCTCGCGCTCGTCCTTGTTCAGGCACGACAACAGCCGCCGTTCGCGTTCGAGCGCGGCGACGATCACCTTGTCGTGGGTCGTGCGGCCCTTCGCCGTCAGCGCGATCGAATGGGTGCGGCCGTCATGGGGATCGGTGCGGATCGAGACCAGCCCGCGCTTCTCGAGGCCCGCAAGCGTCCGGCTCACCGGTCCCTTGTCGAAGCCGATGACGTGGCAGATGCGCGAAGCCGGAATGCCGGGCTCGATCGCCAGCAGCGACATGATCCGCCATTCCGTGACGTTGACGCCGAACTCCCGCTGATAGAACGCGGTCGCGCTGTTCGAGAGCTTGTTGGCGATGAAGGTGACGAACGCCGGGACGTAGCGGTCGAGATCGAGCGTCGGTCCCGCATCGCTAGGCGCGGGCTTCTGGCGGGATCTGGTCGAAGGCGAAGGCATGTCGGGGGTCTGACTCGCGGTGGGCCGACCGACCTAAGGGCAAGCGCCATCCTTTCACAAGATCAAAATGAGGGAGGTCTCCTATGAGCGTATCCGGCTCCCCAATATCGTCCGGCTCCGCGGCCGTTCCGCATCTCGACGTCGATCCCTTCGCGATGAATTTTTTCGCCGACCCCTATCCCGCGCACGAGCGGCTGCGGGAGGCGGGGCCGGTGGTCTATCTCGACAAGTGGAACGTCTACGGCGTGGCGCGCTATGCCGAGGTCCATGCGGTGCTGAACGATCCCGCGACCTTCTGCTCCAGCCGCGGTGTCGGCCTCAGCGATTTCAAGAAGGAGACGCCGTGGCGGCCGCCGAGCCTGATCCTCGAAGCCGACCCGCCCGCGCACACCCGCACCCGTGCCGTGCTGTCGAAGGTGCTGTCACCGACCGTGATGAAGGGGCTCCGCGACCGCTTTGCGGCGGCGGCTGAAGAACGAGTCGATATGCTGCTCGCCAAGCGCAGTTTTGACGCCATCACGGATCTCGCGGAAGCCTATCCGCTCTCGATCTTCCCGGACGCGCTGGGGCTGAAGCCCGAAGGCCGTGAGCATCTCATCCCTTATGCGAGCGTCGTGTTCAACGCGTTCGGCCCGCCCAATGAGTTGCGCCAGGAAGCCATCGCGCGCTCGGCGCCACATCAAGCCTATGTCACCGCGCAATGCCAGCGTGACAATCTCACGCCCGGCGGCATCGGGGCCTGCATCCACGCCCATGTCGATGAGGGCGCGATCACTGCGACTGAAGCGCCGCTACTGGTGCGCTCGCTGTTGTCGGCCGGCCTCGACACCACGGTCAATGGCATCGGTGCCGCCGTCTATTGTCTGGCGCGTTTCCCCGAGCAATGGCAACGCTT
Source organism: Bradyrhizobium symbiodeficiens (assembly GCF_002266465.3). NCBI lineage: Bacteria > Pseudomonadati > Pseudomonadota > Alphaproteobacteria > Hyphomicrobiales > Nitrobacteraceae > Bradyrhizobium > Bradyrhizobium symbiodeficiens. The sequence continues at coordinate 6,797,247 of NZ_CP029427.2, read as the reverse complement.
GCGCGATGACCTCACGCTGGCGCGCAACGCCTTCGAGGAGGCCGTGCGGTTCGAAAGCCCGGTGCAGACCTTCTTCCGCACCACGACGCGTGACGTCGAACTGTCCGGCGCGACCATCGGCGAAGGCGAGAAAGTGCTGATGTTCCTCGCCGCGGCCAATCGCGATCCCAGGCGCTGGGACAAGCCCGAAAGCTACGACATTACCCGCCGCACCTCCGGCCATGTTGGGTATGGCTCCGGCATCCACATGTGCGTCGGCCAACTCGTGGCGCGGCTGGAAGGCGAGACGATGCTTTCGGCGCTGGCGCGCCGCATCGCCAGCATCGAGATCGCAGGCGAGCCGAAGCGCCGCTTCAACAACACGCTGCGCGGGCTGGACAGCCTGCCGGTGACGATCATTCCGGCCTGACACGACCGGAACAATAAAGCAGGGGAGGACTCAATGAAAAATCTGAAGTGGACGCTTGCGCTGGCCGCGAGCCTGGTGACCGGCGCGGCGAACGCCGAGATCTCGGACAATGTCGTGCGTGTCGGCGTGCTCAACGACATCTCCGGCATTTTCCAGGACACCAACGGAATGGGCTCGGTGGAAGCCGCGCGCATGGCGGCGGAGGATTTCAACGGCGGCGGCAAGGGCATCAAGGTCGAGATCGTCTATGCCGACCATCAGAACAAGGCCGATGTCGGCAATGCCATCGCGCGCAAATGGCTCGACGTCGAGGGCGTCGATGCCATCGTCGACGTGCCGAACTCGGCGGTCGGCCTCTCCATCAACACGCTGCTGCGCGACAGCCGCATGACGTTCCTGGCGTCCTCGACCGCAAGCTCGGACCTCACCGGCAAGGCCTGCTCGCCCAACACCATCCAATGGGTCAATGACACCTGGGCGACCGGCAATACCACTGCAGCCGCGATGATGTCGCGCGGCGGCAAGGACTGGTATTTTCTCACGGTCGACTACGCGCTCGGCAAGGGCATCGAGGCCGAGGCGCAAAAGTATATCGAAGGCCACGGCGGCAAGGTGCTCGGCTCTTCCAAGCATCCGCTCGGCACCTCCGACTTCGCCTCCTTCCTGTTGCAAGCGCAGGGCTCGAAGGCCCAGGTGATCGGTCTTGCGAATGCCGGCGGCGACACCATCAACGCGGTGAAGCAGGCCGCCGAATTCGGCATCCAGCAGAACGGCCAGAAGCTCGTCGCCTTTCTGCTCTTCATCAACGACGTCCACGGCATGGGCATCAAGGTCGCGCAGGGCCTCCAGCTGATGGAAGCCTTCTACTGGGACATGAACGATGATACCCGCGCCTTCGCGAAGCGGTTCGCCGCGCGGCCCGGCATGAACGGCAAGATGCCGAGCGGCAACCAGGCCGGCGTTTATGCCTCGACGCTCGCTTACCTCAACGCCGTCGCGGCGACCGGCAGCGACAACGCCAAGGACGCGGTGCCCGAGATGAAGAAGTTCAAGGGCAAGGACAAACTGTTCGGCGACACCACGATCCGCCAGGACGGCCGCGTCGTGCATCCGATGTATCTGTTCGAGGTGAAGAAGCCGGAGGAGTCGAAATATCCCTACGACTATTACAAGCTGGTCTCGACCATCTCCGCGGAGCAGGCGTTTCGGCCGTTGGCGGAGGGCGGATGCGAGCTGGTGAAGTAGGTCTCATGCCCCGGACGCAGTGCGGCGCGTAGCGCTGCGCTGCAGAGCCGGGCCCACAATTCGGGGTCCCGGCTCTGCGTCGCGTCATTTTCATGCCGCGTCGCGTCCGGGACACGAGAGAAGCCTTCCTACACCACCTTGCTGCTCCCCTGCGTGATCAACCTCGCCGCGCGTTGATCGCGCGCGTAGATCCACAACCAGCTCAGCGCGACGCTGAGACGGTGGCGGAGGCCGATCAGGAAGTAGATGTGGGCGATGCCCCAGATCCACCACGCAATGGTGCCGCGCAGCTTGAAGCGACCGAAGTCGATCACAGCGAGCCGCTTGCCGATCTGGGCGAGGCTGCCGGCGTGCTTGTAGCGGAACGGGCCGGTGGCAGCGCCGCGCAGGCGTGCCTTGATGGTCTCGGCGACATGCTTCCCCTGCTGCTTGGCGGCCGGCGCGATGCCCGGCACCGGCTTGCCGTCCCAGGCGTTGATGCTGACGGTATCGCCGATCGCGAAGATCTCGGGATGGCCGGGGATGGTCAGGTCCGCCTCGACCTGCACGCGTCCGGCGCGGTCGGCTGGTGCGCCCAGCCATTCGGCGGCGGGCGAAGCGCGCACGCCGGCGGCCCAGATCCTGGTCTTGGCCTCGAGCAGCTTGCCGCCGAACACCACGCCCTCGCGATTGATTTCGGTGACGGCCTGTCCCAGCACGACCTCGACGCCGATCTTCTCCAGCGAGGCCTGCGCATAGGCCGAGAGGTCGTCGGCAAAGCCTGCGAGCACGCGTGGCCCCGCCTCGACCAGCACCACGCGTGCTTTCGTCGTGTCGATGTTGCGGAAGTCGGCTGGCAGCGTGTGATGCGCCATCTCGGCGATGGTGCCGGCGAGCTCGACGCCGGTGGGGCCGGCGCCGACGATGACGAAGGTCAGCCGCGCCGCGCGTTTGGCCGGATCGGTCTCGCGCTCGGCGCGCTCGAACGCCACCAGGATGTGACGGCGCAACGTGGTCGCGTCTTCCAGCGTCTTCAGGCCCGGCGCGAACTGCTCCCATTCGTCGTGGCCGAAATAGGCGTGACGCGCGCCGGTCGCGAGCACCAGCGTGTCGTAGGGCACCTCGCTGCCGTCGTCGATCAGCACGCTGCGCCTTGCCGCGTCGACGCCGCTGACGGTCGCGAACAGCGTCGTCACCTCGGGCCGGTCGCGCATCAGGTGCCGGATCGGCCACGCGATCTCGCTGGTGGCGAGCGAGGCGGTCGCGACCTGGTACAGCAGCGGCTGGAACAGATGATGGTTACGGCGGTCGATCAGCGTGATCTCGACCGGCGCGCCCGCAAGCCGGTAGGTCGCCTCCAGCCCGCCGAAGCCGGCCCCGACGATGACGACGCGATGCGGTGTCGTGGTCATGACGTACCCTCGAATCTCGCTGCTCCACACCCCCATTTAAGTGCGGTTCGGGCGCTGCAGTCCAATAGCCGTCATCAATCGCCGCATAGGCCGGATGTATCGATCAGGCGCGAGAAAGCGCCGCAGGGTTGGCCGAAGTATGTAGAATTATATTTCTTGCCTTCGCCGATTAGGGCGAAATATGGTGCAGGGCAGGCGCTGAGCCATTGGCGGCTCGATGAATTTTGCGTTCAATAGAGACGACCCGGGGCGGCGATCACCGCGTTTCCGGGCTCAATAATGTGGAGGGGATTGGTTATGAGGACGGCATTCTGGCTGGCGGGCGCAGCGGCGCTGGTGCTGGCGAGCCCGGCATTCGCCGGCGACACCATCAAGATCGGTTTCGTTTCGACCTTCAGCGGCCCGACCGCCGTGATCGGCAACGACATGCGCAACTCCTTCGAGCTGGCGCTCGACCACATCGGCCGCAAGATGGACGGCAAGCCGGTCGAAGTCATCTACGAGGATGACGGCCAGAAGCCCGACGTCGGCAAGCAGAAGACCGAGAAGCTGGTGCAGTCCGACAAGGTCGATTTCATCGTCGGCTATATCTGGTCGAACGTGCTCTTGGCCTCGCTGAAGACGGCGGTGGACTCGCAGACTTTCCTGATCTCGGCCAATGCCGGCCCCTCGCAGCTCGCCGGCGAGCTGTGCAGCCCGTACGTGTTCTCGACCTCCTGGCAGAACGACCAGACGCCGGCCGCCATGGGCCTCTACATGAACCAGAAGGGCGTCAAGAGCGTGTTCCTGATCGGGCCGAACTATGCGGCCGGCAAGGACATGCTGGCCGGCGTGAAGAGCACCTTCAAGGGCGAGGTCAAGGGCGAGGAATACACGGTCTGGCCGAGCCAGCTCGATTTCTCCGCCGAGCTCTCCAAGGCGCGCGCCTCCGGCGCCGAGTCGATCTTCGTGTTCTATCCCGGTGCGGCCGGCGTGCAGTTCCTCAACCAATACGCCCAGGCCGGCCTGAAGAGCACGATGCCGCTCTACACGGCGTTCACCGTCGACGAGCTGTCGCTGCCGCTGCAGAAGGAGAACGCGCTCGGGGTGCCCGGCGCGCAGGAATGGGTCAACGACCTCCCCAACGAGCAGAACAAGCGCTTCGTCGCCGACTATCGCAAGAAGTACACCGGCCTGCGTCCGACCTATTACGGTGCGCAAGCCTATGACGCCGCGCAGCTGATCAACAGCGCGGTGGTCGCGGTGAAGGGCGACACCAGCAAGAAGGACGCGATGAAGGCCGAGATGGAGAAGGCCAACTTCAAGTCGCTGCGCGGCCCCTTCAAATACGGCAACAACCACATCCCGGTGCAGAACTTCTATCTGCAGGACGTGGTGAAGGACGGCGAAGGCCAGCTCTCACTGAAGACGGTCGCGACCATCGTCGAGAACGACCAGGATCGCTTCCACGACAAGTGCAAGATGAAGTGAGCTGGCGCTTCTCCCTCTCCCCGCTTGTGGGGAGAGGGAGAAGGCCTGCGCCCGCGGCATGCTCGCGGGCCGCACTTCGCGCGATTGCGCCGCGAGCCTGATCCCGGCATTGGCTGCGCCAAATCCCTGATAATCCCTGCGCTCGACGATCTCGAAGAAGAAGCGCTCGTCGAAGATGTGTGTAGACCTGGAAGAACTCGCCGTCGCCCTCGCGGTCGTTGAGGATGTGATTGGCGCGCAGCTGCGCCATCAGCTCGGGCGCGAGATCGTATTTGGCCTCGACGGTGGCGCCGCCGCCCGAGAGCTCGGCGACGTCGGCGAGCTTGATAGCCTGGCCGTGGACGCCGGTTGCGGTTGCGAAGGCAAGCAGGGCGCCTGCCAGGATGTTACGCTGGGTGATAGGCCGAGCTTCGTGCCGCCATCACCTCGTCGAATGCCTCTCCCATGATCTCGGTCGACGGGGCAAGGCCCGTGAACAGTTCGAACGCGTCGGCGGCCTGATAGATCGCGAGCTCCCGCCCGGTCATGATCCGCGCGCCCCTGGCTCGTGCCGCCGCCAGCAGCGGCGTGATCAGCGGCGAGTAGACGGCATCCGCGACCCACAATCCTTCATGCAGCAGCGTGGCTGCAACCGGCATGCCCCGGTCCGGCAGCATACCGACCGGCGTGCCGTTGACGAGACCGGTTGCGCCGTGCAGCGCATCCTCGACGCTTGCGGCGATCCTTGCGCCGCCCCGTGGCGCCAGCAGGGAGACGAGCATCGCCGCGCGCGCCGGCTCGCTGTCGAAGATGCGGATGTCGGACACCTCCAGGCTCGCCAGTGCAAACGCGATCGCCTTGCCGACGCCGCCGGCGCCGATCACCGCAACGGCATTCCCCGCGGGCGCCAGCAACGGCGCCACCGCGCGGGCAAAGCCCGTGGTGTCGGTGTTGTGGCCGGTCAGGCGGCCGTCCTTGACGACGACGGTGTTGACCGCGCCCATGCTGGCCGCGCCCGGCGCCAGCTCGTCGAGCAGCGGGACCACCGCTTCCTTGTAGGGGTAGGTGACATTGACGCCGGCGAAGCCGAGCCGCCGCACGCCCTCGAGCATCATCCGAAGCCCCGCCGCATCGGCACCGGCAACCTCGATGAGCTGGTAGTGGCCGCGAAGGCCCAGCGCCTCCGCGGCGCGCTCATGCATGGCAGGGGACGCGGAATGCGCGATCGGCGCGCCGATAAGGCCGGTGAGGAGCTTCTTGCTGGCGGCGTATCCGCGCTTGGACATGGTTCGCTATCGTCTCAAACGGAGCGTTCGGTCCCGGCCATTAGCGGGGAAATTCCCGCAAGTCCGAGGGCAGTTCCTGGCGCGACGATAGCCTTTCCCCCGCCTAGCACAATTGCCCTTTTATCGCTCGCCGCGGCCGAGCATAAGATAGTCGATGGCCTCCTCGAGCTTGAGGATGTTGATGTCGATGCTCAAATCAGGATAGCGGCGGCGGACGCGCTCGATCGCGCGCGGCACCATCGCCTGCGAGATGCTCGGCACCGAGCCGATCCGCAGTTCGGACAGGCCGCCGCGGCCGATCTTGGAGATGCGGAGAGATCGTCGACCTTCTTGTAGACGCCGCTGGTCTTCCGGGATCATCTCATGGAAGGCGCGCGGCCATCCAGCGACAATATTCTAGGAATGGAAGTGGCCGTATTTCGGAATCAGGATCTGGCAGACCACGCCGGTCGGCCGGTATTCGAGCTTCGTGCCGCCGTTGGGACCGCTGCCGAGGCTGCGCGAGATCAAGGTCTGGCCGAAGCCCGTGACCGTCGGCGGAGTCACCAGGGGCCCGTCGCGCTCTTCCCATTCGATCTGCAGGGCGCCGTCATCGAGCAGGCCGATCCGCCGCACCGACAGCTTGCCGGCGCGGGTCGAAAGCGCGCCGTACTTCACTGCGTTGGTCGTCAGTTCGTGGAACACGAGCCCGAGAGAGACGGCCGTCTTGGAGTCGACGGAGATATCCAGCCCTTCCATCGAGATGCGTCCGCTGGAGAGCGTCGCATAGGGCGCCAGCTCGACGCTGAGCACGTCCTTGATCTGGAGGTTCTCCCAGGACGCGTTGGACAGCAACGTATGGGTGGCCGCCAGGGCCTGGATGCGGCCGGAAAAGGACTTCTGGAAGTCCTCGATCGTGCGCTCGTGGGACGCGGTTCGCGCCGAGATCGCCAGCACCATGGCCAGCGTGTTCTTGACGCGGTGATCGAGCTCGCCCATCAGGAGAGCCTGGCGACGCTCGGCAGCCTTGCGCTGCGACAGGTTGATCAGCGTGACCACGCAGCCCTGAGTCCGGTCGCCGGATACGACGAGCGGTGCCGCGCTGATCATGACGTCTGTGACGTCGACGGCGGATGTCTTCACTGCGGCTTCCAAGCCCTGCACCGGCGTGCCCCCGACGGCCATCGCGACGATATCGGCACCCGACATCAGCTCGGCCGCATCGGCGAAGGTCAGCGCGATCGCCTCTTCAAACCGCTTCCCGATCGGAGCCTCGGCGCAGATCCGTTCGGCGGCCGTATTGATGTGAGTGACCATGCCGGAGCGGTCGCAGACGATGACGGCCTCGTTGGCGGAGGCGAGAACGGACCGCGCCAGCCGCTCGGACTCCTTGGCGGCCGCTGTCTGCTCGCGCTCGCTGATGTCGGTGAAAGTGATGGCGACGCCGCTCACGATGCCGAAATCGATCGGAGCGCCGGTCAGAAGGAAGCTGCGCTCGCTGTCGTTCACTCGAACGTGGATTTCAGCGGATTGACGTTCCTTCAGCGCCTGCGCCAGGAGGCGACGGAACGTGGTCTGATTGACGGCATCGAGGATATCGAGCAACGCCGGTCCGGATAGTCCGTCGGCCGGCCGGTCCAGCAACGTACACAGCGCCTGGTTGGCATAGAGCAATTGCCCATCGGCATCGAACGCGGCAGCACCGATGTCCATCGCTTCCATGAAGGTGCGGTAGGAGTGGCCGTCGCCTTCGAGCGTGAAGACTTGTTCGGTGGTTCCGCCCTTGATGACGACGGCATCGATCTCGCCTTCGCGGATGGCCCGGAGCGTCTCCTCGGCCTCGTAAAGTCGAGCCTCGAGTTCGTCCCTGGTCAACGCGGACGCGAGCGATACCACCGTCATCATTCCTCAACCGACAGATGAACTAGAACCTTCTGGGTGTCGGAAAGGTCCCCGATGATCTTGCGGATCGGCACCGGAAGCTCTTTCACCAGGGTTGGAATGGCGACGATGCCATGCTCCCGGGCGAGCTGCGGCTGCTTCTTGAGGTCGACGACCTCGACCTTGTACTTGCCGGCCAGGTGCTCGGAGCAGATCTTTTCGAGATTGCGGATCGCGGCGAGCGATTTCGGCGTCTCGCCGGCGACGTAGAGGACGAGCTTGACGGGCTCTTTGTCGACTTCGGGCATGAATTATTCCTGCTTCTTCTTGCCGGTAGACAGGTCGAATCCCCGTCCGCGCGCCAGTGCTGCGGCACTTTCCCGGCTCAGTTGTTGATAGGTTTCCTCGGCCGTCACCAGCCGCCTGAGTTCGGCCTCGTCGGCCTCGATATCCGCGTTGAGAGTTTCGATCTGGGCAAGTGCGCGGCGCCGCCGTTGCGTGACCTGGTCCTGCACGCGCGTGACCTCGGCCTGCCGCTCGGTCTCGGCGCGTCGCGCCCGCGCCTCTGCGTTGCGTCGGGCCGAACCCGTCAATGCACCGTCCTCGCCGAGATAGGGCTCCAGCAGGTGAATGCCACTGTTCGACATGACGAACTCGCGGACCTGGTTGGAATGGGAGATACCGCGCGCTTTCAGCAGATAGAGCTCTCGGTTGAACTCGCCATTGGCCTCGCGGTTGAGCAAAAGGACCCAGCCATCCATGATCGACGACAGGCCGGCGTCGGTTTGCGCCTGCTCGACACTCGCCAGATGGGTGAAAACGGCGGTGATGCCGTTGGACTTGAGGTAGTCGACGATGCGCAGCAGCATCGCCTGCACCTCGGCGATGTCAGCAGAGTCGGTGAAGGCGGAGATCGGATCGAGCACGACGAGCTGCGGCTTGAACCTGTTGACCTCGCGCAGGATGATCGCGAGGTGCATTTCGAGCGAGTAGAAGGTCGGGCGCGCGGCGATGTAGCGCAGTTGGCCCCGCTTCAGCCACTTGTCCAGGTCGGTGCCGATCGACTTCATGTTGCGCACGGTCTGCGCCTCGGATTCCTCGAACGAGAGGTAAAGGGCCCGTTCGCCGCGCTGGCAGGCGGCGTCGGCCATCATGCAGGCGAGCGAGCTCTTGCCGGAGCCGGCGACGCCGGTAAGCAGGATGCTGCTACCACGGTAAAAACCGCCGCCGGTCAGCATGGCGTCGAGGTCGGGCACGCCGGTCGAGATCCGGTCTTCGAACACCTTGTGCCCGAGCCCGAGCGAGGACACCGGCAGCACGGAAAAGCCGTCCTCGTCGATCAGGAACGGATATTCGTTGGTGCCGTGCGCGGTGCCGCGATATTTGACGATGCGCAGGCGCCGCGTCGAGATCTGGTTGTCGACGCGGTGATCGAGCAGGATGACGCAGTCCGAGACATATTCCTCGAGGCCTTGCCGGGTCAGGGTGCCGTCGCCGCGTTCGCCGGTAATGACGGCGGTCAGGCCCTTCTGCTTGAGCCAGTCGAACAGGCGACGGATCTCGGCGCGCAGGATCGCGGGATTGGAGAACGCCGAGAACAGGCTTTCGATCGTATCGAGCACGATACGCTTGGCGCCGATCTGGTCCACCGCGAATTCGAGCCGCAGGAACAACGCCTCCAGATCGTAATCGCCGATCTCCGCCACTTCCGAAGGGTCGATGGCGATGTGCTCGATGTGAATCTTCGACTGGTCGATCAGCGTCTGCAGGTCGAAGCCAAGCGAATCCACGTTGGCGATGATGTCGACGGGACGCTCCTCGAACGTGACGAAGACGCCGGGCTCGTCGTAGATCTTCGCGCCGTTGAAGAGGAAGGTCGAAGCAAACAACGTTTTGCCGCAGCCGGCCGACCCGCACACCAGGCTCGGTCGCCCGGTGGGAAGGCCGCCAAGCGTCAGGTCGTCAAAGCCGTCGATGCCGGTTGGAGATTTCGTGATGCCGTCAGTCATGCCCTGCCCTGGTTCCAGACGATTTTTCTAGGCAAATATTGGCGAGCCGCATAGAGGGAAGCAGCTGCAATTTTGTCGCTTGGCCCAGGAACAGAATTGGTTGATTGGAGTTTGTTTGCTCTGCCGACTCCCATCTGATCGGCTGGCATGATGTGGGCTCAGTGGCCGCGCACAGACAGCACTCCCCCGACACGATGCCGCTTCAATCACCAGAGTTTTGCGTTCACTTGTGAACATACGAGTTTACCGCGCCGGCGCATAAGGGGCCAGCTGGGCGCGGGGGCGCATTGGTGAGACCATGAACGAGTTGGAAGGCCGCATTCAAGCCATTTTGGATGCGGCGCTTGATGCTGCCTTCAGTCACGTCAGGCATGGCGGTGATCACGAGAGCCGCAAGCTCGTTGCGGCACGTCTGCTCGACGCGGCTCAGTCCGGCATGACGACTTTGGACGAATTGACGTCGGTCGGACGTCGCGCGCTTGTTGATCTCAAGACCAGGTCGCGGGCTTGAGCCACCGGCTGTCGCCAGCGCGAGCCATGCTGCAATTACGTTTTAGCTCGCCGGCCCTTCCGGCAATACGCTTTCGGCCAGGTCCTCGCGCTCGCCTTGCAGCACCTCGCGCGCGAACTCGATGATCTTCTGCTTGTTTGCCGTTTCGCGGACCGCGAAAAACACGCGGTTCAATTCCAGGCCGAGCACGCTGTTGAGGGCGATGTCCTCGTCTTCCATCGTGGTTTTCCCGCTTCGGTCGCCTCAGGTGTATCGTGACGTCAATTCTGCCACAAGTAGTTTAAATCTTCGGGACGGATGAGCACGGAAAACTACGGCAGCAGCGAATTGAGGCAGTCCTCGAATACGTGCTATACGAGGCCCTGTGGGTCAGGAAACGCACCGATGTCTGCCGTAGATTATGGCCGGGAGGCGCTCGACTTCATTGAGGGGCTAGGGACCTATCGCAAGGTGCCCGAGGCCATGGATGCGCTCGAAACGGCGTTCGGTCGATTCGGCTTCGAAACCATCATCGTGACGGGCTTGCCCAATCCCGACCAACGGTTTGCGCAGATGGTGCTCGCCAAGCGTTGGCCGGCCGGCTGGTTCAGCCTCTACACCCAGAATAATTACGACCGCTTCGATCCCGTGGTGCGGCTGTGCCGGCAATCGGTCAATCCGTTCGAATGGTCGGAAGCGCCCTATGACGCCGAGCTCGAGCCCGATGCGGCCGAGGTGATGAACCGCGCCAGCGAGTTTGGCATGTCGCGGGGCTTCATCGTGCCGATCCACGGGCTCACCGGCTATGAAGCCGCGGTGTCGCTTGGCGGCGTTCATCTCGACCTCAATCCGCGAAGCAAGCCGGCGCTGCACCTGATGGCGATGTATGGCTTCGACCACATTCGGCGTCTGCTTGAGCCGACGCCTTATCCCCCGGCGCGCCTCACCCCGCGCGAGCGCGAGGTGATCTCCTGGGCCTCACAGGGCAAGTCGGCCTGGGAGATCGGCGAGATTCTGCACATCACGCAGCGCACTGCGGAAGAGCATCTTGCGACTGCCGGGCGCAAGCTCGGTGCCGTCAACCGCACGCATGCGGTGGCGCTGGCGATTCGGAACAAGATCATCAATCCGTAAGTGCCGTACTGGGAAATTTCCCAGTATCGAACCCGGCCCTTTTCGCCGACTCTGCCTCCATTGAGGATGAATGGGGGATTTCATGATTCATGCTATTTCTGCGGTCAATCGCCACCTTTATGAAGACGTGATCGAGCAGCATTTCCGGTTGCGCCACGACGTCTTCGTCGAAGAGCGGCACTGGGAGGCGCTGCGCAGGCCGGATTGCCGCGAGATCGATTCCTACGACGACGAGGATACCGTCTATCTGCTTGCGCTCGAGGGGCGGCGGATCATTGGTGGTCACCGGCTCTACCCGACGACCAAACCCTCGATGATGAGCGAGGTGTTCCCGCATTTGGCGTCGGTGCGCGGTTGCCCCGCGGATCCGCTGGTCTGGGAATGGTCGCGCTACTTCGTCGTGCGTGATCGCCGCGACGGCGCGCTCAACCTGCAACTGATGGCGGCGGTGCAGGAGTTCTGCCTCAATCAGGGGATCGCGCAGGTCAGCGCGATCATGGAGACCTGGTGGCTGCCACGCTTCCACGAGGCCGGCTTCGTGGTGACCCCGCTTGGCCTGCCGGCTCTGGTGGAGAACGCGTGGACCATGGCGGCAACCATCGACATTCGTCGCGAGACCCTCGATGCCCTGCACGATCGTATCGGCATGAATTCGGTCGTGCGCCAGGACGGCCCGCATCTCGACGCCGTCGCCCGTGCCAACCTCTGCGGCCTTGCCGCGCAACGAAAGAGCGCCTGAGATGTCGAACATGATGCGGGACAGCCAGATCATGGCGCAGATCAGGGACGAGAATCTCGGCTACATGTCGGACATGGCGCTCGAGCTGGCACAGATGGCGGAGGACACCGGATTGGCGACGCTCGCCTATCTGTTCCGGATGGCGGCGCTGGAGGCTTCGACGGCCAACAGCGTGCTCGCCGAACTGGATGATCTTTCCCGGCAGGTGACGTCGCACTAGACGCATCTCATCGATCCCAAGAATTCCACACCCTCTTCCCGGCGGCGGGGGGAGGGCGATCGTTTGGGTGCGGCAGGTTGCCCCAGCCGGCGCGGCAGCCTTCTTGCAAGGGCGTTTTGCGAGGCCATTTCGATCACATGCACCGGCATGCAACAAAGTGCATGTTCGGTGTCGAATCGCTCTTGCCTCGGAACGATACTGCCATTACCCATTTTTCCGCCTTGATGAGGCAAGGGGGAGCTCTTTCACTGATGGCGACAATGTTCGAACATCGGCGCGACACCGCGTGCGCCTGAAAGAGTCTTGATGCTGCTCGTCGTCGAACAGTTCCTGAACGGATTGCAGTTCGGCCTGCTGCTGTTCCTGCTCGCCGCCGGCCTGACGCTGGTGTTCGGGATCATGGATCTCGTCAACCTCGCGCACGGCTCGCTCTATATGATGGGCGCCTATTTCGCAGCGACCTTCGCGGCCTGGACCGGCAGCTTCCTGCTCGGCGCGCTGCTGGCGCTTGGCGCCACGCTGATCCTCGGCATCGTGCTCGAAATGTCGGCGCTGCGGCATCTCTATGGGCGAGATCATCTCGACCACGTGCTCGCAACCTTCGGGCTGATCCTGTTCTTCAACGAAGCCGTGCGGTTGATCTGGGGGCCGGCCGGCCTTGCGCTGCCGCTGCCGGCCTGGCTCACGGTGCCGGTGCCGATCCTGCCCGGCATTCACTATCCGGCCTATCGGCTTGCCATCATCGTGGTGGCGCTGCTGGTGGCGCTGCTGCTCTATCTCGGGGTGATGCGCACGCGCATCGGCATGCTGATCCGCGCCGGCGCCTCCAACCGCGATATGATCGGCGCGCTCGGCATCAACATCAAGCTGCTCTACACGCTGGTGTTCGGCCTCGGCGCCGCGCTCGCCGGCCTCGCCGGGCTGATGCAGGCGCCGATCCTCACCGTGCAGATCGGCATGGGCGAGAACATCCTGATCCTCGCCTTCGTCATCATCGTGATCGGAGGCATCGGCTCGATCCGCGGCGCGTTCCTCGCCGCGATCTTCGTCGGCATGATCGACACGCTCGGCCGCGCCTTTCTGCCCAATCTGCTGCGGCAGGTGCTGAGCGGCGCCGCCGCCTCCACCGCCGCACCCGCATTGTCCTCCATGCTGATCTATCTGCTGATGGCGGTCGTGCTGGTGGTGCGGCCGGAGGGGCTGTTTCCGGCCAACCGTCGATGAAGAGTTTGACTGTGAGCAAGGCCGTCACGGCCCTGATGCTGGCCGGCCTCGTGCTGCTGCCGCTCTATTCGCAACTCTCCGGCAACATCTTCATCCTGACGCTGTTCACCCGCATCATCATCCTGGCGCTGGCGGCCGCGAGTCTCAATCTCATCATGGGTTTCGGCGGCATGATGAGTTTCGGCCACGCCGCCTATCTCGGCATCGGCGGCTACGCGGTCGGCATGCTGGCGCAGGAAGGTGTCGGCTCAGGCTTCATCCAGTTTCCGGTCGCGCTCGCGGCTTCCGCAATCTACGGCCTCGTGATCGGCGCACTCAGCTTGCGCACCCGCGGCGTCTATTTCATCATGATCACGCTCGCCTTCGCGCAGATGGCCTATTACGTCGCCTCCGGCCTTGCCCGCTACGGCGGCGATGACGGCCTGACCGTCTACAAGCGCAGCGACTTCTCCGGGCTGATCGACCTCTCCAACCGCACGCAGTTCTATTATCTCTGCCTCGCCTGCCTGCTCGGTGTCATCTTCCTGATCTGGCGCATCGTCAATTCGCGCTTCGGCCTCGTCGTGCAGGGCTTGCGCTCCAACGAGCAGCGCATGCAGGCGATCGGCTTTCCCGCCAAGCGCTATAAGCTCGTCTGCTTCGTCATTTCAGGGACGATGTGCGGCCTCGCCGGCGCGCTGCTCGCCAACAACACCGATTTCGTCAGCCCGGCCGTGATGTACTGGACGCGCTCCGGCGACCTCATGGTGATGGTGATCCTGGGCGGCATGGGCACGCTGTTCGGCCCGGTCGTGGGCGCGGTGGTGTATCTGTTGCTGGAAGAGTTTCTGTCGCAGCTCACCGAATACTGGGCGCTGATCATGGGTCCGCTGCTGCTGTTGATCGTGCTGTTCGGACGCGGCGGCATCATGGGCTTGCTGGGGAGGATCGGCCGTGGCTGAACCCCTGCTCCGCGTCGAAAAGCTGGTGCGCCGATTCGGCGGCATCATCGCGACGGATAATGTCTCGCTCGACGTCGCGGCCGGAGAGCTGCACGCCATCATCGGCCCGAACGGCGCCGGCAAGACCACGCTGATCAGCCAGCTCACCGGGCATCTCGAGCCGCATTCCGGTAGCGTCTCGTTGGGCGGTCGCGACATCACCTATCTGCCGGCCCATCGCCGCTGCGCGCTCGGTCTTGCGCGTTCGTTCCAGATCACCTCGCTGCTGCTGGACTTCACCGCTGCCGACAACGTCGCGCTGGCGGCGCAGGCTCATGCCGGCACCTCGTTCCGCTTCTTTGCCAATGCGCGCAAGGAGCGATCCCTGCGCGATACCGCGCACGCCGCGCTCGATCGCGTCGGCCTGCTGCATCGTGCCGATGTCGTGGTGAACAGGCTCAGCCATGGCGAGCGCCGCGAGCTCGAGCTTGCGGTGGCGCTGGCGAGCAAGCCGAAGCTGCTGTTGCTCGACGAGCCGATGGCCGGGCTGGGGGTCACCGAATCCCAGCGCATGGTGAAGCTGCTCCAGGAGCTGCGCAAGGAAGTCTCGATCGTGCTGGTCGAGCACGACATGCCGGCGGTGTTCGCGCTGGCCGATCGCATCACGGTGCTGGTCTATGGCCGCGTCATCGCCTCGGGCGATCCGGCCGCGATCCGTGCCAACGAGGACGTCAAGCGCGCCTATCTCGGCGACCAGCACGTGGTGACGCACCATGTCTGAAAAGGTGATGGCTGACACGCTGCTCGAAGTCGACGGCATCGAGACCTGCTACGGCCTCTCCCAGGTGCTGTTCGGCCTGTCGCTGTCGATCAAGCCGGGCGAGATGGTCTCGCTGATGGGCCGCAACGGCATGGGCAAGACCACGACCATCCGCTCCATCATGGGCCTGACGCCGGCCCGCGCCGGCAGCATTCGTTTCGCGGGCGCCGAGGTCAGGCAGCTTCCGTCCTACAGGATCGCAAAGCTCGGCGTCGGTCTGGTCCCTGAAGGACGCCAGATCTTTCCGAACCTCACCGTGCGCGAAAACCTGGTCGCGGCCGCCGCCGACCGCTTCGGCAGCCCCAATCCCTGGACGCTGGCCGCGATCTACGTGATGTTTCCGCGCCTCGCCGAACGCGCCGCCAACATGGGCAACCAGCTCTCCGGCGGCGAGCAGCAGATGCTGGCGATCGGCCGCGCGCTGATGACCAACCCGAAATTGCTGATCCTGGACGAGGCGACCGAAGGCCTCGCGCCGCTGATCCGCGAAGAGATCTGGCACTGCCTGTCGCTGCTCAAGAGCCGGGGCCAGTCGATCCTGGTCGTCGACAAGAACGTCGACCACCTCGCCCGCATCTGCGATCGCCACACCATCATCGAGCGCGGCAGGACGGTATGGAGCGGCACGTCGGACGAACTGATGGCCGAGCCGGATCTGCAGCATAAATATCTGGGGATCTGAGCCCCGCTCTCTCCCCGTCATTGCGAGGAGCGAAGCGACGAAGCAATCCAGAATCCCTCCACCGGCACACTTCTTGATTGCTGCTACACTCGCAATGGCGGAGGCGAGAGCCGTGTCCTCTCACCAATAAATCCCATGCCGATGCAATTCGCGAATCACGCGTGCTTCGGTGGACGGTCGACGGTGCTTCGGCTTGGTTTTTTCCGTGGTGCGGGTAGTCGGCGCGGCGGCTGTTGCGGCCGGCGCTGCCGCCACAGTTGAAGCAGGTGCGGTGGTCGCCGCCTGGACATTCGCCGGCGGCTGGGTCGCCTGCGGCGCGACCGCGGCGGTCGTCGCCGGCTGCTCGGGCATCTGTTGGGTTGCATTGGTCGCCGCGAGGCTAAGGCTCCGCGAGCCGCCGGCATAAGCTTGCGTCGTGAGCACCGACAGCGCGGCGATCAGAATCAGCTTGCGCATGAAACTCTCCGTGGTCCGGTCAATCCGTCTTACACAATCCGCAATGATGGACGACTAGCGCACCATGCGAACCATCTCGATCTCGATCAGAGTGGTTCTGCAGGACAGGCGATAAATCAGGCCGAGCAATTGACTCCACATGACCGACTCCTTTGTTGATCATCAGAGGCAACAATGGACCCGGTGTCTTTCCTGCGTTTTTCATGCGGTGAGGAAAATGGCTTCGTTCGGGACGCAATGATGTCGCCGGAACAGGCGGGACGAAGTGGCCTCACGAGGGTGTGAGGTTCAACACCATGCCCCGGGGCGCAAAGGCCGCGGCCACGCACAAGCTCTGTCAGTTGACGCAACGCAATAATCGGGATATCCCTGTATCAGGTCCCGGGATATCCCGATATCTGGAGGCTGCCCTGACTAAGCGTGCGTTGCCGGTCATCGAGCCAAATCGCTGTAATTGCGGGGCTTTGCGCAAGGCGTCGCGCCGGATGTCGCAGTTCTACGACGCCGCGTTGGAGGCCTCGGGCCTCCGTTCGACGCAGTTTGCGATTCTGGCCGAGATCAACCGCCGGGGGGATGCCGCGCCCTCGATCGGCCAGCTCGCCGATGCGCTCGTCATGGACCAGTCGACCGTCGGGCAGAACCTGCGCCCGTTGCAACGTGATGGCCTGGTCGTGCTGGAGCAGGATGAGGCCGATCGCCGGAGCCGGCGGGTGAAGCTGACGCCGACGGGCTCCGCGCGCCTCGATGCTGCGCGGCCGCTCTGGCGTGAGGCGCAAGAGAAATTCGAGACCGAGTTCGGCGCAGCTGCGGCGGCCGAACTGCGGAGCGTCCTGGCCGGCATTGCCCGGAATACGTCGCTGGTCGTCGAAGAAAAGGCTTGAGCAATGAACAGTGTCGAACGCGGCACCTTCGCACGTGCGGCGGCGCCTGATCTTTCGGTATCGCCCGCGCCTCGCCGCCCGTCGGCTTCCCCAAACACGGTGCTCGCGATCGTGTGCGTAGGCATTTGCCTCGCCAATCTCGATCTCTTCATCGTCAACGTCGCGCTCCCCAGCATCGGGCGAGACTTCAAGGGCGCTTCGCTCGACGACATGTCGTGGGTCTTGAACGGCTACGCGATCGCATACGCGGCGTTGCTGGTGTTCTTCGGCCGGCTGGCCGAACGCCACCGCAGGAACCTCAGCTTTCTGCTCGGCGTCGGCCTCTTTACCGTCGCCTCCGCAGCCTGTGCCGCCGCTAACAGTGTCGCAATGCTCACCGCGTTTCGCATCGTCCAGGCGGCGGGTGCCGCGCTGATGACGCCGACCTCGCTCGGATTGCTGCTGGCAGTGTTTGCGCCGGAGAAGCGCGGCAGCGCGGTGCGCACCTGGACGGCGATTGGTGGTCTGGCCGCGGCCCTCGGGCCCGTCGTCGGCGGCATGCTCGTGACCGTCAACTGGCGCTGGATCTTTTTCGTCAACGTCCCGATCGGTCTTGCCGCCATGGCGATCGGCTGGTGGAGGCTTCCAGAGATTGAGGGCCATGACGCGCCACGCCCCAAATTCCTTGATGCAGTGCTGGTGACGGGCGGCATCGGTGCGCTCGTCTTCGCCATCGTCAAAGTCAGCGACTGGGGTATGCGCGCGCCGGCCATCGCCTACAGCTTTGCAGTCGCCGCGATCCTGCTGACCGTATTTGTCTGGCGCTGCTTCCGCACCGAAAATCCATTCGTCGATCCGGCGCTGTTTCGTATTCGCCAGTTCACCGGGGCCGCCCTGGTGATGGCGCCTTACTCGGCCGCGTTTGGCGCGATGCTGCTGTCGGTGGCCCTGTGGGAACAGACCGCGTGGGGATGGTCGGCGTTGCAGACGGGACTCGCGATCGCACCGGGGCCGCTGATGGTGCCTATCACGTCGCTGCTGTTCGCGAACCGGCTGATCGCGCGTTTCGGCGCCGCGCCCGTTGTCACAGCCGGCATCGTCGTCTTCGCCGCCGGTCTGGTCGCTTGGGCAACCCTGATCGGTCCCGAGCCGAGCATGGCGTTCGTGATCATGGGCATGATTCCGACCGGCATCGGTGTCGGATTGACCTTCCCGACCTTGATGGGCGTCAGCGCCGCCGGACTGCCCCCGTCATCCTTCGCGACGGGCTCCGGCGTGATCAACATGATCCGCCAGGCCTCGCTTGCGGTGGGCGTCGCGATCTTCGTCGCCATCATCGGTACGCCCACATCGTTGCCGGAGCGCCTCGTCGCATTTCAGCGCGGATGGTGGGTAATGGTCGCGATCGTCGCGCTGGGCCTTCTGCCGACCTACTTCTACCTCAGGCAGAAGCCGAAGGCGGCATAACCGAGCTCGATCAAAACACCTCGAAATACTCGCGGTGCTCCCAGTCGGTCACCTCGGACAGGAAGCGGTCGATCTCGGCGTTCTTGATGTGGGTGTAATAATCCACGAACTCAGGCCCGAACTTTTCGCGGAAGAACGGATCGTCCGTCAGTGCGCTGACTGCATCGCGCAGTGATTTCGGCAGCAGCGGCGCCTTGGTCTCGTAGGGCGTGTCAGCGGACGGGCCCGGATCGAGCTTGCGGTCGACGCCGTCGAGGCCCGAGAGGATCTGCGAGGCCATGTAGAGATAGGGATTAGCGGCGGGCTCGCCGATGCGGTTTTCGAGGCGCGTGGCGGCATCATTGGCGCCGCCGAGCACGCGGATCATCACGCCGCGATTGTCGCGGCCCCAGATCGCGCGGTCCGGCGCCAGCGAATAGGAACGGTAGCGTTTGTAGCCGTTGATGGTCGGGGTCGTGAACAATGTCGAGGCGCGGGCGTGGTCGAGCAGGCCCGCGAGCCAGGCACGGCCGAACGCGCTGAGCGGTTCGCCGCCGTCTTTAGCCATGAACTGGTTTTCGCCGCTCGCGCGGGAGACGATCGACTGATGCAGGTGCCAGCCGCTGGCGAACACGTTCGGCAGCTTCGGCCGGCACATGAAGGTGGCGTGGTAGCCGTGCCGGCGCGCGATCTGCTTCACGGCAGAACGAAACAGCACCATGTTGTCGGCAGGTTCGATTCCCTTTCGCGGCGCGAAGGTGAACTCGCACTGGCTCGGCCCGAACTCGACCTCGACCGAGCGCAAGGGCAGTCCGAGCGCGATGATGTCGCGCCGTAGAATCTCCAGCACCGGCTCCATCTGATCGAAGCGCTGCTCGGTGAGATATTGATAGCCGTGGCTGAGCAGGCTCACCGAGGGCGGCGTGCCCGGCTGTCCCGCATCTTCGGGCCGCATATGCGGATCGTCGAGCTTGAAGATGTGGAATTCGACTTCGAGCCCCGCGACGAAATCGTATCCGCGGCTGGTGAGCTCGTCGAGCGCCTTGCGATGGAGCGAGCGCGTCGCGAACGGCACCGGGCGGCCGTCGGCAAAATAAAGGTCGCACAGCACCCAGCCCGTGGTCGGTGCCCACGGCAAGACGCGAAACGTGGTGGGGTCAGCGACCATCAGCACGTCGGCCGCGCCCTCCATCTCCTTCATGCCGAAGCCGCCGCCCGCGGTGAACACCGGAAATACCGTGCGGTGCGAGGTGTCCTTGGCCAGCATGGTGGTGGTGATGGAGCAGCCGCTCTCCAGCGAAGCGATCGCCTCCGAGGCGATGATGGTCTTGCCGCGCAGGATGCCGTGCTGGTCGGGGAAGGCGAGGCGGAACACCTCGAGATTCTTGTCCTCGACGAGACGGCGCATGCGCGACGCGGCATCCCTCTGCTCATCCGACCACAGCGCGTGACGCGCGACGAAACTCACTTCACCACTCCTTCAACTGCCGTAGGGTGGGCAAAGCGAAGCGTGCCCACCGCGTCTATCATCCGAACGAAAGCATGGTGGGCACGGCGCTTTGCGCCTTTGCCCACCCTACGGGCTCCGAGCAAGAACGTCACTCCGCCGCCGTCAGCCGGTGCACGTTGTCCGCGATCTCCTTCGGTACCGGTGCGGCCCAAGGAGCGCCACGGCGGCGCTTGACGTCGACCTCCATCCAGTAGAGCTCCCAGCCCTGGGTCGGCCCGATGCCGTCCATGGTCGCCGGTCCCTGGATGCTGCGTGCCCTGCTCTCGTCGAGGAACAGCATCGGCTTCTCGCCGCCGCCGACCTTTTCGATCTCCTGCCGCAGCAGGCGGCGATATTGCACGATCGCCTTGTCGCTCGAACCGAGATGCTCCTGGGTGCGATCCTGGATCGCGCCCATCGATTCTACCGCCCATTGGTCGTGGACGTTGATGTCGTTGCCCATGCCGGTATAGGTCGCGGTCTGCTGCTCGTGCGGATCGAACCCGTAATCGTTGCTTCGGTTCTTGCGCGATTTGTAATCCGGCAGCTCGTAGAGTTCGAGCCGCTGGTCGCGCATCTTCTGCTTGTCGACGGGGTTCGAATAGCTGGTGAAGATCGCGTACCAGTAGCAATTCTCGTCGTCGATCGGGACGTGCCACTGCGTGATCGTCATCTCCGTGCTCATGGGAATGACGAACGCATGCGGAAACAGCTGGTTGGTCACGCGCACATGGGTGCGCTCCTCGTCGATCTCGCGCAGCGCGATCAGGCGCATGCCGTATTCGGTGTGCTCGACATTGATGATCGGGCGGTCGTATTCGCGCAGGATCTTCGTCATCGGCAGGTCGGAGCCGGCGGAGGCGCCGCGGAATTGCTTGCCGTAGGCGGTGGAGGTGTCCTCATCCTCGAAGAAGCGGTGCAGGTAGGAGGCGTGCGCGGGATCGATGCCGACTTCAAGGGCCTGCAGCCAGTTGCAGGCCATGTGGCCCTTGAACGCAAAGGTGTGCGTGCTAGGGGCGACGAAACAATCGATCTCCGGGAATGAAGGCGGCGCGCCCTCGCCGAGATAGGCCCAGAGGATGCCGCTCTTTTCGACCACGGGATAGGAGCGCTGCCTGATGTTCTGGCAGAGCTTTGAGTCCTTCGGCTCGGCCGGCGTCTCGATGCATTGGCCGGTGGCGTCGAACAGCCAGCCATGGAAGGCGCAGCGCAGGCCGCCATGCTCGAGCCGTCCGAAGGCGAGATCGGCGCCGCGATGCGCGCAATGGCGATCCATCAGGCCGTAGCGTCCGGTCTCGTCGCGGAACAGCACCAGGTTCTCGCCGAGCAGCTTGACGGGACGGATCGGTCGCTCGCCTTGCAGCTCATCCACCAGCGCCGCCGGCTGCCAGTAGCTCCGCATCAGCTTGCCGCAGGGATCCCTGGGACCGGTGCGGGTGATCAGGTCGTTCTGCTCCTGGCTCATCATGGCGGGTGCATCCTTGTGCGGAGTAGCGCTTGTTCGGCTATTGAACGAATGTGCGAATTATGACATGCCTTGAACCGGCAGCAAGCACTATTTTGCAGGATTGTCCCCGACATGCCCAAGCTGAAGCGGAGCGAGAACGACGAGCGTGCGACGGATTTCGTCGAGAGCCTCGATCGCGGCCTGCGCCTGCTGCAATGCTTCGGCACCAATGCAGGTCCGATGACGCTGAGCGATCTCGCGCGCGCGGCGGATCTGCCGCGCGCGACGGCCCGGCGCATGCTGTTCACGCTGCAGCGCGGCGGCTACGTCTCCGGCGACGGCAAACTTTTCTCGCTGACGCCGCATGTGCTGACGCTGGCGGCGTCCTATTTGCGTTCCAACCAGCTCGTCGCCGTGCTTCAGCCCGTGCTCGATCGCGTCGCCACCGCGGCGAACGAAATCTCCTCGCTCGCGGTGCTCGACGGCGACGAGGTCGTGTTCGTCGCCCGCAGCAGCCCGGCGCGCATGTTCTCGGGTGGACTCGAAATCGGCTACCGGCTGCCGGCCCACTGCACCTCGGTCGGCCGCGCCATGCTCGGCCAGCTCGACAATGCCGATCTCGCGGCGCGCCTGAAGAAGATGACGCGCGAGGCGTTGACGCCGAAAACCGAGACCAATCCCAAGACGCTGCTCGCGCGCATCGTCGCCGACCGCGCCCAGGGCTATTCGCTGGTCGATCGCGAGGCCGAGCCGCATTTCCGCTCGATCTCGGTTCCGGTGCGTCGTTACGACAATGTGATCGTGGCCGCGATCAACATGGGCGCCCATGTCGACCGCGTGCCGGCAAAGGAATTGATCGAGCGTTTCCTGCCGCTGCTGCGGGACGCCGCGGCATCCGTGAGCTCGCAATTGTTGTGAGTTGCGACCCGCGCGCACAGGTCGCGGTGCGCCAGCGTGCTCGCTGTGTCACAAGGCAAAAATGCCGCATGAAACACCTCTCATCGCCACCATCGTCGTCGGACTCGGACTGGCCTTCGTATTCGGAACCATTGCTCAGCGGTTCCGCATCCCCCCGCTGGTCGGATATCTCATCGCCGGAGTTGCGGTCGGTCCGTTCACGCCCGGCTTCGTTGCCGACCAGGCACTTGCCACCGAGCTCGCCGAGCTCGGCATCATCCTGCTGATGTTCGGCGTCGGCCTGCATTTCTCGCTGCAGGATTTGCTTTCGGTGCGGAAGATCGCCGTGCCCGGCGCCGTCGTGCAGATCGCGGCTGCGACATTGATGGGACTGGGCCTTGCATGGCTGATGGGCTGGAGCATCCCGGCGGGGCTCGTGTTCGGCCTTGCGCTATCGGTGGCGAGCACCGTCGTCCTGCTTCGCGCGCTGCAGGAGCGCCGCCTGATGGAGACCGACCGTGGACGCATCGCCGTCGGCTGGCTGATCGTCGAGGACCTCGCGATGGTGCTCGTGCTGGTGCTGTTCCCCGCGATCGCGAGCCTTCAGGGCGGCGCCGAGGGCATACCCGCGTTCGAACCGCTCGCGGCGCAGGCCGGCTTCGGGCTCGCCGGCATCGTGGTGCTGACCCTCGTCAAGATCGTCGTGTTCATCGGCCTGATGCTCGTCGTGGGCCGCCGGGTGATCCCGTGGATCCTGCACTACATCGCCCATACCGGCTCGCGCGAATTGTTCCGTCTCGCCGTGCTCGCGATCGCGCTGTGCGTCGCATTCGGCGCGACCAAGCTGTTCGACGTCTCGCTGGCGCTCGGCGCGTTCTTCGCCGGCATGATGCTGCGGGAATCGCCGCTCAGCGCGCGCGCCGCGCAGGAATCGTTGCCGCTGCGCGATGCCTTTGCCGTGCTGTTCTTCGTCTCGGTCGGCATGATGTTCGATCCGATGAGCGTGGTCCGCGAGCCCTGGCCGCTGCTTGCCACCCTCGCGATCATCATGCTGGGCAAATCGCTCGCGGCCTATTTGATCGTGGTCGTGTTCCGCCACCCTGTCGCCACGGCGCTGACGATCTCGGCGAGCCTGTCGCAGATCGGCGAGTTCTCCTTCATCCTGGCCGAGCTCGGCGTCGCCTCGCAGATCCTGCCCAAGGAGGGCCGCGACCTGATCATGGCGGGCGCGATCCTCTCCATCATGCTCAACCCGCTGATGTTCGCCGCCGCCACCTGGCTTGCGCCGCGTCTCGACCCGCGGCGCGAAGAGCCTGCGGTGACAGCCGCGGTCACCGAGGTGATCCGAACCACGGAATTGACGGATCATACCATCGTGATCGGCTATGGCCGCGTCGGTGCGCTCGTCGGTGATGCGCTGAAGCAGCGGCAGCTGCCGTTCCTCGTGGCCGAGGTCGGAGAGAGCCTGCTGGCGAAGCTGAAGCAGAGCGGCATCGAGACCGTCACGGGCAACGCTGCCCAGCCCGAAGTTTTCGGCGCCACCAATCCGTCACGGGCACGGCATCTCGTGATCGCGATCCCCGAAGCGTTCGAGGCGGGACAGATCGTGCAGCAAGCGCGCGCTGCAAATCCGGATATCCGCATCATCGCGCGGGCGCACGCGGATGCCGAGGTCGACCATCTCAAGGGGCTTGGGGCTGATGTCGTCATCATGGGCGAGCGGGAAATCGCGCGCGGCATGATCGAGGAGCTGGAGAGGAGGGTTCCGGATGCTGCCCCGCAGGATCGCCGTCCGCTCGCGGTCGGTTCGGTCGTCTGACCGCGGGGCACCTCGCCCTATCGCCCTTCCGCCTCGCGCTCCATGTCGCGTCCCGACAGATCCTCGCCCTGCATGTTGGCGTAATCCCGCGCCATCTCGCGCATCAGGAATTTCGCCGGCACGTCGTGATAGCTGCCGCGGTCGTTGACGTATTGCATGTAGGCGCGGCCTTCGCCGTCGAAGGGATGCAGCAGCGCATCGGTGTGGCCGTCGAAATCGAGCGGCGCCACGCCGACCTTGGCGCAGAGCGTGTCGTTGAAGGTCGGCGTCGCCTTGCGCCAGGCGCCGTCGACATGGACTTCCGTGAAACCGTGCCAGGTGAAGATGTCGGTGCCCATGCTCTGCCGCAGCTTCTCTGTGGTGAGATGGTTCTTCACGTCGGCGAAGCCGACGCGCGCCGGAATGCCGTGGACGCGGCAGGCGGCGGCATAGAGCGACGCCTTGCCGACGCAATAGCCTTGCCCGGCGGCAAGCACGCTCGAGGCGCGAAAGGTCTCGGCGACGCGCATGCTGACGTACGGATTGTAGCGGATGCCGTCGCGCACCGCCTTGTAGAGCCGGCTGGCCTTCTCGCGCGCGCTCGCATCCGCGCGCACGGCGTCAGCCGCGAATTGCTCCACGGCGGGGTGATCGCTGTCGATGTACTCGCCGGGATCGGTGTAGAGGCGGCGGATGGTGTCGGGGAGGGTGTCGGTCATGTCCGGAGCTTAGAGCCTTTTCCTTTCGAACGACACTGAAACCCGAAGGTCGATTTGATTCAGAGCTTTCGCAGATCGGTCATCCACCGGATCGATACCGCGCCCGCTCAATCCGGCAGTGGCGTGCCTCCAACCTTGGGCCAGTAGGTCCCAAAGCTCCAAAGGCCGCCCTCGGGGTCGCGCGCGGAGAAATCGCGGCTGCCATAGTCGGTGTTGTAAGGCTCCAGTTCGATGCGGGCGCCGGCTGTCTTGACCTTCTCATAAAGCGCGTCGGGATCGTCAACGGCAAGATAGACGGCGTCCGTCCGGCGGCCGTCGACCTCTCCCACGCGCTTGGCGTAAGCATCGTCTCGTTGCGCACCCAGCATCAGGATCGAGGATCCCAACGCCAACTCGGCGTGGGCGACGATGCCGTCGCGCCGGTAGACAACGCGCTCACTGAATCCCAGAACGTCTTTCAGCCAGGCGATCATTGCCTCGGCGTCGTTGCAACGCATCGTATGGAACAGGCGTGGCGCTTCTCTGTCGACTTGCAAACTCATGAAACTCTCCGGATTGCGAACGACCGAACCTTAGCCGGACGCTTCTGCGGGGGCTTGAACAATTGGGACCTTGTCTATCCCGCGGCGGCGCGGGCCAGGCGCGAGTCGGTGCCCTGTATCCGCGCCGCCCACGCGGTCGGCGTCTCGCCGCTGAAGATCCGGAAGTCGCGGGCCAGATGGGCTTGGTCGGCATAGCCTGCATCGATGGCGATGGATGCCCACCCCGTGCCGGTCCGGCTGCGCGCAAGGCCGCAGGCCATGTGAAAGCGCAGCATCTGGGCCAAGGTCTTGGGCGCGACGCCGATCTCCTGCTGAAAGCGGCGTGCGAGATGCTTGCGGCTCCAGCCGACCTCGGTGGCCAGTGCGCCGATCCTCGATGTTCCCCCGCTGCGGCACAGTGCATCGAGAGCCGCAGCGATCGCCGGGGACGGTTCGTGCACGGCGCGTCGGTGAACGAAATCCTCGACGATCGCGAAGCGTTGTGGCCATTCCCGGGCATCAGCCACCATCTCGGCGAGCCTGCGGCCCTCGCGACCTAGGACATCGCCGAGATCGATCATTTGGGCCGTCAGGTCGGCCACTGCTCCGCCATGGAAGCGAAATGCGCCGAGCGGCGTGAAATCGATCTGAACGCAGGCGGCGCGGCCGTCGGATTCGATCTGCACCGGTCCTGGAAAAAGACCGGCTACAAAGCTCGGCTGGGCATCCCCACTGTTGGGCTCGCGGCCGAGCGCAATCCGGAATGGCGTTCCCAGGCTGATGAGGAGCGGCAGTGCGACCGGCGCTGCGTGCCGAAACGAGGCCAGACCCAGACCATTCTCGCGGTAGAACGAGATGCCGGAGACGATATGAGCAAGGTGTGGAGAAGCCGGCCTGTTGACGACATCGGGAACCGACAAAGCGTCCATCGGATATCTCACTGCTTGCGGCACAGCATAGCGCCGCTGCGGCGTCCGACCAACAGTGAGTTTAGTCGGCGATTAGCGGTTGCGCATCCAGTCGGCGAGGCCCGAGATCGCGCGATCGAGGTCCTGCCGCGCGGCGGCATCAGTCACCGTCTCCTCCATCGCGCCGCGCATGCAGAGCATCCACGCGTCGCGTTCGGCATCGCCGATGGCGAAGCCGAGGTGTCGCTGCCGCAATCGCGGATGGCCTTTCTCCGGGGAATAGAGTTTGGGCCCGCCGGTCCATTCGGTGAGATAGCGCTTCAAGACGTCCCTGATCAGGCCGAGATCGTCCGCATGCATCGCACGGATGATCTTGGCCTCCGGCAGCGTGTCCATCCGATCGTAGAAGCGGTCGACCAGGGCGTCGATCGTGGCGCTGCCGCCGATTCGCTCGAACATCGTGATGGTGACGTCGGTGTCGGACATCTCTACAGCGCCACGCTGCGCAGCCCGAAGCTGCGGGCTTCGTTCTGCAGCACCGGGCGCACCGCATCGATCAGCCGCGCTGCTGCGGCGTCGACGGAAAGACCCGCCGTATCCACCACCGCCGTCGCCCGCGCGTACAACGGCTCGCGGCTCAGCAAAATGTTGCGCAGTTCGGCCATCGCGGAGCGATCGTCGGCCATCGGGCGCAAATCGCCCTGGCGACGGACGCGGGCCATGTGCTCTTCTGGCTCGGCCTTCAGCCAGATCGTGTAGAACGAGCTCAGGATCTGGTCGAAGGTCAAGGGCTCGGAGACGATGCCGCCGCCGGTCGCCAGCACCATCAGTTCGTTGCGCGCGAGCAACTGCTGCAGCGCCGCCTGCTCCATGCGGCGAAAGCCTTCCTGGCCGTAGAGCGCGATGATCTCGGCGACCGAGAGCCCGTTCTGCTGCTCGACCTCCTTGTTGAGCTCGACGAAGCTCCAGCCGACCTTCTTCGCCAAAATCTTGCCGAGTGTGGATTTGCCGGCGCCGCGCAGGCCGATCAGCGCGATGCCGCAGAACGGCGCGCGCCGCGGCGCGGTGGCGCTGCCGCCGGCGAGCAGATCTTTCGCCTGCGCGATCTGGGCAGGCGTGGCCTTGCGCAGGAGATCGCGAAACATCTGCCAGTCCGGCGTCGGATCGGCGCTTGGCAACAGATCCTCGAGATGCGCGCCCATCGCGTCGGAGACGCGGCGCAACAGCACGATGGAGACATTGCCCTTGCCGCTTTCGAGCTGCGCGATGTAGCGCTCCGAAATGCCCGATACCTTGGCGAGCACCTTGCGCGACATGCCGCGCAGTGCGCGCATGGTGCGCACCCGCTGGCCGAGCTGTTCGAGGAAATGGGATTCGGCGTCGGGACTGTCGGTCATGATCCTTCTTTGCGGATGTCCTCTTGAAGGAAGTCCTTCGGCGCGCTTTAATGAAACATAGTGCCTGCTGGCATTGACAGCAAGCCGCCGCGGTGTCTTTCTATGAATTATAATTCTAAATTCGGGGGAGAAGTCCGTGAGCGAGGGATCCTACAACGCGGTGACCTGGCTGCTCGACCGTAACGTCAGGGAAGGCCGGGGCAACAAGCTGGCCTTCGACGACACCGTCTCGCGGCTCACCTATGGCGAGCTCCAGCAACAGAGCTGCCGCGCCGCCAACATGCTGCGCCGGCTCGGCGTCCGCCGCGAGGAGCGCGTGGCGATGATCATGCTCGATACGGTCGATTTCCCGGTGGTGTTTCTGGGCGCGATCCGCGCCGGCATCGTGCCGGTGCCGCTCAACACGCTGCTGACCGCGGACCAATACGCCTACATCCTCGCCGACTGCCGCGCCCGCGTGCTGTTCGTCTCCGAGGCGCTCTATCCCGTCATCAAGGACGTCGTCGGCCGCATGCCCGATCTCGAGCATGTCGTGGTCTCCGGTGCCAAGCAGAACGGTCACAAGCAGCTCGCCGAAGAGCTCGCCGGCGAGAGCGATCAGTTCGCCACCGCCGCGACGCATCCGGACGAGCCGGCATTCTGGCTCTATTCGTCCGGCTCGACCGGCATGCCCAAGGGCGTGCGTCATATCCATTCCAATTTGCAGGCGACCGCCGACACCTACGCCAAGCAGGTGCTCGGCATCCGCGAGAGCGACGTGTGTCTCTCCGCGGCCAAGCTGTTCTTCGCCTACGGGCTCGGCAACGCACTGACCTTCCCGATGTCGGTCGGCGCCAGCGTGATCCTCAACAGCGAACGGCCGACGCCGGCGCGCATGTTCGACCTGATGAACCGCTACAAGCCGTCGATCTTCTACGGCGTGCCGACCCTGTTCGCGGCGATGCTCAACGACGAGGCCATGAAGGCCGAGCGCGGCGGCGGCGCCTTGCGCATCTGCACCTCGGCCGGCGAGGCGCTGCCGGAATCCGTCGGCAACAGCTGGAAGTCGCGCTTCGGCGTCGACATTCTCGACGGCGTCGGCTCGACCGAGCTGCTGCACATCTTCCTGTCGAACGCGCCGGGCGACATCAAATACGGCTGCTCCGGCAAGCCCGTGCCGGGCTATGCGGTGCGGCTGGTCAACGAGGCCGGCCAGGACGTCGCCGACGGCGAGGTCGGTGAGCTCCTGGTCGATGCGCCCTCGGCCGGCGAGGGCTACTGGAATCAGCGCCACAAGAGCCGCCGCACCTTCGAGGGTCCGTGGACCCGCACCGGCGACAAATATGTGCGCGACGCGGAAGGCCGCTACACCTTCTGCGGCCGCGCCGACGACATGTTCAAGGTTTCCGGCATCTGGGTTTCGCCCTTCGAGGTCGAGAGCGCGCTGATCACCCATCCGGCCGTGCTGGAAGCCGCCGTCGTGCCCGAGGCCGATCCCGAAGGACTGTTGAAGCCGAAGGCCTTCGTCGTGCTGCGCCCGGGCGCGACCACTGTGGATCTGCAGGAGATGCTGAAGGAGCACGTCAAGCAGAAGATCGGCCCGTGGAAATATCCGCGCTGGATCGACGTGGTGGAGTCCTTGCCGAAGACGGCGACCGGAAAGATCCAGCGGTTCAAGCTGCGGGAAGGGGCGAATTAGCCGAAGCCGCCATGGCCGGGCATAGGCGAGCGGAAGCGACGCCGTCCTTCAGACGGCTATGCCCGGCCATGGCGACGGAGAGAGAAGAGCGCAGAAATGACCAACCTCACGCCCACAGGCTTCCTCGACGTCGGTGCCGCCAGCCTCGAATACAAATGGCTTGCGCCCGCATCCGCTGACGCGCCGACCATCGTCATGCTGCACGAAGGTCTCGGCTGCGTCGGCCTCTGGGGCGATTTCCCGGAGAAGCTGCAACAAGCGACCGGCGCCGGCATCTTCGCCTATTCGCGCGCGGGTTATGGACAGTCCAGCCCGGTTACGTTGCCGCGGCCGCTCGACTACATGCAGCGCGAGGCACTGGACGTGCTGCCGAAGCTGCTCGACGCGATCGGCTTCAGGCGTGGCCTGCTGCTCGGCCATTCCGACGGCGCCTCGATCGCGACGATCTATGCCGGCGCGCATCAGGATCATCGCCTGCAGGGCCTCGTGCTCCTCGCCCCGCATTTCATCGTCGAGGACATCTCCGTGACATCCATCGCCGCCATCAAGACGACATTCGAGACCACCGACCTGAAGGCAAAACTCGCGCGCTGGCACAAGGACGTCGACAACGCCTTCTACGGCTGGAACGGCGCCTGGCTCGACCCGAAATTCCGCGATTGGGACATCTCGGAATATCTCGCCTATATCCGCGTTCCCATCATGGTCCTGCAGGGTGCAGGCGACCAATATGGGACACTGCGTCAGGTCGAAATTGCGCAGGAAGAGTGCTACTGTCCGGTCGATATTAAAGTCATTTCAGACGCGGGCCATTCCCCGCATCGTGAAGCGCCGGGGGCGACGCTTGACGCGATCGAGCAATTTGCAGATGCGGCCCTGCGCGACGATCAGGGACTTCAGGTACGCGCCGCATGACCATGTGAAGGCACATCCATGAATGTGCCTTCACATGCGACCGGCCAATTGCCGTGGCCGCGATGGGCCTATGTGCCGGGCGAGACCGGCGGCATCGAGGCCGATGACGAGACGCTTGGTTTGGCCAAGGCGCTGGTGCCATCGGCCTTTCGCGGCTACGTGCCGGCCCGCCACCCGGCGCTGCGTTACGGGCTCGCGCTCAACGACCGCGGCTATTTCTGGGAAGCACAGGAGGTGCTGGAGACGGTCTGGGCCGCGGCCCCGCAGAGCGGCCGCGAACGCATCCTGCTGCGCGCCTGCATCCATATCGCCAATGCGAACTTGCGGCTGCGGATGCAGAAGGCGCATTCGGCCGCGCGCCTGTTCGGCGACGCGCTTGCGGAGTTGATGTCGCTCACCTCGCGCAAGGCGGCGCCGGCCGGCGATGGCTTCGTCGAGAGCTTTCCGATTCCGGCGTTGACGGCGTTGCTCCAAGCCAAGCTCGGCCGTCCCCAGCTCTCCAAGGCCGACTGGATCGCGATCAGCGCCATCGTGCGGTCCTGAGCGAATATGAAACAAAGTGCACGTGAGATTTTGGCAATATGATCGCATCACTAGTAGCAGTTCTATCAATCAATCAATCAAGCAAGCCGATGGCCAAGCCTTCCAAAAGTCCGATCGTCCTCGACGAAGCCGTAGAATGCGGGGGCTTGTGGCGACCGCGTACGTTGCAAGTCAAAATGGATGACCTGTTTGTGCGACAGTTGACAAAATCACGACAAATTCGATAAGCGCAAAGCCTAGAATGCCCAAAAGGCCGGCCATTAGCGAAAGCCTCATAAAGGCGTGGGCCTCGTTGAGGCACTTTACGTTTGTCCGAATGCCTTGAGCGTAGATCGCTGCCTGTCCCGCTAATGAATCACGCAGGCAGCGCTTTTCTTTAACGTCCGGCTCCCAATGTGCAGGGTTGTTGCCAGCATAGCTGAATGGAGTGGGCCGGGCAGCGCGTACTGCGTGGACTAATGCAAAGGCCAGAAAGAAAACAATCCATCCAACGCCCAACAGATGCAATCCGAGCGGCTTACCAACAGAAACCAATGTTGCCGTCCCGCCCACAATGGCAGCTAAGATGGCCGCAAGATATACTGCCGTATTTATTGCACGCTGGTCAGCAGCAAGCCCCGCCGTCAATTGCGCCGTCAAGAACGACTCGGCTTCACGAACGATTTCCTTTAGAACCTCAAGATCTGCCACTTTAAGTGTCTCGGCGAGTTTTTTTGCGATCATCATCAGTCATGGGCCAACCAAATGTTTCCAGATGAACCAGAGCGCGGCCATAAAGGGCCACCGCAAACGGATATCCAACAGCAGATAATTCGAGAGCAGCGCGAGCAGGAGGAGCGCAGGCGACGACAGGAAGAAGCAGAGCGGCAGCGCGAACGGCAAAAACGAAAAGAGGACTAGCCTTCTTTGCTGATTTTCTTACGGGCGTGAATTCTACGGCCTTTTGGTTCGATGTTTGGAGGGTTTTCGCAGCTGACGCCTCCGCGCAGTCAAGGCGTTCCATCGCGTCGCTAACCACAAAGACGTTCATGCATAAAGCGCTGCGCTTTCTGCGCTGGCGTTGCGCCGGCTTCCTCTTAACTTTCGGTTTTTCCTATGCCCGGTGCTGCGGCGGGCTTGCACCGTCGCGCCAGCGGCGCGTCCGAAGAATGAATTTCAATTTCCTGAGCGTTAGAGGGCTTTTTCATGGTGCTGCCGTCTCGCCGCAAGCAGTTCACGTTTGTCATGACGCCCACAGACAACGAACTTTGGGCAATAGGAGCCATAGCTGTCCAGTGGTCTCAACTCGAAACCTTTATAACCGCGTTCGTTCACGCACTAACAGACGACAAAGCTGCGCGCGATATATTTGACGCCACGCGCGCCGTAGACCAGCGCCTTAACCAATGGCAGGCCGCTGTTGAGCGCGAAATCCTACCTGAACACCAACCTAAAATTATCGCTCTCATCCGCAGGATCAAAGATGCCAAATTCTTACGCGACCGAGTCATGCATGGCACCTGGACCGGCGATCACGTGGAAAGTTCCGACGGGATTACCAACTCTGCCGTGTTCAATTGGGGGCCACGGAAGCCTTACGAATGGGACTTGGATTTTGGGAAGCTGATGAAGCTTGCCCTACTGATCGACAGATGCATTACCGAACTCGCATTCGACATCGGACGAATGGGCGCGGGGCCCGACGAGTTCATTCAGCTTGGCGACTCGTTGCAGCATATACGGCGCAAACCACGTCGGCCGGAGAAATAGGCCCGCCAGCATCTCGGCGGGCTTGCCATTCTTCCAATGCGCAGATGCCTGCAAAGGTTATAGCCAAGCTATTCTCACGCCAATTTCCGGCTCGTTGAGAGGGAATCGTTTCGGAATCACCATTCCCCTGCGGGGCGGCTTCAGAACCAAACGTCGCGTGCTGCTTTGTCAAGGCGATAATGTGCAACAAAGTGCATGCGGACGCAGTTAAGGGCTGGACGCATCCCAAAAGATGCACTATTGTGCATCTAACGGTACAACCAAGACAGCATAGGGATGGCCCATGGCCGGGGAAGATCGGCGCCTCGCAGGCGGCGCGACATTCATCGATTTCCAGACCGAACCCTCCCGCTACAAGCACTGGAAGCTCGCGGTCGAGGGTGACGTCGCGACGCTGACCATGGACGTCGACGAGAACGGCGGCCTGTTCGAGGGCTATCTGCTCAAGCTCAATTCCTACGATCTCGGCGTCGACATCGAGCTTGCGGATGCTGTGCAGCGCCTGCGCTTCGAGCATCCGGAAGTGAAGGTCGTGCTGCTGCGCTCGGCCAAGAACCGCGTGTTCTGCGCCGGCGCCAACATCCGCATGCTTGCGGGCTCGACGCACGCTCACAAGGTGAACTTCTGCAAGTTCACCAACGAGACCCGCAACGGCATGGAGGACTCCTCGGAGAATTCTGGCCAGCGCTTCATCACCGTGGTGAACGGCTCCGCGGCCGGCGGCGGCTATGAGCTGGCGCTCGCGACCGACCACATCATTCTGGCCGACGACGGCGCGTCCGCCGTCGCGCTGCCCGAAGTGCCGCTGCTCGCGGTGCTGCCGGGCACCGGCGGTCTCACCCGCGTCGTCGACAAGCGCAAGGTGCGCCGCGACCACGCCGATTTCTTCTGCACCATCGAGGAAGGCGTGAAGGGCAAGCGCGCCGTGCAATGGCGCCTCGTCGACGAGATCGTGCCGAACAGCAAGCTCGAAGGCAAGATCGCCGAGCGCGCCAAGGAGTTCGCGGCCGCCTCGAAGCGCAAGGGTAGCGGCAAGGGCATTACGCTCTCCCCACTCAAGCGTGTCATCGACGAGACAAGCATCCGCTACGGCTTCGTCACCGTCGACATCGACCGCATGGCCCGCATCGCGACCATCTCGATCAAGGCGCCCGAAGCAGCCGCCCCCGCCGACATCGACGGCATGATGGCGCAGGGCGCATCGTTCTGGCCGCTCCAGGTCGCGCGCGAGCTCGACGACGCCATCCTGCATCTGCGCATCAACGAGCTCGAGATCGCCATGCTGGTGTTCAAGAGCCATGGCGAGCGCGCCCATGTGCTCGCGCACGATGCCTTCCTCGAAGCCAACAAGGCGCATTGGCTCGTCAACGAGATCCGCCACTACTGGAAGCGCGTCTTGAAGCGCATCGACGTCACTTCGCGCACGCTGGTGACGCTGGTCGAGCCCGGCTCCTGCTTTGCTGGCACGCTCGCCGAGCTCGTCTTCGCCGCCGACCGCTCCTACATGCTGGTCGGGACGCGCCAGGGCGACAACCGCCCGCCGCCGTCGATCGAGCTCTCCGCGATGAATTTCGGCCCCTATCCGATGAGCCATGGCCTGACGCGGCTGCAATCGCGCTTCCAGGCCGATCCCTCCGATGTGGAGCGCGCGGAAGCGACGCTTGGCACCGCGCTCGACGCCGAGCAGGCCGAGGAGCTCGGCCTCGTCACCTTCGCGCTCGACGACATCGACTGGGACGACGAGGTCCGCGTGTTCCTGGAGGAACGCGCCAGCTTCTCGCCCGACAGCCTTACCGGCATGGAAGCGAGCCTTCGCTTCGTCGGCCCCGAGACGATGGAATCGAAAATCTTCTCGCGCCTGACCGCGTGGCAGAACTGGATCTTCCAGCGCCCCAACGCAGTCGGCGAAGAAGGCGCGCTGCGCCGCTACGGCAGCGGCCAGAAGCCGAAATTCGATATGACGCGGGTTTAGCGAGTAGGGAGTGGCGAATAGCGAATAGGGAATTCCATTCGCTACTCGCCATTCGCAGGCGACGATCAACGACAGCGATCACGTAAGCCAGTCCCCCACGGGAGGTCCCCCATGAACATCATGAACGTCGACTACTCGACCAAGATTCCGAACAACGTCAATCTCGCTGAAGACCGCCAGGTGCTGAAGGCGCTCGAAGGCTGGCATCCCGGCTACATGGATTGGTGGAGCGACATGGGGCCGGAAGGCTTTCAGGAATCGCTGGTGTATCTGCGCACCGCCTATTCGGTCGATCCGCGCGGCTGGGCCAAGTTCGACTATGTCCGCATGCCCGACTATCGCTGGGGCATTCTCCTGGCTCCCCAGGAAGAGAACCGCGTCGTGCCGTTCGGCGAGCATTACGGCGAGCCAGCCTGGCAGGAGGTCCCCGGCGAGCATCGCGCCATGCTGCGCCGCCTGATCGTGATCCAGGGCGACACCGAGCCGGCTTCGGTCGAGCAGCAGCGCCATCTCGGCAAGACCGCGCCCTCGCTCTACGACATGCGCAATCTGTTCCAGGTCAATGTCGAGGAAGGCCGCCATCTCTGGGCGATGGTCTACCTGCTGCAGAAATATTTCGGCCGCGACGGCCGCGAGGAAGCAGACGATTTGCTGCGCCGCCGCTCCGGCGATGCCGACGCGCCGCGCATGCTCGGCGCCTTCAACGAGGCGACGCCGGACTGGCTGTCCTTCTTCATGTTCACTTATTTCACCGACCGCGACGGCAAGATGCAGCTGCACAGCCTCGCGCAATCCGGCTTCGATCCGCTGTCGCGTACCTGCCGCTTCATGCTGACGGAAGAAGCGCACCACATGTTCGTCGGCGAGACCGGCATCACCCGCGTCGTGCAGCGCACCTGCGATGCGATGCGCGAAGCCGGCATCACCGATCCCACCGACATCGCCAAGGTCCGCGCGCTCGGGGTGATCGATCTTCCGACCATCCAGAAGAAGTTGAACCTGCACTACACGCTGTCGCTCGATCTGTTCGGCTCGGAGGTCTCGACCAACGCGGCCAACGCCTTCAACGCCGGCATCAAGGGCCGCTATCACGAGACCCAGATCGAGGACGATCACCAGCTCAAGAACGCCACCTATCCGGTGCTGAAGTTCATCGACGGCGAGATCAAGCTGGTCGACGAGCCGGCGCTGACCGCGCTCAACATGCGCCTGCGCGACGATTACAGCCAGGATTGCGTCAAGGGCCTGCTGCGCTGGAACAAGGTGATCTCGACCGCGGGCTACGACTTCCAGCTCAAGCTGCCGAACGTCGCCTTCCACCGCCACATCGGCGAGTTCAAGAGCATCCACGCGACGCCCGATGGCCTCCTGATCGACGATGCCACCTGGACGAAGCGCAAGGACGATTGGCTGCCCTCGACCGCCGACGGCAACTTCATCACCTCGCTGATGCAGCCCGTCACGGAGAGCGGCAAGTTCGCCTCCTGGATCTCGCCGCCGAAAGTCGGCATCGACAACAAGCCCGGTGATTTCGAGTACGTGAAGATCGAGTCGTAAGGGCGCTGGCGAGTGGTGGTTGGCGAGTAGCGAGTAGGTGAGCCACTCGCCATTCGCTACTCACCATTCGCGCTCCGCCTACCCCGCGATCTCCAGCCCCGCATTGGCGTACACCACGCCGCCGTCCACCGCGATGGTATTGCCGACGACATAATCACCCGCGCGCGAGGCGAGGTAGATCGCTAGCCCCGCCATGTCCTCGTCGGTCCCGATCCGCCGCGCCGGAATGCGCTTGGCGACCTCGTCCGAATGGTCGCGCGCGGCCCGGTTCATGTCGGACTTGAACGCGCCCGGCGCGATCGCGGTGACGTTGATGTTGTCCTTGATCAGTTTCGTCGCCATGCGCCGCGTCAGATGGATCACGGCGGCCTTGCTGGCGGCGTAGGAATAGGTCTCGCCCGGATTGACGAAGATGCCGTCGACCGAGGCGATGTTGATCACCTTCGCCGGCCGTTCGTGTGAGGCCGCCGCGCGCAGCGGCTTGGCCAGCGCCTTGGTCAGGAAGAACAGCGACTTGACGTTGAGGTCCATCACCTTGTCCCAGCCGCTTTCAGGGAATTCGTCGAACTCCGCACCCCAGGCCGCACCCGCATTGTTGACGAGGATGTCGAGCTTCGGCTCCAGCTTGATGATCTCGGAAGCGAGCCTGTCGCAGCCCTCGACGGTGGAGATGTCGATCGGCAGCGCGATGCATTCGCCGTCATATTGCGCGGTGAGCTCCTTGGCCGTGGCCTCGCACGGGCCGGCCTTGCGCGCGGTGATGTAGACCTTTGCGGCGCCGGCGCTGAGAAATCCCGCCGCGATCATCTTGCCGATGCCGCGCGAGCCGCCGGTCACCAGCGCGACGCGGCCTTTGAGCGAGAACAGATCGTTGAACATGGTGCCTCCCTTTGGTTTGGCGATGTTTTGGGCGGGCGGGGGAGGGGAGTCAAGGAAGAGGCTGCCAGCTCCGCCCTCATCCTGAGGAGCGCGTCGGCGCGTCTCGAAGGATGCGGGCGGCGGCCATCCTTCGAGACGCGCTCCTTTGGAGCGCTCCTCAGGATGAGGGCGGAATGTGCGGATGGATCAAGCCGCCGCGATCCGGCGGAAGCCGTTCCACATCGCGGTCGCGGCGCCCGAGGTCAGCACCGGCAGGATCCGCGCGTCCTGATAGTTGCCGTTGAGCGAGACGCGCGGCAGCGCCGTCATGTGGGCGGCATTGTCGGCGAACAGCATGCCGGGCCGCGTCGTCACCGCGGTCTTGAAGCCCGCCGTTGCAGCGAGGCCGAATTCGCGTACGCCTGCGGCCTCGCGGTCGCCATAGGGATAGGCGAGATGCAGCACCGGACGATCCAGCGCCTGCTCGATCCGCGCGCGGCTCGTGGCGATCTCCTGCGTGGCGATGTCTTCGGCCAGCTTGGCGAGGTTGCAATGGCTGACGCTATGCGCGCCGATCGTGACCAGCGGATCGGCGGCAAAGCTCTTCAACTCGGCCCAGGACAGGCAGAGGCTGCGGCACAGCGCTGCCATGTCGACGTGGTGCGTCGCGCAGAGCGCCTCGATCTCCCGCTTGAGATCGTGCTCGCCGGGCAGCGCGCGCAACCAGTCGTGCAGGCGGTCGAACGCTACCTGCTTGGCCACAGCCGTCGTCGCATCGAGCCGCAGCGCGGAATGGCCGATCGTGACGTCGATCTGCTCGGCCTTGGCGATCACGGCCTCCAGCGCCGCCCACCACAGCCGCCCAGTGCCTTCGGCAAAATCGCTCGCGACATAGACCGCCAGAGGCGCGTCAAATTCGCGCATCACGGGCAGCGCGTAGTCGAGATTGTCGCGATAGCCATCGTCGAGGGTGAAGGCAGCGAAGCGGCGGTCGAACCGGCCCTGCACCAGCCGCTCATGCAGTTCGTCCATGCTGACGATGTCGATGTCGCGCGAGCGCAGATGGCACAGCGTCGCGCGCAGGAATTCGGGGGTGACTTCGAGATGCCGGTTCGGCTGGAACGCGGCCTCACGGGCCGGCCGCACATGGTGCAGCATGAAAATGGCGCCGACGCCCGACAAAAGTGGGCGCAGCAGGTGGTGCGCCCCGCTGAAATAGAGTGCTCCCAGCCCGGCGCGGATGACGTTGTTACGCAGTTGTTTCATGACCCGCTGGCAGACTCTGGCATTCCGCCCGCAACTTACGGAAGAACCCTTGAAGAAAAAGTTAGTCGGATTGTCGGGCCGGCGCCCTCGGAAGGGCACCATTTCCGGTTTGACAGCCTGCCAAGGGTTTGTTTTGTCTCCGGTTCCAGAGTTCGGGTCGTCGAATGCAGAAGCTTTTTAGGTGGGCCAGCAAATGGTGGCTGGGGCTGATCCCCCTGGCCGTCATGTGGGGATTTGCGGCCTGGAATAATACCTTACCGGTCGAGGCCGACCTGTCGGCCCGCAGCTCGGCTGCGCTGAAGGATACCGTTCTGGACAAGACCCGGATCACGGTCGATGGCCGCGACGTCAGCCTGGCCGCGGACGCCTTCTCGGAGGAGGGGCGCCGGGACGCCGTGATGGCGGTCGAGACCGTCCCCGGCGTGCGCCTGGTCGACGACCGGACCCGCCTTGTTCCCGAGGCCAAACCCTTCGTCTGGAACGCCGAGCGCGACGTGGTGCGGGTGACGCTGTCGGGCTCCGCGCCCTTGCCGTCGATGAAGGGCCGGCTGACCGAGGTGGCCCGCAAGGAGGTCGGCGGCGCCGAGGTGGCCGATCAGATGGGGCTGGCGCGCGGTGCGCCGCCGCGGTTCGAGGCCGCCGCGACGCTGTTGCTGGACCAGATCGGCAAGCTGAAGGACGGCAAGATCACGATCACGGACACCAAGGTCAATCTCTCGGGCATGGCGCGCGATCTCGGTGGCCGCGAGGCGATCGCGGCGGCGCTGAAGAACCTGCCCGAAGGCTTTTCGATCGCCGCCAACGACGTCAAGGCGCCGCCCTATATCTTCCAGGCCTACAAGGATCCCGTCGCCGCGACCGTGACGCTGACCGGCTACGTGCCCGACAACACCATCCACGCGGCGATCGCCACCAGCGCCGCGCGAAAATTCTTCACCGAGAAGGTCGTCGACAATCTAAAGGCCAGCGTCGGCGCGCCCGGCTCCTTCAACACGGCCGTGATCGCCGCACTCGGCGCGCTGTCGCGGCTGTCGACAGGCACGCTCGTGGTCTCCGACCGCGAGGTGAAGCTGTCGGGCGATGCGCTTTACGAGGCGGCCGCCAACGACATCCGCGCCGGCCTCGGCAAGGACTTCCCGAAGAACTGGCAGTACAAGCCGGAGATCACCGTGAAGCCCGCGGCAGGCCCTGTCGACGGCACCGTGTGCCAGCAATTGTTCACGGACCTTCTGGCCAAGGGCAAGATCCGCTTCGCGGCCAAGCGCGCCGACATCGATCCGGATTCCGCCGCCATCCTCGATCATCTGATCGAGACGGCGCTGCGCTGCCCCACCACCAATGTCGAGGTTGCCGGACATACCGACGCCGACGGCGAGGGCGGCTTCAACCGGGCTCTCTCGGAGAAGCGTGCGCAGGCGGTGATCGACTATCTGGTCAAGGCCGGCCTGCCCGCCAGCCGCTTCACCGCAGTCGGCCATGGCAGCACGCAGCCGGTCGCCGGCAACGACACCGATGACGGCAAGGCGCAGAACCGCCGCATCGAATTTCTGGTGAGGTGACGATGCCCTATCTCGTCTCGTTCCATCTGGGCTGGTTGATCGGCTCGCTGCTGCTGGGCTTTTGCATGGGCTGGATCTCGGTGGTCCAGCGCGGCAACGGCACCTCGAAGGTGACGGCGCGCTGGCTGGCCGCGCTTGCTGCCGGCCTGGTCGCGGCCTCGTTCGCACACGTCGTCCCCGGCCGCTTCGGCTACTGGCTCGATCTCGGCCTGATCATGTTCGCCTGCTACCTCATCGGCTGCACCATCGGTGCCTGGCTTCGCGACCGCGTGGTCTCGCGCAGCCAGCCTGAGGCCGTTCTGTGATTTTGCTGTGCAACGTGGGCACTGAGATCATCGGCAAACCGTGACCAAACGCTCATGTCGCCCCCTCTTTCAACAGGCGCGCGCGGCCCATAGATTGACGTCAGCTTAAGCCATGACGGAACATTGTGCGGCCGAAATCATCAAAACTTCACGGCGCCTGCGCAGGATCGCCATGGAGATTCGCGTCAAGCCTGCCGCCGAAGGCGCCAAACCGTGCACCAGGAGCCCGCAACCCTGCCTAAAATATTGAATGCACGTGTTTTTGTTCGAATTGGCGAATTCCACTCCGCCCCAAAACACGCTAGTGGAGGGGCAGGGGGCATGCGCGATGCCGGAGCCGGCGGCAAGGGATCGTCGAGTGCCGTTCGTTGAGTGCCTGTGCGTCGTCTGCCTGTTCGCCGGCCACCCTGGCCGCTGAAGCGTTGTTCGAGGTCTAGATGCTGGAAGCCATACGCAGAGCGGTGTCGTTTCTGCGCCAGAAGCAAATCCTGCATAAGCTTGGCGTTGTGATCAGCGTCGCGGTCATCGGCATCGCTTGCTATGTGCTCTACCACATGCTGCGAGGCATCGATTTCAACGAAGTCCTCGAAGCGATCAAGAGCACCGAGCCGAGCCAGATTGCGCTGGCGGCGCTGTTCGTCACCGCGGGCTATTTCACCCTGACCTTCTACGACCTGTTCGCCGTGCGCGCGATCGGCCATGCCCATGTGCCCTATCGCATCAACGCGCTCGCGGCCTTCACCAGCTATTCGATCGGCCACAATGTCGGTGCATCCGTCTTCACCGGCGGCGCGGTGCGCTATCGCATCTATTCGGCCTACGGCCTGAACGCGATCGACGTCGCCAAGATCTGCTTCCTCGCCGGCCTGACCTTCTGGCTCGGCAATGCCGCCGTGCTCGGCCTCGGCATCGCCTATCATCCCGAGGCCGCCGCCTCGATCGACCAATTGCCGCCTTGGCTCAACCGGACGCTGGCCCTGATGATCATCGTCGGGCTGGTCGGCTACGTGGTCTGGGTCTGGACCCAGCCGCGCGTTGTCGGCCGCGGGCCCTGGACCGTGCAGCTGCCGGGCGGCCCGCTGACGCTGCTGCAGATCGCGATCGGCATCATTGATCTCGGTTTCTGCGCGCTCGCGATGTACGTGCTGGTTCCGGACGAGCCCAATCTCGGCTTCGTGGTGGTCGCGGTGATCTTCGTCTCGGCCACCCTGCTCGGCTTCGCCAGCCACTCGCCCGGCGGGCTCGGGGTGTTCGACGCCGCCATGCTGGTCGGCCTCTGGCAGATGGACCGCGAGGAGCTGCTCGGCGGCATGCTGCTGTTCCGCGTCCTCTATTATCTCTCGCCCTTCGTCATCTCTGTAATCTTGCTGACGTTTCGCGAAGTTATCATCGGCGCACGATCGAAGCGCCTGCAGCAGGCGGCGCTCAAGCTCGACCCCGGCCCGGCGCCTAAAGCCGCTTACGTGAGAGAGCGCAGCGACAAGTCTTAGGACCGGTCCTCCAGGAGAAGTCCGCCCGATGGCGATTGACGCCCCATCTTCTCCCTCCGCGCAGCCCTGGTCCGACCGGCTGCGGCATTCGACCGTGATCCTGATCGCCGCGGCGCTGGCGCTGTCCGTCGTGGTCTCGCTCGGCGAAATGTCGGCGCTTCATGCCGCGATCGTGTTCCTCTGCATCGCCGCTGCGGCCTTGATCCCGTGGCGGCTGCACGATCCCGCCG
Source organism: Bradyrhizobium symbiodeficiens (assembly GCF_002266465.3). Lineage (NCBI taxonomy): Bacteria > Pseudomonadati > Pseudomonadota > Alphaproteobacteria > Hyphomicrobiales > Nitrobacteraceae > Bradyrhizobium > Bradyrhizobium symbiodeficiens. The sequence goes on along the minus strand of NZ_CP029427.2, from coordinate 6,755,309 downwards.
CGTCCCGCGACGAGGTCAGGCGCATCAACCCGGTCGAGAGCGCGGCGGTGGCGGCGGTCGTCGCCGGCATGCCGGATCCGGCAGTGCTGCTCGACCGCGCCGGCCGCGTCATCCACCTCAACGCCGCCGCCGCCCAGCTCGCGCCGGCGCTGCGCCGGAGCGAGCTCGCCCAGTTCGCGCTGCGCTCACCGGAGATCATCACGGCGTTGCGCGAAGCGATCGCGACCACCGAGGCGCGGCGCGCGACCTATCTCGACCACGTCCCGGTCGATCGCTGGATGGAGCTCATGATCACGCCGGTGCCGGTGCCGACCAGCTTCGGCGGCGCCGACAAATGCATGCTGATGACCTTCCACGACCAGACGCCGCTGCGCCGGGTCGAGGAGATGCGCGCCGACTTCGTCGCCAATGCCAGCCACGAGCTGCGCACGCCGCTGGCTGCCCTCTCGGGCTTCATCGACACGCTGCAGGGCCAGGCCAAGGACGATCCCAAGGCGCGCGAGCGCTTCCTCGGCATCATGCACAACCAGGCCACCCGCATGGCGCGCCTGATCGACGACCTCCTGTCGCTGTCGCGGGTCGAGTTGTCGGCCCATGTCCGGCCCGACACGCTCGTCGACCTGTTGCCGATCATCCGCCAGGTCGCCGACGGGCTCGAGCCGCTGGCGAGCGAGCGCCAGGTCGAGGTCGAGATCCAGCTGCCGGAGGGGCCGGTGATGATCGCGGGCGACCGCGAGGAGCTGCTCCGCCTGTTCGAGAATCTGATCGAGAACGCGCTCAAATACGGCGCCTCCGGCGGTCGCGTCATCGTGTCGCTGACATCTGGCGCGGCCACTGATGGAACTCAGGAAATCCGGATCATGGTGCGCGATTTCGGCCCCGGCATCGCGCCCGAGCACCTGCCGCGGCTGACCGAGCGGTTCTACCGGGTGGACGTCGGCGACAGCCGCTCGCAGGGCGGCACCGGGCTCGGATTATCGCTGGTGAAACATATTCTTAACCGCCATCGGGGCCGGCTTTTGATCGAGAGCGTGCCCAAGCAGGGCGCCACCTTCACCGCCTGTTTTCCCCAGGCGAGAGGGCCGGCGGCGACCTGAAAGACAAGCGATTACAGTCGCTTAGGCGTGTCATCCAACTGTCACCAAACCTTCGTAAAAGCACAGCCGACCGCTCCTAAAGGGGCGGCATGGGGAGCGCGATCGGGCGCGGATGGCGCTTCGCTCCCCTGTATGGAGACCAGCATGAATTTCCTCAAAACGATCGTCGCTGCCGGCATGGTCGCCGCTTCGACGACAGCGGCCTTTGCTGCCGACATCACCGGTGCCGGTGCGACCTTCCCGTTCCCGATCTATTCGAAGTGGGCTGACGCCTACAAGAAGGAGACCGGCAACGGCCTGAACTACCAGTCGATCGGTTCCGGCGGCGGCATCAAGCAGATCCAGGCCAAGACCGTGACCTTCGGCGCGACCGACATGCCGCTCAAGGCCGAGCAGCTCGAGAAGGACGGCCTCGTCCAGTGGCCGATGGTGATGGGCGCCATCGTTGCCGTGGTCAACCTCGAGGGCGTGAAGCCCGGCGAGATGGTGTTCGACGGCGAGACGTTGGCCAACGTCTATCTCGGCAAGATCACCAAGTGGGACGATCCGGCCATCAAGAAGCTCAATCCGAACGTGAAGCTGCCGTCGGAGGCGATCACCGTGGTCCGCCGCTCGGACGGGTCGGGCACCACCTTCAACTTCACCAACTACCTCTCCAAGGCCAGCGCGGACTGGAAGAGCAAGGTCGGTGAGGGCACCGCGGTCGAGTGGCCGGTCGGCGTCGGCGCCAAGGGCAACGAAGGCGTGTCGGGCAACATCGGCCAGACCAAGAACTCGATCGGCTACGTCGAGTACGCCTATGCCAAGCAGAACAAGCTGACCTACACCGGTCTCGTCAACAAGGCCGGCAAGACCGTGCAGCCGACCGTCGAAGCGTTCCAGGCGGCCGCCTCCAACGCCGACTGGGCCAAGGCGCCCGGCTACTACGTCATCCTGACCGACCAGCCCGGCGAGAAGTCCTGGCCGATCACGGCGGCGACCTTCATCCTCATGCACAAGGACGCCACCGACAAGGCGGCCTCGCAGGAAGCCATCAAGTTCTTCCGCTGGGCCTTCACGAAGGGCGACAAGGCGGCCGAGGAGCTCGACTACATCCCGATGCCGGACACCGTCGTCAAGCAGATCGAGAAGACCTGGGCTGCCGATATCAAGAGCTAAGAGCTCCTGTCCCGGACATCACTCCGGGAGTTCGAAAACCTCCGCTCCGGATCGGCCTTGCGCCGCGTCCGGAGCGCAAGACCACAACAACCGGCAACAAGCGTATATAACGGGTACAGGGGATCGGCGTGGCAGAAATGGCCGTTCAGAGCGATATCATCGACGACGCCGGACCGTATGATCGCGCCAAGGCCTTGGGCGCGTTCAAGCTCGGCGACGTCACCTTCTACTGGATCACGCGGCTGTCCGCGATCTCGGTGCTGCTGATCCTTGGCGGCATCATCATCTCGCTGATCGTCGGCGCGTTCCCGGCGATGAAGGAATTCGGCTTCTCCTTCCTGTGGACGCAGCGCTGGGCGCCGTCGGCCGATCCGCCGGTGCTCGGCGCGCTCGGGCCGATGTACGGCACGCTCGTCACCTCGTTCATCGCGATGCTGATCGCCATTCCCGTCGGTCTCGGCATTGCGATTTTCCTCACCGAGCTTTGCCCGCAATGGCTGCGCCGCCCGATCGGCATGGCGATCGAGCTGCTGGCCGGCATTCCCTCGATCATCTATGGCATGTGGGGCTTCTTCGTGCTGGGCCCGTTTCTGGCCAACAGCTTCCAGCCCTTCATGATCAAAATATTCGACGGCGTCCCGGTGCTCGGCGCGATCTTCGCGGGTCCGCCGTCCTATCTCAGCACGTTCAACGCCGCGCTGATTCTCGCCATCATGGTGCTGCCCTTCATCACCTCGATCTCGGTCGACGTGTTCAAGACGGTGCCGCCGGTGCTGAAGGAGGCCGCCTACGGCGTCGGCTGCACCACCTGGGAGGTCGTCCGCAGCGTGGTGATCCCCTACACCCGCGTCGGCATCATCGGCGGCGTCATGCTGGCGCTGGGCCGCGCGCTCGGCGAGACCATGGCGGTGACCTTCATCATCGGCAACTCCTTCCGCATCTCCTCGTCGATCTTCGCGCCGGGCACCACGATCTCGGCGGCGATCGCATCCGAGTTCGCCGAGAGCGACGGCCTGCACCAGTCCGGCCTGATCCTGCTCGGCCTGTTGCTGTTCGTGCTGACGTTCTTCGTGCTGGCCGCCGCGCGGCTGATGCTGATGCGGCTGGACAAGAAGGCGGGGAAGTAAGGTCATGGCCCTCAATCCGATCTATTCGCGTCGTCGCCGCACCGACATCGTCATCCGCGGGCTCTGCTTCGCCGCGGCGGTCTTCGGCGTCACCTGGCTCGCGTTGATCCTGGTCACGCTGCTCTACAACGGCCTTGCCGGCCTCAATCTCGAGCTCTTCGTCGCGGATACGCCGCCTCCGGGTTCGACCGAAGGCGGCCTGCGCAACGCGATCGTCGGCTCGGTCATCATGACGGTGATCGGCGTCGGCATCGGCGCGCCGCTCGGCCTGTTCGCCGGCACCTACCTCGCCGAATACGGCCGCAACGACCGCCTGACCTCGGTGATCCGCTTCATCAACGACATCCTGCTCTCGGCGCCCTCGATCATCATCGGCCTGTTCATCTACGGCGCGGTGGTGGTGCCGATGCGTGGCTTCTCCGCGATCGCGGGCAGCCTGGCGCTCGCCGTCATCGTGATCCCGGTCGTGCTGCGCACCACCGAGGACATGCTGCTGCTGGTGCCGAATCCGCTGCGTGAGGCGGCCTCGGCGCTGGGCCTGCCGCGTTCGCTGGTGATCAAGCGGATCGCCTATCGTGCGGCCCGGTCCGGCCTCATCACCGGCGTGCTGCTCGCCACCGCCCGCGTCGCCGGCGAGACCGCGCCGCTGCTGTTCACCGCGCTGTCGAACCAGTTCTTCAGCCTCGGCCTGAACAAGACGATGGCCAACCTGCCCGTCACCATCAACAACTTCGTGCAGAGCCCCTACGCCTACTGGAAGCAGTTGGCGTGGAGCGGCGCACTGCTCATCACCCTGACCGTGCTTGCCCTGAACATTGGCGCGCGCATCCTTGGCGCCGAGAGGACCGCAAAATGAGTGATCTTTCCGTATCGATGAGCGCGTCCGGTGGCCTGCCGCACGCGCCTGTGCTGCCCGAGGCGCCCGCCAAGGTGACGGTGCGCAACCTCAACTTCTATTACGGCGAGCACCACGCGCTGAAGAACATCAACCTGACGCTCGGCGCCAACCGCGTCACGGCGTTCATCGGCCCGTCGGGCTGCGGCAAGTCGACCCTGCTGCGCATCTTCAACCGGATGTACGATCTCTATCCGGGCCAGCGCGCCACCGGCCAGCTGATGCTGGACCAGACCAACATCCTCGACCTCAAGCTCGACCTCAATCTGCTGCGCGCCCGGGTCGGCATGGTGTTCCAGAAGCCGACGCCGTTCCCGATGACTATCTACGAGAACATCGCTTTCGGCATCCGCCTCTACGAGAAGATCTCGAAGTCCGAGATGGACGACCGCGTCGAGAAGGCGCTGCGCGGCGGCGCCCTCTGGAACGAGGTCAAGGACAAGCTCAACGCTTCCGGCCTGTCGCTCTCCGGCGGCCAGCAGCAGCGCCTGTGCATCGCCCGCACCGTCGCGGTGCGCCCCGAAGTCATCCTGTTCGACGAGCCGTGCTCGGCGCTCGACCCGATCTCGACCGCCAAGGTCGAGGAGCTGATCCAGGAACTGTCCGAGAACTACACGATCGCGATCGTCACCCACAACATGCAGCAGGCCGCGCGCGTCTCCGACAAGACCGCCTTCATGTATCTCGGCGAGCTGATCGAGTTCGACGACACCAGCAAGATCTTCACGTCGCCGACTGACCGGCGCACGCAGGATTACATCACTGGCCGGTTCGGCTGAGGAGACGGAACATGGGTACCGAACATACCGCCAAGGCCTTCGACACCGACCTCCAGGAACTCACGCGCCTGGTCGCCGAGATGGGCGGCATCGCCGAGCGCATGATCGTCGATTCCGTCGATGCGCTGATCCGCCGCGACGTCGCGCTCGGCCAGCGCGTCGTCACCATCGATGCCGATCTCGACGCGCTGCAGAAGCGCATCGAGGAACGCGCGGTGCTCACCATCGCCCGCCGCCAGCCGATGGCGGTGGATTTGCGCGAGATCGTCGGCGCGATGCGCGTCGCGACCGACCTCGAGCGCATCGGCGACCTCGCCAAGAACATGGGCAAGCGCGTCGCCGCGCTGGAGACCGATTTCCATCCGCTGAAACTGTTCCGCGGCCTCGAGCACATGACCGACCTCGTGCAGCAGCAGGTCAAGTCGGTGCTGGACGCCTATGCCGCGCACGATCTGCCGGCGGCGATGGCGGTGTGGAAGGGCGACGAGGAGGTCGACGCGATCTGCACCTCGCTGTTCCGCGAGCTCCTCACCTACATGATGGAGGATCCGCGCAACATCTCGTTCTGCATCCACCTGATGTTCTGCGCCAAGAACATCGAGCGGATCGGCGACCACGCCACCAACATCGCCGAGACCGTGTTCTACATGATCGAGGGCCAGGCGATCACCGACAAGCGGCCGAAGGGCGACATGACCACCTTCGCCACGGCGATCCCGAATACCTGAAGACTTTAAGGAGCGACGACACCATGGGCGCACGCATTATGGTGGTTGAGGACGAGGAAGCTCTCACCGAGCTGCTTCGCTACAACCTCGAAGGCGACGGCTATGACGTCGAGACGGTCATGCGCGGCGACGACGCCGACACCCGCCTCAAGGAGCACATCCCCGATTTGATCGTGCTCGACTGGATGCTGCCGGGCCTGTCGGGCATCGAGCTGTGCAGGCGCCTGCGCACCCGGCCCGACACCAAGCAGCTGCCGATCATCATGCTCACCGCGCGCGGCGAGGAGAGCGAGCGGGTGCGGGGGCTTGCGACCGGCGCCGACGATTACATCGTCAAGCCGTTCTCGGTGCCGGAGCTCCTGGCGCGCGTGAAGGGCCTGCTGCGGCGCGCCAGCCCCGAGCGGCTCGCCACCGTGCTGGCCTATGGCGACATCGAGCTCGACCGCGACAAGCGCCGCGTGGCGCGCTCGGGCCGGCCGATCGATCTCGGCCCGACCGAATATCGCCTGCTGGAGTTCTTCCTGGAGCATCCCGGCCGCGTGTTCTCGCGCGAGCAGCTGCTCGACAGCGTCTGGGGCCGCGACATCTACATCGACGAGCGCACCGTCGACGTTCATATCGGCCGCCTGCGCAAGCTGCTCAATCTCGGCCGCGAGCAGGACCCGATCCGCACCGTCCGCGGCGCCGGCTACGCGCTGGACGATCGCTTCGCGAAGGCCGAGCAGGCGTAGCGGGTTGTGGGCTGCCGTTTGGCGCTGTAGCCGCAATCTCAGCCGTCATCCCGGGGCGCGCGCAGCGCGAGCCCGGGATCTCCGCGCGAGCGCTTGCGCCCGTCGCGATAACCACAGGACGTAGTTTGGCGAAGACTCGGAGTGACCATCTCGCGCAATAACTGCGCCCTGTGGTTATGGATCCCCGCGTTCGCGGGGATGACACCGAGATTGTTGCGCCGTCGTCGTGTGACAGCACCGTCCTTAGTCAGCTAAATCCGCAAGCTCACCGCGGCCCCGGCTTAGGTGCTGCGCGCCGGCGATCGGCCGCCGGCTGATACGCCACGCGCGAGTGCTGGGCGCAGTAGGGCAGGCCGGACAGCGCCTTGCCGCCGCAGAAGAAGAAGTCCGGGCTGGAGGGATCTCCGACCGGCCAATGGCAGGTCGCCTCGTTCAGCTCGAGCAGCGACAGCCGCTGGCTCATCGGCACCACGTTGTCGTAGGTGACCGGCTCGGCCTCCACCTCGACCTCGAAGGCCTGGGCCAGCGCGGTGTTGCCGCGCGCGATGGGGCGGGTCACCCGCATCATGTGCTGTGCGGGGCGCGCCTTGCGCGGCCGGGGCGCGGCCGATGACGGGCTCTTTGCGCGGCCGGACAGACCGAGCCTGTGCACTTTGCCGATCACGGCATTGCGGGTCACATTGCCGAGCTCAGCTGCGATCTGGCTGGCCGAAAGTCCGGCCTCCCAGAGCTTTTTCAGCTGCTCGACGCGATCATCGGACCAGGTCAAAACCGTCATTGCACCCTTTCCCTCGTCGCGCGGCTGCCGTCCTGGCGCCCATGCGGCGATTGCTAAGCTTCGAAAAACCCGTGCCGCCAGAATCCCTTAGGGCTCGCCGGGCGCGACTGACGCCCGAACGTTTACGCCGGTACATGAGGACTCTTGAGATCAGAACCGCTGCACGAGATGTCGTATCTGACAATCCAAACGCTACAATATGGCGTGACTCCCGCGCAAGAGTCCGCCGACTCGCTTCCACATGTTCCGTGGTGAAATCCCGCAAAATCGGCACCGCAAGACTACGGATTCTGCGTTTCCCGAGGCTTTCCGGGCGGCATTGACACCCGTCTTGCCAGGCATAAGATAGTCCCGCGTGCCGCCCTTAAAAGGCGGCACGTTTCGTTTTCCGGGCCGGTGGATGGTGCGTTGCGCAATGCACGCGTCACACCGTCCGCAACATTCAAGTGACATCATGACGAACAGCGCAGCGCCGCATTTGCTCCCCGTTTTCGCCAGAGCCGACCTCGGCTTCGAGCGCGGTGAAGGCTGCTGGCTGATCGCGACCAATGGCGATCGCTATCTCGATTTCACCTCGGGCGTGGCCGTGAATGCGCTCGGCCATTGCCATCCGCATCTGATCAAGGCGCTGCAGGAGCAGGCGACGAAGCTCTGGCACATGTCGAACCTGTTCCAGAGCCCGGATGGCGAGAAGCTCGCCAACCGGCTCTGCCAGGAGAGCTTTGCGGACTTCGTGTTCTTCTGCAATTCGGGGGCCGAAGCGCTGGAGGGCGTGATCAAGCTGGTGCGCCATCATCACTTCTCCAAGGGACATCCGGAGCGCTATCGCATCATCACTTTCGAAGGCGCCTTCCACGGCCGCACGCTGGCGACGCTGGCTGCGACCGGCTCGGCAAAATATCTCGAAGGCTTCGGTCCGCCGATGGAAGGCTTCGACCAGGTGCCGCATGGCGACATCGAGGCCGTCAAGAAGGCGATCGGTCCGCACACCGCCGGCATCCTGATCGAGCCGATCCAGGGCGAGGGCGGCGTGCGCTCGGCAACGCCGACCTTCCTCAAGGCGCTCCGCCAGCTTTGCGACGAGAAGGGCCTACTGCTCGCCTTCGACGAGGTGCAGACCGGCATGGGCCGCAGCGGCGATCTGTTCGCCTATCGGCGCACTGGCGTCACGCCGGACGTGATGTCGCTGGCCAAGGCGCTCGGCGGCGGCTTCCCGATCGGGGCCATTCTGGCGACCGCGGATGCGGCCGCCGGCATGGGGCCCGGCTCGCACGGCTCGACCTTCGGCGGCAATCCGCTGGCGATCTCCGCGGCCAACGCCGTGCTCGACGTCATGCTCGCGCCCGGCTTCTTCGACCACGTGCAGAGAATGTCGCTGCTGCTGAAGCAGAAGCTTGCCTCCGTGATCGACCGCTATCCCGACATCGTCAGCGAGGTGCGCGGCGAGGGCCTGCTGATCGGCATCAAGGCCGTGGTGCCCTCCGGCGATCTCGTCGCAGCGCTGCGTCATGAAAAGCTGCTCACCGTCGGGGCCGGCGACAATGTCGTGCGTTTCCTGCCGCCGCTGATCGTGACCGAAGCCGAGATCGAGGACAGCATCGGGCGGCTGGAGCGCGCCTGTTCCGCGATCTCGTCCAGCCAGACCAAGCGGGCGGCAAGCTGATGAGCAAGTCCCCCAACAAAACTCCGAAGCATTTCCTCGATATCAACGAGCTGCCGCTGTCGGAGCTCAAGCGCATGCTTGCGGCGTCCTCCGCCATGAAGGCGAAGCAGAAGGCGCATCAGCCGGTCAGGCCGCTCGAAGGCAAGACGCTGGCGATGATCTTCGAGCGCCCGTCGACCCGGACACGCGTGTCGTTCGACGTCGCCATGCGCCAGCTCGGCGGCGAGCCCATCATGCTCACCGGTGCCGAGATGCAGCTCGGCCGCGGCGAGACCATCGCCGACACCGCGCGCGTGCTGTCGCGCTATGTCGACGCCATCATGATCCGCATCCTCAATCACGACGCGCTGCTGGAGCTTGCGGAATATGCGACGGTGCCCGTCATCAACGGCCTGACGCGGCGGTCGCATCCCTGCCAGGTGATGGCCGACCTCATGACCTACGAGGAGCATCGTGGCCCGATCGAGGGAAGGACGGTGGCCTGGACCGGCGACGACAACAATGTGCTGGCCTCGTGGGCCCACGCCGCCGAGCGCTTCAAGTTTCAGCTCAACGTCGCCACCCCGCCGGAACTCGCGCCGAAGAAAGTTATGCGCGACTTCATCAAGGCGACCGGCGCGCCGATCATGCTCGGCACCGATCCGGAGGCCGCCGTGCGCGGCGCCGACTGTGTCGTCACCGACACCTGGGTGTCGATGGGCGACAAGGAAGGCGAGCACCGCCACAACGTGCTCAAGCCCTATCAGGTCAACGGCAAGCTGATGTCGCTGGCCAAGCCCGACGCGCTGTTCATGCATTGCCTGCCCGCCCATCGCGGCGAGGAGGTCACCGATGACGTGATCGACGGTCCGCAATCGGTCGTGTTCGACGAGGCCGAAAACCGCCTGCACGCGCAGAAGGGCATTCTGGCCTGGTGCTTCGACGCGGTGAAGTAGCCCTTGATTGTAAGCCCGGATGGAGCCCAGCGAAATCCGGGGCCGACGATACGTCACGCGAATACCCCGGATTACGCGACGCTCCATCCGGGCTACGCAGCCCGTTGCTCCGGCGACGATTGAACGGGCGCGCGCCTCTTCCATTTTTGTCCACCGACCCCAGATAACGCCCCATGGTTTCCCAATCCCCCGAGATGAAAGCAGGCCCTGAAGGCCCGGTTCGCGCGCCATCAGCGGTTCCGATCGATGACGCCGTGTTGCCCTACGAGGTCGACGCGCTCGACGTCCGCGGGCGCCTGGTGCGGCTTGGCCCAGCGCTCGACGAGATCCTGACCAAGCACGATTATCCCGCGCCAGTCGGCAAGTTGCTCGGCGAGGCCATCGTGCTGACGACGCTGCTCGGCTCTGCGCTGAAATTCGAGGGACGCTTCATCCTGCAGGCGCAGACCGACGGTCCGGTGTCGTTCCTGGTGGTGGACTATCAGGCGCCCGATCGCCTGCGCGCCTATGCGCGCTTCGACGCCGCGCGCCTCGGCGATGCCCAAAAATCCGGAATGGATTCCGGCGCGCTGCTCGGTCACGGTCATCTCGCCATGACCATCGACCAGGGCCCCGACATGAGCCGCTACCAGGGCTTGGTTGCGCTCGACGGCGGCAGCCTGGAAGACGCCGCCCACGAATATTTCCTGCGCTCCGAGCAGATCCCGACCAAGGTGCGTCTCGCGGTCGGTGAGGAGTGGCGCTCGAACGACGGCGGCAAGCATCGCTGGCGCGCCGGCGGCATGCTGATGCAGTTCCTGCCGAAGGCGCCGGAGCGCGCGCGGCAGGCCGATCTGCATCCCGGCGATGCCCCCGATGGCGTCGAGGTGCACAGCGTCGCGGAAGACGATGCCTGGGTCGAGGCGCGCTCGTTGATCGAGACCGTCGAGGACGTCGAGCTGATCGATCCCGAGCTCTCCGGCGAGCGGCTGCTGTTCCGCCTGTTCCACGAGCGCGGCGTGCGCGTGTTCAATCCGATGGTCCTCAAGGCGCAATGCTCCTGCTCGCGCGATGCGGTCGCCTCGATGCTGAAGAGCTTCTCGCCCGACGACCGCGCGGCGATGGTGAAGGACGACAAGGTCGTCGTCACCTGCGAGTTCTGCAGCTCGGTGTACGATTTCACGCCGGCCGAGGCGGGCGTCGAGGACGCGTAGCGAGCAAGGCCGTAGCCCGGGTGAGCGCAGCGATACCCGGGACGTCACTCGCAGAGATCCCGGATGCCGCGGAGCCTGTCATCGGGCGGCGCTTCGCGCCGACCCGTTGGCTCATCCGGGTTACGGGACCGTGCCTGTGTCGCCCTCTGTCAATCCACGCGCGCGAAAATATTCCACTTTACCGAAATTCGGTTTCGGCGTATGTATCGCCCATCCCGGCTCACCCAAGAGGGGCGACGTGTCGTCGTCATGTTCGCGAGCCGGGCTTGCGGTGGACGCGGCAGCGTCGGCATGAGAGGTGCGGGCAGGGCGGGTAGTCCCTGTGAGTCCGTAACCGCGTGCGGACGACGGCGCTGTCAGGCTTCGTCTCGCTCGTAAGTTTCCGGCTCTGTCGACAGGGCCCGGGAATACTGCGGCGACATGGCGGGCCGTGCGTACGGCAAAACCGTGTGGTCCTGGCCGTCGTTGCCACGGTCAAGCTGTTCGAAGATGTGCGCGAGCCCAACCGGGTGGACGGCATCGTCAATTTGAACGGCGAGGGAGGCCAGAAGGAATGGTCGGCTCCCGGGAGATCACGGCATAAGCCGTCCAGCCACTGCGCAGGGAAGGCCGAGTGATCGGCGACACCTGTATGCTGCTGTGCGGTCTTTTTTGCGCGTGCATTTCGCGCAGCGGACCGCGGGTGCCAGCCGGCACCCGGCCTTCCCTGCGCCCTCTTGGATTTGGAGGGTGAAGATGAAGCAAAGCTCGGGCGCAACGCGCCGCGAGGACGAGAAGCCGTGTCTGCAAGCCGAACTGCCTGCCACAAGCCGGATCTCGTAGGGTGGGCAAAGCGCAGCGTGCCCACGCCTTGTTGCTCATGGAGGGAGATGGTGGGCACGGCGCTGGCGCCTTTGCCCACCCTACGGCGCTGCCGCTGGGATGTGCAGGGAAGCATCCCAATGACGACTTGGAGAGAGTTGCGCTACACTCCGCTCTCTTGCCCCATCCATCCGCATCGTGCCGTGTCGCGCTGGGTCCCGGTTCTGCGCCGGGACACGAGCGTGCAGCCCGCTAATTCAACACCCGCTTGTTATCCGGACTGTCCAGCGAAAACGCCGGCACGTCGATCTCGAAGCGCTCGCCGCTTTCGGTGACCATCTGGTAGCGGCCGGTCATGAAGCCGGAGGCGGTCGAGAGCGGGACGCCCGAGGTGTATTCGAACCGTTCGCCGGGGGCGAGCGTCGGCTGCTCGCCGACCACGCCTTCGCCCCTGACCTCTTGCTGGCGGCCTGAGGCGTCGGTGATGATCCAGTGCCGCGTCTTGAGCTGCACGGTCTCCTCGCCCGAATTCGTGATGACGATGGTGTAGGACCAGAAATAGCGGGAACGGTCGGCCGAGGACTGTTCCGGAACAAAGTTCGGCTCGACGGTTACTTCAATCTGGCGGGTCACGGCGCGGTACATGGCTGCTACCATACCGAAATCCGGCTCCGGAACCAAACCCCCGAGGCGGCTTTGGCGACATCGTCCCGCCAGAATTCGAAGGGAAGGACACCCCGAGGGAAATACCCCCGGAGGGGTTCGAGCCCTTCTGTGACCCGGCCGCTTTGCGAGACGACGACCGGACCGGTACACTCCTCGAGACGTCGCGATTTGCCGAAGGGTATTTGGCCCCCCGATGATCATTGCCGACCAAGTGACGGGATCGACGACCGCGGGAACCGCCAAGCCTGCTGACGTCAGGCCTGCTGACGTCAAGCCTGCGGACAGCGTGGCTGCTGACGTCAAGCCCGCGCGGGCGAAGCCGCGCGCGAGGGCGCCGGCCATCACGCTGCCCGCCATCGGCGAGCGCGAGCTCCGGCTCGACCTGTTCCGCGGGCTGGCGCTGTGGCTGATCTTCATCGACCATCTGCCGCCCAGCCTGCTGACCTGGTTCACCATCCGCAATTACGGCTTCAGCGACGCCACCGAGATCTTCATCTTCATTTCCGGCTACACCGCCGCCTTCGTCTACGGGAGGGCGATGCTGGAGAGCGGCGTCGTCATCGCCACTGCGCGCATCCTGCGCCGGGTCTGGCAGATCTACGTCGCCCACGTCTTCCTGTTCACGATCTTCCTCGCCGAGATCTCCTACGTCGCGACCCGCTTCGAGAACCCGCTCTACACCGAAGAGATGGGGATCATGGATTTCCTCAAGCAGCCCGACGTCACCATCGTGCAGGCGCTGCTGCTGCGTTTCCGCCCCGTGAACATGGACGTGCTGCCGCTCTACATCGTGCTGATGCTGGCGCTGCCGCTGATCCTGTGGTCGATGAAATGGCGACCCGACGTCACGCTCGGTCTCTCGGTCGTGCTCTACGCGGTGACCTGGGAATACGATCTCTATTTGTCGGCCTATCCGAACGGCTTCTGGGCCTTCAATCCCTTCGCCTGGCAATTGCTGTTCGTGTTCGGGGCATGGTGCGCGCTCGGAGGTGCGCGTCGCATGTCGCGTATCCTGGCTTCGCCGGTGACGATGTGGATCGCGATCGCCTATCTCGTCGCGGCGTTCTACGTGACGCTGACCTGGTACGTGCCGCAGCTCTCCCAATTCATGCCGAAGCGCGTTGAGCAATGGATGTATCCGATCGACAAGACCGACCTCGACGTGTTGCGCTTCACGCATTTCCTGGCGCTGGCCGCGCTCACCGTGCGCTTCCTGCCCCGGGACTGGCCGGGCTTGAAATCGCGCTGGCTGCGCCCATTGATTCTATGTGGCCAGCATTCCCTGGAGATCTTCTGCCTCGGCGTCTTCCTGGCCTTCGCCGGCCATTTCATTCTCGCCGAAGTCTCCGGCGGGGCAGCCGTGCATGCGCTGATTAGTCTCTCCGGGGTCCTGATCATGTGGGGCGTGGCCTGGGTGATTTCGTGGTACAAGCGCGTGGCTGACAAGGGCGGTGCGAAAACCAAGAACGCCGTCGGCAGCGCCGATCTGGCGGGAGGGGGCTGATGAAGGCGAAGGTTCTCCTGAGCCTGGTCCTGCTATGCGGTAGCCTGGCCGCGCCTGTGGCGCGCGCGGGGGATGCTGCTGCGCCTGCCGCTGCGACCGCGCCCGCGGCGTGCGAGGTGCCGTCCTATCTACTCAACAGCGAAAGCCAGCTTCCCAAGGTCGCCGAAGCCGTCAAGGCCGGTAAGCCGCTCGAGATCCTGGTCATCGGCAGCCGCTCGACCACGATTCCGGCATCGGAAAGCAGCTCCTATCCGGCGCGCATGGAGGCGATCCTGAAGGAAAAGCTGCCGCCGTCGGAGGCGGTGCACGTCTCCGTAGAAATACAGAGCAAGAAGACGGCAGAGGAGGCCGCCTCGAACTTCGTTAAGCTGATGGAAGCAAAAACGCCTACTTTGGTGGTCTGGCAGACCGGGACCGTGGATGCCATCCGATCCATCGATCCCGACGAGTTTCGCAGCGCCGTCACCGACGGGGTTATTGCGCTGCAAAAGGCAGGGGCCGACGTCGTTCTGATGAATTTACAGTACAGCCCACGTACCGAGACGATGATCTCGGCCCAGCCATTCCTCGATAATATGCGCGTGGTGGCGCAGGAGCACGACATCCCGCTGTTTGATCGTTTCGCGATCATGCGGCAGTGGAATGAGCAGGGTCAGTTCGACCTGTTCAGCCCGTCCCGCGGGCCCGAGCTGGCGAAACAAGTCCATGATTGCCTCGGCCGGGCGTTGGCACAGTTCGTGATCGACGCTGCCCATCTGGAGCCGGCCCAGCAGTAAAATTGAGGTCTAGCGTTAATGAGTTCTCTCCGCCCTTTTTGCCTGACGTTACGGCTGGTCGCGCCTGCAGCCGCAGTGCTGTTGTTGCTGACGCCGGCCTCGCATGCGCAGACCCAGGCCGCGCAGGCGCAGACCAACGCCGCGCAGGCGACGCCCGCACCGGCGCAGTCGTCTGATCCCGTGCCCGCTTCACCCTCCCAGACCACCGTTGCCGCAAGGTCACCCGAGCAGCGCGGCGTCACCTCACGCGCTATCGACAAAGTGAAAGAGGTCGCGAAGTCCGCCGCCGATATTTTCAGCCGCGTGCCATGCCTGCCGCCGAAGGGTGGTACGAAGGCGATGGGCTCGCTGCCGCATGTCGCGGGCAAGCTCGTCGCCGGCAAGCCCGTCGTCATCGTCGCGTTCGGCTCGTCGTCGACCGCGGGCTTCGGTGCGACCTCACCGGAGTTTAATTATCCGAACCGTCTTGCCGCACAGTTGCGCCGGCAATATCCGACCGCCGACATCACCGTCGTCAATGCCGGCGTCGGTGGCGAGGACGCGCCCGAGATGATGAAGCGCCTCCAGAGGGAGGTGATCGACGTGCACCCGGATCTCGTGATCTGGCAGGTCGGCACCAACGCCGTACTGCGCAATCTCGATCCCGGCGAGACCGCAAAGCTGGTCGAGGAGGGCATCGGCCGCATCCAGGCCGCCGGCGACGCCGACATCGTGCTGGTCGATCCGCAATATTCGCCGGCCGTCAACCAGCGCGCCGAAAGCGCCGGCAGGATGGTGAAGCTGCTCGGCAAGGTCGCCGAGCTCCGTCACGTCGGCATCTTCCCGCGCTTCGAAGTGATGCGCGAGTGGCACGAGAAGCAGGCCATTCCGGTCGAGGGCTTCGTCATCGCCGACGGCCTGCACATGAACGATTGGGGCTACGCCTGTTTCGCCCAGCTGCTCGGCGACGATATCATCCGCTCCGTCGGCCAGATCAAGCTGGGCGTGAACGTGCCGGCCGACGTGCGGACGTATCGGCCGATGTAAGACGGTGCCGTAGGGTGGGCAAAGGCGCGCCCTTCGCGCGCCGTGCCCACGATCTCGTCATTGTCATCGAGAATGGTGGGCACGGCGCAAGCGCGCCTTTGCCCACCCTTCGAGACCTTCACCCCCTCACGCCTTCTCCAGCGCCGCCGTCAGATCCTCGATCAGATCATCGGCATGCTCCAGCCCCGCCGAGAAGCGAATGAAGCCTTCGCTGATGCCAAGTGCGGCGCGGTCCTCCGGCTTCAGGCGCTGATGCGTCGTGGTCGCCGGATGGGTGACGAGGCTCTTGGCGTCGCCGAGATTGTTCGAGATCTTCGCCAGCTTCAATTCGTTGAGCACGCGGAACGCCGCCTGCTTGCCGCCCTTGACCTCGAAGCCGACCAGCGTCGAGCCGCCGCGCATCTGCTTCTTCACCAGCGCCGCCTGCGGATGATCGGCGCGGCCCGGGAAGACCAGCCGCGAGATCTTCGGATGGCTCGCCAGCACGTCGGCGATGCGCGCGGCGGTCTCGGTCTGCGCGCGCACGCGCACGCCCAGGGTCTCCAGGCCCTTGAGCAGGACCCAGGCGTTGAACGGCGAGATCGACGGGCCGGTCTGGCGCATGAAGTTGTGGATGTGCTCGGCGATGAAGGCCTCGGACGACAGGATGATGCCGCCGAGGCAGCGACCCTGGCCGTCGATATGCTTGGTCGCGGAATAGACCACGACGTCGGCGCCGAGCGCGAGCGGGCTCTGCCAGATCGGCGTCGCGAACACGTTGTCGACGACGAGCCGTGCGCCGGCCTTGTGCGCGATCTCGGCGATGGCAGGAATATCCAGCACGTCGAGCGTCGGGTTGGTGGGGCTCTCCAGGAAGAACGTCTTGGTGTTGGGCTTCACCGCGCGTTGCCATTCGTCGAGATTGGCTCCGTCGACCAGCGTGGTCTCGATGCCGTAGCGCGGCAGCAGGTCCTGCACGACGTAGAGGCACGAGCCGAACAGCGCGCGGGAGGCGACCAGATGATCGCCCGCCTTGAGCGGCGCCAGGATCGCGGTCGTCACCGCGGCCATGCCTGTTGCCGCCGAGCGGGCGGCTTCGGCGCCTTCGAGCTCGATCATGCGGCGCTCGAACATCGCGATGGTGGGATTGGAATAGCGCGAATAGATGAAGCCCGGATCCTCGCCCTTGAACCGCGCTTCGCATTGCTCGGCGGTGTCGTAGACATAGCCCTGGGTCAGGAACAGCGCCTCCGACGTCTCGCCAAACTGCGAGCGCAGGGTGCCGGAATGGACCAGGCGGGTTTCGGGACGGTAGTTGGTGGTCGACTTCGACATAGGTACCTCCGACATGACCGTCTCGTCGAAAACGGTCACAAAAAAACCGGCCTGGATATATCCACGGGCCGGGATCACAGAGGTCCCCGGCCTGTTTAGCGACTTATTTAACGTGGCTGCAAGCCGGCCGGCTCAAATCACCACGGGATAAGTGATGCTCATATTCCGCAATGCCCTTTCCGTCAAGGCGTCCATCGGATAGCCGTAAAAGACTTGTATTTCCGGCATGTCTGGATGCATCTGACCCCCGATGAGGACCCCCGGTTGACGTTCACGGTCGCGCCCGACGCCAATGGTATCCTGCCCGACCGCATGATCGCGGCGATGGCGGCGGCAGGCCTCATCCTGCCCGCCTATGATTTCGTCGAGAGCCAGATCCAGCCGGCGAGCCTCGATCTGCGTCTCGGCGACATCGCCTATCGCGTCCGCGCCAGCTTCCTGCCCGGTCCCGGTGCCACCGTCGCCGAGCGGATCGACGAATTGAAGCTGCACGAATTCAGCCTCGCCGACGGCGCCGTGCTTGAAACCAACTGCGTCTACATCGTGCCGCTGCTGGAGAGCCTCGCGCTGCCGCCTGAGATCGTCGCGGCCGCGAACCCGAAGAGCTCCACCGGCCGGCTCGACGTCTTCACCCGCGTGATCGCTGACGGCACCCGCCGCTTCGACATGATCGGCGCCGGCTATCACGGCCCGCTCTATGCCGAGATCAGCCCGAAGACGTTTCCGGTGCTGGTCAGCGAGGGCTCGCGTCTGAGCCAGGTGCGCTTCCGCACCGGCGACGCCATCCTCAACCCCGACGAGCTCGATGCCTTGCACGCCGCCGAGCGCCTCGTCGACGTCGACGATGCCGATCTCTCCGGCGGCGTCGCCGTCTCCGTCGATCTCTCCGGCGAAAGGGCAAACGGCTTCGTCGGCTACCGCGCCAAGCGCCACACCGGCGTCGTCGACGTCGATCGTCGCGCCGGGTATTCCGTCGAGGACTTCTGGGAGCCGATCTCGGCCCGCCCCGACGGCAGCCTGATCCTCGATCCCGGCGAGTTCTACATCCTGGCCTCGAAGGAAGCCGTGCAGGTGCCGCCCGACTACGCGGCGGAGATGGTGCCGTTCGATCCGCTGGTCGGCGAATTCCGCGTGCACTATGCCGGATTCTTTGATCCCGGCTTCGGCTATGCCGGCGCGGGCGGATTGGGATCGCGCGCCGTGCTGGAGGTGCGTTCGCGCGAAGTGCCGTTCATCCTCGAGCACGGCCAGATCGTCGGCCGCCTCGTCTACGAGAAGATGCTGGCCCGCCCCGACGCGATGTACGGCCAGCGCATCGGCTCCAACTACCAGGCCCAGGGCCTCAAACTATCGAAGCATTTCCGGGTGTAGCGATATCGCGTAGCCCGGATGGAGCGAAGCGAAATCCGGGAAGGTCTCACTTGTGGCACGATCCCGGATTACGCAGAGCCTGTCATCGGGCGGCGCTCCGCGCCGACCCGGTGGCTCCATCCGGGCTACAAGGTGGTGACATGACCAACCCATCCGAACTCGACGCAAAGATCGCCGAAGACGTCGCGGATGCGCTGATCTATTCGGATCGCTCCGGCACGATCATGCGGTGGAATCGTGCAGCGGCGGCTCTGTTCGGCTTCTCCGCCACGGAAGCGCTCGGCCAGAATCTCGATTTGATCATTCCCGAGCATCTGCGTGCCGCGCACTGGAAGGGCTTTGAAGCTGCGCTGGCCACCGGCGCGATGAAGCTCGCGGGCAGGCCGACGCTGACCCGCGCGCTGCACAAGAGCGGACGCAAGCTCTACATCGAGATGACCTTTGCACTGGTGCGGGATTCCGGCGGCAACGTGCTGGGATCGGTGGCGATGGCGCGTGACGTCACCGAACGGGTCGAGCGAGAGCGCGCAGCCAAGGCGCCGCCGCAAACTTCGTGATGCGGAATTGGCGGGCGGCCGCGCAGGGCGCTCTGCACGGGCGTCATGTTGCTTGCCGGAAGGCGCGGTGACACACTCGATCGCAACAACGATCGGGAGCGAAACCAATGACCGACGCAGCTGACGCCGCGCAGGAAGCCCAATGGAAGCGCTGGCGCGCGGTCGCCGATCTCTATCACGCTTACTTCACGGGCCTCATCCTCACCGTCGTCACGCGGCGCGGCACCGCGGATGCCGCGGAGTTCGTCTTCCGCGTGTTCCGCCGCCAGCAGCAGGAGCGCTTCCTGCCGGGCTTGCGGAAGCTCGGGATCGATCATCTGCCGCCAGCGGTGGCGGCCGCGCAATATCACTATCTCTCCAACTGGATCGGCGGCGTGCATGTCGAATACATGTATGAGAGCGACGCCAAGGCCTGGATCCGTTATCCGCCGCCGCGCTGGATCTGGAAAGGCACCGCGATCTGCGGCGTTCCGGGCGAGGTGAGCCGCGCGATGCTGCGCGGATGGCACGCCAATAACGGCGTCGCGCTCGGCGATCTCAGGCTTGGTTTCGTCTGCACCAAACAGAGCGTCGACGGCCAGGACGGACTGGAAGGCTATTATTGCCAATACGACCATCCGCTCGAGCCGGACCAGCGGCTCGTCTTCGCGCGCCACCTCGAAGCGCCGCTGTTCGATGCCAGGACTGCGCCGGCGTTGCCGGTCGCGAGCTGGCCGAAGCCGCGCCTGGAAAAAGCCTATCGCAACTACGCGATGGAATATGTCCGCACCGCCGCGCCCGTCATGGTGCAGCTGTTCGGACCGGAGGATGCGAGCTATCTCCTGCACCTCACCGGCAAGCTGATCGGCATGCAATATTTCGACGAAGTGGCCGCCCCACTGGCGATGAGCCGCGGAGGCGCAAATGAATTCGCCGCGTTCCTGAATGCGCTGTTCGCCGCGCAGGATGACGTCGCCGAGACGACGCAATCCGAAGGCACGTTCGAACTCCGCCAGCAGAGCTGGAAGCTGATGGACGACGTCGCCGACTATCATCCAGCTTGCGCCAGGGTGCTGGAGGGATTGTTCGAAGGCCTGGCTGCGGGATGCGGGCGGCACATCGGCGTGCATATGCGCTCGACCACAGGAGGGCGGCCGCCGCTGGTCTGGACGATCGGCTAAATTCATCCCATCGAAATGCGCTGCCGCAGGGCGCGCCTGCAACTGGCGCAGGAGGAATCGCCCCGCGCCGTGCTAACAAGCCTCGCGTTGCGCGCTTCTGCGCGAAGAAAATAATTGGCACACCTACGCATTGCCGCGCCGCAATTGGCGCCCGTGCCCCGGAGAAGATATGTCCGACATCGCCGAAATCCCGGTCGATGAGCAAGAGCGTCCGCTGCCGCCGCCTCCGCCTCCGGTGCGAAGCGCGCTTGTCGACGGGCCGATCCTGCGCACGCTGCTCTCCCTCGCCTGGCCCAACGTGATCGCGCTCTCGGCCGGCACCTGTACGGTGATCGCGGAGACTTCCTATATCGGCCGGCTCGGCGTCGAGGCGCTGGCGGCGATGGCGCTGGTGTTTCCGACAGTGATCCTGACCATGACGATGTCGGGCGGCGCCATGGGCGGTGCGGTGGCTTCCGCCATTGCCCGCGCGCTCGGCGCCGGCGATCGCGAGCGCGCCGGCACGCTCGCCGCGCATGCGATCCTGATCGGCATCAGCTTCGGGCTCGTCTTCATGCTGGGCATGCTGATCTTCGGCCCGCGTCTGCTGGAAATGCTCGGCGGCCGCGGCGACGTGCTGACGCACGCGATTGCCTACACACAGGTGTTTTTCGGCGGCGCCGTGCTGCCTTGGCTGCTCAACACCATGGCCGGCGTGCTGCGCGGCACCGGCAACATGAAGCTGCCGTCGTTCCTGATCCTCAACTCGGCGGCCTGGCAGATCGTGCTGGGCGGCACGCTCGGCCTCGGGCTCGGGCCGGTGCCGCAGTTCGGCATGCGCGGCGTCGCGGCCGGCGCGCTGATCGCCTATTCCATGAACATCTGCATCATGGGCTGGTACCTGTTCTCCGGCCGCGCCCGGGTGACACCGAAGCTGCGCGGCTTGCGGATTCAATGGGCGATGTTTTTCGACATCCTGAAGGTCGGCGCCATCGCCTGCTTCTCGCCGCTGCAATCGGTGCTGACGATCTCGATCTTCACCCACATGCTGGCGCAATTCGGCACCGCGATCCTCGCCGGCTACGGCATCGGCGCGCGGCTGGAATTCCTGCTGACCTCGATCGCGTTCTCGTTCGGCATCGCCTGTGTGCCGATGGTGGGGATGGCGATCGGCGCAGGCAACATCGCGCGCGCACGGCGCGTCGCATGGATCGCCAGTGTTGCCGCCTTCGTGGCCGTCGGCGCGCCTGCGTGCCTCGTCGCGATGTTCCCCGATCTCTGGATCAACATCTTCACCGACAGCGTGGCCGTGCGCGCGGCGAGCCATCAATATCTCTCGACGGTCGGACCATTCTACGCCTTTTTCGGCATTGCCACGACGATGTATTTCTCCTCGCAAGGCGCGGCCAAGGTGATCGGGCCAGTGCTGGCGCAGACGGCGCGGCTGATCTACATCTCGGCGGCCGGCTGGTGGCTGTCGACACACGAAGCCACGGCGCAGAGCTATTTCTGGCTGGCCGCGAGCTCGATGGTCCTGCTCGGCCTGCTCTCATCCTCCAGCGTCGCGCTGACGCGCTGGGGACCGCGCGCGAGCAAGCCCGCGATCAGGCCGGCGCTTTCAGGCGCCGCCGATTAGCGATGCCTGTGGCGGCGATGGCCGCTGCCGCCCACATTGGCGAGCCGCATCAGTTGCGGGATCATCGCCATCATGTCGCCGCCACTGGCGCCGCCGATCATGCCCATGATGTCGCCGCCACCAACCCCGGCATACCCGGCCGGCATGGTGCCGCCACCCATCGCGGTGTAGCCGCCGTAATTGGGTGCGCCGAGGCCGCCGCCGAGCGTGCTGCCGCCGAGGCCGCCGCCGCTCATCATGCCACCAAGCCCACCGCCGCCATTCTCCATCATGCGGCTCATCATCGGGCCCATGGTCTGCATCATCATGGCGAAGCGGCGCTTGCCCATCTTCGCCTTCATCATCTCCAGCATCGGCGCCATCTGGGTCATCATGTCCTCGCCGCCGGCACCTCCGCCGCCGAGGAACTGCGCCTTCGCCGGCGAGCTCGCGACTGAAAACAGCAGCAGCACGGCGGCCGCCTGGCAAATCACCTTGTCCGCACCTCTCATGGCATGCTCCTCGCGTGCGTGGCGCCGCCGGGAAAGCGGAGCCAACCGGACGCACGCCGCGATGGTTACGGCCGGCGAGGGCGCAGCTCTGTGAGAAAACTCACAGAGGTACAGCGCGTCGACCGCGGCTAGGCGGCAGCCGGCGGAAACGCTTGATGTATCGCAACGACGGCCTCCCTGGTCTGTCCCTCGACATAGGCTGCAAGCTCGTTCGGCAGCATGTCGATGATCCACACCAGACGGCTTCTCCGCTCGCCGTCGGCGATCACCTGCACCGAGGCGCTGTAATGCTTCAGCCGCTCGTTGCTGATGGCATAGACGAGGCGCTGCCGCGCGTCGTCGCAATCGACCAGGATCTCGCGCGCCACCGAACCGTTGGCGAAGGTGACGATACGCGCATCGCCGTCGAGCGCGCAGGCGGTGACGAAGCCGGGCGCCAGCCGCTCATGCAGCGCGCCGAAATCGCGCACCGCATCCCAGACGTCGCGCGCGGAGGCGTTGAGAGGAATGTCGTTGTGGATGGAGGCCATGGAGGTTCCTCAAATGCAGCATTGGTAGGGTGGGCGAAGCGAAGCGTGCCCACCACATCTGTCACGATTGTTGAGAGATGGTGGGCACGGCGCGTTGCGCCTTTGCCTACCCTACGAGATCTCCTAAGCGGCTAGCGCTCACGCACAAACCGCCTCGACATTGTTGCCGTCGGGGTCGATCAAAAATGCCGCGTAATAGGTCGGGCTGTAATCCTTGCGCGGCCCGGCGCCGCCATTGTCGCGGCCGCCGCTCTTCAGGCCTTCGCTGTGGAACGCCTTGACCGCGTCATGATCTCCGGCGCGGAACGCAATGTGCGCGCCGTCGGCCTTGCGGCCCTTGTTCAGGTGCAGCCACAGCGCCGGCTCGCCCTTCGGCCCGAAGCCGGCATAACCGTCGCCGCTGGAGCACAGGACGTAACCGAGCGGCGTCAGCACCGCGGTGTAGAAGCGCGTCGCGGCGTCGAGATCGGCAACGCGAAGCCCGATGTGGTCGTACATGGTCGTCTCCATCTGCAAAACGCGCCGAAAATGGCGCGCGCCGGAGGCGACCCTAGCCGGGGTGAGGTGGGCCGCTCTTGGAGAATCTTGCGCCCGGCGCCCGCCTAGTTCGCCGGGGCCTCCGACTGCCACCGGATCACCCGTTTCAGGTGATAGACGTGAACCCACATGTTCGTTCCGATCACGCTGACCGTTGCGACGATCAGCGCCGTGAGCTTCTGAGGGTCGTGATGGGCGAGAACGAGCAGGAACGCGGACAGCGCCGCCGTGATGCCGAAGCTGAACCAGAGCCCGATGAGGCGTGGTGCGAACCAGGCCGGCTGACCGTCGGTGCCCCACTGCATCGGAATCCTGCGCGAGGTGATCTGGCGGCCATAATAGACGGCACAGCCGGCGATGAAGGCAAGTCCTACGGCAAGCGCAATCAATGTGGCCGCAATCACATCACTCGAGTCACTGTCCATCTGCCGATTCGCCGCCTTCAGCGGGCGTCGTTTCGCCCGCTGGTTGTACTATCGCGCGGCCTACCGCAAGCGCCAGTGCGACGCACCCGTCTGGTCAACAGACTGTTACCCGCAAACCCGGCCGACCTGTCTCAATTGAGGACGAGGCGCTCGGCGAAGATGCTGCGCTCTCCCTTCGAGGCCTGCCGGAACCTGGTTGGCGATACGCCGGCAGCGCGGTGGAAGGTGCGGACGAAGTTGGAGAGATCGCCGAAGCCGACGTCATAGGCGACATCGGTGACCGCGATGTCGTCATCCGTGAGAAGCCGCGCGGCGTGGCGCAGCCGCGAGCGCACCAGATATTGATGCGGGGTGACGCCGAGCACGCTCGAGAACAGCCGAAGGAAATGAAACGGGCTGAGGCCCGCCTGCTTTGCCGCCTGTTCGAGATCGACCTCTTGATGCGAGTTGTCGTCGATCCATAGCGCGGCCTCGACCGCGCGGCGGCGGTCGCGCGCATTGGGCGTGGCCGGCTTGCGCGCCTTGCCCGAGACCAATTCGATGAAGCGGCCGGCCAGGATCTGGCCGACCTCGTCGAGACCGATGTCGCTGTTGCCATCTGCCGCCGTCTGGGCGAGCTCGCCCAGCACCATCAATTCGGGCAGCGGCGGCGTGGCGCCGACCTGCCAGGTCTCGCGCCGCCCGCCGAGGGCGTCGACCAGGTCCGCGCTGAGGAAGAACGACAGGCAGACATCGCCGCTGACATGCTCATGCGTGCAGGTGTATTCCTCGCCGGGCGCGCCGACCAGCATCGAGCCCGCCACCAGCTCGAAGAAGCCGGCGCGGCAATGGCAGCCAAAGCTGCCCGAGCGGACATAGGCGATGGAATGCCCGGTGCGGCATTCGGCAAACGGCGCGTCATCCGGCCCCGCATCGCAGCGAAACTCGGAGACGGTCATCGAGGGTGTATTCAGTAGCGTGGTTGCGTCCATGCCACCTATCTAGGTGGACGGCCTCGGCGGAGCAACGGGCAGCAGCACCTCGAACAGTGTCTTGCTGGCGACGGGATGGGCGCCCTCCAGCGCCAGCAGCCGCCGCTTGGAGATCACTCCGCCGAAAGGCGAGAGCCGGTCGGCGTAACTGCCGGCCTCCAGCAGGCGATGGCAGGGCACGATCAGCATGTAGGGATTCCTGGCGATCGCCTGCGCCACCGAGTGGGCCGCGCCTGAAGCGCCCAGCGCTTTGGCGACTTCGTGATAGGTCCGCGTCTCCCCGCGCGGAATGGAGCAGGCGAACTCATAGACGCGCCGGTTGAAGCCGGGCACCCCGCCGGCATCCAGGCTGACCTCGGAAAAATCGGGATCGTCGCCCTGCAGCAGGCTCACGATGCCGTCGATCGCAAGCTCAGCATTGTCGGAGGGACGCTGCTCGCGCGCTTCGGGATGGACCGCAAAGATGCGGCGGCGGGTGTCGATCTCCCGCGCCTCCGGCAATTGCACCGCCACCACGCCGGTGCCGCTCCAGATGATGCCGCAGCGCCCGATCGCCGTGTCGAATATCGAATAGCCACGCCCCACCATGCACACGCCCCACTCAGTGCACGTTTCTCCCCAGACACGAGATCATAACACCGCCACAATCCGGCGCACCTGGAATCTTACCGAAAACTTAAGGAGCGTCAGGCCGGCCGCGCCAAACCGCTTGGCGGAAGGCGCCGTCTCGGCTAATCAGGACGGGCGTGAGCAGCGCATCCGCGGGCGTAGTTCAATGGTAGAACGGCAGCTTCCCAAGCTGCATACGAGGGTTCGATTCCCTTCGCCCGCTCCAAGCCGTTTCGTCCGCTTTACGCCCATCATTCTCGAATTGCGGCGTCCTTGCTGGAGCGGACGAGAGGCCCTTGGTGGTCCGGAGCCTCTCGCGTGGCCGCGCATTGGAGCAGAGGAATGCCGACCTGTGACGGCTAAATCACGCTTCCGGCCCAACGGCCGCTATATTTGAACTCCGCCGCCGCTTTGAGCTGGTCGGCCGTGGCATTCATGCCGGCGTGCCACTTGTTGTCCTTGTAGGTGACGTGGACGGCCGACGGGGACACCGCGACGTAATGTTCGCCCATCCCCAGGAAGCCGCCGACCGACAGGATGTAGGCATTGGCGCGGCCGCTCTGATCGAGCGCGATGTCCTTGATGGTGCCGATATCCTTGTTGTCATTGTTGTAGACGTCGAGCCCAATGAGCTTGGATGCAAGATCGCCGCTTTGTTGGACGGTGACGTAGTCGCCCGCAGTGCTCGGGCGCGCCGCGTTCGAGCTGGTGTCCGCAGCGGTCTGGTGGATATCGCGGACGGTAATCATTTCGGCGAAGTGATCCGGCCCGATCGACATCCTCACCGGGTTTCCGTCGCTATCGACCGCCTGAACGTCGAACGACGTCGGGGCCAGCCTGATGTCCTTGTAGCCCGACTTTTGCAGCGTCTGCATCATGTCCTGTCGGACATTAGTCGGCTGCGCCGCGTTGTCGTTGTTGGAAGCAGCCCAGGCCGCTGAGCCCAGTGCGATCGTAGCCGCGGTAGCAAGTAAGACAGCAACACGCATCGTGCATTCTCCATCTCGTTCGAATGTCCATCCTGCCTTCGCAGAAACAACGTCACGGAAAATCACCGGTTGCATGAAACTTTGATTAGGTTGAGCTTGCAGGTCATGGCACTCGATCTGCCGGGCTTTCGCGCGAGCGACATCGCGTTCTGGATCGGTCGGGGCGCGACGCGCTGGATGCGACCGTGACGCTGAAGTCGGCACCCATGGCGAGGTGACGTCGATGCGTACGCTTGGGAGCACGCGACGCAGCTTTCGCGGCGAGATGCTCCGCCACATCATCGCGGAGGCGTGCGCGAGGTCTGAGATGGCTGAGCCTGTCCTGAAGATTGATGTGTTCGGCCGCTGAATGAGGTGGGGCGGAGCCGGGCCCGAGTTACCGAGACCCTCAAAATGAGTTGCGTACCTCAAAACACCTCTGCTACCCTTCAGCGATGGCCGAGACCCTCACCCCGACCGCGCTGACGCTCAAGGACATCGCCCGCGAGGCGGGCGTCAGCCTCGCGACCGTCGACCGCGTGCTGCACAACCGGCCGGGGGTGCGGCCGGATACGGTGCGGCGCGTCAAGGCGGCGATTGAACGCAACGCGTTCCAGCCGCACGTCGCCGCGGCCGAGCTGGCCCGCGGCCGCGCCCGCCGCTTTGCCTTCGTGATGCCGTCGGGGCCGAACCCGTTCATGCAGCAGATCGAGGCCTATCTCGGCGAAATGTCGGCCTGGCTTTCGGTTCGCCGCCTCAACGTCGAGATGGTCGCGACCGACGTGTTCGATCCGTCGGTGCTCGCAGCCTCCCTGGAGGCGCTGTCCGGCGACTGCGACGGCGTTGCGGTGGTGGCGCTGGATCATCCCGGCGTCCGCGCCGCGATCAACGATCTCGTCGATGCCGGCACCAAGGTGGTGACGCTGGTGTCCGACGTGCCGTCGTCGCGCCGCCACCATTATGTCGGTATCGACAACATCGCCGCGGGGCGCACCGCCGGCGCGCTGGTCGGGCGTTTGGCCGGCCAAAAGTCCGGCAAGGTCGCGATCGTCGCGGGCTCGCAGGGCCTGCGCGACCATGCCGAGCGCATCTTCGGCTTCAACCAGGTGATGGCGTCGGAATTTCCCGGGCTCAGCGTGCTGCCGGTGCTGGAAGGACGCGACGAGGACGATCGTTCGGAACAGGTGCTGGCGCAGCTGTTGGGCAAGCATGCCGACATTGTCGGCCTTTATAACGTCGGCGCGGGCACGCAAGGCGTCGCCAAAGCGTTGAGCGAAGCTGCTCGCGACAAGGTGGTGTTCGTCGGTCATGACGTCACCGTACTGACCCGCCGGCTGCTGCTGCAGGGCGTGATGGATGCCGCGATCTCACAGAACCCGGGGCATGAAGCGCGTGCCGCCGTGCGCGTGCTGCTCGCGCTCGCTCGCGGCGAGCCGATCCTGCGCGAACAGGAGAAGATCAGGATCGACATCGTGATGCGGGACAATCTGCCCTAGGACGGGCCGCTCTGGCGGAGAACGCGACGTCAAGATCGCGCCTCGCAATGACCAAGGAGGAGACGACGTGTATCTCGGACTGGACATCGGCACGTCCGGCGTGAAAGCGGTGCTCGTGAGCGAAGCCGGCGCGATCCACGCGACGGCGGCGCGCGAGCTCGCGCTGTCGCACCCGGCGCCGCTGTGGTCCGAGCAGGATCCCGATGCCTGGGTCGAGGTCGCCATCGGTGCGGTCGACGATCTCGCGGCCCGCCATCCGCGCGAGGTGGCGCTGGTCCGCGGCATCGGCCTGTCGGGCCAGATGCATGGCGCAACGCTGCTCGACGAGGACGGTCGGCCGCTGCGTCCGGCAATCCTCTGGAACGACGGCCGCTCGCAGGCCGAATGCGCCGTGCTGGAGCAGCGTTGCCCCTCGCTGCACGCGTTCACCGGCAATCTGGCGATGCCCGGCTTCACCGCGCCCAAGCTGTTGTGGGTCGCGCGGCACGAGCCAAAAATCTTTGCGCGGATCGCAAAGGTGCTGCTGCCCAAGGCCTATGTGCGCTATCGCCTGACCGGCGAGATGATCGAGGACATGTCGGATGCGGCCGGCACGCTGTGGCTCGATGTCGGTCTGCGCCGCTGGTCGCCCCTGTTGCTGCACGCCACCGGGCTCGATCTCCACCACATGCCGCGCCTCGTCGAGGGGAGCGCCGTGAGCGCGGTGCTCATGCCGGAATTCACGCAGCGCTGGGGCATGGCGAAGGATGTCGTCGTCGCCGGTGGCGCCGGCGACAATGCCGCGAGCGCGATCGGGCTCGGCGCCATCGCGCCGGGCGATGCGTTCCTGTCGTTGGGAACGTCAGGCGTCGTGTTCCGCGTCACCGACCGGTTCGCGCCGGCGCCTCAAACGGCGGTGCATGCGTTCTGCCACGCACTTCCGGGCCTCTGGCACCAGATGGGCGTGATGCTCTCGGCGGCGGCTTCGCTGGCCTGGCTCGCCGGTGTGATGGAGACACCGGCCGCAGCGCTGCTGGCGCCGCTCGGCGAGCGCGTCGATGGGCCGAGCCCGATCAGATTCCTGCCCTATCTCGACGGCGAGCGCACGCCGCACAACGATGCCGCCGCCAGCGGCGCCTTGGTCGGCCTGCGCGGTGCGACCGGGCGGACGCAGATCGTGCAGGCCGTGCTCGAAGGCGTCGCCTTTGCCGCGCGCGATAATCTGGCGGCGCTGAGCGCCGCGAGCGGGCCTGTTGCCGAGCTCGATCTCGTCGGCGGCGGCTCGCGCTCGCCGCTGTGGGCGCAGATCTGCGCCGATGTGCTCGGCATTCCCGTTCACCGCGTCGAGGAGGGCGAGGTCGGGGCGGCGCTCGGTGCCTCCAGGCTCGGCCGGCTCGCCGCCACCGGTGAAGATCCCGCGGACGTCTGCACCCGCCCGCGGCGGCTCGCGAGCTTCACGCCCCGCGCATCCGTCATGGAAGCCTATGACGAGGCCTACCGGAAATGGCGCGAGCTTTATCCCGCATTGAAGGAGCACACTTAAGTGAACGCGCCAGCCAAATTCTTCGATGCAAGTGCACCCGTCGCCTTCGCCGGCAAGGACGCGGGACAAGCTCCCGCGTTCCGCTGGTACGACAAGGACCGCCTCGTGCACGGCCGCAGGCTGGAGGATCATCTGCGCTTTGCGGTCTGCTATTGGCATTCATTGTGCTGGCCGGGTGGCGACCCCTTCGGCGGCGAGACGTTCCTGAGGCCGTGGCACCAGGGCGGTGACGCGATGGCGCAGGCGCGGGCCAAAGCCGACGTCGCGTTCGAGCTGTTCCGCGTGCTCGATGTGCCGTTCTTCACCTTCCACGACGTCGATGCCGCACCGGAAGGCGCTTCGCTCGCCGAATCCGTCGCCAATCTCAACGCGATTGCCGATCTGTTCGAACAAAAGATGGCATCGAGCAAGGTGCGCCTGTTGTGGGGCACCGCCAATCTGTTCACGCATCGTCGCTACATGGCGGGCGCCGCGACCAATCCGGACCCGGAGATCTTCACCTACGCGGCAGGCCAGGTCCGCGCCGCGCTGGAGGTGACGCACCGGCTCGGCGGCCAGAACTATGTGCTGTGGGGCGGGCGCGAGGGCTACGAGACGCTGCTCAACACCGATCTCAAGCGCGAGCTCGACCAGCTCGGCCGGTTCGTCTCGCTCGTGGTCGAGCACAAGCACAGAATAGGCTTCAAGGGGCCGATCCTGATCGAGCCGAAGCCGAAGGAGCCGACCAAGCACCAATATGATTTCGACGTCGCCACCTGCTACGGCTTCCTCGAACGCTACGACCTGCTCAAAGACGTCAAGCTCAACATCGAGCAGAACCACGCCATCCTTGCCGGCCACTCGTTCCACCATGAGGTCGCGCTCGCCGAGGCGCTCGGCGTGTTCGGCTCGCTCGACATCAACCGCGGCGACGATCTGCTCGGCTGGGATACCGACCAGTTCGCGATGAACGTCCCGGAGCTGGCGCTGGTGTTTCACGAGATGCTGAACCGCGGCGGCTTCACCTCCGGCGGGCTCAATTTCGACGCCAAGATCCGGCGGCAGTCGATCGACCCGGACGACCTGATCCATGCCCATGTCGGCTCGATGGATGCCTGCGCGCGGGCGTTCCTCGTCGCCGCCGACATGGTCGACGCCGGCGCGCTCACGGCGCCGCTGACTGAACGTTACCAGGGATGGGCCGGGCCTGAGGGCCGCGCCATTCTCGGCGGTCAGCGTTCGCTCGCCGATCTCGCCGACCGCGCGCTTCAGCCGGGCTTCGACCCGCAGCCGCGCTCGGGCCGGCAGGAATATCTGGAATCCCTGGTCAACCGCTATGTCTGAACGAGGTTGCTGATGGCAAACGCTGACGCGACACCGGTCCTCGAGTTGACCGGGATCGGCAAGGAGTTCGGCGCGATCCGCGCGCTGCACGGCGTCGATCTGCACGTCCTGCCGGGCGAGGTGGTCGGGCTGATGGGCGACAACGGCGCGGGCAAGTCGACGCTGGTCAAGATCATCGCCGGCAATTTCCGGCCCAGCCACGGCGAGATCCGCTTTGCCGGCAACGCGGTGCATTTCAGCCGGCCGGTCGATGCCCGCGCGGTCGGCATCGAGGTCGTCTACCAGGACCTCGCGCTATCGGACAATCTCACCGCGGCGGCCAACGTGTTCCTCGGCCGCGAGCTGAAGCGCAAATTCGGACCCATTGCTTTGCTCGACCACAAGGCGATGGCGGCGCGCGCGCTGGAACTGTTCGGCGAGCTGCGCTCGGAGACGCGCCCCGACGATCTCGTCAAGCAGATGTCGGGCGGCCAGCGCCAGGCCGTCGCGATCGCGCGGACGCGGCTCTCCAACGCGCGGCTGGTGATGATGGACGAGCCGACCGCCGCGATCTCGGTGCGCCAGGTCGAGCAGGTGCTCGGCCTGATCCACCGGCTCAAGGAGCAAGGCGTCGCCGTGATGCTGATCTCGCACCGCATGCCCGACGTGTTCGCGGTGTGCGACCGCGTTATCGTCATGCGCCGTGGCGAGAAGCGGGCGGACAAGCCGATCCACCAGACCTCGCCGGAGGAAGTCACCGCCCTCATCACCGGCGCGAAGGAGGCGGCGTGATGGCCATGCCCATGGAATCTCCCGTCATGTTCTCGAACGTCGGCAAGACGAAATGGTGGCAGCGCGGCATCTTCGCCTCGCAGACCGGCTACGTCCTGCTCGCGCTCGCGGTGCTGCTGGTGATCATGCACTTCGCCAGTTCCTATTTCTTCACCGAAGGCAACATGCAGAACGTGGCGAAGAACTTTTCCTTCATCGCCATCGCAACGCTGGGCGTCACCTTCGTCATCATCACCGGCGGCATCGATCTATCGGTGGGATCGATGATGTGCTTCTCCGCAATGATCACCTCGATGGTGATGACCGAGCTGTCGGCGCCCGGCTCGCCTGCAGGCGCCTTGTTCGTGCACATGGCGACCGACGGCAAGACCGTTGTGGCCAACGTGCCCGGCCTGATCCTGCTGGTCTCGATCCTCGCCGGCCTCGGCGTCGCGCTGATCGCGGGTCTCGTCAATGGCTTCTGCATCGCGGTGCTCGGCCTGTCGCCCTTCGTCACCACGCTCGGCATGCTCTCGATCGTGCGCGGGCTCGGCTATGTCGTCTCCAACGGACGCGGCAGCTTTCCGGGTGGGCCCGATGCGGATCGCTTCTATGCGCTCACCTCGGGCGACGTGCTCGGCGTGCCCGTGCCTTTCATCTATCTGATCGTCCTCGCGCTGGCGATGGCCGTGGTGCTGCACCACACCTCGTTTGGCCGCCACGTCTTCGCGCTCGGCGGCAACGAGAAGGCTGCGGAACTGACCGGCATCCCGGTCGTGCGGGTCAAGATCGAGGTCTACGTGCTCTGCGCGCTCGCCGCGGGCCTGCAAGGCATCATCATCTCCGGCTGGCTCGGATCGGCGCCGGCCAACATGGCGACGTCCTACGAGCTCAACGTGATCGCGGCGGCCGTGATCGGCGGCGCAAACCTCGCCGGCGGCATAGGCGGTCCGCTCGGGGCGATCGTCGGCTGCGTGCTGCTGGAGGTGATCCGCAACGGTCTCGTGCTGGCGCAGGTCTCCTCCTACTGGCAGCAGACGCTGGTCGGCGTGATCATCATCCTGGCTGTGCTGGTCGACCGCATCCGCTCGCGGATGAACTGAATCAACGTCGTTTCGGGAAGGCAAATAAAACGCTGCCTGTCCGCTTCCCGGTCGCTTTCGAGAGGATGGGCACCAAACAAGGGTGGAGGAGACGATGAGGAAATTTCTACTTGCCGGCATCGCGGTTGCGATAATGGCGACGCCGGCATTCGCCGCGAACTACCGCTTCGTGATCGTGCCCAAGGCGATGAACAATCCGTTCTTCGACTTCGCGCGCGACGGCTGCCTGAAGCGTGCCAAGGAGCTCGGCAATATCGAGTGCATCTACAAGGGGCCGGTTGAGCACGAGCCGGCGACGCAGGCGCAGATCATCCAGGATTTCGTCACCCAGAAGGTCGACGGCCTCGCCATCTCGGTCGCCGACGTCGCGGCCATGACCAAGTCGATCGAGGCGGCGAGCGCGGCCGGAATTCCCGTCATCACATTCGATGCCGATGCGCCGGGCTCCAAGCGCATCGCCTATATCGGCACCAACAACAAGGAGTTCGGCGTCGCGCTCGGCAAGCAGCTCGTGAAGATGCGGCCCGACGGCGGCAAATACGCCATGGTCTCGGGCGGCCCCGGCGCGAAGAACCTCGCCGAGCGTGTCGACGGCGTGCGCGAGGCGCTGAAGGGCTCGAAATGGACCGAGGTCGCGGGCTCTCCGACGTTCTGCAACGACGATCCCGCGCTCGCGGTGCAGCAGATGACGGATATGCGCACCGCAACGCCAGATCTCGCCGCCATCGTTCCGATCGGCGGCTGGCCGATGTTCGCGCCTGAAGGCTTCAAGGCGTTCGCTTCCAGGAGCAAGAAGGACATCGATTCCGGCAAGTTCACGCTTGTCGTCGCCGATACGCTGAAGATGCAGCTCGAGCTGTTGCGCGACGGTTATGCCAACGCGCTGGTCGGTCAACGCCCGTTCGAGATGGGCGAGAAAGCGATGGACACGCTGCTCGCCATCAAGAAGGGCGAGAAGGTTCCGGAAATCGTCTACACCGGCCTCGACCTCGTCACCAAGGACAACGTCGCGCAGATGTTGAAGTAGGAGCGCCGCCAGCCCCGCGCTCCTGCGAACCTCTCCCGCTTGCGGTTTCCGCGAGCGGGAGAGATGATTTGGACTGCTGTAATGAAGACTGCTGGAAGGCAATGGGAATGAAACGATCGCGGCTCGGCTCACTCGACGTCACCTCGATCGGGCTCGGTTCCGCCCCGCTCGGCGGATTGTTCGCCCCCGTCAGCGATGCCGATGCGGAGGCGACGGTCGCGCGCGCCTGGTCGCTCGGGGTGCGCTTCTTCGATACCGCGCCGCTCTACGGCTTCGGCCTCGCGGAGCGGCGGCTCGGCGCATTCCTGCGGCAGC
This sequence comes from Bradyrhizobium symbiodeficiens, assembly GCF_002266465.3. Classification (NCBI taxonomy): domain Bacteria; kingdom Pseudomonadati; phylum Pseudomonadota; class Alphaproteobacteria; order Hyphomicrobiales; family Nitrobacteraceae; genus Bradyrhizobium; species Bradyrhizobium symbiodeficiens. Next base: position 6,721,368 of record NZ_CP029427.2, on the reverse strand, counting down.
AGAAGCGCGACTCCTACGTCATCTCGACCAAGGTCGGCCGTCTGCTGCGCGCGCCGGATGACGGCGCCGCCGAGGACGAGCATTACAAGGGCACGCCGCGCGAGCGGCCGGTGTTCGATTTCAGCCATGACGGCGTGATGCGATCGGTGGAGGAAAGCCTGTCGCGCCTCGGCCTCGATCGCGTTGACGTGCTCCTGGTGCACGATCCCGACGATCACTATGACGACGCCGTCGCCGGCGCCTTCCGCGCGCTGCAGCGCTTGCGCAGCGAGGGCACCGTCAAGGCGATCGGCGCCGGCATGAACCAGTCGGAGATGCCGGTCCGCTTCGCCGAGGCAGTGCCGGTCGACTGCTTCCTGCTCGCCGGGCGCTACACGCTGCTCGACCAGGGCGCGCTGGATGCGCTGTTTCCGCTCTGCACCGCGAAAGGCATCGGCATCCTGCTCGGCGGCATCTACAACAGCGGCATTCTGGCCAATCCGCACGCCGGCGCGAAGTTCAACTATCAGGATGCCGATGCGGCGCTGGTTGCGCGGGCGCTCGCGCTCGACACGCTTTGCCGCAAGCATGGCACCGAGCTGAAGGCCGCCGCACTCCAGTTCTGCATGGCGCATCCGGCCGTGACGGTCGCCGTGATGGGCGCGCGCAACGCGGCGGAAGTCGCCGACAACATCGCGATGTCGGAGACGACGGTGCCGGCGGCCTTCTGGCAGGAGCTACGGGCGCGAAACCTCGTCGATGCCCGCGCGCCGTTGCCGGGTGGAGCGTAAGCCATGATCATCGACGCCCACCAGCATTTCTGGGACCCGGCGCGGGCCGATTATCCCTGGATGGCGGCGGACGAGCTCGCGCCGATCCGGCGTGCTTTCGGTCCGGTCGATCTTGCACCGCTGCTGAGAACGAACGGCATCGACGCCAGCATCGTGGTGCAATGCCGCTCCGCGCTGGAGGAGACCGAGGAATTTTTGCAAATAGCGCACGAAAATCCCTTCGTTGTCGGCGTGGTCGGCTGGGCTGATCTGACGGATGCTTCGCTGGGTGACACGCTCGATCGGCTTCGCGCTTCACCCGGCGGCGACAAGCTGGTTGGCATTCGCCACCAGGTCCACGACGAGGGCGATCCGGAGTGGCTGCTGCGCGAAGATGTGCAGCGCGGTCTCACCGCGGTCTTCGCGCACGATCTCGCCTACGATTTCCTGGTCCGCAGCCGCGAGTTGCCCGCCGCGATCGCAACCGCGCAAGCCTTTCCGCAGGCGCGCTTCGTGCTCGACCACGCCGCCAAGCCGCCGATCGCCGATGATGGAAGCGAAATGTGGGCCGATCGCATCAAGGCGCTCGGGGCTTGCGGCAATGTCTGGTGCAAGATCTCGGGGCTTGCGACCGAGGCAGTCTGGAACGACTGGGATGCTGAGCGGCTGTTTCCGTTCGTCGCGCACGCCGCAAGCTGTTTCGGCGAGGACAGGCTGATCTTCGGCTCAGACTGGCCAGTATGCCTGCTTGCGGGAAGCTATGGCGAGATCAAGCGCGCGCTGGAGGCCTGCCTGACGAAGCTTGGCCCGCAGCTGCGGGCCAAGGCCTTTGGTGTGAATGCGACGCGGGCGTATCGGCTGGCGATCGCAGAATAGCGCTGCGGCGTGCGCCCTCGACTACTCCGACATCGGTTTGTCGGAGATGTCCCAGTCCTTGCCGGTGAAGGTGGAGATGAAGAGCGTCTTCATCGGCGTGTAGTTCTCGGGCGTGTAGCTGTAGGTGACGCCGTCGAGGAAATAGGGCGAGTGGAAACCGGCCAGCGTCGAGGCCTGCTTCAGCACGTTGGCGCGGGTGAGCTCGTCGCCGCAGCGGCGCAGGATCTCGCCCATGGTCACGGCCTGGCCGTAGCCGGCGAAAGCGATGGTGTTGTCCTGATCGATCGCAGGCGTGTACTTCTTGCGCAATTCCTCGAACGCCATGACGTCGGGATCCTTCTCCCATTTCGGCAGGCCGACCTCCTTGTTGTAGCGGATGGCGACGATACCGGCGGCGTTCTCGAGGCCCGCGGCATTGAGGATCGAGCGGCCGGTCGAGCCGGCGGAAAGAAGCTGCAGCGGCTTCCAGCCGAGCTCGGCGACCTTCCGGATCGACTGCGACGACGCCTTGCCGGTCGAGATGTTGTAGAAGACGTCGGCGCCCGACTTCGAGAGATTGATGAGTTGGGAATCGACCGTGGGATCGGTGAGATCGTAGGTCTGCTCCATGATCACCGATGCGGTGCCGCCGGCATCGGCCAGCACCTTCTTGAACGGACCGAGGAAGTCACGGCCGAAATCGTCGTTCTGGTAGAGGATGCCGACCTTGGCGTTCGGCTTCACGCTGACGACGTGGCGCGCCAGGATGCGCGCCTCGGTCGGATAGAGCGGCAGGCCCGCCATCGTCCATTTGAACTCTTTCGGGTTGTTCCACTTCGACGCGCCGGTGTTGAGCAGCAGCTGCGGCACGCCCTTGGAATTCAGGTATTTGTGCACGGCGGTCTGCGGCGCGGTGCCGAGCGAGCCGTACAGCGCGAGCACCTCTTCCTGCTCGACCAGGCGCCGCGTCGCCTCGACGCATTTCGGCGCGCTATAGGCGTCGTCCATGGTGAGGAACTTGACCTTGCGTCCGTTGATGCCGCCCTTCTCATTCAGCATCTGGAAATAGGCTTCACCGATGCGCCCCAACACGCCATAGAGCGAGCCGGGACCGGAATGCGGCACGGTCTGCCCGATCTTGATCTCGGTGTCGCTGGCGCCCGCATCGTACTTCTTGTCCGCGGCCCAGACATAAGGTGCGGGCAAGGTCGATGCGGCGATGGTAGCGAGCGCGGCGGCGCTGAAATCGCGCCGCGATGGATTCTTCGACATTTTTGTTTTCTCCCTGGCGAGCGCATTGTGCTGGCATCGCCGCACGGCTCGCAAGTGGGAAGTCACCGCTTTGCGACGCAATGACGCTGAAATTTCAGGGAGTTAGCGCCTAGACTCAAGTTTTCTCGGCGACCACGACGAGGCCACGCACGGGCTCGTTGTTTTCGATGCGCGGCGATGCCGTCTGCAATGTCAGGAGCTTCAGTCCGGCCCTGACGAGCGCGCTCCGCACATATTCCGCTGCATGGGCATAACGCAGGCCTTCGCCGAGAATGATGCCGCTGCCATCGTGGGTCTCGAGCGTGAAGGCGAGCACGCCGCCCGCTGCAAGCACGCGCCTTGCTTCCGTCAGCACCGGCGCGAGATCCGACAAATAGACGAACGCATCCGCCGCAACCATCAGGTTCGCGCTTGCATTGGGCTTGCCGCGCAAGCCATCGATCATGTCGGCGACTTCGAGCTCGGCATAAAGACCCGTCGCACGCGCCTCCTTGATCATGCCGGACGACAGGTCGATACCGGTGAAATGATCGACCTGCTTGGCGAAGGCGGCTGCCGCAAGGCCGGTGCCGCAGCCGAGATCGATGGCGCGCTTGAACAGAGCCGGCTTCCTGGCGGCGACGCGTGCGGCGATCACCGCCTTGAAGATCAGGGACGGCGCGCGGTATTCGAGATCGTTGACCAGCGCATCCTCGAAATGCGGCGCATATTGATCGAACAAGGCCTGCACATAGGCCTTCGGCATCTCCGAGAGTTGCTCGTCGCCCAGCCGTATCAAATGCAAGCCGGCGCCGTGCTGGTCGTCCGGGTCGGACTCGCGCGCCTTCCGGAAGGCGGCGATGGCCTTGTCGCGCTCGCCGAGCTCCTCGCGGATTTCGCCGAGCGTGAACCAGGCCGAGGTGAAGTTCGGCGCGAGCTCGAGCGCCTGTTCCAGCAGGTCGGCGGCGGCGGGCAGGTCGCCCTTGAGCTGGAGGTCGCGGGCGAATTCGAAGCGGCGGTCGGCGATCAGATCGCCGGAGGACAGGAACAGGCGAAGGGGCATTGAGGAACCGGTTCGTCATTGCCGGGCTTGACCCGGCAATCCATCAAAGAAGGAACTCTTTAGGACGATGGATGCGCGGGTCAAGCCCGCGCATGACGGCTTAATTTGGAGCGGCTCCTTCCTATATCACTCGCATGCGTCCACAAGACATCCTGCTGCCTGTCGCGAGCGGCCTGTGCTGCAAGCCCGGTGGCTTCCATATCGACCCTGTCCGTCCGGTCGAGCGGGCCGTGATCACCCACGGCCACTCCGACCATGCGCGCCCCGGCCATGGCGCGGTGCTGGCGACGCAGGAAACGCTGGACATGATGCGGCTGCGTTACGGCGAGAATTTTGCCGGCTCGACGCAAGCCATCCGCTATGGCGAGGAAATCCGGCTCGGCGACGTCAGCGTGAAGTTTCATCCCGCCGGACATGTGCTCGGTTCGGCACAGGTCGCGGTGACCTGCAAGGACACCTGCATCGTCGCCTCCGGCGACTACAAGGACGCGCCAGACCCGACCTGCACGCCGTTCGAGCTGGTGCAATGCGACGTCTTCATCACCGAGGCGACGTTCGGGCTGCCGGTATTCCGGCATGGCGATGCCGCCGACGAGGTCAACAAGCTGCTCGCCTCGGTAGCGCTGTTTCCGGAGCGCGCGCATCTGGTCGGCGCCTATTCGCTCGGCAAGGCGCAGCGCGTGATCAAGCTGCTGCGGCAGGCGGGCTATGCCGCACCGGTCTATCTGCATGGCGCGATGGAGAAGATCACCGAGTATTATCAGAGCTGCGGCATCGATCTCGGCGAGCTCAGGCCGGTGAAGGGCGCGAAGAAGGCGGCGCTCGCCGGCACCATCACGCTGGCTCCGCCATCGGCCACCTCCGATCTCTGGACACGGCGCTTTCCTGATCCGGTCACGGCGTTCGCATCAGGATGGATGCGCGTGCGCGCCCGGGCGCGGCAGCGTGGCATCGAGCTGCCGCTGGTAATCTCCGACCACGCCGATTGGGACGGCCTCACCGCCACCATCGCCGCGACCGGCGCCGGCGAAATCTGGGTCACGCACGGCCAGGAAGACGCGCTGGTGCATTGGTGCCAAAGCGAAGGCCTGCAAGCACGGCCACTCGATCTCGTCGGTTATGGCGACGAGGAGGAGAGCGAGGCACCGACCTCTGACGAGGCCGAGGCATGAATCGCTTCGCCGAACTGCTCGATCGTCTCGCCTACGAGCCCGGCCGCAACAACAAGCTGCGGCTGCTCACCGGCTATTTCCGCGAGGTCGGCGATCCCGACCGTGGCTATGCGCTGGCCGCACTCACGGGCGCGCTCAGTTTCAAGCACGCCAAGCCGGCGCTGATCCGCGACCTCATTGCGGCGCGCACCGATCCTGTGCTGTTCGGGCTGAGTTACGATTACGTCGGCGATCTCTCGGAAACGGTGGCGCTGATGTGGCCGAAGGCCGAGCTCGCCGCTCACAACAACCCACCGCCGCCCACCCTCACCGAAGTCGTCACCACGCTGCGCACGCTCGGCAAGACCGAGCTGCCGAAGCAGCTCGAACGCTGGCTCGACGAGCTCGACGAGACCGGGCGCTGGGCGCTGCTGAAGCTCGTCACCGGCGCGCTTCGTATCGGCATCTCGGCACGGCTGGCGAAGACCGCGGCGGCTGCGCTCGGCGACAAGGATCCGCACGAGGTCGAGCTGATCTGGCCCGGCCTTGCACCGCCCTATCTCGACCTGTTCGCCTGGCTGGAGGGCCGCGGCGACAAGCCGGTCAATCGCGATCCCGCGCCGTTCCGGCCCGTGATGCTGGCGCATGCGATCGAGGACAGCGATTTCGCCGCGCTCGATCCCGCCGACTACATCGCCGAATGGAAATGGGATGGCATCCGCGTGCAGGCCGTGGCCAGGCGCGACGAGAGCGGCCACATCACGGCCCGGCTCTATTCGCGCACCGGTGAGGACATTACCGGGAGTTTTCCCGATCTCGTACCGTCGCTGTGTCTGCCCGGCGCAATCGACGGCGAGCTTCTGATCGTGCGCGAGGGCCGTGTACAGAGCTTCAACGTCCTGCAACAGCGGCTCAACCGCAAGGTCGTCTCGCCCAAGCTGATCAAGGAGTTTCCGATCCACCTGCGCGCCTACGATCTGCTCGGCGACGACGAGAACGATCTGCGCGAGCTGCCGTTCACGGAACGGCGCGAACGGCTGGAGACCTTTATCGGGAAGCTAGGCGATCCCCGCATCGATCTGTCGCCCACGGTTCCCTTCGCAAGCTGGGAAGCGCTGACGGCCGCGCGGACCGATCCCGCCAGTGCAGGCGCTGGCGAAGACGCGGACGCCGTCGAGGGCGTGATGCTGAAGCGGCGCGACGCGCCTTATCTCCCGGGGCGACCGAAGGGCCAGTGGTGGAAGTGGAAACGCGATCCGCACATCATCGACGCCGTGCTGATGTATGCGCAGCGCGGCCATGGCAAGCGATCGTCCTATTATTCCGACTACACGTTCGGCGTCTGGACCGCGGGCGAGGGCGGTGACGAGCTGGTGCCGGTCGGCAAAGCCTATTTCGGCTTCACCGACGAGGAACTGTTGCAGATCGACCGCTTCGTCCGCCGCAACACCACGGAAAAATTCGGCCCCGTCCGCCACGTCGTCCACGAGGGCGACAAGGGCTTGGTGCTGGAGGTGGCGTTCGAGGGCCTGCAGCGCTCGCCGCGCCACAAATCCGGCGTCGCCATGCGCTTCCCCCGCATCAGCCGCCTGCGCTGGGACAAGCCGCCGCGTGAGGCGGACCGGCTGGAAACGCTGGAGAGGATGCTGAAGACGGAGGCGGCGGAGGTTTGAGGCGTGAAGGCGATGAGTCTCGACAGTCGCCACGATTGTGGTGCGCTCCCTCGCCCGCTTGCGGGAGAGGGTTGGGGAGAGGGCTGTTTCCGCATTGGGACAATCCCCAAGAGGAGATAGCCCTCTCCCGCGCCTTCGGCGCGACCTCTCCCGCAAGCGGGAGAGGTTTGGGAGCCTGCGGCGCCACCGATGCCACACTCCACATTCCTTCGCTGCCCGAATTAAACTCCCGTAACCCGATTGACCCCCCGTTGCGGGTTCCCCATCTGCCTCGCCGTGCCCTATAATGGGTCGAATCCGCCAAGGAGTTTGAGATGGTCCAAGACGTCAGAGACTTGCCGGCCGGCCGCAATGACGGGCTGAACCGCTTTCTCGGCGGCTCGCCGCTGGCGGTCGCGTTTCGCCTGGTCCTGCTCTCGATCCTGGTCGGCGTCGTGCTCGCCGCGATCGGCTTCGATCCCTGGAACATCCTCACCAGCATCCGCCTGTTGTTCCAGCGTCTGTGGGATCTCGGCTTCGACACCATCAACTGGCTGTGGCGCTACTTCCTGCTCGGCGCAGTCATCGTGATCCCGATCTGGCTGCTCTCGCGCGTGTTCGGCACGCCGCGCGGCCGGTGAGATTTTGAAGGTCCGCAGCCGATGCAACTCCGTTTCGTCGGCTGCGGCGACGCTTTCGGCTCCGGCGGCAGGCTCAACACCTGCTTCCATGTCTCGGGGCGCCAAGCCAACTTCCTGATCGATTGCGGTGCGTCGGCCCTGCCGGCGCTGAAGCGGCTCGATATCGACCGCAACGACATCGATCTCATCCTGATCACGCATTTCCACGGCGATCACTTTGCCGGCCTGCCGTTCTTTCTGCTCGACGCCCAGTTCTCGCGGCGGACGCGGCCGCTGACGATCGCAGGCCCGCAAGGCATCGAGAGGCGGCTGCGTGAGGTGATGGAGGTGCTGTTCGAGCATTCCTCGAAGACGCAGCAGCGCTTCGAGCTCGACGTCATCGAACTCGCGCCCGAGCAGAGCCGGACTTTCGGCGCCGTGACGGTGACGCCCTATCCGGTCGTGCACGGCGAATCCGGCGGGCCCTTCCTCGCCTACCGCGTCGAGGCCGAGGGCCGCACGCTCGCCTACAGCGCCGACACCGAATGGACGGAGACGCTCATTCCGCTGGCGCATGGCGCGGATCTTTTCATTGCCGAAGCCTATATGTACGAGAAGGTGGTGAAGAACCATCTCAGCCTGAAGACCCTGGAACAGCATCTGCCGGCGATCGGCGCCAAGCGGCTCGTCCTTACCCATATGAGCGACGACATGCTGTCGCGCCTCGAGACTCTGCCCCATATGGCGGCCGAGGACGGCATGGTCGTCGTGTTCTGACCATGCACGCGCCCGTCCATTCCAAAGTCGGCACCCGTCAAGTGTTCGCCATTGCCGGCCCGGCGATGGTCGCGAACCTGACCACGCCGCTGATCGGCATTGTCTCGACCACGGCGATCGGGCGGCTCGACGATGCCGCGCTGCTCGGCGGCGTCGCGATGGCCTCGGTGATCTTCGATTGCCTGTTCTGGCTGTTCGGCTTCCTGCGCATGAGCACGCTCGCCTTCACCGCGCAATCGCTGGGCGCGGGCGACACGCGCGAGCCGAGCGCGATCCTGGCGCGCGGGTTCATCGTTGCCGGCCTGATCGGCGCCGCGCTGATCCTGCTGCAACTGCCGCTGGCTGCCGTGCTGTTCGACCTCATGGGCGGCAGCGAGGGTGTGACGCGGGCCGCGAAGACCTACTTCAAGATCCGGATCTGGTCGTCGCCGTTCGCGCTCGCCAATTACGTCATCCTAGGCTGGCTGATCGGCCAGGCCCGCGCCAATTCGGCCTTGTTGCTTCAGGTCGTCATCAACCTCGTCAACATGGCGGCAACGATCCTGCTGGTGCTGGTCTACGACACCGGCATCGCCGGTGCCGCGATCGCCGCGCTGTTGTCGGAAGCGATCGGCTTCGCCCTCGGCGTGATCGTCTGCCGGCATTATGCCGATGACGGCTTCGCCGTGCCGTATGCGACCCTGCTCGACCGCGACAAGCTGTTGCGGTTGCTGGCGGTGAACACCGACATCCTGATTCGCACGGCGGCGCTGATCGCCGTGTTCCTGTTCTTCACCGCAAAGGGCGCGCAGGCCGGCGACGTCACGCTGGCCGCCAACTCCGTGCTCAACAATTTCCTGCTGGTCAGCGCCTTCTTCCTCGACGGTCTCGCCAACGCCGCGCAACAGCTGTGCGGCCGCGCCGTTGGCGCGCGCGATGCAAAAGGCTTTGCGGATTCGACCCGGCTGGTGCTGCTATGGGGCCTCGGCTTCGCGCTGGTGGTGTCGGGGCTGTTCGCGCTGTTCGGGCCGGCTCTGATCGATGTCATGACGGCGAGTGACGACGTCCGCCGTGCCGCGCGCGAATTCCTGCCGTTCGTCGTGCTCGCACCCATTCCCGGCGTGTTCGCCTTCGGCTTCGACGGCATCTATATCGGCGCGACCTGGGCACGCGAGATGCGCAATCTGATGCTGGCTTCGCTCGCCATCTTCTTCGCCGCCTGGTGGGCGCTGCAATCGCTCGGCAATGCCGGGCTGTGGTGCGCGCTGATGGCCTCCTACCTCTCGCGCGGCGGCTTGCAGGCCGCGAGGTATCCCGCGCAGTTCAGGAAGACCTTTCCGAAATCGTAGCCCGGATGGAGCGCAGCGTAATCCGGGGCCTTCGCGCTTGAGGAGACACCCCGGATTGCGCTGCGCTCCATCCGGGCTACGGGAGACCGCCTCACATCCCCGGCCAGTCTTCCGCGGTGAGCGTCGCGGCATCGGCGCCGACGATCTCGGACAGCGAGTCCCGTCCCGTCCGCAGCAGCGTCGAGGTGAGGTCGCGCTTGATCTCGTCGACGAGGCCGAGGCCCTTGTAGATCAGGGACGAATAGAGCTGGATCAGGCTCGCGCCGGCGCGGATCTTGGTCAGCGCGGCACCGCCCGAATCGACGCCGCCGACGCCGATCAGCGGGAACGCGCCCTCGACGCGCACATAGGTCTCCGCGACCATCCGCGTCGACAGGCGGAACAGCGGCCGGCCGGACAGGCCGCCTTGCTCCCTGGCGCGCATCTCCTCCCGCAGCGTGCTCGGCCGCGCGATCGTCGTGTTCGACACGATCATGCCGTCGACCCGGCGCGAGCGCGCCACCTGCACAACATCGTCGAGCTGTGCGAGGCTCAAATCCGGGGCGATCTTGAGCAGCACCGGCGTGTCGCCGGCCTTCTGCCTAACACGCTCGCGGGCGTCGATCACCCTGGCGAGGAGATCGTCGAGCAGGGCGCCTTCCTGCAGATTGCGCAAGCCCGGCGTGTTCGGCGAGGAGACGTTGACGGTGAAATAGCTCGCGACCGGCGCAAAGGTCTCGATCAGCTTGACGTAATCGGCGATGCGGTCCGGCGAATCCTTGTTGGCGCCGACATTGACGCCGACGATGCCGCCGTGCTGCGCGCGCGCGGCAAGCCGGCGCAGCGCGACGTCGGCGCCGTCATTGTTGAAGCCCATGCGGTTGATGACGGCCTCGTCGCGCTCCAGACGAAACAGTCGCGGCCGCGGATTGCCGATTTGCGGCTTCGGCGTCACCGAGCCGATCTCGACGAAGCCGAAGCCGAGCCGCAGCAGTGCATCCGGCACCTCGGCGCTCTTGTCGAAGCCTGCGGCCATGCCGATCGGATTGGGAAAGTTGAGCCCGAAGGCGCGCATCGCGAGCTTGGGATCGTCAGCGCGCGGCTTGACCGGCGGCAGGAAGCGCAGGCCCTGGATCGCGAGGCGATGGGCGTCTTCCGGATCGAGCCAGCGCAGCACCGGCAGCGAAAAGGCGTCGAAAGCGCGGATCACGGCAGCAACTCCGGAGTGTCGTGGCCGCCGTCGGAGCGGATGTTGAGGTTCATCACCGACAGCACCGCGCCGAGGTCGAGCTCGCCATAGAGATGGGGAAACAGCTCGTCATTGCGCGAGCGCTCCCAGCGCAGCACGCTGCCGAGCACGTCGCCGTCCACCTCGACCAGGAACAGCGCGCGCTGGCCGAAATAATGCTTGCGCAAGGTCTCGGGAACCTGGGCAGCGGTGGAGAAGTGGATGAAGCCGTCGCGCGCATCGTCCGCGCTGCCCCGGTAGATGCCCTGCCGTTCCGCCTCGCGCCAGGCCGAGGCCGGACAGATTTTGTAGATCTTGACCACCGCTTGTGGAGCCCTTTGAATTTCCCGGGTTTTTCGTCTCTTGCGGGTCTTGAAACCCGGCCGCGACCGTAAAGGCCACACCTCTCGAACTCAAGCGCTTGACGCGCCTGCCCTATCGCCTCTTGCGCGAAAAACGGAAAACCGGTTGATTTGAGGATAGTTTTCCTGAGTTGCGACGGGCTGGACCTTGCATGGTCAGACAGGCCAAAGCGCGGAGGATACTGACGCACGACCAGATCTGGGTCGCCCTGGATCGGCTGGCGGCGCGCGCCGGTCTGTCGCCGTCCGGTCTTGCCAAGCGCGCCGGGCTCGATCCCACCACTTTCAACAGGTCCAAGCGCGTCACCCCGGACGGCCGCGAGCGCTGGCCCTCGACCGAATCGATCGCAAAGGCGCTGGCCGCGGCCGATTCCTCGATCGAGAGCTTTGCACGGCTGATCGACGAGGACGGAGGCGACAGCCGCTCGGTACCGCTGCTCGGCTTCGCGCTGGCCGGTGCGAGCGGCGCTTTCGACGAGGCCGGCCTTCCTTCCGGCAAGGGCTGGACCGAGACCGCGCTTCCCACCGCAGAGGACAGCCACGCCTTTGCGCTGGAGATTTCCGGTGATGCGCTCGCGCCTGTGTATCGCAGCGGCGACATCGTCCTTGTCTCGCCCGGTACGCCGATCCGCAAAGGGGATCGTGTGGTGGTGAAGACCAGGAAGGGTGAGGTGCTCGTCGCGACGTTGAAGCGCCGCACTGCCAGGGCGCTGGACTTGCAGCCGCTCGAGGCGGCGCAGGCCGCGCGCACGATCGTGGCGAGCGACATTGGCTGGATCGCGCGCATCGTTTGGGCAAGCCAGTGATCGCGTCGCTCCCGGATCATGACACCGCCGGGCATCTCGCTCCGGCGAACTTGCGACTCAGCGCTGCTCTCGCCTAGGTTCCCTCGCATTGCCGGTCAAATTTATCGCAGGGGACATAAGATGAATCGCCGTCATGCTCTGAAGGCTCTCGCGGGTCTTGCGCTCTGTCCGGTGTGCAAGCCGAGCTTCGCCGCCGAAGGCGCACATTGGAGCTATGAGGGCGTCGGCGGCCCGGCCAAATGGGGCGATCTTGATGCGGCAAACAAAACCTGCGCGGTCGGCCTGCAGCAATCGCCGATCGACATCGAGGGGACGATCAAGTCACAATTGCCGGTTCTGAAGCTGAACTGGGGCAAGAGCGCCGACACCATCGTCAACAACGGGCACACGATCCAGCTCAATTTCGCCGAGGGCAGCACGTTGATGCTCGGCGACGTCAAGCACACGCTGCTTCAGGTGCACTTCCACCGGCCGAGCGAGCACATGATCGGCGGCAAGAATTTTCCGATGGAGGCGCATTTCGTCCATCGCAACGAAGCCGGCGGCCTCGCCGTGGTCGGCGTGCTGATGGCCGAGGGCAGGCCGAACCCGGCTTTCGGCAAGATCGTCAAGACCATGCCGGCGGCGGAAGGTCCCGCGGTGAAGGCGGATGCGGGCATCGATCCGCACGCCATGCTGCCAACGAAACTCAGCTACTTCCGCTATCCCGGCTCGCTGACGACCCCGCCCTGTTCGGAAGTGGTCGAATGGCTGCTGCTGACCACGCCTATCCAGGTGTCGGCCAGCGATGTCGCCGCGTTCGCAAAACTCTATCCGATGAACGCGCGCCCGGTGCAGAAGGACAACCGGCGTTACGTGCTGAAGTCGATCTGAGCGGGAGTCCCGTAGCCCGGATGAGCGCAGCGACATCCGGGACCGCTTGCGCGACATGCAAAGACCCCGGATCTCGCTGCGCTCATCCGGGCTACGCGTCCGCGACTTACCTCACGCGCTCCTTGCCAGCGCGCCGTCGATCATGTTGACCGCGTTCTGCACGCCGTACACCGCGACGAAGGAGCCGAAGCGCGGGCCCTTCTCCTGGCCGAGCAGCACCTGGTAGAGCATGTTGAACCAGTCCAGCGTGACGCCGGGACGTCCGTCCTTGCCCTTCTTGACCTGGTCGAGGAACGGCTCGCGGCGGCCGATCTCGTAGACGACGTTCTGGATGTCCTCTGGCGTTGCGTCCTGCGCAAGCTGTGACAGCGCATCGCGCAGATCCTGCAGCGCCGCCCGCTCGGTTTCGTTCGGCACGCGAAACTGCTTCGTCGGCGCGACGAAGTCGCGGTAATAATTGATGGCGTAGCCGACCATCGCATCGAGCTTCGGATGCGTCTGCGGGCTCACGCCCGGACGATAGCGGCCGATGAAACCCCACAGCGTCTCGGCGTTCTCCGCGTTCGACGACGACACCAGCGTCAGCAGGAGCTGGAAGGTGACGGGCATGTCGCCCTGCGGCGGCTTGCCGTTGTGGATGTGCCAGACCGGATTGCCGAGCTGCTGCTTGTCGTCCTGCCTGGCGAAGCCGTCGCTGAACTGCTGATAGTCGTCGACGTTGCGCGGGATGACGTCGAAATACAGCCGCTTCGCCGCCTTCGGTTCGCGATACATGAACAGCGACAGCGATTCCGGCGAGGCGTAGCGCAGCCATTCGTCGATGGTGAGGCCGTTGCCCTTCGACTTCGAGATCTTCTGGCCCTTCTCGTCGAGGAAGAGCTCGTAGTTGAAGCCTTCGGGCGGCGTGGCGCCGAGCGCCCTGGTGATCGCGCCGGAGAGCTTCACCGAATCGATCAGATCCTTGCCGGCCATCTCGTAGTCGACGCCGAGCGCGACCCAGCGCATCGCCCAATCGGCCTTCCACTGACACTTGACGTTGCCGCCGGTGACCGGCGTTTCGACTTCCTGGTTGGTGTCGGGGTCGAGATAGGTCACCGTGCCGGCGGCGACATCGCGGCGGATCATCGGGACCTGCAGCACGACACCGGTGGTCTTGCTGATCGGAAGGAACGGCGAATAGGTGGCGCGGCGATCGGGTCCGAGCGTCGGCAGGATGATCGCCATGACCTGGTCGTAGACGGCAAGCATCTTGAGCAGCGTCGCGTCGAAGCGGCCTGACGTGTAGTAGTCGGTCGAGCTCGCGAATTCGTAGTCGAAGCCGAAATGATCCAGAAACGCGCGCAGGCGCGCGTTGTTGTGCGCGCCGAACGAGGGGTACTCGTTGGAGAACGGATCCGGCACCCGCGTCAGCGGCTTGCCGAGATGCGCGGTCAGCATCTCCTTGTTCGGCACGTTGTCCGGCACCTTCCGAAACCCGTCCATGTCGTCGGAGAACGCCAAGAGGCGCGTCTTGATCTTGTCCTCGGTCAGCACGCGGAAGGCATGGCGCACCATCGAGGTGCGCGCGACCTCGCCGAACGTGCCGATATGCGGCAGGCCTGACGGTCCGTAGCCGGTCTCGAACAGCACCTCGTCCTTCGGGCTTTTCTTCAGCCGCGCGACAATGGCCTTGGCCTGCTCGAACGGCCAGGCGTTGGATTGTTCGGCGAGCGTGCGCAGATCGCTCGGGCTCATGTTGGGATCGATAACGGACATTAAGAAGGGCCTCCGGGCCGCGGAAAATAGCGATTTCCCGGCAGAATGCAAAAGTTGGCGCGCAACGATCGCGGAATCGTAGGGTGGGCAAAGCGAAGCGTGCCCACGACTTCAAAAGACGTGGGCACGGCGCTTGCGCGCCTTTGCCCACCCTACGGCAGTTTGTTCGCCGCAAGCGTAGCGAAAGATCAGAACGGGCTCACCGAGAAATACCGCAGCCACAGATCGGTGTAGCGGCCTTTTTCCCAGACCCGGAACAGGGCCCAGTTCAGGGCCTGGCGCAGCACGTCGTTGCCCTTGCGCACGGCGATGCCGATGCCTTCGCCGAAGAAACGGCTCTCGACGAAGGGACCGCCGGAGAAGGCGCAGCAATCGCCGGAATCGGTGCCGTTGATCCAGAACGCGAGCGAGATGGCATCACCGAAGATGAAATCGACCTCGCCCTTGCGCAAAGCGCTGCGGAGCGCGTCGTCGTTGGGATAGGGGTGCAGCTCGGCGTCGGTGAACATCGCCTTGAGATAGGCCTCGTGCGCGGAGCCGGCGATGACGCCGACCTTCTTGCCCTCGAGATATTCGGGTCGGATCTCCGGCATCACCGCATCCTTGCGCGAGGCGAAGCGCGCCGGCACCCGGTAATAGGGATCGGTGAAGTCGACGCGGGCGCGCAGCTGCGGGCTCACCGCCATCGAGGCGATGATGGCGTCGCCGCGGTTGGAGGAGAGCGCGTCGACCAGCGTCTCGAAGCGGCGCATCTGCACCGTGCAGGTGACCTTGATCTCCTCGCACAGGCTGCGTGCGAGATCGACGTTGAAGCCGGCCGGGTTGCCGTCGGCGCCGGTGAAATTGAAGGGCGGATAGTCGGTCTCGGTCAGGAAGCGGATCACGGTCAGGCGCGACAGGTCCGGCCGCTCCGGCCGCCGCCGCGGGTCCCAGAAGCTCGGCACGGCCTGCGGGGCGGCCTGCGCGACCCGAGGTGCGGCTTGCTGCGTCTCCTGGGGCGCCGCCGGGGGCGGCTGCTTGGCTGGGGTCTGGGCCTTGGCGTCGGGCAACCCTGCGAGCAGGCAGGCACCGACCGCCAGCCCCGCCAGCAAGCTACGGGCAGATTTGGACGATTTCGCCTGTTGCGATGGAGCCATCGGCCGGAAATGAACGAATTTCATTGGGATCGGAGGGCGTTATAGACCATCCCGGCGGGAAGGCGAGTGCGGAATGTGGCGACGGTCGTCATGCCCGGGCTTGACCCGGGCATCCACGTTCTCCGTCCCGCGGGCTTAGGCGTGGATGGAGGGATCAAGCTCGGCCATGACGATGTGGGAGCAGGTGGGCTCGAACGGCAGCCCTCAGAGATACTTCTTCAAATCCGCCGCCGCCTCGTCCGGCGTCCGCTTCAGATTGAACGGCGAGACGAAGCGGCCGTCGCGGTCCATCAGGTAGATCAGCGCGGTGTGGTCCATGGTGTAGTCGCCGTCCTTGGTCGGGACCTTCTTGGCGTAGACCCGGTAGGAGGTGATGACCTTGGCGGTCTCGGCGGGATCGCCGCTGAGGCCTTCGAGGTGCGGATCGAAGCTCGACAGATAATCCTTCATGATCGCCGGCGTGTCGCGTTCGGGATCGACCGAGATGAAGACGGCATTGACCTTGTCGGCATCCTTGCCCAGCGCGCGCAGCACTTCCGAGATCTCGAACAGCGAGGTCGGGCAGACGTCGGGGCAATGGGTGTAGCCGAAGAAGATCAGGGTCGGCTTGCCCTTGAGGCTCTTGTCGGTGACCGCCTTGCCGTTCTGGTCGGTCAGCTGGAACGGGCCGCCGATCGCGGCCGGCTGCGCCACCTTGCTGACGCCGCCCATGGCCCAGAACATGATCAGGAGGCCGGCAACGAGGCTTGCGGCGAAGGCGGTCGCGATCACCAGCGGACGGGCGGCGGAACTCATGAGCGGAAAACTTCCTGTGGCGGATCAGAAGCAGGCAGCGAAGCCGGTCCTGATCATTTCGAAGAACATCTGCGTGCCGTAGTGGAACCACAGTGCCAGCGCGCCCAGCACCAGCAATCCGCCGATCCCCGCGCCCGCCAACAGCAGCACGAACGGCGTCCGGCCGGCAGTGGGCGAATTGTCCTGTAGCGGATGCGATGGGTGCAGCGGTTGAGCCATGAAACGATCGGGGCAACGATCGGGGCGAAGGCCCCAGTTCCCAGCCTCAGATAAGCCCTGGCCCGCCTGCGGGCAAGGCACCGCTGGCGGGCCGGAACGGTCCGTCAGGCCGAGAAGGTCAGCGCAGCTGGCCCCGGGCGGATTCGATCTGGTCAGATTGCGGGAGCGGCCGGCGCGACGGCTTGATGGCCGAGGCCTGCGCGTCCAGGTAGCAGGGCTTGTACATGGCCTGGAGCTGCTTGCCCCTCAGGAACAGCATGTGCGGGGTCAAGCCGCCGCGCTGGTTGATCCAACGCTTCACCTGCGAAGGATACATCATATACAGCATCTGGGTCGCCTCGGTGTTGGTGACGGCGCGGCCGTTGCTGCCGAAATCCCAGGCGGCGTGGAAGCCGAGCGTCGCGCTCGAAGTCACGCAGATGCGGTCATGCGGAATGGCGCCGAGAACGATAGTGCAGGCCGAGGCGCAGAGGCCGTCGATGATGACGGTGTCGCCTGACTGCCTGAGGTCCTGGTATTTGTCGACGTAGGTTCCGATCCGGCCACCGCGGTCATCCGCGATCCGAACCACCGCGTGAGAAGCCCCCATGCAAGCGATGAGGAGAACTGCCGCCAGCAACCCCGTCAGAAACTTCATTGTCCCCGCCCCAGTCGAATTCGAATCTGCGTGTCAGGTGATGATGCGCGACTAGCGTCCGTCGTAACCGAGGTTTTGTCTAGGCAGGCCGGCTCGCTCAAAACAAATTCAAATCCAGTGTTGCGGCGGCGCTGCACTCGGCGGGTCTCGATCCCGAAGTGGAACAAGTTAATGATGTCTTACGCGCCACACCCTTGATCTCAGTTGCAACCGCTGGCTTCAATCCGGGCAAATACAGGGGAACTTCATGGAGGGGGAAGCACATGGCTGAAGAGACCGACGTCATCGTCGTCGGCGCGGGCCTGTCGGGACTGGTTGCCGCAACCGAGATTGCCGACGCAGGCAAGCGCGTGATCGTGGTCGACCAGGAGGGCGAGCAGTCGATCGGCGGCCAGGCGTTCTGGTCGTTCGGCGGCTTGTTCCTGGTCGATTCGCCGGAGCAGCGCCGGCTCGGCATCAAGGATTCCTTCGACCTGGCCATGCAGGACTGGATCGGTGCCGCCGGCTTCGACCGCGACGAGGATTTCTGGCCGCGGCAATGGGCGGAGGCCTATGTGGCGTTCGCGGCCGGCGAAAAGCGCGCCTGGCTGCGGGCGATGGGCCATCGCTTCTTTCCGGTGGTCGGCTGGGCCGAGCGCGGCGGCTATGACGCGATGGGCCACGGCAATTCAGTGCCGCGCTTTCACGTCACCTGGGGCACCGGCCCCGGCATCGTCGAGCCGTTCGAGCGTCGGGCGCGCGAGGCGATGAAGAGCGGCCGGCTGGTCTTCAGGTTCCGTCACCGCGTCGACGCGCTCTCCATCACCAACGGCAGAGTGGATGGCGTCAGCGGTGCTGTCCTCGCCCCCGATACGATCGAACGCGGCAAGAGCACCTCGCGCAATGTCGTCGGCGAATTTGCGCTGAAGGCGCAGGCCGTGATCGTGGCGTCCGGCGGCATCGGCGGCAATCACGAGCTGGTGCGGCAGAATTGGCCGAAGCGGCTGGGCGAGCCGCCGAAATTCATGATCTCGGGCGTGCCCGAACATGTCGATGGCCGCATGATCGGCATCACCGGGAAATCAGGTGCGCGGCTGATCAATCGCGACCGCATGTGGCATTATGTCGAGGGTATCCAGAACTGGAATCCGATCTGGCCGCGCCATGGCATCCGCATCCTGCCCGGCCCCTCCTCGATGTGGTTCGATGCCACGGGCACGCGATTGCCGGCGCCGCTATTCCCCGGCTCCGACACGCTCGGGCAGCTCCAGTACATCATGTCGACCGGCTATGATTATTCCTGGTTCATCCTGACCCAGAGCATCATCAAGAAGGAGTTTGCGCTGTCGGGCTCGGAGCAGAACCCGGACCTGACCGGCAAGAGCTGGCGCATGACCCTGCGCCGCGCCACCAACAAGGGGGCGCCGGCGCCGGTCGAAGCATTCAAAAGCCATGGTGTCGACTTCATCGTGCGCGACAAGATCGAGGACCTCGTCGCGGCCATGAACAAGCTTGCCGGCAGCGACCTCCTCAAGATCGAGCACATCAGGATGCAGATCGAGGCGCGCGACCGCGAGATCGCCAATCCGTACGTCAAGGATGCGCAGGTGATGAACATCCACAATGCGCGCCGCTATATCGGCGACAGGCTGATCCGCACTGCCTCCCCACACAGGATCCTGGATCCCGCGCAAGGGCCGCTGATCGCGGTCAAGCTCAACATCCTCACCCGCAAGACGCTGGGCGGCTTCGAGACCGATCTCGAATCCCGTGTGTTCGGCAGCGAGGGCAGTGTCATTCCCGGCCTCTATGCGGTCGGCGAAGCCGCCGGCTTCGGCGGCGGCGGCGTACACGGCTATCGCTCGCTGGAGGGCACCTTCCTCGGCGGCTGCCTGTTCTCGGGCCGCAATGCGGGCCGGTCCGCCGCCAAGGCGGTGGGCTGAATTGTTCGGTCCGCTTCGATAAGCCGCGCATGCGTTGCCAGCGACGCATGCGCCGCCGGGGTGGCAGGGCGTGAGGCGCTGGGCTAGACAGGGGCGCCATTCCAGTGAGGAGCTACCAATGAGCATTCAGCGTTTCGAAACCGGCCCGCGCATGAGCCAGGTCGTCGTGCACGGCAACACCGTCTATCTCGCCGGTGTCGTCGCCAACAACGCGGCCGGCGAAAGCGTGACGAAGCAGACCCAGGACATCCTGAAGACTATCGACGGCCATCTTGCCAAGGCCGGCACCGACAAGTCGAAGCTGCTCTCGGCCACGATCTACATCACAGACATGAAGACGTTCGGCGAGATGAATGCGGTGTGGGACGCCTGGGTGTCGGCCGGCAATACTCCCGCCCGCGCCACCGTCGAGGCCAAGCTGGCGGCGCCGCAATACACCGTCGAGATCATGGTCACTGCCGCGAAGTAATCTTCACGGGCCAATTCGCATGCGAATGGAGCGCGATGACAACATCATCGCGCTCCATTTTTCTGCGCAATGATGACCTGCGAGGTAATCGATAAGCGCGCGGGATCCTTCGATAGTCGGGGACAGCCGAATACGGCGTCATCGAAGGAGAGTGCCATGACCGACCCCATCACCATCGCCCAAAGCTACATCGAGCTCTGGAACGAGCGCACCGCCGGCCGGCGCCGCGAGATGCTCGGCGAAAACTGGACGATTGATGCGAGCTATGTCGATCCCCTGATGAAGGGCGACGGCCGCGACGGCATAGAGGCGCTGATCGCAGGCGTGCAGCAGCGCTTTCCCGATTTCAAATTCCAGCTGATCGGCGAGCCCAACGGCTACGGCGACCACGTCCGCTTTTCCTGGGGACTTGGTCCCGACGGCGCCGACAGCCCGATCAAGGGCACTGATTTTGCCGTGCTGAAGGACGGCCGGATCCAAAGCGTGACCGGATTTCTGGATCAGGTGCCGGCCGGGGCGTGAGGCCGCTCGCCCTCCTCGCGCAGGTGGGGAGGGCAGCACCCCTCGACGAAGCCACGCTCACGGCTTACCTGTCATGCCGTGCCGCCCCGTATTCTCAAAACATCGGCCGAAACGCCTGCGCTGCTGCCCGACCGCTTCAACGCGTGGTTCGCAGCCCGCGGCTGGTCGCCGCGCGCGCATCAATTGGCGCTGCTGGAGAAGGCCCGTGAGGACCGCTCGGCGCTGCTGATCGCACCGACCGGCGCCGGCAAGACGCTGGCGGGATTTCTGCCGACCCTGGTGGAGCTTTCGCAACAGCCGATCGAACGGGAGGCCGGTGAGAAGAAAAGCCTCGTCTCCACCGGTCGCAGCGTGCAACGTTCCGGCGGCCTGCACACGCTCTACATCTCGCCGCTGAAGGCGCTTGCCGTCGACATCGCGCGCAATCTGGAGCGGCCGATTGCGGAGATGGCGCTGCCGATCAAGGTCGAGACCCGCACCGGCGACACGCCGGTGTCGCGGCGCCAGCGGCAGCGGCGCTATCCGCCTGACGTATTGCTGACGACGCCCGAGCAGCTTGCGCTGCTGCTGTCCTCGGATGACGCGCCATTCCTGTTCTCCTCGTTGAAGCGCATCGTGCTCGACGAGCTGCATGCGTTGGTGACGTCCAAGCGCGGCGATCTGCTCTCGCTCGGGCTGGCGCGGCTGTGGCGGCTGGCGCCGCAGATGCGCGCGATCGGCCTGTCGGCGACGGTGGCCGAGCCGGATCAGCTCGCGCGCTTCCTGGTGCCGCAGCCCGACGGCAAGGAGGCTGCTGCCGACATCGTCATCGCCGGCGGCGCGGCGCCGCCCGAGGTCGAGATGCTCGACACGCGCGAGCGCCTGCCCTGGGCCGGCCACAGCGCGCGCCACGCGCTCCCCGAGATTTACGAGCTGATCAAGGCGAACAAGACCACGCTGGTCTTCGTCAACACGCGCAGCCAGGCCGAGATGCTGTTCCAGAATCTCTGGAGCATGAACGACGACGGCCTTGCGATTGCGCTGCATCACGGCTCGCTCGACGTCGCCCAGCGCCGCAAGGTCGAGGACGCCATGTCGGCGGGACGCCTGCGCGGCGTGGTCTGCACCTCCTCGCTCGATCTCGGCGTCGACTGGGGCGACGTCGATCTCGTCGTCAATATCGGCGCGCCCAAGGGCTCCTCGCGCCTGATGCAGCGGATCGGCCGCGCCAACCACCGCCTCGACGAGGCCTCGCGCGCGGTGCTGGTGCCGGCCAACCGTTTCGAGGTGCTGGAGTGCCGCGTCGCCATCGATGCCATCGCCGAGAACGCGCAGGACACGCCGCCCTTGCGCAAAGGTGGCCTCGACGTGCTGGCGCAGCACGTGCTCGGTTGCGCCTGCGGCGAGCCGTTCCTCTCTGATGAACTCTATGCCGAAGTGCGCACCGCCGCGCCTTACGCAGACTTGTCGCGGCCGGATTTCGACGACGTCGTCGATTTCGTCGCCTCCGGCGGCTACGCGCTGAAGACCTATGAGCGCTTTGCCCGCATCAAGCAGGACAAGGAGGGTCGCTGGCGCGTCGCCAATCCCAAGGTGCGGCAGAGCTACCGGATGAATGTCGGCACCATCGTCGAGGACGACATGCTGAAGGTGCGGCTGGTTCGCTCGCGCGGCGGTGGCCAAGGAAAGGCAGGCGGCTCTACAGGCGTGATCGCGCGGGGCGGCCGGTTGCTCGGCGAGATCGAAGAGGCCTTCATCGAGGGCCTCTCGCCCGGCGATACCTTCGTGTTTTCAGGCGAGGTGGTGCGCTATGAGACCCTGGTCGAGGATCAGGTCTATGTCTCGCGCGCGCATGACAAGGACCCGAAAGTGCCGTCCTATATGGGCGGAAAATTCCCGCTCTCGACCTATCTCGCCGAACGCGTGCGCCGGCTGCTCGATGACGCGCGCGCATGGCGTGGCTTGCCGGAGCAGGTGCGCGATTGGCTGTCGCTGCAGAAGGACGTCAGCAGCGTGCCGGCGGTGCGCGAACTCCTGGTCGAAAGCTTTCCGCGCGCCAACAAGCACTACATCGTCTGCTATCCCTTCGAGGGACGTCTCGCGCATCAGACCCTCGGCATGCTGCTGACGCGCCGGCTGGAGCGCGCCCGCGCTCGGCCGCTCGGCTTCGTCGCCAATGAATATGCGGTGGCGATCTGGGCGCTCGGCGATCTCTCCTTCATGATCCGTGATGGCCGGATCGATCTCAACGCGCTGTTCGATCCTGATATGCTCGGCGACGATTTGGAAGCCTGGCTCGCCGAATCCGCCCTGATGAAGCGCACCTTCCGCAACTGCGCGATCATCTCCGGCCTGATCACACGCCGGCATACCGGCGAGGAGAAGAGCCGTCGTCAGGTGTTGTTCTCGACCGATCTCGTCTACGACGTGCTGCGCAAGCATCAGGCCGATCACGTCCTGTTGCGCGCCGCGCGCGCCGATGCCGCCACCGGCCTGCTCGATTTGCGCCGTCTCAGCGACATGCTGGTGCGCATCCACGGCCGGATCACGCACCGGGAACTCGACCGCGTCTCCCCGCTGGCCGTGCCCGTGATGCTGGAAATCGGTCGCGAGTCAGTTTATGGCGAAGCTGCAGACGAGCTTTTGGCGGAAGCCGCCGATGAGCTCGTCAAAGAGGCGATGGATAGAAGCGGGTAAGACGTGACGATTGGCGCGCAGGTTTCGGAGGATATCGACGACATGCGCGTGTCCACAGTTGCCATCAGCGACGTGACTTTTGCCGCCGATCTCTCCGGCGCGCTGTTCTGGGAAGAGCAGCGCCTGCTCGTCGTCTCCGACCTGCATCTGGAAAAAGGCTCGAGCTTCGCCGCCCGCGGCGTGCTCTTGCCGCCTTACGATACGCTGGCAACGCTGAGCCGTCTCGCTGCTGTCATCTCTCGCCATGATCCGCGCACCGTCATCGCACTCGGCGACAGCTTTCACGACCGCACCGCACATGAGCGGCTGTCGCCGGAAAATCGCGATGCGGTCGCAGCGCTCCAGACCGGCCGCGACTGGATCTGGATCTCGGGCAATCACGATCCGATGCTGCCGAGCGATCTCGGCGGCACTGTCGCCGACGAAGTCGCGATCGGCCCGATCACTTTCCGTCACGAGCCGACCGGTGCGCGCGGTGAGATCGCCGGCCATCTCCATCCCAAGGCGCGCGTCTCCGCGCGTGGCCGCTCGATGGAGCGCCGCTGCTTCGCCTCCGACGGGATGCGCGCGGTGATGCCGGCGTTCGGCGCTTATGCCGGCGGCCTCAGCATCCGCGACGTCGCATTTGCGAAGATCTTTCCAGCCAACGGCTTCGTCGCCCATCTGCTCGGCGACCGCCGCGTCCATGCGATCGCGGCCTCGCGCTGTTCCTGAGATTTCGGCGCCGCCTCGGAACAAATTAAGAACACTTTAGCAAGTCTTTGATATATCATTGTGATTCGGTGCGTTGCCGGCACAATATCTAGCGTCTGTCAGACTTTGCGAGGACTACATGTCCACCATCGCCTTCGATCAATTTGCCCTCACCCGGATCGCCGATTTCGCGCGCTCGCTGTCGCGGTTGCATCAGGCGGCGCGGCGCCAGAGGATCGACGACGACCAGTTCGACCGCGAGTTCAATGCGGTCTGCCAGTCGATCTGGGGCTACACCATCGACGACGTCAGCGACGATCTTTTCTCGACCGAGGATCATCTGTTCCTGGACACGTTGGACGAAGCCCATGCGCGCATCTTCGCGGCCGAGCAGGGCTATGACCTCGTTGACGAAGCCGGCATGCTGACGGACTGGTGGGGCTTCTGCTGGATGATCCTGGCCGAGAAGCGCGGCTTGCTGACCCCGGACAACCGCGCCGCCGCACGCGCGGCGATCGAGGAGAAATATCTGGCGGCGCCGAACGTGATCGGGGTGATTATCGGACGATAGTCTCATGCCCCGGGCGCAGTGCAGCACTCCCGAGCGATGCGAAGCATCGTCGGGTGTGGTGCGCTGCTGAACCGGGGCCCAGGCTCGCGGCGTTCTGTGTCCCGGCTCTGCGTCGCGTCCGGGACACGAGAGTGAGTCAATCCAGCCCCGCCCGCTTCGCCGGCTTTGCCGTCTTCGGCACCGTCACATTGGGTAGCGTCTCACGCACGATCTCCGCGGCGGGCGCATCTGCCGACACCGTCTCTGCCCGCACCGGGGCCACCTTCATCTCGCCGAGGCGGGCGCGGACCTGGGCGGTAAGGCCGGGATAGGACGCAACCGGGGTGAAGTCCGCGGCCTGGTCGTTGCCGACGCGGATGCCGGTATAGGCGACGAGCCCGTCGCTGGTCGCAATCACGTCGCCGGCCTTCAGCGAGGAGTCCAGCGCGAGATCGACCGGGGCAAGGCCGGCCGGCTCGCGGCCGTTGCAGGTGCAGTCCGAACGCAATGCCTTGCGGTAGGCGAAGGCGTTCTCGCTGTCGGCGTAACGCTCGCCGGTTTGCGACGCCGCACCGTCGATCGAGGAGCCGAAATAGACCTTGGTCGCGCTCGCAGGACAGAACGCCTGACACATCTGCGCCGCCGAGGCGAGGCCGCGCATCAGCGGAAAATATTTGCCGTCGCAGCTGCGCACGCAGAAGGCCGGGCCGGAGCCGCCGGCCGCCGCCGCGCGGGTCGGCGGCACATATTGCGGCGTGGCGGCATTCTGCTGCCCGGCGAAGGGATCGGCGTAGGAACTCGCCTGCTGCGGCACCTCGCGCTGCGGCCGTTGCTGCTGCTGCATCCCGCCGAAGAAGAAGTCGAACAGGCCTTCGGCCGAAACCGGGGCCGGCGCCGCCAGCAGCGGTGCTGCAAGGGTGGCGGCTACAAGCATCGCGCGTCGCCGCCGGCGCGCATGGGACAGGACTGTACGCAACGCTCACTCCACCCGACGCTACGGGACCGGCCGAGACCCCTTGGGGATCTCAGCACATGATTCACCATAGAGCGGGATGGTAAATGAGCGGTTGAGGGGCTGAATCACCGAGCTCGTCATGGCCGGGCTTGTCCCGGCCATCTACGATCTTTCGTGCGGCAAAGACGAGGATGCCCGGGTCAAGCCCGGGCATGACGGCAGAGAAAGATTTCCCGCGTCACGCCTTCAGGAATTCCGACGCCTTGTACAGCGAGCGGAACGGCAGGCCGGCCGCGCCGAACGTGTCGGTGGCGCCTTCTTCGCGGTCGACCATGGTCAGCACCAGCACCACCTCGGCGCCGGTCTCGCGCACCGATTCCACCGCCTTCATCGCCGAGCCGCCAGTGGTGGTGACGTCCTCGACGATCACGACCCGCTTGCCCTCCAGCGTTTCGCCTCTGGGAAGGCCTTCAATCGCGAGCTTGGCGCCGTGCTCCTTCGGCTTCTTGCGCACGAAGAACGCCGCGATCGGGTGGCCCTTGATCCAGGAGATCTGCGCCAGCGCGCCGGCGAGCGGCACCGCGCCCATCTCGAGGCCGCCGATGAAATCGAGATTGTCGTCCTTCAGCGCCTCATAGGTCAGCTCGGCGAGCAGGGTCGCCCCCTCCGGGTCGAGCATGGTCGGCTTGAGGTTGAAGTAGAAATCGCTCTTGCGGCCCGACGCGAGCGTCACCTCGCCGCGGCCGAATGAGCGCCGGCGGATGATTTCGAACAGGCGGGCGCGGGAGGCTGATTTCGACACGGCGGTCCCTCGGGAGCATCTTTGGAGGAGGCGGAATTTATCCGCGACGGCTGCGACATTCCAGAGGGGGCGTCCCTCGTCAACAGGGATCGGCCATCCCGGACCGCCGGTTGTGGGGGTGCGACGTTCTGGAGTAGGTGGGGTGCCAAACCTGTTGGGGAAGGAAGCGCAAGGCATGACCATCGAGCTGCACACCTGGAATACGCCGAACGGCCGCAAGATCTCGGTCGCGCTGGAGGAAATGGGGCTGCCTTACAAGGTGATCCCGGTGAACATCACAAAGGGCGAGCAGATGGCGCCGGAGTTCCTGAAGCTGTCCCCGAACAACAAGATCCCGGCGCTCGTCGATTCTGAGGGCCCGGACGGCAAGCCCGTCAGCATCTTCGAATCAGGCGCGATCCTGCTCTATCTCGGTGAAAAGACCGGCAAATTCCTGCCGAAATCGCTTGGGCAGCGTATTCCCGTCTACGAATGGCTGATGTGGCAGATGGGCGGCTTTGGCCCGATGCCGGGCCAGGTGCACCATTTCATCGCGCTCGAAAACGAGCAGGACCGCGCCTACGGCCTGAAGCGCTACATGGCGGAGACGCGCCGGCTCTACGGCGTGCTCGACCGCCGGCTGGCTGACAGCGACTTCGTCGCCGGCGATCTCTCGATTGCCGATTTTGCCATCCTGGGCTGGGCTTGGCGTCACCCTCGCCACAAGGTTGAGCTGATCGACTTCCCCAACGTCAAGCGCTGGTACGAGGCGATGATGGCAAGGCCGGCGGTGAAGCGGGGCATGGAAGCGAAGCTGGATTGATGGACGATGCTGTCATGCCCCGCCTTCGCGGGGCATGACAGCGTTGCGCCTCACACCTTCCGCGCTTCCACCGCCATCCGCACCGCAAGCCCGGCCAGCACCGTGCCCATCAGCCAGCGCTGCACCAGCATCCAGCTCGGTCGGTTCGCCAGAAACAGCGCGATCGATCCGGCCGCCAGCGCGATCATTGCATTGACGCTGACGCTGATCGCGATCTGGATCGCGCCCAGCACCACTGACTGCGTCAGCACGCTGCCGGCTGCGGGATCGATGAACTGCGGCAGCAGCGCCAGATACAGCATCGCGATCTTCGGGTTGAGCAGGTTGGTGACGAAACCCATCGCGAACAATTTGCGCGGACTGTCGATGGCAAGCTGCTTCACCTGGAACGGCGAACGTCCGCCCGGTTTCACCGCCTGCCAGGCGAGCCACAGCAGATAGCCCGCGCCGGCAAAGCGCAGTGCGTCATAGGCAAAGGGAATGGCGAGCAAGAGGGCCGTGATGCCGAACGCCGCGCACAGCATGTAGAACACGAAGCCGAGCGCAACTCCGCCCAGGGAGACGATGCCGGCTGCCGGTCCTTGCGTGATCGAGCGCGAGATCAAATAGATCATGTTCGGTCCCGGGGTGAGCACGAGACCGAAGGAGACGAGGGCAAAGCCGAGCAGGGCGGATGTGTGGGGCATGGGTGAGCCGGTGCGGGAGATGGCACGGTTCTAATATGCGAGGCGAGGCGCGGCCATCGCGCAATTGCTCGGAGGACAATTCAACTCACGTGTCCCGGACGCGGGGCAGCGTGAAACGGTGCGCCGCAGAGCCGGGATCTGGTGGCGCGGCGTGGGCCCCGGATCAGCAGCGCACCACGCCGCGAAGGGCGGCGCTGCGCAGGATCCGGGGAAAGCAGCCTCAATGCGCTTCGTCCCAATTATTCGCCGCGCGCGCGTCGACATGCAGCGGCACCGAGAGCAGCACGGCCGGGAACGGCGCGTCCTGCATGACGTGCTGCACGACCGGCAACGTTGCTGCGACTTCGGCGTCCGGCACCTCGAAGATCAATTCGTCGTGCACCTGCAGCAGCATCTGCGCCGAGAGCTTCTTCTCGGCCAACGCGTCCTCGACCCGCGTCATGGCGCGGCGGATGATGTCGGCTGCGGTGCCCTGCAGCCGCGCGTTGATCGCGGCGCGCTCGTTGAAGGCGCGCACCGAGGCGTTCGACGCCTTAATGTCCGGATAGTGCATCTTGCGGCCGAACAGCGTGGTGACGTAGCCGTTCTGCCGGCAGAAATCGCGCGTCTCATCCATGTAGGCGCGGATGCCCGGGAAACGCTCGAAATATTTCTTGATGTAGGCGGAGGCTTCCTCGCGCGCGATGCCGAGCTGGTTGGCGAGGCCGAACGCCGAGATGCCGTAGATGATGCCGAAATTGATCGCCTTGGCGCGACGGCGGATTTCGCTAGGCATGCCTTTGATCGGCACGCCGAACATTTCCGAGGCGGTCATGGCGTGAATGTCGAGACCGTCCTTGAATGCCTGCTTCAGCACGGGAATGTCGGCGATCTCGGCGAGCAGCCTGAGCTCGATCTGCGAATAGTCGGCGGAGACCAGCTTGTGCCCGGGCGTTGCGATGAAAGCGCGGCGGATCTTGCGGCCGTCCTCGGTACGAACCGGGATGTTCTGCAGATTCGGCTCGTTCGACGACAGCCGGCCCGTCGTGGTCGCGGCCAGCGCGTAGGTGGTGTGGACGCGATGGGTCTGCGGATTGACGTAGGTCGGCAGCGCGTCGGTATAGGTCGATTTCAGTTTCGAAACCTGGCGCCACTCCAGGATCTTCTTCGGGAGATCGTGGCCCTGCTCGGCGAGTTCGTCCAGCACTTGCGCGGTGGTCGACCATGCGCCGGTCTTGGTCTTGGTGCCGCCGGACAGTCCCATCTTGCCGAACAGGATGTCGCCGATCTGCTTGGGGCTGCCGACATTGACCGGCTCGCCGGCGATCTCCTGGATCTCGGCCTCGACCCGCGCCGCCGTCTGGGCGAAGTCGCCCGAGAGTCGCGACAGCACCTGGCGGTCGATCGAGATGCCGCGCCGCTCCATGCGCGCAAGCACAGCGACCAGCGGCCGCTCCAGCGTCTCGTAGACCGCGGTCATGTGCTCGGCGACCAAGCGCGGCTTCAGCACGCGCCAGACGCGCAAGGCGACGTCGGCGCCTTCGGCCGACAGCGCCGCGGCCTTGTCGATCGGCACCTGGTCGAAGGTGATCTTGCCCTTGCCGCTGCCGAGCAGCTCGCTCTCCTTCAGCATGGCATGGCCGAACCAGCGCTCGGACAGCTGCTCGATCGCATGCGAGCCGCGGCCGGCGTCGAGCACATAGGAGATCAGCTGCGCATCGTCGGTGTTGCGCAAGGTGATGCCGTGCTGCGCCAGCATCACGGCGGTGAATTTGAGGTCGAAGCCGATCTTGAGGATGCCCGCCGATTCCAGCACGGGACGTAGGGCCTCGATCGCATCGGCGTGCTTGACCTGATCCGGTGCAAGGCCGGCGTCGAACAGGCCGGCGCCGCCGCCAGCTTGCTTGTGCGCCAGCGGCACGTAGCAGGCCTCGTTCGGCGCCAGCGTCAGCGCGATCCCGCAGAAGTCGGCCTGCATCGGATCGATCGAATTTCCGCGGATCTCGACCGCGACATGACCGGCATCGTGGATGCGCGCAATGAAGCCATTGAGTTCCTTGAGCGACTTGATCGTTTGATATTTGTCGCGATCGACTGGAAGCTTGCGCAGCGCCTCTTCACGCGCGGCGGCCAGGGAGACCGGCGCGCCCTTCAGGCTGGCCCCCTTGTCGCCCTTGTCGCCGCCCGTTGCGATCGCCGCAGGCGCGCCGAAGAGATCGCCGGAAGCCTCGGACGATCTTGCCTTGGTGGCGCCGTCGCCGGACTTGGCGCCGCTGCTGTTGCTCGCATCGGCATCGACGTTGGCGGGGTCGATCTGGGAGTAATCGGCGACGCGGCGCGTCAGCGTGGTGAATTCCATCGCCTTCAGGAACGCAATCAGCTTGCGTGCGTCGGGCTCGTGGACGGCGAGGTCGTCGAGCGGCACGTCCAGCTTCACCTTGTCATCGAGCAGCACGAGCTTGCGCGAGATTCGCGCCTTCTCGCATTCTCGATCAGCGCCTCGCGCCGCTTCGGCTGCTTGATCTCGGTGGCGCGGAACAGCAATTGGTCGAGGTCGCCATATTCGGTGATCAACTGCGCGGCGGTCTTGATGCCGATGCCGGGCACGCCGGGCACGTTGTCGGTGGAGTCGCCGGCCAGCGCCTGCACCTCGACCACCTTCTCCGGTGGCACGCCGAACTTCTCGATCACCTCGGGGATGCCGATGCGGCGATCCTTCATGGTGTCGTACATCATGATCTTGTCGTTCACGAGCTGCATCAGATCCTTGTCGGAGGACACGATGGTCGTGGTGGCGCCGCGTTCGCAGGCTTGCCGCGCATAGGTTGCGATCAGGTCGTCGGCCTCGAAGCCGCCTTGTTCCAGGCAGGGCAGGTCGAAGGCGCGTACGGCCTCGCGGATCAGCGCGAATTGCGGGATCAGGTCGTCCGGAGCCGGAGGCCGGTGCGCCTTGTACTCGGGGTAGATCGCATTGCGGAAGGTGACCTCGGATTTGTCGAACACGATGGCCAGATGCGTCGGCCGGTTGTCGGCGGGCATGTCGCGGAGCAGCTTCCAAAGCATGTTGCAGAAGCCGAGCACGGCGTTGACCTGCAAGCCGTCGGACTTGCGGTTGAGCGGCGGCAGCGCGTGGTAGGCGCGGAAGATGTAGCCGGAACCGTCGACCAGGAAGATGTGGTCGCCCCTGCCCGCCGCCTTTGCTGCAACCGGTTTGGCAGCAGCTGGCGCGGCAGCGGCCTCGGCGGCTTTGGGCGCAGCAGCCTTGGTGTCAGCCTTGGCGGTGGTCTTCGAAGATGTTTTGGGCATGGCCGCAATGTATGAATTTTTGCGGGCTTTGACAGCCTTGGAAGGGTGATTTTTGGCTCGGTGGTGCCACTATCCCCCACTGTCGTTCCCTGCGAAAGCGGGGAATGCAGTACGACGCGGCTTATTGGTCGATCCCGACTGTCTCTGGAAGACTGGGTCGCCCGGTCAAGCCGTGCGACGACAGCGAGTGCGTGGCTACTCCGCCGCCTGCAACCGCACGCCGGCTTTCTTCGGCGCGATCCAGAACGCCTCCGGCCGTTCGAAGAGGAAGCGCGCATTGAACAGCAGCGCCACCCGCCAGATCGCGAGCGCGCCGAGCACGCCGGCGACGGTGACGATCAGCGACACCGTGCCAATGTCGGGAATGATGCCGGTGCGCAGCAACAGCGTCCGCGTCGCCGCCATCGGCAGGAAGAAGGCGAGATAGATCACGATCGAATGCTCGCCGCAGAAGCGGAAAAAGTTCAGCCATTGCGCGCGCGCGAGCAGCGTGCCCATGGTGATGATGGCACAGGCACCGGCAAAGCCGAGCACGAGCGAGACGATCTTCCACTCGCTGGCCCCCGACGCGACCAGGCCGGCATTGACCAGCGCCCAGGTCGCGAGCGCCGCAAGCGCAAGGATGGGATGTTTCCGCGCGCGATCCGACAACGCGAACACGTAAGGCGCGAACAGATAGCCCGAATAAAAATAGACGAAGCGCGCGCAGAACTCGTCGATCGCGGTCCAGCCGGTGGAGATGCGGGCCGTCTCCAGTGCGGCGGCGACGAGCCAGATCACGAGCGGCGGGAATTTGCGTGTCAGTTTTGTGACGACGAAGAAGACCGGCAGCAGATAGATGAACCACAGCGTGCCGAACGGCTCCACGAAGGATTCGAGATACAAGAGGCCAACGTGGTGCCAACTCGTCTCTGCCGCGAAAGCGGGCGCCTTGAAACCGAACTGGATTGTCACCCAGACGACATAGAAATAGGCGAAATGCACCACCTTGCGGTCGAGATAGGTTCGCCAATCCCGGTCGATCACCAGCGGCAGGAACAGGCCAGAGATCAGGAAGAAGTCCGGCATCCGGAACGGCTTTGCGAAGGCTACGAGAACATGCATGAAACCGGTCTGGCCGGCGGCGAGCTCGACCCCCAGCACCGAGTGCATCATCACGACCATGATGATGCAAATGCCCTTGGCGTAGTCGACCCAGTCGACACGCGCGGCGGACGGCGCTTTGGTGCCTGCGCTCCCTGCGATTGTGCCTGATGGTGCCATGGTGTCTCTTTTCGAGGCGTGTTCCGCCCGTCCTGCCCGGGCGCGGGACAGTGTGGGGCCTTCACGGTTTCCGACTTCTTTACCGGTACAATTCTCGTGCCGCTTTTTTGTCCGCGGACTGTTCCTTCCCCTCGGGAAAATGCTAAACCGCCCAGCGTCGGGTTTCGTTAACCAATTCAAGACAGGGACTTTTCATGCGCATCGCGATGATCGGCACGGGCTATGTGGGACTGGTGTCCGGCGCCTGCTTTGCCGATTTCGGTCACGACGTCACCTGCGTCGACAAGGATGAGAAGAAGATCGCGGCGCTCCATCGCGGCGAAATCCCGATCTACGAGCCCGGCCTCGACGAACTGGTCGCGAACAACGTCAAGGCCAAGCGGCTCGACTTCACCACCGACCTGAAGAAGCCGGTCGCGGATGCCGATGCCGTTTTCATCGCGGTCGGCACGCCGTCCCGCCGCGGCGACGGCCATGCCGATCTCTCCTATGTCTACGCCGCAGCGAAAGAGATCGCGCAGTCGCTCACCGGCTTCACCGTCGTGGTGACGAAGTCGACCGTGCCTGTCGGCACCGGCGACGAGGTCGAGCGCATCATCCGCGAGACCAATCCCAACGCCGACGTCGTGGTTGCCTCCAATCCAGAGTTTTTGCGCGAAGGCGCGGCGATCCGCGACTTCAAGTTTCCCGATCGCGTCGTGGTCGGCACCTCCGACGAGCGCGGCCGCAAGGTGATGGGCGACATCTACCGCCCGCTGTCGCTGAACCAGGCCCCGCTGATGTTCACGGAGCGTCGGACCGCCGAGATGATCAAATACGCCGCGAACGCGTTTCTCGCGACCAAGATCACCTTCATCAACGAGATCGCCGACCTCTCCGAGAAGGCCGGCGCCAACGTGCAGGAGGTCGCGCGCGGCATCGGCCTCGACAACCGCATCGGCACCAAGTTCCTGCACGCCGGTCCCGGTTTTGGTGGTTCCTGCTTCCCGAAGGACACCAAGGCGCTGATCAAGATCGCGCAGGACTACGATGTCTCCCTGCGCATCGTCGAATCCGTGCTGGCGGTCAACGAGAACCGCAAGCGCGCGATGGCGCGCAAGGTGAGCCAGGCGCTCGGCGGCTCTCTGCGCGGCAAGACCATCGCCGTGCTCGGCCTCACCTTCAAGCCCGACACCGACGACATGCGCGATGCGCCGTCGATTCCGCTGGTGACGGGCCTGATCGACATGGGTGCCAACGTCAAGGCATTCGATCCCGTCGGCATGGAGCAGGCCAAGGGCGAGCTGCCCGACATCACCTATTGCGAGGACGCCTATTCCTGCGCGCAAGGTGCCGATGCGCTCGTCATCGTCACCGAATGGGTGCAGTTCCGTGCGCTCGATCTCGACCGGCTGAAGACCGTGATGGCGCAGTCCGTCATCGTCGATTTGCGCAACATCTACCGCCCCGAGGACATGGAAGCCGCCGGCTTCACCTATGACAGCATTGGCCGGCCGCCCGTGCGGGGCTGATAGCTTCACAGCTGCGCATGATTCCGCCATGGCCGGGCTTGTCCCGGCCATCCACGTCTGTTTTCTGGTCCAAGACGTGGATGCCCGGCGACTTCTGTGCGAAGACGCGCTTCGCGCCTTTGCCCGGGCATGATGAGTGGATAGGCCTTGCCCCGCAGTTTCGACACGCCCCTTCCGATCGATGCCGTGCTCGACGACCTCTCGCGCACGCTGGAGGCGCATAACGCGGCCGTGCTGGTGGCCCCGCCCGGGGCCGGCAAGACCACGCGCGTGCCGCTCGCGTTGCTCGACGCGCCCTGGGCGAAGGGCAAGAGGATCATCGTGCTGGAGCCGCGGCGTATTGCGGCGCGCGCCAGCGCCGACCGGATGGCCAAATCGCTTGGCGAACGCGCCGGCGAGACCGTCGGCTACCGCGTCCGGTTCGGCTCGAAGATCTCGCGCGCGACCCGCATCGAGGTGGTGACCGAGGGCATCTTCACCCGCCAGATCCTCGACGATCCCGAGTTGTCAGGCGTTGCCGCGGTCCTGTTCGACGAATTCCACGAGCGTTCGCTCGATGCCGACATGGGCCTGGCGCTGGCCCGTGACGCGCAAACCGGCCTGCGCGAAGACCTCCGCATCCTCGTGATGTCCGCCACGCTCGACGGCGCCCGGGTCGCAAGGCTGCTGGGCGATGCGCCCGTCGTCGAAAGCGAAGGCCGCGCCTTCCCGGTCGAGACGCGCTATCTCGGCCGCAAGGCCGATGCGCCGATCGAGCGGCAGATGGCGGATGCGATCGCCTCGGCCCTGCGCGCCGATGGCGGCTCCGTGCTGGCGTTCCTGCCGGGCGCTGCCGAAATCCGCCGCACCCAGAATTTCCTCGGCGAGCGCGTGCAGGACGCCAGCATCGAGATCGTGCCGCTGTTCGGCGCGCTCGACGCCGCCGTGCAGGACCGTGCGATTTCGCCTGCCCCCAAAGGCATGCGCAAGGTGGTGCTGGCAACTTCGATCGCGGAGACCTCGCTCACCATCGAAGGTGTGCGCATCGTGGTCGATTCCGGTCTTGCCCGCGTGCCGCGCTACGAGCCCGACATCGGCCTGACGCGCCTCGAGACCGTGCGCGCCTCGCGTGCGGCAGCCGACCAGCGCCGCGGTCGCGCCGGCCGCACCGAGCCGGGTATCTGCTACAGGCTCTGGGACGAGCCGCAGACGGCCTCGCTCGCGCCCTACACCCAGCCGGAAATTCTCAGCGCCGACCTGTCTTCGCTGGTGCTCGATCTCGCGCAATGGGGCGTCAGCGATCCCGCCTCGCTGTCATTCCTCGATCCGCCGCCCGCACCCGCCTGGAAAGAAGCCAAGAGCCTGCTCTCCGAGCTCAACGCACTCGACGGCGACGGTCGCATCACCGCGGAAGGAAAAAGCCTGCGTGCGCTGGCGCTGCCGCCGCGGCTCGCGCGCATGATCGTGGATTCGCATCGCGCAGGCGAGGGCGAAGCCGCCGCCGAGATCGCGGCCATCATCACGGAGCGCGGGCTTGGCGGCGACAGCGTCGATCTCGAGCACCGGCGCGACCAGTTCCGCCGCGACCGCTCGCCGCGCGCCGCCAGCGCGCGCGATCTGGCGCGGCGTTGGGCCTCGCAAGTGGCAGCTTCGGAGAAGGCGGGACCGCAGGATGATCTCTCGACCGGTTTGATGCTCGCCTATGCGTTCCCGGACCGCGTCGCGCGCAATCGCGGCAATGGCAGTTTCGTGCTTGCCAACGGCCGCGGCGCCGCGGTCGAGCAGACCTCCTCGCTCGCCCGCGCGCCCTATATCGCGATCGGCGAGATGACGGGCACGGCGGCGAGCGGACGTATCCTGCTCGCTGCGCAAATCACCCAGGACGAGATCGAGCGGCATTTCGCCGAGCATATCGAGAGCGCCGACGAGATTTCGTTCGACCGTGGTGCGATGGCGCTGCGCGCGCGGCGCAAGCGCGTGCTGCATGCGATCACGCTGTCCGAAGCGACACTGGCCGTGTCACCCACCGAGGACACCGCGCGCATTCTCGCCGACGGATTGATCGCCGCCGGCCTCGATCGGTTGCCCTGGTCGAAGGCCGCCAAACAATGGCGCGATCGCGTGATGTTCCTGCGCAAGGCGGAAGGCGACAGCTGGCCCGATCTCACGGACGACGGATTGATCGCGCGCCGCGACGACTGGCTGGTGCCGGCGCTCTACGACAAGATCGCGCTGAAGGACATCTCGCCCGGCGATCTCTCGGATGCACTGATGGCGCTGCTGCCGTGGGAGATGCGCGCGCTGCTCGAGCGCGAGGCACCGACGCATTTCGAGGCGCCGACCGGAAGCGTGCTGGCGATCGACTACGAGGCCGAGCAGGGGCCGACCATTGCGGTGCGGCTGCAGGAATTGTTCGGTCTCAACATCCATCCCTCGATCGCCGCCGGCAAGGTACCGCTGGTGCTGGAATTGCTGTCGCCGGCACAGCGCCCTGTCCAGGTGACGCGCGATCTTCCCGGCTTCTGGCGCGGCAGCTACGCCGCGGTCCGTTCCGACCTGCGCGGCCGCTATCCGCGCCATCCCTGGCCGGACGATCCGGCCAGCGCAGTGCCGACCCGACGCGCCAAGCCGCGCGGCACCTGAGTTCGCATTAACCGTTCGCTCATCCTTTTCGTCAAAATAGCATCGCTCTGGCCGCAGCAATGCTCGCGGCCTGGTGTGTCGCGTGGTGAAATCGAGCTTTCCGGCTCGGAAGTGGTGTGATGCGTAACATTCTGATCATCGCAGCCGTCATGATCGGCCTCGGCACCTTCATGGCGCAGATGGCGGACAAGATAAGCTCGGCTTCCGCAACCTCGGTGCCGCGCGCCACGGTCGCCGTTGCGGCGACGGCGCCTGCCGGGGGGCGCAGCCTCGCCATTTCCCGCGATGGCCGCGGTCATTTCCAGACCGAGGGCCGGATCGACGGCCAGCGCATCGGCTTCATGCTCGACACCGGCGCCTCCGTGGTTGCGCTGAATGAGACTTCGGCGGCCCGCTTTGGCCTGCGTCCCTCGCGCAGCGATTACAATGCCACCGTCTCTACCGCCAACGGCACCATCAAGGCCGCGCGCACCCGCATCGCGATGCTCGAGGTCGGCGGTCTGGTCGTGCGCGACGTCGATGCCATGGTGCTGCCCGACGAGGCGCTGTCGGAGAACCTGCTCGGCCTCTCCTTCCTCTCCCGCCTGAAGCGCTTCGAGTACGCCAACGGCCAGATGGTGCTGGAGCAATAGGCCAAATCCTTCGCGATCAAACGCCGCCTATTTCAGGATAGCAATTCGCCTCGTATCGCCCCGGCGGTAACGTTTCTTCGTTACCAAACTGCCGCAATTATCGGCCATAAGCCTTCATTCCCGCCTTCCGCTGCGGCCCGGCATTCGCTAAGGCTGCCTCTGCCCCCCATTTCACGAGATCGTCTCAATGTTCCCGAAGCCGAAATCCGTATTGTTGCCAAACACCTACGCCTTCGAATCCGAGCCGATGGTGAAGCCGACGGGCTTTCGCGAATACGACGCGCGCTGGTTGTTCCAGAAGGAAATCAACCTGATGGGTGTGCAGGCGCTCGGCATGGGGCTGGGCGCGCTGATCGCCGAGCTCGGCGTCAGCCAGGAGATCGTCACCGGGCACGATTTCCGCGGCTATTCGGCCTCGATCAAATACGCGCTGATCTCCGGCCTGATGGCGGCGGGCTGCAAGGTGCATGATATCGGCCTTGCGGTGACGCCGATGGCCTATTTCGCGCAGTTCGATCTCGACGTGCCCTGCTGCGCTATGGTGACCGCCTCGCACAACGACAATGGCTGGACGGGCGTCAAGATGGGCGCTAACCGTCCGCTGACCTTCGGGCCCGAGGAGATGACGCGGCTGAAGGAGATCGTGCTCAATGCCGATTTCAAGAACAAGGCGGGCGGCTCCTATCAGTTCCACGAGAATTATCCGGCGCGCTACATCGCCGACCTCACCAATCGTCCGAAGCTGAAGCGCAAGCTCAAGGTCGTCGCGGCCTGCGGCAACGGCACCGCCGGCGCGTTCGCGCCGCAGGTGCTGGAGGCGATCGGCTGCGAGGTGATTCCGCTCGACACCGAGCTCGACCACACCTTCCCGAAATACAATCCGAACCCCGAAGACATGGAGATGCTGCACGCGATCCGCGACGCGGTGCTGCATCACAAGGCCGATGTCGGCCTCGGCTTTGACGGCGACGGCGACCGCTGCGGCGTCGTCGACAATACCGGCGAGGAGATTTTTGCCGACAAGGTCGGCGTGATGCTGGCGCGCGACATGTCGGCGATCCACAAAAACGCGCATTTCATCGTCGACGTGAAGTCGACCGGCCTGTTCGTCACCGACCCGGTGCTGCAGAAGCAGGGCGCCAAAACCGACTATTGGAAGACCGGCCATTCCTACATGAAGCGCCGCACCAACGAGACCGGCGCGCTGGCAGGTTTCGAGAAGTCCGGCCATTTCTTCTTCAACAAGCCGTATGGGCGCGGCTATGACGACGGCCTGGTTTCGGCGCTCGCGATCTGCGACATGCTCGACCGCGCGCCGGGCAAGTCGATGGCCGACCTGAAGAATGCGCTGCCGAAGACCTGGTCGTCGCCGACGATGTCGCCGCATTGCGCCGACGAGACCAAATACGGCGTCATCGACCAGGTGGTGAAGCATTTCGAGGACTTGCAGGCCAGGGGCACGAAGATCGGCGGCCAGTCGATCCGCGATCTCGTCACCGTCAACGGCGTGCGCGTCACGGTCGAGGACGGCAGCTGGGGCCTTGTGCGCGCCTCCTCCAACAAGCCTGAGCTCGTCGTCGTGGTCGAGAGCCCGGTCTCCGAGCAGCGCATGCACGACATGTTCGAGATGGTGAACAGCGTGCTACGCACGCATCCCGAAGTCGGCGAGTACAATCAGAAGATCTAGGCGCCTGCGATCTCAATCGCCGGGCGGCCCGAACAGCGCGCGCAGCTTCGCGCCCGCGCCTCGGGCTTTCCAGGCGTCGCCCAGCATTGCGATCCATTCGCCCAGCGCGATCCGGATCGGATTGAAGGACGGCGTGCCTCCGACGAGGCCGAAACGAAGCGGCTGGTCGGCGGGCTGCTCCGCAAAGGTGCCGAATAACCGGTCGAACACGATCAGGATGCCGCCATAATTCTTGTCGAGGCACGGCGCGTTGCAGGCGTGATGCACGCGATGATGGCTCGGCGTGTTGAGCACCCATTCGAGCGGACCGAGCCGTGGTGCCAAGCCGCTGTGGATGAAGAACTGGTAGGACAGGTTGATCCCGAGCATCGCCACGATCGCGAGTGGGTGAAGGCCGATCAGCGCCAGCGGCAGGAAGAAGAGAAAGTTGCCGGAGATGTTACCGGTCCAGCCGAGCCTGATCGCCGCCGTGAGGTTCAACCGTGTGGCCGAGTGGTGCACCGCATGTGTCGCCCACATCCAGCGAATGCGATGCGAGGCGCGGTGCTGCCAGTAATAGAGAAACTCGCTGCCCAGGAATAACCCCGCAAGCGCGAGTGGGCTGGTCTGCGCGAAGTCGAACAGACGGTGCTCGTACAGGAAGGCGAACGGCACGGCCAGAATTCCGGCTTCGACCGCGCGCAGCAAATTCTGCCCCAGCGCGACGCCGAACGACGCGACGGTTTCGCGCCAGTCGTGGGTCTCGCGATGCGCGAGCCGGCCGATGCCGTATTCGAGCAGCATTAGGCCGATCGCGGTGG
This sequence comes from Bradyrhizobium symbiodeficiens, assembly GCF_002266465.3. Taxonomy (NCBI): domain Bacteria; kingdom Pseudomonadati; phylum Pseudomonadota; class Alphaproteobacteria; order Hyphomicrobiales; family Nitrobacteraceae; genus Bradyrhizobium; species Bradyrhizobium symbiodeficiens. The sequence continues at coordinate 6,682,255 of NZ_CP029427.2, read as the reverse complement.
CCAGGATCACGCGACGGAGCGTCGGGTCGAGCAGGATGGACGCGTAACCCATGGTGGCCTCCTACTTCGGCGCGACGCCGGCGCTGGCGGCGCCGGCCCTCAGCGCCTGCGCGCGAGGCAAAGTTTGCGCACAGGTCGAGGTGAGCTGGCCGGCGTGAGATTGCAGGCAGGCGAGGATGCGTCCTCCACCCGGCGTGACGTCGCTACAATGGCGGTCATAGTCTGCGCGGCAGGCCTGCATGACCGCCCGTGCCTCGCTGCGCATCTGCGGCGTGACCTGCGTTTGCAACGCGCTTTGGGCAAACGCGGAGGTCGAGGCGCCGAGGGCGACGATGGCCGCAGCTTGGGGCAGGAAGCGGAAAATCGGTAGCACGATGCTGATCCTTTCTGATCTGGTGAGGCGGGTCGTCGCCGCGCAGGGCGAACGCGGCGACGACGTCCAAGAGCTCAGCGCGAGACCGTGCCGGTGCGGGTGTAGGTGTTGCCCGCCGGGCCGGTGCGGGTGACGTTGCGCGTGCAGCTTCCGTTGGCGCAGCCTCCCGTCGCGGTGACGCTGGAGGTGCCGCGCGGCCCGTTCGCCGTCGCCGACCGGGTCCACGCATTGGCATCGGCCGCCGCCGCAACCGAGAGGCCGCCGATCACGATCGAGGTGAGGAAGAACTTGGTCATGCTTGTCGTCTCCTTCTGGGGACTGCCGTCAGCGGCAGCCATGAGGCGGAGACTGGTCGGGCCGCGTCTGCGACGCATTGCCGGGACGAAACGATTGTTATGGCTTTGTCGGGCCGATGTAACACTGTGTAACAAGGCGGCCTGCGCCCTTGCTTGACGCGAGCCATTGCCCACAATGCGGCCATGATGACCCAAGCAGCCACGATTCTCATGGTGGAGGACGATCCGGAGATCAGCCGCCTCGTCGCCGATTTCATGCGGCGCGAGGGCTTCGAGGTCGCTTGCGTCGGCGACGGCAAGGCGATGGATGCCATGCTCCAGCGCCTGCGGCCCGATCTCGTGATCCTCGATCTCATGCTGCCGGGTGAGGACGGGTTGTCGATCTGCCGCCGTTTGCGTGCCGACGATTCCATCCCGATCCTGATGCTCACGGCCAAGAGCGACGAGATTGATCGCGTGGTCGGCCTCGAGATGGGCGCCGACGACTACCTTGCAAAGCCGTTTGGCCCACGCGAACTGCTCGCGCGGGTGCGCGCCATCCTTCGCCGCGCCAGCGGGGCGCCGGCCAAGCCGCTGGTGCGGCGCTTCGCGTTCGACCGTTTTGTCATCGATCTCGATTCGCGCAGTGTCGAGACGATTGAAGCCGAGACGCCGGAGCTCCAATTGACGAGCGCCGAGTTCGACCTGCTCGGCTGCTTCGTGCAGCGTCCGCGCCGGGTGCTCACGCGCGACCAGATTCTCGACTGGACGCGCGGGCGTTCGGCCGAGCCGTTCGATCGCACGGTGGACATGCTGATCTCGCGCCTGCGCAAGAAGCTCGATGGTGCCAGCCCGGGCTCCAACCTGATCACGACGGTGCGCAACGGCGGCTATCTGTTCACCGCAACCGTGAAGCAGGTGTCGTGATGCTGCGCGTGACGCTTGCCGCGCGGCTGGCCCTGATCGGGTTGATCGGATTCACGGTGGTGATGACCGTGATCCTGGCGATCTTCTACCGGACCACGGTGCAAGAGAACCAGCTGACGCGGCCTTCGCCCGCGCGCCTCGATGCGCTCGCGACACTGGTCGAGCGCACGGCGGCCGGCGAGCGGCAGTCCGTGCTCGATGCCGTGTCCTCATCGCAATTCAAGGTTCGAATCGCACCGAGTGGCGCGCCGGTCGGCGGCGAGACGCCGGCGCAGCAGCAACAATTGCGTGAGACCTATGCCGCGGGTCTCGCAGGGCGCCCGGTCGAGATCGTGTCGCCGCCGGACCATCGCGCCAGCCGCTGGTTTCCCCGCATCGCGCGGCTGATGGCCAACGCGATCGAATTCCGCATCGGCCTGCGCAGCGGCGAGATGCTGATCGTCGACGCCTATACCCGCCTGCCGGTCACCCCGTTCGGCCTGCCGGTCGGCTTCGGCGCCGGCCTGTTCGGCTCGATCGTGGCGCTGCTGGCATTGCTGGTTATGCAGCGCGAGACGCGGCCGCTGGCGCAACTCGCCGCGGCGGTCGATCGCGTCGACTTGTCGGCCGATCCGCCGCCGCTTCCGGACGCACGGCGCAGTGCGCCGGAAATCCGCGCCGTCATCGCCGCGTTCAACCGCTTGCAGGGGCGGCTCGCCGAGATGCTGCGCGCACGCATGACGCTGGTGGGCGGCATTGCCCATGATGTCAGGACCTTCGCGACGCGGCTGCGGTTGCGGGTCGAGCACATCCCAGACGATGCCGAGCGGCAGCGGGCGGTTGCCGATATCGACGACATGATCCGCCTGCTCGACGACGCGCTGTTGTCAACGCGTGCCGGCGCCGGCGGCCTGTCACAGGAAATGATCGAACTTGCTGCGCTGATTGCCGTCGAGGTGCACGACCGTCGCGCTCAGGGCGCGCCGGTCGACCTGGTCACGGATGCGCACGCGCGAAATGCGGTGGTGCTCGGCGACCGGCTGGCGCTGCGGCGCATCCTCGCCAACATCATCGACAACGCGCTCGCCTATGGCCATGCCGCGCATGTCAGGGCCGCGTTGAAGGACGGTGCCGTCGTCGTGTCGATCGAGGACGAGGGGCCGGGCATTCCCGACGATCATCGCCAGGCCGTGCTGGAGCCGTTCCTTCGCCTGGAGAAGTCCCGCAACCGTGCGACCGGCGGCGCGGGCCTTGGCCTCGCGGTGGTGCGCAGCCTGGTCGAGGCCCATGGCGGAACCATCGAGATCGCCGCCGCCTCCGGCGGAGGTACGCGCGTCAATGTCACCCTGCCGGTGTTTCAACCGGCTTAAAGCGTTTTCGAGCGAAGTGGATGCCGGTTCGCGTGAAGAAAACGCGTCAAAACAAGAATCGGGCGTCAGGCCGCCACCACCGCCGGGATCGGCAGCGTGGTCACGGACTTGATCTTCTCCATCGCAAAGCGCGAGGTGACGTTCTTCAGCGGCACGGCGCTGATCAGCTTCTTGTAGAACACGTCATAGGCCTGCATGTCGGCGACCACGACGCGCAGCATGTAGTCGACGTCGCCGGCCATGCGATAGAACTCCATCACCTCGGGCATCGCGCTGACGGCTTCGGCGAATTTCTTCAGCCAGGCGTCGGAATGATCGGAGCTTTCCACCGACACGAACACGGAGATGCCGAGCCCGATCTTGTTCTGGTCGACGAGGGCCACCCGCTTGATGATCACGCCATCGGCCTCCAGCCGCTGGATGCGCTTCCAGCAGGGGGTCGAGGACAGGCCGACGCGATCGCCGATCTCGGCGACGGACAGGGAGGCATCCTCCTGGAGCACCATCAGGATCTTGCGGTCGATGGCGTCGAGGCGGCGGCTGGTCTCGGGGATCGGGATGGCGATGTCGGTCATTTGAAGAACTTTGTTCCAATTCTGGGGCTGATTTCACTGATATAGAGAAAATCTTTCCCCGACAAGACCATAGTCTCGGCGCCTCCCTGGATTTGCTCTAGGGCCGTTCGCGCAAAAACTCTTCAACTTCAACGCGTTGGGGTGCAGCCATGCCGCCGCCATGGCGGGTGCATTTCAGTGCCGCGGCGGCCGCGGCGAATAGCAGCGCCCGCCGCACGTTGCCGCCCTCAGCGAGGCCAAGCGCGAAGGCGCCATGAAAGACGTCACCGGCGCCGAGCGTATCGACCGCATGGACGGGGAAGGCCGCAGTCTCCTCCAGCTCGCCTGTCTCGTTCAGCCAGATCGTACCAAGCGGACCGCGTGTCGCGGCAAGGAAGGCGGGCGTCAGCCTGGCCAGGCGCCGCAATGCCTTGCCGTCGTCGGCGATGCCCGCGGTCTCCTGCACCTGCTCGCTGGCGAACAGCAGATGTGAGGCGGCGGTCAGCAGGCCGTCCTGCAACGACATCGCGCGATCGACGCCGACGATGACGGCAATGCCGCGTCGCCGAGCCTCGGCGCAGAGGTCGCTGCAGAATGCACCGCAGCGGCTTTCGACGAGCAGGGCACGACAATCGGCCAGCAATTCGTCGGCCTTGGGCAGCTGCACGCCCCACAGGCCGGGATCGCGATAGATCGTGAGCGTCCGTTCGCCCGAAGCCTCGATCATGATCGCCGAAACCGGCGTGGTCACATCAGGCATGCGCACGATGTGGCTGGTGTCGATGCCCTCCTGCGCCATCTGCGCGAGGATGAAGCCGCTCGATGTCTCCCGTGCATCGCCCATGGGGCCAGCGAACGAGACGCGGCCGCCGAGCCGCGCAATCGCGATCGCAGCATTGAGCGCGTTGCCGCCGCAGAGCTCGGCGAGGTGGCTGGCGTTCGCCTTGCTGCCGCGCGCCGGCACGGCCGCGACCCGAAAGGTGAGGTCGCGCACGGGAATGCCGATGCAGAGGATGCGCGGCGCGATCCCGGATGCGGCCATCGGCGATCAGCTCTTGTCGTGCACCCAGCGGCCGAGCAGATGATGGGCGATGGCGAAGGGATGCGGACCGGCGAGCCCGTCCGGATGCGTCCGGGTCAGCATCAGGGCCGCCTCGTCGCGCGAGAACCAGCGCGCATCCTCCAGCTCCGAGTGATCGACGACGATGTCCTCGCTCACGGCCCGCGCGCTGCAGCCGATCATCAGCGACGACGGATAGGGCCAAGGCTGGGTCATGTAGTACCGCACGTCGGTGCAGCGAATGCCCGACTCTTCCAGGATCTCGCGGCGGACCGCGTCCTCGATGGTCTCGGCGGCCTCGACGAAGCCGGCGAGGCATGAATACATCCCTGCCGGAAACTGCTTCTGGCGGCCGAGCAGGCACTTGTCACCGGAGGCGACGTGCATGATCACGACTGGATCGGTGCGCGGAAAATGCTCGGCCTTGCAGGAAGGACACTCGCGCTTCCAGCCGCCTTCCTTCATCGCGCTGCGCGTGCCGCAATTGGCGCAATAGCCGTGGCGCTGGTGCCAGCCGACCATCGACTTCGCCATCGCGATCGCCGACAGCTCCTCGGGCGGGATCGCGCCCTGCATCGCCATGCCGCGCAGCTCGGTCACGGTGTAGTCCTCGCGGCCCACCAGCTTCTCGGCGGCCGCCTGCGACAGGCCCATGCCGAACATCGCGGCGCCGTCGCGCAAGCCTAAGAAGATCGTGCCGGGATTGGCGCCGCACTTCAGCGCCTCGTCGATCCCGAGCAGCGCGCGAATCTTGTCGCCCTCGCGCTTCACCAGCAGCGAGTCGCGATAAACGACATAGGCGCGCGAGGTCGGCTTCTGCTCCATCGCGAACAGCTTCTCGTCGTCACGGCGCAGATGCGCGGCGCGATCGAGGATGTTGGTGACGAAGGCCGGTTGTCCCAGCGGAAACGAGTCGAATGCTGACATTATCGTTCTTTCAACCCAACCAGATCTTGCGGCGAAGCGCGCTGATGAAATTCTGAACCTCTGCTGCGTCGTGCGCCAAGGGCTGCATCACGCCCCAGACCGGCCGCGGCCAAGCGGCGTCGCTGGTGCGGCGGGCGATGATGTGAACGTGAAGCTGCGGCACCAGATTGCCGAGCGCCGCGATATTGAGCTTGTCGCATCGGGTGATCTCCTTCAGCGCGCGCGAGACGCGGGAGATCTCCGTCATCAGCTGCGCCTGCTGCACCTCGTCGAGATCGATGATCTCGACGGCGTCAGTGCGCCGCGGCACCAGCAGCAGCCAGGGATAATGCGCGTCCTTGATGACCAGCACCTTCGACAGCGGCAAATCGCCGATGTCGATGGTGTCCTCTTTCAGACGGGAGTGCAGCGACCAGGCGGGTTCGGGCATGAACGTTTCCAGATGGCCCGATGGGGGCGGGCATGTTTAGCCCGACCATACGATACCGAGTCTGATTGGGGAAGGATGAGGCCACGCTGTCAGCGCATACTCGGTCGTCGTCCCGGACAAGCGGAGCGCAGATCCGGGACCCATAATCCAGGGAGTGGTTATTGCGCGAGCTGGTAACTCCGAGTCATCGCCAAACGCGATCCTGGGGTTATGGATTCCGGGCTCGCGCTGCGCGCGCCCCGGAATGACGAAACTACGCCTCCGCCAGCACCCGCGCATTGGCGCGGATCGAGGCTTCGCTGACGCGAATGCCGAGGCCGGGTCCATCGGGCACCACGACATGGCCGCCGCGGTTGGCGACGCGCTGTTCCAGCACGTCTTCGGTCAGCACGTGGTGCGGCATGTAGAATTCGCAGCCGAGCGAGATGCCCGGCGTCGCCGCGATCAGCTGCGTGCCGGCGGCAAGGCCAATGCCGCCTTCCCACAGCGTGCCGCCATAGCCGGGCAGGCCGGCGATGTCGGCGATGGCCATGATCGCCTGCGCCTCGAACAGGCCGCCGGCCTTCATCAGCTTGATCGAGACGGCGTCGGCCGCCTCGCGGCGCACCACCTCCATCATGTCGCGGCGGTCGAAGCAGCTTTCGTCGGCCAGCACGGGGGTTTCCAGAGCAGCGGTGAGCTGCGCCATCACGTCGAGATATTTGCGCGGCACCGGCTGCTCAATGAAGGTCGGCGCGAACTGCTCGACATCGCGCAGGATCTTGATGGCACCGAACGGTGCCAGTGCCTGGTTGTAGTCGACGCGAAGGTCGACCTTGTCGCCGAACTCGTTGCGGATCGCCTCGAGATGCTCGAGGTCCTCGCGATGCGGCTTCACGCCGGTCTTGACCTTGTAGATCACGTTCCCGTCCGGAACCATTTTCCGCATGCGTTCGAGATCGGCGGCGAAATCGGGATCGGCGATCGAGAAGGAGAGGGGAATGGTGTCGCGCACCCGGCCGCCGAGCAGGTCGGCGACCGAGAGTCCCGACGATTTGCCGACGATGTCCAGCAGCGCCATTTCGATCGCGACTTTCGCTTCGGCGTGCCCGACTAGCGCGCGGTCGAGCTCGGCCATCAGCGCGCGGATGCGGCGCACCGGCTTGCCGAGCACGATTGGCCTTAAATAAATGTCGAGCGCGGAGAACGCCGCTTCCGGCGTTCCCGTGAACACCTCCCACGGTGCCGCCTCGCCCCAGCCGATCACGCCGTCGCTGGAGGTGAGCTCGAGCAGAACGCGCTTCACCGTGCCCTTGACGTTGCCGACGCCCTGCAGGCGGGCCATCTTGATCGGGCTCTCGATCAAGAACAGCCTGAGGCGTTCGACGGTGGCTTCGGTCATGTCAGGCCTCCATTGACGTGCCAGACCTGGCCGGTGACGTAGGACGCCTTCAGCGATGCCAGGAAGGCGATGATCTCGGCGACTTCCTCCGGCCGTCCGCGGCGGCGCATCGGGATCAGCGCCTCGGTCGCGGCGATCTGCTCGGGCGACAGCCGGCTCTCGCTCGGTTTGTCCTTGACGATGAGGCCAGGCGCAACCGCGTTGACGGTGATGCCGTCGCCCGCGAGCTCGATCGCGGTCAGCCGCACCAACGCTTCCAGCGCGGCGCGGCTCGCGGCCGTCGCGGCGAAGGGCGCGAATTCGGGCCGGATCGCGTGCGCGACGAAGGAGGACACGGCGACGATCCGTGCATCTTGCCCTGCGCGCAGCTGCGGAAGTGCGGCAGCGACCATGCGCGTGAAGGCCAGCGCGGACTCGTCCATCGCCTGCCGAAACTGATCCGCCGGCGTGCCGATCGCGCTGCCGCGGCGGGCATGGCCGCCGACCAGGATCAATCCGTCGAGCCGGCTGAAGGCGACTTTCGCGGCGGCGACGGCGTCGGTGGCCGCGCTCTCCTCGGCGAGATCGCCAAGGCAGCTTGCCGCCACGGCGCCTTTCGCTTCGGCATCCGCTGCGGTGGCTTGAAGGCCTTCAGCGTTGGCGCGCGTATGGAGCAGCAGCCCGACGCCTGGCGCCGCCAGAACTTTGGCGGCGGCGCGGCCGATGCCGCTGGCGGCACCGGTGACGATATAGACGCGATTGATATTGGACATCACGATGCCGTTGTGGCCGGCGGCAGCGCGCCGGTGCGGTGGAAATGGCTGAGGAAGGCGCGTGTGGCGGCTTCCCTCGGGTTGTCGATCACCTGCCGCGCCGGGCCTTCCTCGACCACGATTCCGTCGCGCATGAAGATGAGGCGGTCGGCGACCTCGCGGGCGAACGCGATCTCGTGGGTCACGATCACCATGGTCATGCCCTCGGACGCCAGTTGCTGGATGACGGCGAGCACCTCGCCGACGAGTTCGGGATCGAGCGCCGAGGTGGCCTCGTCGAACAGCATCACGTCCGGCTCCATCGCGAGCGCACGCGCGATCGCGACGCGCTGCTTCTGGCCGCCGGACAGCGTCGCCGGATATTGATCCGCCTTCTCGGCAAGCCCAACCTTGACGAGCTGCGCGCGCGCGAGCTTCTCGGCGTCCGGCCTGGCCATGCGGCGAACCGTGACCGGTCCCTCCATCACGTTCTGCAGCGTCGTCATGTGCGGGAACAGGTTGAAGTGCTGAAACACCATGCCGGTGGTGGCGCGGAATCTTGCGAGTGTCTTTACGTCGGGCAGCTTCGCGCCTTCGCCGAACTGGAAGCGTGTATCGCCGACGCGAACGCTGCCACCATCCGGCGTCACCAGAAGATTAATGCAGCGGAGCAGTGTCGACTTGCCCGACCCCGACGGGCCGATCAAGGCCACGACGCCGCCCTTGGCGACGTCGAGGCTGATGTTCTTCAGGACCTCGTTGCTGCCAAAGCTCTTGCGAAGGCTGCGGATCTCGATTTTCGACGTGTCGCTCATTCGCCGACCGCCAGTCGCTTCTCGCCGCGCCGGACGAGGATGGTGAGCGGAATCAGGATCGCCGCATAGGCGACCGCGACGGCGGTGTAGGTCTCCAGCGGCCGGTAGCTGTCATGGGCGGCGACCTGGCTTTGATAGACCAGGTCGGGCACCGCCAACACCGAGACCAGCGAAGTGTTCTTGAACTGGATGATCGACTGGTTCATCAGCGCCGGGATCATGCGCTTGATCGCCTGCGGCAGCACGATGCGCCGCATGCTCTGGCCGGGCGTCATGCCGAGCGCGGCGCCGGCTTCGGACTGGCCGCGGTCGATCGAGATGATGCCGCCGCGGATGATCTCCGAATAGAACGAGCCGCCATAGAGCGACAGCGCCAGCGCGGAGGCCGTGATCGGCGTCATCTCGACGCCGGCGAGGATCGGCAGCGCGTAATAGAACCAGATCAGCTGCACCAGGATCGGCGTGCAGCGGAACGCCTCGATGAAGGTGAGCGCGAGAACACGCAACGCCTTGAAGCGCGAGAGCGTGCCGAACGCCCCGAGCAGGCCGAACAGCAGCCCGAGCACCACGATGACCACGGTGAAGCCGACGGTGACGCCAAGCCCGTTGAGGAAGAGCCAGCGATAGCTCCAGAGGATGCCGAAGTCCCACTGATACATGCGTGCTTTCTTGCTCACCTCTCCCGCTTGCGGGAGAGGTCGTATCGCATCGAAGATGCGATACGGGTGAGGGCTCTTTCCTCTGGGGAAGTCTTGCCAGCTGAGACACCCTCTCCCCAACCCTCTCCCGCAAGCGGGAGAGGGGGCGAAGCGGTGCGCCTCAATCGAGCCCGGCTCAAACTGATCTTACTTACAGCGAAACGCCCGGCGGAATGTCCGCTTCCGTCACACCCACCAGCTCCATGTTGGTGATGATCGCGTTGCGGATGAAGCCGAGGCCCTTGTTGAAGTCGATCCAGGTGTTGACGTAGTCGCGCCAGGTCTTGTCGGTCTCGCGGCGGAAGCCGGCATTCGAGGTCGTGGCGAAGATCGGCGTCGGCAGCACGAGCTGGCCGAGCGAGGGGTTCTTCTTCAGCACGGTCAGCGACAGCATGGTGATCAGGCACTGCGCGTCGACGCGGCCGGTCTGCAGCGCGGCGGTGGCATCGTCCGCGGTCTTGAGCCGCGTGATCTGCGCCTTCGGCGTCAGGCGGCTGACGACCTGGTCGTGCGAGGAGCCCTGGTCGACCGCGATCTTGATGTCGGGCGAGTTCAGCTCGGCCCAGCTCTTCGGCTTGAAGTCCTTCTTGCAGAGGATGCCGAAGGCATTGTTGAAGACGGGGACCGAGAAATCGACCACCAGCGCGCGCTTCGGGGTCGGGTTCAGGCCGAAGAAGATATCGATCTTGTTGGCCTGCAGGTCGAGCACCGAATTGCCCCAAGTGGTCTCGGTGATCTCGAGCTCGGCCTCCATGTCGTCGGCGAGCCCCTTGGCGATGTCGATGTAGAATCCCTTCCACTGGCCGCTGGAGAGATCCTTCATGTAATAGGGCGCGCCGCCGCCGACCGCGCCGATCCGCATCTTCTTGGTCCGGCGGATGCGGGCGAAGGTCGATTCGTTCTGATCGGCGGTCTGGGCCACGGCCGGCGAAGCCAGCGCGGCCGCGGTCATGGCGCCAAGCCCGACAATCGATGCAACATCACGACGTGTAACCATTGGGATCAATCGCTTTTCTGGTTGGGATAGGTTCCGGCAGGTTCATATCAAGGTCGCACTTTCAGTGAAAGCACAGCCTATCGGCTGGGCAGATCGCGAATTGCCCGGATGCTAGGCAGGCGCCGTCGATCAAGGGCGATAGCCGCTTGCTTTCCGCCCCTTTTGGCCCCAAATAGGGACCGGGAGATTGGCGGTGGACGAGCCACTCGCCAACCGGGTCAGGTCCGGAAGGAAGCAGCCCTAACGAGGTCCGGATCGGGTCGCTCGTCAGTCTCCTACTTGTTTTTCGAGCGAACCAGCGCCGGCGGCACCAGCCGCCAGCGCGCTCCTTTCCGCAAAGCCGGCCAAGAGACATTTCATTGCGGATCGACCGATGACCGACGCTGGCGCCCCTCCAAATCCCGACAGCGCCGGCCCGGCCGGCAACGCGCCTTACCGGGTGCTGGCGCGCAAATACCGTCCTTCCAGTTTCGACGATCTGATCGGCCAGGAGGCCGTGGTCCGCACCGTCTCCAATGCCTTCGAAACCGGACGGATTCCGCAGGCCTGGATCCTCACCGGCGTCCGCGGCGTCGGCAAGACCACCACCGCGCGTATCCTGGCCCGCGCACTCAACTACGAGATGCCGGATGGCTCGGTGACGGGCCCGACCATCCACATGCCGACGCTCGGCGTGCATTGCCAGGCGATCATGGAAAGCCGGCACATGGACGTGCTGGAGATGGACGCGGCCTCGCACACAGGCGTCGACGACGTCCGCCAGATCAATGACAGCGTGCGCTATGCGCCGGCCAGCGCGCGCTACAAGGTCTACATCATCGACGAAGTCCACATGCTGTCGACGGCGGCGTTCAACGCCTTCCTGAAGACGCTGGAGGAGCCGCCGGAGCACGCCAAATTCGTGTTCGCGACGACCGAGATCCGGAAAGTTCCGGTCACGGTGCTGTCGCGCTGCCAGCGCTTTGATCTCCGCCGCGTCGAGGCCGACGTGCTGATGAAGCACCTCGCCAATATCGCGGCGAAGGAAAGCGTCGAAATAGAGCCCGAAGCGCTCGGCATCATCGCGCGCGCCGCCGAAGGCTCGGTGCGCGATTCGCTGTCGCTGCTCGACCAGGCCATTGCCCATGCGGCCGGCACCGTGAAGGCCGATGCGGTCAGGCAGATGCTGGGGCTCGCCGACCGTACCCGCGTCATCGACCTGTTCGATTCGCTGGCGCGCGGCGACATCGCGGCCGCCTTCAAGGAGTTCCGCGACCAGTACGATGTCGGCGCCGATCCGATCGTCGTGCTCTCGGACCTCGCTGAATTCGTCAATTTCGTCACCCGCGTGAAGATCGTGCCCGCGACTGCCGACAACATCGCCTATGGCGAGACCGAGCGGGTGCGCGCGAAGGATTTTGCCTCGAAGATCTCGATGCGCGTGCTGTCGCGGATGTGGCAGATGCTGCTGAAGGGCATCACCGAGGTACAGGCCGCAACGCGGCCCGCAGCGGCGGCCGAGATGGTGCTGGTGCGCATCGCCTATGTCGCCGATTTGCCGACGCCGGACGAGGCGATCAGGATGCTGGAGCAGAACAGCGGCGGTTCGCCGGTCGCGAGCGGCGGCGGTGCCGGGCGCAGCAGCGCGTCGTCCGCGCCGGTTGCATCCGCATCGACCGTGTCCGCAGCGCCGGTTCGCATGCCGACATCATCGCCATCAGCGTTTGGCGGTGGCGCCCGGCCGCAGATGGTGGCGCCCGCGCCGGATCCGCAAGGTGCCGCGCCGCAGCTGCGCATCACGAGCTTCACCCAGCTCGTCGCGCTGGCCGGGCAGAAGCGCGACATCATGACCAAGAGCGCGCTCGAAGGCGACATGCGCCTCGTCCGTTTCGAGGAGGGCCGGCTGGAGGTCGCGCTCGAGCCCAACGCCTCCAAGTCGATGATCTCGGAGCTTGCGAGGAAGTTCGAGCAGTGGACCGGCCGTCGCTGGACCATCGTCGTGTCCAACGAGCAGGGCCAGCCGACGCTGCGCGCGGTGAACCAGGCCGCCAAACAGGAGCATGCGCGGACCGCCGAGGCCGATCCGCGCGTGCGGGAGGTGCTGTCGCGTTTCCCCGGCGCAAAGGTTGTCGAGGTCCGCAGGCTTGCCCCGGAGACGCCGGAGGCCAATATAAACGCGGACTATGGCAGCGACGATCCGCCCGACGGTTCCGACGGCGACGATCTCTGAGCCTAACTTTTTCCAAGGACGAGCACCGATGGCTGATTTTCTCGGCATGATGAAGCAGGCGGCGCAGCTGCAATCCAAGATGCAGGAGATGCAGGAGTCTCTGGCCAACGTGGAAGTCGAGGGCATCTCCGGCGGCGGCCTCGTCGCCGTGCGCATGACCGCGAAGATGGACGTCAAGGGCATCAAGATTGATCCCTCGCTGATGAAGGCGGAAGAGCGCGAAGTGCTGGAAGACCTGCTCGTCACCGCGCTCGGTGATGCGCGCCGCAAGGCGGAGACCGCGATGCAGGAGAAGATGCAGTCGCTGACCGGCGGGCTCGGCCTGCCGCCGGGGTTGTTCGGCCAGTAATATGGGCGCGGTTGCAGGTCCCGAAATCGAGCGGCTGGTGCAGCTTCTCGCGCGGCTGCCGGGCCTCGGTCCGCGCTCGGCGCGGCGCGCGGCGCTGCATCTGATCAAGAAGCGTGAAGCGCTGATGATGCCGCTGGCTTCGGCCATGCAGGTCGCGCTGGACAAGGTCCAGGTCTGCAAGACCTGCGGCAACATCGATACGCAGAATCCCTGCACCGTCTGCACCGATCCGAAACGCGATGACGCCATCATCGTCGTCGTCGCCGACGTCGCCGATCTCTGGGCGTTGGAGCGCGCCAATGCGACCCAGGGGCGCTATCACGTGCTGGGCGCGACATTGTCGCCGCTCGATGGTGTCGGCCCGCAGGATCTGACCATCGACGCGCTGGTCGCGCGCGCGCATGATGCGCAGGTGCACGAGATTATCCTGGCGCTGAATGCGACGGTCGACGGCCAGACCACGGCGCATTACATCACCGACCTCTTGCAGGACGCCAATGTGAAGGTGACGCGGCTCGCCCACGGAGTTCCCGTCGGCGGCGAGCTTGATTATCTCGATGAAGGTACGCTATCGGCTGCGATGCGGCAGCGCACCCTGTTCTAGGCATCCACACTTTACGGAACGGACGATATGACGAAACTTTTCGCCACACGCTTGGCTTTGGCCGCGACGATGATGCTGCTGGCGAACCCGGCCATCTCCGCGCAGCAGGACGATGGAGCGCCGCTGCCGTCCAAGCCCGGCAAGCCGATCAACACCGGCGAGGTGCTGTCGGGTGAGCTGACGGCATTGAAAGTGCGCGACGTCAAGAACGCCGGCAAGCGGATTGCGACCTACCAGATCACCTCCGAGCCGCGTCGCCTGCCGGCGCCGAACGGGCTGTGCAATCTCGAGACCGGGCCCGAGACCTTCCAGCTGGTCACCTCCAGCGACGCGCAGGCCGCGCAGCTGAAATCGTTCGTCGGCAAGGCGATCTCGGTCAAGGTCGACGAAGTCGCCTGCGCCAGCGATCCCGGCCAGATGAGCGAAGCCGTGATCACGAAGTGGAGCCTGATCAAGAAGCAGTAGGGGGCGGCGCGTCGACGAGCTGCCGTAGGGTGGGCAAAGGCGCAACGCGCCGTGCCCACGACCTGCTTCGGTTCAATACGTAGTCGTGGGCACGCTTCGCTTTGCCCACCCCACCCTACAAGACCGTCACACCCGCACCGGCCCCAACGCCTCGAAATGCCCGCGCCGCTGCAGCCAGGTCAGCAGCACCAGGCTCGGGATCGCCACCAGCACGCAGATCACGAAGAACATCGGCCAGCCGGTCGCGCTTGCGACATAGCCCGCACTCGACGACAGATAAGTCCGCCCCACCGCTGCGAGCGCGGTGAGCAACGCATATTGCGTTGCCGTGTGCAGCGGGTTCTGGCAGAGCGCCGAGAGGTAAGCCACGAAGATCACGGTGCCGATGGCGCTGGTGAAGTTCTCCGCGCAGATCGCGAGCGCCAGCGCCCATTGATTGGTGCCGACCATTGCGAGCCAGGCAAAGGACAAATTGGCCAGCGCCTGCACCACGCCGCCGATCCAGAGCGACATTGCCAGCGGATAGCGCCGCGCGACGAAGCCACCGGCAAACCCGCCGATCAGGGTCGCGGCGAGGCCGACGCCCTTCACGATCGCCGCATAATCGTTGCGGGTGAAGCCGAGGTCGATCACGAACGGCGCCGTCATCGTGCCCGAGAACGCATCGGTGAACTTGAACAGCACGACGAAGGCGAGCGCGGCGAGTGCGTCCTTGCGCGACAGGAATTCGGAGAACGCGCCGATCGCCGCGCTCAACACCCGCGCAAACGCGGTCTCGGTATGTGTCGCGGCTTCCGCCTGCGCGGATTGCGCCGGCTCGGTCGCGGCCAGCGCGGTGATCGTGCCGATCAGCACCATCGCGGCCATCACCATATAACCCCACATCCACGCCGACGTGCGGGTATGCCGGTGTCCTCGAAGCCCGAGACGATGAACAGCGCGCCCGCGGTCGAGACCAGCATGCCGATCCGGTAGGCCGCGACGTAAGCGGCCATGCCGGCCGCCTGCTCGCTCTCCGGCAGGCTCTCGACGCGGAAGGCATCGACCACGATGTCCTGCGTCGACGACGTCGTCGCCACCAGCAGCGCGCCGAGCGCGACATAGAACGGCGAGCGTGCCGGGTCGGTCATCGCCAGCAGCAGGATCGCGATGATCAGCAATAATTGCGAAAACACCAGCCAGCCGCGCCGGCGTCCGAACGCGCGGGTGAACAGCGGCACATGCAGCGCATCCACCAGCGGTGCCCACAGGAACTTCAGCGTGTAGGGCGTGCCGACCAGCGCGAACAGCCCGATGGTCTTCAGATCGACCCCGGCCTCGCGCATCCACACCAGCAACGTCGATCCCGACAGCGCCAGCGGCAGGCCGGAGGAGAAGCCGAGAAACAGCACGATCAGCACCCGCGGCTGCAGGTACACGGCAAGACTGTCGCGCCAGGAGGTCGCAGGAGCGGCGGTCGCGGCGGAGGAGGTCGCGTCGGGTGAGGTCATGGGACGATGTTAGCAGATTCTGGAGGCCGCTAGGAGGTGTAGCGGCCTTCTTCGCCGTCATCGTCCGCGAAGGCGGACGATCCAGTAACCACCAGCGTCTCGGTTCAATTACGACCGCCGCGGCATACTGGATGCCCCGCCCTCGCGGGGCGCGACAGTGTTACGGAGGTCCGGCTATCCCAGGATAAAGGTCGTCCCAGTTTGGATTGTCTTTCTCAATCAAACGGACCTTCCACGCCCTGTTCCACTTCTTGAGGCGCTTCTCTCTCTTGATCGCGTTCTCGGGATCGTCGAACTGCTCGAAATAGACTAACCTTGCGACATCATACTATTCTGTAAAGCTCTCGATGGCCTTCGACTTATGTTCGGCCACGCGACGAATGAGATCATTGGTTACGCCAATATACAGTGTGCCGCCAATCTTGTTGGCGAGGATGTACACGTAGTAGTGACGTGTGCTCATCTGCCGTCTCTCTCCGCCGTCATCGTCCGCGAAGGCGGACGATCAGTAAACACCAGCGTCACGGTTTAATCGCGACCGCCGCGGCGTACTGGATGCCCCGCCTTCGCGGGGCATGACAGCGTATTACAAAATCACTCTCCCGCTTGCAGCTTCCGCGGAAACAGCTCGGCCGGGCCCGTCGCCACCAGTTGCGGGCCTTCGGGCGCATCCGTCTTGCTGAAATCGAGCTCCTCGATCCGGCCCGCGCGCTTCTCGATCTTGTCGGCGGAGATCAGGATCTGGCGGACGTCCTCGTTCGCATCGGAAAAATGCTTCTGCAACTTGACCACGCGGTCGCGCAGACGTCCCAGATCGTCGCCGAGCTTGATGACTTCGGTCTGGATCTGGTCGGCGGCGTCGCGCATGCGCGCGTCCTTCATGATCTGCTGCATCACCTGGATCGCGAGCATCAGCAGCGAGGGTGACACCAGCACCACCCGGGCGCGATAGGCCTTCTGGATCACGTCGTCGAAGCCGTCATGGATCTCGGCGTAGACCGATTCCGACGGCACGAACATCAGCGCCATCTCCTGGGTCTCGCCGGTGATGAGGTATTTTTCGGCGATGTCGCTGACATGCTTCATCACGTCGCCGCGCAGCCGCTGGGTGGCGATCCGCTTCTCCTCGTCGGTGCGGGCGTCGTGCAGCGCCGTCATCGCCTCCAGCGGAAACTTCGCGTCGATGCAGAGCGGACGCTGGTCCGGCAGGAACACGACGCAGTCCGGCCGCTTGCCGGTCGAGAGCGTGAACTGGAACTCGTAGGCACCTTTCGGCAAACCGTCCTGGACGATCGCCTCCATCCGCGCCTGGCCGAAGGCGCCGCGCGACTGCTTGTTGGCGAGCACGTCGCGCAGGGTCGTCACCTGGGTGGTGAGATCGGTGAGGTTCTTGTGGGCGCTGTCGATGATGCCGAGCCGCTCGTGCAGCGCGCGCAGGCTTTCCATGGTGTTGCGGGTCGAATGCTCCATGGACTGGCCGACGCGGTGGGTGACCGAGTCCAGCCGCTCGTTGACCGCCCGCGCCATCTCGGCCTGGCGGCCCGCCAGCGTCTGGGTCATGGCGTCGACCCTTCCTGAGGATTCGCTCTGGGCGTGCAGCACCTGGCTCAGGCGCTCCTCGAGCTCGTCGGCCCGGATCGCGTGCGCCATTGCGAGTTCCGCGCCGCGCCGGCCCGAACGGGCGATCACGACGGCGATCGTCACCAGGAGGATGAGGACGAGGGCGCCAAAGCCGATCAGCGCATCGATCGTGCGCACCGGCCAGCCGCCGAGCATGAAAATGATCTCGTTCATGCCGACCGTTCTAGCCGATTCGCCGGTGTCCGCGAACGAATAGCGAACGCTTATGGTTAACCGCCCCCTAATTTTTATGGTTAACGAAACCTGAAAATTTATGGTTAGCGAAGGGTTAACGAGGTTCCCGGCCACATTGACCGCACCCGGCGCGGGGCTTAAATCGCGGCCATGGCCCTCAGAGAAATCATCATCCTGCCCGACAGGCAGCTGCGTCTGGTCTCCAAGCCGATCGAGAAGGTCACGGCCGAGATCCGCAAGCTTGCCGACGACATGTTCGAGACCATGTACGACGCGCCTGGCATTGGGCTCGCCGCGATCCAGGTCGCGCAGCCGCTGCGGCTGATTACCATGGACCTCGCCAAGCGCGACGAGAACGGCGAGACCACGCCGCTGCCGCGCGTCTTCATCAACCCCGAGATCATCGCCTCGTCCGAGGAACTGTCGGTCTACGAGGAAGGCTGCCTCTCGATCCCCGAATATTACGAGGAGGTCGAGCGCCCTGCGAAGGTGCGCGTGCGCTTCACCGATCTCGACGGCAAGGTGCACGAGGAGGACGCTGAAGGCCTCTATGCCACCTGCATCCAGCACGAGATCGACCATCTCAACGGCGTGCTGTTCGTCGACTACCTGTCGAAGCTCAAGCGCGACCGCGTGATCAAGAAGTTCGAGAAAGCCGCCAAGCGCGCGGAATGAGGAGGGCTCGGCCCTCTCGTCGTCATGGCCGGGCTTGACCCGGCCATCCACGCCTTGCTTGCTTCGTCGCCAAGACCGTGGATGCCCGGGACAAGCCCGGGCATGACGGAGAACCAGAACTCTCACTGAACGCAGCCACATGCCCCTCCGCCTCATCTTCATGGGCACGCCCGATTTCTCCGTGCCGACGCTGCTCGAGCTGGTCGCGCACGGCCACGAGATCGTCGCCGTCTACACCCGCGCGCCGAAGCCGGGCGGGCGGCGCGGCCTGCAATTGCAGCCGACGCCGGTCGAGGAGGCCGCGCGAAAACTCGGCATTCCCGTGCTGACGCCGAAGACGCTGAAAACCCAGGAAGCGCTCGACGAGTTCAGCGCGTTCGATGCAGATGCCGCCGTCGTCGTCGCCTACGGCATGATCCTGCCGCAGGCGATCCTCGATGCGCCAAAACTCGGCTGCTACAATCTCCACGCCTCGCTGCTGCCGCGCTGGCGCGGCGCCGCCCCCATCAACCGCGCGATCATGGAAGGCGATGCCGAGAGCGGCGTGATGGTGATGAAGATGGATGTCGGCCTCGACACCGGCGACGTCGCGATGGCCGAGCGCCTCGCAATTACCGACGACATGACGGCGGTCGATCTGCATGATCGGCTTTCCCGCCTCGGCGCCGACCTGATGGTGCGCGCGATGGCCGCGCTCGATCGCGGCGGGCTCCAGCTCAAGAGGCAGAGCGAGGATGGCGTGACCTACGCCGCCAAGATCGACAAGGCCGAGGCGCGGATCGACTGGACCAGGCCGGCGCGCGCCGTGCTGCGCCACATCCACGGTCTGTCGCCGTTCCCCGGTGCATGGGCCGAGCTCGCCGGCGTCAGCGAGAACGCGCGCGTCAAAATCCTGCGGTGTGAATTGGCGAAGGGCTCGGGCGCGCCGGGCGCGGTGCTCGATGACAAGCTCACCATCGCCTGCGGCGAGGGCGCCATTCGCATCATCGAGCTCCAGCGCGAGGGTAAGGGCCGGATGCAGGCCGCGGACTTTCTGCGCGGCGTGCCGTTGAAGGCGGGCGCCAAATTCACCTGACGCTGTCATACCCCGCGAAGGCGGGGTATCCAGTACGCCGAGACTTCTCGGCTGAATAGAGATGCCTCAGAGTACTGGATCGCCCGGTCAAGCCGGGCGATGACACCACCCGGATTGAGATGCCCCGCTACAAGCTCACCATCGAATATGACGGCGCGCCGTTCTTCGGCTGGCAGGTGCAGGACACGCTGCCCTCGGTGCAGGGCGCGCTGGAGGCGGCCGTGAAGGCGATGACCGGCGCGGATTTGCGCGTGCACGGTGCCGGCCGCACCGATGCCGGCGTGCACGCGCGCGGCCAGGTCGCACATGTCGACATCAATAAGCCATTTCCACCGGGCCGGTTTCGCGACGGGTTGAATGCGCATCTGCGCCCGCACCCGATCGCGGTGCTCGAGGCCGAGATCGTGCCTGACGCGTTCGAGGCGCGCTTCTCGGCGGTGAAGCGCCACTACCGCTATCGCGTCATCAA
The DNA here is from genome assembly GCF_002266465.3 of Bradyrhizobium symbiodeficiens. NCBI lineage: Bacteria > Pseudomonadati > Pseudomonadota > Alphaproteobacteria > Hyphomicrobiales > Nitrobacteraceae > Bradyrhizobium > Bradyrhizobium symbiodeficiens. The sequence continues at coordinate 6,662,587 of NZ_CP029427.2, read as the reverse complement.
TACCCGCGCCAATCTCGCGCTCGACATCGGCCACGCCTGGCGCGTGCCGCGCAAGCTCGATGCCGATGCGATGCACGCTGCGGCACAGCGTCTGCTCGGCAAGCACGATTTCACGACGTTTCGCGACACCGAGTGCCAGGCCAAATCGCCGGAGAAGACGCTCGATCAGCTTGACGTCGAGCGCGATGGCCGCGAGATCGTCATTGTCACCTCGGCGCGGTCGTTCCTGCACAGCCAGGTCCGCTCGATGGTGGGCTCCTTGGTCTGGGTCGGTGAAGGCCGCTGGACCGCCGACGATCTCTCCGCAGCGTTAGAGGCGCGCAACCGCGCAGCGTGCGGCATCGTCGCCCCGCCGGACGGGCTGTATCTGATGAAGGTGGATTATTAGGGACGGGAGACGGGAAACTCTCGCGAGGCCCACCACTGTCATTCCCCGCGAAGGCGGGGAATCCAGTACGCCGCGACCTATCGGTTCAGTCACTGACGCCGGTGGAATACTGGATCGTCCGCCTTCGCGGACGATGACAGCAGCGGGTTTGGCGGCGATGAGGGCCCCTACCCAAAATACCGCGTCAGTATCCCCCGATACACCTTCGTCAACGTCTCCAGATCCTTCACCGGCACGCGCTCGTCGACCTGGTGCATGGTCTGGCCGACCAGCCCAAACTCGATCACCGGGCAATAGCTCGAGATGAACCGCGCATCCGACGTGCCGCCACTCGTCGACAGCTCCGGCTTGCGCCCCGTCACCTCCTCGATCGCGGACACCGCGAGATCGGTGAATGGGCCGGGCTTGGTCACGAACACGTTGGAGTTCGAGGGCTCCCAGACGATGCGGGCCTTGATGCGGTTGCCGCAGGCATTCGTCAGCCGCGTCTCGACCAGTTCGCGCAACGACGCCTGGGTGTGGTTGTCGTTGTAGCGGATGTTGAACCTGGCGCGGGCCTCGCCCGGGATGACGTTGTTGGCTTTGTTGCCGACGTCGACCGAGGTGAATTCGAGATTGGAGGCCTGGAATTGCGCGCTGCCATGGTCGAGCGGCTCGTCGGAGATCGCCACGATCAGCCTGGAAATGTCAGGCACCGGATTCGCCGCGCGATGCGGATAAGCGACGTGGCCCTGCACGCCATCGACGTACAGCGTGCCGGATTGCGAGCCGCGGCGGCCGACCTTGATGGTATCGCCGAGGGTCTCGACATTGGAAGGCTCGCCCAGCACGCAATGGTCGAATTTCTCGCCGCGCTCGGCGGCCCATTTCAACAGCTTGATGGTGCCGTTGATCGATACGTCTTCCTCGTCACCGGTGATCAGGAACGAGATCGAGCCCTTGCCGTCGCTGCGCGGTTGGCCGCCATTGGCGGCGAGATGCTCCAGGACAGCTGCGACCGAACAGGCGATGCCGCCCTTCATGTCGACCGCGCCGCGGCCATGCAGGACACCGTCCTTTACCTCTCCGGAGAACGCACCGACGCTCCAGGCGCTCTCGTCACCGGGCGGTACCACATCGGTATGGCCGGCGAAGGTGATGTGCGGACCCTCGCTGCCGATCCGCGCATAGAGATTGTCGACGTCGGCGGTGCCGGGTTCGCTGAAGGTCACGCGGTGGCAAATGAAGCCTGCGGCGTTGAGGGCCTTTTCGAGTACCCCGAGCGCACCGGCATCTTCAGGGGTTACCGAGGGGCAGCGGATCAGATCGCGGGCAATGGAGAGAGCATCGGTCATGAGCCCCGCTTAACATGCATGCCGCCGGGTGGGCTAGCGCTGGGCGGGACAATTTCGATCTCGCGGCTCTGGTCCCAGCTTTTGGCCGAGGGAGAGACGGATGCGGAGCCGTCGCCGAAGTCAGCGCTCGGATCGGGGCCGAAGCGGTTGTGGCCCGCGGTGCCGGGCACGATGAACAGCTCGACGATTCCCCATAGCCACAGGGTCGAAGCGGTGAGGCTGAGCGACAGGGCCCAATGGGAGTCAGGCAGCAGATCCGAGAACTGACTGAACAGGCCCGGTGCGAAGAAGAATGGAATGATCCACCAGCCGCTCTTGTCGCGGTCGTGCAGCCGCTTGGTGGCCGTTGCCAGGAAGATCCATGTGAATAGCGACAGGCCTGATGCCTTCAGGATCAGGTCCGTGTGGCCGAGGGATGCCAGCGAGCGATAAATCCGGGGATCGACCAGCTTGAAGAGGTCGTCGAGGCCGAAGTCGAAATCGAGTTTGACCGATAGCTTTGACGATCCTTCGGCATTGAGGAAGTGAATGACCTGACCGATCACGCCGAGCAGGCCCGCCAGCATGGCGACGATCAGCAGCGCCTGCCACAGCAGGGCGCGGTTGATGCGGCCGTCGAAGCGGAAGAGATACCAGGTCCAGTCCATGCGAAAGGCTCCGGGCGGGAGCGGTCGCCCGGTGATTGGTCGCGATGGAGGGAGAGGGGGTTCGACGGGACACCAGACCCGTCATGCCCGCGTAGCGGCGAAGCCGTCGTCGCTGGAGGCGCGAGTGGCACGATGCAAAGCATCGCGCCGGGAGCCTGGAAGGATGAGCGGCGGGGATATCGCAGCCAGCCGGGCCGTCGCCCTTCGAGGGCCGCCGAAGAGGTGGCCACCTCAGGGTGACGGATTACGTTTTGTGGACCGGACTCAATCCCGCAGCAGCTCGTTGATGCTGGTCTTGGAGCGCGTGCGCTCGTCGACGCGCTTGACGATCACGGCGCAGGCGGTGCTCGGGCCGATCTGGCCATTCTTCATCGGCTTGCCGGGCAGCGCGCCGGGCACCACCACCGAATATTCAGGCACTTCGCCGATGAAGATCTCGCCGGTCTCGCGGTCGACGATCTTGGTCGAGGCGCCCAGGAACACGCCCATCGCCAGCACCGCGCCCTTGCGCACGATCACGCCTTCGGCAACTTCCGAGCGGGCGCCGATGAAGCAGTCATCCTCGATGATCACGGGCTCGGCCTGCAGCGGCTCGAGCACGCCGCCGATACCGACTCCGCCGGAGATGTGCACGCGCTTGCCGATCTGCGCGCAGGAGCCGACCGTCGACCAGGTGTCGATCATGGTGCTTTCATCGACATAGGCGCCGAGATTGACGAAGGACGGCATCAGCACGACGTTGCGGGCGATGAAGGCCGAGCGGCGCACGATGGAGCCGGGAACGGCGCGGAAACCGGCGTCGCGAAAGCGGTTCTCGCCCCAGCCGTCGAACTTCGAGGGCACCTTGTCCCACCAGGTCGCCTTGCCGGGGCCGCCGGGAATGGCGCCCATGTCGTTGAGGCGGAACGACAGCAGCACGGCCTTCTTCAGCCATTGATTGACCTTCCACTTGCCGCTGGCTTCGCGCTCGGCGACACGTGCCTCGCCCTTGTCCAGAATCTCCAGCGCCTGGTCCACGGCCTCGCGCACCTCGCCCTTGGTCGAGGTCGAAACGCCGTCGCGCGCGTCGAAGGCGTTGTTGATGGTGGATTCGAGGGCTGCAAGGGACATCGGGATTTCCTCTGGGGAAGGCAGGACTTGTCGCGGATTGGAGGCTTTTTCGGGATTTGGCGGGGGAGAGTCAAGCTAGGTTCGCTGTCATCACCCGCGAAAGCGGGTGATCCAGTACGCCGCAGCGGTCGTGATGAATCGAGACAGGAGTGATTACTGGATACCCCGCTTTCGCGGGGTATGACGGCTACCTGGGAGGCGACAACCTGCCCAAAAACCCCGTCAGATCATCCGTGACGTGATCGACATGGGCGGCGTCCCGGCCCTCCAGTTCCCAATCTTCCCGCACGACCTCTTTGGTCCCATCCGGCACCACCAGCACCGTGGTCATGCCGAGCTGGTGCGGGACGGTGAGGTTGCGGGCGAGATCCTCGAACATGGCGGCGCGTGTCGGATCGACCGCGTGGTCGGCGAGAAATTTTTGATACGTCTGCGCCGCCGGCTTCGGCTCGAATTGCGCGGCAATGATGTCGAACACGCCGTCGAAATGCGTTGCAAGGCCGAGCCGCGCCAGCACTGCATCGACATGGTCCACCGAGCCGTTGGTCAGGATCAGCTTGCGCCCCGACAATCTTGCGATGGCTTCGCCGAGCGCCGGATTCGGCTCCAGCGGCGAATGGTCGATCTTGTGGACGTAGGCGAGATAGTCGTCGGCGGACACGCCATGCAGGGTCATCATGCCGCGCATGGTGGTGCCGAAGCGCTGGTAATATTCCTTCTGGAGTCTTCGCGCTTCCACCGGCGTCACCTGCAGCCAGCTCGACACGAACTCGGTGATCCGCACATCGACCTGCTGCCACAGATTGACGTGATGCGGATACAGCGTGTTGTCGAGGTCGAACACCCAGGTGTCGACATGGGCAAAGGTGCGGGGTTGGCTCATCGCAAATCTTCCTTCACGGCACGGCGAAGCGCAGCGTCTTGCCGCCGCTCGACATATCCACCGCGCCAAAGCCGGTCGCCGCGAATCCGCGCGCGCCGCAATCGGTCTGCTCGGTGGTCTCGAACTTGGTCTCGCGCGTGCAGAGCTGCCTGTCACCGCCCCAGTTCAACGGCCGGTCCTTCAGCTTGACGGCGCGGTTGTCGGCGTCGACGGCCTCCGCGAAGCTGAAGATCTGCTTCGGCTGGCCGGTGACATCAGGGTGCAGGCACGTCTTGGGATCGATGCGATACCAGCCGCGGCTGGTCACGGACTTGCCGTCGTCGGTCGCGATCGCCGCCATCACCTTGTGCGGTGTGTCGTTGCACCAGGTGAGGCCGGTCGCGGACGGCGTCTGCACCGCATCGACCATGGTCTTGAAGAAATTCGGCGAGCCCACGATGTCCGCGGACAAGCCGCGGCTCTTCAGGAACGCGGCCAGGGCGGCTTGCGTCTTCGGCCCGTCGACGCCGTCGATCGGCGCAGCATCGTAGCCCGCGATCACCAGGAGCCGCTGGATGCCGGCGAGGCGGGCCTGCTCGTCGTCATATTCGGAATCCTCGGCGAGATAGGCAATCAGGTTGCCGTCGGCGCCCTGCGCAGGCGTCACTTGCGTAAAGGCGGCCTGGGTCTGGCCGCTGCGGCATTGCCGGGCCGCGGCGATGACGAAATTGTCCTGCGCCACGCACAGCATGTCGCTGCCGCTCTGTGGAATCGGGGAGGCGCCATAGACGCCGAGCGCACGGGCGTTGAGCAGGATGCGGTCGGCGGTCAGCGTGCCCTGCACCACCACGCGGCAGGTGGCGGGATCGACCCTGAACCAGCCCCGCGTCGCGGTCGCCGCCTTGTCGTCGATGCCGATCGCGGCCTCGACGACATAGGACATCCGGTTGCAGATCTTCAGATCAGCGAAGGCGGGCACCGAGGAGAAGACGAACGAGACGGCCGCGGCCGGCAGCGTCATCAGGAAGCGGGTGAGGGTGGAGCGACGACGTGGCCGAACTCTCGGCTCGTCATGGCCGGGCTTGTCCCGGCCATCCACGTGCAACCGCATGTACGGAGAAGCGTAAATGCCCGGGTCAGGCCCGGGCATGACGACCATCTTCCGTTTCTCGCGTTCGCCCATCACTTGTGGATCAGCGTTCCCGTGCCGGTGTTGGTGAACAGCTCGAGCAGCACGGCATGCTGCATCTTGCCGTCGATGATGACGACGCCTTCGACGCCCTGCTCCAGCGCATAGATGCAGGTCTCGACCTTCGGGATCATGCCGCCGGAAATGGTGCCGTCGGCGATCAGCTTGCGCGCGTCCTTCACCGAGAGCTGCGGGATCAGCTTCTTCGACTTGTCGAGCACGCCGGGCACGTCGGTGAGCAGCAACAGGCGCTTGGCCTTCAACGCGCCGGCAACCGCACCCGCAAAAGTGTCGGCATTGACGTTCAGCGTCTGGCCCTCCTTCGAGGTCGCGAGCGGCGCCAGCACCGGGATCAGCTCGTAGCCGATCAGCTGGTTGAGCAGCGTGAGGTCGACCTTCTCGGGGTCGCCGACGAAGCCGAGATCGATCGCCTTCTCGATGTTCGAGCCGGGATCGATGATGGTGCGCGTCGTCTTCGACGCCTTCACCATGTTGGCGTCCTTGCCCGACAGGCCCACGGCCTTGCCGCCGGCCTCGTTGATGTAGCCGACGATCTGCTTGTTGACGGAGCCGGCGAGCACCATCTCGACGATCTCGATGGTCGCGGCGTCGGTGATGCGCAGGCCTGCCGCGAACTCCGATTGAATGCCGAGGCGCTTGAGCATGGTCGCGATCTGCGGCCCGCCGCCATGCACCACCACCGGATTGATCGCAGTCTGCTCCAAAAGCACGATGTCGCGGGCAAAATTCTTCGCGGTCTCCTCGTCGCCCATGGCGTGGCCGCCATATTTGATGACGATGGTTTCCTCGTCATACTGTTGCATGTGCGGCAGCGCTTCGGACAGGATGCGGGCCTGGTCGAGCGGGGAGATGTCGGTCATGTCGCGGATCTCGCTGGCGGGACTGGAGCGGCCTGCGTTCTATCCGATTGGCGGGGACAGCGCAAAGTGTGACTGTCGGGCTACGAGCTGCGCTTTGCCGCCAGCGCCGCCACACTCACCGCCAACCAGCCTGCAATCATCACCGTCCCGCCGGTCGGTGCCGCCATCGGAAACAGCGAGTGCCCGGCATATTGCCGCAAGGTGAGGTCGCCCGCGAACAGCGCGGCGCCGATCGCGAAGCCGAATGCGCCGATGAGGCCAATTCCGCCGTGCAGAAGGCCGCGCGCGAGCAGCGCCGTGACGGCAAGTATGGCAGTCGCGTGAAACAGCAGCATCGCGCTGGCGGAGGCCAGCCGGCTCGCGTCGGCGCCGTGAGCGGAGGCGGCGGCCAGCGCGACGCCGGCGGCGCCCATCAAGCCGGCAAGCCCGATCAGCAGGCGCTGCGCCATCATCACGAGGCCCGCTCTTCCAGCAGCTTCGCCATCGCGGCGCGCAGGCTCTCCATGCCGGTCGAGCTGCGTGACGAGGTCGCGAGCACGTTCGGGAACGCAGCCGGATGTTTGGCCAGTGCCGCCTCGGTCTCGGCGATGCGCGATTGCAGCTCGGAGGCCTTCACCTGGTCGGCCTTGGTCAGCACGATCTGGTAGCTGACAGCGGAGCGGTCGAGCGTCTTCAAGACCTCGAGGTCGACGTCCTTGAGCCCATGACGCGCGTCGATCAGCACGTAGACGCGCGCGAGCGAGGCGCGCCCCAGCAGGAATTTGTGGATCAGCTCGGTCCAGGACGCGACCTGGCTCTTCGGCGCCTTGGCGTAGCCATAGCCGGGCATGTCGACGAGCCGCAAATCGGTCTTGCCGGGGACCTCGAAGAAGATCAGCTCCTGGGTGCGGCCCGGCGTATGCGAGGTGCGCGCCAGCGCGTTGCGCCCCGTCAGCGCGTTGATCAGGCTGGACTTGCCGACATTGGAGCGCCCGGCAAAGGCGACCTCCAGCCCCGCCATCGGCGGCAGCGTCTGGATCGAAGGCGAGGCCCAGATGAACTGCCAGTCACGGGTGAAAAGTTTTCGCCCGGCTTCGATCAGCTTCGCATCGTTGTCGTCGGTCATGCGAAGGCTTTCTGTTGATCCCTCATGGTGAGGAGGCGCGTAAGCGCCGTCTCGAACCATGAAGGCCCCGGTGCCCGTGGCCATCCTTCGAGACGCGGCCTTGCGGCCGCTCCTCAGGATGAGGGTCGAAGTATCGCTACGTCGCCTTGCGCGCGAACGTCGCCTTGAGATTGTCGAACAGCTCCACCTTCACGCCGTTGCGGCGCATGATGTAGCTCTGCTGGAGCACCGAGAGCGTGTTGTTCCAGGCCCAGTAGATCACGAGGCCCGCCGGGAAGCCCGCCAGCATGAAGGTGAAGATCAGCGGCATCCAGTTGAAGATCAGCTGCTGGGTCGGATCCGGCGGCGTCGGGTTCAGCTTCATCTGGAACCACATCGTGATGCCCATGATGATCGGCCAGATGCCGAGTGCGAGGTAATGGCCGAACACGGGCAGCGTGGTCGGATCGAACGGGATCAGCCCGAACAAAGTGAACAGATTGGTCGGATCCGGCGCGGAGAGGTCCTTGATCCAGCCGAAGAAGGGCGCGTGCCGCATCTCGATGGTGACGAACAGCACCTTGTAGAGCGAGAAGAACACCGGGATCTGGATCACGACGGGAAGACAACCGGCGACCGGATTGATCTTCTCCTTGCGGTAGATCTCCATCATCTCCTGCTGCTGCTTCACCTTGTCGTCGGGGTAGCGCTCTTTCAGCGCCGCAAGCTGCGGCTGGACCGACTTCATCTTCGCCATCGAAGCGTAGGACTTGTTCGCCAGCGGGAAGAACAGCAGCTTCACGATCACGGTCACGAGCAGGATCGAGATGCCGAAATTGCCGAAGAAGCGGAAGAAGAAGTCGAGGCCGAGGAACATCGGCTTGGTGATGAAGTAGAACCAGCCCCAGTCGATCAAGAGATCGAAATGGTTCAGCCCCAGCTCCTTGTTGTAGCCGCCGAGGCCGGCGAACGGGAACACGCCGACCACGCCGGCTTCCTTGGCGCCGGCGAACAGCCGCGCGTTCGCGGTCGCAGTGCCGCCGATCGCGACGGTGACGGGGTCGAGCAGATAGTCGGTCTGGTAGGTGTGGACGTTGCCGACCGGGTTCGAGGAGAAGCGCGCCTGAAGCGGGGCATTGGTGTCGGGCAGCAGCGCCGAGGCCCAATACTTGTCGGTGATGCCGAGCCAGCCGTTGGTGGCCTTGAAGTCCACCTTCTTGGCTTCGTCGATCTTCTTGTAGGCATATTCCTGCAGGCCGTGATCGCCGAGATAGCCGATCAGGCCTTCATGCAGGATGTAATAGCCCGAGACCTGCGGCGCTCCATGGCGCGAGATCAGCGCGAACGGATAGAGTGTAACCGGCGCATTGCCGACATTACTCACCTCGTCCTTGATGGTGAAGAGATAATGATCGTCGACGGCGATGGTGCGGCGGAAGGTCAGGCCATCGCCGTTTTCCCATTTCAGGACCACCGGCGTCGTCGGCGTCAGGCTTCCGCTGCCGTCCTGCTGCCAGACGGTCTGGGCATCGGGCATCTTCGCGGTCACACCCGTCGCCGCCACCCAGCCGAACTCGGCGTAATAGGGCTCCGCGGTACCGGAGGGCGAATAGAGGATGATCGGCGGCGATTTCGGGTCGACCGTTTCGCGGAATTGCACCAGCGCGATGTCGTCGATGCGGCCGCCCTTCAGCGAGAGGCTGCCGACGATGCGCGGCGTGTCGATCTTCACGCGCGGGCTGGCGGCAATCGCGGTTTCGCGGGCGACGACCGGCTGGGCCTGCTGGTTCACGCCCGGGGTCGACGGCTGCGCGGCGCCGCCGGCCGGCGTGGTACCCGGCGTTGCGGATGCGGTCGGCTGCGGCGTGGTCTTCTGGAGCTCAGCCTGCGTCTGCTGCTGGGCGCGCTGCTTCTCCATCGCCGGCACGTTGTAGAAATACTGCCAGGCGATCAGGACGAGGCCCGACAGAATGACGGCGAGGATGGTATTGCGATTGTCGGTCATCACTGTTGTCTCGTCATCAATCTGGTTTGCGGCTGGCAGGCGGGACGGGGCCGGGCCCTACGCGTCTTGGGCCGCGTCCCTTGTGCGTATGCCGCGCGGGCTTCGTGAACGCTATGCGCAGATCGTCGAGCATGGTGGCGAAGTCGCGCGAGAGCGCGTCCCTTCGGCCGACCAGGACATAATCATGATGGGGCTGCATCGACACCGGATCGAGCCGCTTCACCAGTTCGCGAAGCCGGCGCCGGATTCGATTGCGCACGGGGGCGTTGCCGTTCTTTTTGGTAACGGTGAAGCCGATCCGGATCGGACCGCCGTCGTCACGAGGGCGGCTTTGCAGGACGAACGCGGGACTGTTCACCCGCGCGCCATTGGCAACGGCGAGGAAATCCGCCCGCTGCCTCAGCCGATCCATGATGAAATCCCGGGAAAGGGGGTCCGGCTCAGGCGCTCAGACGCTTGCGGCCGCGGGCGCGGCGGGCGGCGAGAACCTTGCGACCGCCGGCAGTGGCGAGACGAGCACGGAAACCGTGACGGCGCTTGCGCACCAGTTTGCTGGGTTGATAAGTCCGCTTCACGGGTTTTTCTCCGCTGACCGGGCAATTTGCCTGTAGAATTGAAGGTAAAGCCCGGAAGATGCGGCCCCAAACGGGCCATTTTCGGCCCCAAGAGAGCCGCTCCCGGCATCACACCGGGTCATCTGCGGACAATTTGGCCGGCTTATAAGCGAGCGCCTTGTTTTCGTCAACGCCGCACAAGCGCGCGATTCCGGTGAATATCGCTGTTTGTGCGGGGTTTTTAACCCTTGAGGTGGCGATTCGCCATATCAGCGCCTACATCCCACATTGGTGGATTAGCGATCCGTAATTTGACCGGACCGGGGTCGGGCCGCATCTTCATACCCGCCAATCCTTCACCCGCCAGAGGCAGCGAGGGCGTATTTCGTGGCAGCGACAGACCTCCAGCCGATCCAGGATCAGGATCAGCAGGACCAGCCGGCGATGCGCTGTCGCGGGACGCGCGGGCTTGGGCTGTCTGGCAAGCTGCTGCTGCTCACCATTCCCCTGGTGATGATCGCGGCCAGCCTGCTTTATGTGCCGGCCATCGCCAACTTCTGGGTCAACCGGCTGAATGACCGCGTCGCCGCCGCCAACACGGCGGCGCTGGTGCTCGATGCGGCGCCGCTCGGCATGGTTCCCGATTCGCTGTCGCGCCAAATCCTGAAGAGCATCAATGCCCGCGCGGTCGCCATCAAGATGGGCCAGCAGCGCCGATTGCTCGCCAGCGACAATTTGCCGGCAGCCATCGAGCACGACATCGACCTGCGCGACATGACGGCGTGGGAGGCGATCACCGGCTCGTTCCGGATGATGCTGGAGACCGGCAACCAGGCCATCCGCATCGTCGGGCCCGGCGTCGGCAATGCCCAGTTCATGGAGATCGTCACCGACGAGCTGCCGCTGCGGCAGCAGATGTACCGGTTCTCGCGCAACGTCGTGGTGGTCGCGCTGATCATCGCGGCGCTGACCGCGGGCCTCGTCTATCTCGCGCTTCATTATCTCTTCGTGCGCCCGATGCGGCGGCTGACCGCGAGCCTGGTCGGCTTCCACGAAAACCCCGAAAGCTCGGCGCGGATCATCGTGCCGAGTCAGCGCAGCGACGAAATCGGGGTGGCCGAGCGGGAATTGTCGGACATGCAGCGCGATTTGATGTCGATGCTGCATCAGAAGAGCCGGCTCGCCGCCCTCGGCCTCGCCGTGTCCAAGATCAACCACGATCTGCGCAATCTGCTGGCCTCGGCCCAGCTGCTGTCGGATCAGCTCGCCAGCGTGCCCGATCCGCGGGTGCAGCGCTTTGCGCCGAAGCTGGTACGCTCGCTCGAGCGCGCCATCGCGTTCTGCCAGTCGACGCTGTCCTACGGCCGTGCCCAGGAAGCCGCGCCGGACCGGCGCATGATCCTGATCGAGCCTGTGGTGCTGGAAGTGCGCGAGACGGCGGGCCTCGCCAGCGATGCCTCGATCGCCTGGGTCGCCGCGATCGATCGCGGGCTCGCGGTCGATGCCGATCCCGATCAGCTGTTCCGGGTGCTGCTCAACCTCGTCCGCAACGCCGCCCAGGCGCTGGAAAGTCACGCCTCCGGCGAGGGCGGGGTGCAGCAGATCCGGATCACGGGAAAACGCGAGGGCGCGGTCGCAATTCTCGAGGTATCCGACACCGGCCCCGGCGTCCCCCCGAAGACCCGCGACCATCTGTTCGAGGCGTTCCAGACCTCCGGCCGCCCCGGCGGCAGCGGCCTTGGCCTCGCGATTGCCGCCGAGCTGGTTCGCGCCCATGGCGGCGACATCCACTTGGTCGAAGGCACTATCGGCGCCACCTTCCGCATCACCATCCCCGACCGGCCCGTGGAACTGCTCTCCGTCCGCAACGAGCGGCAGAGGGCGTAACGCTGATCGCCGTCATTCCGGGGCGGCGCAGCGCGCCGAACCCGGAATCCTGAGGTTTGGCGCGAGATTCCGGGTTCGATGCTCCGCATCGCCCCGGAAGATAACGGAAACCGCCATCTCCCCGCAAAATCTCCCCATCCCGGACCTTGCCAACCGCGGCAAGAGCGGTTAGTCAGAGCGCTCTTTCGCACCCCTCCGGCGCTGTCCGGAGGCTGCCTGCGGGCTTAGGCCCGCACTGTTCGCGAAAAACGCGCCCGTAGCTCAGCTGGATAGAGCATCAGACTACGAATCTGAGGGTCGGACGTTCGAATCGTTCCGGGCGCGCCATTCTTCGACGAAAGGTCATGACACAGCAGCATCCGGTCGCCAGGCGGCCCGAGACCGGGTGGCCACGTCGTGTGAGGATCTGAATGAGAATATCGCAGGCGTTCAAGTTCGAGGCGGCGCACCGGCTGCCCAATGTGCCCGAGACCCATCGATGCCGCCGGCTGCATGGTCATTCCTACCGGGTCGAGGTTCAGCTGGACGGGCCGGTCGATCCGCACACCGGCTTCGTCGCTGATTTCTTCGACATCGAAAAATGCTTTGCCGACATCCTGGCCGCGCTGGACCATCACTGCCTCAACGAGGTCAAAGGCCTCGAGAACCCGACCGCCGAGAATATCGCGATCTGGATCTGGGACCGGTTGAAGCCGGATCTTCCGCAGGTCTCGGCGGTCCGCGTCTACGAAACGGCGGATTGCTGGGCCGAATATAACGGGCAGTGACGATGGCCGCTGCTGATAGGGCCTCACCTTGCCAGGCTGGCCTGGCATCAGACGACGGATCGGAGCGCGCATGCGCGAGTCGTTCCGGGCGTGCCATTTTTCGTAGTATGTCTCTCCCATGCGCACGATCGACCGTCTGTTCTCCTGCCTCGCTCTGATCCTTGCAATCGCAGCCGTCCCGGTGCTTCCCGCGCGCGCGGCCGAAGCCTGCCCGTTCATCAGCGCGAAGGAGCTTGCCGCTGCGATGCCGGCGCTCAAATGGTCGCTGATTTCAAATCAGGACGGCCGCGGGTGCATCTATCAGGCCGGACGCGGCGACACGATGATGCTGTCGGTGTTCCGCAATCCCGACAAGGACCGCGCCAGGGAATTGTACGCGACCTTCGTCAAGACGCTTGGTGAGCGCATGGCGCTCAACGCGGTCGCGGGGATCGGCGACGAAGGCCAGGGCGGTACGACCGCAGCAGGCGCGGAGCGCCAGGAGGCCGTGGTCGTCACCTTGTCGGGCGACTACATCCTGCAACTCACCGTCTATCCGGTCGGCCGGCGCGCCGACGATGCGCTGCTCGGGCCGGTCACCGAAGCGGCGCGCGTGGCCATCGCCAATGTGAGCAGGAGCAGCGAGCGGTTCGGCAGTTGCGAGTGGCTCACGGCCGCGGATGCCGACGGCTTTCTCGACGCGAGCACGCTGACGGTGCAGCGGACCGGCGCGGGCAGTTGCATGATGTTCGATCGCGAGGCCAACACCATGACCGTCGCGGTGATCGCGACCTCGCGCGACACCGCCATCGGCATGATGAAGCGCGCAGGTCCCTGCAAGCACGTGGCGATCCCCGAACTCGGCAGTGAAGCCTTCGGCGAGTATTCCTGCACCAAGGGCAACGGCAACGCCGCCAACATCTATGTCTGGAAGAACGGCAAGCAGGCCTCGATCCTGTTCGCGCCGGTCAAGCCGCATCCGGAGTCCGGCTCGGTCGAGCGCCTGAAGGCGGTCGCCGCGCGGGTGTATCGGAAGCTGTGACGGCGCCCATCGCCGGGAGGACGCCGACATCGAGGTGCAATAGGCCTGGCGAAATCGGCAATATCCGGGACCGCCCAGCGGTCCCGGATATCGTCCGATTAGAATGTCAGCCCGCAAGCCCGCCGGATCGCGATCTGAACCGGCGAAGGGGGCAACCCCGGATCAAACTCGTCCTTCGGCAGCAGCGGAGGCTGTGCCATGAAGCGCGGCCGTTTCCCTCGGTGGGGTTGCGCGGCATGAACGAGGAACGGATGGCACAGATAAACGCTGCCTGCCGCACCGGTCGCCAGTGTCGTCTCGCAATCCATCGTCGAGGCGTAGCCCTCGGCCGAGAGCTGCCGGAGCGTTGCACCGGCATCGCCATAGGGCAGCAGCTCCCGCGCGATGGTGGCATGCGAGCCTTTCCGGATCCGCGTGGGCGCATCGTCGCCCCCGACATCCGAGAACAGGAAGAGCATCAGCAATGCACGTCCACTGCTCTTCACATTGACGCGCCACTCCATGAAATCCGGATTGGCGATGCCAAAGCTCATGTCCACATGCCAGCCATCATCACCGGGGGGTTCCGTTGACGGGAAGCGGATCGGAAAGGTTCCGAGGCCTTTCGGCGCGAGCCAGCGCCCTTCGCCGACGAGTTGATCGTAGGCCTTGTGCAGGGCTGGCGCGTTCGCGGCTTCAATGAAAGGGGGCGAAACCTTGGACCCTACCCTGACAACGGGTTGAGTCCAGTGTTCGGGTTGGTCTGGCGACAGACCAATATCCGCCCACAACTCGTCCCTGCATTGTTTCGCAAGCTGGGTGCGGAAGGCATTCTCGATTTTAACGAAACCGTCGTCGATGAAGTTCTGGACCTGACGGGGCGTCAGGCCGACCTGTTCGGTCTTGGGCATTGCACATTTCTCCGTTCAGCTGCCGCATCGAGCGCAGCCGGTTGATCTGATTGGATGCGCCGGAAACGACGTCAGCCGTTCAGATCAGCGGGAAAAATGTGGACGTGAACATCATGTTGGGAACCGTATATCGCGGCGGAGCCCGGAATCAAGACACGCTCGCTGTTTTCCGCAGGCCGAGCGTGGGCAGCTCTCGCGATCCGAGGAGGCTGCCGCACGCTCATGTGTTCGTCACGGGCAGGCGTGACGCAGGCCGTCATTGCCCAGATACGTCCCTGAGCCCGGATCGTAGGACCGAAAGCGCTGCGCGCAATAGGAGGCGGCGTTGGATTGCGCCTGGCTGTTGGCGATCGCGCCGCCGATGATGGCGCCGGCCGCGAGGCCGCCGAGTACGGCTGCACCGGTGCCACCGTGGCCGTGACGGTGCCCGTAATAGCCATGTCCATGTCGAGGCCCGTGTCCGTAGCCATGCCGGTACTGCACCTGCTGCAGGCCTTGGTCCGGGCCGGGATTTGCGATTGGCAGCGGCGCCGCGAGTACGGGTGAAACAGCCGTCGAGAGCATCGCTCCGGCGGCCGCCAGGGCGACGAACGTTCTGCGCATTGTCATATCGGGGCTCCATGCTGTTGGGGATGAAGGAGCAACGGCTGGCCGCCCGCTCCGTTCCCTTCGATTCATGGCGAGCGTCACAGCGTCGCAGAAAATGAAATGTTCGTAAGGATGTCGATCGGCTGGCTTCGCCGGGGCCGACGCCACTGCTCGGAATGACCGTCGGGGTTCCCCATCGTTGATCTGAAACAATGATGACCCCAACCACCAATGCTAGAAGGATTCGCAAGTCGCGATTCACGGCTCCCGGCTGGTCGCGACAATCGCAACGCGCGTTGGAATCCGAGGGCCGAATGGGACGACTGCTGAATATCGTGACGCCGCTGCATACGGCGACCAAGCGCGACTACATGGGGCGCATGAACGACGACAAGATCGGCTGCTCGCTGAAGGCGCGGGAATACGAGGCCGATTATTGGGACGGCGACCGCCGCTTCGGCTATGGCGGCTACCGCTTCATCGAGGGACGCTGGGCGCCGGTCGCCAAGGCGCTGATCGAGACCTATGGCCTGAAGGACGGCTCCAGCGTGCTCGACGTCGGCTGCGGCAAGGGTTTCCTGCTGTATGAGATGCAGAAGATCCTGCCGGGCCTGAAGGTCACAGGCTTCGATATCTCCAGGCACGGCCTTGCCAATTCGCATGAGCAGGTGCGACCCTATCTCTTCAACTATCGCGCCCAGGACATCTACCCCTATGGCGACGACAGTTTCGATCTCGTCATCTCGCTCGGCACCCTGCACAATCTCAGGCTCTACGAGCTCGAAGCGGCGCTCAAGGAGATCGAGCGGGTCGGCAAGAACAAATACGTCATGGTCGAGGGCTATCGGACCGTCGCCGAGTTGCACAACCTCGAATGCTGGGCGCTGACCGCGGAATCCATCCTGCACACGTCGGAGTGGATCTGGCTCTACGGCAAGCTCGGCTACACCGGCGATTACGAATTCATCTATTTCGAGTGACCGGGCGCGCCTCATGGACATCAAGACTGCCAAGGCGGCCATTCTCGTCGAATCGGGCAAGCCGCTGATCGTCGACGAGTTCACCTTGCCGGATACGCTCGAGCATGGCCAGGTGCTCGCGCATGTGCACACCTCCAGCATCTGCGGCGCGCAGATCAACGAGATCGACGCCGTCAAAGGCGTCGACAAGTTCCTGCCCCACCTTCTCGGGCACGAAGCGCTGGCCACGATCGTGGAAACCGGTCCCGGTGTCGTCTCCTGCAAGCAGGGCGACACCGTCGTCATGCATTGGCGGCCGGGCAAGGGCATCCAGTCCAACACGCCGGCCTATTCCTGGCGCGGCAAGCGCCTCAATGCCGGTTGGGTCACCACCTTCAATGAATATGCCGTGGTGTCGGAGAACCGTGTCACGCCCGTTCCCGCCACGATCGACCGCACCAGCGCGCCGCTGCTCGGCTGCGCGGTGACGACCGCGCTCGGCGTCGTCAACAACGACGCGCAGATCGCCATCGGCGAAGCCGTCGTCGTGTTCGGCGTCGGCGGCGTCGGGTTGAACATCGTGCAATTCGCCGCGATGGTCGGCGCCTATCCCGTCATCGCGATCGATCGTCTCGACAACAAGCTGGCGATGGCGAAGGATTTCGGCGCCACTCACACCATCAACTCCGAAGCGGTCAAGGATGTGGCCGCGGAGGTTCGCGCCATCACCGGCGTTGAGGGACCCGACAAGGTCGTCGAGACCACCGGCGTCAAGAATCTGATCGAGCTCGCCTACGAGATCACCGCAAGGAAAGGCCGCTGCATCCTCGTCGGCGTTCCCCGCGAGAAGGCCGAGATCTACACGCTGCCGCTCCATTTCGAGAAGGTGCTGAAGGGCTCGGAAGGCGGCCAATGCCAGCCGGCGCGCGACATTCCGCGCCTCGTGCGACTGAGCGATGCCGGCAAGGTGAGCTACCGCGGAATCGTGACCCACGAGTTCGCGCTCGACGACGTCAACGACGCGCTCGACCTGATGCGCAGCGGCACCTCGGGCCGGATCCTGCTGAACATCAGCTGAGCGCGGCGTCGAGGATGCAAGGCTTCAACGGCAGGCGTCTGTATCGATGCGCGCCCGGTCTTCACCTCTCCCGTAGCGAGAGGTCGGATCGCTGATATACTCTCTTGTTATAACGTATCCCGTAGGCTCGGAGGCCTTCCACCCGCGTTTGAAAATCATCCGTCGGACGCGGCGTCTCCACGCCGCTCGCCGGGAGCACCACGACCTTGGCTCCGGAGGGCACGCGGCGGTACAGGTCAATGACGTCCTGGTTCATCATGCGAATGCAGCCGGAGGACATCGCCTGGCCGATCGACCATGGCTCGTTGGTGCCGTGAATCCTGTACAGAGTGTCCTTGCCGTCCTTGAACAGATAAAGAGCACGCGCGCCGAGCGGATTCTGCGTGCCGCCCTCCATGCCTCGGGCCCACTTGACGTACTTGTCCGGCTCGTGGCCGATCATGTCCTTCGTGGGCGTCCAACGCGGCCATTCGCGCTTCATCGCGACATTGGCGGTGCCCGACCAGGCCATGCCAGCCCTGCCGACGCCTACGCCGTAGCTCGTGCTCGGCGGCATTTGGGTGGGAGCAGGGCTTACCGACCTGCTCATCGACCGCGGTGGGATGCTGCAATCACGGCGGCCGCGTTCCGCAGCGTCGGGTGCCTGACGCATTACTTTAGAACTTGCTAAATTGCAATTATTGAATATGTTCTTTGCCTACGGCCGATCGTTCCGGGAGTATGCGGCCGTCCTGCTGACGGGGAAACGCACATGACCACCATCACGGAAAGCTACGTTCGCGAAGCTCCGCGCGCCGCGCGGGTCGACTGGTCGCCCTATCTTATCGGCGCCGGGATCGGGCTCCTGAGCTGGATCGCCTTCGCGGTGTTCGGGGATCCGCTCGGCGTCACCACTGCCTATTCACGTATCGCCTCGTTATTCGCCTTACCGGTGATTGGGCCCGAGGCGGTTGCACAGAACGCCTATTGGAAGAGCATGCCGCTGAAGTGGGACTATGGCGTCTGGTTTCTCCTCGGCATTCCGTTCGGCGCGTTCATCTCGGCCGTGATTTCGGGAACGTGGCGGCTCGAGCTTGTGCCCGAGGTCTGGAGGGAGCGGTTCGGGCCGTCGGTCACGAAACGATTTGTCGCCGCGTTCCTCGGCGGCGTGGTGATCATGTACGGAGCTCGGCTCGCTGGCGGCTGCACGAGCGGACATGGCATTTCCGGCGGTCTGCAGCTGGCGGTATCTAGTTGGCTGTTCCTGGCCGTGATGTTTGCAACCGGGCTCGGCATTTCCGCGCTCATGTTCCGCAGAAACTGAGGGGGATGCCATGACCGCGATAATGACGATCCTTGGCCCGCTGCTGATGGGCGCAGTCTTTGGTTTCCTGTTGCAGCGCGGCAAGGTCACGAGCTGCAATGTGATCGAGAACCAGTTTCGCTTGCGCGACTTCACCGTGCTGAAAGTGATGGGCACCGCGATCGTCGTCGGCGGCATTGGCGTGCTGCTCCTCGTCGACACCGGCAACACGAAATACTATGTGAAGGACGCCAACATGCTGGCGGTCGCCCTTGGCGCCGCCCTGTTTGGCGTAGGTATGGCGGTGTACGGCTACTGCCCCGGAACGGCGCTAGGTGCCATCGCTGCAGGCAGCGTCCATGCTTTGGTCGGTGCGTTCGGCATGATCGCAGGCGCCATCCTCTACGCGCTGAGTTTCGACTGGCTGAAGGCTCACGTGCTGAACGTCTGGACGCTGGGCAAGGTCCGTCTTCCGGATGTGACGGGCGTTCCTGATATCGCTTGGTTCGCTGCGCTTGCCGTCGGTGCCGGGCTGTTCTTCTGGTGGGTCGAGTCCACGGAGGCCAGGCGGAAGCGGAGCTAGGCCGCCTCGCCTGTTGGTCCGGGCGAAACAACGCTTATCGGCTGCGAGGCGCAAGACAGTCGGTGCACGGGCGAAAGCAGCCGCTCGACTCGCCGACCCAATACGACGTGATCTCGCTATCGAGCCTGACAGCCGCCACGCTCTCGGTCGCGAGCATTGCGTGATGCTGCGACCAAGCCGCGGCAGAAGGATCGAAGTTTCCGCCGAGAGCACCTGCGGCACCCTCGCCGAATTCGACCAGCTCAGAAGATAAATAGGCGATGTCATAGGCGGACATGGGCATGAGCGCAGTCGCATCCGTGGCTTCCCGCTCGAACGGGATGCTTCAAGCAGCGGAGCTCTTGTGAAATCTTGGAAAGGGTGAGGGCTCCCACCTTCAGTTAGATCCGCTCCAGTCAGACTTACGCGCATCGGACAGACAGTCTTACTATTCGAAGCTAGGAACGAATTGGATCAGCCGGCGTAGTCGTCGCCAGCGTGTGGAGCAAATCATGACGACGACGCGAAACCGGGTACCTCTCCACTCTGCTGAGAGCGACAATCGTCGTATCAACCGAGAAATGCGGGCCAATGTCGCCTGCTTCGCCGAGCACCGCCAAGAAATCGCCGGGCGATTGCAGGAAATCGATAGAGAGGGGGACATCGAAAGAGCAATCGAGGCGAATGCCGCAGTGATCGCCTTCGCCGGCGTCGCGCTTGCCGCGACCAACAATCGGCGCTGGCTGGTCCTGCCGGCGCTCGTCACCAGCTTTCTGTTCCAGCACGCCATCCAAGGATGGTGCCCTCCGGTTCCAGTTTTGAGGAAATTGGGCTTCCGAACTTCATATGAAATCGAGGAGGAACGCCGAGCCCTGATGGCGCTGCGAGGTGATTTCGGACAGAAGGCCGAAAGCGCGGATGCCGCCCTTCGGGCTTCCGTCGGCACCGCGGACGCACCCTTACCCGCGTAGCTCTGCCGCCCACTCAGTAGAGGAGTTCGGGATGTCCTACTACTTCGCGAAGAAGCTAGACGCTCCTTTTTCGGAGGCCGTCGAGCGAACTATAGCCGCGCTCAAGGCCCGGGGCTTCGGCGTTTTGACCAAGATCGACGTGCAGTCGACGTTGAAGGAAAAGATCGGCGCCGACTTCCGCCCCTATGTGATACTTGGTGCCTGCAACCCGAAGATGGCCCACGAGGCGCAGAAGGCCGAGGACAAGATCGGGACCATGCTTCCCTGCAACGTGGTCGTCCAGGAGGTCGATGGCGGAACGGAGGTCGCGGCAGTTGACCCCGTCGCCTCGATGCAGGCCATTCAGAACGCGTCCCTGGCGAGCATCGCGGAAAAGGTCCGCGACGAGTTGAAGGCGGTGATCGAAGCGATCTAAGGCCTCCGCCGTTGTTGGCGTCGCTTTGGTTCGACGCCTCCGGCCTCGCTAAGGCCTTGCCACGCACGATACAGCCGCGGCCCATGTCCTCTGTTGGTCAACGGTCCGCATCGGAGAATCATCCGTCGGACGCGGCGGTCTCCACGCCGCTCGCCGGGAGCACCACGACCTTGGCTCCGGAGGGCACGCGGCGGTACAGGTCAATGACGTCCTGGTTCATCATGCGAATGCAGCCGGAGGACATCG
The DNA here is from genome assembly GCF_002266465.3 of Bradyrhizobium symbiodeficiens. NCBI lineage: Bacteria > Pseudomonadati > Pseudomonadota > Alphaproteobacteria > Hyphomicrobiales > Nitrobacteraceae > Bradyrhizobium > Bradyrhizobium symbiodeficiens. The sequence continues at coordinate 6,641,867 of NZ_CP029427.2, read as the reverse complement.
CCTGGCCGATCGACCATGGCTCGTTGGTGCCGTGAATCCTGTACAGAGTGTCCTTGCCGTCCTTGAACAGATAAAGAGCACGCGCGCCGAGCGGATTCTGCGTTCCGCCCTCCATGCCTCGGGCCCACTTGACGTACTTGTCCGGCTCGCGGCCGATCATATCCTTCGTGGGCGTCCAACGCGGCCATTCGCGCTTCATCGCGACATTGGCGGTGCCCGACCAAACCATGCCAGCCCTGCCGACGCCTACGCCGTAGCGCAGCGCCTTGCCGCCTTCCTGCACCAGATAGAGGAAGCGGTTCTTCGGATCCACGACAACGGTCCCGGCGGGCTGCCCGGTCGGATCGTCGACGAGTTGACGCATGTAGCGGGCCTTCAGGTCGCCCGCGGGAACAGCCGCAACGGTGTAGGCGCCATCTGAGACCGCGCCATATCGTGGCTCGGACGTCGGGGCATAAGTCGCGGCCGCGGCCTTGGGCATGATGTCCGAGTCGGAAACGCAGCCTGCCAGCGCCGCCGGCAGAAGCAGAGCCGCGGCACAGACGGCCCATTGCTTTCGAAGCGTCATGTTCATTCCCTCGGTACGGCCTGTCGGCGCGGGTGGGGCCAGTCTCGATCCGCAGCTTAAGCCGGGCTTAAGAGCGGCTCCGTTTCTCACTTCTGTGCTGCGCGGGCGCGCGCGTCGGCAGCGACGCGCTTGAAACCTTCGTAGTTCAGGGCCTGCGTCACGCGGTACTGACCGACGATGTAGGCGGGCGTGCCCATCAGCCCCAGCGAGTCGGCTTGGGCCAGGTTGCGCCGCAGGAGCTTGGTGATGTCGTTGCCGTGGGCCTGAAAATCGGCATCCAGACGATCCATATCGACCCCAGACTTTGCAATCGCTTCCCGCATCCGCTCGGCGGGTATCTTCGGCCCGGGAATTCCCATCATCGCGAGATGCGCGGCGTCGTAGCGGTTCTGGTACTTCGCGGCCAGCGCCCACTGCGCACCCTTGATGGAATCCGGCGTGAGGATCGGCCAATCCTTGTAGACGAGGCGAATCTTGCCGTCGGTCTTCACCAGCCGCTCGAGTTCGGGCTCCGCCTTTTTGCAGAAGGGACAGTTGTAATCGAAGAAGACCACGATCGTCAGATCGCCCTTCGGATTGCCCGCAATGGGCGCGGCCGGGTCGTAAAGAATGGCTTCGCGAGATATGTCCGCCTTGGTGGGAGCGTCGTCGGCGTGCGCTGGGCCGACCATGTAGCGGATGCCCGCGACGGCGAACATCTGGGCGAGCGTGCGCCTGGAGATATGCTGAAGCATGTTGTCTTCCTTATTCCGGGAGTTGAGGTCAGTCGGCCGAGGTGGCCGCCGTCAGTTTTCCGAGCAGGGCGTCGGCATCGACGGCACCGATGATCTTGACCGCGGGATCGACATTTCCATGTGTGCCGAACAGCAGGATCGTTGGCGGCCCGACGATGTCGAAGCGCTTCATAAGGGCTCGGCTCGCCTCGTTGACGACGGTCACGTCAGCACGAACCATTCTGAAATCTTGCAGCTGCGCACGTACTTCAGGCGTGCGCAGGACGGCATCCATGACCCTGCATTCGACACACCACTCGGCGGAAAAATCGAGCAAGAGGGGCTTTCCGTCCGTGCGGGCAGCGGCGAGTTCGTCGTGCAGTGCGGCGACCGATCGAATCGTTCGGACTGGGGGTTCGGATGCGGTCTGGCGGGTCACGAACCGATCCAGAATGCGGGTCGCGTCGAGGCTGTCGTCGCCTGCCGATCCGATCATCAGGGCCGAACCGATGAGGAGCGCGATGCTCGCCAGGCCCATGGAAGCAAAGCGCCATCGGCCTTGCACCATCAGGAATTGGGTTCCGAAATAGACGGAGACGCCGGTCGCGAGCCCGCCCCAGAGCTGCAGCGTAGTCTGCTGCGACAGAACGCGAGAGAAGATCGAGATCGCGACGGCCAGCAGGAAGAACCCGAAGGCATGCCTGACGCGGACGAGCCAGGGGCCAGGCTTCGGCAGGAAACGTGGGCCCAGCGCCCCGAAGACGAGAAGCGGCATTCCCATGCCGACGCCGAACACGAAAAGCGCAGCCATGCCACGCACGACATCGCCGGTCCGCGCGACGTACAGCAGAGCGGTGGCGAGCGGAGGTGTCACGCAGGGGCCGGCGATCAGCGCCGCCCCAAATCCGAGAACGGCGGCGGCGGCCAACGGCCCGCGACTTCCGTCGGATGCCGCGCCCGATATCCGCTCGACGAAGGAGGTCGGCAGCTGGATCTCGAACAGGCCGAACATGGATAGCGACAGGATGACGAGAACGGCGCTCATTGCGCCGAGCGCGATCGGCGTCTGCAGCAGGATCTGCAGGTTCTCTCCGGATCCGGACCAGGCCGCGAACGCGCCCAGTGCCGCATAGGCCGAGGCCGACGCGCCGACGAACGCTGCCGCGAGAACGAGACCGCGACCGAACGAAAGATGTTCCTGCGATCGCGCCATCAGGCCGAAGAAGATCGGCACCAGCGGGAAAGTGCAGGGTGAGAACGACAACAGAACGCCGAAGCCGAAGAACGAGACCAGCATGCCGCCGAGCGTCACCCAGGAGGAGGTGTCCCGGTCAGGGGTTGGCGCGGCGTTCGTCGAAAGGCTATCGTCCGAGGCGCCCGCGACGTCCGGCGCGTCCACGAATTCTGACGAGGATCGGGATAAGGCCGCGCCGTTTTCGTCTCGATCCTTGATTGCCAGCGTCTGCAGGTCGATCGTCTTGGCGACGGGCGGGTAGCAGATTTGGTATTGCTCCGCACAGCCCTGATAAGTCACTGCGATCTCGCGCAGCCCTCGCAGATCGGCAGATGTGATCTGGGCTTTCGCGGAATTCCGATAGATCTCCTGCGGCCCGAAATCGGGATATTCCTTCGGTTCTCCCTGGGTCGTTTGGACTGCGACAGGGGTCCCGGGGGGCATCGCGTTCTTGGCGACGATCATCGCGCGGTAGAGATAGCTGCCTGGCCCTATCGCCCAAGTGAGCGACAGCCCCGCGTCGTCGCGCGAAACCTTCAATTGGAACGCCTCGTCGGCGGAAGGCGGCGTTCCCGCCCCCGCCTGCGCGAGCGGTAACATGAGAATGAACAATAAGATCGATAGTCGCTGAAAGCCCGGCATGTTCGGCGGTGGCCCTGCGTTTTGTGAGCGGATGCCGCGGCTTGGATAGGCTACCTTAAGCCAGCCTTAAGGCTGGCGACCGAGAGGAACCTCGGAGGTGCTGATGCGCATACTTGTGGTCGAAGACGATCCGATCCTGGCCGACGGTCTGCGAGCGGGTCTGTCATTGACGGGTGCGACGGTCGACGCGGTTGAAACTTGCGAGGACGCCGACCACGCGCTCGCGGCGTCGCGCTACTCCGCGGTCGTGCTCGACATCATGCTGCCGGATGGAAGCGGTCTGGATCTGCTGCGCAGGCTCCGGGGTCGGCGGGACGCAACGCCCGTCCTGCTCCTCACCGCGCGGGACAGCGTCGGCGACAAGATTTCGGGACTCGATTCTGGGGCCGACGACTATCTGGTGAAACCATTCGATCTCGATGAACTGGCAGCGCGCCTGCGCGCCATTGTCCGCCGGGAAGGCGGTCGTGCGGCTCCGGTCATGACCCACGGCGCCATTGTGCTCTCGCCGGCTGATCTCTCGGTGACCGTCGCAGGCGAGCCGATCAACCTGTCGCGTCGCGAGTTCGCGATCCTGGCGGCTCTGATGGAGCGTCCGGAGCAGGTCCGTTCGCGCGCCGAACTTGAGGAGCGCCTCTATGGATGGCAAGAGGACGTCGAAAGCAACGCGATCGAGGTTCACATCCATAATCTCCGCAACAAGATCGGCAAAGACGCGATCCAGACGCTGCGCGGCGTAGGCTATCGGATGGGAACGGGCCGATGAGGTCCCTAAGACTGAGATTGTTCGCGACGCTGCTCGCAGCGACCGGGATCGTCTGGTTGGCGGCGGTCGTCTGGATCTACGTCGGAACCAGGGACGAAGTGGAGCATGTTCTCGACACGCGCCTGCAGGAGGCCGCGCGCATGGTGGCCTCTCTGGCATCCGGCTTCGATGCTCTTCCCGGAGCCTCGACATCGGGCGCGCTGCAGCCCCTCGGTAGCTACGAACGTCAACTGTCATGCCAGATCTGGTCTCTCGATGGCCGTATGCTCGCGAAATCGAGCGGCGCACCCGATCAGCAGCTCTCACCCGCCGCCTCAGGGTTCTCGGACCGGATCATCGACGGCGAACCCTGGCGCGTGTTCTCGGTTGAGGACGCCGATCACAATCTCCGCGTGATGGTGGGGGACCGTGTTGGGCTGCGGGAGCGGCTGGTGACCGACCTGATCAAGGGGCTGATGTGGCCCGCGCTGCTGATCGCGCCGCTGCTCGGCGCTGCGATCTGGGCCAGCGTGGGGCAGGGTCTTCGTCCCTTGCGGCAGATGGCCCAGGACCTCGGCGCGCGCGAGCCGGACGACATGCGGCACGTCGAAACCGAACGTGCTCCGACCGAGGTCAGGCCGCTCGCGGTCGCCCTGAACGGGCTTCTCAGCAGAGTGGAAGCCGCGCGTCGGCATGAACGCGAAGTGACCGCCTTCGCGGCGCACGAACTGCGCACGCCGCTGGCAGGACTGAAGACGCAGGCCCAGGTGGCTTTGGCCGCCGACGACCCGAAGGTCGTGCGGGGGGCGCTCGAACAGATCGTGAGAGCCGTCGACAGGAGCTCGCGCCTGGTGCGCCAACTGCTGACGATCGCAAGGCTGGACTCCGAAACGGTCGATGCACCGTTGGCGCCGGTCGCGGTCGGTCCGATCCTCGAGGAGATCGTCGCCGCCACTCCAAGGCACGAACGGACGACGGTGACGATCGACGCCAGCGTCCGGGCCATGGTGCTGACTACGAACGCCGACTGCCTTCAGCTCGCGCTGCGGAACCTGCACGAAAACGCGATGCAGTACACTAGCGAGGGACAGGTCGTCTGGATGGCCCGGGGCAATGCCATCGCCATCGAGGACGAAGGGCCGGGTATCCCCGCCGACGAACTCGATCAAATCGGAAAACGCTTCTTCCGGGGTAGACTGAGGAGCCCGATCGGAAGCGGGCTGGGCCTTGCCATCGTCAAGCTCGCGCTCGCAAAGGTCGGAGCGAAACTCACCATATCGAACCGCGAAGGTGGCAGCGGCACCCGGTCGGAGCTGACGTTCGACGTCTGATCAGCGACCGGTGCCGCGGCATGAACGATCGTCTGGGGCCCTACACGCAGGTCTGCGCGCCGCCCTTGAGTTTCACGGGGATCGTGAGATAGCGCACCCCGTTGGCTTCGGCCGGCGGGAATTTGCCGGCGCGGATGTTGACCTGAATGGAAGGCAGCAGCAGCTTCGGTGCCGACAGTTTCGTGTCGCGCGCCTGACGCATGGCCACGAATTCGTCTTCCGATACGCCGTCTTTGGCGTGGACGTTGTTCTCGCGCTGCTCGCGTACCGTGGTTTCCCACGCGAACGTATCTCGGCCGGGGGCCTTGTAGTCGTGACACATGAACAGCCGTGTTTCCGGCGACAGCGCCAGCAGCCGCTTGATCGAACGGTAAAGCTTGTGAGCATCGCCGCCGGGGAAGTCGGCGCGCGCGGTGCCGTAGTCGGGCATGAACAAGGTGTCGCCGACGAACACCGCATCCTCGATCTTGTATGAGATGTCTGCCGGCGTGTGCCCCGGCGTATAGAGAACCTCGACCTCGAGTTCGCCGACCTTGAACCGCTCGCCGTCGCGGAACAGATGATCGAAATCGCTGCCGTCGGTCTTCAAGTCGGTGGCGTTGAAGATCGGCCGGAAGATGCGTTGGACGTCCTTGATGTGCTCCCCGATGCCGATCTTCGCGCCAGTCTTTGCCTTGATGAACGGCGCGCCCGAGAGATGGTCGGCATGCGCGTGCGTCTCCAGCACCCATTCGATGGTGTTGTCGGCATCTTCCGCAGCCTTCAGCATCGCTTCGACGGATCGCGTATCCGCCTCGCCCGAACTGTGGTCGTAGTCGAGCACCGGGTCGATGATGGCGGCCTTTTTGCTTGCGGGATCGGCGACCAGGTAGCTCACTGTGTTGGTTGGCTCGTCGAAGAATGATCGGATGACGGGTCGTGACATGTCTGGAACCTCCTGATGTCAGCGTCTGGTCGGTCTTGACGGATATATTAGCATTAGCTAAATAAGCAATATCTAAAGTAAGAGAGATAGGCCGATGGCGTCCTCGACGTTCGATCCGGAAACTTTCGAGAAGCAGGCCGTCGAGGTTGCCGCCATCTTGCGGGCGCTCGCCAATGAACGCCGGTTGATGATCCTGTGCAGACTCGTTGAATGCGGCGAGGACAACGTCAGTTCCCTCGCTGAAGCCGTGGGCCTGTCGCAATCGGCCCTATCCCAACACCTCGCCAAGATGCGCGAGGAGGGTCTCGTCACTTTTCGGAGGGAAAGCCAGACGCTCTGGTATCGCATCGCCGATCCGCGCATCGAGCAGCTCTTCGCCACCCTCTACAGGCTGTTTTGCGCGCCTGTCAGAACGAAGAACAAATAGGACCACAGAAGGAGCCAAGAATGTCGCTACCCACCATCAATCCTGCACAAGCACGCCATCTCGTCGAAAAGGGCGCTATCCTCATCGACATCCGCGAACCGGATGAGCACGACCGCGAAAGGATCGTGGGCGCTCGAAACCTGCCCTTGTCGAAGCTCGACGAGGCCGATTTTGCGGCGCATCAGGGCAAGCAGGTCATTTTCCACTGCAAGAGCGGCGCCCGCACACAGATCAATGCGTCCCGCCTCGCGTCGAAACTGGACCGAAGCTGCGAAGCTTTCATCGTGGAAGGCGGGCTTGACGCATGGCGCAAGGCGGGGTTGCCGGTTGAAAGCGAGCGGCGTTGAGCCACGGGCTCAACGCCAAATGCAGATCGTGCCGGACTGATCGTCGCGGCGGTCGCCGCCCCGTTGCGTGGCCGTCTTGATGTGAGCGCCCCGGCATTGCCGGACTACCACGTGCCGTCGCTGCCTGATGGCAATTGAGGAATGCACGATGCTATCCCTGACCCAAGGCGCACTTGGTGTCGCCTCCGGTTCGCTGGTCGGCTTCTCGCTCGGGCTGGTCGGAGGCGGCGGGTCGATTCTGGCCGTCCCGCTTCTGATCTATCTGGTCGGGGTGGCGGATCCCCACGTCGCGATCGGGACCAGCGCCATCGCGGTTGCGGCGAACGCTGCCGCCAACCTGGCGAACCACGTCCGCGCCGGTAACGTGAAGTGGCGCTGCGCCTCGGTGTTCGCGCTCGCCGGCATAGCCGGCGCCTTTCTCGGCTCCACTGTCGGCAAGATCATTGATGGTCAGAATCTTCTCGCCTTGTTCGCCATCGTCATGATGGTCGTGGGCGCGCTGATGCTGAGGGGCCGTTCCGGCGAGGGGGAGCCGTCGGTGAGGCTCAATCGGGAAAATCTGCCGAAGCTTGTGGGCTTGGGCCTCGCCACAGGAGCCTTGTCCGGCTTCTTCGGGATCGGCGGTGGCTTCCTGATCGTGCCCGCTCTGATCGCCGCCACCGGCATGCCGATCTTGTACGCGGTGGGTTCCTCTCTCCTGGCGGTCACCGCGTTCGGGCTGACAACTGCGGCGAACTACGCCGTGTCCGGCCTTGTGGACTGGTCTCTCGCGGGGCTGTTCATCGTCGGCGGCCTTGTTGGAGGACTTCTCGGCGCCCGCTCCGCAACTTCCCTTGCTGGCCGCAAGGGCGCGTTGAACACCGTGTTTGCGGCGCTCATATGCGCGGTCGCTGTCTACATGCTGCTCCGTAGCTTGGGCTGGATTTGATCGATCGGTGCTGATTTTTCCTCAAGGCCGCCTCGACGCGGGGCGCGTTGAAATCGGCCTGCACCGCCGGCGATCCCGGGCGCCGCGTCACCGCCGGCATGGCCGAGCCGGACATCCTGACGGCTTCGTGCCGCGGCCGTAACTGCCGGTTAACCATGGATATTTACGGTGTCGCAAGCCTCTGAACTATGACTGTCAGTTGATTTCGAGTCCAACCCCATGGCGTTCGGTAGCCGCCCATCTCCGCGAAGCATCGCCCCGACGGAGCCAGCGGCTTCGTGGGAAGCGCCGCGGGCTGCGCGCACGAATCCCGAGGGTGCCGCGCCGGCGCTGATCAAGGGATCGCTGACCGTCTCCGGAGCACTCGCGTTCCTGCGGGAGAACGGCCGGAGGATTCTGACGCTGGCGCTGGCGTTGTTCGCCCTCGGCATCATCGCCCTGATGGTTCTGCCGGTCCGCTACGCCGCAACGGCGCTGGTCGTGCTCGATCCCCGGGAGCTGCGTGTCACCACGGAGCAGGACGTCTTGCCGGGTATCGGCCAGGACGCCGCGGCGCTTCAGAGCCAGATCGAGATCGCCAAATCGGACGGCTTTCTCCGTCCCCTGATCGAGCAGCTCAAGATCGCCGATGACGATGACATCGCCGGCGGTCATACCGACATGACGCGCCTGCTCGAGAAGTTCCGCAACCGCCTTGAGATCACGCGGCGCGGGCTCACTTACGTCATCGCGATTTCCTTCACCTCGAACCGCCCCGAGCGGGCTGCCTACTACGCCAACGCCATCGCCGCGGCGTTCGTCGCCAGCCAGGGCCGTGTCCGTACCGAGGCCACGGACGAGGCCGCCGACTGGCTCAAGGACCGGCTGAAGGCGTTGAGCGAGCGCCTGCGCGCATCGGAAGACGCCGTCGCCGCCTTCAGGCTCGAGCACAAGATCCTCAATGCCGGCAAGGATTCGACCACCCAACAATTGCGGGTGACCGATATCAATCAGCAGGTCTCCGCCGCCCGTCTTCGCACCGAGGAAGCCAAGGCGCGCTACGAGCAGGTGCAACGCGATCTCAAGGCCAACGTCGAAGGTCCCGTGAAGCAGGACCTTTTGAGCATGCTGCGCGCGCAACGCTCGACCCTGAATGACCAGATCGCGCAGAAGAAGGCGGTGTACGGCGAGCGCCATCCCGATCTCGCGATCTCCTACAGTCAGCTGGCCGATATCAACCGGCAGATCGAGGTCGAGCGGAAGAAGAACATCGACACTGCCAAGTCCGAATACGAAGCTCAGCGGGAGCAGCAGAACGCGCTGGAAAAGCAGCTCAAGGCGGTCGAGACGCAGATGCTGGTCGACGGCCAGGCGCTGGTGAAGCTGCAGGAGCTGCAGCGCGACGCCGATGCCAACAAGAACATCTACGAGCAGTTCCTGTCGCGGTTCAAGACGACGAACGAGCAGCGTCAGCTGCAGAGCTCCCAGAGCAAGATCGCCTCGCCCGCCATTCCGCCGTTGCGCTCGACCCGTCCGCCGCTCGCTCTGCTGCTGGCGGCGCTGGCGATCGGCTCGCTGCTGACATCGACTGCCGCCGTCGCGATGATGACGAGCATGTCCGGCGGGCCCGCGCCTGCCGAGGCTGCCGTGCACGCGGCTGAGGACCGCCAGGTCCAGGCTCGAGTCCCGCAGCAGGTCCAGCCTCAAGTCCAACCGCCGGTCGCCGCCGCTCTCCGGCCCGAGGCGATGCCGCGGCTCCCTGTCTGGGCCCGCATTCCCGATCTGGCGTCCGCGTCCGGGACTGCGACCAGCACCGTCTGGCAACGACCGATCGCCACTCCAGCCGAGCTCGATCTCGGTCCGTATCTGCGGCCGCTGCTCGAGCGGATCGATCGCGTGCCCGTGCGCGGTTGCAAGGTCGCTCTCGTGCTGTCGGTCGGCAAGAGCGCTGGCGGAAACACCGTTGCGCGTTCGCTCAATCGCGCCGCCGTGAACAGGGGCATGATGAGCGTGCTGATCCGGTTGCAGGGCGAATTCGCAGGACACCAACCGCCGGTGACCGAATGGAACGACGGCTCGACCACGGCTGGACTTCAATCGATCGACGAGCTTCTCAGCGCCGGCCGAAAGGCCGATGCGAGGCCCGAGGACGATATTCGTTCGGAGTTCGACCTGATCATCGTCCATGCCGGCAATCTCGCCTTGCAGCCCGACGCCATCGCGCTGGCCGCGCATGCTGACCTGATCGTCCTGGTGGCGCGCGCCGGCGAGCTAGGGTCGGCAGCGATGCGCCGGGTGACCGCGGCGCTGTCGCAGTATGAGACCGTGCCGATGGGGCTCGTCGTCAATCATGCGCCGACGGGCTCGCAGGCGCCGCATCCCGAGGGCGGCGCATTGGGCCTTGCGGTTTGACGATGGCAGCCTCGCTGCGTCGTCGGCTGGTTGCTGCGATGCTCCTGTCGATCTCGTTTGGTCCGCCGGCCTTCGCCGACACTTGCGTACCCGTTCCGCAGACGGTCGCGCCCGCGAGGCTTGCCGCATTGTCCCGCGGCTTCAATGCGGACGGCTGGATCAATGGCGAGGTGCCAAGCCGCGAATTGCTGCAGCAGTTGCGCCGCGCTGGAATGAGTCACGTCCGGCTGCCGGTGCCGGCCGAGCGTGTGATGCCGCGTTTCGCATCGACGGTCGAGCGCGACGAGACGCTGGCTGTGCTTGTCAAGGCGCTGAAGCAGCTCACGGCGCTCGGCTATGCCATCTCCGTCGATCTTCATCCCGGCGAGCGCTTCAACCGCCTGCACAAGCAGGATCCGGACGCGGCGCTGCGCGAGATGCAGGAGGCCTGGAGCGGCCTCGCGGGAATCATGCACTCCTATCCAGCCGATCGAATCTTCGCCGAGCTGCTCAACGAGCCCGATATCGACGCCGACACATGGCAAAGGCAGGCCGAGACGCTCGCCGCCTTCGTCCGCAAATTGCTTCCCGCCAACACCCTCATCGTCGGTCCGGTCAACTGGCAACGCGCGGACTCCCTGCCGCGGTTTCGTCCGCTGGCGGATACTGATGTCGTCTATGCGATCCACTTCTACGATCCCATGGTGTTCACCCATCAGGCCCATTGGGATTCACAGGATCCGCTGCACGACATCATCGATCTGCCTTATCCGATCAATGCCGACGATCCCAAGGTCCAGGCGATCCGCAGCGATCTGCAGGCGAGGGGCGCGGTCAAGGCGCTCGGCATGCTCGACGTCGCAATCGCCGCTGCCAAGGACAAGCCGGTGGCCGATCGCTGGCTCGCGCCCGCGCTCGCATGGCAGCAGCAGTTCAGGCGTCCGATCATCATCAACGAGTTCGGCGTGCTGAAAGCCGGCGCGCCGAGACAAAGCCGGTTGCGCTGGCTGGCCGAGGTCACCGCCTATGCCAGGGAGCATTGCTGGGGCTGGACGCATTGGGAGCTGGCTCAGGGTTTTGGTCTTGTCGATCGCAGCACCGGCAGGCCCGATCCCGACGTGATGCGGGCGCTGCTCGGCGGTGCGAGCCGGCCCGGCCGGCGCTGACATCGCGCCGGTTCGCTATCGTTAACGAATCCTTACACAGCGGCCCGCTATCGTGCTCCCCGCGCGATGCCAAAGGACGATCGATGAGCGCCGGTTACTTGACCCAGGATCAGTGTGTGCAGGCGGTGACATCGCCGCCGGCCTGGCGCGAGCTGGCCGCGACGTTCTGCATCGCCACGGCCACGATCGGCTGTGCACCTATCCTGCATCTGGCTAATCCGGCTCTCGGCATTGTCGTCGAGGTCTTCGTCGGCATCGCCATCGTGCTGGCGGTCCCGACCTACGCGCCGGCCATCGCGATCTTCGTCCTGTTCTTCCAGAACCTGTTCGTCTCGGTCCTGTCGCCGCTGGTTCCGCTGCCGTCCGATCTCGACTTCATCAAGGGCTACAATTTCCTCGTCTGCTCCGTCATGTGGCTGGCGACGTTCGGCCTTTACGTGCTGGGCCAGCGGAATCAATCGGCCGAGGTGAACCGGATCATGCGCTGGGGTGTCGTCACGCTCGCCGTGGTGTCGCTGTATTTCGCGATCGGCTTCGTCCAGGACGGACAGCCCGCGGCGGTCTATCTGCGCAATATCGTGCTGCCGCTGTTCCTGTTCCAGCTCTCGCTTCTGACCGCCGCGACCTATGAAGTGCGCATCACGCCGTTCCTGGTGACGCTCGCGGTCATCCTTCTGCTGTGCGGCTATGTCGAGCTCGTCTTCCGCGATCTCTGGCTGGCCATCACCAACGGCTATACGTTCTGGGGGTTCGACGAGCTCAAGGCGACCCATTCGGGTGTCTGGGAAGCCCAGATGCGGGCCACCGGCAACGTGCCCGTCGACCTCAAGGACCGCTTCAGCTTCGATTTCCTGAACACGCCCCTGCTCGAGGGGTTCGGCCTGTCGAAGATGCTGCGCATCAACGGTCCGAACATGCACCCGATCAGCTTCGCCTACGGGCTCGCCTTTCTCACTCTGTTCCTGTTTTCGGTCGGACGGCCGCTGCTGGCCCTCGCGGCGTTGCCGCTGCTGGTTTTCTGCAGCGTGAAGGGCGCGCTCATTACGGTCATCTTCGTGACCGCGGCCTGGATCGGGACACGCCTGATCGGCGCCGTGGTGACGTTGTTGTTCGGCTTCCTCGGCATGATCGCCTTTGCGATCCTGGCGATCCGCCTCGGACTGCAGATCGGCGACTATCACGTGATCGGGTTGATGGGCGGTTTGGACGGATTCGTGCAGAAGCCCTTCGGCCGGGGCCTCGGCATCGGGGGCAATCTGGCGGATAGCTATTTCTCCATCGACTGGAGCGCGGCGCAGGCCGCCGGGACGATCGACGGCGCGGTCGAGAGCGCGATCGGCGTTCTCCTGTACCAGATGGGCGTGGGTGCCCTCGTGCCGCTGGCCTTCTATTTCGCGATGGCGCTCAAGGCCTGGCGCCTCTACGCGTCGTCAGGCTATCTGACGCAGGGACTCGCCGGCTTCGGCGTCATGGTCGTGCTGCTCAACGGATTGTTTCAGGAAGAGGCCTTGTTCGCGCCGCTCGCGCTGGGGCTCATGCTCTCGCTCACCGGCCTCGTCATCGGCAGTCATGCGAGAATGCAGGCAGTCGCGAGCGAGGGGACGGAAATCGAGCATGTCGCGCGATATCAGCCGGTGACCTAAGCCGCCGCTCCTGATTGCTGTCGTGGGAACTTCCGCTTTTTCCCGGCGTTGTTCGTGCTCGCCGCAAAAAGGGCCGGTCCCGCCCGATGAAAAATTTTTCCAACGCCTCATTCTCTCCCGACGTGATCGCTATCATGACGGGCGCCCTGGAAGCCGCGGTCGCGAGCCTCCCTGAGCCCGTGCATTCCTCGCATGTCACCACACTCGCCGAATCCATCCTGCGTACCGCCGGTGCTGGCGAGCGCAACGCCGCTGATCTGCAGAGGATCGCCCTGATGGAGCTGCAATTGATTCCGCGCGCGTGAGGAACCGAACATGAGGACCACATTTGCCGCCATCGTCACGTTGCTCGCGACGCTCTCAGCTGCGCGTGCGGAAAGCTGGACGGCGTACCGCATCCCTGAAGCTGGAACATCGGTGGACATTCCCATGTCGCTGTTCACGGAGCTTGCGGGCAAGCCCGACGGCTTCGGTCAGCAATTTCGAACCGCCGATGGTCGGGCCGATCTTACCGTGCAGGCTGTTTCCAACAGCCAGCGTCTCTCGCCGTCTGCGTTCCTGGCCAAGAAGGAGCCACCTTCCGGCATCATCTACAAGCGTGTGACCCCGAAATTCTTCGTCGTTTCCAGCATCAAGCGCGACAAGATCTGGTACGACCGCTGCAATTTCTCGCGAGGCTACGTGCACTGCGTGCTGATCAATTATCCCGCGGCCGAGAAGCGGCAATGGGACCGAGTCGTCACGCGTGTCAGCCACAGCCTGAGCGCTAACTGAACTGCTCAAGAAAAGCTGCCCGAACAAGTCGGGCAGCAGGGGGCGTGAGGTTAGCGTGCGGTCGTCGAGGTGGTCGACATCGTCGGCTTCGAGCCCGGCACATGCGACATCGTCTTGGTCGTCGAGCCGACCTCTTCACCAGCCTTGACCTGGGTGCGCGTATGCGAGCGGCTGAACGTGCCGCCGTCATGAGCCTGCGCCCGGGCATTGGAGTTCATCACGGGGCCGTTGCCCTTGTTCGTGCTGACGCCGGTCTGCGCCTTGCCATCGACGGCAGCGGCACTTCCGCCGGCCGCGATCGACGAGCCGGTGCTGCCGTTCGCCGACGTCGACGTGCCGCCGGTGCCAACCGTCGAGGCAGAGGTGCCGCCCGCCGTAGCCGAGCCGCCGCTTCCGCCCGTGACGCTCTTCTGTGCGAGAGCCGGTGAGGTGGCGGCAAGCAGAGCTGCGATTGCCGCGGTCGCGAATGACGTTCTCATGTTGAATCCTCTTGATGAATCTTAGGGGGACGAGGTCGAAATCGTGCAGCCGTTGACAGTGATGGTGCTCGCGCTGGTCGAGCCAGGCCCGCCCGCGGTCGAGGACGAGCTGGATACGCTGCCGCCGCCCGCCTGCACGTGCACCGACGATCCGCCGGCCGAACTCGAGCTTGAAAGCGAACCGCTCGAGGCTGTCGAACCGGTCGTGCTTGAACCCGATGAGCCGACCGCGGTGATGCTGCCGTCGGCATGTTTTTCGACCGTGACCTTGCAGGTCTCGCCCGATGCCGTCTTGCCGGTCTTTTCCAGGGTGGTTGCCTGAGCAGCGCCGCTCATCAAGCTCAACGCTGCGATCGCAACGATTGATCTGTTCATGCGAATTCTCCTCCAACAAAGACGAAGGAGCGGCATCGCTGCCGCTCCTGGGTCAAGGCATCAATCCTTGTCCTTCTTCATCTCGCCCTTGTTGTGGCCCTTGCCCTTTTCCATGCCCATGTCGCTGGCATGACCCGCAGACGAGCCGGCCGCGCCTACCGTCGAGCCGCTCTTGCCGTCGCCAGCGGACGAGCCGCCGGTGCCAAGGGTCGATGCAGAATTGGAGCCGGTGCCGGCCGCCGAGCCGCCGGTGCCGACGCTCGAACTGCTGGTGCCGCCGCCCGCCGACGAGCCGCCAGTGCCGAGCGTCGAGGCCGATCCGCTGCCGGCCGAAGAGCCGCCGGTACCCACAGTCGAACTGCTGGTGCCGCCACCCGCCGACGATCCGCCGGTGCCGACGGTCGAACTCGATTGCGCAACGGCGAGCGCCGTGCCGGCGAGCAGCGCGGCCGCAGCCGCAGAAAGTTTCAGGATCCTCATGTCGTTCTCCTCCAGTTTTTCAAAAAACGAAATGCCAAATTCAGGCTCGGGATAAACTGGCAATTGCGCAAACGTTCCTGTGTCGGGAGACGTTGACTGCAGATTCTTGCTTGTGCTGAGTTCCGTTGCGCGATGGACCGCACCGCGGTCATTCATTCGTTGTTCATCCGGGCTGAACGCTTGCAGGAATGCACGCAGTGTGCTGCGGCAGAGATCAATTCTCTCGGAACGCTCCGACGATCAGCTGATGGTCGTAGGGCCGACGTGAAGCGGCTGCACGCGCCGTTCGATTTGAGCGAAAGCTCGTTGCCCGAACGGCGCTCTGCGGAGATGCGGCTGTGTTCTGGATCTCCGGCTTTTGCGGTGCCGCTATCGCCAGCGCTTGGCCGGAGTCGTCTCGCCTCTCGGTGGCAAGCAGAGGCGAGGAGACCACGGTCGCGATCTGAGTGGACGTATCGAAGACGATCTTTTCAGGCCAGGCGCTTGCAGAGTGGATGCGGATGATGCTGCGGTCGACGCCCGTGCCCGCAGACATATCGGTGAGCGGCGGCATAGAGCGATCGAGTGCGCATAGCAGCGCGACAACGAATGCGCCTGCAACCAGAAAATATCGAACGATGGGCATCGGATGCTACCGCGCATGAACAAGGTGCGATGACGCGGCGGGCCGCTCCTCCACGGCCCGCCGCGGCGGCGTTAGTCGACCTCCTGGACGACCATGCGGGTCTCGGGGTCGACCAGCATCACGTGGCTGCCGGAATAGACGTAGCGGTACCGGGTGAGCGAAGGACCCCAGTCGCTCGGAACGGTCGCGAGCTCGACGTCGCGCGGCACCGGCGAGCCGATCACGATCTTCTCGCGTGTTTCGACGGGGCGGATCTTTTGTTCGGTGACGTAGGACCGGATCCTGGTGCGATATTCCGGCTCGATCTGCACCGCAGCGCCATGGCCGGCGCCGGTCGTGGTGACGACAGTGGTCTGCGCCAACGCGCTCGTCGACACGAGCAAGGCGGCCGCCGATATCAGTACGAACTTCTTCATCGCATTCTCCCTCGCCGCTACATGCGGCGCTGCATTGAACTTGCCATCCACCGGCCCGTTCCATCGGCGAAGGAACATTTGCCACTTTTTCCCGTTCGGTCTCCGGGAGCAACTGATAGGAGGAGAGGAAAATGCCCATCCTGATTCTTTGGGCTGTGCCGGCCATCCTGGTCGTCGGCGCCGGCATCTATCTCATTGGCCATATGCATTGAACGTGAAGGGCCCCGGTTTCTGCGAGAGTAGAATCGGGGCCGCGTCATCTGCTGCCTTTGAACGAGCCGAGGTTGCACCGACCGCTACGCCGGCGGCAGGCTTCTCGCGTTCGATGGCAGCGGCCCGCCTTCGTACACGTAAGCTCGCCTGTAATCTGCTTCACACGCAGACTGCGCCAATGACGCTAGATGAAGCATGGCCTCGCCGCCGCGTGGCCAACTTCGGAGCTGGCGATGATGGCTGCACTGGCAAAGGCAATATCCCGCGCGACGCGAACCAGTGTCGACGTCGAAACTCTGAAGGTGCTCGTGATTTTTGCAGGCGCCGGCCTGCTGCTCTCGCTCGTCGCCGCGATGATCTATCAGCAGGCCGCCAACGCTGCGTTGTGGTGACAGCGCAACTGTCGGCGGAGCGCTCCCTTTCCCGCAAGCAGGAGAGGTGAACGAGCCACGGCGCCTCAGATCACGCCTTGCCGCATGAGCTGTTGCTCTGATGCAAGCTGGCGACGTCGGCTCGGCCCTGGCCTTCCGTCACCTGAACCAAGGTGATTGCACCGGGCGTGATGATTCCCATCTGGGGCTGGGCGGAGAGGTAGGTGGTGCTGCCGGCGCGCAGATCGAGGCTGACCTTCTCGCTTCCCTGTCCGAACAGATTGCTGCTCAGCGGAAGATTGTTGACCGCAACCTCGTGACGGCCCAGAGGCAGGTCGCAGGCCACGAAGCCGGCAGCCTGACTGCCTCCAACGGAGCGTCCATCGACCGAATAGCTTGGCTGGATTGCGAAACCGAGGGCGGATGAGCGATAGACCACCAGCCGCGCAGTATTTGCCTTGACGTTGTCCGTGAGAGCCGTGCTGCCCATCGGCCCCGACGCACACCCCGCAAGCAGGAAAGCCGCAACGAAAATCCCCGGACGCAAGCCCATTCCAACCCCCTGATTCAGTCCAACAGTCCCCGCGGGGATCATTGGCGACGGTGGTGGACGAAGTCAACCGCGACTTCTGGTCGTGCCGCGCCGGCTCATGTCAGCGCCACCCCAGCGCCGGTGCCACGTGCTTCAGGATCGCCTCGATCGCATGCGCGCAGTAATCGACTCCGAGCTGGTTCGGGATCGTCAGCAGCAGAGTGTCCGCTTCCGCGATCGCCTCGTCCTGACGCAGCTGCTCGATCAGCGCATCGGGCTCGGCGGCATAACTTCGGCCGAAGATCGCCCGGGTCTGCGGGTCGATGAAGCCGATCTGGTCCTCGCCCCCGCGCTCCCGGCCGAAATAGGCGCGGTCGCGATCGTCGACCAGCGCAAAGATGCTGCGGCTGACGGAGACGCGGGGTTCGCGGGCGTGGCCGGCCTCCTTCCAGGCGGCGCGATAGCTACGGATCTGCGCGGCCTGCTGCACGTGAAAAGCTTCGCCGGTCTCGTCGTTCTTCAGCGTCGAGCTCTGCAAATTCATGCCGAGCTTCGCCGCCCACACCGCGGTGGCATTCGAGCCGGCGCCCCACCAGATCCGCTCGCGCAGGCCTTGCGCGTGCGGCTCGAGACGCAGCAGCCCCGGCGGGTTCGGAAACATCGGCTGCGGATTGGGCTCGGCAAAACCTTCGCCCCGAAGTAGGTCGAGAAACACCTCGGCATGGCGCCGGCCCATGTCGGCGTCGCTCTGGCCGTCGGCCGGGCCATAACCAAAGTAGCGCCAGCCGTCGATCACCTGCTCGGGCGAGCCGCGGCTGATGCCGAGCTGCAGCCGGCCGCCCGCGATGAGGTCGGCGCTGCCTGCGTCCTCCACCATGTAGAGCGGGTTCTCGTAGCGCATGTCGATCACGGCGGTGCCGATCTCGATCTTGCTCGTCCTCGCGCCGACCGCCGCGAGCAGCGGAAAGGGCGAGGCGAGCTGGCGCGCGAAATGGTGCACGCGGAAATAGGCGCCGTCCGCGCCGAGTTGCTCGGCCGCGACCGCAAGCTCGATCGATTGCAGCAGCGTGTCCGCCGCCGAGCGCGTCTGCGATTGCGGCGAGGGGGTCCAGTGTCCGAAGGAGAGGAATCCGATCTTTTTCATGGACGTCATTTAATGCCGGGTGAGACGGCGTCAACCACCTGCATGGATGCCGGTGCTTTCCGACGGGATAACTGCAAAATGTTCGGCGCGTTCGACCAGGAGGTTTAGAAAGCTTCGCGCCCGTGGCGTCATCCAGTGCGTCTCCGGATAGACCGCGTGCAGCGGCAGCGCGGCGATGCCGTAGTCCGGAAGCACATGCTCGAGCTCGCCGCTGCGAAGACCGTCGGCGGCATTCCATTCGGGCAGAATGGCGATGCCGAGATGATGCATCGTTGCCTCCTGCATCGCATCGGCATCGTCGACATGGATGGGGCCATTGACCGATGCGACGTGGCGGCCGTGCTCGGATTCGAACGCCCA
This sequence comes from Bradyrhizobium symbiodeficiens, assembly GCF_002266465.3. Lineage (NCBI taxonomy): Bacteria > Pseudomonadati > Pseudomonadota > Alphaproteobacteria > Hyphomicrobiales > Nitrobacteraceae > Bradyrhizobium > Bradyrhizobium symbiodeficiens. The sequence goes on along the minus strand of NZ_CP029427.2, from coordinate 6,623,059 downwards.
TTGATGCGCCGGCGACATCCTGGAATAGACGATGCATTGATGCGAGCCGAGATCGTCAGGCGTCCGTGGCAGCGGGCGGCCGTGCAAATAGGTGGGTGTCGCAACCAGATGGCGCTGTACGGTGCCGAGCCGGCGGGCGACCAGCGTGCTGGCCTCTAGATGTCCGATCCGCAAGGCAAGCTCGATGCCTTCTTCCACCAGGTTCACGAACCGCTCGCTGAAGCGGATGTCGACCCGGACCTCCGGATAATTCCGCACATATTCGGCGATGATGGGCATCATGTAGCGCCGTCCGAACGACGACGGCACGCCGATCCGGAGCGTGCCCGTGGGGCGGGGCGCCGCTTCTTCGACGCTCGACCGCGCCATGTCGAAACTGCCGAGAATCTGGCGCGCGAGCTCGTAGATCCGGTGCGCCTCGGCCGTCGGCTTGAGCGTGCGGGTCGTGCGCAAGAACAGCTGCGTGCCGAACTCGCTCTCCAGCATCGCGATGCGCTTGCTGATGGCGGGTTGGCCGATCCCGAGCTCCTTGGCCGCCGCCGAGAAGCTGCCACCCTCGAGGGTGCGAACGAAGGCACGCAGGCAGTCGATCCGGTCCATGATCTATTCCGATCCGGAATAAATCATATCCCAGTTATTCCGTAGTGTGCAACACGGCCGATCGTTAGGCTTCCTCAAAACGAGCAATCAGGGGAGGAGACGACAATGGCACGCAACATCGGAATCGTCGGCGCCGGCATCGCCGGGCTGCATCTCGCGCTGTATCTGCAAAAGCATGGCGTGGACGCCACTGTCATCACCGACCGGCCGCCCGAGGATTACCGCGATATCCGGCTCATCAACACGGTCGCACATCACCATGTGACGATCGCGCGCGAGGACTATCTCGGCGTCAATCACTGGACCGATCCGAAAGACCATTACTATTATCACGATCACGTCTTCAATTTCCCGCAGCCGCTGAGCTTTCGCGGTGACTTCTCGAAGCCGAGCCGCGCCGTCGACTACCGGATCTATCTGCCCGCGCTGATGAACGACTTCGCCAGCCGCGGCGGCAGGATCGAATACCGCCGCATCGAAGAGCGCGACATCCGCCCGCTGGTCGCCCGCTTCGATCTCCTGGTGGTGTCGACCGGCAAGGGTCCGCTGGGCCAGCTCTTCACCTACCGTCCGGAGCATACGCCCTATTCGCAGCCGCAGCGGCGGCTGTGTGTCGGGCTTTACACCGGCGTGCGGCAGCCCGATCCAATGAACGTCACGCTCTCGGTATCTCCCGGCCATGGTGAGATGATCGTGATCCCGACCATCACCTTCGACGGCATCGCCAACGCGCTGCTGATGGAGAACGTGCCGGGCGGCGACATGGAGGAGTTGGCGACGCTCAGCTACGACGACAATCCGAAGCACTTCCTGAAGGTGCTGCTGGGCAAGCTGGAGAAGCATCATCCGACCACCTACGACCGCATCGATACCGCGCGCTTCGACCTCGCGCAGCCGCAGGATCTGTTGCAAGGTGGCGTCGTGCCGACGGTGCGCAACACGGTGGTCGAATTCGACGACGGCAAATGCGCGATCGCGCTCGGCGACGTCCAGGCGATCGTCGATCCCATGATGGGCCAGGGCGCCAACGTCGCCTCCTATGCGGCCTTCGTGCTCGGCGAGGAGATCGTCAATTCCGACGCGTTTGACGCCCGTCTGTGCGAGAAGATCGATTTGAAGCGGCAGGACCGCGTGCTGGCGGCGTCGCGCTGGACCAACGTAATGCTGCAGCCGCCGACGGAAGCGCTGGGCATGCTGATCGGCGCGATGAGCCAGAACCCGGCGCTGGCGAACGAGTTCACCGAGAATTTCAACTATCCGGACCGGCAGTGGGACCGCATCTCGACGCCCTCGCGCATCCAGGCCTGGATCGAGCGCATGTCGGCCCCGCCTGAGCCGCTCAGGGCGATCGCGTGAGGATCGATGCGAACGGAAACCAAGATGTCGCGTGCCAATCCGGCCTCGTTCCGCGAGGCCGCCTCGCGCTTTGCGACCGGGGTCGCGGTGCTGACAGCGCTCGACGAGCACGGCCGCGTCTGCGGCATGACCGTGAACAGCTTCGTCACCGTCAGCCTGTCGCCGCCGACCGTGCTGGTCTCGGTCATGCCCGGCCGCATGCACCGTGCGATCTCGGCGACCTCACGCTACTGCGTCAACGTCCTGCCTGATCACGGCCGCGACCTCTCGCGGCATTTCGCCAGCCAGCCGAACACCGGCGCCAGTCCGGATTACGACATCGTGGATGGCCTGCCCCGCCTGTCCGGCTGCATCGCCTGGTTCGCCTGCGAAGTCACGCGTCAGGTCGATGTCAGCGACCACACGCTGATCATCGCCGAAGTCTCGGCGTGCGACTACCGCGACACCACCCCGCTGGTGTTCTATTCGAGCCGGTATCATCTCGGGCCCGGGATTCCCTTCGATCGGTGACGCGCGGATGAAGCCGTGACGCACGCCTCAGGCGCAGGCCACCCAGCCGCGGAAGTGAAGCGGCTGAGCCCGTCGAGATCGTCACCATCCAGGCGTCCACCTTTCACCCCAAGAGGCGCTCAACCGCCCTGAGCGCGACGTCCTCCGGGACTTGATCTGGATCAAGCGTCACGCGATTTGCGGCACCTAGCGTAAAAGTTCTTCGCAGAGGAGGGAAGGCAATGCGGATATCCCGACGCCAGGCGACCATTGGCGGTCTCAGTCTCTTTGCAGGGGCATCATTCAGCACATTGGCCCGCGCAGAATTCGGCGACATCTTGCGCGACTTCGGTGAAGGAGTGGAAGAGTTTGCCGTGGCTCAGGATGCCTACATCTACGGCTATCCGCTGGTGACGATGGAATACACGAGAAGGATCATCACGAATGTCGCGAGCCCGGTGGGCAATCGCGCGCCGATGGGCCAGTTCATCAAGTCGCGCCAATATCCTGACGCTTCGTTCCGCGATGTGACCGCGCCGAATGCGGACACCCTCTACACGACGGCATTCATCGACGTCGAAAAGGAGCCGTGGGTCCTCAGCATCCCCGACATGAAGGATCGCTATTTCCTGTTTCCGATGCTGGACGGCTGGACCGACGTGTTTCAGGCGCCAGGAAAGCGAACCACGGGGACGGGTGCGCAGACCTACGCGATCACCGGGCCGGGCTGGAAGGGTGCGCTCCCCTCGGGCGTCAAGGAGTACAAGTCGCCGACCAGCCTCGTGTGGATACTCGGACGGATCTACTGCACGGGAACGCCGGAAGACTATGCCGCAGTCCATGCTGCGCAGGACGCGTGCAAGCTGGTGCCATTGAGCAGCTACGGCAAGCCCTATACGCCGCCAGCCGGCGAGGTCGATCGCTCCATCGACATGAAGACCGCCGTGCGCGATCAAGTGAATGGCCTGGATGCCGTCGCCTACTTCACACTCCTGGCGCGGCTCATGAAGGCGAACCCGCCGGCCGCAGCGGATGCCCCCGCACTCGCCAGGTTCGCGCGGATTGGCCTCGTCGCCGGCCAGGAGTTCGATCCGAGCAGATTGCGCAACGCGGACTTTGCAAAACGTGTCCCGCAGATCGCCTTCGACCGGATCTTGCTTCAGTTCAAGGTCAACAAGGAGGTCAAGGATATCAACGGATGGGGGTACACGACCAAAACCGGAATCTACGGGACCGACTATTTCATGCGGGCATTTGTCACGGCCATCGGCCTCGGTGCGAACCGGCCGCAAGATGCCGTCTATCCCAGCTCGCAGAAGGATGGGGAAGGCAAGGCCTATGACGGCGCCGCCAAATATGTCCTGCATTTTGCAAAGGGACGGTTGCCGCCTGCGCGCGGCTTCTGGTCGCTGACGATGTATGACAGCAACTACTTCTTCGTAGCAAACCCGATCAACCGCTATTCGATCAGTGCCCGGCAGAATCTGAAATCGAACCCGGACGGCTCCGTCGACATCTATATCCAGAAGGACTCCCCGGGCGCAGACAAGGAATCCAACTGGCTACCGGCTCCATCCGGCAAATTCCAGTTGATGATGCGATTGTACTGGCCGAATGACAAAAGTCCCTCGATCGTCAACGGCACGTGGAAGCCGCCGGCGGTGAAGAAACTGGCGGCCGTCGTTCAGCGCTAGAGAATTTGAAGCCCTGGCGCATCCGGCGATGCATCGATGATGCCTGCCGTGTCGAGGAAGCGGTGACGCCTCAGGCGTAGGCCACCCAGCCGCGGAACGCGAAGCCGGTGTAGAACAGGGTCGGGTCAGAGAAGCCGGCCTCGCGCAGGATCACCTCGTCCTGCGCGGGTGCGAGAATCTCAAGATGGTTGGTGACGGCGTTCCGCGCGGCCGCCGCCTGCTCGGGCTCGACACCGGAGGCGGCCAGGAACGCCGAGTAGCGCGACAGCCACAGCGGGCGCTCTTCCTCGCCGTCGGGCGCGCTCAGATGCGCGACCACGAACGGTGCGCGCGGCTTGAGCCGGCGGCGGACCTCCGAGGCGATGCGGCGCCGCTCGGCGACATCGACGAAGTGCAGGGTCAACAGGCAGGTGGCGCCGTCGAACGGTCCCTCCGGCGCATCATCGATATAGCCTTGATGAAGGCGTGCACGGGGTGCGAGCGGCCCCAGGGTTTGCCCGGCCAGCGCCAGCATCGCCGCAGACGGATCGACGCCGTCGAAGCGCCAGCCGGGATGCGCTTGCGCGAACGCCTTGAGCTCGAGGCCGCCACCCGCGCCGAGGACGAGCACCTGCCCATCGCCGGGGACGCTTTCGGCGAGCAGAATCGCCGTCATTGACTGCATGGCGTCATAGCCCGGTACGAAGCGCCGCGGCCCCTCGGTGTATCTCGCCACGAATTGTGGATCGGAGAATGCGGCTTGAATGTCGGTCATGATGTTGTCCCCGTGAATGGAGCCGTTCACGCGCGATGTGCGCTGATGTCGTGGATTTTTCGAGACCCGAGCCGCTTGCGAAGATCCTCGCCCAGCATCGCCAGCGTCACCTCGCCGAGCCGTTCCAGCAGCAGCGCCTCCGCATCGTCAAAGGCCTGATCGAGCGCGGCATTGACGGCCTGCTCGACCAGACAGCCGGGCGCCTCGGTCCGGTTGCCCATCGCCAGCAGCGGGGGATTGCCGAGCGCGGCATAGACGTCGCGCAACGTCACCTTCGACAGGTCGCAGGCGATCGTCCAGCCGCCGCCGTGCCCCTTCTCGGAGCGGACGTAGCCGATCTCCCGCAGACCCGCCATGATGCGGCGGATCACCACCGGGTTGGTGTCCATGGCCTTGGCCAGCGTCTCGGACGTGAACGGCCCGGGCTGCTGCGCCATGTGCAGGAGGACGTGGAGAACACCGGAAAGTCGGGAATCCCGTTTCATGTAACTTTGTATGTTACATGATGGTTTGGAAGTCAAGTCGACGTCGTTGCCGAACGCGAGGGGCCAGCGCGTCGGCCGATGGGGAGCTGCGGTGGAGAGGTGTTGTGCTGTCTTGATCTCTTGCGTCGACCTAAAGCAGCGCTTTGGGTAGCAGCATGTGAATGCCCTTGTTGCCGTCGACGAGTTGGGTGACCCGCAGGTTGCCGGCCAGCGAGCACAGCATGTAGGCCTCGTTACGCGTGCGGTTGGTCCGCGCGCAGACGTGCTTGACCATTTCCCGGACGGCCTGCTTGGCGGCGTCATCGAGATCCTCGTCGAGCCCGATCGACATCAGATGCGTGGCGCTCTCGGCAAAGGGCCATTGGAGGCCCATGTCCTTGCGAACCGTCAGGCGGAAGGTCCCGGTGACGCCGGTCTCGAGGGCGGTGATGCAGACTTCGCCGTCGCCCTGCACGCCGTGGCCGTCACCGGCGAAGAACAATGCGCCCTCGTTGAACACCGGCAGATAAAGCGTCGTGCCGGCCCGCAGTTCCTTGTTGTCCATGTTGCCGCCGAAGGCGCGCGGAACGGGTGACCCGCAACGGCCCCAGCTTGGCGGCGGGGCCGTGGCAATGATGCCGAAAAAGGGCGCGAGCGGAATCTCGGTGCCCCATGGCATGATGCAGACCTCGCGCTCGCGGTCGATCACCGGATGGATCGTTTCATAATCCGTGAACTCGTCCGGCAGCGTTCCGAGCAAAGGAAGGATCGACACGAAGCCCCAATCCTGGCGAACTTTCACGTTGAGGATATCGACCTGGAGGGTGTCGCCGACATTGGCGCCGCGCACATAAACGGGGCCGGTGATGAAGTGAGGTCCCGGCCCCGGCTGCATCGTCTCAAGGGCAACTCGATAGTCCTCGGGGACCAGCGAGAGGTCGTCCGGCAGCGTTTCCTTGCCTCCTGCCGGGAAGCTGTGCAGCGTCACGCTGTCGCCGGAGTTGATTTCCAGCACAGGTCGTGTGCTGCAGTCCAGATAGCCCCAGACCATGTTTTCGGGCGTACTGGCTATTTCGTGGTGGCGTTGCATCGGATGAACTCCAGGCGTGGTGGGTGCTCTCTCGCGGGCGGGCGACCGTTCCGGGGGCGCCACGGGCGTGACCGGCAAAATCGTCCTCGGATATTCTAGGCTGCGGCAATCCTTCGGCTATACTTGGCCTCAGGCCCTGCGCGGTGTTCCGTGCAAATGGCGGGCCGAGGGAGAGATCGATGAGGCGGTCCCGTTTCACTGAGAATGAGATTATTCATCTCCTTGCCGAGGCGAGCTCCGGGGTGTCGATTGCAGAAATCTGCAAGGCTGCCGGCATTACAGAGCGCACGTTCTATCGCTGGCGCCGCAGCTTCGGCGGCCTAGACGTCCGCGCCGTTCAGCAGATGAACGAGCTGAAGTCCGAGAATGTGCGTTTGCGCGGCCTCGTGAGCAATCTGTTCGAACAGTTGCGCAACGCGGATACTGAAAAGAAAGACGGCACAACGACGGCCGCGCCGCAGCAGGGCACTCGCGCCAGCCGGATCGCAGCGGAGAAGTGTGGCGGCGCGCTGACCGGCCGCTTCTCCTCAGTGCGCGTCAATCCGTAACCTGCGGAATCCGCTCGAGGGGAATAGAACCTGCAAATGCATTGCGGTTCTGCAAATTCTTTGTGCAGCGATAATGTCAAAAATGACGGAATCGATCTCGGTCCGCCGACGTTTCCCGCTGACCGATTGCATAACGAGCGGAAATGAGGCGCAACGAGATCAAGAATCCAGCGTTCGCGTCACTCGCGCGACATATTCATCGCCAGGTTCAAATCACGTGCAGAATGCGTCGCTTATTTCGCCTTGATGCGCGGAGGTCGGCGCCTAGTCTTTGAGCTGCCTTTCAGCAGCTCTGGAGAATTTTGCGCCATGACCAATCATGTTCGTCCTCCGGCCACGCCGAGTGGTCGTGTGCTCAACCGCCGCCGATTCCTCGCAGCCTCGTCGATGCTCGTTGCCGGCATCGGCGCCGCACCGCTCATGGGATCCCGTACCGCGTCCGCCGCCGGGCTCAAGACCGTTCGCTTCAGCGAGGCCGTGCACAATCTGGGCTACATCAACCTCTACGTCGGCATGCATGCCGGCATCTTCAAGAAGAACGGTCTCGACATGAAGGTGAGCGCCGCCGGCGGCGACACCCAGACTTTCGCGGCCGTGCTCGGCGGCTCCGCGGACTTCGCGATCGGCGATGCGACCATGGCGCAGATCTCACGCGAGAATGGCGGCCCCGGTGTCGTTGTGGGAACGGTCGTGCAGCGCGCACATTATTTCGGCGTCTCTAAGACGCTCAAGCCGATCACCGATCCGAAGGAGTTCAAGGGTCTCAAGATCGTCACCTCGCCGGAGCCCAACACCAACTTCAGCGTCACAAAGCGGATGCTGGAAAAAGCCGGGCTCAAGCTGGGTACCGACGCCACGATCGTTCCCGTCAATCCCGGGACCGAGATCGCGGCGATGCTGGCAGGGCAGGCCGACATGGCGGTTGCCTATCAGCCGAGCGTCGCCGCCGCGGAGGCGCAAGGCGCCAAGGTCGTGTTCGATTTCTCGAATTATGTCGGGCCGTTTTGCAACACCGGAATCATGGTGTTGCCCTCGACCATCCAGAAAGATCCTGAAATGGTGCAGGCGCTCGTCACCTCGTTCGAGGAGGCCTCGCGCAAGACCTACGCCGATCCGGCCTTTGCCAAGGAGGTCGCACGGAAAGAGTTTCCGGATCTGCCCGGCGAGGTCGTCGACAAGGCGATCGACGCGGAGCTGAAATATTTGATCCCGGCGCAGTCCGTGATCACCAAGCAGGATCAGTGGAAGAATCTCATGGACATGCAGATCTACCTCGGCAATGCCAAGGGATCGGTTTCGTTCGAGCAGATCATCGACAACTCGTTCGCTGAAAAGGCGATTGCAAGCCTGAAATGATCGCCGAGGCTGCCACATACGCGAAGCCCGGAGAGGGTGGGGCCCTGGACGGCGCCGCCCTCCCGCTCGTGGTCGAGCATGTCGCCAAAGGCTACGATCTCGATGGCCAGGTCGTGCCTGTCATCGCCGATCTCAGCATGACGCTGCGCAAGGGCGAAATCGTCAGCATCGTCGGCCCTTCCGGCTGCGGCAAGACCACGCTGCTCAACACGCTGTGCGGCCTGCTGGCGCCCGATGCGGGCCGCATCCGCTGGCATGGCCGGCAGGTTTCCGGTCAGCCGCAAAACGTCGGCTACATGTTGCAGAAGGATCTGCTGCTGCCCTGGCGCACCGCGCTCGGCAACACCATGCTCGGCCTCGAGATCCGCGGCGTCGCTGCCGCAGAGGCGGAAGACCGCAGCCGGGCCATGCTCGATCAGCTCGGGCTGCACGGGTTCGCGGACCATTACCCCTCGACGCTGTCGGGCGGCATGCGGCAGCGCGTGGCGCTGGCGCGGACCCTTGTGAACGATCCGGACGTGTTGCTGCTGGACGAACCATTCGCCGCACTCGACTTCCAGACCAAGCTGCTGATCGAGAACGACATGGTGGATCTCGTGCGCAAGGGCGGACGTTCGATGCTGCTCATCACCCATGACATCGAGGAAGCGGTGTCGCTGGCCGATCGCGTCGTCGTGCTGACGCGGCGTCCGACGCGGGTCAAGACGACCTACCGGATCGAGTTCGGTGCCGACCGCGGCGACATGATCTCGCTGCGCGAGAGGCCGGATTTCAGCCAATATGTCCGGCGCATCTGGGCCGATCTCGATATCGCGATCCAATGACGACAGGTATCGAGACCCGCATGGTTGACGCGTCGAAGCCTGCCGGAAGCGTTGCATCGCCACTGGCCCGCGCAAGATGGAAGAGATTGCGCGACGGCCTCGCCGTGCTCGCGACCCAGGTGCTCGTCCTGGCCGCTCTGCTCGTCCTGTGGGAATACGCGACGCCGAAGGGCAGCCCCGCGGCCTTCATGTTCGGATCGCCGTCGGCGATCGCGGGCTTCCTGGTGCAGATGGCACGGGACGGAAGCTTGTGGCGCGATGCAGGCGTCACCGGCATAGAGACGTTGCTCGGCTTCTTCATGGGCAATCTGGTCGGCACGCTGCTCGGTTTGTCGCTCTGGTATTCGCGGTTCGTCTCCCGCGTCGTCCAGCCGTTCGTGATCGCACTCGGATCGATCCCCATCATCGCGCTCGCCCCCATCGTGATCATCTGGTTCGGCACCGGACTGGTCTCGAAGGTCGCGATGTCCACCCTGTCGGTGGTGATCGTCGCGCTGGTGACGTCCTACAAGGGAGCGGTCGGCGTCGATGGAGACCAGATCAATCTCATGAAAACCCTGGGCGCCTCGAAATTCCAGATTTTCCGGAAGCTCGTGATCCCGGCCTCGCTCACCGATATCTTCGCAGGCCTGAAGCTGACGGTCGGCTTCGCGTTGATCGGCGCGATCGTCGGCGAGTTCATGTCGTCGTCCGAGGGCCTGGGACACGCCATCTTCAAGGCCGGCTCGCTCTACATCATTCCCAAGGTGTTCGCCGCGCTGGTGGTGACGATCGTGCTCGCGCTGGTTCTGACCTGGCTGGTCGGCAAGATCGAACGGCTGCTGATGCCATGGCGCCGACCGGCATAGGGCAGATCGCTTCCGACTTCATCCGCATCGCACGTCAACCTCAGTACATCCGAAAACGCCCACGGAGGAACCATGTCCAAGCGCATCAGCAAGGCCGGAAACATCAAATACGCGCTGTCCGGGGACGACAAGTTCATCGCGAGCGTCGAGCCGGGCGAAACCTTCGTGGTGGAGTGCGCCATCAACGCCAATGACGGCACCATTCGTCACCTCGGGCAGCAGTTGACAGAGGCCGACGTGACGATGCCCTTCGTGAACGGCGCCACCGGTCCGATCGAGGTGCGCGGCGCAAAGCCGGGCGACATGCTGCGCCTCGAAATCATCGACATGGAGCTCGACAAGCTCGGCTTCACCGCGCTCTGGCCGGGCATCGGCATGTTTCCCGATTGGGTCAGGCGCAAGGAGTTCGGCATCCAGACCCGGGTCGTCGAGGTCAAGGACGGCCTCGTTCACTGGAACGAGCATCTGAAGCTGCCCATCAGGCCGATGATCGGCGTGGCCGGCGTTGCGCCGGTTCACGGCGCGGTTCTCACCGTCGACAACGGAACGCATGGCGGTAACATGGACGTTCAGGAGATCACCACCGGCAACAGCATCTTCTTCCGCGTCAACAAGGACGGTGCCCATCTTTTCCTGGGGGATTGCCATGCCATCCAGGGCGACGGCGAATGCAACGGCATGGGCGCAATCGAGATCGCGGCCAACCTCACCGTCAAGGTCTCGCTGGCCAAGGCCCCCGCGAGGCTGAATCACCCGCGCATCGAGACCGCGACCCACATCTGCACCCTCGGATGCGCCCGCCCGCTCGAAGACGCGATGCGCATCGCGTTCGAGGAGATGGTCTATTGGATGGAGGACGACTGGAAGATCCCGGCGGCCGAAGGCTACATGCTGCTGGGCCAGATCGCAGAGGCCCGCTGCACACAGGTGGTCAATCCGAAATACACGTATATCTGCAAGGTGGAGCGGAGCCTGCTGGAGCGGTATCACGGGTGAAACGGTCTCTCGGGCCTGAATGCCCGACGCTCCCGACAAGGGATGTCACAGCCCGATATTGCCGCGGATCGACGTTTTTGCGGTCAACGTAACCCCTTGATTTCCCTCATGCCGTCTACTGTGCATGGGGTTGTTTTCGATATTTTTGCTTGGCCGGTACAACGGAAACGCGCTGGCTCGGAGGCCGTCCGGCTTCCGCCCTACTTCATCACCCGCAATCCCTTGGTCGTGAACCGCTGCGACTTCTCGCCCGGCCGCACCGGCCGCCTTGTGCCGGCAGCCTTGCCTGTGCCGGGGGGCTGGTGTGCGGGCACGAGCTGATGTGGCTGCGAGCCGATCAGGTCGCGGCGGCCCATCTCGATCAGGGCCTCGCGCAGCACCGGCCAATTGTCAGGGTCGTGATAGCGCAGGAAGGCCTTGTGCAGCCTGCGCTGGCGCAGCCCCTTGATCGCCTCGACCTTGTCGCTGCCGCCGTGGCGCACGCCGCGCAGCGGGTTGACGCCGGTGTGGTACATCGCGGTCGCCGTCGCCATCGGCGAGGGCAGGAAGGTCTGCACCTGGTCGGCGCGATAGCGGTTCTTTTTCAGCCACAGCGCGAGGTTCATCATGTCCTCGTCGGTCGTGCCCGGATGCGCCGCGATGAAATAGGGGATCAGATAATACTTCTTGCCGGCGCGCTCGGCGGCTTCGTCGAACATGCGCTTGAACTTGTTGTAGGCGCCGATGCCTGGCTTCATCATCTTGTCGAGCGGGCCGCGCTCGGTATGTTCGGGTGCGATCTTGAGGTAACCGCCGACGTGATGGGTGACGAGTTCCTTGATGTATTCCGGGCTCTCGACCGCCAGGTCGTAGCGCACACCCGAGGCGACCATCACCTTCTTGATGCCCTTGGTCTCGCGCACCTTCCGATAGAGCCGGATCAGGTCGTCATGCGAGGTGTTGAGGTTCGGGCAGATCTCAGGGAAGACGCAGGACGGACGCCGGCACGCGGCCTCGACCTTGGGGTCCTTGCACGCCATCCGGTACATGTTGGCGGTGGGGCCGCCGATGTCGGAGATCACGCCGGTGAAGCCCGGCGTCCGGTCGCGGATCTTCTCGATCTCGCGGAGAATAGAACCCTCGGAGCGGTTCTGGATGATGCGGCCTTCGTGCTCGGTGATCGAGCAGAAGGTGCAGCCGCCGAAGCAGCCGCGCATGATCGTCACCGAGAACTTGATCATGTCCCACGCCGGGATCTTCGCATCGCCATAGGACGGATGCGGCGCGCGCGCGTAAGGCAGGTCGTAGACCGCGTCCATCTCGTCGCTGGTCAGCGGGATCGGCGGCGGGTTGAGCCAGAGATCGCGGTCGCCGTGGCGCTGCACCAGCGGCCGCGCATTGCCGGGATTGCTCTCCCGATGCAGCACGCGCGAGGCGCGGGCATAGGCTTCCTTGTCCTGCTCGACCTGCTCCAGCGCCGGCAGGCGGATCACGGTTAAGCCCTTCTGGCGCGTCGCGCCCTCGTCGGCGGAATCGAGATCGTCGGCGTGCAACTCCTCATAGTCCTCAGGCACGCGGCGAAACAGCGCGACGCCCCTGATGTCGTCCAGCGCGCGCGGCGCTTCGCCGGCGGCGAGCCGCTGCGCGACTTCGACCACGGCGCGTTCGGCATTGCCGTAGAGCAGCAGGTCGGCCTTGGCATCGGCGAGCACCGAGCGGCGCACCTTGTCCGACCAATAGTCGTAATGCGCGATCCGGCGTAGCGAGGCCTCGATGCCGCCGAGCACGATCGGCACGTCCTTGAACGCCTCGCGGCAGCGCTGGGCGTAGACGACGGTGCAGCGGTCCGGCCGCCTGCCGCCTTCGCCGCCCGCCGTATAGGCGTCGTCGCTGCGGATGCGGCGGTCGGCGGTGTAGCGGTTCACCATGGAGTCCATGTTGCCGCCGGTGACACCGAAGAACACTTTCGGCTTGCCGAGCACCTTGAACGGGTCGGCCGAGTGCCAGTCGGGCTGCGAGATGATGCCGACCCGAAAACCTTGCGCCTCCAGCAGCCGGCCGATGATGGCCATGCCGAAACTGGGATGGTCGACATAGGCATCCCCGGTCACCAGCACGATGTCGCAGGCGTCCCAGCCGAGCGCATCCATCTCGGTGCGGCTCATCGGGAGGAACGGCGCCGGCTTGCGTGGGCGCGCCTGAGCCATCAGGGGCTTTGCGGCGGTGATCATCTGGGTGTCCATGGCGCCTACGCATAGGACTCCGCGTCCCCGAATACAACCGACGGAGGCGTGAAAGATCGAGGTTCCCGGACGGCAGTCCAGGCACGTTAACCGTTCAAGAGCGCGTGCCGCTTCGTCATCTCCCAGCGTAGCCCGGCTCGGTGCCACCAGGTGTGTGATGCCTTCCACAGTCCGGCCGGCGCCATCGCGTCATGCTCTCTCCAATCTGGAAGGAGAGCCCCATGTTTCTGATCGACGCGCTGCTGATCCTGGCGATGTTGTTTTTCCTGTTCCTGCCGATCACCGACCGCCGGACGGTGCGGATGAGGGTCTGCATGCTGTGCGCGCTGCTGGCGGTGTTCTCGGTCTCCGTCACCCGCACCCATGTCGGACCGGTGCAGTTGGCGGGCGTCGTCTCGACCCACTGACCACCGCAATCGTCGCATGCGGCGATCCGGGTTCTCACCGCAGCCGTCATGGAGTATTCGATCACGCGATGGGCAGGGAAACATCAGAGGGCGATCGTGAGGCGGTCGTGGCCACAACATCGTCCGCCGGTGCCTGGCTCGGCGTGTTTGCGCTGATCGGCTTCGTCCTGGTCGCAACGGCGCAGGCTTCCAACCAGGTTCTGGCGCGGGGGCTCGCAGGCTCCGTCCCGCCCTTCGCGCTCGCCTTCTTCCGCTGGAGCATCGTCGCAATCGGGCTCGCGCCGATCGCGCTCAGGGAGATCCGCGATGGCCGCGTGGCGCTTGGCCGAAATCTCTGGCCGATCCTCGCCGCCGGCTTCATGGGCATGTTCCTGTGCGGCGGTCCGGTCTACGCTGCCGGCGTTTCGACGACGGCGATCCACATCGCGCTGATCATGGCGCTGTCGCCGATCACGGTGCTGTTGATCTCGGCCTTGCGCGGCATGGAGCATGTCGGTCCGCTGCAATGGCTCGGCACGGCGCTGGCGCTCGCCGGTGCGCTGCTCATCATCTCCGGCGGCCATCCGCAGACCCTGATCGAACTTCAGACCGCGGCGGGCGACGGCCTCGTCGTGATCGCGATGCTCGGCTGGTCCGGTTACACGCTGCTGCAATCGCGCGTCGCGCCAAAGGCCTCGCTGCTGGCACGCATCAGCCTGTTCTCGGGCGCCGGCGCCCTGTTCTCGCTGCCGCTCGCGGCGATGGAGATGTGGGCAAGGCCCGACGAGGTCTTCAGCACCAGGGCGTTGTCGGCCTATGTCTTCGCCGGGATCGTTCCCGGCCTGCTCGCTTATGCCGGCTTCGCCTGGCTCGGCGGCAAGTTCGGCTCGGTGCGAACCTCGCTCGTGCTCTATCTCGGGCCGATCGCAAGCGCGCTGCTGTCTTTCGCCATCCTCGGCGAACCGCCGAAGCTGATCCATCTTCTCGGCGGCCTGCTGATCCTGGGTGGCGTCTGGGCCAGCCTGCGCCGCTAGTTCCATCCGCATGCGCGCCCGCAGGAACCATCCGCATGCGCAGACATTCTGATGGAGGCGTCGCCGCGAGCCCGGCTCGCGCGCGCTCTCAAATGTTCGCCTCTCGCGATGGGGGAGCTGTGAGTTCAGTCATTGAGAACCTGCTGTTGCGAAAGCAGAAGCTCGTGGAGCAGCTCGAACAGGCGCCCTCGGTCGAGGACCGCGACAGAATCGAGCACCAGCTCGAGCAGATCAACACCGCGCTGGATTTTCTGGACAGGCCGGGACCGAGGGAAGGGCGGTAGGACCGCTCATTCCACGCCCGACGCCTCCACCTTCAAGGCCTCCACCTTCAAGGCCTTGGCGTAGACCACGCCCGAATTGGTGATATGTGTGGTCATCAATTCCTCGAAGGCGGCGAACTCGCCGCGCGCGAACAGTTCGAGCAGCCTGCGATGCTCTTCGAACGAGGTGCGGGTCCGCACGTCGATCGGCGATGTCAGATTGGTGCGGAGCGCGGCGACGCGGCCGGAGGCTAGCTGATAGGATTCGGCGAGATAACGGTTGCCGCAATGGGCGAACAGCGCCTCGTGAAAGGCCGTATCGGCGCGGCCATAGGCGATGTTGTCCTTCGTATTGACCGCCGGCTCCATCGCCGCAATGGCCTCGCTGATCGCGGCGACCGCACCGTCGCGATCGTGACGGTAGGAAAGCTCGGCAGCTTTGGGCTCCAGCGCGATGCGGAAAGTGCAGAGCGCGGTGATGTCGTCCGCACTCGGCGTGAACACGAAACTCCCGACCTGCGGGCGGATCACCACGAGGCCTTGCGCCTGCAACTGGTTCATCGCCTCGCGCACCGGCGTACGGCTGACGCCGAAGGAATTCGCCACCATCTCCTCGGAGATGGCCGCTCCCAGCGCGAACTCGCCGTCGATGATCGCCTGTCGCAGCCGCTGCATCACCCGCTGCGACAGGGATTTCGGCGTATCGAGCTTGAGCGATCGCATCGGTGCCCTCAGACCACCTTGCCGGGATTGAGCAGATTGTCGGGATCGAGCGCGGCTTTCAGCGTCCGCATCAGCGCGATCTCGGCCTCGCTCCTGGCATGGCCCAGCCACCTCTTCTTCAGCGTGCCGATGCCGTGCTCGGCCGAGATGCTGCCGCCGAGCTCGCGGACGAGACCGTAGATGATGGTGTCCATCTCTTCCTTCGGCTGCTGCTCGACGGAGAGACCGGTGACCCAGGAAACCAGGTGCAGATTGCCGTCGCCGATATGGCCGTAATAGACGCTCTCGCAGCCTTTGATGCCGGACGCCAGCGCCGCCTTGCAGCGCGCGACGAACTCGTCCATCCGCGCCACCGCAAGGCCGATGTCGTAGGAGATGTGCGGCCCCAGCACCTGACCGAACTCGGCGCAGATGTCGCGCACGCGCCAGAAGCTCTGCGTCTGCGCCAGCGATTGCGCCACCGCGGCGTCGGCCAGCAGCCCGCGCTCCATCAGCTCTTCGAGCCAGGCCTGGAATCGCGGCGCGTCCAGACTCTCGTCGGTGCCCTGCGCCTCGACCAGCACGTAAAGGCCGTGACCTGCGGCGACCGGCGGCTTGACGCCTGCGCGAGCCGTGATCACTTCCCAATAGTCCGGCCACATCACCTCGAAGGCCGACAGCAGCGGGCCAAGCCCGCTGCGCGCCGCCTCCAGCAGCGCTATCACCGCGGTATAGTCCTTCAGCGCGCAGAGCGCGGCCATGGTCGAGCGGGGCTTCGGAAACAGCTTCAGCACGACGCGGGTGATGATGCCGAGCGTGCCTTCCGAGCCGATGAACAGATGCTTCAGATCGTAGCCGGCATTGTTCTTCATCAGCTTGTTGAGGCTCGTGATGATGGTGCCGTCCGGCAGCACGACTTCGAGACCGAGCACCAACTCGCGCGTCATGCCGTAGCGGATCACGCGGTTGCCGCCGGCATTGGTCGAGAGATTGCCGCCGATCGCGCAGGAGCCGCGCGAGCCGAGATCGAGCGGAAAGAAGAAGCCGGCCTCGTCCGCGGCCTTTTGAATCGTTTCCAGCGGCGTGCCGGATTTCACCGTCATCGTCATCGAGGCGCGGTCGATCTCCTCGATGCCGCTCATGCGCTCCAGCGAGATCGCGACCCAGCCGGCCTCGGGCGATGCGCCGCGGCACAGCCCGGTCAGCCCGCCCTGCGGTACGAACGGCAGATGCGCCTGCCGGCAGGTCGCAATCGCATCGGCCACGCCCTGCGCGTCGACCGGGCGGATCACCGCGAGCGGCGTCTGCGGCAGGCTCGCGCTCCAGTCGTTGCAATTGCGGGCGGGAACGTCGGTGCCGATCAGGACGGCGGCTGCGCCGAGCTTGTCGCGCAGGGCGCCGAGCAACTGGTCGGGCCGCTTCATCGGGGTCACCATGTTCATGCGAGACCTCCCTAAATCTGGCTGCGCCCATGCGCGCCGTGACGGGGAAAAGGATTTGCCTCTTTCTTGTATGTAAGGTACAAGACCGAAAGTAAAGCAAAAACATAGCTCGAGAGCCCTTTGAGTTCCGTTGGGAATCAGGGGCTTGGTCCGAGATCGCAGCTTGGAGGGTGGTGAGATGACTGAGGCAATTCGCGGGTTCTGGGTGGCATCGGCGACGCCGCTGGCGGCCGACGGCAGCGTGGACCCGGCCAAGCTCGCCGCGCACGCCAAGCAGCTCTTCGTCAAGGGCGTCGACGGCGTCGTGCTGTTCGGCACCACCGGCGAGGGTACCTCGTTCAATGTCACCGAGCGCATTGCGACCATCGAAGCCGTGCTCAAGGCTGGTGTTGCGCCGGAACGCATCGGCATTGGCGGGGGCTTCCCCGCCATTACCGACGGCATCGCACTCTCGCGCGCCGCGCTCGGTCTCGGCCTGCGTCACGTGCTGGTGCTGCCGCCTTACTCCGATCGCAGCGTCACACCTGAAGGCATCGAGGATGCCTTTGCCGCGATCATCGACGGCGTCGCCGACGATCGGCTGCGCGCCTATCTCTATCACATCCCGCAGATCTCGGGCGTTGCGATCCCAACCGGCGTCGCCGCGAACCTGCGCAAGCGTTACGGCAAGGTGATCGCGGGCCTGAAAGATTCGAGCGGCGACTTCAAGCAGTTCCAGGCGTTCCGTGCCGCGGCTCCCGATCTGGCCATCACCGTCGGGAACGAAACCGACATCGCCCGCGCGATCGCCGCCGGTGGCGCCGGCACCATCTGCGGCATGGCCAACATCGCGCCGGAGCTGGTCAAGGCGATGATCGAGGGCAAGGATGTCGAACCGCGCATGCAGGCTGCGGCCGAAATCGTGCTGAAGACTCCGTCGTTCCTCGCGACCCTGAAGGCCATCATCGCGGCGCAGACCGGCGACCCCACGTGGTTGCGCGTGCGCCCGCCGCTCCGCGCATTGTCGGACGGCTCCGCGTTCAAGCGCAAGCTCGACGAGTTGATGGCTCCTGCCATCGCGTGAGACTGCACAACATCGCGACACGCCGCCGCGATTCGCGCGCTGCGTGTCGCCGCCGGCGCGCCGCCAATTAGAGATTGCCGTTCAATGCCGGTCTGTTCTTAGAACGGTTCCACACTAGAGCGATTCAAGCTCGGCTACGGTTCTCCTCGATCTCGCCGGCTGTTACACGCGCACACTTCGATGTCCTGACGTGAAGTGGATTGAAAGTGCGTGCCTCCGTGGATGGCCTGCGTATCGGCAGCCATCGTCATCGTGCCGGCGGGAGCCGTGCAGGTCTTCTCGTCGGTGTAGTCGTGCTGCTCACCGAATTTTCGTCCCACACGACGAGCGCGCAGGCGCAGTCGGCGCTGCCGCCGGTGACGGTGGAGGCCCCGGCGCAGCGGTCCAGGCCAGCACGCGCATCGGAGCAATCGTCACGCCGCATGCAGGCCGCTCGCCGCCAAGCCGCCCGCAATCCTGCCCCCACGCCGCCAACGCTCTCGGAGCGCGCGGCCGCGGAAGCCGCCGCGCAGCAGGCCGCCAAGCTCGGTTATCGCGCGATGCCGAGCGCGACGACGCTGCGCAGCGGCGCCTCGCCCCTTGATACGTCGCAGGCCGTCAACGTCGTGCCTGAGCAGGTGCTGAAGGACCAGCTCCCGCGCAACATCGACGATGCGCTCATCAACGTCTCCGGCGTCACCCAGACCAACACGCTTGCCGGCAGCCAGGACGCCGTCATCCGCCGCGGCTTCGGCGACAATCGCGACGGCTCGATCATGCGCAACGGCATGCCGCTGGTGCAGGGACGCAGCTTCAATCCCGCCGTCGAGAGCGTCGAGGTGCTGAAAGGACCGGCCTCGCTGCTCTACGGCATCATGGATCCCGGCGGCATCGTCAACACCATCAGCAAGCGCCCGGAGCTCTACCAGCACGGCTCGGTCACGCTGCTCGGCTCGGCGTTCAATGCCTCCAAGACCGGCGCCGACGGCCTGCTCGACGTCACCGGTCCGATCGGCGACCAGGGCCTCGCCTATCGCTTCATCGGCTACGGCGTCAGCGAGGACTATTGGCGCAATTTCGGCCGGCACCGCGAGATGTTGATCGCGCCGTCACTGGCCTGGTACGGCCAGGACACCACGGTGCAGCTCAATTACGAGCATCGCGAGTTCATCTACCCGTTCGACCGCGGCACGGCGTTCAGCCCGGTGACCAAGGCGCCCCTCGCGGTACCCGCCACGCGCCGTCTCGACGAACCCTTCAACAACACATGGGGCACGTCCGATCTGCTCCAGACCTCGGTCGAGCATCGCTTCAACCCGGATTGGAAGCTCTACGCGGGCTACAGCTACAACACCGAAACCTTCAGCGCCAACCAGCTCCGCATCACCGGCATCAACTTCACGACCGGCAACGAGACGCGCAGCAACGACGGCACGCGGGGCTCGCTCAGCAATGTCAGCTACGGAACGTCCTACATCTCGGGCGGCTTCTGGCTCGGCAACATGCGCAACGAACTGGTGTTCGGCGGCGACGGTCAGTACCGCACCATCTATCGAGACAGTCTGATCCGGCAGGCGACGCCCGCCATCAACATCTACAATCCGGTCTATGGCCTGATCGGGCCCGGTACGACGGTGTCCAACAGCGACAGCGCCCAGACCGACAAGCTCGGCCAGTGGTCGCTGTTCGTCCAGGACACGCTGCATCTGACCGACCGGCTCGCGCTGGTCGGCGGCGCGCGTTACATGGACTACGACCAGATCGCCGGACGCGGCAAGCCCTTCGTCACCAACACCAACGTGTCGCAGGACAAGGTGCTCCCGCTCGGCGGCGCCATCTTCAAGCTCACGGATCAGGTTTCGCTCTATGCGAGCTATACCCAATCGCTGAAGCCGAACTCGACCATTGCGCCGATCGGCGTCGTGATCGATTCCAACGTCGCGCCGGAAGAGGGCGTGTCGTACGAGACCGGCGTGAAGTTCGATCTGAACAAGCGCATCTCCGGGACGCTGGCGCTCTACGACCTCGACAAGAAGAACGTCCAGACGACGAAGACGAACAGTGCGGGCATCGTGGAGCTTCACACCGTTGGCCGTGCGCGCTCGCGCGGCGTCGAGCTGGACGTCACCGGCAGGCTGACCGACAATTGGGCCTTGATCGCCAGCTATGGCTACACGGATGCTCGCGTGACGGCGTCCGAGGATCCGACATTACTCGGCAGGAAGCTTCAGAACGTGGCCCTGAACACCGCTTCGCTCTATCTGGTCTACGACTTCGGCACGGCATTGCCCGGTCAGCTCCGGCTCGGCGGCGGCGCTCGTTACGTCGGCGACCGTCCCGGTGATTCCACCAACAACTTCTTCTTGCCGTCCTATGTGGTCGCCGACATCTTTGCGACCTACGAGACGAGATATCAGAACACGCCGGTGATCTACCAATTCAACGTCAAGAACCTGTTCGACACCGTCTACTATCCCTCCGCCGTCAACAATCTCAACGTCGCCATCGGCGATGCGCGGCGCGTCTCGCTGTCGGCCACGGTGAAGTTCTAGCCATGGCCGCGCGGCTGGGACACACCATTAAGGCGGTCCTGTTCCAGGTCCATTCCGTCGCGGGCCTGATCCTTGCGCTGCTGGTGTCCCTGATCGCGCTGACCGGCGCGATCATGAGTTTCGAGGACGAGATCGTCGATTACCTCAATGCCGGCATCATGCAGGTCGCGCCGCGTCAGGCGCCGGCGCTGATGCCGGACGAGTTGGTGGCGCGGTTGAAGGCAGCCCAGGACCTCGGCAAGGTCGCCGCCGTCACACTGTCGAGCGATCCATCTGCTGCGGTTCATATCCGTTTTGCGCGCGACGAGCGGGGCGGACGACCCACCTCGCTCTATGTCGATCCCTACGATGCGCGCGTGCTAGGCTCGCCGCGCGGCGAGGCGTTCTTCGCGACCGTGCGCCGGCTGCATCGCTGGCTGTTCATTCCCGGCGACGGCAAGGGCTGGGGTCGTCCGATCACCGGCACGATCGCACTCGGCCTCATCGTCATGCTGGTCTCGGGCCTCGTGCTGCGCTGGCCGCGCCGTGCAGGCAGCGTGAAGATGTGGCTGAAGCCGAATCTCGGGCTCAGCGGCCGCGGGCTGCACCGGTCGCTGCACACCGTGATCGGCACATGGGTGCTGCCGGTCTATCTGACGATGACGCTCACCGGGCTGTTCTTCTCCTTTGAATGGTACAAGGACAGCGTCACATGGCTGCTGGCGCGTCCACACGTTGCCGCGGCGAAGATGCCGGCGAAGTTGCCGCGTGCGGCCCGCCGTGCCGAGCCGGCGCCGCCAGTCGGATTCGATCTGGCATGGACGACGTTCCAGCACGAGGAGGGCGATCGCTTCTCCAGGGCCTTGCTGACGCTGCCGGCGGGGCCGGGCACGGCGGTCCGGATCCGGTCGTGGGGCAAGGATTCATTGCTGGAGACCACGCGCGACGAATTCCGCATCGATGCCGTCACCGGCCAGCTGGTCTCCGCGGAGCGTTATGCTGACAAGACGTTCGGCGAGACAATCATCGCGGCCATCTACGACATCCATCGCGGCGAGATTCTGGGCTGGCCAGGCAAGCTCGCCTTCATGATGGCCGCGATGCTGATGCCGCTGTTCTCGGTCACCGGCATCCTGCTCTATCTGTCGCGCCGCAGGCTGCGGCGTCCGGCGCAGAAGCCGCTCGGACGGCTCGTTCCGGGCGAATGAGCGGACGAGGTGGCCGCCGAGAGGCTTGAAAGCCGCTCGATCTCTTAAGCCGAGGCCGAGATACTCCAAGGCGTCCCATTGCGGCATAAGAAACTCTTGTCTGGGACGCTCTGGAATGGTTCGATCCTCTCCACACGCTCAGGTCGGTGGGAGACTTCTCCAGCAATGTCTGAACGAGACGAACTTGAAGAGACGGCGCTGCCTGCGGTGCTCGTCAGCCGCAGTGATCTGCCCGTGCCGCTGGTTCACCCGGCGCGAAGTTTCTTCGGGGGGCTTCCCAAATTGCCTCCGCATGTCGACTGGCCGACGGCAGTCGTCATGGCCTGTGAAACATTAGAGACAGTTGCGCTGACATTCGTGGCCCAGATTGACCTGGCTGAAGTTCCGGGTGCCGGCTGGTCGCCACTTCCGACGCGGGGCACGCTCTATTTCTTCTGTAGCTCTGTGTTCGTTGGCGAGAGACATCCACCCTGTCGCGTCCTGTATAGCCCGGCGGACGGCAATGCCTATCCCGACCGCGCGCCACCGCCGGATTTGATGCCGTTGGCGGGCAACGAAGGTGACCGCCAGGTGAAATGGCTCGACCCGAACCTCGATTTTCATTCCAAGGTCGAGTTCAAATATCCGGTGTCCTTCCGGCCGTTCCGCGACTTCTATTTCCGCGAGGATGCCGTCGGAGGCGAGCTGATGATCAAGGAACTATGTAAGGCGCTGGGTCCAGGCGAGCCGCCGGAGAGTGATCTGCTTCAATTTCGAAGCGTGGCCGAGTACGAGAAGGACGAGGATTGGCCCTTCAACTGGCTGCTGGTCGCTTGCGTGGTTCGGTCCGTATTGTCTCATGTCCAGCGCGATCTAACGCTTGGATATTCCGGCAGGCCGCTCACCGACGAAGCGGCTGTGGAATTGAAGCGTCTTCGCGCCGGTGCAGTCGGGTGGCTCGAGCGCTGTCGGGCGCTGACCCCGATGGACGATGTCGATGCGGACACGAAGGCAGCCTTCAGGTCCTGGTGGTTCGACATCGTGCAGGCCTACAAGAAGATGAATGGGCAAGTCCGCACCTATGCGGGTGAAATCGCGGGAGACCTTGGCAATGCCATCAACCATACGATCCGCTGCATGGCGACGCATGATGTCGACGCTCCTGACGACGCGCCTTTGAGCTACGTTGCGAATCTCGCGCGGCAAAATCATTGGACGACGCCGACCGCAGAAGATGGGCAGCGCCGCCATTTCAGAACGGCGATCCATCAGATGCTGGGATATGGCAGTGGGCCGCAGGATGCGACGGAGGAGCACCTGGAGGAGATGTTGCTGCTTCAAATCCAGGGTGATCTTGCCTTTTTCAACTGGCACTCGGATATCGGCGGCGTGCTTCAATTCTGGATCGATCGCGATGCGCTTGCTCAACGCGACTTCTCGCGGGTCGTCGCCACATACGAATGCGATTAGCCTGATCTCCGCGCGTATCTCGTGTTCTCCAATATCGCTGGCCAACGCCGCCGCAATGGTTCAAAAGCTCACGGCTCTCTTCTCGAGGTCCATCCCATGAAGCTTCCGACCGTCACTCCCGCCGATATCCGCCGCGCACTGCTGCTGCGAGAGGAGATCGCGCTGCTCGATCTCAGATATGAGGCCGGCTTCGCGACGGGGCATCCGCTGTTCTCCGCCAACATGGCCGTGGACCGGATCGCGATCGAGGCCGAGACGAGGCTGCCGCGCAAGAACGTGCCGATCGTTCTCTATGATGACGGCGAGGGACTTGTCGCGACCGGCGCGGAGCGTCTTGCCGCGCTGGGCTATACCGATATCAGCGTGCTCGATGGCGGCCTGAAGGCATGGCGCGACGCGGGCTTTGAGGTCTTCGAGGACGTCAATTCCTACTCGAAAGCGTTCGGCGAATTGGTCGAGTCGCGCAGGCACACGCCATCGTACAGCGCCGACGAGGTGGCCAAGCTGATCGCGGACAAGGCCAATATCGCCATCCTCGACGTTCGACGTTTCGACGAATATGCCACCATGAACATTCCGGGCTCTGTGAGCGTGCCCGGCGCGGAGCTGGTGCTGCGGGCGGGGCGGGCCGCGCCCGATCCTGACACCACGATCATCGTCAATTGCGCCGGCCGCACCCGCTCGATCATCGGCACCCAGTCGTTGATCAATGCCGGCGTGCCCAACAAGGTGCGCGCGCTGCGCAACGGCACCATCGGCTGGACGCTGGCGCGGCACACGCTCGATCACGGCGCGGAGAGGCGCGGCGCGATCGGGTCGTTCGAGGGCGGTCCTGCCAATGCGCGCGATGTCGCCTATCGCGCCGGTGTTCGCCATATCGGCGCAAGCGAGATGGCTGCGCTGCTCGCGCAGACGGATCGCACGCTCTATCGCTTGGACGTGCGCGACGCCGAAGAATATGCCGCCGGCCACCTCCCGGGCTTTCGTCACTATCCCGGCGGCCAGCTGGTCCAGGAAACCGACATGGCCGCGCCCGTGCGCGGCGCGCGCATCGTGCTAGCCGACGACAAAGGCGTCCGCGCCGACATGACGGCGTCCTGGTTGGCGCAGATGGGCTGGGAAGTTTATGTGCTGGAAGGCGGTTATGACGGCGCGCTGGAGATCGGCCCGCCCCGTGTGCTGCCCAAGCCCGATCCCGCCCACCGCTACCGCCGGCCCTATGAAGGTACCGACATCGCGGAGAAGGCGATGCGGGCCTATCTCGATTGGGAGTATGGACTCGTGGAGCAACTCCGACGTGACGGCACGCACGGGTTCTATGTGATTTGATTGCGGGGCAAGCGCGCGTAAGGCCTGGGCACTGATCCATCCCGTCTCTCAGGATGACGGAATGGCTGCTGTGAGCGCGGAATGACGGGGCTGCTGGTGGGATGCCAAACGCACAAGACCTCGCCATCTTCCCTCCGTATCCACCCCCTATTGTGCCCCGCACCGTCCACGGTCTATGTGCTGCGACAAAGCTCATCATCTATGGAGACACCATGCCAGCCCCAGGCCAAAGCCCTGAGCGGAGTGCCAAGGCGCTGCTGCTCGAAGGCGTCAACGACAGCGCTGTCGACCTTTTCAAGGGCGCGGGCTTCACCAATGTCGAGCGGCTGACCAAGGCGCTGGACGGCGAGGATCTGCGGCGTGCGCTCAAGGGCGTGTCGCTGCTCGGCATCCGCTCGCGCACCCAGGTCACCGACGAGGTGCTGGAAGCCGCCGATGGGCTTCTCGCGGTCGGCTGCTTCAGCGTCGGCACCAATCAGGTCGATCTCATGGCGGCGCGCAAGCGCGGCATTCCCGTCTTCAACGCGCCATTCTCCAACACGCGCAGCGTCGCCGAGCTCGTGATCGGCGAGATCGTGATGCTGCTGCGGCGAATCTTTCCGCGCTCGGTGTCGGCCCATGACGGCGGCTGGGACAAATCGGCGATCGGCAGCCGCGAGGTGCGCGGCCGCACGCTCGGCATCGTCGGTTACGGCAATATCGGCTCGCAGCTCTCGACGCTGGCCGAAGCGATCGGCATGCGCGTGATCTATTTCGACCGCACCGACAAGCTCCGCCACGGCAACACCGAACCGGTCGAGAGGCTGGAAGAGCTCTTGGCGCAGAGCGACGTCGTCAGCCTGCACGTGCCGGAGACGCCGGAGACCGCGGGCATGATCGGCGAGAAGGAGCTCCGGGCGATGAGGCCTGGCTCGTTCCTGATCAACAACAGCCGTGGCACGGTGGTCGATCTCGACGCGCTCGCGCGCGCGTTGCGCGACGGTCATCTCGCCGGTGCGGCCGTCGACGTTTTTTCCGGTCGAGCCGTCGTCGAATTCGGATCGCTTCAAGAGCCCGATGCAGGGCCTCGAGAACGTCATCCTCACCCCGCATATCGGCGGCTCGACCGAGGAGGCGCAGGAGCGCATCGGCGGCGAGGTCGCGCGCAAGCTGGTCGATTATTTCATCACGGGCTCGACCATGGGCGCGGTGAATTTCCCCGAAGTGCAGCTGCATCTGCGCCCCTCCGGCGCGCGCTTCAGCCATGTCCATCGCAACGTGCCGGGCATGCTGCGGCGGCTCAACGAGGTCTTCCTCCAGCGCGACATCAACATCGCCGCGCAATATCTGGAGACATCAGGCGATCTCGGCTACGTCGTGCTCGATGCCGATCTCGGCGGACATGATTCCGCGGCGCTGCTCCAGCAGATCCGCAGCCTCGACGGCACGATCGGAGCGCGGCTGGTGTTCGAGCATTAAAGCGTTTTCGAGCGAAGTGGATACCGGTTCGCGTCAAGAAAGCGCGTCAATCCAACAAACTGCAGCCCTGTTCCGATTCCATCGGGACAGGGCTGCAGCGCGTCGTTGACGGCCGGCAGCAGGTCGCATTGAATGCGGCCTTCGTTGATTGAACAAGAACATGGATCCGGGTGGAAACGATGACGCTGACGAGAGCGAAGCTGTGCGCATGGCTCGTGGGGACTGCGGCTGCGCTGAGCGCGAATTCCGCCCTGGCGCTCACTCTGGCGGAGGATGCAGAGACGGTCTGCAAGGGCCTTGTCGGTGGCGCCGATGCGGTGAAGATCGATGCCGCGACATTGCAGGCACCCTCGCCAATCGCCGTCGCCGAACGCGGGCCGACGCCGTCGGGGCGCATCACGCCGGCCAATCCCGGCTTCTGCAAGGTGCTCGGTCACATCGATCCGGTCGACCCCAAGGCGCCGCCGATCAAATTCCAGGTCAACCTTCCCGTCGAATGGAACGGACGTTCGCTGCAATATGGCGGCGGCGGCTTCAACGGCGTGCTGATCACGGGTCTCGGGCTGCCGCCGGCCTATCCCTTCGACAAGCCGTCGCCGCTGGCCAGTGGTTTCGTCACCTACGGCACCGACTCGGGCCACGAGACCAGGCAAGGCGAGCCGCCACAGGTCTTTGCGCTCAATGACGAAGCCTTCGAGAATTTTGCTCACCGCGCCTACAAGAAAGTGCGCGATGCCGCAATTAGGGTGATGGAGCGCGCCTACGGCAAGAAACCCGAGAAGATGTACTTCATGGGTTCATCCGAGGGCGGCCGTGAAGGCCTGACCATGGCGCAGCGCTACCCCGATGATTTCGACGGCATCTTCGCCCGCGTGCCCGTCATCAATTGGGTCGGCTTGCAGCACGCCGGCACGCGTTCGGGACTTGCGACCATGGGCGCGGGCTGGATCAATCCGGCGCAGGTGAAGCTCGTCGGCGAGGCCGTGCGGGCGGCCTGTGACAAGGCCGACGGCTCCGACGATGCGCTGGTGCAGGACCCCGTCGGTTGCAAGGCGGCATTCAAGGTCGAGACGCTGCGCTGCGCGGCCGGCCAGAGCGGCGATCAGTGCCTCACCGATGCGCAGATCAAGGCGATCGACACCTTGCACGGAACCTACAAATTCCCGTTCGCGCTTGCCAACGGCCTCGGCGATTATCCCGGCTGGGGCGTGTCGGGCGAGGATACGCCGGCGATCGGTCCGACCGGCGGCTGGACGGCGTGGTGGCTCGGCACCGCGCCGCCGGCGCAGCCGCCTGCGCCCAACAACGGCATCGCCTGGATCTACGGCGCCGGCGGCATTCAATATGTCTTTGCGCGCGATCCCAAGCTCGACGTCACCACCTACAAGGTGGAGGAGCACAAGGCGCGGCTGCTCGAAGTGTCGAAGCTGATGGACTCGACCGATCCCGATCTCAGCCGCTTCCGCGCCCGCGGCGGCCGTCTGATCATGCTCGAGCACATGGCCGATTTCGCCCAGAGCCCCTATGCCGGCATCCGCTATTTCGAGAGCGTCGAGCGCAAGCTCGGCAAGGCCGAGACGGCGGAGTTCGCGCGGCTCTACACCGCGCCCGGCGTGGATCATGTCGGCTCCGGCGCGCCGGCCAATGTCGACATGCTGAGCGTACTGGTCGACTGGGTCGAGAAGGGCAAGGCGCCCGGCGATCTCGAAGTCAGCGAGCAGAAGGTCGAGGCGCCCTCATTCGCAGCGCTGCGCGCGATGCCGCTGTGCCGCTGGCCGGCCTGGCCGCATTACAAATCGGGACCGGTGACGGAAGCGGCGAGCTTCTCCTGCGCGCCGTAGCGAGGTGGGCCGTTTGACAATGAGTTCGCGCCGGGCTATCTATTTCGCATGCGAAATAACGGCACCGGCGCGCCGCATCATCGGCTGATCTACCTGCTGAGCGTCGCGCAGCGCCGCTTGCAGCGCTGGATGGCGGCGCGGCCGGAGAACGAGGTGACGCCGGCGCAGGCCGGGCTGTTGTTCATCCTCGGCAGGCAGGACGGCGTCCTGATGGGCGAGGCGGGTGCGGCGCTCGATCTGGGGCCGGCCGGCATTTCCGGTCTCGTCGACCGCACCGAGGCCGCGAAGCTGATCGAGCGGCGGGCCGATCGCGAGGACGGACGCGCCTGGCGGATCTGGCTGACGCCGAAAGGGCGGACCGCGCTGGCGCAGGCGAAGGCCGGTGCTGCAGAGGTCAACGCCGCGCTGACGGACGGATTCACGGCCGCGGAGATCGACATCGTCGCGCGCTGGCTGACCAGCATTCAGAACAAGTTTCCAAGATCTTCAGAAGCAAGAAGTTCAGACGACTAGAAGGAGAGACCCATGACCGAGCACGTCCGGATCGAGAACAATGGCGGAATTCTCACCCTCACGCTGGCGCGCCCCGACAAGAAGAACGCGCTGACGGATGCGATGTACGGCAAGCTCGCCGACAGCATCGAATCCGCCGAGTTCGATCCGTCGGCCCGCGTGATCCTGATCCGCGGCGAGGGTGATATGTTCACCGCCGGCAACGACGTCGGCGAATTCGCCGCGGTCGCGGCCGGCAAGTCCGAGGGCAGCCGCAACGTCGTGCGTTTCATCCAGTCGCTGGCCCGCTGCACCCGGCCGCTGGTCGCTGCCGTGCAGGGCCGCGCCGTCGGCGTCGGCACCACGATGCTGCTGCATTGCGACCTGGTCGTGCTCGCCGACAACGCGCAATTGTCGACGCCCTTCGTCAGCCTGGCGCTGGTGCCGGAGGCCGCGTCGAGCCTGCTGATGCCGGCGCGCATCGGCTACGCCCGCGCCTACGAAATGTTTGCGCTGGGCGAGACCGTGCCGGCGCAGGCCGCGCTGCAATGGGGCCTCGCCAACCGCGTGGTGCCGCTCGACAAGCTCGATGCCGAGGCGCTTGCGCTGGCGCAACGTCTTGCCCGCCAGCCGGCCGGTGCGCTCACGGCGACCAAGAAGCTGATGCGCAATGGCGAGGTGTTGCTCGCGCAGATGCAGGCGGAGGGCGAGCACTTTGCACAACGTTTGCGCACCGCCGAGGCGCGTGAGGCGTTTACGGCCTTTGCCGAGCGCCGTCCGCCCGATTTCACCAAGGTCGCGTAGAAGGCGACCGGCCGCTGCGGGAATGGGTGCAGGGGAGATCACCTCAATTCAATTAAAACCTTAACGGAACTTTGGCATGTCGCGGTGCAAGGTGGCCACTCTTTCAGAGTAGGCCCTTCGACCCCATGGCAATGTTTAAGAAATCGGTAAGCTCGCTTCTCCTGACGTTGATGGCCCTGCTGGCCATCGGCGCGCTGGCCTCGACGGCGTTCCAGATGGCGGGGGCGTTCGGCCGCTACAGCGACAGTCTCGAGACCGAGCGGCTTGCCGCGGCCGACAAGGCGATCTTCCATGGCGTGCTCGCGCTGCGCAACAATCGCGGCGACGCCCAGAGCGCGCTGCTCGGCGAGGACGATCCACGTGCCAAGCTCGGCGCCGCCGAGAAGGCCGAGCAGGGCGGCTACGAAGGCATCAGTGCCGCGCTCGCGACCGTGGACTTCGCGCGTCGCGACGAACTAGCCAATACGCTGAAGCAGCGCTGGAACGACGCATCGCCGCAATTCCAGCTGTTCTACGACGAGGCCAAGCGTCCGCGCGCCGAGCGCAAGATCGAGCGGACCAGTTCCTGGTACGATGCCGTCACCAAGGTGATCGACACCGCGAACCTCGCCTCCACCGCGGTGTCGAACCGTGCCTGGATGAACGATCCCTATATCGCGCGCATGATTCAGGTGCGCCGCTTTGCCTGGCAGGTCCGCGATCGCTATGGCATTCATTGCTCGTCCCTCCGCTCGAATGTCAACGGCAGCAAGCCGCTCGACGACGCCCAGAAGCGGACGGTGGCGCAATGGGACGGCACCATCACCTCCGGCTGGGCAGGCATGGCCGAGTTGCTGGCCGCGCCCGACGCGCCGGCGGAACTGGTGACGGCAGCGACGGATGCCAAGGCCAAGACCGATGGCGTCCTCAAGCAGATCAACGAGCTCACCAGGAATTTCGACGGCAGCGGCAAGCCGGCGATGCCCCCCGCGGAATGGAACGCGTTGTGCCAGTCGCCCTTCGCGCCGATCGTGGCGGTCGCCAACAAGGCCCTCGACCAGTCGATCGCGCGTGCCGAGACCGTCCAGCAGAAGGCCCTCATCAACCTGATCGTGCAGTCGTTCGCGTTCCTGCTCGCGTTGGCCGTGACGGTGGCCGGCGTGTTCGTGGTGCGCAATCGCCTGATGCGTCCGGTTCGCGCCATTCTCGACGCCATTGCCCGCATCAGCGCGCGCGACTATGCGACGCCGGTGCCGCAATCCCGGCATCCCGACGAATTCGGCACCATGGCTGCGGCACTTGAAAGCCTGCGCGAGAGCGCGGCGACGGCCGAGCGCCTGGGCCGGGAGCGCGAATCGCAGCAGGCCTTGCAGCTGGCCCGCTCCGGGACCGTCGACGAAGCCTGCCGCAGTTTTGACGACACCGTGCAAGCGGTCATCCAGAGTGTCGTGGCCTCGACGCGGGAGCTCGATGCCACCGCAACCGGCGTGCGCTCGCTGGTCTCGCAATCGAGCAGCCAGACCTCCGCGGTCTCGTCCGCCGCCGAACAGGCCACCAACAATCTCGAGACCATCGCGGCTGCGACCGAAGAGCTCTCCGCTTCCGTCGGCGAGATCTCCGCGCAGGTGCAGTCCAGCGCCCGCGAAGCGCGCGAGGCGGTGTCGCAGGCCGAAAGGACCAACGCGACGGTCGAGATCCTCGACCAGACCGCAGGCCGCATCAGCGAAGTCGTGAAGATGATTCACGCCATCGCCGGTCAAACCAATCTTCTCGCACTGAACGCTACCATCGAGGCCGCACGCGCGGGCGAAGCCGGTCGCGGCTTTGCCGTGGTCGCCGGCGAGGTCAAGAGCCTTGCGGCGCAGACGGCGACCGCCACGGAGGAAATCTCGCGCCAGGTCGAGGAGATCCAGGGCGCGACGGGCCAGGCGGTCGCAGCCATCCGCTCGATCGGCGGTTCGATCAGCGGCATCGACGAGAAGATGACGGCGATCGCCGCCGCCGTCGAGGAGCAGCGCGCGGCCACCACCGAGATCTCGCGCAACTTCCAGCAGGCCGCGCAGGGCACCCGCGAAGTCACCGACACCATCGGCAGCGTCGCCAGGCTCAACCAGGAGACTGGCAACGCCGGCACGGTGTTGTCGGAATCCGTCAAGAAGATGTCGGCCGACGCCGATCGTCTCCGCGTCGCGGTCGAGGGCTTCCTGGGCGCGGTCAAGACCGCGTAGTTTCGCCTCATTCCTCCATCCTGACGTCGTGCGTTCGGCATTGCCGCCGGTCCGCGCGGCGGCTACATCTGGGCCGCCTCGCTCCGTGAGCGCGGCGACAGACGCAAGACATATCAGGGATGGAGAGTTCGATGCCGGTCACCCCAGACAAGGCCCAACGCCCCTATCGCGGCGTGTTTCCGGTCGCGCCCACCATCTTCGACGAGTGCGGCGAGCTCGACCTCGAAGGCCAGCGCCGCTGCATCGATTTCATGATCGACGCCGGCTCGAACGGCCTCTGCATCCTCGCCAATTTCTCCGAGCAGTTCGTGCTCACCGATACCGAGCGCGAAACCGTGATGCACGCGGTGCTGGAGCATGTCGCGGGCCGGGTTCCCGTGATCGTCACCACCACGCATTTCAGTTCGACCGTCTGCGCCGCGCGCAGCCAGCAGGCGGAAGCCGCTGGCGCCGCCATGGTGATGGTGATGCCGCCCTATCACGGCGCGACCTTCCGGGTTCCTGAGAAGGGCATCGTCGAGTTCTTCAAGGTGCTGTCGGGCGCCATCACCATTCCGATCATGATCCAGGATGCGCCGGTCGCGGGCACGCCGTTGTCGGTCGACCTGCTGGCGCGGCTGGCGCGCGACTTTGCCAACATCCGCTATTTCAAGATCGAGGTGCCGGGCGCGGCCTCAAAGCTCCGCAGCCTGATCGAGGCGGGCGGCAAGGACATCGAGGGCCCGTGGGACGGCGAGGAGGCGATCACGCTGCTGGCCGATCTCGATGCCGGCGCCACCGGCGCGATGACCGGCGGCGGCTATCCCGACGGCATCCGCCAGATCGTCGATCCCTATTTCGCCGGTGACCGCGAGAAGGCGAAGGCCGCCTACGAGCGCTGGCTGCCGCTGATCAATTACGAGAACCGTCAATGCGGCCTGATCGCCTGCAAGGCGATGATGCAGGCCGGCGGCGTGATCAAGTCGGATGCGGTGAGGCATCCACTCCAGCCGCTGCATCCGGCGACGAAAGCGGGTCTGCTGGAGCTTGCGAAAGAGCGCGACGCGCTGGCGCTGCGGTGGGGGAAGTAGGGCTGCACACACCGCAGTCGTAGGGTGGGCGAAGCGAAGCGTGCCGACCAATCGTGTGCCGTCGAGAAGAGTGGTGGGCACGGCGCTTTGCGCCTTTGCCCACCCTACGATGGCTGAGCATGACGCGCGATCTCGGCTAACTCACCAGTACCCACTCTCCGACAATGCGAAACCGCGCCTTCGCATCATCCTGCCGAAACAGCGCGATGCGGTCGATCGCCAGCGTCCCGATCCCCAGCGCTGCAAACCGTTCCCGCAGCATCGCCAAAATCGGCCCGCGCCGCTCCGCGTCCAGCCGTCCCGTCAGCGTCATGTGGAAGCGGAATTCTTCCATCACGTAGGGGTAGCCCCAGCGGTCGAGATAGTCGCGCTGCCGCTCGCTCAGCTTTTCGGGCCTGCGCCGCGCACGATCTTCCGCAGACAGTGCGGCGCGAAACGAATCGAAATCGCGGACGCAATCTGCGGCGAGCCGCTGGAGCGCATCGACCGGCTCGGTCGGAATGACAGCGATGAAGCCGCTGATGGCATCGACAACAGGGCGGATCACGGGAAGCGGCCGCGCCTTGCCGGCGAAGACCGCGCAGGCGGCGATCAGCTCCGCTTCGGTCCTGCCTGATACGAGCGCCATCGGCGCCTTCAGCGTGGCGTGAAAGCCGTATTTACGGGGATCGGCGCTGATGTCGCGCCAGTCCGGCGCGACATGCAGCGCATCAGGCGGAAACGGCAATTCGTTGCCGGTGTAGGCATCATAGCCGAGCAGCTCGGCGCCGAAGCGGGACAGCGCGGCGTCGCTGCCTGCGGCAAAATAGATCGCGTAGCGGGGAAAACCTGTCATCGGCTCAGCATAACCACTTTAGGCCGCGACGACAGCCTCGCGCGGCGCTGCCACAGTACTCAGCAGCCGCGTCGCATCGGTGAGATGCACGAGCTTTCCGCCTGATATCACCGCAATCAGCCGCGGCCGCAGCTTCACGCTGTCGTCGACCAGCAGGATGTCGGCGCGGCGGCCTTCCGCGAGCACGCCGCGATCGGCAAGGCCGGTGGCGAGCGCCGGCCCGGCCGAGACCAGGCTCCAGGCCTCGGTCAACGGCAGCACGCCATCGGCGGCAAGCCGGAACGCGGCGAGCAGCTGCGCCGGATAATAATAATCCGACGCCAGCACCGAGCAGAGCCCCTTGGCGATCATGTCGGAGGCCTTGGTCCAGCCGGTGTGGCTGCCGCCGCGCACGACGTTCGGCGCACCGTAGACGATGGCATCGCCGTGGCTTGCGGCCGCCTGCGCGGTCTCCTCGTTGACCGGAAATTCCGCGATGCCGGCGCCGAGCTCGCGAAATTCCTGGCGCATCGCCGGCGTCGCATCGTCGTGCGAGAGCATCCGCACCTCGGCCGCGCGGGCCGCGGCGGCCAGCCGCGCAACCGAAGCCGGCACCTCCTGGGCGCGCGAGACCACGCGCTCGACCAGCCGGTCGAATGCCTCGGCCGACAGGCCGGTGCGCTCCACCATGCGGTTGCGCTTGCGCGGCTTGGCCATGTCGGCGACCGTGCCGTCCATGTGGTCGTTGAAGGCGAACAGGTCGACGCGGCCCTCCGAGAGCCACAGGCTGATCTCGTCCTCGGCATCGAGATTGTAGGTCTCGTGCCGCAGATGGAAGCGGGTGTCGGCGGCGAATTGCGGGCGCTGGCGCTCGATCGCTTCCATCAGGCCGCGCGCATTGTCACTGCTGCGCAGGCCCGGCTCCCAGGAGCAGGTGGTGGCGTGAAACACCGTGGTGATGCCGTTGCTGATCGCCTGACGGTCGCTGTCGGCGAGCGCGACGTCGATCGGAAAATCGACACCGGCGCGCGGCATCATCTGCCGCTCGAAGGCATCGCCATGCAGATCGACGATGCCGGGCAGCACCAGCAGGTTGCGCGAATCGATCGCCAGCCGCGCCCGGCCACGAGAGCCACCAATCTCTGCAATGTCCGTTCCGGAGACGAGGAGCGAGGTTTCGACGAGTTCGGCGCCGACCAGGGCCCGGCCGCCTTCAAGGAAAATGTCTGTCACGCGACCGCGCTTCGTTTGCTGGTTGAGGGACTTGTCGGTGCTTCGTATGTCGCAAGAAAATCTTCAATCCCGAGCTTGCGGAAATCGGGCAGCGCTTCGCGCAATTTGTCGTGATCCCAGTCCCACCAGGCGAGCTTCGCGAGCCGTCCGGCGATCTCCTCGGAAAATCGCCGCCGCACGATGCGGGCCGGATTGCCGGCGACGATGGTGTAGGCTGGCACGTCCTTGGTGACGATGGCGCCGGCCGCGATCACCGCGCCGGTGCCGATGTTGCGGCCCGGCAGCACGATCGCGCCATGGCCGATCCAGACGTCGTGGCCGATATGGACGTGATGCTGGCGCCGCCAGTCGAAGAACTCGGCATCGTCGCTCTCGCCTTCGAAATAGGCGCTGGAGCGATAGGTGAAATGCGCCTGGGTGGCGCGGTGCATCGGATGATTGCCGGGGTTGATACGCGTCATCGCCGCGATCGAGCAGAACTTTCCGATGGTGGTGTAGGTGATTTGGGCGTCGTTCACGACATAGGAGTAATCGCCCATCGCGACATCGTGCAGGATGGTGCGCGCGCCGACCTCGGTATAGGCGCCGAGCCTGGTCTCGTGCAGCTTGGCGGAGGGGTCGATGGTCGGCTGGACCGAGAGGGTTTTGGCGGCCATGTTGCATCCGAGGCGCGAGGGCGGGTGTTCCTCTTCGAGCGGCTTGATGACGATGTCATGACATGACGATGACAGGGGATGAGGTGTACAGGATCGCGGCACTGCAATGCCGGTGTCACACAAGTGTCAAGCGCCGGCGTTAGCGGTGGGCCCAGTTAATCTGGAGCCCTGCATGCTGGTGGTGGAAGGTCTGACGTGTCGCTTCGGCGCGAAAGCCGCGGTGGACGACGCCTCGTTTCAAGTCTCCCCCGGCGGCTTCGTCGGTGTGATCGGACGGTCCGGCGCCGGCAAGTCGACGCTGCTGCGAACCATCAATCGTCTCGCGACGCCGACGCAGGGCCGCATCCTGTTCGACGGCATCGACGTCACCGCGCTGCGCGGCAAGGAATTGCGGCAGTGGCGGGCGCGTTCGGCCATGATCTTCCAGCAGTTCAACCTGGTCGGCCGGCTCGATGTCCTCACCAACGTCCTGATGGGACGACTTGCGACGATGCCGGCCTGGCGCTCGCTGTCGCAGCTCTGGCCGGAGCAGGACAAGGCGCTGGCGATGTCGGCGCTGGAACAGTTCGACATCGCCTCGCTCGCGGCCCAGCGCGCCGACCAGCTCTCCGGCGGCCAGCAGCAGCGCGTCGCGATTGCCCGTGCGCTGGTACAGCAGCCCGATATCATCCTCGCCGACGAGCCGATCGCCTCGCTCGATCCGCGCAACACCAAAATCGTGATGGATGCGCTGCTGCGCATCAACAAGCATTTCGGCATCACCGTGCTTTGCAACCTGCATTCGCTCGATCTCGCCCGCAGCTATTGCGACCGCCTGATCGGCATGGCGCAGGGCCGCGTGGTGTTCGACGGCGCGCCGTCGGCGCTGACCGACCATGTCGCGCGCGAGCTTTACGATCTCGAAGCCGCAGACGTCATGGGCGGCACGCCTGTACCGGCGCCCGAGGGCATTCCAGCGCTTGGAACGGCGGCCGCCGCCTGAGCGGCGCCTCATCTGCTTAGTTGCCAGTTTTGCGTCAACCGACCCCAACCGATGAAGAGGGAACCATGATCACTCGCAGACTAGTCCTTGCCGGCACTGCCGCGCTTGCCTTTGCCGGATCCGCTTCCGCCGAAGACTGGAAGACGAAATATCCGGAGATCACCTTCGCCGTGATCCCGGCCGAGAACGGCTCCGGCGTCACCGAGCGCTACGGGCCTTTCGTCAACTATCTGTCGAAGGAGCTCGGCATCAAGGTGACCCTGCGTGTCGCCAACGACTACGCGGCCGTCATCGAGGGCCAGCGCGCCGGCAACATCCATATCGGCTATTACGGCCCGGCCTCGTTCTCGCGTGCCCGCCTGACCGGCGTCAAAACCGACGCCTTTGTGATCGACGTCAACGCCGACGGCTCGAAGGGCTATTACTCGGTGTTCTACGTGCTGGCGAAGTCGCCGTACCAGAAGGTCGAAGAGCTCAAGGGCAAGAATCTCGGCCTGGTCGATCCGAATTCGACCTCAGGCAACAACATGCCGCGTTTCAAGCTGAACCAGATGGGCATCGATCCCGACGCCTATTTCTCCAAGGTCATCTTCACCGGCAGCCACGAGAATGCCGTGCTGGCCCTGGCCCAGGGCACGGTCGACGTCGCCGCGAATTGGTGGAATGCCGACGACGATTCCAACCTGACCCGCATGCTCAAGAAGGGCATGGTGAAGTCGGCCGACGGCACCGTGATGAAGAAGGAAGACTTCCGCATCATCGTGAAGTCCGACCTCATCATCAACTCGCCCTACGCCTACCTCAGCGACCTCCCGGACGACATGAAGGCGGCGATCAAGAAGGCCTTCCTCGAGGCGGCGCAGAAGGACCCCGAGGCGTTCAAGAAGCTCTCCGACGGCAAGAACAAGCCGTGGGAGCCGATCGCCAATGACGATTACAACAAGACCATCGAGCTGATTAAGTTCGTCGACAATCTGCGCAAGAAGGCGTCCTGATCACGTCAGGACGATGCACTGGAGCCGGGTCGATGGACCCGGCTCTTTTTCTTGATGGATCGCCCAACACATGACGCTCGCCGTTTCGATTCTCCCCGAACAGCAGCTCGCGGTGCTGAATGTGGCCTACCGCAAGGCGGTTGCCCGCAAGCGCCTGCGGCTTACGGCGGGTGCAGGGCTGTTTGTTGCTGCGCTGATCGTGGCCTCGATCGGCGCCGAAGTTAACCTGCGCACCCTCTTCACTTACTTCGGCAATTTCGTCAGCTATTTCGACCGTATTCTCACGCTCGACAACGGCCAGCGGGTCTGGACCAATTTTGGCGAGTGGTTCTGGGGGTGGCACAATTGGCTGAAGCTGCTCGCCGAGACCCTGCTGATCAGCTATGTCGGTACGCTGATCGGAGCGGTGTTCGCGTTCGCGCTCAATTTCTTCGCGGCCGAGAATACTTCGCCGGGACCCTGGCTGCGCTTCTTGGTGCGGCGGCTGCTCGAGTTCGCCCGTACCGTGCCGGGCATCGTATTCGCGCTGATCTTCGTGATCGCCTTTGGTCTCGGCCCGATGGCTGGCGTGCTCGCGATTGCGATCCACTCCACAGGCGCGCTCGGAAAGCTGTTTTCCGAGATCGTCGAGAATGCCGACATGAAGCCGGTCGAAGGCATCCGATCGACTGGCGCGAGCTGGCTCTCCTGCATGCGCTTTGCGATCCTGCCCCAGGTCTCGGCGGGCTACGCGAGCTACGCGCTGTTGCGTTTCGAGATCAATGTGCGCGAGGCCTCGGTGATGGGTTTCGTCGGTGCCGGCGGTATCGGACAGGAGCTCATCGTCGCGATCCGCAAGTTCTACTACTCCGATGTCAGTGCCATTCTCGTGACGATCATCGTCACGGTCTTCCTGATCGACATCACGACCGGCTGGGTGCGCGGCCGACTGTTCGGCAAGGAGGCGCGAACGTGAGCAAGCCGCCCGAAGTTGATGCCGCGCAGATGCGCGCGCGCTATCCCGATGTGTTCGAGCGGCCGGCTGCGGCGCGGCTCGCGACGCCGGCAATGATCGTCGCGGCGTTCGCGATTTTCATCTATGGCCTCGTCGACCTCGATTTTTCGCCGTCACGGCTCTTCAACGGCCTCAGCCAGCTCGGCTGGATCAGCATGATGATGATCCCGCCCGATCCCGGCTCCTCGCTGCCGCTATATCTGAAGGCGATGGGCGAGACGCTCTCGATTGCGCTGCTCGGCACTACGCTGGCTGCGCTGTTCGCGCTTCCGGTCAGCCTGTTTGCCGCGCGCAACGTGGTGCCGTCGGTCATCCTGCGTTTCCCGGTCCGCCGCTTCCTGGATTCGATCCGCGGCGTCGACACGCTGATCTGGGCGCTGGTGTGGATCAACGTCGTCGGGCTCGGCCCGTTCGCCGGTGTGCTCGCCATCGCGGTGTCGGATTTCGGCGCCTTCGGCAAGCTGTTCTCCGAGGCGATCGAGGGTGCCGACCAGAAGCAGGTCGAAGGCATCCGCGCTTCCGGCGGCAGCGCGCTGCACGAGATCCGCTTCGGCCTGATGCCGCAGGTGCTGCCGGTGATCGCGGGCCAGGTGCTTTATTTCATCGAATCGAACACCCGCTCGGCCACCATCATCGGCATCGTCGGCGCCGGCGGCATCGGCCTCCAGCTCGCCGAGCAGATCCGCGTGCTGGAATGGCAGAAAGTGTCGTTCCTGATCTTGATGATCCTGGTCGCGGTGGCCGCGATCGATTTCATCTCTGGCAAGCTGCGCTTTGCGATCATTGGGCGCAGGGCGGTAGCTTAGTTGCAGCTGCCGTAGGGTGGGCAAAGCGAAGCGTGCCCACCACGTCAACTCGGCTATCGGGGAGAGATGGTGGGCACGGCGCAAGTGCGCCTTTCCCACCCTACGAGCCCTGCGTGGTCGCTCGTTCACCCGTTCTCCACCAGAAACTCCACCCGCTCGGCCGCGAACCGCGAATGCTTGGTCATCAGCGGCTTGCCCTCGAGATCATGGTCGGTCGCGTCGACCACCAGGATCGGGCGTCCGAGTGCCAGGTCGAGCCGGGCCGCGTCGGTAGCGTCGACGATGCCGGCCGTGATCCTCGTCGCGCCGCGGCGATAGTCGCCCACGCCGTAATGTTCCAGCAGCTTCGTCATCGAGCGTGTCGCCGCGAACACGGCGCCTGCACCTGGAAACAATTCCGCCGACAGCCAGGTGGTGGAGACGCAGATCGGCGTGCGGTCGGCCAGCCTGATCGCCTCGATTCGCACCAGGGGCGCGCCGGTCTTCAAGCCGAGCTCGCGCGCCAGCTCACGGGTCGCGACATCGTCGGTCGCCTCGATCAACTGCCCGCGCGGCTCGCGGCCGCCGGCGCCGACAATCTCGGAGAATCGGGTGCGCGAACGCAGGGGATAGGCGAGCTTCTGCGCCTCGACATAGGTTCCGCTGCCGCGCTCGGCACGCACGAGGCCGCGCTCGGCAAGGGCTGCCAGCGCGCGCCGCACGGTGTGGCGGTTCACCCGATAGGTTTCGGCGATCTCCATCTCGCCCGGCAATTTGTCGCCGGCCGCGAAACGGCCGTCGGCGATGCCGCGCTCGATGCCGTCGGCAACGAGGCGCCATAGCGCGACGCCCGAGGAGGCGGTGTCCTGCATACT
This sequence comes from Bradyrhizobium symbiodeficiens, assembly GCF_002266465.3. Lineage (NCBI taxonomy): Bacteria > Pseudomonadati > Pseudomonadota > Alphaproteobacteria > Hyphomicrobiales > Nitrobacteraceae > Bradyrhizobium > Bradyrhizobium symbiodeficiens. Next base: position 6,583,226 of record NZ_CP029427.2, on the reverse strand, counting down.
CATGTCGCGGCAACCTACTCCAGAAATCACAGCTTTGTCACGAAACAGTCATGGCGCTCCCTTATGAAGTTGTCTATTATCATAGACAACTTTGATGCGGCAAGTTCGGTCGGAAAGTTCGGTGGATCAGGTGACCCAGCACAACAACCAGCAAGCCCAGCGCCAGGCCGCCATGGCCGTGCTGGCGCGCGCGGAGGCGGGCGAGATCGCCGCCCGCCTCCGCGACTTCGTCCTGCCGGCCCATCAGGATTTGCGCGCGCCGGAGAACGGCCTCGTCATGCTGCGCGGCAGGGTCGGCGGCGACGGCGCGCCGTTCAATCTCGGCGAAGCGACGGTGTCGCGCGCGGCGGTGCGGCTGGCGAGCGGCGAGGTCGGGTTCGGCTACACGCTCGGGCGCGACGGTGAGAAGGCGCGGCTGATCGCGCTGTGCGACGCGCTGGTACAGTCCCGGGATTTTGGCGCGGCGGTGGAGCGGGACGTTATCGCGCCGTTGCGTGAGCAGCTTATGACTGCCCGCAAGCAGGCGGCGGCGGAGACCGCCGCGACGAAGGTTGATTTCTACACCATGGTGCGCGGTGAGGGGTGAGGCCATGACCACGATTGCGGAACTGCCGCCCGGTTTCGCCGACAAGGTGCTGTCGGCGCAATCGACCTTTCGCTCGGTGATGGACGCGATGGCGCGGCCTGGCTCGGTCCAGCGCATTGTCCCGATGGCCGGAGCGCCTGATACGATGATGCGCGGCACCGCCGCGATCGCGCTGACGCTGTTCGATCACGACACGCCGCTCTGGCTCGACGCGCGGATGGCGGAGAGCCCGGAATTGGTGAAATGGCTGAAATTCCACACCGGCGCGCCTGTGGTGCAGGATTCATCGATTGCGAGTTTTGCGCTGATCAGTGACGGCGGTGCGCTGCCGCAACTCGAACGCTTCGCGCTCGGCACCAGCGAATATCCGGACCGGTCCACCACATTGATCCTGCAGGTCGACAGCCTCGACGCAGGCCGCAGTTTCGAGCTGCGCGGCCCTGGCATCGACGGCGTCGCGATGCTCAATGCGTCGGTCAAGCCGTTCGATCTGTTCGAGCGCCTGCACGTCAACGAGGCGCTGTTTCCGCGCGGCATCGATGTGGTGCTGGTCGCCGATGACGCATTGGTCGCGATTCCACGCACCACGCGCATCGCGAGCAAGGGAAGCTAGAAGCATGTATGTCGCAGTCAAAGGCGGCGAACGCGCCATCGAGAACGCCCATCGCCTGCTCGCGGACAAGCGGCGCGGCGACCAAAACGTTCCGGAGGTCACGCTCGACCAGATTTCGGAGCAGCTTGGGCTGGCGGTGGACCGCGTCATGAGCGAAGGCTCGCTCTATGACCGCGAGCTCGCGGCGCTGGCGATCAAGCAGGCGCGCGGCGACCTGATCGAGGCGATCTTCCTGGTTCGCGCCTTCCGCGCCACCTTGCCCCGTTTCGGTGCGAGCGAGCCCGTGGACACCGGTGCGATGCGGGTGCAGCGGCGGGTGTCCTCGACCTTCAAGGACATTCCGGGCGGCCAGATCCTCGGGCCGACCTTCGATTACACCCACCGCCTGCTCGATCCCGCGCTCGCGCAAGGCTTCGTGCCGGAGGCGCCGGCAACGGTTGATGCGTCGACGGCGCCGACGCCGCGCGTGACCGACATTCTCGGCCGCGACGGGCTGATCGAATCTTCGCCGCAGGCCGAAGAGGGTGCCAGCGTCGGCGATCTCACTCGCGAGCCGCTGAATTTTCCGGTGGATCGCGACTTGCGGCTGCAAAACCTCGCGCGCGGCGACGAGGGTTTTCTGCTCGCGATGGGCTATTCCACCCAGCGCGGCTACGGCCGCAACCATCCCTTCGCCGGCGAGATACGCTTTGGCGAGGTCGAGGTGGAGTTCTTGGCGGAAGACGTCGGCTTCGCCGTGCCCCTCGGCTCGATCGAGCTCACCGAGTGCCAGATGGTCAACCAGTTCAAGGGATCGGCGACGGAAGCGCCGTGCTTCACCCGCGGCTATGGCCTCGCCTTCGGGCAGAGCGAGCGCAAGACCATGTCGATGGCGCTGGTCGATCGCGCCCTGCGTGCCCGCGAGCTCGGCGAGGAGGCGCTGGCCCCGGCGCAGGATGAAGAATTCGTGATGTCGCATTCGGACAACGTCCAGGCCACCGGCTTCGTCGAGCATCTGAAGCTGCCGCATTACGTCGACTTCCAGTCCGAGCTCGGCCTGCTTCGCAAGCTGCGCAAGGAATTCACCGATGCCCAGGCGCCTGACGCCATGAAGGAGGCCGCGGAATGAACGCGCCTACCTACAACTTCGCCTATCTCGACGAGCAGACCAAGCGGATGATTCGCCGCGCCATCCTGAAGGCGATCGCGATCCCCGGCTATCAGGTACCGTTCGCCAGCCGCGAAATGCCGATGCCCTATGGTTGGGGCACCGGCGGCGTGCAGGTCACCGCCGCGATCCTCGGGCCCGCCGACGTGCTGAAGGTGATCGATCAGGGCTCCGACGACACCACCAACGCGATCTCGATCCGCAAATTCTTCGCCAAGACCGCCGGGGTCGCCACCACCACGGCGACTGAAGATGCGACCGTGATCCAGACCCGTCACCGCATCCCCGAGACGGCGCTGAGCGCGAACCAGGTGCTGGTCTATCAGGTGCCGATCCCGGAGCCGCTGCGGTTCCTCGAGCCGCGTGAGACCGAGACGCGGCGCATGCACGCGCTCGCCGAATACGGCCTGATGCATGTGAAGCTCTACGAGGACATCGCCCGCTTCGGCCATATCGCCACCGCCTACGCCTACCCGGTGAAGGTGAACGCGCGCTACGTGATGGACCCATCGCCGACGCCGAAATTCGACAATCCCAAGATGGACAATTGCCCGGCGCTGCAGTTGTTCGGCGCCGGCCGCGAGAAGCGCATCTATGCGATCCCGCCCTACACGAAAGTGGTGTCGCTCGATTTCGAGGATCACCCGTTCGAGCCGTATCGTTTCAACGCGCCCTGCGCGCTGTGCGGAGCCGAGAATTCCTATCTCGACGAGATCGTCACCGACGACAAGGGTAGCCGCATGTTCGTCTGCTCGGACACCGACTATTGCGAGGGCCGCCAGGCCGCCGGCCATCACGGCAGCGAGAGTGCCGCGCCGTACAAGGAGAAGGCGAGCTCACATGGCTGATCTGCTTGAAAACGACGAGCCGCTGCTGGTCGCGACCTCCCTCAGCAAATCCTTCGGTCGCATCGCCGCGTGCCGCGACGTGTCCTTCGCGCTCTATCCGGGCGAGGTGCTGGCGATCGTCGGTGAATCCGGCTCGGGCAAGTCGACGCTGTTGCAGCTGCTGTCGGGCCAGCTCGCGGCCAGCGGCGGCCATGTGTCCTATCGGATGCGCGATGGCGTCGCCCGCGATCTCGCGACGCTCGGCGAAGCCGAGCGGCGCTTCCTGTACCGCACCGACTGGGGCTTCGTGCATCAGGATCCCGCGCAGGGCCTGCGCATGGCGGTCTCGGCCGGCGCCAATGTCGGCGAACGGCTGATGGCGGTGGGCTGGAATCACTATGGCCGGATCCGCGAGACCGCCTCCGACTGGCTCACGCGCGTCGAGATCGACACCGCCCGCATCGACGACGCGCCGCGGACCTATTCCGGCGGCATGCGCCAGCGGCTCCAGATCGCGCGCAACCTCGTCACCGAGCCGCGGCTGGTGTTCATGGACGAGCCGACCGGCGGCCTCGACGTCTCCGTGCAGGCACGCCTGCTCGATCTCCTGCGCAGCCTCGTCGCCGAGCTGCAGCTCGCCGTCATCATCGTCACCCACGACCTCGCAGTCGCGCGGCTGCTCTCGCACCGCGTGATGGTGATGAAGGGCGGCCGCGTCATCGAAACCGGTCTCACCGATCAGGTGCTCGACGATCCGCGCGAGCCCTATACGCAGCTCCTCGTCTCCTCGATTCTGCCGCCATGAGATTTTCCAGATGAGCCGCCCAATGACCGCCATGATCGACGTCGCCAACGCCAACAAGACCTTCACGATGCACCTGCAAGGCGGCATCGAATTGCCTGTCGTCAGCGGCGTGACCTTTCACGTCGACGCGGGCGAATGCGTCGTGCTGTCGGGCCCGTCAGGCGCGGGTAAATCGTCGATCCTGAAGATGATCTTCGGCAATTACCGCTGCGATAGCGGGCGCATCGGCATCCGCCATCGCGGCGCGCTGATCGATCTCGCCAGCGCCGAGCCGCGGCAGGTGCTCAACGTCCGCCGTTCCACCATCGGCTATGTCAGCCAGTTCCTGCGCGCGGTGCCGCGCGTGGCCACCATCGACGTCGTCGCAGAGCCGCTGATCGTGAACGGCATGGCCCGCGCCGATGCGCAGGCCCGCGCCGGCGAGCTGCTGCACCGCCTCAACATCCCCGAGCGTCTGTGGCAGCTTCCGCCCGCGACCTTCTCCGGCGGCGAGCAGCAGCGCGTCAACATCGCGCGCGGCTTCATCTCGGACCTTCCGATCCTGCTGCTGGACGAGCCGACCGCTTCGCTCGACGCCGCAAACCGTGCGGTGGTGGTCGAGCTGGTGGCCGAGAAGAAACGCCAGGGCACAGCCATGGTCGCCATTGTCCATGACGACGAAATCCGCCATCTGATTGCCGACCGCATCGTCGACGTCACCAGCTTCGCCGCCGCGGCCTGAGGGACATGGAAATGAACGCCAAGCCGAAGGACATTGTGATCGCCAACGCCAGGATTGTGCTGGCCGACCGGGTGATCGAGCAGGGCTGGCTCGCTCTTGCGGATGGCCGCATCGCCGAGGTCGGCGAGGGCAGGGCGCCGGCGGGCGCCGAGGATGCCGGCGGCGACCTCATCATGCCGGGCCTGATCGAGCTCCACACCGACCATCTCGAAGCCCATTACGTGCCGCGCCCGAAGGTGTTCTGGAATCCGGTCGCCGCCGTGATCTCCTATGACGGGCAGCTTGCGACGTCGGGCATCACCACCGTGTTCGACTCGCTCCGGGTCTGGCGCGAGGACGGCGCGGAGGAGGTTGACGGCCGCGCCGGCGTGCTCGCCGCCGCGATCACGACCGCGCGCGAGGCCAGCCTGCTGCGCGCCGATCACTTCCTGCATCTGCGCTGCGAAATCCCGATGCCGAGCGTGGTCGAGGAGGCGAAGGAACTGATCGACCGTCCCGACGTCAGGCTGATGTCGCTGATGGACCACACGCCGGGCCAGCGCCAGTTCCGCGACGAGGTCAAGCTGCGCGACTATTACCGGGGCAAGGGCGGCGGCAAGACCGATGCCGAGCTCGACGAGCTGTTCGCAAAGCGCTTCGAATATCAGAAGCTCTATGCCGCGGCCAACATGCGCGAGATCGTGTCTCTGGCGCATTCGTATCATATTCCACTGGCGAGCCATGACGACACCACCGAGGAAAACGTCGCCGACGCCGTGCGCGACCGCGTCTCGGTGGCGGAGTTCCCGACCACGCTGGAGGCCGCGCGCGGCCTGCACGAGGCCGGCATCGACATCCTGATGGGCGCGCCGAACGTGGTGCGCGGCGGCTCGCACTCCGGCAACATCGCCGCGGTCGATCTCGCCCGCGAAGGCCTGCTCGATATCCTGTCGTCGGACTACATTCCGTCGAGCCTCCTGATGGGCGCGCTGCAACTGCCCGAGCATGTGCCCGCCATCGGCCTTCCCGCGGCAATCCGCACCGTGACCAAGGCGCCCGCCGAGGCGGTTGGCCTTACCGACCGCGGCGAGGTCGCGATCGGCAAGCGCGCCGACCTCATTCGCGTGCATGTCGCAGGCCAGGTCCCCGTGGTCCGCAGCGTCTGGCGCGAAGGAAGCCGCGTCGCATGAGCGAGACAGCGACCATGGCGGACGGGCAGGCCGGCGCGATCGGTCCCGGCCGGCTCGTGCTGGTGGTCGGTCCCAGCGGCGCCGGCAAGGACACGCTGCTGCGGCTGGCGCAGGCGGCCTGCGTTGACGATCATGACATTGTCTTTCCGCGCCGAATCGTGACGCGTGAATCCTCCGCCGACGAAGACAATGTCGCGCTCGGTCCCGACGAATTCCGCCGCGCCTGCGAGCATGGCGATTTCGCCGTGCATTGGGACGCGCACGGGCATTCCTATGCCCTGCCGCTCGACATCAACGACGATATCCGCGCCGGCCGCACGGTCGTCGCTAACGTTTCGCGCACCGTGATCGGCGCGCTGCGCCAGACCTATGCTGACGTCGTGGTGGTCGCGATCACGGCGCCGCCGGATGTGCTGGCCGCGCGGCTGGCCGCAAGGGCGCGTCAAAGCGACGGCAACATCGCCGAACGCCTCACCCGCAGCGTCGACGACAGGTCGGCGCAGGCCAATGTCACCATCCTCAATGCCGGCAGCGCGGAGTATCACGCCCGCCAGCTGGTGCGCGTGATCAGGAACGAAGGCTGGTAGGATTAGCCAACACAGCAGGGAGAACGGAATGTCGGTGATTGAAACGATCGAACAGCTGGAGGCGATCTACGGCGCCACCAACGACGCCTCGACCGTGAAAGTCGCCGACCACGTCACCCCGCTTTATCGCATCTTCATCGAGAAGGCGCCGTTCGCCGCGCTAGCCACCATCGGACCCGAAGGCATCGACTGCTCGCCGCGTGGGGACTTGCCCGGCTTCGTCAGGATCCATGATCCCAAGACGTTGATGCTGCCGGATCGCCGCGGCAACAACCGGGTCGATTCCCTGCGCAACATCGTGCGCGATCCCAGGGTGTCGCTGATGTTCCTGATTCCCGGCTCCGGCAACGCGGTTCGCGCCAACGGCCGCGCCCATCTCTCGGTCGATCCCGAGCTGTTGGCCTCGTTCAAGGTCGAGGGCAAGGCGCCGCGCAGCGTCATGGTGATGATCGTCGATGAAATCTACTTCCAATGCGCCCGCGCTATCGTCCGCTCCGATCTCTGGAATCCCGACAAGCGCATCGACCCCAGGACGCTGCCGACGCCCGGCCAGATCCTCGCCGAGATGAGTGACAACAAGGTCGGCGGCGCGGAATACGATCGCATCTGGCCCGAGCGCGCGGCGGCGACGATGTGGTGAACGTTTTACTTTCCACGAGTCCGGAGTCGTAGGGTGGGCAAAGGCGCACTTGCGCCGTGCCCACGAATTCTCACCGATTCCACACAGATCGTGGGCACGCTTCGCTTTGCCCACCCCACGGCTCGCTCGTATTCCGCCTCCTAATTGAATGCCATGCCCCCGCTCAGCGCGATCGTCTGCCCGGTCATGTAGGCATTGTCGACCAGCAGCATCACCGCTTTCGCCACTTCCTCTGCCGTACCGAAGCGGCCGAGCGGGATGCGGCTGACGAGTTGCGGCTGGCCTCTCATCATGTCGGTCTCGATCAGCGACGGCGCGACCGCGTTGACCGTGATGCCTTCCTTCACCACGCGCGCCGCATAGCCGCGCGTGAGGCCCTCCATGCCGGCCTTGGATGCATTGTAGTGCGGGCCGATCGAGCCGGCGCCGCGCGCAGCGCCGGAGGAGATGTTGACGATGCGACCCCATTTTCGCGCGCGCATCGACGGCAGCACCGCCTGCGTGCACAGGAACGCGGATTTCAGATTGACCAGAATGGTGCGGTCGAAATCGTCCTCGGTGAGGTCGTCGACGCCGCGCGTGATGGCGATGCCGGCATTGTTGACGAGGATGTCGATCGGCCCGAGCCCGCCTGTCACGCGCTCGACCATTCCGGCCACGGCATCGCGCTGCGAGACGTCGGCGGCGACGACGATGGCGCGGCCGCCCTGCTTGCCGATCTCGCCTGCCAGCTGCTCGGCCTGCCCGATCTGTTCACGGCAATTGATCGCCACGGCGGAACCGGCCTCGGCCAGCGCAAGACAAACGGCGGCGCCGATCCCGCGCGAGCCGCCGGTGACCAGCGCCGTGCGTCCTTTGAGACTGTCCGACATGAGAAGCTCCGATTGATCCATCGACGACCGCATCGTCGAATGGCAGCCACCCGCATTCAACTCACAAGGTCGCTACACGAAGTCAGCTCCGGCGGTTTCGGGGTGCGCTTGCCCTGGCCCACCTCATAGATGTCCGACCGCAACGCGCTAGCGGGAAGATTGATCCCATCAGCCCTTCAATGCTGCCAGCAATTCATCCGGGCGCTCGGCCATGATCATGTGACCCGCGCCCTTCACGGTGACGGTCTTCGCATGCGGGATCGCGGCCGCGAGCGCCTTGCCCGCCTTCGCCGGCGTCATCATGTCGCGCTCGCCGAGGATGAGGGTCGTCGGCACCTTCACGTCCGCGGCGGCGGTCAGCGCATTCGCGTAGGCATTGCAGGCCGAGAGATCCCTGAACAGCACGCCCGGCTCGCAAGCCTTCAGCACCGCCTGCGCGCCGCCATGCATCCACAGGCCCGGCGCGAGGCTGCCGCCGAGTTCGGCGTTGAAGCCGAGGCCCCAGATCGAGACCATGTCGTTGGCATCCTGCGAATTGGCTTCTGCGGCCTTCAAGAGATCGGGGCCGACCGTCATGGTCGCGGCCGTGCCGATCAGGCTGAGTGCGGAAACCTTGTCCGGATGCCGCGCGGCGGTCTCCAGCGAGATCAGCGATCCCATGGAATGGCCGATCAGATGCGCCTTCGCGGCTCCTGCGGCATCGAGCAGCGCCGCGGTCCAGTCGGCCATCTCGGCGATGCTGCCGAGCGAAGGCCCGCTGGAGCGGCCGTGGCCGGGAAGATCCGGCGCCAGCACGCCAAACCCGTGATGGGCGAACCAGCGCGTGTGCAGCGCCCAGGTCGAATGGTCGAATCCTGCGCCATGGATGAAGACGACTGCGGGCAGCGACTTGTCGAAGTCGCGGCCGCCGGTTGCGACAAACACCTCAAGGCCGTTGACGGAGAGCTTCATGGTGTCAGACCTTCTGCGAGATGCGCAGCGCCTGCGCAAGATCGTCGATGATGTCGCCGGCCGTCTCGATGCCGACCGAGAGGCGCACCAGTTCTTCGCCGATGCCGGCCGCCTTGAGCTGTTCGGCATCCATCTGCTGATGCGTGGTCGACGCCGGGTGGATCACCAGCGTCTTGGCATCGCCGACATTGGCGAGATGGCTGATCATGCGCAGGCTCTCGATGAACTTGCGGCCCGCGGGCCGTCCGCCCTTGATGCCGAAGGAGATGATCGAGCCGGCGCCGCGCGGCAGGAGCTGCTTGGCGAGCTGATAATCCGTGTGCGTCTCCAGCGAGGGATGCAACACCCAGTCGACGGCCTTGTTGGACTGCAGTGCTTCCAGCACCAGGTTCGTGTTCTGGATGTGGCGGTCCATGCGCACGCCCAGCGTCTCGACGCCCTGCAGCAGCTGGAACGCGTTGGTCGGCGACAGGCAGGCGCCGAAATCGCGCAGGCCCTCGGTGCGCGCGCGCATGATGAAGGCGGCGGTGCCGAACTGCTCGTCGAAGACGATGCCGTGATAGCCGCCATAGGGCTCGGTCAGCACGGCGAACTTGCCTGACGCGCGCCAGTCGAAGCGGCCGCCGTCGATGATCGCGCCGCCGATCGCGATGCCGTGGCCGCCGATCCATTTGGTTGCCGAATGCATCACGATGTCGGCGCCGAGTTCGATCGGCCGGCTGAGATAAGGCGTGGCAAAGGTGTTGTCGATCAGCAGCGGGATTTTCGCGTCATGGGCGATCGCCGCGACCTTGGGGATATCCAGTACTTCCAGCCCGGGATTGCCGATGGTCTCGCCGATCACGAGCTTGGTGTTGGGCTTGATCGCCGCGCGGAACGCGTCGAGGTCGCGCGGTTTGACGAAGCTGGTGGTGATGCCGAAGCGCGGCAGCGTGTGCGCCAGCAAATTGATGGTGCCGCCGTAGAGCGAGCTGGAGGCCACGATGTGATCGCCGGCATTGAGGAGCGTCGCGATGGCCAGATGCAGCGCGGCCATGCCGCTCGCGGTGCAGATCGCACCGACGCCGCCCTCCAGCGCGGCGAGCCGCTCCTCCAGCACGCCGGTGGTCGGGTTCGAGATGCGCGTATAGATGTGGCCGGCGCGCTCCAGGTTGAACAGCGCTGCGGCGTGATCGGAATCCTGGAACACATAGGACGTGGTCTGGTAGATCGGCACCGCGCGAGCCCCGGTCGTGGGATCCGGATGCTGGCCCGCATGCAGGCTCAGGGTCTCGAAGGCAGGCGGCTTTGGCGCGGGCATGCATGGCCTCGTTGGTCGGTCGGCGGAGGGGGCGTTGTGCCATAAAAATGCATACGAAGTCAGCCCATTGACTATTCGCAGGACGTCGTCATGCCCGGGCTTGTCCCGGGCATCCACGTTCTCCGTGCGGTCGGGAAAGACGTGGATGGCCGGGACAAGCCCGGCCATGACGTCGTTTCAGCATGCGTGCAACCAATTTCTAACGCAGCCTACCCCCCGATCGCCTGCTCAATGGTCCGCGCCTCCCGCAGCAGGATCTCCACAACCTCCTGCTCGCGCCTTGGTCCAAGCCTCGTCCTAACCGCCGAGACGGTGATGGCTGCGGCCGGTCGCCCATCCGGGGTCTTGATCCAGGTCGAGATCGATTTCGTCCCCTGCACGAGGCCGATCTCCCTCAGGCCGTATCCCAGCCGTCGCGCGGAGGTGACCTCACTGATGACCGTCGCCGCATCGGTCTTGTAGGGATCGAACCGCTTCTCGTTCGCTGCGACGATCTTTCGCGCCTCCGGCGCCGGCATCGCGGCCAGGATGGCGACGCCAGCGCTGGAGACGCCGAGCGGCCGGCGCGCGCCGACTTCGATCGACAGCACCTGGATCGGATAGATTCCGATCCTGCGATCGACGCACAGCGTGTCGTTTCCGGTGCGCACCGTCAGGAACAGCGTGTCGCCGATTTCGGTGGAGGCACGTTGCAGTGACGGATTGGCGGCGATCAGCAACCGCGACGGCCGCGGCCGTGCCAGCGCCAGCTCCGGCACCTGGTTGCCGATCGCGTAGCGGCCGGTCCGCTCGTGCCGCTCGACGATGCCTTCCTCGATCAGCACGTGGACGATGCGATGCACGGTCGGCCGGGTGAGGCCGGTTGCCCGGATCACCTCGGCCAATGGCACCCCGTCCTCGCGCCCTGCGGCAAGAATGCGCAGCACGGCGAGCGCGCGGCGGATCGCCTGCGCGCCGTGCCGCGGCTCCATCGCGTTGCGGGTGAATCTGGTCCTGTCCATAATATGGACAAGAACGCCACAATTCACTCGACAGGACAAGCGCGCATCTGGAGATTGCGCCCCGATCGCGTTGCCGTGCGCATCACCGCATTCGACATAAAATTTGGAAGCGCTGCCGGGAGGTTAACATGAGATTAATCTGGATTGCCATAGCTGCCGCCACCGCGATGCTGGCAGGGCCCGCGTCCGGCCAGCAATGGCCGGCCCGCAGCGTCAAGCTGATCGTGCCCTATCCGGCCGGCGGCAATGTCGACAGCGCCGCGCGCATCGTCGCCGACAAGCTCCAGGAAAAGCTCGGCCAGCCCTTCATCATCGAGAACAAGGCCGGCGCCGGCGGCATGATCGCGGGCGAAGCCTTCGCGAAGTCGGCGCCCGACGGCTACACGCTGTTCGTCGGTGCCAACGGCCCGGTGCTGTTCGCGACCGAGATCAACAGGCGCGAAGCCTACAATTGGAAAAAGGACTTCATGCCGATCTCGACGATCTCGATGACGCCGCTGGTGCTCGAGGTCCATCCGTCGGTGCAGGCCAACACGTTCAAGGAATTCATCGACCTCGCCAAGCGCGAGCCCGGCAAGCTGACGATGGCCTCGCCCGGCCCTGGCACGACCAATCATCTGCTCAGCGAGCTGATGCAGGAGAACCTCGGCCTGCAATGGGTCACCGCGCATTACCGCGGCAACGCGCCTGCGATCAACGATCTGCTCGGCGGCCAGGTGCAGTTCGCATTCGACCAGCTCACGGTCAGCCTCCAGCACATCAAGGCCGGTCTGTTTCGCGCGCTCGCGGTCACCAGCCCGCACCGCCTGAAGTCGCTGCCCGACGTGCCGACCTTCGCCGAGCTCGGCTACAAGGATTTCGACGGCCAGACCTTCACCGGCCTGTTCGCGCCGGCAGGCACGCCGGCGCCCGTCATCGACAAGCTGCACGAGACGCTGGCTGCGATCCTGAAGGATCCTGCCGTGGTCGACAAATTCGAGAAGCTCGGCGGCGAAGCCGTCGCGATGACGCCGGACGAATTCAAGGCCTATCTCGGGCGCGAGGACGCCAAGTGGATTCCGGTGGTGCGCAAGGCCAACATCAGGGCGGATTGATCGATGCGGATCGATCCGACCGAGCTCGGCGCCGAGCGCATCTATCGCCTGATGACCGGCATCGTGGTGCCGCGTCCGATCGCCTGGGTGACGAGCCTGTCGCGAAGCGGCGTGCTCAACCTCGCCCCGTTCAGCGCCTTCACCTTCGTCTCGCAGAAGCCGCCGATGCTGGCCATCAGCGTCGGCCGCAAGGGTGCGGACTACAAGGACACTGCGCACAACATCCTCGATACCGAGGACTATGTGATCCACATCGCCGATACGCCGCTGATGCAGGCCTTGCACGACTCATCGATCGAGCATCCGCCTGAAATCAGCGAAGTCGAGCATCTCGGGTTGGAGACGCTGCCCTGCGAGCGCATCAAGGTGTCGCGGCTTGCCGCCGCGCCGGTGGCGATGGAATGCCGCTTCCGGCAGTGCCTTGAATTCGGCGAGGCCAGGAGCCGGCTGATCGTCGGCGAGGTCGTGATGTTCCATTTGCGCGACGGCCTCGTCAACGACGGCAAGGTCGAGACCAAAGCGCTCGACCCGATCGCGCGCATCGGCGGTCCCCGTTACGCCAGCCTCGGCGAGATCGTGACGCTGAACACCGTCTTCCAGACGCCCAAATCGAAAGACTGAGCGCGCCGCCCGCCGCGCTGCCCGACACAAATTGGAGAACGACCATGCGACTGCTGAGCTATCTCGTGGACGGAGAGCCGCGCTACGGCGCGGCCGTCGAAGGCGGTGTGGTCGATCTGACCCGGCGGATCGGCCGCGACTTCTCCGACGTGAAGGCGCTGATCGCGGCCAACGCGCTGTCCGATGCGCAGGAAGCGATCGCGGGCGCGAAGCCTGACTACACGCTGGAGGAACTCGTCCTGCTGCCGCCGGTGCTGGCGCCGGAAAAGCTGTGGTGCATCGGCGTCAACTACGCCGAGCGCAACGCCGAATACAAGGACAGTTCGGACCTGCCCAAATATCCCAGCCTGTTCGTGCGCAGCATGTCGTCGATGACGGGCTCCGGCCAGCCGATCGAGAAGCCCAGGGTTTCCGACCAGCTCGACTATGAAGGCGAGCTCGTCATCGTGATCGGGCAGGGCGGCCGCCACATCCCGCGCGAAAAGGCATGGTCGCACATCTTCGGCATGACCCTGTGCAACGAGGGCACGATTCGCGACTGGCTGCGCCACGGCAAGTTCAACGTCACGCAAGGCAAGAATTTCGATCGCTCCGGCAGCATCGGCCCATGGCTCGTCACGGCGGACGAGCTCGACCCGCGCGGCCCGCATGACATCGTCACGCGCGTCAACGGCGAGGTGCGGCAGCAGGACTCGACCGAGCGGTTGATGTTCCCGTTCGATTACCTGATCTCCTATCTCTCGACCTTCGCGAGGCTGAAGTCCGGCGACATGATCGTGACGGGGACGCCGACGGGCGCCGGCGCACGCTTCGATCCGCCGCGCTGGCTGAAGGTCGGGGATGTCGTCGAGGTCGAGTCCAGCCGCATCGGCGTGCTGCGCAACACCGTCGCGGCGGAGAGCTAGATCATGCTGGATACCGCGACAATCGAACGCCTTGCAGCGCGCCTCGACGAAGCCGAGCGCACGAAATCGCTGATCCCGATGTTCACGAAGGAGTATCCCGATTTCGCGATCGAGGATGCCTACGCCGTGCAGCGCGCCTGGACCAGGCTGCAGCTTGGCCGCGGCCGGATCATCAAGGGCCACAAGATCGGCCTGACCTCGAAGGCGATGCAGAACGCGGTCGGCATCTCCGAGCCCGATTACGGCGTGCTGTTCGCCGACATGTTCTATGCCGACGCGACGCCCATTCCGTTCGACCGTTTCCACGCGCCGCGCATCGAGGTCGAGCTCGCCTTCGTGCTGAAGGCGCCGCTGCGCGGGCCCGACTGCACCATCTTCGACGTGCTCAACGCCACCGATTACGTCACGCCCGCGCTGGAGATCCTGGAGACGCGCATGCATCGCGTCGATCCCGAGACCGGCAAGACGCGCAAGGTGATGGACACCATCTCGGACAATGCGGCGAACGCGGCTCTCGTGCTCGGCGGCCGGCCGTTCCGCCCGATGGATGCGGATCTGCGCTGGATCGGCGCGCTGCTGTTCCGCAATGGCGAGGTCGAGGAAACCGGGCTTGCCGCCGGCGTGCTCAATCATCCCGCCAACGGCATCGCCTGGCTCGCCAACCGCCTCGCGCCGCATGACGAGCATCTCGCCGCCGGCGAAGTGGTGCTGGCGGGATCGTTCACGCGGCCGGTCGACATCCGCCGTGGCGACACGTTTCATGCCGATTATGGCGCCTTCGGCTCGGTGTCGTGCCAGTTCGTCTGAAGCAACAAGCAGGGAGCGTATCATGAGCGGTCATTCGCGGCGCAGGAGCATCCACATCGGCGGCTTCAAGCACGCCAACCCGATTCCGAACGCCTGCCGCATCGGCAATCTCGTGATGTCCGGCGTCATCCTCGGCCGCGATGGCGCCGGCGCGATGCCGGAGAGCCTCGACGCCCAATGCGCCAACATGTTCGCGCACATGAAGGCGACGGTGGAGGCCGCCGGCGGCACCACCGACGACATCATCAAGATGACGGTGTGGCTGAAGGACCGCGGCAATCGCGGTCCCATCAATGTCGAATGGCTGAAGATGTTTCCGGACGAGCATTCGCGGCCCGCGCGCCATGCGCTGCCGATGGACAACATGGACGGCGGCGCGCTGGTGCAGTGCGACTTCACCGCAATGATCGACTGAAGGAGCGTTTGCATGCCGACCTATCTGCCGTTCGATCCCAATCCGCGTCGCCCGGTCAAGGCGCCGCCGGCCAAAACCGTCGACAGCCAGTTTCACGTGCTGGGTCCGATCGAGAAATATCCGGAGCGTCCCGGCGCCGCCTATCGGATGCCGACCGCGACCTGGGAAGCCGCGCTGCGCGTGCACAAGACGCTCGGCATCGAGCGCGGCATCATCGTGCAGACGACGACTTACGGCGCCGACCACGGCGTCGTGCTCGACGGCCTGGCCGCGATGGGTCCGAACTACCGCGGCTGCGCCAACGCGCTGGTGTTCGCGGAGGCGAACGACGCCTATCTCGCCAGGCTGCATGATGCCGGCGTGCGCGGCGCGCGCTTCAGCTTCCGCCAGGAGCTGGGAGCCGTGCTGTCGGACGCCGACTTCGCCCGCGCGATCGCCCGCATTCGCGAGCTCGGCTGGTACGTCAAGATCCAGCCGGAAAAAGACGGCATCATGTCGAGCGTCGCCAAATACGAGAATCTCGACGTCCCCGTGCTGATCGATCACATGGCGCGGCCTGATCCCGAGGCCGGCAAGAACGATCCGAACCTGCGCCAGATGCTCGAGCTGCTGGCCAAGGGCAATTTCTGGGTGATGCTGTCGCTCGGCGAGAAGACCTCGAAGGCCGGGCCTCCTTATGACGACGTGATCCCGATTGCGCGCGCCTATATCGAGGCCGCGATCGACCGCTGCGTCTGGGCCAGCGACTGGCCTCATCCGGTCTCCGTCAAGCAGCCGCCGAACGATGCCGACCTGCTCGAACTGATGTACCGCTATGTCGTGGACCAGACGGAGCTGGAGAAGATCCTGGTGCACAATCCGGCGAAGCTGTTCGGGTTTCCGGACTAAAGTACTCGAGGGCTCGCCACGAACGCGGTCGCTCCCTCTCCCGCGTGCGGGAGAGGGTTGGGGTGAGGGCTCTCTCCTCTAGGAGGTTGTCCCATTGCGGAGAAACCCTCTCCCCAACCCTCCGCCGCAAGCGGGGGAGGGGGCGCACCTCTGTCGGCGCGACCGCGTTCACACCACCGGCTGCTTCGCCAGCCGGTCGCGCACCCCGGCCGCGATCTCGAACGAGCGCAGCCGCGCGGCGTGGTCGTAGATCTGGCCCGTGGTGATCAGCTCGTCCGCGCCGGTATCCGCGATCAGCGCCTTCAGCTTCTGCTCGACCACATCAGGCGAGCCGACCGCGGAGCATGACAGCGACTGGCCGACCATGGCCTTCTCCGCCGGCGACCACAGCGCGTCCATGTCGTCGACCGGCGGCGGCAGCGGGCCCGGCGTGCCGCGGCGCAGATTGATGAACTGCTGCTGCAGCGAGGAGAACATCCGTTGCGCCTCGGCGTCGCTCTCGGCGGCGAACACATTGACGCCGACCATCGCATAGGGCTTGTCGAGTTGCGCCGAGGGCTCGAAGCGCGCGCGATATTCGCGCAGCGCCGGCATCATCATCTGCGGCGCGAAATGCGAGGCGAACGCGAACGGCAGCCCCAGCATCGCGGCGAGTTGCGCGCCGAAGGTGCTCGATCCCAGGATCCACAGCGGCACTTTCGTTCCCATGCCGGGAACGGCGCGGATCGTCTGGTTCGGCTGTACGTCGCCAAGCAGCGCCTGCAGCTCCAGCACGTCATGCGGAAAATTCTCCGATGCCGTCGCGAGGTCGCGCCGCATCGCCCGCGCGGTGAACTGGTCGGTGCCCGGCGCCCGCCCGAGCCCGAGATCGATCCGCCCGGGATAGAGCGAGTCCAGCGTACCGAACTGCTCGGCGATGACCAGCGGCGAATGGTTCGGCAGCATGATCCCGCCGGAGCCGACGCGAATCGACTTGGTCCCGCCCGCGATGTGCCCGATCACCACCGACGTCGCGGCGCTCGCGATGCCCGTCATGTTGTGATGCTCGGCCAGCCAGAACCGCTTGAATCCCCAGGCCTCGACGTGCCGGGCGAGATCGAGCGAATTGGCGAATGCCTGCGCCGCATCGCCGCCTTGGCGGATGGGCGCGAGGTCGAGCACGGAGAAGGGGATCATGGGCGGGGTACCGGTGAAAGGAGCTGTGCCACCACATGTAGTGTCCGCGCGCGGGATGGGTAGAGAGCGCTTGCGAAACCCATCATTGCCATCAAGCGACACCTGGATGGCATCCGCATTGCTCGCTCCTCCAAGACGCCGTTCGAGCTGGGCCGAGCCTCGTTCACAACACTGTTATTGCGACCTATGGCGC
This sequence comes from Bradyrhizobium symbiodeficiens, assembly GCF_002266465.3. Lineage (NCBI taxonomy): Bacteria > Pseudomonadati > Pseudomonadota > Alphaproteobacteria > Hyphomicrobiales > Nitrobacteraceae > Bradyrhizobium > Bradyrhizobium symbiodeficiens. Next base: position 6,565,908 of record NZ_CP029427.2, on the reverse strand, counting down.
CGGTCGCCTCAACTGGGCGTTTCACGCCCATTGTTGTAGTGTTGCGCAGCCATGACACGGCGGACTCGTGTCCCGGACGCGGTGCAGCGTGAAACGCGGCGCCGCAGAGCTGGGACCCATGCTGCCAATTGTGGGCCCCGGCCCTGCGGCGCATCACTGCGAGCCGCACCGCGTCCGGGGCACGAGAGGCCATCGCACGGGGCACAATTCGCGCCGACGCCAGGAGGAACCGACATGACCATGGTCGTACTCAACCGCCGCAACCTGCTGGTCGCCGGCGGCTCCGTCCTGACAACCGGCGTTCTCGCAACCAGCATGCCGGGCCTGCTGCTTCCGGCCCGCGCGTCAGGCCTCGCACCGACCGAAACGATGTCGGGTGGCGCGAACAATTACCGCAAGGGCGCCGCGACCGTGGATCGCATCGGCAAGGGCGGCTTCTGGATGAGCGGCACCGTGCGCCGCGCCGGCGACGGGGCGCCGCTCGCCGGGCAACGCATCCAGATCTGGGCGCATACGGTCGAGGGCCAGGAGCACGAGCCGCAGAGCCATGGCGCCACGCTCACCGACAAGGACGGCAAGTTCCGGCTGGAGATGCCGCAGATCATTCCGATCTTCGGCCAGCCGCATGGCCACCTCGCCTATGACAGCGGCGAGTTCAAGACCGTGTTCCTGCGGCCGGTGATGCGGAGTGCCAAGGAAACCAGCCTCGAGGCGCATTTCGTCCTGCAGCCGGCCTGACCGGGCCGGCGAATGACGGGATGGAGATCGGCGCGGGTGATCCTGATCTGGGTCGCCATTGCCCTGGCCATCGGCGTGCCGGTCGCACTGGCTGCGACAAGCGAGCAGCTCGCGTGGCGCGGGCCGGTCTACATCCTCGCCGGCTTCGCCGGGATCGTCGCGCTCGGTCTCGTGCTGGTGCAGCCCATGCTGATCGGCGGCTACCTGCCGCCGTTGTCGGCCTATCGCGGACGGCGCGCCCATCGCTGGATCGGCGGCGTGCTGGTGCTGGCCGTGGTGATCCACGTCGCCGGACTCTGGATCACCAGCCCGCCCGACATGATCGACGCCCTGACCTACACTTCGCCGACGCCGTTCTCGCCCTTTGGCGTGACCGCGATGTGGGCGATCTTCATTGTTGCGCTGCTGGCGTCCCTGCGCCGGCGGTTGGAACTGCGGCCGCGAACCTGGCGCTTCATTCATATGCCGCTCGCGATCGTCATCGTCGCGGGCAGCGTGGTCCATTGCCTCCTGATTGAAGGAACGATGGAAACGATGTCGAAAGTGGCGTTGTGCGTCCTGGTCCTTGCGGTAACTGCAAAGGTCATGATTGACCTGCAGGTGTGGCGAAAGCGAAGGACGCTGCGCGGGGAGAGTGGCGCGCGGCAGTGACGCCGCGCCGGGATTCGTAGCCCGGATGAAACGAAGCGCAATCCGGGACGACTGCATCCGTGGTTGACGGCCCCGGATTATGCTTGCGCTCCATCCGGGCTACCCAGCTCCGCTTGCCGCAGTCGGTGACGCGGCGTAACCTCGCGCAATGACCGTGACGGCCCCCGATCTGGAAGCGTTCCTGCTCGCGACGCCGTTTTTCGGCGGTCTCCCGCAGCCGAGCCTCGACCTCCTGATGTCCATGCTGGTCGAGCGCAGCTTCGAGGCAGGTAGCACCGTCGTGTCGGAAGGCGAGCCGGGCCGCTCGATGTTTATCGTCAAATCCGGCCGCCTCGCGGTCAGCAAGCGGACGAAGGCGGGCCGCGTCATCCCGATTTCCGTGCTGCAGCCCGCTGACTTCTTCGGCGAGATGACGCTGATCGAGATGCAGAACCGTTCAGCAACGGTTGTGGCGGAAAGTCCGACGCTGCTGTACGAGCTGACCGCGCAAAATCTCTATGCCTGCTACAAGACCGACATCCACGCCTACGTCATCGTGCTGCAGAACATCAATCGCGAGCTGTGCCGGCGGTTGCGCCGGGCAGACGATCGGTTCGCGCGACGTGCGGCGGACAACGATAACTGATCGTGCGCAAGATGGGGACGGAAGTCTCTCAACCCGTCATTGCGCGGAGCTCGCGACAAAATTGCGAAGCAATTTTGCGCTGGTGCGATGAGCAATCCAGAGTCTTCTGCGGAAGGATCCTGGATCGCTTCGCGGAGCCTGTCATCGGGCCGCGCTTCGCGCGGACCCGTCGGCTCGCAATGACGTGGTGTGTCTCCCTCGCGCGCGCCCCACCCGTCCCGCGAGCCCGCGCCCTGATCAGCTACAGCAACGCCATCGAATGCAGCGAATTTCTGTGAAAACCGAAGGCAACAATGCCGGAGAGAAGCAGCGCAGTCCCAGTCGCGATCAAGAAAAACGCAAACACTATTTGAAGCCCCTGGTCTTCGTCACGGATGACGAAGACCATAATAGATAAAATTTTACCGACAATCGAAAGGAAGGATTAACCTTACCAGTGCGACCCGGTCGTGACCCGTCGGGCAAAACACCTCAACCCCGTCAAGCTCCCGCCGCGAAAATATTCCACTTTACCGAAATTCGGAATTGCGGCATATTCACGCCATCCCGGCCCGAGGAGAGGGGCGATCGTACGTCGCAACGAACGTGGGCGGGGGGTGCGGTGGACGCGGCTGCGTCGGGCACGGCAAGGCGGGACCAGGGCGGGTGAACTCCGTGAGGTCCTTCTCCGTGCGACGAACGAAGCAGTCGCGTACGGCTAAACCACGTGGTCCTGGCTGTCGTTGCTACAGCCAAGCCTTCGCGAAGATGCATCGGCCAACCGGACGCGGTGCATCGGTTTTCGCGAGGTGACGGAGGCCAGAAGGAATTCGGCTCCGGGGAGAGCGGGCATAGGCCGTCAGCCCATCGCGCAGGGAAGGCCGGGTGTTTCCGGCCCACCTGTTGTCCGCCTGCGCATTTGCGTGTGCAAATTCTTCGCGCAGCGGGTTATGGGTGCCAGCCGGCACCCGGTCTTCCCTGCGCCTTCTTCACAAGAGAGGGCGAAAGAGGAGAGCAGAACTCGGGCGTCTTGCGCCGCGAGAATGCGGCTTCATGCGTGATTTGAGAATCGTGCTGCCCGACAGGGGTGATGGAGAGGCGGGGTGCATGTCGCCCCAAATCCACAACGTGCTGAAAATCTCCGCCTGACGAGCCTCAAACGGTCGTATTTGCGGGTGTGATGTCTTTGCGCGCCTCCGGCGAGGTTCCATAGTGCCAGCAGATGATTTGCAACCGAGGGGCGGGTATCAAATGACAGTGCGCAAATGTTTTAGCGTGGCAGCAGGCTTGATGATTGCGGGCGCTGCCCACGCAGAAGACGTTCCATCCAACGCCGAACTGTTTCGCATGCTGAAAGCGCAGCAGCAGACCATCTCCGAACTGCGGGCCGAATTGAAGCAGGCCAAGCAGGAGCGGCGCACGACTGCTCCTCGCGAGGCGGCTGCGCCGGCAGCCACGCCGACAGGGCGTAATGCTGTAAGGGAGACGGTGGCAGCAGCTCCGCCCGCGCAGGCCTATGCGATGTACAACAAGGGCCCCGCAGTCGTGCCGGCGCGCAACGGCGGCGCCTATGTCGGCGTTTTCGGTGGCGGCGGCAGCCGCGGCGGTACCGACGTCAGCCAGCTCGGCACCGTCTTTTTCGTCGAGGCTGCCGGCGGCCCCCTGGCCGTCGATGCGTCGGGGCGGACCAGCAGCGGTGGTGTCGGGTTCGGTGGCGCGCATCTCGGTTATGAATGGTCATATGGCGCGTATGTGCGGCCCGCGCTGGAGATCGAAGGTTTCTATCTGGCCGGCAACCAGCCGCGCGCGACGCTGATGAACCCCACGGACCGGCTTGCCGAACAGTCCTTCGACAATACTTTCCCGATGCGCACCACGGTGCTTCTGGCGAACATGGTTGTCGGCTTCAACACGCCCTATCAAGGCGTCACGCCCTATATTGGTGGCGGCATCGGCGCCGCCAACGTCTCCATCAACGGCGCCACATCAACCCAGACCAACCCGGTCGAGCCTGGCATCAACCACTTCAACGCACGCCCGGATTCTTCAGCCTGGACCTTTGCGGCACAGGCCAAGGCGGGTGCTCGCTTCGCCCTCGGGAACAGCGGCGCTTATTTGTTCGGCGAGTACCGCTATCTGTATATCGGCGACATGAATCAGGTTTTCGGCTCCACCGTGAGTCCCGGTCATGCTGCGACCAGCCCGTGGACGGCCAGCTTCGGCGGCACGTCCCACCATCTGGCGGCCGGCGGCATCGGCTTTGGTTTCTAGTCGAGCTTGAGCCTTGTGAGAACCGGCGAGGGGCGGACGACGCATCTTGCCCCTTCGGGGCCTCGCAAAAGGCTCTGCGGAGAGAACTGAACAGAAGAAGGCGAATTGCTGAAGAAAATGGTGCTGCCAGACAGGATTGAACTGTCGACCTCTCCATTACCAATGGAGTGCTCTACCACTGAGCTACGGCAGCATGTGCTGGTGAAGAATCGGGCGCCCGAGGGGGCGCTACCAAGCGGGGCGATATCTGCCACAAGCCCCCCTCCGGTGCAAGCTTGCTCGGCCGGTCAAACCGAGAAAATCGGGCCGATATCGGGGCCAAAATGCCCGTTTCGGCGCGAAACCTCCGACTTTTCGGCGATTCGGGCTCCGATATCCCCCGCCAAATGGTCAGTTGCTCCAGGCATCGGATTCGATCCAATTCGCGTTTCGCACGAATGGATCGCGCTCGCCTCTTGAGCTGTCGCCATTCGGTGGCATCCTGCCGTCGACCGATGTGATGGACCCGTGATGGCCGACGAGACCGACAAGAGCACAAACCAGGCGAGGACGTCCCGGGACGACCGCCTGAAATCGGCGCTGCGTGAAAACCTCAAGCGGCGCAAGCTGCAGGCGCGCGAACGCGCCGCGGGCACGGAGCCCTCGCAGAATGAAGATGGTTCCCTAAATGAGGGGGCCGCCGGCAAAGCCGGCACCTGGAATTCGGAATGAGCGAGAATGACGATGGGGCAGAACGGACAGCAACCAAATGACGGTGAGGCGCGGATGTCGCGCTTCAGCCGCCCCGAGCAGACCTTTCCGACGCTGACGCCCGCCGAGATCGAGCGCATCAGGCATTTCGGTGAAGTCCGCAGCTATGCCGACGGCGAGTTCCTGTTCGAGACCGGCAAGCCCGGGCCCGGCATGTTCGTGGTGCTGAAGGGCCATGTCGCCATCACCCAGCGCGACGGTCTCGGCCACGTCACCCCTGTCATCGACCAGGGACCGGGGCAATTCCTCGCCGAGCTCAGCCAGCTCTCGGGACAGCCGGCACTGGTCGACGGCCGCGCCGAGGGCGATGTCGAGACGCTGCTGTTGCCGCCGGAGCGCTTGCGTGCGCTGCTGGTCGCCGAGGCGGAACTCGGCGAGCGCATCATGCGCGCGCTGATCCTGCGCCGGGTCAATCTGATCCAGGACGGCATGGGCGGTCCGGTGCTGATCGGTCCGTCGAACTCCGCCGGCGTGGTGCGATTGCAGGGCTTTCTCACCCGCAACGGTCTGCCGCATCATCTGCTCGATCCCGCAAGGGATCGCGACGCCGCCGAGGTCATCGCGCGCTATTCACCGAAGCCGGAAGACTGGCCGCTGGTCGTTGCCGCCAACGGCGCCGTGCTGCGCAATCCCAACGAGACCGAACTTGCCCGCGCCATCGGCATGATCGGCGGCGCCAAGGACGATCGCATCTATGACGTTGCAGTCGTCGGCTGCGGCCCGGCCGGGCTCGCCACCGCCGTGTACGCAGCGTCGGAAGGATTGTCCGTCGCGGTGCTCGATACCCGCGCCTTCGGTGGCCAGGCCGGCGCCAGCGCGCGCATCGAGAATTATCTGGGCTTTCCGACCGGCATTTCGGGCCAGGCCCTGACTGCGCGCGCCTTCACCCAGGCGCAGAAATTCGGCGCCGACATCATGATTCCCGTGACGGCGAATTCGCTCGATTGCACGCGCAAGGATGGCGCCTTCGCTGTCGCGCTCGACGGCAGCAATCCCTTGCGTTCGCGTTCGATCGTAGTCGCCAGCGGCGCGCGCTATCGCCGGCCGGAGATCGACAATCTCGACAAGTTCGAAGGACGCGGCGTCTGGTATTGGGCCTCGCCGGTCGAGGCGAAGCTGTGCGCCGGCGAGGAGGTCGCGCTGGTCGGTGCCGGCAATTCGGCGGGCCAAGCCGCGGTGTTCCTGTCGGGTCACGCCAAGAAAGTCCTGATGATCATCCGCGGCGGTGGCTTGGGAGCCAGCATGTCGCGCTATCTCATCGAGCGCATCGAAGCGACCCCGAACATCGAATTGATGTTCAACACCGAGATCACGGCGCTCGAGGGCGACGAGGCCGCGCTGCTGCGGCGCATCCGCTGGAAGAGCCGGCTGTCCGATGACGAGGATTCTGCCGACATCCGCAATCTGTTCCTGTTCGTCGGCGCCGATCCCGCCACCTCCTGGCTCGACGGCTGCGGCGTGACGCTAGATCGCGGCGGCTTCGTCGTGACCGGCGCGCAGTCCGAGCAGAATCAGGGCAGGCTGGTGGCGCCGCTCGAGACGTCGGTGCCCGGCGTCTATGCCGTCGGCGACGTCCGCTCCGGCTCGGTCAAGCGGGTCGGCGGCGCCATCGGCGAGGGCGCCCAAGTGGTGGCCTCCCTGCACGGCTATCTCGGCGACGCCGCAAAACCGGCGCTATAGAGCACGATCCGGAAAAGTGTGAAGCGGTTTTCCGGCAAGATCGTGCTCAAAGAAATAAGTCAAGGACAAGACAAGGTAATGGCAAGTCGAATGAGGCTTGCGGTTTTGCCGGCAACTGCAGACTATCTCCTCATCCTGAGGAGCGCGTAGCGCGTCTCGAAGGATGATGGCCCGGATGCAACAGCCGGGCCTGCATGGTTCGAGACGGCGCTCGCGCGCCTCCTCACCATGAGGGTCTAAAGACAACAAACTCAACGGGAGGACTAAATGGCTGAAATCGTCGTGCTGTACAAAACCCCCAAGGATGCTGCTGCCTTCGACAAGTACTATGCCGAGACCCACATTCCACTCGCCAAGAAACTTCCCGGCCTGAAGAAATACGCCGTGAGCAAGGGGCCGGTCGCATCTCCCGCCGGCCCATCCGGAATCCATCTCGTTGCCATTCTCACCTTCGACAGCGTGGCCGACATCCAGAAGGCTTTCGGCAGCGAAGAGGGCAAGGCGACCGGCGCCGACGTGCCGAAATTCGCTAGCGGCGGCGCCGACCTCCTGATCTTCGACACCAAGGAAGTTTGAATTTCCGATTCAACTTTCGTCGAGATCTGCCGTCGTTTGTGACAGCGGTGCAAAAAATTCAGCCATGCGCTTGTCGATTCGCACGATGGCGCATGGCTTCGCACCTGCCTGTGACGACAACGCAGGTGGCAATCCCATGAGGGTCGTAATACTAATCTCCTGAATTTTAATGCCGGACGATTAGGAGACGATACCATGGTCCTTGGCTTGAGCTTGCCCGCCTTCACGTTGGTCCATGTCGTCATCAGCCTGATCGGCATCGTCGCCGGCCTCGTCGTGATGTTCGGCCTGCTCGGCTCGAAGTCGATGCCGGGCCTGACCGCGATCTTCCTGGCTTTCACGATCCTGACCAGCGTCACCGGCTTCCTGTTTCCGTTCGAGAAGCTGCTGCCGTCGCACATCATCGGCATCATCTCGCTGGTGCTGCTCGCTATCGCCTGCTTCGCGCTTTACGGCATGAAGCTCGCGGGTGCCTGGCGCCCGGTCTATATCGTGACCGCGATGATCTCGCTCTATTTCAACGTCTTCGTGCTGGTCATCCAGTCGTTCCTCAAGGTCCCGGCGCTTGCCGCGCTCGCGCCCGCCGTGGCGCCGGCGCCGCCGTCGGGCCCCGTGTTCGCGGCGGTGCAGGGCGTCGTGCTGGTGTTCTTCGTCGTGCTCACCATCGGTGCCTGGCGTCGCTTCAAGCCGATGGCATTTGCCTGATCACACGATTCTCAACGTCCCGGTCGATGCGAGGCGTCGCATTCGGGATCGCGCGCGATTACCTGCGCAACGCGGCGCGTGCCTGTTCACGCGTAACGCAATCGAACTGCACTGAAAGAGAGCGATCATGCCCACCATCACCACCAAAGACGGCGTCGAGATCTTCTACAAGGACTGGGGCAGTGGCCAGCCGATCGTGTTCAGCCATGGCTGGCCGTTGTCGGCCGATGACTGGGACGCGCAGATGATTTTCTTCGCCAACAACGGCTATCGCGTCATCGCCCATGACCGCCGCGGCCATGGCCGCTCGTCGCAGGTTTCCGACGGCCACGACATGGATCACTATGCCGACGATCTCGCGGCCGTCACCGCGCATCTCGACCTCAAGAACGCCATCCATGTCGGCCATTCCACCGGCGGCGGCGAAGTCGTGCACTACATCGCGCGCCATGGCGAGAGCCGGGTGGCGAAGGCGGCGATCCTCTCCGCGGTGCCGCCGCTGATGGTGCAGACCGTGGCCAATCCCGGCGGCCTGCCGAAGAGCGTGTTCGACGATCTGCAGAAGCAGCTCGCCGCCAGCCGCACGCAATTCTATCGCGACCTCCCTGCCGGCCCGTTCTACGGCTACAACCGTCCCGGCGCAAAGCCCTCGGAAGCGGTGATCCAGAACTGGTGGCGCCAGGGCATGATGGGCGGCGCCAAGGCGCATTACGACGGCATCGTCGCGTTCTCGCAGACCGACTTCACCGAGGATCTGAAGAAGATCACCGTGCCGGTGCTGGTGATGCACGGCGACGACGATCAGATCGTGCCCTACGCCGATTCCGCGCCGCTGTCGGCCAAGCTGCTGAAGAAGGGCACGCTGAAGACCTACAAGGGTTTCCCGCACGGTATGCCGACCACGCACGCCGAAACCATCAACGCCGACCTGCTGGCGTTCTTCAAGGAGTAAGGCGCCTCACGTCAAGATCGCCCTGATCGCACGGAAACGCCGGCCGGTGTATCCTTGCGACAGGGCGGTCGCCGCATGAGCGGCGATGCCCTTGGGGACATCCGGATGCGAGTCATCATCTTCGGCGCGACCGGCATGGTCGGGCAGGGCGTCTTGCGCGAATAACTGGTCGAAGCCGGCATCGACCGTGTGCTCGGGCTGCACGGCGCCCGGTCCAGGACCGCCTGGGTGCAGGCGGTCTATTCCGCAACCCGGCCGCTCTGGCCGGTGCTGCGCCGGATCTTGCCGCGGCTGGTCACCTCGACCGGGCAGATCGGCCGCGCCATGATCCGGGTCGCCCGCGAGGGGTATCCGCGGAAGGTGCTGGAGATGGCGGATATCAATAGCCTCTAGCCAGCCGGCCCGTTAGTTTGAGCGGAAATTTCGGCGCCGGTCCGCGTTGAGCCCCGTCCATTCCGAAGGAGAAGCGTCGGCGATGTCGCCCCAGCTCAAACTGATCGCCCTCGACGCCGACGATCTCGCCGTGATCTCGACCCATGTCCAGGATGCCCGGGTCCAGGTCTCCGACATCATCTGGCGGCAGAGCGAGAAGCGGCTCGTGGTCGGTCTGAGCCGGCTGGACTGGGAGCAGACGCTGGGAGGACAGACCGAGCCGCGCCGGCTCGTCTCTGCGCTCCGCTTCGACCGCGTCCTCGCCTGCAAGGCTCGCAACATCGACCTGGCTGCGCCCGAGAAGGTCATGGACCTCGTCGGCATCGAGTTTCACCCGAGGGACGGGCGCGAGGCGGAGCCCGGCGGCAGCGCCCTGCTGTTGTTCGCGGAAGGCGGCGCCGTCCGGCTCGACGTCGAATGCCTGGAATGCGAGCTGACCGACCTCGGGGACGACACGCTGGGGACGGGGCTGGAGATCGAGGGGGAGCTGTGAAGCCCCCGGTATACCAGCCGCACCGGCTCAAGCCTGCGCCAGAACGGCGGCTTGCGAGGGTTGACGCCGCTTCCCCGCCGCGCCATTGAGCAGGGGACCTGGTGCGCCAATCGCCCCAAGACCAGCCAGAAGCCAAGCCTGACATGCCCGTTCGCCTCGACCGCAGCAGCGCCGATTTTGACCAGCGATTCGCGGCCTTCCTCGCCGCCAAGCGCGAGATCTCGGCCGACGTCGAGGCCGCCGCGCGCGCAATCGTCGACGACGTGGCCAGGCGGGGCGATGCCGCGCTGCTGGAGGCGACCGCCAAGTTCGACCGCCTGAAGCTGGACGCATCCGGCCTGCGCGTGACCGCTGATGAGATCGAGACCGCGACCAAGGCCTGCGAGCCTGCGACGCTGGATGCGCTCAAGCTCGCGCGGGATCGCATCGAGACCTATCACCGCCGCCAACTGCCGCAGGACGAGCGCTTCACCGATCCGCTCGGCGTCGAGCTCGGCTGGCGCTACACCGCGATCGAATCCGCCGGCCTCTATGTGCCCGGCGGCACCGCGGCCTATCCGTCCTCGGTGCTGATGAACGCGGTGCCTGCAAGGGTCGCCGGCGTCTCGCGTCTGGTGATGGTGGTGCCGTCACCCGACGGCAAGCTCAATCCACTGGTGCTGGCGGCGGCGTATCTCGGCGGCGTCACCGAGATCTACCGTGTCGGCGGCGCACAGGCCGTGGCCGCCCTGGCGCACGGCACCGCGACGATCGCGCCGGTCGCCAAGATCGTCGGCCCGGGCAATGCCTATGTCGCCGCGGCCAAGCGGCTGGTGTTCGGCAAGGTCGGCATCGACATGATCGCAGGTCCCTCCGAGGTGCTGGTGATCGCCGACGACACCGGCAATGCCGACTGGATCGCCGCCGATCTCCTGGCGCAGGCCGAACACGATGCCAGCGCGCAATCCATCCTGATCACCGATTCCGCGCGCCTTGCCGCCGACGTCGAGAAGGCGGTCGAGGCGCAGCTGAAGACATTGCCGCGCGCGGCGATCGCAGGCAGCTCCTGGGCGGATTTCGGCGCCATCATCATGGTGAAGAACCTCACCGACGCCATTCCGCTCGCGGACGCCATTGCCGCCGAGCATCTCGAGATCATGACCGTGGATCCCGACGCGTTGGCGGCGAAGATCCGCAATGCCGGCGCGGTATTCCTCGGGCCGCATACGCCGGAGGCGATCGGCGACTATGTCGGCGGCTCCAACCACGTGCTGCCGACGGCGCGCTCGGCGCGATTCTCCTCAGGGCTCTCGGTACACGACTTCATCAAGCGCACCTCGATCCTGAAATGCGGCCCGGATCAGCTGCGTGCGCTCGGACCTGCCGCGATGACGCTCGGCAAGGCCGAGGGGCTGGACGCCCATTCGCGTTCGATTGGATTGCGCCTCAATCTGTCATGACAGAGCTGCCTGAACAGGACGACTCCAGCAATCGCATCGTCGGCGTCACGCTCGACGAGGACTCGATCGGCCGTTCCGGGCCCGACATCGAGCATGAGCGCGCGATCGCGATCTACGACCTGATCGAGCAGAACCTGTTCGCGCCCGAGGGCGCCGAGGGAAGGGGCCCGTTCACGCTGCATATCGGCATCACCGGTAATCGCCTGATGTTCGACATCCGCCGCGAGGACGGCACGCCCGTGGTCGCGCATCTGCTGTCGCTGACGCCGTTCCGGCGGATCGTGAAGGACTATTTCATGATTTGCGACAGCTATTACCAGGCGATCCGCACCGCGACCCCCGACAAGATCGAGGCCATCGACATGGGCCGCCGCGGCATCCATGACGAGGGATCGCGCACGCTGCAGGAGCGGCTGAAGGGCAAGGTGCGGGTCGACTTCGAGACATCGCGCCGGCTGTTCACGCTCATCACCGTCCTTCATTGGAAAGGATAATCGCGGATGGCTGCGCCTCCACGCGCAAGCAATCCGCAGTCCGTGCTATTCGCCTGCGCGATGAACAGCGTGCGCTCGCCGATGGCCGAGAGCCTGCTGCAGCACATGTTTCCGCAAGGGCTCTACGTGAAGTCGGCGGGAACGCGGAAGGGCGAGCTCGATCCGTTCGCGGTGTCCGTGATGGCCGAGCTCGGCCAGGACATCTCCGCCCACAAGCCGCAGACCTTCGAGGAGCTGGAGGATTGGGAGGGGCTGAATTTCGACCTCATCATCACGCTCTCGCCGGAGGCGCACCACAAGGCGCTGGAGCTGACGCGGACGCTCGCGGCGGATGTCGAATATTGGCCGACGCAGGATCCCACCACCATCGAGGGCAGCCGCGACCAGAAGCTCGCCGCCTATCGCGACGTCTGCGACCAGCTCTTGATGCGCATCCGCAGGCGCTTCGCGAAATTGGGCTCGGCGCCGGTCTGACACGAGGAGCCGTGCGTAACACCCGCGTCACAGAGCGTAGGCAGATGCGTGGTGGGGAGCCTCGAATCACCAAACCTCCGGTTCCCGGGTTGTGAAACCGGCCCCCTTCCGATAGGTTCCGCGCGCAATTCACCCCCTGCTCATCCCCCAAATCACCTGATGCTTGGCCGCCCCAAATTCGTACTTGCCTCCGGTTCGCCGCGGCGCCTGTCGCTGCTCAACCAGGCCGGCATCGAGCCGGACGCGCTCCGCCCGGCCGACGTCGACGAGACGCCGAAGCGGGGCGAGCTGCCGCGCGCCTGCGCCAATCGTCTTGCGCGGGCCAAGGCCGATGCGGCGCTGAAATCGGTGCAGCTCGACGACGAGCTGCGCGGCGCCTTCATCCTCGCCGCCGACACGGTGGTGGCAGTCGGCCGCCGGATCCTGCCCAAGGCCAATCTCGTGGACGAAGCCGCGCAGTGCCTGCGGCTGCTGTCGGGCCGCAACCACCGCGTCTACACCGCGATCACCCTGGTGACGCCGCGCGAGGCGTTCCGTCAGCGCCTGGTCGAGACCCGCGTCCGCTTCAAGCGCCTCTCGGAGGACGACATCCAGGCCTATATCGGCTCCGGCGAATGGCGCGGCAAAGCCGGCGGCTACGCCGTGCAGGGCATCGCCGGCTCCTTCGTGGTGAAGATGGTGGGGTCCTACACCAACGTCGTCGGCCTGCCGCTCTACGAGACCACCACGCTGCTCGGCGGCGAGGGCTTTCCGATCCGCTTCGGCTGGCTCAACGCGACCGCCATTTGAGCCGGCAAGCTGCGGCCCAACAAAATCGCGAAAACAACCCCATGCACCGTAGAATGGCCTGACGGTGCGCACGCGCCCGCCGCCCGCGGAACCCGTTGCCCGACAGGCTCTTGAACCCTTTCACCCCGTGCAAGCCGCAGACATCATGGACGACCACGTCAAAAAGCCCGCCAGCCCGCTCAGAACCTGCCCGATCTGCGGCAAGCCGCAGTCCGAGGCCACCCGCCCATTCTGCTCCCCGCGCTGCCGCGACGTCGATTTGAACCGCTGGCTGAAAGGCTCCTACGTCATCCCCGGCCGCGACGACGACGTCGACGACCTCGAATAATTAATAATATCAATATCTTGCCGGATCGTGCACCCCGCCGCGCGCCAGCCGGGGCAGCTTGTGCACAGCCGGGCCGCGCCCGGCGGAGCCTCTTGGCGAAGCCGGGTGGACAGGCCGCCCAGAGCCCACTATAAACCGCCCGCTCGATGGGCTTTGGCCCCTCTCTAGGAGCACGCCCAGGTAGCTCAGTTGGTAGAGCATGCGACTGAAAATCGCAGTGTCGGTGGTTCGATTCCGCCCCTGGGCACCATCGCCCCGGCAAAGCCGCACTTGGTTGCGACCTGTGAAATGCTGGCGGTGTGCGACGCCCAATTCCGCTTAGACTGGATGCGCGTATTTGGGTTCTTCACCCATTTTCGATCACCGCATCCTGACTTAGCCGCCGCATCCAGACGGCCGTATCATGGAAGGCGCTTCCGCCGTTTGGCGGCACCGGATCGTCGCCGATCAGTTGGTTGACGCCAAGTCCTCCCGAGAAATCCGTATTCGGCCAGATTCCTTCGACAATCACGACCCCGGGACGACCGCTCTGGTCGATTTTCGCCGGCAGTTCGAGCCGACCGCGACGATTGCCGATCTGCACGATGTCGGCATCGGCCACGCCTTGGCGCGCGGCATCTTCAGGGTGGATGATCACGTGAGGCGCACCTTCGCGTTTCCGTGAGCTCTCGATTTCCGTGAAGGTGGTGTTGAGGAAGGTCCGCGCCGGCGGCGCAACGAGGCGGAACGGGTGCTCGCTGTCGGCAACTTCATAGTTCTCCATGAAGTCCGGCAACGGTCGCATGCCATGACCGTACGGACCGATCGCGGCCCAATCCGGCTTGAAATGGAATTTGCCGTCCGCGGTCGGGAAACGATCGGTGAAATGAGCGTCGTCGAACGGTTCGGCGCATTCCACCCAGCCGGTGTCGAAGGCCTCCGCCGCCGTTCCCCGCCCCGACGCAATGAGCGTCTTGTCGATCAGATCGAACGCGCTCATTCGAAAGCTCGGATGATCCGATCCCAGCCGCCGCGCGATGCCACAGACCACTTCGTGATTGGTCCAGCTCTCTCGATAGCGGTCGAGAACGCGCGGGCCCGCGGTAATGTAGGTGTGCCCAAGGCCGTAGTAGATGTCGTCCGCTTCGAGAAACATCGCCGCCGGCAGGACGATATCGGCATAGCGAGCCGTCGGCGTCATGAACTGCTCGTGCACGCAAAGGAACAGGTCTTCCCGGCCAAGCCCTTGAGCCACCTTGCGACTGTCCGGGGCCACATTGGCCGAGTTCGCATTCTGCATGATCATCGCGGCGACCGGCGGCCCGTCCTTGAGGGCGACCGGGTCGCCGGTCAGGATTGCGCCGATGCGCGACTGGTCGAGTATGCGGGTGTGGGGATCGCGCATGTCGAGACCATGCGCCAACGTCGTATCGAGGCGCCAGTTGTCGAGCGCGAGAAAGAAAGCGCCGCCGCCCTTGTGCTGCCAGGAGCCCGTGATCGCCGGCAGGCAGGAAACCGCGTGCATGCTGGCGGCGCCGTTGCGCGAGCGGGTGAAGCCGAAGCCGAGTCGCAGGAAGCTGCGCTTGGTCTGCCCGTAAAGCCGCGCGATGTCGACGATCTGCGCGACATCGACGCCGGTCACCTGCGCCGCCCGCTCCGGTGGCCAGCTCTCGATGTGACGCCGCACGTCGCCGTCGAAATCCGTCAGGCGCGTGAGATAGGCCTCATCCGCAAATCCCTCTTTCAAGAGGACGTGCATCATGCCGAGCGCGAGGGCGGCATCCGTGCCGGGGCGGACGATGACGGCGATATCCGCCGCAGCGATGGTCGGCGTCCGATAGACGTCCACCACGATCAGTTTCGCACCGCGCTTGCGCGCCCGCGCGATGTGGGTCATCGCGTTGACCTGGGTGGAGACGGGATTGCCGCCCCACATCAGGATCAGATCGGCCTCGACCATCTCGCGCGGGTCGCAGCCGCGCAATTCGCCGATGCCGGCCTTCCAGCCCGACTCTGCCGGCGTCACGCAGATCGTGGTCTGCTGACGCGAATAGCGGAAGGCGTGCCGCAGCCGGTCGAGACCCCAGCGCTGGATGACACCCATATTGCCACCCGAATGATAGGGCCAGACAGCTTCGGATCCATGGTTCTGTGTCGCGCGGGTGAACCGGTTCGCAATCTCGTCGAGCGCATCGTCCCAGCTGATCGGCGCAAATTCACCCGATCCCTTGGTGCCCACGCGCCGCATCGGCTGCGCAAGCCGGTCGGGATGATGCACGCGTTCGGCATAGCGCGACACCTTGGTGCAGCAGACGCCCGACGTATAGCTGTTCTCGGCGCTGCCGCGAACGCGTCCGATTCTGGTCGACGACAAGCGTTCGACTTCCAGCGCGCAGGCGCTTGGACAATCGTGCGGGCAAGCCGTCTTGACGAAGCTGCTGCTCGGCATGCGCGCCTCAATCGTTGCGGAATTCGGACGACCAATGCAGCAGTCGTCGCTCGACCGCGCTGATCAGATATACGAGACCCACGCCGACCATGCTCAGGATAACGATCGAGGCGAACATGTCTGTCGCATTGAGCGTCGCCAGAGCCGTCGTCAGAAGATAGCCGACGCCGGTCGTCGATCCCACGAACTCGGCAAGCACCACGCCGATCAGTGCGAAGCTGATCGCATTGGGGAGCGATGCGAAGGTCCATGCCGCCGCCGTCGGAATGCGCACGCGCCAGAGGATCTGCGAATGTCGGCCGCCGAGCGTCCGGCAGAAATTCACCAGTTCCTGCTCGACGCTGTTCGCACCCTTGTAGGTATTGAAGAAGACGAGGAAGAACACCATGAACCAGGCGGTCACGACCTTCGAGGCGAGACCCAGGCCGAACAGCATCGTGATCAGCGGCACGAAGGCGATGCGCGGCATCGAGTTCATCGAGACGATGAAGGGGTTGAGCACCTTTGCCCAGAACCGGCTCTGGGCGAGCATCACGCCGACGGCGAAGCCGGACGCGGTGCCGACCAGCAGACCCAGGCCGGTGGCATAGAGTGTCGACGCCAGATGGGGCCAGATGGCGTTCTTGCCCGGCTGCATCCACTGCCAGATGCGCGCGCCGATCAGCGAGGGCCGGCTGATAAAGAACGGATCGAAGATCGTATTCTGCTGAAACCAGGTGATGCGCGTCAGCGCCTCCCAGACTCCGAGCATCACGGCCAAGATAAGAACTTGCGTGAGCGTGATCCGCAAGCCGCCGGCCGAACGACGTCGCGGCTGCATCCCGGATGCGCGGCCCGCAGAAACCTCCGGGCCGGCGATTTGCACCTGGTCGCTGCTCATGCTGCCGCCCTGAACTGGTTGCCGAGCACCTTCCAGACGCGCTGGCTATGAGAGGTGAATTGGCTCGATTGCCGTAACTCGAAGACGTCGCGCGGATAGGGAATGTCGATGACCTCTTCGAGCAGGATGCGGCTGGGCGGCGTCGACAGAACGATGACGCGGCTGGCGAGCGTGACCGCCTCGTCGAGATCATGGGTGATCATCACGATGGTCTGGCCGAGCTCGCGCCAGATCTCGAGCAGCTCGCTGTGCAGATGCGTTTTCGTATGCGTATCGAGGGCGCCAAACGGCTCGTCGAGCAGCAGGATCTTCGGATCCACCGCGAGACTCATGCAAAGCGCGACCCGGCGGCGCATGCCGCCGGAAAGCTGATGCGGATAGGCTTCCGAAAAATTGCTGAGATGCGCGAGCCGCAGCAGCCGGTCGATCTTCTTGTTGGTATCCGGCCTGGCCGCGCCGGCGAATTTGAGGCCGAGACCGACATTCTGCCGCACTGTGTACCAGGGCAGCACCGTGTCCTTCTGGAAGATGTATCCCAGCGACGCCGGCACGTCGCGATCGACGCGCGCGCCGTCGACATAGACCTCGCCGCCGGTCGGCGGCATGAAGCCGGCGATCATGTTGAGGATCGTGCTCTTGCCGCAGCCGGACGGTCCAACGATGCAGACGAACTCTCCCTTCTCGACGGTCAGGGAGACGTCGCCTACGGCCTTCACGATCTCGCCGCTCTTGTTCTCGAACGACTTGCCGACGTGACGAAGCTCGATCATCGCGCTCATGCCGCGCGCGCCTTGCGAACGAAATCCATGTTGATCGCCGCCTTGTACGGAATCTTCGCCATCTGATCGGGCGTGAACTGACGGTCCTTGATGATGTTGGCGAGAAGCGCGTAGCTGTCCTCGGAAATGATGTTGTCCGGCGAAAAGACGTTCTGCTTGTAGAAGGTCAGGCCGCTCTTGACGGTCTCCTTCGGCAGCGAGTTCATGTAGTCTTCATGCAGCAACTCGGTGAGTTGCTCGGGCGAACTTGAATTGATGAGGTTCTGTGCCCTCACAAGGCCGGTGACGGCCGCCTGGATCGCTGCCGGATTCTTGTCGATCTGTTCCTGCAGGACATAGCAGCCGATGCCCGGGACATCGCCACCGAAGGTCGATTTCCAGCTGGCATCGTCGCCGATGCTGAACAGCGGCACCGCCCAGTCCTCGCCCTTCATCTGTTCGAGCATGGCTGACGTCGCGATCGTCGCGGCCACCTGCTTCGATTTCAGCGCACCGAGCATGGTCGCAAAGTCGCCGAGGCCGCGGATATCGACATCCTTGGCGCCGCCCTTCTCGGCGATGAAGACGGCCATCAGCCAGGTGGCCGATTGGAGTTGGGTCACGGCCAGTCGCTGACCACTGAGGTCGGCGACCGACTTGAACTTGCCGGCGTCTTCCTTGCGGATCAGGATGTTCGCGTAGGTAATTCTGCGATCGAGCCCGAACACGACCGTGGTGGGCTTGCCGGCAACGGTGGTGGCGAGGGCGTCATTGACGCCGCTGCATCCCACCAGCACCTGCCCGGCCGTGAGGATCTGCTTGGTGCGAGGCCCGCTCTGGGAATTCAGGTAGCCCACATCGATGCCCGCTTCCTTGAAGTACCCCTTTTTGAACGCGATGTACGGCGCACTGTAGATGGGGTCGATGCCGGCAATGCCGAATTCGAACTTCGCGGAGGACTGTGCTTTGGCTGCGGTGGACAGAACGAAGGGTGCCGCGAGCAACCCTTTGGCGACTTCGCGACGGCTCCACCGACCGTCACCATTTCTGCTCGTCATCTTCCCCTCCGGAACAATCTGCTAACCGGCGAGGCAATCTTCGTGCCTGCCTCAAAATTCAGCAAACAGTAAATTGCGCTGACTGCGATCTGATTTTAAGATTGCTGGCTGATCGGATCCGGCTGCAATGGCGCACCCATGAATCTCAAACAACTCCTGCATTTTCAGAATGTTGCGACTCATGGATGCATCACGACCGCCGCTGCACGTGGCAACATCGCCCAGTCGGCGCTTTCGAGCCAGATTGCGGCCCTGGAGGCCGATCTGGGGGTACAGCTCCTTTTCCGCCACGCGCGCGGCGTGACGTTGACACCCTGCGGCGAGATCCTCCTGGATCATGCCCGGCAGATACGTGCCCAATTCGAACTGGCCCGCCGGGAGGTTCGAGATGCTGCCGACGTGGCGGGGGAAGTCACCATCGGTATCCCCGTCAGCATGGCCTCGGTGCTGACGCTACCGCTGCTGCAGGCCCTTGAGGTCGAATTCCTTGGCGCGCAGGTCCATGTGTTCGAAGGCCTGACAGGTGACCTGCGCGGCTGGCTCCGGTCGGGCAAGATCGACACTGGCATCCTGTATGGCGATGACCAGGCCGATGGCCTGTCGCTGACCGGGCTCGCCGAGGATGAACTGGTGTTGTTCGGGCGAGTTGGCGAAGAAGCGGCGGGGCGTCAAAGCATTGCATTTGAGGAGCTCCTCCGCTGGATCATCTACACCACCGATGGCGAGCACCCGGTGCGCCCTTTGTTGAGCAAGACCGCAAAGGCTCATCATCTCGCGCTGAAATTCGGGGCCCAGATCAATTCCGTCGGGCAGCTCAAAGCCCTCGCGCGCGAAGGCCGCGGTCACACCATTCTCCCGCGCGTAGCGCTCGCAACGGAAGAACCGACGGAACGCGCGCAAATTCTGGCGATCGAGCCCTCGATCAAATTGCGCAGCTACGTCGCCACCAGGAACAATCCCAGCCGCCTGGTTCGCAAGGTTGGAGATCTCCTGCGCGACGTTGTCGAACGTCTCATTCGCAGCGGGTATTGGCCGGGAGCACGTCTGCTGCAGGCGGATGCCTTATCCGGGACTATTGATCGCTCCTTGCCGACGTGACCTCGTGTCTAAATTGTCCGGAGCGCCTCACCCCCTCCGCGCAAACACCAACTGCCCGACGTCGATCTTCCCCGCCCTGAACCCAGCCTCGCAGTAGCACAGGTAATATTCCCACAGCCGCCGAAACGGCTCGTCGAATCCGAGCGCGGTCAGGTCGGTCCAGGCCTGGCTGAAATTGTCGCGCCAGAGGGCGAGTGTCCTGGCGTAGTCCTGCCCGAAGACGCGCTCGCGGATGACGGGCATCTCGAAGCGTTCGCCGAGCGCGCGCAGGATGTTCGTCGACGGCAGCATGCCGCCTGGAAAGATGTAGCGCTGGATGAAGTCCACGCGCTGCCGATAGCTGCCGAAGAGTTCGTCGCTGACGGTGATGGCCTGGATGCCGGCCAAGCCGCCGGGCTTGAGCCGCTGGTTCAGCTGATTGAAATAGGCCGGCCAGAACTGCTCGCCGACGGCCTCGATCATCTCGATCGAGGCGATGCGGTCGAAGCGGCCGTCCTGGTCGCGATAGTCCTGCAGTCGCACGTCAACCTTCTCGGCCAGCCCGGCTTCGTGGATTCGCCGACGGGCAAATTCATGCTGCTCTCTGCTGATGGTGAGGGCGAGCACGCTGGCGTCGTAGGTCTTGGCGGCGAATTCGGCGAAGCCGCCCCAGCCGCATCCGATTTCGAGCACGCTCTGACCGGGCTGCAACTCGATGGCCTGCGCCAGCTGCTCGTATTTGTGTCGTTGTGCGGCGGGAAGGTCGGCTGTCTCGGCCGGAAACAAGGCCGATGAATAGGTCATGCTGGAATCGAGCCACGCCGCGAAGAACTCGTTGCCGAGATCGTAATGACGGTGGATGTTGTGCCGCGATCCCTGCCTTGTGTTGCGGCGCAGGAGATGGACTGCTCGCCGGCACAGCCGGACCAGCATGTTGCCGGCAAAGGCGTTGTCGACCAGATCTTCGTTGAGACAGAGCACGTAGAGAAGCTGGGCGAGATCGGGCGTGGTCCAGTCGCCGCGAATATAGGCCTCGGCCATGCCGATATCGCCGCCGATGACGAGGCTGCGCGCGAACCTGTAATTATTCAATTCGATCGTGGCAGAGGGACCCTGGAGCTGGCCACGCAAGGTCACCATCCTGTGGTCGGGCAGGCGCACGTGAACGGTGCCGCACCGAAGTTGCGATGCCAGGCGCAGAGCCAGGCGGCCAAAGAACGGGACGCCATCGAATTGCATGGGCTGATGGGTGGCTGCGAGGTCCATGGTCTAGATCTCACGTTGTTTCAAACGAGGCACGTAGGGAACACCTTTCAGCCAGAGCCGCATCGCCTCCCAGTGAATGGCTGCGATGATCTTGAACGTCAGGAAGGGCAGGCCGACCAACGCCGCGATCATCGAGCGGCTGGTCAGGGCCCGACGTCGTCCGGAGAATGCTGCCGCAAACATCGCGCCCTGCCCGTTACTCTGCAGGATCCTGACTTTGACGTCCTGCTGCGGTGGAGAAACGCTGAAACTGTAACGTGTTTCCATCTCCATGAAGGGCGAGACGTAAAACTCCTTCGGCTGGGTCTGCCGGATGGCGCAGCCCGCGGCGGCCTCCCGCACCGGCAGGGCGTAGGAATGCATTTCGCCGAAGGTGTTGCGGACTTCGTAGATCAGTAGGGCAGGAGCGCCGGTGGCGCCGTAGCAAAAATAGACCGAAAGCGGATTGAACACGTAGCCGAGAACCCTGGGATAACAGAGAAGAAGTACGCGGCCTCCGGCGAGGTCGATGCCGCGTTGCGCTGCGAGGCGCCGGACGTGTTGGCTGAGGCCCGCGCTGGTGCCTTCGCCGTGATCGCGCTCGTGGAAGCTGAAAGCCGCCGAGCGATTGACGCCGAACAGCCGGGATTGGCGATCGGCTTCGTTCAACCGGTCGAGGTCGATCAGCAGGCTCATCACGCGGTAGGTGAACCTGTGCTGCACGGGCCGCCATCGCGCGTGCATGACTTTTCCCCAATAGAGCGCAGCGGGCGCCGTTGCATCCTCCACTCTGGCTGGTTGGGGTTGGACCATCACTTTACTCGGCAGCCTCGGCCAGCAACGGCCCCGGCAGGCGCCACGGAACGTCGCTGCCAAGCGCCTCGGCAACGGAGATGCCGGCCTGCAAGCCGTCCTCGTGAAAGCCATAGCCGGTCCAGGCGCCGCAGAACCAGGTTCGGCGACGGCCCTGGATGGCGGGCAGCCGTCGCTGCGCCGCGAATGCAGCCAGGTCGTATTGCGGATGGTCGAAGCTGAACTTTCCGAACGTCAGGTGTGCCGCAGGCTCGAACGGAGGGTTGAGGCTGACGAACAACGGCTTGCGGTCGTCGATGCCTTGCAGCCTGTTCATCCAATAGGTCACCGCGACGTCGTTCTGCGCAGTCGTCTGCCGCTGCCATCGCAGGAAGTTCCAGGACGCCCATGCCTGCCGCCGCTTCGGCATGAGGCGGGGATCACGGTGCAGGTAAATGGTGTTGGGGGCATATCTGATCGCGCCGAGAATGGAACGTTCCTCGGCATCGGCATCCGACAGCGCCGCCAGGGCCTGATCGCTGTGACAGGCCATCACGACGGCATCGTAACTTTCCTCACCGCCGTGACTGTCGCGGACGGTCACGCCATGCCCGGTTCGGTCGATCGACGTTACCGCGCAGCCCAGCCGAATGTTGTGCACGAACGAAGCGGTCAGCTTGTCGACATAGCGTCGGCTGCCGCCCTCCACGGTCCGCCAGCGCGGCCGATCGAGGTGCAACAGCCGGTGGTTGTCGAAGAAGGCCACGAAGTTCTCCGCCGGAAAGGACAGAATGTCGTCGGACGAGGACGACCAGATCGCCGCGCCCATCGGGCCGAGGTAGTCGGAGAACAGCCGCGTCCCGAAGGATTGCCCGCGCAAATACTCACCGAGCGTCAGGTCGCGCAGCCGGCCGGCACTTAGATCGGCCACGCTCTGCCGGTTGAACCGCGCGACCTCCGCCAGCATGCGAAAATATGACGGCGAAGCGAGGTTGCGTGGCTGGGCAAACAGGCCGCAGACTGTTTGCAAGGCCGTCTCGCCGCCACCCCGCCATTCGAACCGGCCTTGATCGGCGGAGAGGGCGAAGCTCATGCAGGTCTCGACCGTCTTCACGCCCAGATGGGAGAACAACGATGTCAATTGCGGATAGTTCGTCTCGTTGAACACGATGAAGCCGACATCGACGTCGAGAGGCTCGCCGTCATAGTCGATTCGAACGGTGTGGCTATGTCCCCCCGGCCGTTGCTCGCGCTCGTAAACGGTGACGGCGTAACGCTTCGACAGGAGCCATGCGGCGGCATTGCCGGCAATTCCCGTCCCGATTACGGCCAAACGCATTCTCTTTCGCCCCCACTGCGGTACCGCCAGCTACGGTCCTTTGAAGCACCGGACAGGAAACGTTTGGCGCGATGGCCCGGATCACTTGGCTGATCGCCTGGAACCCGCCGCCAAGGCGAAACCGCGGCCCGGACATGACGTACAGACAAAGGTCGAATCGGTGAGAGCATGTTCCTTCCGTACGTTCAGGCGATAGCCGGCATTGCGCTGGCCCTCTGCCTCCTGATGGCACTGGCCTGGGTCGTTCAGCAGCGCACCGGCAATTCCGGCTGGGTCGATGCGATCTGGTCCTATGCGACCGGCCTCGTCGGCGCGGCCGCGGCCTTGTGGCCGCTGGATGATGGTTCGCCGGCCCGCCGGGTGCTTGTCGCGGGGCTCGTGCTGCTTTGGTCGGTGCGGCTTGGGACGCACATCGCGCAACGCTCCGCAGCCGGGATCGACGATCCCCGCTATGCGAACTATGCGCGCCAATGGGGCGCCGATGCGCCTCGCCGGATGTTCCTCTTCCTGCAATCGCAGGCGCTGGTCTCGTTGCCGCTGCCGTTCGCCGTCTTCCTCGCGGCGCATGCGCCCGGGCCTGAACTGCGGCTGCAGGACTACGCCGGGATCGTCATCATTCTGGTTGCCGTTGCCGGCGAGGCCTTGGCGGACCGGCAGTTGCGGCAGTTCAAGCGCAACCCCTCCAGCAAGGGCCTCGTCTGCGATGTCGGCTTGTGGCGCTGGTCGCGTCACCCGAACTATTTCTTCGAATGGCTGGGATGGCTGGCTTACCCGGTCATCGCGCTATCGCCGGGCTATCCATGGGGGTGGGCCAGCCTGGCAGCGCCCGCGATCATGTACTGGATCCTGGTCCATGTGACGGGCATACCGCCGCTAGAGGAGCAGATGCTGCAATCGCGCGAGGACCGCTATCGCCGCTATCAGGCCCGCACCAACGCCTTCTTTCCATGGCCGCGGCGGCGGGAACCGTGATGGACCCTGGTCGCTGCGCCGCAAAGCCGAATGAATCGCCGATGTGATCCGACATGGCTCCCGGGTCGTTAATCTGGCGCTGCTCGACAAGCCGGCCGGATGCAGGGCGACGGGAAACACGGACATGACTCTTTTCTTGACCTATCTCGCGGTGGCCGTGACTTTCGTCGCCGTCGACATGGTCTGGCTGACGATCATGGTCGACAAGCTGTATCGGCCCGTGCTGGGCGACATGTTGCGGGCTCAACCCGATCTGCCCGCCGCGGCAGCTTTCTATCTGCTGTATCCCCTCGGCTTGATTTGGTTTGCCGTGTTGCCTGCACAGCAAGACGGCGGCGCGCTGCGCGCCTTCACATCCGGCCTGCTGCTCGGCTGCTTCACCTACGCGACCTACGATCTGACCAATCAGGCGACGCTGCGGAACTGGTCGACCGGACTGACCCTTGCGGACGTGTGCTGGGGCTCGTTCCTCGCCGGCGTCAGCGCCTGGATCGGGTTTCTCGTCGCTCAAAAGCTGTCGCACTGAGCGACGGCGCCGGGTCAATCAGCCTGCCGATCGCGTCAGGTATGCGTCCGGTCTCCGACCTGCTCGAACGCTTCCCTGGTTTCCGCGATCTTGTCGGACAAGGATATGAAGGCCTTCCGGGCCTGCAGCTTCGACTCCTCGTCGAGCACGAGGGTTGCGAGATCGACCAATCGGTCGCCCATGTGCTCCATGATTGCGAGCAGCCGGTCGACGCCGGCTTCAGGCTCGTCGGCCACGATTCGCTCGACTTCTCTCACGATGGTTTCGAGCCTTGCGATCGAGGAGACGAGCCGGTCGCGTCCACGCTCGGGAAATTCAATGATCTCTGCGGCCATGCACGCTTTCCTGCCGCCTTCAGGCCGCCGCCATCGTGGCCAGGCAATCCTTGCGCACGACCAAAATGGTTCGGTGCAGCCAGGTCTTGATGGTGCCGACCGGCACACCGAAGCGCCGCGACAGGCTCGCGCGGCTCTCGCCTTCCAGATAGGCCAGAGCGACCAGCCTGCGGCGATCTTCCGGCAAACGGGCCAGCGCGCCGCGGGCAACGGGTTCGGCGCCGGCGAAATCGAATTCCTCGGTCGGTAACGGCGCAGCGTCTGCCGCGACCGCAAGCGCCTTCTCCAATTCGACACTCGGCTGTCGGCGGGTCCGCAGATGATCAATGGCGGTGTTTCGGACGATCGCGGACATCCAGGCCATGGCGGGGGCCCGTCCGGAATCGAACCGGGCAGCGTTGCGCCAGATCTTCAGAAAACTGTCCTGGAGGATATCATCGACGTCGTGCGGCGCGGCTCCAACGGCCAGCGCGGTCCGGCCCAGCCTGCCGCGGGTCAGCGTATGGAGCTCCGCGAAGGCACGTGTCTCGCCAGTCGAGACGCGGGCCAGCAATTCGCGCAGAATCTCGCTTGGTGCCTGGCTTGGCAGGTTCGAACCGGCCATGTCCTGTCTCCGTTGCGTTTCAAAGAAAACGCTCCGGACGCAGGCCCGGATCACTCGACAGGAGAGGGACGAAGCGCAATCACAGCCGTACGAACGGTCCGATCAATCGGCCGAGGAAACCGTTCATGCGCAGGTCGCCGGTCATGGCGACCAGGCAGACGCAAGGGCCTTCGTCGCCGACGATGGGACGATGATCGACCTCGTCGTCGCCATAGTCGAAATCCCCGGGGCCAAAGCGTCCGCCCTCGTGGCTGAAGCTGCCCTCGAGCACCAGCGTCAGCTCGGTGCCGGTGTGGGTGTGCTCGAGCATGCGCGAGCCCGGCGCTGATCTAAGCAGGAAGGCGCGTGCGCTGCCCGAACCGGACAACTCGATCGGTCTCATGCTGAGACCGGGCGCGACGCGCCGGCGCTTGCCGATGCGATAGTTCCGCAGTGCCGGCGGCAGATCATGGTCAATGTCGGACGCGAGGCGGGGCGCGGCGGTCTCCGCCGGAGACAGATGAATTCGCGACATCACGCGGTCGAATGCATCGGGCGCGATCGGCACCGGCTCGACATCCTCCAGCGCGGCGCCCGCAAGCTGCTCGATGGCCCGCACGAAGCGGGCGCACCGTGGGCAGCCAGCCACATGCACCCCGACAACCAGTTGATGAGCCTCTTCCAGATTGCCGGCCGCGAAATCGGCCAGAAGCTCTTCCGGCGGATGATGGCTGATCGTCATGCTTCTTCGTCCAAAATGTCTCGCAACCGGTTCATCGCGAGCCTGATCCTTGACTTGACCGTTCCGAGGGGAATCCCGAGGGTGCTCGCGATCTCCGGATGCGGTCGCTCCTCGATGAACGACAGCCTCACCACCGTGGATTGCTCTGCCGAGAGTTGCTTGATCGCCGCGGCGATCCGCGCCGCATCCTGCACGCGCGACATCAGCACGTCGGCCGTCTCGGCTTGATCCGGTGCATCAGGCAGCTCGGAATCGGATTGCAGCCGGTCCGTCCGCGCCTTGCGGCGGAATAGATCGATCCGCAGGTTGCGCGCGATCGTGAAAATCCAGGCCGGCGCGCCCGCCGTCGCGGGATCGAACTGGTGCGCCTTCCGCCACACGGCGATCATGGTGCCCTGGGCGATCTCTTCCGCCTCATCGGAGCTGCAACCGGCCTTGAGCATCAGCCCCTTGATGCGAGGCGCGAAATGCTCGAACAGCCGCTTGAAAGCCTCCCGGTCGCCGTTGGAGGCGACGTGTCCGATCAAATCAGCCCAGTCCACCTTTGCCTTCGGCCCTTCGCTCGCACCAATCGACAACAGCGCCGCAACTCTCCGGGGTAAACCGGCCTCAGCCCGGATCGGCACCTCTAAAGCCCGGATAGCAGCGATCATAGCGCCTCGACAAGCGACCTCTTGGGCTGGAAACGACCGAGGCAGGCCGCCGGATCACCGGGGGATGCCTGTTGTTGTGGGTTCCATGACCTCCCAGAGATCGCGCTCCGCGTCTGGCACCCGGCTTGCTCAGTCATGACCAAAGCCGGGCCTCGATAGAGAGACCCGTTTCAGGTTGAGGCATGCGATGCAAGAAATGTCCCGTTCTGGTACTGCCGGCGAACTCCGGCTCGATGCGCTGATCGCCGATTTGTGGTGGCGCGTTCGGCTGTTGAATACCGATATTCTCGAGGAGGAAGCCAAAGCCGGCGTGTTCGACGTGCTTGCGCCAACCTATCCGCTGCTCGCACTCAACCTTCGCGCGCGGCGCGACAATTTGGTCGCCACGATCGGCGTGCTCGAGCAGCGCGCGAATTCAATGCCGGAAGCGGCCTGAGAGCGGCCGTCGGCAAGGTCGTGCACCTGATCGTCAGCACGTGACCGACGGCACATATTTCTCTCACGGGTCAACCTGGCTTTGCCGTCCGGTGGTTCGCAGTGCTCCACCAGGCAAAGGACAAGACTCGCGCGCAATACCATCCTTGCGGCTTCGCGGCGCTCATTCTGGCAGGCGCGGTGACGCCCGCGAGCGCGCTGACCATCGTGCGCGATCATCGCGATCCGCCCATCGTGCGCGACCATCGCAATCAGACCATCGTCAGGGACCACCGCACGCAACCCGAGGTCCGCGATCACCGCCACTAAGCGTCCCGGCGGCGGAGCCGAACAGGACAGGTTCGGCTCCGTCTTGCGTCATGTGAGGCTCGGCGATCGTCTGCACGTGGCGCCCATGTCCATTCGCGGTTATGCGGTTTGAACACGAGCCAGGTTCCCGCCGCCATGCTATGGCTGCCTCCGCAATTTCCCGCGAGGCCGCCATGCTCCCCATTCCCGCCGACATCTTCACCGAGCCCGAGGACGTCTCGCCCGACGGCCTTGCCAATCTCGGCCCGCTCCGCCGTCTCGCAGGGCATTGGCAGGCGGACAAAGGCATCGACATCAATCCGAAGGCGGAGGGGCCGGAGCGGCGGACCTTCATCGAGCACATCCGCATGGACCCGATCGATCCGCAGGCCAACGGGCCGCAGCTGTTGTACGGGCTGCGCTATCACATCCACATCAACACGCCCGAAGAAGACATCACCTTCCACGACCAGGTCGGCTACTGGTTATGGGAGCCTGCGACCGGGCTGATCATGCAGACGCTGGCGATTCCGCGTGGGCAGGTGCTGCTGGCCTCGGGCAAGGCCGGGCCCGACGACAGGGCGATCTCGGTCGCCGCAAAGCGCGGCGACACCGCCTACGGCATCTGCTCCACGGATTTTCTGGAGCAGGCGTTCCGTACCGACTCCTACCGCTGCGACATCACCTTCAACGACGACGGCAGCTGGACCTATCTGATCCAGACCGCGTTGTTCGTGCGCGGCGCGCCGTTCGACCATCGCGACACCAACACACTGCAGCTCGCCGCGCCGCCGAAGCTCAATCCGCTCGCGGTGATCGTCAATGATCGCGGTAGGGCCGATGGGCCGGCGGTGTGAAGCGTGGCGTCGGAGGATCGCATGAAGCCCTATGTCATCTGCCTGATGCATTCCAGCCTCGACGGCCGCACGCATCCCAGTCGCTGGCGCCCGAAGGGTGCGGGCACGGACTGGTTCGAGAAGATCCATGACGAACTCGGCGGCGACGCCTGGGTGATCGGCCGCGTCACCGGCTCGGAGTTCGCCAAAGGCCAGCCTTATCCCGCGACGGACATGAAGCTGCCGCGTGAAAACTGGTTCGCGCGGCGTGATGCGAAAACCTATGGAATCGTGCTCGATGCGCGGGGCAAGATCGGCTGGGGCCGCTCGGACATCGGCGGCGATCCGATCGTCGTGGTGCTGACCGAGAGCGTGCCGGATTCGCATCTTGCGGGCCTGCGCGGGGAGGGCGTGTCCTATATCTTCGCCGGCCAATCCGAGCTCGATCTGGCGCTCGCGCTCGACATTCTCGGCCGCGAGCTCGGGGTGAAGCGGCTGCTGGTCGAGGGCGGCGGTGTCGCCAATGGCGCGTTCCTGCGGGCCGGTCTGATCGACGAGTTCAACCTGATCCTCAGCCCCGCGATCGACGGCGCGACGGGCGCCCCCTTCGTGTTCTCTTCGACGGAGGAAGATAGCGACAAGCGTGCGCCGATCGCCGCGATGTCGCTGGAGAGCACGCGCGAGCTCGGCGGCGGCGTCCTGCTGCTGCGCTACCTGATCAGGAACGATCCGCAAGCCGCGAGCCGGTGACGCGTGGCCATGCGCGAGGTAACAGAGCACATCGTCATCGTCGGCGCCGGTGCGGCCGGCCTGATGGCGGCGCGCGAGTTGGCGCGGGCCGGCCGCAAGGTGACGGTGCTGGAGGCTCGCGAGCGCTGCGGCGGCCGTATCCATCCGTTGCCGGACGCGGAGTTCGGCTATCGCGCCGAAGGCGGCGCCGAATTCGTCCATGGCGAGGCGCCGGTCACGCGCAGATTGCTGCGCGAGGCCGGGCTGTCCCTTCACGAGATCGCAGGCGAGCGTTGGAGCTTCGACGGGACGGCGCTCGCGCGCGAGGTGCGCGACGATCCGCACGAGGCCGAGCTGCAAGCCGTGCTTCGGGACCTGCAGGAAGATCTCCCCGTCGCCGAATTCCTGCGCCGGCATTTCGTCGGGGATGACTATGCGCCGATGCGCCGGTCGATCTTGCGGATGGTCGAGGGCTACGACGCGGCCGACCCCGAGCGGGCCTCGACGTTGGCGCTGCGCGAGGAATGGATGGATGGCGGGCACGCCGCGCAGGCGCGCATCGATGGCGGCTATGGCGCGCTGATCGACTTTCTGGTGGCCGACTGCCGCGGGTTCGGCGTGACAATCCATCTCGGCTGCGTGGTGTCGGCGATCGAGGAGAACGGCGATAGGGCGGCCGTTCGCTGCGTCGGCGGCGATGTCCATGGCTGCGATCGCGTGATCCTCACGGTGCCGCTGCCGTTGCTGCGCGAGATGGCGCTGCCGGCGAGCGCGCGCGAGAAGCTTGCCGCGGCGGGCGACATCGGCTTCGGCAACGTCATCAAGATCCTGCTGCGCTTCGCGCGGCCATGGTGGCAAGAGCGACACCAGGATCTGGCGGGCATGACCTTCCTGTTGTCCGACCGGACCATCCCGGTGTGGTGGACGCAATATCCGAGCCGGCAGGCCGTGCTCACCGGCTGGTTCGGTGGCCCGCACACGGCGGAGTTGGACAGCCTCGATCCGAAGGCATTGATCGATGCCGGGCTCGATTCGCTTGCCGCCATCTTCAAGCTGTCGCGCGAAGAGGTCGCGCGCGATCTCGTGGCCGCGGCGGCGACCAACTGGGCGCATGATCCCTTTGCCCGCGGCGCCTATTCCTGGGCGACGCCGCGGACGCGCGCGGCACAAGAAATCCTCGCGCGTGCCGATGGTCTGCTGCTGTTGTCGGGCGAAGCGCTCTATCGCGGCCGTGACATGGGTACGGTGGAAGCAGCGCTGGCGAGCGGAGTGGAGACGGTGGGGCTGATTCTGCGCGGGTAAAGAAAAAGGCCCGCATTTCTGCGGGCCTCATCTATCTCTTACCAGCGTCCGCCGCCGAAGCTGAACGTCACGCCGGGACCGCCGCCGCCGTAATAGCCGTACGGCCCGCCGCCGTAATAGCCGTGATGCCGCGGATAATAACCATAGTTCCGGTGATGCGGACGATAATAGCCGTGATGGCGGTGGTGAGGACGCCAGTGATGATGATGGCGATGGCCATGGTGACGGTGCTGCGCGCTGATGTCGGTCGATTGGGCGGCTGGCGCGTTCTGCTTCGCGCTCGACTTGCCAGCCGCGTTCGCCGCCGATCCGCCGGCAAGTGCCGCAGCTCCGACCGCAATCGCGACAATGAGATACTTCATGGTGTCATCACTCCAGTTGAATGTCGTGTGACAACAGATGGGCGTCTGCTGCGTTCCGGCCAGCGCGGGCGTCGAAACGACGCAGCGCGCGGCGTGCGATTCGCGACGAATGAGCGTACGCTGTGAGATTCATTGTCGCATCCTCGGCACTGATCGCATTGCTGCCATTACTTGGCCGCGAATGAGGCGACTACGCCGGCGGTTGTGACGATCCGCGCGAACTCGCCGTCGAGATTCGACAGCGTCATGGCATGGATCTCCTCGGCGGAATGTTCGTCGCCGTCGGGGCCGATGCGGTCGAAGGTCCATGTCGCATCGCGCACGAGGCATGCGTCGAAGCCGAGATTGCCGGCCATCCGCGTCGTCGTCTCCACGCAGTGATTGGTGGTGGCACCGCAGATCACGAGCGTGCCGATGCTGCCAGCACGCAGGCGCTGCTCCAGGTCGGTGCCGATGAAGGCGCTGTTGACGCGCTTGACGATTACGGTCTCGCCCGGCTGCTCGCGCGCCTCGTCCTTGACGGCATAGCCGGAACGCGACGGCAGGAACGACGAATTCGGTTTCGTGCCTTCATGGCGGATATGAAAGATCGGCGCGCTGTGCGTCCTGAAAGCCCGCAGGAGATCAGCGATGCGCGCCACCGCATCCGGATTGTTGCGCCGCATTCCCGCCGCCTCCCATTCGTCGAACGCGCGCTGGACGTCGACGACGATGAGGGCGGGGAGGAGGTGAGGCATGATCGGACCTTTCGCGCGGATATGGAGGCAAATATGCGAGGCGGCAGGGACGACGCGCAATGCCGATCTTCCCTCGTTTCGCGACAACTCTCGTGCCCCGGACGATGCCAGGCATCGCCCTAGGCTGCATCGCGTCCGGGACACGAAAGTTGCCCGAGCGGTGTTCTTATCCTTGCATGGTTGCTTGCTGAGGATCAAAGCGGCGAGGGCTGGCCAGCCTAGTGTCGAGTCACCAAATGATCAGGATTCGATGATGCGAGAGGACGCCATGCCGGGGCCGACGAGTCAACCGGACGGACTTGCCGGGATCAAGACACTGCCGGAGTTGCTGCGCTGGCGTATCAAGGCGACGCCGGCGGCGGAGGCCTATCGGCATTTCGATGCGACCGCGCAGCGTTGGGTCAGCCAATCCTGGCACGAGATCGATGCGGAATTCGAGCTGTGGCGGCGGGCGCTCGCCGCGGAGGCGTTCGCGACCGGCGAACGCGTCGCCATCCTGATGCCGAACGGCATTGCGCATATCGCCATGGACCAGGCGGCGCTGTCGCGCGGCCTCGTGCCGGTACCGATGCATGCCGTCGACAACCCCGACAGCATCGCGTACGTCCTGGTCGATTCCGGCGCGCTGCTCCTGTTCGTCGATACGCTGGAGCGCTGGCAGGCGATCGTGGCGACCGGCCAGCCGCTCGACCATCTCAAACGCGTCGTCTGCGCGGATGCGGGCGGGCTGATCACGCCGGATGGGCGCATCGTCGGGCTCGACCACTGGCTCGCACAAACACCCGGCGGGACCGCGCCGCTGCCCGACGTCGCGATCCAGCCGGACGACCTCGCCGCCATCGTCTACACCTCGGGCACGACCGGGCGGCCGAAGGGCGTGATGCTGTCGCACGGCAACGTGGTCGCCAATGTGAAGGCGATCGCGCATCGCATCGCCGCCGAACCGGGCGACGTCTTCCTGTCCTTCCTGCCGCTTTCGCACACGTTCGAGCGCACCGGCGGCTATTACTACCCGATCGCGGCCGGCGCCTGCGTCGCCTATGCCCGCTCGGTGCCGCAACTCTCGGAGGATCTGAAGCATGTGCAGCCGACGGTGCTGGTCTCGGTGCCGCGGATCTACGAGCGCATCTACGCGCTGATCATGCAGCACCGCGCATCAGCGGGAGGCATCGAGCGCGCGCTGCTCGACCTCACCATCGCCGTCGGCGGGCGGCGTTTCGATGCGCGGCAGCGGCATGGCGTGCCGTCGCTGCTGGACCGGCTGGCCTGGCCGCTGCTGAAGCGGATCGTCGCCGACAAGGTGCTGGCCCAGCTCGGCGGCCGGCTGCGTGTCGCGGTCTCCGGCGGCGCGCCGATTGCGGCACCCGTCATTCGCCTGTTTCTCGCGCTCGGGCTCGACGTGCTTCAGGGCTACGGCATGACCGAGACCTCGCCGGTGGTCTCCGTCAACACCATCGACGACAATGATCCGCATTCGGTCGGCCATGTCCTCGACGGCGTCGAGGTCAAGCTGGGCGAGAACGACGAATTGCTGGTGCGCGGCCCCAGCGTGATGGTCGGCTATTGGCACAAGCCGGAGGAGACGCGCCGCGTCAAGGATGCCGACGGCTGGTTGCATACCGGCGACCAGGCCCGCATCGAGAACGGGCGCATCACCATCACCGGCCGCATCAAGGATATCCTGGTGACGTCGACCGGCGAGAAGATCGCGCCGGTGGATCTTGAGACCGCGATCCTCGCCGATCCCCTGTTCGAACAGGCGCTGGTGGTCGGCGAGCAGCGGCCGTTCCTCACCGCGCTGGTCGTGCTGAATGCAAAAGCCTGGGTGCAGGAGAAGGAAAGGCTCGCTGCCAGCGGCAGGCAAGGCGGCGCGGAGGAACGGACTGCTCTGCTGGCGAGAATAGCGGCGGCCGTGAAGGCCTATCCGTCCTACGCGACGCCGCGCGCGGTGTGGTGGACGCTGGATCCGTGGACCATCGCGAGCGGCCTGCTCACGCCGACGCTGAAGAACAAGCGGCCCGCGCTCGAGCGCCGCTTCGCGGAGGAGATCGAGCACGTCTATGCGAAGAAGCCCGCGGCGATAACGCCGACGTGATTTCGCCTCGTGTCCCGGTTGATCCAGCGCAACCTGGGCCGCCGCCTCGCGATGCAATGTCGTTCGTGAGTTCGAACGACAATCGAGGCAAGTCATGAAGGCGTATTTCATCGGCGGTGGCATTGGATCGCTCGCGGGCGCGGCGTTCCTGATCCGCGACGCGCAACAGGCGGGGCGTGACATCGTGATCTACGAGGCGCAGCCGCTGGTCGGCGGCAGTCTCGACGGCGCGCTGCTCGCGAACGGCGCCTATTCGCTGCGCGGCGGGCGCATGCTCACCACCGACCATTACGAATGCACCTGGGATCTGCTCTCCAGCATTCCCTCGCTCGAGCATCCCGGCCTCAGCGTCCGCGACGAGACCATCGCGTTCAACGTGGAGAACCCGGCGCACTCGCAGGCGCGGCTCGTCGACCGCAACCGCTTCAAGGTCGATGTCTCGCATATGGGTTTTTCTGCGCGCGACCGGCTCGAGCTGCTGCGGCTCACCGAGGCCTCGGAAGAGGCGCTCGGCAACAGCCGCATCACCGACTGGCTCTCGCCGAAATTCTTCGAATCCAATTTCTGGTACATGTGGCAGACCACCTTCGCGTTCCAGCCCTGGCACAGCGCGGTCGAGCTGAAGCGCTATCTGCACCGCTTCATGAGCGAGTTTCCGCGCATCGAGACGCTCGCCGGCGTCAAGCGCACCGTCTACAATCAGTATGATGCGATCGTGCGGCCGCTGGTGGACTGGCTGAAGCGGCAGGGCGTGCAGTTCGTGCGCGGTACTGAAGTCACCGACATGGCGATCGAGAACGAGGACGGACGCCTGCGGGTGCGCCAGCTCGTGCTCGACCGCGACGGCCGCATCGCCAATGTCCGGCTCGAGGACGGCGATCTCGTGTTCTTCCAGAACGGTTCGATGACGGACGCCTCGAGCCTGGGCACGATGACCGAGCCGCCGCCGCATCTGACCAAGAAGGACAGCCAGGGCTGGGCGCTGTGGGAGACGATCGCGCAGGGACGTCCCGAATTCGGCAATCCCGCCGCCTTCAACAGCTCGATCCCGGAATCCTACTGGTTGTCCTTCACCGTCACCTGCCGCGATCCACGCTTCTTCGACCGGATGGAGGCGTTCTCCGGCAATACGGCCGGCACCGGCGGCCTGGTGACATTCAAGGATTCCAACTGGCTGATGTCGGTCGTGCTCTATCACCAGCCGCATTTCGCCGGTCAGCCGAAGAACGTGCAGGTGTTCTGGGGCTACGCGCTGCATCCCGACCGCGTCGGCAATTTCGTCGCCAAGCCGATGTCCGAATGCGGCGGCGCGGAGATCCTGAAGGAGCTGTGTGGCCATCTGAATTTCGATGGCGCCGTGTTCGAGGACGCGATCTGCATTCCCTGCCGCATGCCCTACATCACCAGCATGTTCATGCCGCGCAATCTGGCCGACCGGCCGCTGCCGGTGCCGAAGAATTCGGTCAACCTCGCTTTCGTCAGCCAGTTCGTCGAAATCCCCGACGACGTCGTGTTCACGGTCGAATATTCGGTGCGCGCGGCGCAGATGGCGGTCTATCAGCTGATGAAGACCGATCGCCCGGTGCCGCCGGTGACGCGGCACGACAAGTCGCTCGCGGTGATCTTCGCGACGCTGGAGAAGGCGTTCGCGTGACGGCTACTTGAACGGATCCTGGATCGCGGGCGCCGACTGCCGGATGCGGCGCACGCTCACCGGCTTACCGTCGGAGACGAACAGCAGTTCATATCGTCGGCCTTCGTTGTCGGTTGCCGAGCAGGTCACGTCGTTTACCTTCTTGGCAGCGAAGTTGCCAGTCTGGCGGCAGAGACCGGTGGAGGTCTGCTCCGCCGGCACCGGCAGGCCGTCGACCTTCGGCCGGTCCTTGGAGTTGAGCAGCATGCGGTCGATCGGCAGCTCGTAGGAATTGTCGTCGGCGCGCTTGCCGTTCTCGCCCGAAAACGACACCACGTGATTGGCATCGGAGGGATCATCGACCGCGACCGAGAAATTGACCCGGCCCTTGTCGCCATGGGCGTAGGCGACCGTCTTGCAGGCGAAGGTGCGACCGGCGACCTTGAGCGTCTTGCAGTGGCCGGACATCAGCGCCAGCAGGTCGATATAGGCATTCTGCGGCGCCGGTGGATTGTTGACCGGGATCGGTCTGGAAGCTTCGGCAAAACAAGGACTTAACAGCGCGGCAAGGGTTGCGGCGGCAACAAGCGTGGCGGGCAGCAGCGGTCGGAAGAGGCGCATCGGAAGGCTCAATGGCAAGGAACCCACGGACAGGTTCCGAACCATGACCATCGAACCGCAAATTGGTTGCGATCCCGTTTGTTCTACAATTCCCGCCTGGAATACCACCGCGCCACCCCGACGACGATTTGTCCAAATCGCCCAAAATCGTCCCGCAGGCACTTGCCGTCAGGCCGGTGTTTTTTTCGTGGCAGCGCTAACCCGTGGCCGCCTGCCAGCGCGTATCGCGAAGGGAGGGCCGGCGGTGCAGGCGGGCATCCAGCACGGCACGGGCGCGGGCGAGCTCGCCGCTGCGCATCAGCGCGACGATGTAGGTGTCCTCGATCAACTCGCGCTGGGCGTGGCTGCCGCCGATCCGCACGACCTCGCCGAGAACGGACGCGAGCGTTTGCGCGCAAGTCCCGTAATCCTCCTCGGCAAAGGCCGCCAGCGCGCGGAAGATCGCGGGCACCACGGGGCCGGCCGGCAGCTTTCCCTCGGCGAGGCGCTGCTCGATGGTCGCAAGGCGCGCGCCGAGCGCGGCGTGGTTTTGCGTCGCCGCCGCGAACAGGGCCATGTGGATGTCGGCGAAGGACAGGCCCGACTTCGGAAACAGCTTTTGCGCGCTGGCGTCGGCGTCGAGCCACAGCGCCTTCGGCACGGTGTGTCCGTAAGCCGACAGGCGCCACAGCAGCGACGCCGCGTCGGTGACGAGGTTGAGCGGCGGCGCCTGCGTGACGGAAGGCTGAAGCACGTCGGCATAGATCGACAACGCGCGCGCCGCATCGCCATGCTCGAGTGCGCCGAGCGCCTGATGCCAGCGGATGTGGCCGTGCAGGATTCCGGCGCGGTCGTAAGAGGGAATCCAGTCGTCGACGAGGCGGTCGGCCGCCTCGATCGAGCCGTCCTCGAACATTGCGTGCAGCACCGCATGCGCGGCGTGGGCGTTGGCCCGGCGTAAATTGAAGCCGCGCTCGGTCACGGCGCGGCCGCGTGCCACGTCGCCATTCTCCGTCATCGCCCAGCCGGCCATGGTGAGAAACCACCAGTCCTCGCCGTAATGCCGCGCGAGCCGCTCGCACAGCTCATGCCGCGCGCGGTCGTGGTCGGCCATGCCGGAGAAGGCGAACAGGCCGAACGCGCCGAGCGGCAGCGACAGTATCAAGGCATCGCGCGGCCAGCTCTCGATGTGTCTCAGCGTCGATGCGATCGCCTCCGGCAGCCGGCCTTCGATCGCCAACGCCAGCGTCTCGACATGCGAGCGCTCGCGCTCCGTGCCGCGTTTGGCGACCAGCTCGCGCGCGTGCGCCGCCTTGCCTCGGGCCAGATCGCCCTGCTGGTAGAAAGCGTGCACGCGGGCGCGGGCGATATGGGGAAGCGCAAAGTCCGGGTCGGCCGCAATCGCGTGCTCCAGCATCTCCGCCGTGCCGGTCCACCCCGCGAGCATGAGATCGACACCCTCGCGATAGGCGGATGCGGCCGCATCGGAGGTGGTGGAGAGCGGCAGGCCGTAGCGGTCTTCGAGCGCCATCGACGTCTCCCGCTCTCACGCCGTCCGCGCGCGGCGGCCTTCGATCGGATAGGCCGGGTCGTTGTAGCCCGGCGTCGAGGGATGGCCCGGCACGACCAGCCGGTCGATCAGGGCCTCGTCCTCCGCGGTGAAGCGATAGTCGAGCGCGCTGATGTAGCCGTCCCATTGCTCCTCGGTGCGCGGACCCGCGACGATCGAGGAGACGAAGGCGGAGTTGAGCACCCAGGCGACCGCGAACTGGCCGGCGGTGATGCCCTTCTTCTCGGCGTGATGCTTGATCTCCTGCGCGAGCTGCAGCGATTCCGGCCGCCATTCGGTTTGCATCATGCGGGTGTCGTTGCGGCCGGCGCGCGTCTCCTTGTCGGGGGCGGCATCCGGCTTGTACTTGCCGGTGAGCACGCCGCGCGCCAGCGGACTGTAGGGCACGATGCCGAGGCCGTAATAGGAGCAGGCCGGGAAGTGCTCGACCTCGGGCATGCGGTTCATGGCATTGTAATAGGGCTGGCTCACCGCGGGCCGGTCGATGCCGAGGCGGTCGCAGATGTTGCAGATCTCGGCGACGCGCCAGGCGCGATAGTTCGACACGCCGAAATAGCGCACCTTGCCGGCGCGGATCAGATCGCCCATCGCGCGCACCGTCTCCTCCAGTGGCGTCGCATGGTCCTCCTTGTGCAGATAGTAGATGTCGATGTGGTCGGTGCCGAGCCGCTTCAAGCTCTCATCGGCGGCTTGCAATACCCAGCGACGTGACAGCCCGCCGCGATTGGGATCGTTGCCCATCCCGGTGTTCATGGGGTTGGCGAGTTTCGTCGCGAGCACCCAGGCGTGGCGATTGCTCGCGATGGCGCGGCCGACGACCTCCTCGGAGCCGCCCTTCGAATAAGCGTCCGCCGTGTCGATGAAATTGATCCCGGCGCCGTGCGCCTTGTCGATGATCCGTCTTGACGTGGCTTCATCCGTGGGGCCGCCGAACATCATGGTGCCCAGACAAATCGGCGACACTTTCAGGCCGCTGCGGCCGAGCTGACGGTATTGCATGGGCTATCCTCGATGTTGGTGAGGGCAGCATAGCCAGCAACGGCCGTCATTGCGAGCGCAGCGAAGCAATCCGGAGCTGCATCCGCGGAGAGATGCTGGATTGCTTCGCTGCGCTCGCAATGACGGGGAGAAGACGGCGGCAGCCCGACCAACTACCCCGGCCCCTTCAAGATCTTGAACACGCCGTTCGCCATCACGAGGCAGCGACCATCCACTGTCACCTCGGTGCTCATGAAGATCAGGCTGCGGGTCGAGCGCACCACGCGAGGGCGGGAGATCAGGATGTCGCCGATCTTGCCGGCTTCGACGAAATGCGTGTCGAGCTGCACGGTCGCCAAGTATTCCTTGCCCGAGCCGTAGCGGGCGGCCATGCCGCAGGTGCGGTCTGCGAAAGTCATCATCACGCCGCCCTGGACCATGCCGCGGCGGTTGTGGTGCTTGTCCTCGGTGGCGAGTGCGAATTCGTGATGACCGTCGACCTTGCGCTCCCACAGCGGGCCGATCAGGTGCATGAAGCCGGTGGTTTCGAGGATGCTCCAGCCCTCTGATTTCAGCCTTGCGGCGGCCTTGTTGGTCATCTTTCCGTTCATCCCTGCAACGCGTCTCTCTCCTCGTTTCATCAGATGCGGTCCTGGTGTAGTCAAGCATCATGAGACCTTTCGGCGATGCCACCAGACGGAATATCGAAGCCGCCTGCGCCTCCTTCGCGCGACTGCCTGACGAGGCTGCGCCGTCGGCGCTGAAGCGCGCCGCGGTGGTGCTGGCGCTGACTGAAGCCAATGATGGTGATGACACCGCCTTCCTGCTCACCAAGCGCGCATCGAGCTTGCGCGCGCATCGCGGCCAGTGGGCGCTGCCCGGCGGACGCTGCGATGCCGGCGAGACGCCGGTCGAGGCGGCGCTGCGGGAGCTGGATGAAGAGCTCGCGCTGAAGCTTTCGGCCGACGCGGTGCTCGGTCTGCTCGACGATTATCCGACCCGTTCCGGCTATCTGATCACGCCCGTGGTGGTGTGGGCGGCCGATAGTGCCGCGATCCGGCCGAACCCGGATGAGGTCGCTTCCGTCCATCGCATTGGGCTCGACACGATCGAGCGCGACGAGGCCTTCGATTTCACAGCGATCCCCGAGAGCACCCGCCGCGTCATCCGCTTCCATCACCAGATGAGCCTGATCCATGCGCCGACGGCGGCCCTGATCTACCAGTTCCGCGAGGTGCTGGCCGGGCGGCAGACCCGCGTCACTGAGCTGGAACAGCCGGTATTCGCCTGGAAATGAAGGTAAACGGCACGTTAACGTGACGGTTACCGGATGCCTGCTAAGAGGGCGGCATGCATCATTCGATTCGAAACAAGCTCGCGCTGGTTCCACTTGCGCTCGTCCTGATCACACCTGTCGCGCGTGGCGGCGAGGCCGACGCGCTGCCGCCGGCGGTCCGCAATGCCAATGCCCAGCTGCTGTCGCAGTTTTTCGCGCAAAGCGCGGGAGCTTCTCCAGCTGTGCTCGAATATCGCCGCAAGCTCGCGGAATATCAGGCGGCGCGCGCGGCCTTCGATGCCGAGGCGGGTGCCTATTGGAGCCAGATCTCGGAGAAGCGAAAAGGCCGTAACGCCAAGCGGCGCAGCGGGCAGCAGGTGACGCTCGATAATTACGTGCTGGAGCATCCGCCGCTCTATAACGGGCCGAAGAAGCCGGTGAATCCGGAGCCGGAGGAAACGCCGGACCGTCCCGCCAAAAAGCCCATTCCGGTGGTCGCCGACTTCTTGCGCGCGGCGCAGGAGCTCTACCAGTTCACGCCGCAGCGCCCGGCGAGCGAGATCGAGTTCAAGCGCGCCTATGCACGCTACGCGCTTGCCTCCGGGCTGACCCGCGAGCAGGCCGTGCGGGTCTATTCGTTCGAGACCGGCGGCACCGGCAACCACGACGTGCAGGCGGGAATCGAGCATGGCGGCAAGCGCGCGATCTCGACCGCGATGGGCTACAACCAGCTCCTGACCACCAACAGCGTCGAGCTGCTGGCCGAGCAGGGCCATGAACTCATCCGGGCGCTCTCCGAGAAGGTGGCACGGACGTCAGGACCGGCGCGCCACGCGCTCGAGCACAAGCTCGTCGTGTTGAAGAAGATGGTGGCCCATGCGAAGTCCGTGCCCGATACCTGGTCGGAGCACGAGAAGATCGGCAACACCGCGCAGGGCTGGGCCATGCATGCCATGGTGCTCGACATCGACATCGGGCCGATGCTGCAGACCCACAAGCTGCTGACCTCGGTGCTGTTCGCGCGCGCCAAGGGCTACAGCCGTCCGCTGACGGCGGCCGAGCTAGAAATGATGAATCTCACCGGCGACGGCACCGGGCTCGACATGGTGACGATGCCGCAGGCAATGCGCGAGCAGGTGCCGACCTCGAACTTCTTCCAGCGCGGCGGCTACGAGCGCAACCCGGTCGCGATCCGCCACAACACGGTGGCGAAGCTGCTCGCGGTGACGGACGACCGGATGGATTCGAACAGCAGCAAACCCGGCGCTAGGGAAATGGCGGCGGCGTTCTAGGCCGCTGCCCTGCCACATCCTCCGCTGTCATGCCCCGGCTTGACCGGGGCGTCCAGTACGCTGCGGCCTCTCGATTCAATCACAACGGCCTCTGGAATACTGGATCACCCGCTTTTGCGGGTGATGACACCGAGTATGGGGCGGCACCGTTGCTCCGCGCCCTACTGATCCGGGCCGAACTTGAACTTGCCGTCGCCTTCCAGATACGGGCCGCTGCGCATGTAGAGCTGGCCGTTCTGACCGATGAAGAACAGCGTGCCCTTGGGCACCTTCTTGGCCCCCTTCAGCAGTTCGCCGGCATTGCTCGTGCCCATCTTGTAGGAATAGGTCTTGCCGCTCTTGTCATAGGCGTAGCCCATGTCGGGCTTGAGCTCCCATGGCGTCGCCCCAGTTTGCGCCAGTGCGGAGCCCGAGAACGCGCCGAGCGCGGCGACGAGTGCAAACGTCCTGATTGAAAATGCCGTCATCCCATAACTCCCCGCGGTCGGGACATTTCAGGCTTGAACAAATCACGAACGGTGTGTCCTGGTCAATTTGCGAAAGCGCCGCAGCGCATCACGTCTTGCCCAGTAGTTTGTGATTTTCCCTTCGTCCCCGCGCGACTATGTTCCGCTTTCCGTCTAGAACGCAATTCGACAAAAATATTGGGTAGGGGATGATTCGGATGAACCTCGTCACTAAAGCTTGTTCGGCCGCTGGCCTGTTGCTGACCGCGTTGACGCCGGCCGCCTGGGCCGATGATTACCAGCTTAGCCACAACCAACGCATTTCGTGCAGCCGCGGCCTCGCCCCGGGCAAGCTGAACACGGCGACCTGCAAATCCTACACCTATCTCTTCAACACCAAGACCTCGGAATATTTCCGCTGCCAGGTGTCGCTGGCGCTGACCCGCGACAACAAGGAAGTCATCAACGTCCAGACCGACGGCGGCTGCACCAAGAAGCCGCGCATCTTCGAGACCGACGGCAAGTATGATTTCGACGCGACCGAGACCGAGCCGCCGAACACCAATTCGTTCTTCGGCCCCGGCGGCTATTCGGTCTGGGCCGCCGATGTCGGCGCGCAGAAGATCCGCGGCTGCATCACCATCTCGTCCGGCCTCGGTTCCGACATCTCCAAGTGCCTGGATATGACGTTCCAGTGAGGGCTGTCCTCCGCGATGGGGCGATCCCCTAGAGGAAAGAACCCTCACCCCGCCTTCGGCGCGACCTCTCCCGCAGGCGGGAGAGGTGATTGAGCCAGCCAGGCGAGTGATCGAATCTCCCGTAAGTCAGCGACTGCGCCACCTCGCCGCACCCGCGGGTTCCCCGAAAATCGAGCCGGATCGACCGTTTACCGCAGCCCAGCTTTATCTTTTGGATGGGTTGACCCGCGTCCCTCATCCGGCCACTTTCGCCGCCGGTTTGGGGAGAACAACAACCATGAAACGGACCATTTTCGGCGCGGCCGCGGCTCTTGCTCTGGCGGCGTCGGCACCTTGCGCGCAGGCGCAATCCTTCATCAACGTGCTGACCGGCGGCACCTCCGGCGTCTATTATCCGCTCGGGGTCGCGATCGGGAAGATCTACGGCGACAAGATTCCGAACGTGAAGACGCAGGTGCAGGCTACCAAGGCGTCGGTCGAGAATCTGATC
This sequence comes from Bradyrhizobium symbiodeficiens, assembly GCF_002266465.3. Classification (NCBI taxonomy): domain Bacteria; kingdom Pseudomonadati; phylum Pseudomonadota; class Alphaproteobacteria; order Hyphomicrobiales; family Nitrobacteraceae; genus Bradyrhizobium; species Bradyrhizobium symbiodeficiens. The sequence continues at coordinate 6,523,377 of NZ_CP029427.2, read as the reverse complement.
CTTCTGCAGCAGGGCCGCGGTGAGCTGGCGTTCACGCTGGGTGACTCGCTGAAGTCCGCCTGGAACGGCGAGGAGGAGGCGGGTTTCAAGACCAAGCTCGACAAGCTCCGCACCATCGGCGCGATCTATCCGAACTACATCCAGATCGTCGCCACCGCGGACAGCGGCATCAAGACGCTGGCTGACCTCAAGGGCAAGAGCCTCTCCGTCGGTGCACCGAAATCCGGCACCGAGCTGAATTCGCGTGCGATCCTGGCCGCCGCCGGCATGAGCTACAAGGATCTCGGCAAGGTCGAATATCTGCCGTTCGCAGAATCCGTCGATCTCATGAAAAACCGCCAGCTCGCAGCGACGCTGCAATCGGCCGGCCTCGGTGTCGCCTCGCTGAAGGATCTGTCGACCTCGAGCCCGATCACGGTGGTGTCGGTGCCGAAGGAGACCGTCGACAAGATCGGCCCGCCCTTCGTCTCCGCGATCATTCCGGCCAACACCTATAGCGGCCAGGACAAAGACGTGCCGACGGCGGCCGTGATCAACTATCTCGTCACGAGCTCTGCCGTGTCCGACGATCTCGCCTATCAGATGACCAAGCTGGTCTACGAGTCGTTGCCGGAATTGCAGAATGCGCACGCGGCCGGCAAGGAGATCAAGCTCGAGACCGCGGCCACCGGCAGCCCGGTTCCGCTGCACCCCGGCGCGATCCGCTATTACAAGGAAAAAGGGCTGATCAAGTAGGGTACTCGTCATGGCCGGGCATGACCCGGCCATCCATCCTTTAAGATCGTTTGCCAACGGATGCCCGGGTCAAGCCCGGGCATGACGCATTCAGAGCGCAGCGAGAATGCTGTAAGAATGCCCGTCAGGGCGCGGGGACATATCGATGTTGCAGGCAGAGGGCACGGCGACGGCGCCCGACAAGATCAAGGTCGAGTTCGACAATTTCGAGCACGGTTTCCCGGAAGGCTTCGGTCCGCGCGGGTGGGGCGCGCTCGCCTATTGGATCGGCATTGCCTTCGCCGTCTTCCAGCTCTATGTCGCCGCTTTCAACTATCTGCCGAGCCAGGTGGTGCGCGGCGTCCATGTCGGCTTCCTCGTCCTGCTCACCTTCGGCCTGATCGCCAACTTCACCGCGAAGAGCAATTTCGGCCGCGCGCTCGGCTGGGCGATCGGCGGCGCCGGCTTTCTCTGCGGGCTCTACCAGTGGATATTCTACGCCGATCTCATCGCGCGCGACGGCGACCCGACGCGGCTCGATCTCGTGGTCGGAACGGTGCTGGCCGTGCTGATCTTCGAGGGTACGCGGCGACTGATGGGCGCGGCGCTGCCGCTGATGTGCGGCGCGTGCCTCGTCTACTGGTTCTTCGGCCAGTATCTGCCGTCGCCGCTCAACCATCGCGGCTACGATTTCGATCAGATCATCACGCATCTGTCGTTCGGCACCGAGGGCTTCTACGGCGTGCCGATCTACGTATCGGCGACCTATATCTTCCTGTTCATATTGTTCGGTTCGTTCCTGGAGCGCGCCGGCATGATCCAGCTCTTCACCGACGTTTCGCTCGGCCTGTTCGGCCGCACCCGCGGCGGACCTGCGAAGGTCGCGGTATTCGCCTCGGGCATGATGGGCACGATCTCGGGTTCGGGCGTCGCCAATGTCGTGACCGTCGGCCAGTTCACGATTCCCTTGATGATCAGGTTCGGCTATCGCCGCGCGTTCGCCGCCGGCGTCGAGGCCACGGCTTCGATGGGCGGGCAGATCATGCCGCCTGTGATGGGCGCGGTCGCCTTCATCATGGCCGAGACCCTCGGCGTGCAATATTCCGAGATCGTCAAGGCGGCTGCGATTCCCGCCATCCTCTATTTCGCGTCCGCGTTCTGGATGGTGCATCTGGAAGCCGGCAAGCACGGCCTCGTCGGCATGAAGCGCTCGGAGATCCCGAGCGCCTGGAAGGCGCTGGTGACGCGCTGGTACCTCGTGCTGCCGCTTGCCGCGCTCGTCTACATGCTGTTCGAGGGTTTTACGCCGCTCTATGCCGGCAGCATGGGCCTCGCGCTGACCGTAGCGCTGATCCTCGGCACCGCCATCACGACGGGCGCGTCGTCGGTGGCGATCCGCTACATCTTCTGGATCGGGCTTGCGCTCGTCGTCGCCGCGCTGTCGCGTGATGGCCTGCAGATCGTCCCGGTCGCCAGCGTCGTCGTCGGGTTGATCGTGATCACGGCGTTCGTGCGCGGCGGGTTCAAGGCCTTGCGCGATTGTCGCGATGCGCTGGCCGAAAGCGCGAAGTCCGCCATCACCGTCGGCATGGCCTGCGCCATCGTCGGCGTCATCATCGGCATGATGTCGCAGACCGGCGTCGGCACCATCTTCGGCGGCTGGGTGATCGGGCTCGGCGAGAAGAGTCTGTTCCTGGCGCTGATCATGACCATGCTGCTGTCGATCCTGCTCGGCACCGGCATTCCGACCATCCCGACCTACATCATCACCGCCGCGCTCGCCGCGCCCGCGCTGGCAAAGCTCGGTGTGCCGCTGATCGCGAGCCACATGTTCGCGTTCTACTACGGCATCATGGCCGACCTCTCGCCGCCGGTGGCGCTGGCGGCGCTCGCGGCGGCGCCGATCGCCAAGGAGAATCCGGACAAGATCGGCTGGGAGGCGATGCGCATCGCGCTCGCCGGCTACGTCATCCCCTTCATCTTCGTCTATTCGCCGGCCTTGATGCTGCAGGCTGGCGATCCCATGGCGGCCAAGCTCGGCTTCTATGGCGCGGTGGCATTGGCGAGCGTGAAAGCCTTGGTGGCGATCGCCCTGTTCGGCATGGTGGCGATCGGTTTCCTGTTCACGCGGCTGACGCTGATCGAACGCCTGGTCGCGCTCGGCGCCGCGTTCTGCCTGCTCGGCGACTTCCAGCTCAGCGACACCACGGGCTTCGTGCTCGCTGCGGCCATCGTGCTGTGGCAATGGCGGCAGCGCCCGCCTGCGCCTGTCGAGGCGGTGTGAGCCTCTGCTTCGCCACCGCCGGCGGCGTGAAGGCGCTGGCGCTCTCCGCGTTCACGCTCGTCTGGACGCATTCGATCGCGAAGGTCGACTGGCAGGAGGACTGGCGCGTCACCCCCGCCGGCCTCGAACTGGTGCAGGCCCGCGTCAAGGGCACCGGCCCCGGCATGGAGCCGCCGCCCGAGGCGCGGCTGGTCGACGGCTGGTTTCAGTGGCAACCGAAGCGCGCAGCCATGCCGGAGGTCGTGCTCGGCAATTCGGGCGCGGCCGGGGAATGGCGCCTGTGCCATGACGGACAATGCCGGACGCTGTCGGAGATTGTCGGGCATCCCATTGGTGCTAACGTCACCACGATGAAGGTCTGCAAGGATCCGTAGCCCGCATGAGCGGAGCGATATGCGGGAACGGCTGCCCCGGATATCGCTGCGCTCATCCGGGCTACAAGAGCAACAACAAGGAGACACAGGATGGAGCGACTCAAGGGCAAGGTTGCGATGGTGGTGGGGGCCGGTTCGATCGGACCGGGCTGGGGCAACGGCAAGGCCACCGCGGTGACCTTTGCGCGCGAGGGCGCGCAGGTGTTTTGCGTCGACCGCAACGGCGCCGCGGCCGAGGAGACTGCGAAGATCATTACCGGCGAAGGCGGCAAGGCGATCGCCTTCACGGCCGACGTGTCCCGCGCGAGCGAGATCGAGGCGATGGTGGCGGCGTGCCTGAAGGCCTATGGCCGCATCGATGTGCTCGACAACAATGTCGGCATCGCCGAGATGGGCAGCGTGGTCGAGGTCACCGAGGAGAGCTGGGACCGCGTCTTCAGCGTCAACCTCAAGAGCGCCTATTTCGCCATGAAGCACGTCATTCCCGTAATGGTGAAGCAGGGCGGCGGCTCGATCATCAACATCTCCTCGATCGCCTCGATCCGTCATGTCGGGATTTCCTATGTCAGCTACAACGCCAGCAAAGCGGCGATGAACCAGCTGACGCGCTCCACCGCGGTCGAGTTCGCGAAGAGCCATGTGCGGGTGAATGCAATCCTGCCCGGCCTGATGAAGACGCCGATGGTGGAGCACTCGGCGGGTCTTGCCAACAGCTACGCCAAGGGCGACGTCGAAGCGATGTGGCGCGCCCGCGATGCGCAGGTGCCGATGGGCCACATGGGCGAGGCCTGGGACGTCGCCAACGCGGCGCTGTTCCTGGCGTCGGACGAGTCGAAATATGTGACGGGGATCGAGCTGGTGGTGGACGGCGGGATCACGTGCAAGGCGGGGGCGTAGTTTCAATCTCTGCTGTCGTCCCGGATCTGCGTTTCGCTTGTCCGGGACGACAGGACATTGTGGTCGCCTAGTTCGCCAGCGCCAGGATCCCGCCTGCAAACGAATGCCACGCGGCGGTCTCGCTGACCGGCCAGTTCAGCACCTTCACCGCCAGCAGCGCCAGCGTGCCATAGATGTAGACCGGATGCACACGGCCTTCGCTGCGCCAGTCGCGCACCATCGCGACCACGAGCAGCAGCGAGGCGACGACGGCGGGTGCGATCGTCACCGGCACCGGCGGAGGGCCGGGCGGTCCCGGAGGCGCCAGGAATGTCAGAAACCAGCGTGCGATCGCGGCGTCGAGGATCGAGACCGCGGCCAGCAGCATCAGGCGCTTGTGAATTTCGGGCTTGCGCGTGTTCATGATCGCCAGCACGAAGACGATTGCGAAGAACGCGATCCCGCTCATCGGCACGATCGAGAATTCGATGCCGGCCTCGCGCTGGCCGAGGGCTGCGGAATGCTGCATCACGTGCACGGAGGCAAGAAAGCCGAAGATCGTCATCGCGGTGGCGAGCGACACGCCGGCGATGCCCAGCGAGCGGTGATTGACCACGCGGCCGGAGGCCGCGAGCCACGTCTGGAGCACGAAATAGAGCGACCAGGTGAAGAACAAGAGTCCGTGAAAGTGAATCACGGGGCTTGCGGATAGCGTCCGGTTGGCGAGCGGCACCCAATAGGTCGGCGCGAAGCCGAGAAAGGCGGTGGCCGCGCAAGCCAGAGACATGTGCAGATAAAAATATCGTGCAGGCGCCGCATCTCGCGCGCGTACACGACGGTCGTCGGTCAGGGTCGTCATGTGGAGTGAGTCTGAGGAGGCGGGGTTTGGTTCAACGTCTCCCTCTCCCCCGTTCTTACGAGGAGGGGCGGGGTGAAGAAAGCCTCATCCCCCCGCGCTCAATTCCGCGCGATCGAGCTCCTCTTCGATCCGGTGGAACGCATCGTCGCCGATCACCTCGGTGTCGCGGAGCGCGATGACCGATTTGCGCGCGGCCGCGATGGCGCGGCGGCGCAGGGGATCGGCGGGCAGTTCGCCGTTGGCGACGCCGCCGTTGGGATCGCCCTCCGCCTGCATCAGGATGGCGCGATATTCGAGCCGCAGGATCTCCGCCTCCTCCGACGGATCGCTCTCGATCGCATCGAGCGCGGCGCGATAGGCGACGGCACGCGCGCGCGCGACCTCGGTGCCGACGGGATCGTCGTCTTTGAGGCCGAACGCCAGGATCAGTGGCCGCAGCGTCAGGCCCTGGATCACCAGCGATCCCAGCACCACCGCAAAAGCGATGAAGACGATGAAGTCGCGATAGGGAAAATTCTCCGGCAGGGCGAAGGCGGTGGCGAGCGTGACGAGGCCGCGCATGCCGCACCAGGAGATGATGAGGCCGCCCTTCGGCGAGGCCACGGCCTTGGGGTCCTTGGGATGAAAGATTCCCCGCGCCACCAGCACGCGCAGGATCGCGCGATAGAACGTCACCCAGAGCAGCCGGACCAGCACTACGGTGAGCAGGATCCACGCGGCGGCCACGCAATATTCCCAGCGGACGTCCGCATTGAGCCGCGTCCAGATCGGCCGCATCTGCATGCCGATCAGCATGAAGGCCAGCACGTTGAGCACGAACACGGTCGTCTCCCAGACCGCATAGGACGGCACCCGCAGCCGCGCCGGCATGCGCTGCCCCGCCGAGCGCGCCATCGTCATGGCGTAGACAACGATGGTGAGAATGCCGGAGAGGCCGAGATGCTCCGCGGCGATCCAGACCATGAAGGTGGTGGCGAACTGCACGATGATCGCGCTCGGCGCTTCCTTGACGCGTTCCAGGAGCAGCGGGATGAGGTAGCCCGCGAGCAGGCCGGCGACGACGCTGCCGACCAGGGCCAGCGCCATGGTCGGCGCGACCTGGCTCCAGGTCAGATGCTCGGTGGCGACGGCACCGACCGCGATGCGATAGATCAGGAGCGCGCTCGCGTCGTTGAGCAGGCTTTCGCCCTCCAGAACCTTCACCATGCGATGGGGCAGCTTGACCTGGCTCAGGATCGCGACCGCGGCAGCCGCATCGGGCGGCGCCACGATGGCACCGAGCGCGACCGCGGCGGCCCATGGCATCCCGGGCATCAGCTGGTGCGCGACGAAGGCGACGCCGGCCGTGGTCAGGCCGACCGCGGCGACGACCAGGGTCGACACCGGAACCCAATTGTTGCGCAAATCGCGCAGCGAGGTGTCGAAGGCGGCATCGAGCAGCACCGGTGCGACAAAAAGCGCCAATGCCAGGTCCGGCTCCAGCGCCCAGGACGGGCTGTTCGGCACGAAAGCGATCAGCGCGCCGCCGATGGCGAGAAAGGTCGGGTAGGGGACCTTGATCCGCCGCGCCAGCGCCGATAAGGCAACGGCGCCGAGCAGAAGCGCGATGATCCATTCGAATGTCGACACGACGATCCCCGAAGCGGGTTTGAGCGGCGCCACAAGCTAGCACCAATCCGGCCGTATGATGGATAGTGCGGCCCCGAGGCAAGACTCAAGGCAAGACCGAAAGCAGACTTCTCACAGCAACGAGCATGCGTCTTAAAAAACTCATTCAATCAGGCGCCGTATCGCTTTGCGCGCTGTCGTTCAATGCCGCCCAGGCTGCGACCGGCGGCGAGCCGGCTGCGGTGATACAGGTCGATGTCGCCTCATGCCTCGCGGCGGCTGCAGCCGATGACATGGACAAGGCCGCGACGGCCTGCGCCGCCGTGATCGACAATGAGAAGACGGCGAAGGCGGATCTGATCAAGGCGCTGATCGCGCGCGCCGCGCTCCATGCGCGGCACGACCAGATCGACCGCGCCATCGCCGACGACAGCCGCGTTCTTTCGCTCGACCCTGCGCTCGCCGACATCTGGAATGCGCGCGGCGAGCTCTGGCTGAAGAAGGGCGACAAGCCCAAGGCGGTGCTGGATTTCGGCGCGGCGCTGAAGATTGACCCGAACCACGAGAAGGCCAAGGCCAATCACAAGGCAATGGCGCGCGAGATCGAGCGGATCGGCGCGCAGATGGCGGTGGCGGGGAAGCCGAGCTTCAATTGCAGGAGTGCGGCCCGTGCCGTGGAGAAAGCGATCTGCGGCAACCGCGAGCTCGCCGATCTCGATCGGGAGATCTTCGGGTCGAACGCGCGAGCGATCCGGGAGGCGCGCAATCCGGCGGAAGCGAAGAGCCTCCAGCGCGAGCAGGATGAGTTCATTGCCCGCCGCAATGCGGGGTATGGACGGGCCGGGTACGATTTGAAGAAGGCGATGCAGGAGCGGCTGCAGCGGATCAACGGCGTGGACGGGTACTGAGGCGTAAGAACGGGGCGAGGGAGTGCAACTGCCGTCCGCCCCTGACGACAGGCCCGAATGAACCCATCCTCTATCTGCCGCGACAATGGTGAGAACCCGACGCCACGGAGCCCTATGCCATGTGCGGCATGCATTCTTCCGCGCAAGTGCCTTCGCTTGCCAAAACCTCGCTTCGCGCCTTTCTTCTCGGGGCGGCAATGAGCCTCGTCCTTGCAGCCCCCGCCTCGGCGGACACCGATTGCGTCATGGGCAGCAAGGCTGCTCCTGCGGAGCTGATCCCGGCCTGCACAATCATCATCGAGCAGGGCGGAAATCCCGCGCCCGACCGCGCCGCGGCGCTGCTGGTTCGTGCCGACGCCCATGCCCGCACCTCGGGCGGCCTCACGCAAGCCTTGCGGGATATCGACCGGGCCATTGCGCTCGACGGCAGGAATGCAAAGGCCTGGCGCCTGCGCGGCGACCTCCTGCGCGAGGCCGGCGGCGATCTCAATCGTGCGGCGGCCGACCTCAGCAAGGCGATCGAGCTCGATCCGCAGGATGCGGAGGCCTATGAGCTGCGCGGTGTCGTCTACACGACCCAGCGCAGGCTCGACCGTGCGCTCGCCGATTACGACCAGGCGATCAAGCTGAAGCCGGACGATGCGCAGGCCTGGTCCGACCGCGGCGTGAACTACTATCTGGGCGGCGACAACGAGAAGGCGATCAAGGATCTCAGCGAGGCACTGCGGCTCGATCCCAACCGTCCCCGCACCTACACCAACCGCGGCGCCGCATACAAGAAGCTCGGCCAGCTCGACAAGGCGGTGGCCGACGACGGCGAGGCGATCAGGCTCGATCCGAAGGTGCCCGAATACTTTGACAATCGCGGGCTCACCTATGCCGCGATGAAGGAGTACGACAAGGCGATCGCCGATTACGATCAGGCGCTGCGCCTGGCGCCCCGGCCGAACTTCTTCACCAACCGCGGCGATTCCTACCAGTTCAAGGGTGAGCTCGGAGCTGCGCTCGGTGATTACGAGGCTGCACTGAGGCTCGATCCGAATTTCGCGCTGACCTACAACAACCGCGCCGTGCTCTACAAGAAGATGGGCGAGCGCAAGAAGGCGCTGGCCGATTACGAGACGGCGCTCAAGCTCGATCCCGGCAACGAGAACGCTGCCAACGGCCGCCGCAGCATGATCGCGGAGATCGCGAAATTCGGAGATGAGCCGCTGCGGCCTCTCGCGGCCGCTTCCGGCAATGGTCCGTCCTTCGCATGCGCGACGGCCAAGCGCGAGGTCGAGAAGGTGATCTGCGCCGATCCGCAGCTCGGCATGCTCGATCGCCAGATCGCCGAGACCTACGAGCGCGTGCTGAAATCGGCGGGCAAGCGCTCGGCCAGCGAGCTGCGCAAGACCCAGCGCAATTTCCTCAGCCTGCGCAACGCCAGCTTCGGTCGCCCGGGCTACGACCTGAAGAAGATCATGCAGGAGCGGTTGCAGAAGCTGAATGCGACGGAGAGTTGAGGCGAGCTCTCCGCGAGTCCAGCTCTAACTGTGATTGCGGATGCAGCCCCTCGCTCCGACCCTCTCCCCCGTAAGAACGAGGAGAGGGAGAAATGACCCATCCTTTTGAGCTTGAACCGCGGCCCGTTCCCGGGAAAATAGCTCCCAAACAAGGCCGACATTGATCCGGGTCATGGCGGGGCGACCGTCCTGCCGCAAGGTTCAAGGTCAGGCCAATAAAGGGTAGAGGGAGCGCGGGAATGAGCATCCAGGGCAAGAGCAGTTATCACGAAGTCCATGCGCGCTCGCTGGCCGATCCCGAGGGCTTCTGGGCCGAGGCGGCGAAAGAGATCGACTGGATCGAGCCGCCGAAGACGATCTTCGATCCTTCGCAGGGAACCTACGGCCGCTGGTTCACGGGGGGCGTCGTCAATACCTGCTACAACGCGCTCGACCGCCATGTCGAAGGTGGCCGCGCCGACCAGGTCGCGCTGATCCATGATTCGCCGCTGGCGGGCAGCGTCACCAAACTCACCTATGCCGAATTGCTGCACGAGGTGCAGGCGCTTGGCGCCATCATGCAGGATTTCGGCGTCGCCAAGGGCGATCGCGTTATCCTCTATATGCCGATGGTACCGGAGGCCGTGGTCGCGATGCTCGCCTGCGCGCGGATCGGTGCGGTGCACTCCGTGGTGTTCGGCGGCTTTGCGGCGAAGGAGCTTGCCACCCGCATCGACGACGCGCAGCCGAAACTCATCCTCTCGGCAAGCTGCGGCATCGAGCCCGGCCGCATCGTGCAGTACAAGCCGCTGCTCGACGAGGCGATCAAGCTGGCCGGCAGCAAGCCGAAGGCCTGCATCGTGCTGCAGCGTCCGCAGCTCACCTGCGACATGACCGCGGGCCGGGACTATGATTGGGCGAGCCTGCGCCGCAAGGCGATGAACGACGGCAAAAAGGCGCCCTGCGCGCCTGTCGCCGCCACCGATCCCCTCTACATCCTCTACACCTCGGGCACCACGGGCATTCCGAAGGGCGTCGTGCGCGACAATGGCGGCCATCTCGTCGCGGTGAAATGGTCGATGTTCAACCTCTATGGCGTCAAGCCCGGCGAGGTGTGGTGGTGCGGCTCCGACATCGGCTGGGTGGTCGGCCACAGCTACATCGTCTACGGCCCGCTGCTGCACGGCGCGACGACGATCATGTACGAGGGCAAGCCGGTCGGCACGCCCGATGCCGGTGCATTCTGGCGCGTGATCGCCGAGCACAAGGCGGTCGCTTTCTTCACCGCGCCGACCGCGTTCCGCGCGATCCGGAAAGACGATCCGGAAGGAAAGTTCATCCGGCAATACGACCTGTCGAAATTCCGCACCCTGTTCCTCGCCGGCGAGCGGGCCGACCCGCCGACCGTCGAATGGGCGGAGCAGCAGCTGAAGGTGCCGGTGATCGACCATTGGTGGCAGACCGAGACCGGCTGGTGCATTGCCGGCAACCCGGTCGGGCTCGGCATGCTGCCGGTGAAGCACGGCTCGCCGACGGTGCCGATGCCGGGCTACCAGGTCGACGTGGTCGACGAGGCGGCGAAGCCGGTCGGACCCAACACCATGGGCTCGATCGTCATCAAGCTGCCGATGCCGCCGGGTTGCCTGCCGACGCTGTGGAATCAGGACGAGCGCTTCAGGGAGGCTTATCTCAGCGAATTCCCCGGCTACTACAAAACCTCCGATGCCGGCTACAAGGACGAGGACGGCTATGTCTTCGTCATGGGCCGCACCGACGACATCATCAACGTCGCCGGCCATCGGCTCTCCACCGGCGGCATGGAGGAAATCCTGGCCTCGCATCCCGATGTCGCCGAATGCGCCGTGCTCGGCGTCAAGGACGCGATCAAGGGCGAGGTGCCCTGCGGCTTCCTGGTGCTCAAGACCGGCGTGAAGCGTGCGCCCGCCGAGATCGAGAAGGAGATCATCGCGCTGGTGCGCGACAAGCTCGGCCCGGTCGCGGCCTTCAAGCTCGCCATCACCGTCGGCCGCCTGCCCAAGACGCGCTCCGGCAAGATCTTGCGCGGCACCATCAAGAAGATCGCCGACGGCGATAGCTGGACCATGCCGGCGACGATCGAGGACCCCAAGACCCTCGACGAGATCGGGGAGGCGCTGAAGGGGCGGGTGTGAACGAAGCTGCTCGTACTGGATTCCCGCCCTCGCGGGGAATGATGGCGTGCGCGGAACGACGTCCGGGGACTTACAATCTCCTCATTCCGCGCTAAACAGGGCCGGCCAACAGGGGACCTCGTATGCCATTCGCCGCCGTGCCGCGCCTGCTTGCAGCCTTAGCTATCGCCGTCGCTCTCTCCGCCTGCTCCGCGCGCTACCAGACGCCGGTGGCGGTGGGCGGCGACGATGATGATGCGGTCTGCCTGAGCCGGGGCAATGCGCAGGGCTCGCCGGAATACGTGGCCTGCCGCAAGGACCGCGACGTCCAGCGCAACGCCGCCACCGCCCGTGCCGACCGCCGCCAGCGCGACCTCGGCGAATACATGCTGAACCATCCCGATCGGCCCTGACATCGGACGCGGTATCATCCGGCATCTTCACGCACATTGGTCGTGACAGATCTGCAACGCTGCGGCCAAATCGCGGCGCGTTTCGCCCGATTTGATCGGCATCAAATCCTCCAGCGCCCCCTTTCTGCTCAGACGATCATATCGCGCAACGACGCGCGGAAGATGGCTGAAGGGGACTACAATGCAGAGAACGACAAGAAACCTGGCACGGCTTGCGACGGTCGGCGCGATGCTCGCGGGCACTTTTGCATCAGTGCAAGCTGCCGATCTGCCGGTTTACAAGAAGGCGCCGCCGCCGGTGGAGGCGTTCAATCCCTGGATGGTGCGTCTGCGCGTGCTTGGCGTGTTGCCGGATGGCGGTGGCTCAACCGTCAACGTGGCGGGCGTGCCCTCGCTGTCCTCGCCGAATTCCGGCCTCTCGATCAGCGACCAGGTCGTCCCCGAGCTCGACATCAGCTACTTCTTCACCAAGAACATCGCGGCTGAACTGATCCTCGGCGTGACCCGGCACTCGATCAGCGGCACCGGCTCGCTCGCGAACCTGCCGATCGGCAAGACCACTCTGCTGCCGCCGACGCTGACGCTGCAATATCACTTCGACCAGTTCGGCGCGTTCAAGCCGTATGTCGGCGCCGGCGTGAACTACACCGTGTTCTTCAACAATTCCGCGGCCAATACGCCTGCCGCAATCGTCGGTCCGCCCGCGATCGTCGCCACCACCACCAATTTGCATGTCAGCAACGCCTGGGGCGGCGCCGTGCAGTTCGGCTTCGACTACATGATCGACCGGCATTGGGGTCTCAACGTCGACGTCAAGAAGCTCTGGTTGCGTCCGGATTACAGCGCCACCGTCTCCGGCCTGCCGGTCACCGGCACCGCGCATATTGATCCGTGGCTGGTCGGCGCGGGCGTGACGTACAAGTTCTGAGGCTGAAGCGGGAGGCGCGGCGTCCCGACCAGGCCAAGGCCACAAGACAGAACGCGGCGGGTTTACCCGCCGCGTTTCAAATTGTGTTCGATCGCGAACGACGAGCGGAGCTTACTGCTCCTCGTCTTCCTGCTTCTTGCCGCCGAGCGTCTTCAGCTTGGCGAACACGGCGTCGAGGTTGAGGTCGTCGCTCGATCGCTCGGCCGGCTCGAACTCGTCCTTTTTGGTGGTCTCGGACGCCGGCAGCAGGGTGGCGCCGCCATAGGCTGTGTCGATCGGCTTCTCCTTGGCGGCGCGCGCCACCTCGAAATCGAGCTCGATCTGCGAGCAGAGACCAAGGGTAACGGGGTCGATCGGGGTCAGCTGGGAGGTGTTCCAGTGGGTCCGGTCCCGCACGCTCGCGATGGTGCTCTTGGTGGTGCCGACCAGGCGCATGATCTGGGCGTCCTTGAGCTCGGCATGGTTGCGCAGCAGCCAGAGGATGGCGCTCGGTCGCTCATGGCGGCGCGAGACCGGGGTGTAGCGCGGGCCCTTGCGCTTGGGCTGGGGCGGCAGCACCACCTTGCTCTCCTGCAGGCGAAGCCGATAATCCGGATTCTTCTCGCCCTTCTCGATCTCCTCGCGGGTCAGCTGGCCGTTGGAGAGGGGATCCATGCCCTTGATGCCCTGGGCAGCATCGCCGTCGGCGATCGCGCGCACCTCGAGGGGATGCATCTTGGTGAAATCGGCGACCTGGTCAAAGGTCAGCGCGGTGTTGTCGAGCAGCCAGACGGCGGTCGCCTTGGGCATCAGAGGTGCGTTGCTCATGGCAAATCTCCTTTGTGCTTCGCCCACCCCTCTGGAGGCGAAGCCGGTGGTCATCAGCGATGACTGGGAATTCGGGCTATATAAGCCCGGAGGGGGTAGCCACGCAATGGTTCTGCTATAGATAGTGCCTTGACAGCGCCCGAAAGGGGGCCCAATTCCCTGTAAGCCCGTACCTAAGCCCTATTCAATCCATCGACCGCTTCCCGCCCATTTGGCGAGGTGATTCGGTCCCGAGATCGCTCAATGTCAGCCAAACCAGACCTCAAGATCGTGCTTTGTTCTCCCCGCGGCTTCTGCGCCGGGGTAGTCCGGGCGATCGACACCGTCGAACGGGCGCTCGATAAGTACGGCGCGCCCGTCTACGTTCGCCATGAGATTGTGCACAACAAGTATGTCGTCGACGGGTTGAAGAAGAAGGGCGCGATCTTCGTCGAGGAGCTCGCCGAAATCCCGGAAAACACCTCCGCGCCGGTGGTGTTCTCGGCCCACGGCGTGCCGAAGTCGGTTCCGGCCGACGCCCAGTCCCGCAATCTGTTCTCGCTGGATGCGACCTGCCCGCTGGTGACCAAGGTGCACCGCGAGGCCGCGATCCACTTCAAGCGTGGCCGCGAGATATTCCTGATCGGCCACTCCCATCACCCCGAGGTCGTCGGCACGCTCGGCCAGCTTCCGGCCGGCGCCGTGACCCTGATCGAGACCGCCGAGGACGCCAAGACCATTTCCCCGAAGGACCCCAACAACCTCGCCTTCGTGACCCAGACCACGCTGTCGATCGACGACACCGCGGAGATCGTGGCCCTGCTCAAGGAGCGCTTCCCGAACATCAACGGGCCGCACAAGGAAGACATCTGCTACGCCACCACCAACCGCCAACTCGCGGTGAAGAAGGTGGCGCCGGTAGTGGACGCGCTCATCGTCGTCGGTGCCCCCAATTCGTCGAACTCGCAGCGCCTGCGCGAAGTCGCCGAGCGTGAGGGCTGTCCGATCGCGGTGCTGGCGCAGCGCGCCGCTGACCTCGACTGGAAGCGGTTCGAAAACATCACCAGCCTCGGCATCACCGCGGGCGCCTCGGCGCCGGAGGTGATCGTCGAGGAGATCATGGACGCGTTCGCCGAGCGCTTTACGCTGCATGTGGAGACGGTCTCGGCCGCGGAAGAGAACGAGTTCTTCCCGCTGCCGCGCCAGGTGCGCCCCGAAGCTGCCGCCGAGTAGACCTTTATGGCGGTCTACACCGACGTTGCCGCCGACGAACTTGCGGATTTCCTGAAGCACTACGACCTCGGCGAGTTGCTCTCCTACAAGGGCATCGCCGAGGGCGTCGAAAATTCCAACTTCCTGCTGCATACGACCAAGGGGTCGTTCATCCTCACGCTCTATGAGAAGCGCGTGGCGAAGAACGATCTGCCGTTCTTCCTCGCGCTGATGACGCACCTCGCCGAGCACGGCGTCAATTGTCCGCTGCCGGTCAAGGCGAACGACGGCGAGGCGCTGCGCGAATTGTCGGGCCGGCCGGCTGTGATCATTACCTTTCTCGAAGGCGTCTGGCCGCGTAAGCCGACTGCGGCCCATTGTGCCGGCGTCGGCGAAGGGCTGGCCCGAATGCATCTGGCCGGCGCGAATTTTGCGATCAGGCGCGCCAATGCGCTGTCGGTCCCGGGCTGGCGGCCGCTGTTCGATGCGGCGTCAAACCGTGCCGACGAGGTGCAGCCGGGCCTGCGCGCGTTTCTCGCCGCCGAGCTCGACTATCTCTCGAGCGGGATCTGGCCGGGCAATCTGCCGGAGGGCGTGATCCACGCGGACCTCTTCAACGACAATGTCTTCTTCCTCGGCGACCAGCTCTCGGGGATCATCGACTTCACCTTCGCCTGCAACGACATGCTGGCCTATGACGTCGCGATCTGCCTCAACGCCTGGTGCTTCGAGCCAGATCATTCCTTCAACGTCACCAAGGCGCGCGCCTTCCTCAACGCTTATGGCCGCGTGCGAAAGCTCTCGGACGCCGAAGAGGCCGCGCTGCCGTTGCTGGCGCGCGGTGCTGCGATCCGTTTCCTGCTGACGCGGCTGGTCGACTGGCTCAACGTGCCCGAAGGCGCGCTGGTCAAGCCGAAGGATCCGCTGGAATATGTCCGCAAGCTGCGCTTCCACCAGAGCGTGACGAGCGTACGCGATTATGGGCTGATGCCGTCGGGGCTAGTGGCGTGAGCGAGCTTCCCAATGTCACGATCTATACCGACGGCGCCTGCTCGGGAAATCCCGGGCCGGGCGGCTGGGGCGCGATCCTCAAGTTCGGCGACAAGGAAAAAGAGCTGAACGGCGGCGAGCGCCACACCACCAACAACCAGATGGAGCTGATGGCGGCGATCTCCGCCCTCGAAGCGCTGAAGAAGCCGTGCACCGTCGACCTCTACACCGACAGCCAATATGTCCGGCAGGGCATCACCGGCTGGATCCACGGCTGGAAGCGCAACGGCTGGCGCACCGCCGACAAGAAGCCGGTCAAGAATGTCGAGCTATGGCAGCGCCTGGACGCCGCGCTGAAGCAGCACGAGATCCGCTGGCACTGGGTCAAGGGCCACGCCGGCCATCCCGAGAACGAACGCGCCGATCAGCTGGCACGGGACGGGATCGTGAAGGCTAGGTTGCAGCAGAGGCTGGCGGAGTAGCGCTCGCTCTCTCCACGCGTCATGCCCGGGCTCGACCCGGCCATCCACGTCTCATCGCGCGTGACCAAGAACGTGGATGCCCGGGACAAGCCGGGCATGACGTCGTTTTTTGGAAAGGGCTGGGTCTAAAGCTCAGAGCTGCCCGAGCAGCGTATCGCCGCCGGAGACCTCGACCTTGCCGGGCATCGCCTCGAGGTTCAGCTTCTTGACCACGCCGTCCTCGACCAGCATCGAATAGCGCTTGGAGCGGATGCCGAGGCCGTTGGCGGAGGCGTCGAGCTCCATCCCGATCGCCTTGGTGAAATCGGCATTGCCGTCGGCGAGGAAGATGGCCTCGTCGCGCTGGTCGGTGTCGCGCTTCCAGGCGTTCATGACGAAGGCGTCGTTGACGGACACGATGGCGATGCTGTCGACGCCCTTGTCCTTCAGGGCGTAGGCGTTGAGGAAGATGCTCGGCAGATGCATCTTGTGGCAGGTGCCGGTGTAGGCGCCGGGCACCGCGAACAGCGCCACCTTCTTGCCCTTGAAGATCTCGTCGGTGGTCTTCACCTGCGGGCCTTCCGCCGTCATCACGCGGAATTTCGCCTCGGGCAGCTTGTCGCCAGTCTGGATCGCCATCGTCAGTCTCCCTGAATATCGATCCCGCTTTTTAGACCGTGCGGCGGGCCTGCACAATATTGCCGGCGGGCAAAGCGGCATCGCCGTCGCCTTTTACCGGGATGACTCAGCCGGAAAAGCTGCCATTGTCGAGGAAGGCCTGCTCCTCGTCGGTGGTCGGGCGCCCGAGCATGCGGTTACGGTGCGGGAAACGACCGAAACGGCGGATGATGTCGGCGTGCTCCTGGGCGTATTTCAGGTTCTCGGCGTTGTCGGCGTCTTGAAACAGCGCGATGCAGTGCTCCTGGTCCGGCAGGTGCTCCGAATGCATGAAAGGCATGTAGAGGAATTCGAGCAGGGCCGGATCGATCCTGCGATCCACTGCCCGATCGATGGCGCGGCGGGCAACATCGCGGGCCGGCGCGTCGCTGGAGAACGTCATGGGATCGCCGCGAAACATGTTGCGGGGAAACTGGTCGAGCACGATGACGAGCGCGAGTGCGCCCTCGTCGCTGGTCTCCCATAACCCCAGCTCGCCCGCAGCCGCCCTCTGCCATAGCGCGCAAAAGCGGCGCCTGACCTCCGCGTCGAAAGCGTCATCGCGCTTGTACCAGCGCTCGCGGCCGGCCTCGCGCCAAAAGGCGAGAATGTCGGCCGGCGTGATGTCCCCGACGTCAGTCATCAGTGGAAGGCGGGCCTTACGCTGCCTGCGCCTTCTTCTCGTCGCGCAGTTCGCGTCGCAGGATCTTGCCGACATTGGTCTTGGGCAGGTCGCTGCGGAATTCGATGTGCTTGGGCACCTTGTAGCCGGTGAGCTGCTCCTGGCAGAACTTGATCACGGCTTCCGGGGTGAGGTTCGGGTCCTTCTTGACGATGAAGGCCTTCACCGCTTCGCCCGACTTCGAATCAGGGATGCCGATCACGGCGCATTCGAGCACGCCCGGATGGCTCGCGATCACTTCCTCGACCTCGTTGGGATAGACGTTGAAGCCGGAGACCAGGATCATGTCCTTCTTCCGGTCGACGATCTTGGTGTAGCCCTTCTCGTCCATGATGCCGATGTCGCCGGTGCGGAAATAGCCGTCCGCGGTCATCACCTTGGCGGTATCCTCGGGCCTGTTCCAGTAGCCCGACATCACTTGCGGGCCCTTGGCGCAGATCTCGCCGGCCTGGCCGAGCGGGACTTCGTTGCCATCGTCGTCGCGGATCGAGATGTAGGTCGAGGGCACGGGAATGCCGATCGTCCCCGTGAACTCGGTTGCCGTTGCCGGATTACAGGTCAGCGTCGGCGAAGTCTCCGACAGACCGTAACCCTCGGCGATGAAGCAGTTGGTGATCGCCTTCCATTGATCGGCGACGGGGCGCTGCACCGCCATGCCGCCGCCGTTGGAGATCTTCAGCTTGGAGAAGTCGAGCTTCTTGAAATCAGGGTGGTGCATCAGGCCGTTATAGAGCGTGTTCACGGCCGGGAAGCTGTTGACCTGGTATTTCGCCAGCTCCTTGACGAAGCCGGGGATATCTCGCGGGTTGGGGATCAGGAGATTGCAGCCGCCGGCGCGCACCGCGAGCAGGTAGCAGGCCGTCAGCGCGAAGATGTGATAAAGCGGCAGCGCGCAGACGATCATGAGCTGGTCCACATGCGGCGGCGCGGCGAGCGCCGGCTGGAGCCAGGCGTCGTTCTGCAGGACGTTGGCGACGATGTTGCGGTGGAGGAGCGTGGCGCCCTTGGAGACCCCGGTGGTGCCGCCGGTATATTGCAGGAAGGCGACGTCGCCCGGCGAGAGTTTCGGCTTGTTGAACGTCATGCCGCGGCCGGCCGAGAGCGCGTCGTTGAAGGAGACCGAGCCGGGCAACGACCAGGCCGGTACCATCTTCTTGACGCGGCGGACGACGAGATTGACGATCACGCCCTTGAAGCCGAGCAGATCGCCCATGGCCGCGACGATGACGTGCTTGACCTGCGTCTTGGCGATCACCTGCTCGACGGTGTGGGCGAAATTCTCCAGCACGATGATGGCTTCGGCGCCGGAATCCTTGAGCTGGTGCTCGAGCTCGCGCGGGGTGTAGAGCGGATTGACGTTGACCACCGCGAAGCCGGCGCGCAGCACGGCCGCGGTCGCGACCGGGTATTGCAGCACGTTCGGCATCATGATGGCGACGCGTGCGCCGCGCTGCAGTCCGCGGCCCTGCAAATAGGCAGCGAGCGCGACCGACATCTGGTCGAGGTCGCGATAGCTGATGGACTTGTCCATGCAGATGAACGCCTTGCGGTCGGCGAACTTAGTGAAGCTCTCTTCAAGAAGGTCGACCAGCGATGCGTATTGGGTCGGCTCGATATCGGCGGGCACGCCGGGCGGATATTGCTTGAGCCAGATGCGCTCCATGGAAAACTCCCCTCATCTACCAGAGCCCGTTGTGTCTCGGGCTTGCCTCATTGCCGCCAGTATCGAGCCTGCCGGAACGGGAGGCAAGTCGTCGAGGATTAGGACAAAGGTCAGGGAGTGGCTACTGGATTCGTCCAGAAGCCGCGCTGCCGCAGGTGCGAAGCGCGGCGGCCCGGGTCGGTGCGGCGTTAACTGTTGTTGGCCGGCTTGGTGGCGGGCTTGGTCGCGGCCTTGGGCTTGGCGGGGCTGCTTGCCACAGGCTTCTCGGCGGGTTTGGCCGCAGCATCGTGCTTGGCGGCAGCATGCTTGGGCGCCGGCGGCTTCGCCGCAGTCTTGGCGTCGTTCTTGTCGTTGTTCTTGCCCTCAGCCGGCTTGGCAACAGGCTTCGCCGCCGCCGTCTTGATGTCCTTCGCGCCCTTGCCCGCGTCCTTCGGCTTGTCGGCCGCATCAGGTTTCTTGGCCACGCGCGACTTCTTGCCACGCGGCTTCGACGCCGTCTGCTGGTCGGCATCGGCCGCGACCGCCGCGATCAGGGCGGTGCCGGTGCGGGTCGGGCCGGTATAGACCGGCACGGGCTCGGCCGCCGCGGGGGCCTGCGCCATCAGCTCGGAGGCCTTCATCAAAGGCGGCTGAAGGCCGGCGGTGAAGAAGGTCACCTGGGCTTCGCCACCGGTGGCCGAGGCCGATCCGCTGGTGCCGCCATTGGCCGCAATCAGCGCGTCATCGTCGTCGCTGGCCGGCCGCTTGCGATGGGCGCCGCACATCTCGTCGCGCAGATTCGGCGGCGAGGCGTCGACCGGCACGAGGTTATCGACCGTGCCGAGCGAGGGGCGCAGCCACGTCAGATTGTCCTGGCTGAAGCCGCGCTCCAGCAGCTGCGCCGCCTTCACCGCGCGCGCCGTGCCGGAGCTGGAGCCGAGCACCACCGCGATCAGCCGGCGGCCGTTGCGGGTCGCGGAGGCGACGAGATTGTAGCCGGAGGCACAAATGAAGCCGGTCTTGAAACCGTCGGCACCTGGATAGCGGCCGATCAGCTTGTTGAAATTGCCGGTGACGCGTTTGCCGAAGCGGATCGCCGGGATGTGGACGAAGTATTCGTATTCCGGCAGGTCGCGCAGGAACGAGCGCGCGAGGATGCCGAGGTCTCGCGCCGAAGTGATCTGGCCGTCGGCGGGCAGGCCGTTCGGATTGACGTAGCTGGTCTGCGTCATGCCGAGCTTCTTCGCGGTATCGTTCATCATCGCGGAGAAACCGTCGATCGAACCGCCGACGCCTTCGGCGAGCACCACGGCCATGTCGTTCGCCGACTTGACCATCATCATCTTCAGCGCGTTGTCGACGGTGAGCTGCGTTCCCGGACGGAACCCCATCTTCGAGGGCGATTGCGAGGCCGCCGTCGGCGATACCGTGAGCAGCGTGTCGAGCGTCAGCCTGCCGTCCTTGACCGCCTTCAGCGTCACATAGGCGGTCATGATCTTGGTGACGGAAGCCGGATACCAGGGAATGGTCGCGTTCTCCGCCTGCAACACCTTACCGCTGTCGGCCTCGATCAGCAGCAGGGCTTCGGCGCTCGCCGCGCGTGGCGCGAGCAGCGCGGCACATGCGAGCGTCGCAGCGAACAGGTTGAACAGGGATTTGCGAAGCAGCGGGCGTAGGGCGTGCACTATCCGATTCCGGTCCTTGGAGACCCGCCTGATACGGGCGGTGCTCGTGATCTGATTGTCGGTTCTGATATCCAGCGCCGCCGCTTGCGGCGCCGCAAACCTATACCGGCTGGTGCGTCGAGAACAGGGGCATGAGCGGGGTATTCCGCAATGAAATAGGCCGAATTTCGACGATCCTGTGAGGACTTGCTAGGGGGATTTGGCAGCAGTCGCAGCAGCCTCTGCGGCTGTCACACTGGCCCGTGTGGTCTCGTGAACCATGAACTGGGCCCTGGCGAGCTCGGCGAAATGGCCGCCCTTGGCCACGAGTTCATCGAAAGTTCCGCTTTCGATCACCCGCCCGTTCTCGAACACCAGGATCCGCGTGGCGTTGCGAATGGTGGAGAGGCGATGGGCGATCACGAAGGTGGTGCGGCCCCTCATCACTTCGTCGAGAGCGGCATTCACCTTGGCCTCGGTGACGGCGTCGAGCGCGCTGGTGGCTTCGTCCAGGATCAGGATCGGGGGATCCTTCAACAGCGCGCGGGCGATCGACAGCCGCTGCCGCTCGCCGCCGGACAGCATGCGGCCGCGCTCGCCGGCATTGGTCGCGAAGCCGCCGCTGCGATCGATGAAATCGAGCGCCTGCGCACGCTCGGCCGCCTTGCGCATCTCGGCCTCGGTCGCGTCCGGCTTGCCGACGCGCAGATTCTCCTCGATCGAGCGGTTGAACAGGAGCGCCTCCTGAAACACGACGCCGATATTCCGGCGCAACGAGGTCAGCGTGACGCCGCGCACGTCCATGCCGTCGATCCTGATGAAGCCGGATTGCGGATCGAAGGCGCGATGCAGGAGCGCGATCGCGGTGGATTTGCCGGCGCCGGTCGGGCCGACCAGCGCGATGGTCTGGCCGGGCAGCGCGGTGAAGGTGAGGTCCTCGATCGCCGGCCGCTTGCCGTCATAGGAGAAGGTGACGTCGTTGAACTCGACGAGGCCGGATAGCCTGCCGGCGTCGATTGCGTCGGGCCGGTCGTGCACCGCGGGCACGGCGTCGAGCACATTGAAGAACTCGCGCAGGCGGGGCGCCTCCATGAACACGTTGTTGATGAAGCCCACCACCTGCTCAAGCTTCTGGATCAGCAGCGTCGCGAAGCTCACGAACATCACGATCTCGCCGACCGAGGTCAGCCCCTGGTCGTGCAGCGCGATGCCGAGCGTGAAGATAGCCAGCACCGTGATGGTGGTGGAGGCGCGCGTGATAACGGTGACCAGCGCCCACCACGACAGCACCGGCATTTGCGCCGCGAGCAATTCGTCGGCGACGGAGCGCAGGCCCTTCACCTCGGATTCTACGCGGACGAAGCTCTGCACCAGCGCGACATTGCCGAGTGCGTCGGAAGCGCGCGCGGACAGCTCGCTATATTGCTCCTCGACCGCCATCTGCATGCCGAAGGTCTTGCGCACCACGAAGGTCGTCAGCGCGGTGAAGACGATGCAGAGCACGAACAGCAGGATGGCCAATCGCCAGTTCAGGTAGAGCGACAGCGGCAGCAGCACCACGACCGAGAGGATCGCGGCAAAGTGCTCGCGGAAGAAGCCGAGCCACAGCCGCCACAAGGCGTCGGTGCCGTTGAGCATCACCTTCATCAGCCGGCCCGAATGGGTGCCGGAGTGGAAGGTCAGCGGCAATTGCAGGATGTGCTCGAAATAATCGGTCAGCACCGCCTGGCGCTGGCGGTGCGAGAGCCGGTCGGCCTGCAAGGCCACGAGCGCGCTGCAGAGAATGGTGAACAGCCCGAAAGCGACCCACGCCACCAGGAACGGCCAGGCCGAGCTCGACCCGGCCACCGCCTTGCCGGAGAGCACGTCGACGATCCGGCCGAACAGCACGGGCTCGGCGAACTGTGAGGCAGCGAGCAGGAGATTGGCAAATGCCAGCAGCCAGCCCAGCCGCGCCTCCTTGCCGAGCAGCTCGAGGACGCGGGTGTAGAGGCTGAAAATGGACATGCGGACCAGCAACTCGAGCGGACAATGGAGCCCGCATTCTAAGCAGGGATCGCCCGCGAGATATAGCGGAAGCTGTGAGTTTTACTCAGTTGACCAGCCGCCCCGCGACCGGCGGTAGGAAACGGTCGTCGAAAATATCGCCCGCCGTGGGCCGCTTGCGGAATTTGAAGTCCTGCGCGATCTGGTCGATCGAGCGCTCCAGGCGCCCCGGCTCGACGCCGCCGAGGCCGTTGCGCTTGACCTCGTCGGTCAGGATGTTGTCGGCGAGGACGGTGCGCAGGCGCGCCAGCTCCAGGTCGCGGTCGCCGCCGTCGATGCGGCCCGCCGCCTCGTCCGCCGCACGCGCCGGCTCCTTGACGGTCGCATTGATGCCGGCGATCAAGGCGCGGACGAAGCCTTTTACGGCATCCGGCTTTGCTGCGGCGAAGGCGGGATTGGCGACCACTGCGAAGCCATAGGCCTCGCAGCCATAGTCGGCAAAACGCAGCACGACGAGATCGGCTCCGGGCACGCCGCGGTCGCGCAGGTTCACCGCGGAGAGATAGTTGAAGCCCGCGACCGCATCGACCTGTCCCGCGGACAGGATCGGCTCGCGGACCGCAGCGCCGATCTTGTGGAATTTGACGCGCAATGCCTTAATGCCGTTCTGCTGCGCCAGCGCCGGCCACAGCCGCATCGACAGATCGCCGTCGGCAACGCCGACGGTCTTGCCGTCGAGATTGGGCAATACCTCGATGCCGCGGCTCCTGCGCGCGACGATCGCGTAAGGCGCGCGGTTGAATAGCACGAACACCGCCTTGACCGGCGGCGAGTTCTCCTTGTCGCGAAACCGGATCAACTCGTTGATGTCGACGAACGCAAGCTCGCTGTCGCCCTTGGCGACGCGCGCGAGCGCCTCCGGCGATCCGAGTGCGCTGTTGAAGGACACGTTGAGGCGTTCGGCACTGAACCTGCCGTCCTTCGCCGCAAGGAAGAACGGCGCCATGCTCGCGTCCAACGGACGATCGAGGGTGAAATGGATCGCAACGGACGGCGCAGCGGTCTCGGCCGCACCGACTTCGCGTGCAACGAGCGTTGCAAGCGAGATCGAGAGAGCCAGCAGGCAACGGAGAGTGGTCGTCTTGAATCCTGACATCGATTGCGCCGGTTCCGCATTGTTAAGTTTTGTGACGCTCGCGGCGCCGGCTGCGGCCAGTCTCTCCGCGCCAATATGAACGGCGGATGAGCGGCGGTTGCGTCACGATCACGCAACCCCGTTCAGCTTGTGTTGGGGTTGGGGAACCCAACATGGGATGCGGGTGTTTGAAAGACATGAGCCTGTCTGCAGGCCCCATTCGAGGTCCCAAGGAGGGTCCAGAACATGTTTGACAACTTTTCGAAGTTTACCGGCCGCAAGGCCGTTTTCGCCACCGCCGCGGTGCTGGCGCTGACCGCGGTTGCCCCTACCGCTTCGTTCGCGGGAGGCCGCCACTGGCATGGCGGAGGTGGCGGGGCTTTTGCCGGCGCGGCCATCGCCGGCGCCATCGGCACCGGCCTTGCGATCGCCGCCACCCGTAATGCCTACGCCTACGACGCTCCGGCTTACTATGGCGGCGGCCCGGTCTATTACGACGAGGGTCCGGTCTATTACGGCGGCGACTCCTATATCGGCCCGCGCCCGTTTCACCGTTGCGGCGGCCCCTACCAGTCTGCGCAGGGCGGCCAGGGCCAGATCTCGACCTGCTACTGAGCGGGCTCGCCCGCTTGACCTGAACAGGCCGTCGCGGTTGCCGCGCCGGCCTGTTTTCTGCTTTTATTATCGGACGTTAACACGCCCGCCATTTGTTTAGAGTAGTTTCGAGTACCATGAGTGATTCGCTTGAGCGGCTATATCTGGCTGTGCTCGCGGCCAGAGATCTTGATCCGGCAACGTCGCGGACGGCCCGGCTGTTTCAGCGCGGGCCCTCGAAAATGGCAAAGAAGCTCGCCGAAGAGGCCATCGAGGTCGTGATCGATGCCGTCAATGGCGACACCGATGCCGTGATCCGGGAAAGCGCCGACCTCTTGTACAATCTCACCGTGCTCTGGGCCTCTGCGGGCGTGCGCCCCGAGGACGTCTGGCGCGAAATGACGCGGCGCGAAGACATGCTCGGCATCGCCGAGAAGCTGCCGAAATCGTCGATGAAGCTGCCTAAAGTCGCATCACCGCGCGTGGCTGCCAGGCGGCCGATTGTCGCGCTCGAGGGCCGAACCGCGCGCAAGCGCCACTAGAAACGTCATAATTCGCCTCAATCTCGGCATGGACAAATCCGTCCCATGGTGCTTCATCGCGGCGCCATGCTGAAACGTATCTACGATTGGTGCATCGACGCCGCCCATAAGCCCTACGCGCTCTGGATCATGGGAGCCGTGTCTTTCGCCGAGAGCTCCTTCTTTCCGGTCCCGCCGGATGTGATGCTGATCCCGATGTCGCTGGCGCGCCCGCAGCGGGCCTGGCTTTATGCGATGGTCTGTACCGTCACCTCGGTGCTCGGCGGCATCGTCGGCTACGCCATCGGTGCGCTGCTGTTCGACTCCGTCGGCCAATGGCTGATTCAGGTCTACGGCCTCGGCGGCAAGGTCGAGGCCTTTCGCGCCTCCTATGCGGAATGGGGCGCGGTGATCATCCTGCTCAAGGGGCTCACCCCGATCCCCTACAAGCTCGTGACGATTACCTCGGGCTTTGCGGGCTACAACATCCTCCTGTTCGTTCTGTGCTCGATCGTTGCGCGTGGGGGACGCTTTTTCATCGTGGCGATTCTGCTCAACCGCTATGGCGACTGGATCCGCGTGAAGATCGAGAAGCATCTCGGTCTCGTGGTGGCGGTCGGTGCTGCCGTGCTGGTGCTCGGCTTCGTGGTGGCGATCAAGCTAATCTAGATCCACGGCGCTTTGCCGCAGGGGCGGCTTCGGCTACGGTTGCCATCATGATGGTTCGATCCGGCAATCCGGCCGCGCGGCTCGGGACGCTGATGTCAGCAGTGCTGCTCCTGCTCGCTGCTTGCGGGACCGGGTGGGCGCAATCGGCGCCGCCGTCGCTTGGCTTGCAGGAGCAAGGGCCTCAGGCTGCGCCGCCGCCCTCGACGCCTCCGCCTGCAGAAAATCCCGGGCTGATCCATGAAATGGGCAAGCTGTTCGACAAGCTTCCCTCGATCCTGCCGCCGATCAAAAGCCCCAGCGAAACCATGAACGACCTGTCGCGGCTGGCGAAGCCCTCGACGATGGTGTCGGGACGCACCGCCTGCCCGGCATCGTCCAACGGCGCGCCCGATTGCAAGCAGGCCGCCGACCAGCTTTGCCAGAGCAAGGGCTACAAGGAAGGCAAGAGCCTGAACGCCGATTCCGCGGAAAAATGCTCGGCCAAGGTTCTCATTCCGGGCAGGCAACGTAAGCCGGATGACTGCCGCACCGATACTTTTGTGACCAGTGCGCTGTGCCAGAACTGAAGGACGTCGCGCGAGCAACAAGGAGCGCCCATGAGCCGTACGGAGCAGGACTTCCTCGGACAGCGTGAGATCGCCGACGACATCTATTACGGCGTCCAGACCATCCGGGGTAAGGAAAACTTCCACATCACCGGCATTCCGATGAACCAGGAGCCTTTCTTCGTGAAGGCGCTCGGTTACGTCAAGAAGGCCGCCGCCATGGCCAACCGTGATCTCGGCGCGATCGACGCCAAGGTCGCGGACGCCATCATCGTCGGCTGCGACCGCGTCATCGCCGGCGACATGATGGACCAGTTCGTCACCGACTTCATCCAGGGCGGCGCCGGCACCTCCACCAACATGAACGCCAACGAGGTGATAGCCAACCTCGCGCTGGAATCGCTCGGCTTCAAAAAGGGCGACTACCAGCACGTCAGCCCCAACGATCACGTCAATTACGGCCAGTCCACCAACGACACCTATCCGACCGCGTTTCGGCTGGCGCTGATCCTGCGGCTCGAAAGCTACATGACCGCGCTGCGCCAGCTGCAGGAAGCCTTCTTCACCAAGGGCCGCGAGTTCGACCGTGTGCTGAAGATGGGCCGCACGCATCTGCAGGACGCGGTGCCGATGTCGCTTGGGGCTGAATTCCGGGGCTGGGGCACCACCATGGGCGAGGAGGTCGATCGCATCTCCGAGGCTCGGGCGCTGCTGCGCGAGATCAATCTCGGCGCCACCGCGATCGGCACCTCCGTCACGGCGGCCCACGGCTATCCCAAGCTCGCGGTCCGGCATTTGAGCGCACTCACCGGCGTCGACTTCATTCTCGCCGGCGACCTCGTTGAGGCGACCTCGGACACCGGCGCCTATGTGCAGCTCTCCGGCGTGCTGAAGCGCACCGCGAGCAAGCTGA
The DNA here is from genome assembly GCF_002266465.3 of Bradyrhizobium symbiodeficiens. NCBI lineage: Bacteria > Pseudomonadati > Pseudomonadota > Alphaproteobacteria > Hyphomicrobiales > Nitrobacteraceae > Bradyrhizobium > Bradyrhizobium symbiodeficiens. Next base: position 6,496,322 of record NZ_CP029427.2, on the reverse strand, counting down.
CCAAGATCTGCAACGACATCCGCCTGCTCGCCTCCGGCCCACGCGCCGGCTTCAACGAGATCAACCTGCCGCAGTTGCAGCCGGGCTCCTCGATCATGCCGGGCAAGGTCAATCCCGTCATTCCCGAGGTCGTCAACCAGACCAGCTTCCTCGTGATCGGGCTCGACACCACGGTGACACTTGCGGCCTCGGCGGGCCAGCTCCAGCTCAACGTGATGGAGCCGGTGATCTCGTTCGCGCTGTTCTTCTCGATCCGCACCATGGAGCGCGCGGTCAACAGCCTGCGCGAGAATTGCGTCGTCGGCATCACCGCCAACGAGGAGCACACCCGCAACATGGTGCTCAACTCGCTCGGCATCGTCACGGTGCTGAAGCCGCTGCTCGGCTACAAGCAATGCGCCGAGATTGCGCGCGAGGGCTACCAGAGCGGCAAGTCGCTGCACCAGATCGTGGTGGTCGAGCGCAAGCTGCTGACCCAGGAGAAGTGGGACGAGATGTTCTCGTTCGAGCGGCTGATCAATCCGGATCTGCTGGGGTAGGGGCTGTCATTCCGGGACGCGCGAAGCGCGAGCCCGGAATCCATCGGGCCTCAGCGCGAATAGCGAAATGGATTCCGCGCCCGCGCCAAGAGGCGCGCCCCGGAATGACAGCAACGGAATTCCGCGCCTAGGAATTGCTGCCTGGCTCTCCGCTGCGGCGACAAAACGCAATACTTGACAGTGGAAAGATTGCCTTGTTGGTATGGCGGTCAACCTTCCATCGACCGGCCAACAGAGGATCGTCCCGCAATGTCCATGCCTGCCTTGTTCAAAGGACGCCTGTCGATCCCCGTGATCGGCTCGCCGCTCTTCATCATCTCGGTGCCCGATCTCGTGATCGCGCAGTGCAAGGCGGGTGTGGTCGGCTCGTTTCCGTCGCTGAACGCGCGGCCGCCGGAGCTGCTTGACGAATGGCTGGCGCGGATCACCGAAGAGCTTGCGGCCTATGACCGCGCCCATCCCGACAAGCCGTCGGCGCCGTTCGCGGTCAATCAGATCGTGCACAAGTCGAACAATCGGCTCGATCACGACATGCAGCTCTGCGCCAAGTACAAGGTGCCGATGGTGATCTCCTCGCTCGGCGCGCGCGAGGAACTGAACCAGGCGGTGCACGGCTGGGGCGGCATCGTCTTTCACGATGTGATCAACCAGAAATTCGCGCACAAGGCGATCGAGAAGGGCGCCGACGGCCTGATCCTGGTCGCGGCCGGCGCCGGCGGCCACGCCGGCACCATCTCGCCGCTGGCTTTCGTTGCTGAAACACGAAAGTGGTTCGACGGTCCGATCGCACTGTCGGGCGCCATCGGCAACGGCAGGGCAATCCGCGCCGCGCGCATTCTCGGCGCCGACTTCGCCTATATCGGCTCCGCCTTCATCGCCACCAAGGAAGCCAACGCGGTGGAGAAGTACAAGGAGATGATCGCAGGCTCGACCGCCGACGACATCGTCTATTCCAACCTCTTCACCGGCGTGCACGGCAATTACCTGAAGCCCTCGATCCTGGCCGCCGGCATGGATCCGGAAAACCTGCCGACCTCCGATCCCTCCAAGATGAATTTCGGCACCGACGCATCAGGCGAGCGCGCCAAGCCGAAGGCCTGGAAGGAAATCTGGGGCTCGGGCCAGGGCATCGGCAGCGTCGAGGCCATCTTGCCTGCCGCCGAGCTGATCGCGCGCTTCAAGAAGGAATACGACGAGGCGATCGATCCGCCGTTGTAGTTCTGGCGTCCCGGACGCGCTGCAACGTGCAACGCTGCTGCGCAGAGCCGGGCCCCATCGCGACGAATGGACCCGGCTCAGCGTCGCACCGCTTGCGCGCTGCGCTACGTCCGGGAAGTGCCAGTCGAGAGATCGAGCAAAACATGACCGCCATCTACCACGTCGACGGCAACAACGTCGTTACCAGCCCTGATGCCGCGGGCCCTTGGGACCGGCGCATGCAGCACGGCTCGGCGCCGGCCTCGCTGGTGACCTGGGCGGCCGAGCGCATTCCGACACCGTCGCCGATGAACATTGCGCGGGTCACCATCGACCTGATGCGCCCTGTGCCGGTGGCGCCGCTCACGATCGAGACCACGATCCTGCGCGAAGGGCGCAAGATCCAGCTCTGTGAAATCAAGCTGCTCGCCGACGGCGTGCAGGTGGTCGGTGCCACCGTGCTCAAGATCAGGACGCAGGCTCAGGCGCTACCCGATGACGTCAAGGAGTTGCCGGTGACGCTGCCGTCGCCCGAGGATTCGTTCGCCGAGGACGGTCACGCCGCCACCAGTCCGTTCGTGCGATCGGTCTCGATGCGCGCCGCGCGCGGCCGCTTCGGCCAGGCCGGTGCCGGCGCGATCTGGTTTCGTGTCGACCACCCGTTGATCGAGGGCGAACCGCTCTCGCAGGCGATGCGCGCCGTGGTCGCAGCCGACTTTTCCAACGGCACGGCCTCGACGCTCGACTTCCGCGCCTGGACCTACATCAACGCCGATCTCACGGTAAACTTTTCGCGCCAGCCGGTCGGTGAGTGGATATTGCTTGACGGTGAATCCTGGATCGGGCCAGACGGCGCCGGTCTCGCGATGTCGCGGCTTGCGGACCGGCAGGGCTATTTCGGCCGCGCGGTGCAGAGCCTCGTTATCGAGAAGCGATAAGACCCCCCCCAAGTCTACAGCCGTATTCTGGACCCGGCGCTGGATCCGTTCCATCTTGTTGAAGATCTTTCGGAAATGGCCCTCTCTCGACCCTGCATGGGTCGTGAAGATCGGAGCGCGGAACCGATTGTTCCCTTCTCGGTTTTATCCCCGTAGAGGGAAAACATGGCTTCGATTAAGGAATTTTCCGGAAGGGCCCAAACTGGAGTTTGGGGACTGGACAACATCCTGTCCGGGGGATTGTCGCGTGGACACGTGTTCCTCGTGGAAGGTGCGCCCGGTACGGGCAAGACCACGGTAGCGCTGCAATTCCTGCGAGAGGGCACCAAGGCCGGCGAGAGGTGCCTGTACATCACCTTGTCCGAGACGGAGCGTGAGTTGCGCGAAGGCGCGGCTTCGCACGGCTGGACGCTGGACGAGGGAATTACCGTCTTCGAACTGCTGCCCCCTGAGAGCCTCCTTGATTCAGAACAGCAGCAGAGCCTTCTCTACTCCTCCGATCTCGAACTCGGCGAGACGACCAAGCAGATTTTCGAGGCGGTCGATCGGATCAAGCCGCATCGCGTCGTGCTCGACAGTCTTTCTGAAATCCGGCTTCTCGCCCAGAGTTCGTTGCGGTACCGCAGGCAAATTCTGGCCATCAAGCACTTTTTCTCCAGGTTCAATACGACCGTGATGCTTCTCGATGATCTCACGGCCGATGTCGCCGACAAGACCGTCCACAGCGTCGCGCATGCGGTTCTGCGCCTTGAGGAGCTCGCTCCGGATTATGGCGCGGAGCGCCGCCGTGTCCGCGTCATCAAGTATCGTGGCACCAGGTTTCGCGGCGGTTACCACGACGCAACCATCACCACGGGCGGCCTGAACGTGTTTCCGAGGCTGGTTGCGTCCGAGCACCGCGCCGATTTGCGGCGCACGACGTTTTCCAGCGGCATTGCGGGCTTCGACCAGTTGCTGGGAGGTGGGGTGGAAACGGGCTCGAGCACGCTCGTTCTCGGACCATCGGGTACGGGCAAATCCCTCATCGCGATCGTGTTCGCCGTCGCGGCGGTGGCGCGGGGAGAGAAAGCGGCGCTGTTCGTGTTCGACGAGGAGCTTGGTCTGCTATTCTCGCGCATGAAAGGCATGGGAATCGATCTCGACGCGCTGCGACGGACGGGTAGTATCGCGATCGAACAAGTGGACGCGGCCGAACTCTCCCCGGGGGAGTTCGCGCATATGGTCCGCAAGCGGGTCGACGAGGAGGGCATCAAGGCCGTCGTGATCGACAGTCTCAATGGCTATCAGGCTGCCATGCCCGAGGAGAATTCGCTCATCCTCCACATGCACGAACTGTTGCAATACCTCAATCGCTGCGGTGCCGCGACATTCATGACGGTTGCCCAGCACGGCCTCGTCGGTGACATGCGGGCGCCGGTCGACGTCACCTATCTCGCCGATACGGTCATCCTCCTGCGTTATTTCGAAGCGCTGGGCAGCGTGCGACGTGCGATATCCGTGATCAAGAAGCGAATGGGCCAGCATGAATCGACCATTCGCGAGTTCCGCATCGGCGGTCGTGGTCTGGCCATCGGCGAGCCTCTCGAGGAATTCCAGGGCGTTCTGCGCGGCGTGCCCGTTTACATGGGCGACCCGCGACCTCTGCTCCAGGAGCCTGGTGCGTGAGACCGGGCGACACGTCCGAACGTGCCGTTGTGCTTGCTCCGACGGGCCGCGACGCAAATGTCGCCGCGAGCCTGATCCGCGAAGCAGGCTTTGCGGCTGACGTCTGCCCCGACCTCGATGCGCTCGTTCGCGAGATGGCGGCCGGTGCGGGGCTTGCCATCATCGCCAACGAAGCCGTGAAGACCGCAGATTTGCGCAGTCTCGTCAGGTGGCTGAACGAACAGCCCTCATGGTCGGACTTTCCGATCGTTTTGCTCACCCGCCAGGGCGGCGGTCCGGAACGCAATCCGGACGCCATGCGGCTCGGTCAGGCACTCGGCAATGTGACGTTCATCGAACGGCCGTTCCATCCGACCACGCTGGTGAGCGTCGTAGGATCGGCGATCCGAGGGCGGCGCCGCCAGTACCAGTCACGCGCGATCCTTGAGACCCTCACCGAGAGCGAAGGCCTGCTGCAAACGGCATTGAGTGCCGGTCGGCTCGGTGCACTCGAACTGCATCTGCCGTCCCTGAGGCTCGAGGCCTCCAATACCTGCAAGCTGTTCTTCGGGCGACGGCCAGAGCAGGAATTTTCCTACCAGGACCTGCTCGAATCCGTGCACCCGGACGACCGCGCCCGCCGGCAGGCCGTGTTCGACCGCGCCGTCGCCAGCGGCGGCGATTACAGCATCGAATATCGAAACGTCTGGCCGGACGGCTCCCAGCACTGGGTGGATATAAGGGCGCGAGCGGTGCTTCGGCCCGACGGTACTGTGCGATCGCTGGTCGGGGTGTGCTCCGACATCACCGCGCGCAAGGTCGCCGAGATCGAGCGCGAAAATCTGTTGGCCCAGCTTGCTGCAGAACGGACCGCGCTCGCCGAACTCACGGCCACACTCGAGCAGCGCGTCGAGCAGCGCACCGCGGATCTGATGACCGAGGTAGCCGCGCGCGAAAAAGCGCAGGATCAATTGCGGCAGGCGCAGAAAATGGAGACCATCGGCCAGTTGACCGGCGGCGTTGCGCACGACTTCAACAATCTGTTGATGGCCGTGATGGGCAATCTCGATCTGCTGCGCAAGCGCATCCCGGACGACCCGCGCCTGCGCCGGCTGATCGACGGCGCGTTGCAGGGCGCGGAACGGGGTGCCTCGTTGACGCAACGTCTGCTCGCGTTCGCCCGCCAGCAGGATCTGCGGGCGGAAGCGGTCGACCTCGGCACGTTGATCCGGGGGATGAGCGACCTGCTCGAGCGATCGCTTGGTCCCCGGGTCGAGTTGCGCCTGGACGTTCCGGATCGCGTGCCCCCGGCACGAGTCGATTCCAACCAGCTCGAACTCGCGATCTTGAACCTCGCCATCAACGCGCGCGATGCGATGCCCGATGGCGGCTCGATCGAAATCCGCATCCGCGACGATCAGGCGGACGAAGAGGCGCGGCTGCCGCCGGGTCAGTATCTCGCGCTGTCCGTGATCGACACCGGCGAAGGCATGTCTGCCGAGACGTTGAAGCGGGCGGTGGAGCCGTTCTTTTCCTCGAAGCCGGTTGGGAAAGGAACCGGACTTGGCCTTTCGATGGTGCACGGTCTTGCCGTGCAGCTCGGCGGCGCCCTTCAGCTCTCGAGCGAGGTCGGAGTTGGCACCACGGCGACCCTGATTCTTCCGGTCGCCACCCAGCTTCCGAAAGCGGAGGCGTCTATCCCGGTGCGGCGACAGGCCGGCCGATCTGCCGTCATCCTTTTTGTCGACGACGATCCGCTGATCGCTATGTCGACCACCGAGATGCTCGAAGATCTCGGGCACCGCGTCATCGGCGTCAGCTCGGGCCTGCACGCCCTCGATATCATTCGCAGCGGGCAGCAAATCGATCTCATGGTGACCGATCACGTCATGCCCGGCATGACCGGGCTCGAACTTGCGGCCGCCTCGCGTCAGTTGCGACCGTCACTGCCGATTCTGCTGGCCACTGGATATGCCGAGCTGCCCGAGGGGTCTCAACTCGATCTGCCGCGACTGGCCAAGCCCTATCACCAGGATCAGCTTCGCGATCGCCTCGATCAGATGCTTCGCTGAAAGGCCGGCGCGGAAAGCATCGGCGACCCCACTTGAACGGCAGGCTTCCGCCGCCGCGGAAGTGATGCTTGGTCGCGAGCCTCGTCTTGCCTCAAGGTCTCTTGTTCGACGCAGGCATCCTGCCTGTTCAGATGCCGTAGAAGATCTTGATCTCCCACAACACGACAATGATCGCCGTGATCAACGTGACCGCGGCCACTGCACTTTCCAGGGAAGCGACTCTCATCTCACTCTCCGCTTCCCAGCCCCGATAACGCTCTAGTTGATTCCTCGATTCGCCGGCAATTGTGCGAGCAGTGCCCGCGCGCACTCTGTGGCGCGTTGTGGCGCCGAGGCCACAACGGCACCCGTAAAATCCCGGGAGTTACCCCACCATCCGGTCCCGCCCGCTCCAGAAACCCGCGCGCAAAACCTTCTTGTCGACCTTGCCGACGCCGGTCATCGGCAGCTGCTTGACGAACTGGATCTGCTTCGGCGCATGTGCCGAGCCCTTTCGGGTCTTCACGAGGTTGATCAACTCGTCCGGATCGGGCCTTGCGCCCTCGCGCGGCACGATGATGGCGGTGACGGCTTCGCCCCATTTCTCGTCGGGGATTCCGACGACCGCGACCATCGCGACATCGGCGTGCTGCGACAGCACGTCCTCGACCTCGCGCGGGAAGATGTTGAAGCCGCCTGATACGATCATGTCCTTCTTGCGGTCGAGGATGAACATGTAGCCGCGCTCGTCCTTCCGCGCGATGTCGCCGGTGTGGACCCAGCCGTTCTTCAACGTCTCGGCCGTGATGTCGGGCCGCTTCCAGTACTCTGCCATCACATGCGGGGCTCGCACGCAGATCTCGCCGGCCTCGCCCGTCTTCACCTCCTGGTCGTCGTCGCCGAGGATCTTGACCTCGCAGGCTGCGATCGGGAAGCCGCAGGACAAGAATAGCTCCGGCGTCCTGGGATCGTGATCCGCCTTGCGCAGTACCGAGACCGGGTAGCATTCGGTCTGGCCGTAGAGCTGCGAGAACACCGGTCCGATGCGCTCGATGCCCTCGACCAGCCGGCTCGGCGACATCGCCGACGCCCCGTAGAGCACCAGCTCGAGCGAGGACAGGTCGGTCTTGCTGAGCGCGGGATGGTCGAGCAGCACGTAGATCATGGTCGGCACGAACAGCGTGAAGTTGATGCGCTCGCGCGCGATTGTGACCAGCACGGCCTCGGGATCGAATCCCTTCAGCATGTGCACGGTGCCGCCGCGCATCAGGGTCGGCAGCACTTTCGTGCCGGCGACATGGCTGATCGGGGCGACCGTGAGGTAGCGTGCGGCCTCGGGGATCTCGAAATCGGCGAGGATCGCGGCGGCGGCTCCGGCATTCTCGCGATGATAGCGCAGCGCGCCCTTGGATTTGCCGGTGGTGCCGCCGGTGTAGTTCAGCGTGGAGAGATCGTCGAGGCTGGCAAGACAAATTGCGCTGGCGTGTCCCGCGCTCTCGATGGCCGCCAGCAGATCGACGCCGTAGCCGGCCGGTCCCATGGTGAAGACCGCCTTCAGCCGGGTCGCCCGCGCGGAAAGCTCGCCGCCGCGGTCGCGGAAGGCGGCCGCATCGACCACCAGCATCTCGGCCTCGGAATCCTCGAGCTGGAACAGCTGGTCCTCCAGCGATCCCAACGGATGCAGCCAGGTGATGCAGAGCCGCGACAATTGCGCGGCGACGCCGGCGCACCAGGTGTCGGCGCGGTTCGCAGTAAGGAAGGCCACGCGCGCACCCGGCTGCAATCCGAGCCGCATGAACACGCCCTGGATGCACCCGATCAGGTCGATGGTGCCCTGATAGCTCAGCGATCCCTCGGGCCAGGCGAACGCGGTGCGGCCGGGATAGCGCGACAGCGCCCGTAGCGTCTGCGCACAAGTCGGCGACGATGCGTGAAGCGGATCGGACATATGTTTCCTCGTTGCTTTGTCACCGGCTTCTGGCGTGCCAATGTTGCCGCGACGCTAGCACAGAGACTGCGGGAGGAAACGACAAAGCCCGCGCGGCGGTGCATGCGTGACGAGGAGATTTGTGTGACATCCGATCGACTGCAACGCTTCGGCGATCGTCTGGCTCTGCCGCTGATCGCGGCTCCGATGTTCCTGGTGTCGGGCGTCGAGCTCATGGTCGCGGCCTGCCGCAACGGCGTGATCGGCAGCTTCCCCACCGCGAATTGCCGCAGCACGGAGCAGCTCGATGAATGGCTCGCCGCGATCGCGGCGCGGCTGCGCCAGCACGAAGATCAGACCGGCCGCAAGGCGGCACCGTTCTGTCCGAACCTGATCGTGCATCGCTCCAACGCGCGGCTCGCGCAGGATCTCGCCGTGCTGCTGCGGCACAGGCCGGAGATCGTCATCACCTCGGTCGGCTCGCCCGCGTCGGTGTTGAAGCCGCTGCATGACGCCGGCGCGCTGGTGCTGGCGGACGTCGCCTCGATTCGCCACGCCGAACGCGCGGCGGAAGCAGGCGCCGACGGGCTCGTGCTGCTCACGGCGGGCGCGGGCGGCCAGACCGGCTGGCTCAACCCGTTTGCCTTCGTTCGCGCGGTGCGCGCATTCTACGACGGCATCATCGTGCTCGCCGGCGGCATCAGTGACGGCCATGCGCTGCACGCGGCCGAAGTGCTCGGCTGCGATCTCGCCTATATGGGCACGAAATTCATCGCGACGCGCGAGAGCATGGCGGACGAACGCCACAAGCGGATGCTGGTCGAGAGCAGCGCAGACGACATTTTGCTCACCACTGCGTTCACGGGTTTGCAGACCAGCATGCTGAGACCGTCGATCGTGGCCGCCGGCCTCGATCCCGACGATCTCCCGGCACGCGGCGCGATCGACATCTCCGAGGACATCGACGTTGCCGCGCGCGAGAGCCGGCCAAAGCGCTGGCGCGACATCTGGAGCGGCGGGCATTCCACCTCTGGGGTCACCGACGTGCTCGCTGTCGACGATCTCGTCGCGCGGACGGCGACCGAATATCGCGAAGCGAGAGTGCGCCTTTCCCCGTAGAATTGCGGAAAGAGCCGGCGCGCTCGTCCCGATCACGGTTAATCGAGCGCTCGTTCGGGACGTCCCATTTAACGGCAGATTAACCAACGCGGGCCAAGAATCCCTCCACGGCCACCAATCAGGGCCGAGAGGGACAGGCGATGGACTTCGATTTTCTCAACAGCAAGACAGCGGCTTCGCTGGACGAAATCCGCGTCCGCGTCGCTCATGCCCTGGCGCGTCATCCGCTGTGCCGCAGCGTCCGTTTTGACATCGTCAGCGTCCCCCGCACCCGCCGGGGCGGCAACTGGACGGTGACGCTGCAATCGGTCGAGCCGCGCGGGGTCTGGGAGGCCTCGGAGATCGTCGCGGACATCCAGGACGCCTACGATCTGGCGGCAGCTGCCTGATTTCCTTGAACTTCCAGGCGATGTCGCCGGAGTCCGCGCGATTGCCGCCGCATTGGCACGGTTAAGCCTTAATTATCGCCCAGTTTCCGGGCAGTGATCACGTGGACTTGAAGTTGGGCGCGGAGAAACGTTTGTCCAGAGCCATCACCATCGTCGTCCTGACCTGTTTCCTCGTCCTGGGCGCCGCCACCACCGCCATTCTCGGCCGGGACAGCGTGCCCAGCGTCAGCGAAGAGATGATCGCGCAGACGCCTCCGGCCAAACCCCTCGCCACCAACCGTGCCGCCAAGGCCGACCGTCTGGTTCCGACCCTGGCGCTGGCTTCGGCCGCGATCGAGCCGGTTCAGGTGCCGGCCGACAGGCTTTCGCAGGCGCCCGTGCTGGCCGAGCCGCTGCGCCAAGCCTTTGCCGCCGCCACGCCCTCCGATTTCCCGATGCCCAAGGCGTCGAGCCTATCCGAAGCGCCCGCCGCGGCGGAGGTTCCCGCCGTCGAAGTTCCGGCCAAGCCGAAGGTTGTCGCCAAGCCGCAGCCGCAGAAACATTATACCCTGCTGTCCGACGCACAGATCTCCGGCATCCGGGATCGCCTGAAGCTGTCCTCGTCGCAGGAATATTACTGGCCTTCGGTCGAGACCGCGCTGCGCAACGTCGTCCGCAAGATCTCGGCCAACAAGCTCTCCAATCCGAACGCGCCGCCCAGCGCACAGATCGATCCGAACTGCGACGAGGTCCAGCAATTGAAGTCGGCTGCAATGCCGCTGCTGTTCCAGCTGCGTGACGATCAGAAGGAAGAAGTGCGCAAGCTCGCCCGCCTGATCGGGCTCGAGAAGGTCGCGCAGCAGATCTGACTCGCGGGTTTCCTCTAGGAACCGCGCCTGCATCAGGAACATCTGGCAATCGACGCGCGTTGCTCGCCCCAAAGAGGGAGTGGATCAATGCGCGCCTCGACAGCCTATTTCGTCGGTGCCGGAACTATCGTCGCGGCCATTGCCATCGGTCTCGGCGGCGGCATCGTTGCCGGCAACATCATGAACCCTGTCGCGTCCAAACAGGGCCCGGACACTAGCAAGATGGCGCAGCGCGCCGAATCCGCTGGCACGGCGGCACAGGCGAGCGCGCCGCCGTCGGAACGCGTCAATTATCTCACGGGGTCGCAAGTCTTCGGCGGAATGATCGCCGCGCCGGCGCAAGCCGAAGCGAAGCCGGAACCGGACGCGCAGCCCGCTCAGGCGAAAGCCGAACCGCCGGCCCCGCCGCTCTCACAAGCGGCCGCGGTTGAGCCGCCCAAGGAACAGTCGAAGCCGACGGTCGCATCGTCACCGAAAGCGGCAAAACCCACCGAGCAGCAGGCATCGGCCGACCCGGCCTCTTCGCCCGAGAACGCCTATGCCAAGGCGAAAGATTCCGACGTGAAGCGCGCGGCGCCCGAGCGGCGCCGGATGGAGCGTCGTGAGCGCTGGGCCGAGCGCCGCCACTATGACACCCGCGAGCAACGCGGCCAGCGCGACCGCACCGATTGGGACGACGTCGCGCGCAACATCCGTGAAGATTCCGATTCGCGTGATTATGCCGGCCGTTCGCGCGGCGGCTTCCCGCAGATCAGGCTGTTCGGGCCGGACGACGATTAGCGTTTAGCGCGCGGTTGACGCTGCAATGGAAGAAAGGTGCGCCATCATTGTCGCGCACCGCTGTTACTTCAATCCCGCGCGCCGCAATCCTTCGAGATAATGCGCACGATCCTCGTCCCGCAGCATCGGCAGCTCGCGCGTGATCCAGGCAAGCGAGACCTCGGGCTGGGCGCGGCGCAGGCCCTCAAGGGCGGTCGCTGCGAGCGCCGGATCTCCTGACATGCCGGCGGCGGCCGTCAGAACGCGGTGCGCGCCGACGAAATCGCTACGCTGCCGCATCGACTCCCGCGCCATCTGCACGGCTCCGTCGTAGTCACGGCCGATGAACCGGGCATAGGCCGCAACCCCGCAATAGATCGCCGCGAGCGGATCGCGCGGACTGAGCCGCAGCGCGCGGCGTGCGGCGGCATCGCCGTCCTGCCATCGTCCGGCGTAGCACAGCGTCACGCCGTAAAAGGCATGAGCCATGGCGAAGTTCGGATTGAGCTGCAGCGCCAGCTCGAACTCGGCGAGCGCATCGTCGAAGCGGCGCCGGAACAGATAGGTGTAGGCGAGGCCGTGATGGGCCCATGCATCCTCACGATCGGCCTCCACCGCCGCGAGCGCCGCGCGTTCGGCGATCGGCACGGTCGCGGCCATGTCGGCCCAGCCCATATGTGCGCCGAAGATATGACTGGTCGCGAGCAGGCCCAGCGCCTTGCCATAGGCGGGATCGATCGCGACGGCTTTTTCGAGCAGACCTTGCGCGGCGGCATTGTCCTCGCGCGTGCTGCGCCAGTGATACGACAAGGCGCGCATCACGAGGTCCCAGGCGTCGAGACTCCCTGGCGGCTTCTGCTGGGCGCGAAAACTTTCGGCGGCATAGAGTTGCGGCTCGATCGCGGCGACGATCGCCTCAGTGATCTCGTCCTGCACGGCGAAGATGTCGGCAAGCTCGCGGTCGTAGCGCTCGGCCCAGAGATGGCTGCCGGTCGAGACGTCATTGAGTTGGGCCGAGATTCGCACCCGTTCGCCGCTCCTTCGCACGCTGCCTTCGACCACGTAGCGCACCCCGAGCTCCTGCGCGACCTCGCGGATGTGCACGGCGCGGCCCTTGTAGACGAAGGAGGAGTTGCGGGCGACGACGAAGAACCAGCGCAGCTTCGACAGCGCGGTGATGATGTCCTCGCTGATGCCGTCGGAGAAATAGTCTTGCCCGGCTTCGCCGCTCATATTGGTGAAGGGCAGCACGGCGATCGCGGGCCGCTCGGGAAGCGCGAGCGTCGGGCGGGGCGCCCAGGCGGCATGACTAGGTTCGGGCGCGATCGCCCCGTCCTTGGCCTCGACATCGCCGACGAAGCGAAACCCCTTGCGGGCTATGGTGCGGATCAGCGCCTGGCTCGCGCCATTGTCGCCGACGGCCTTCCGCGCCGCGTTGATCCGGCTGGTCAGGGTGGATTCGGAGACGCTGCGCCCGTGCCAGATCTTGTCGATCAGTTCGTCCTTGCTGACCACCCGGTCGCGGTTCTGCATGAGGTGGACGACGAGATCGAAGACCTGCGGCTCCACGGCAATGGGAACCTGCTCGCGGCTCAGCTCGCGCCGGTCGGTATCGAGAAGGTGGTCACGGAACAGAAACTGCACGTCGAAAACTCAGGCCTCATGACGAGATCGGTCAGGCGAAATGACAAAAAGAAATTTTGGTCGAAAACCGTGAGTCTGCCGAAGCGGCCGCTCGGTTCATCGCGATCACGTGAGGGCAGTCATGCGGTTTCGGATGGGAATACAACCGCGGCTAGAATGTCGCGGTGTGGGCGGGATTGCCGAAGGCTTGGGGCGCCGGACCCCCAACCGGCGAGCGACGTCCCGGGCGGGTCGTCCTGCATATATCGCTGCGCGACGCCCTCTCGTCGTCTCCGGGCTCGCGCCACGCGGGGCCATCGGATTGGCGAACGTGCCGGCTTTATCCATTGCCGAACACCATGACCTGCGTAAGGTACCGCTCACATAAAACGCAAACCACAAAGAAACGCCCATGCCCGCCTTGTCCCCCTCCACCACCGTGCTCGATTCCATGCTGTTCCGCGACGCCTTCGGCACGCCTGAGATGCGTGACGTGTTTTCCGACATCGCGACGGTCGCGCGCTATGCCGAGGTCGAGGTGGCGCTGGCGAAGGCGGAAGCCCGATGCGGTGTGATTCCGCAGGAAGCCGCCGACGCGATTGCGGCGCGGACCGACGTCGCAGGGTTCGATTTCGAACTGTTGCGGCAGGAGACCGACATCGTCGGCTATCCGATCCTCCCTCTGGTGCACCAGATGGCGAAGCAGTGCGGTGAGGCCGGCCGCTACGTGCATTGGGGCGCGACCACGCAGGACATCATGGACACCGCCGTGGTGCTGCAGCTCCGTGCCGCGCTGGAGATCGTCGCGCGCGACATCGCCGAGCTGCGCAAGATACTCGCCGATCTCTCGAAGCGATATCGCGACACGCCGATGGCGGGCCGCACCCATCTCCAGCAGGCGCTGCCGGTGACCTTCGGCTACAAGACGGCGATCTGGCTTGCCATGTTCGATCGCCACGCCGAGCGCTTGGCGCAATTGAAGCCGCGCGTGCTGGTCGGCCAGTTCGCTGGCGCTGCCGGCACCTTGGCCTCGCTCGGTGACAAGGGCTTTGAGGTGCAGGAGGCGCTCTGCGCGGAGCTGGAGCTCGGCGTTCCCGCCTCGACCTGGCACGTCGCGCGCGACGGATTTGCGGAAGGCGTGAATTTTCTCGCACTCGTCACGGGGTCGCTCGGCAAGATCGCGCTCGACATCATGATCATGGCCTCGACCGAGTTCGCCGAGGTCTACGAACCGTTCGTCAAGGGACGCGGCGCCTCGTCGACCATGCCGCAGAAGCGCAACCCGATCTCGTCGGAGCTGATGCTTGCGGCGTCCAAGGCGGTGCGCCAGCACGCCGGCCTGATGCTCGACGCCATGGTGCAGGATTTCGAGCGTGCCACGGGCCCCTGGCACGCCGAATGGATGGCGATCCCCGAGAGCTTCGTGCTGACCGCGGGCGCGCTGCACCAGGCGAAGTTCGCACTCGCGGGCCTGATCGTGGACGAGGCGAAGATGAACGAAAATCTCGCCGTCAGCCGCGGCCTGATCGTGGCCGAAGCGGTCATGATGGGGCTCGCACCGCAGCTCGGCCGGCAGGAGGCCCATGACGTGGTCTATGACGCCTGCCGTCAGGCCAACGAAAAGGGCATGAGCCTCGCCGATGCGCTGTCCGCGGACACGCGGGTCGCGAGCCGCATCGATCGTGCCACAATCGAGGCGCTCACCTCACCGAAAAATTACCTGGGGCTCGCGCCCGCCATGGTTGACCGGGTGCTGAAATCGGCAACGCGTTGAAAACCAAATTGCGTGAAACCGCGTACCTCCCTCATGTCGCAAGGTGCTCGCGCACTTGCGTCTCGCGATGCTAGACTTAGATTGAACGAGAGACTTTCGGCAGAGGGCCCCGCATGACTGATCAGCGCAATTCCACCGCTCCCATCGATCCCGTGAAGCTCGACCGGCTGGCCGAGGTGGCGGTGAAGGTGGGCCTGGGCTTGCGGCCCGGACAGGATCTTCTTCTGACGGCCCCCGCCATCGCGCTGCCGCTGGTGCGGCGGATCGCCGTGCATGCCTACAAGGCCGGCGCCGGCATCGTGACGCCGATCCTGTCGGACGAGGAGATGACGCTGGCGCGCTATCGCCACGGCCACGACAACAGCTTCGATCGCGCCGCCAACTGGCTCTACGAGGGCATGGCCAAGGCGTTCTCGGACAACACCGCGCGGCTGGCCATCGTCGGCGACAATCCGATGCTGCTGTCGGGCGAAGATCCTTCCAAGGTCGCGCGCGCCAGCAAGGCGAATTCGATGGCCTACCAGCCAGCCCTGGAAAAGATCGTCAATTTCGACACCAACTGGAACATCATCGCCTATCCGAGCCTGTCCTGGGCGAAGCAGGTGTTCCCTGATGATCCCGAGGACGTCGCGGTCGGCAAGCTCGCGGATGCGATCTTCGCAGCGTCTCGCGTCGATCGCGAGGATGCGATGGGCAATTGGGCGAGCCACAATGCGGTGCTGCGCGAGCGCACCAACTGGCTCAACGGCCAGCGCTTTCGCGCGCTGCAATATTCGGGGCCGGGCACCGATCTCACCATCGGTCTTGCCGACGGCCACGAATGGGAGGGCGGCGCCTCGTCCGCCAAGAACGGCATCAGCTGCAACGCCAACATTCCGACCGAAGAGGTCTTCACCACGCCGCATTGCCGCCGCGTCTACGGCCATGTCGTGAGCTCGAAGCCGCTGTCCTATCAGGGCACGCTGATCGACAACATCGCGGTGCGCTTCGAAGACGGCAAGATCGTCGACGCAAAGGCTTCGCGCGGCGCAGAGGTGCTGAACAAGGTGCTCGACACCGACGAGGGCGCCCGGCGCCTCGGCGAAGTGGCGCTGGTGCCGCATTCCTCGCCGATCTCGCAGAGCGGGCTGTTGTTCTACAACACGCTGTTCGACGAGAACGCAGCGTCCCACATCGCGCTCGGCCAGTGCTATTCGAAGTGCTTCGTCAACGGCGCGCAACTCACCCCGCAGCAGATCGCCGCGCAAGGCGGCAACCAGAGCCTGATCCATATCGACTGGATGATCGGCACGGCCGAGACCGATATCGACGGCATCTTGCCCGATGGCAGCAAGGTGCCGGTATTCCGCAAGGGCGAGTGGGCGAAGTAGCTTCACCTCTCCCCGTTGGGGAGAGGTGAACGTCCTCGCAATAGTCGCTCTATTCCGCCGCACTCCGCATCTCCGCGAGGTCGCCGCCGGAAAATCTGAGGATGTCGACCCAATAGGGGCGGGCGACGACAAGCTGGACGAACGCCTCGAACGTATCGGCGATAATTCCCGTCTGGCCGTCCGATGAGACGTAGAGCACGTTCTGCGGCGGCAGCAGTACGAACGCGCCCCGGAGCCGTCACTGCCGATCTGCCGGGGCCTCGATGCCGTCGATGGTGAACCAAGGCTCCTCGTCCGGCGCGAAGGAGACATTGAGGCTGACCAGCCAGGCGAGGGCCTCACGATTGGCTGTCACGACCTCGGGCGAGAGAGGCATCGGCGTGGCTCCGTTTTGGGCTCCCGCGCACTTTGTCGCACCCCGGAAAAGATCGGTTCATGTGCTCGAATTTGCAGGAGAATCGCGACGTCAACCGTTTCGCACCTGCAGCTTCCGGCTGATTTTCGAGGCCTGCGTAAGAAAGAATTAAAAACCGGTGACTAGCGTTCCCGACATCATTCGAAACGATCCGGGCCGAGCCCCGGCAATATTTTATTATATCCCCTGGGGCAGAAGATGTCGCGTTCATTAATTGAAATCGGTAGTTGCAATGTCGAGCTCGAGCTGCGGCCGATCGAGCCGTCCTGGATCATCGAGGGCAACCCCGTGTCGCGCTCGCACATCCTGTCAACCAGTGCCGACGGCACCGCCTCGACCATCATCTGGCAGTGCACCGAAGGCCGCTTCAACTGGTACTACGATATCGACGAGACGATCATGATCATGGAAGGATCGATCGTGCTCGAAAGCGACGGCATGCCGCCAAAGCGCTACGGCCCCGGCGACGTGATCTTCTTCCGCGACGGTGCGCATGCCAAATGGCATGTCGAAGGCCACGTCAAGAAGATCGCCTTCTGCCGCAAGACCAATCCGGTGATGATCGGCTTCCTGATCCGCGTCGTCAACAAGCTGAAGAAGATCTTCGCCTTTACCGGCGAGCGCCGTCCGGCCTCCCTGTTGGGTGCCGGCTAGAGCACCCAATAACGTTTCAAGGACGCTTCCCAGCGGCCACGACGAAGAGGGGTCGGGATCAACATCCCGGCCTCTCCTTTCGTTATGACGGCAATTCGAGCCGGTAGACATCGATCGCTGTCCGCGAGAACAGCGCCATCTTCTCGGCCTCGCTCAGGGACGACGCGATGCGCTTGAAAGCGTTGAAGATCACCTGGTAGCTGCATTGGCCCTTGTCCGGCGGGAAATTACTCTCGAACATCGCGCGCTTCGCCCCGAAAGCCTCGATGCAGGTCTCGATATAGGGCCGCCAGGCCGCGGCAAGCTCGTCGGAGGACGGCGGCCTCTCGCGCAGATGGAAATCGTAGCCGAGCAGGCACATCGCGAGGCCGCCGAGCTTCACCACGACGTTCTCGCATTTGGCGATCTCGCGGATCGAGGCGCGCCATTGCGGAAACACCTCCTCGCGCCGTCCTGCGAAGCGACCTATTCCAGCCGGACCGCCGCAATGGTCGAGCACGATCCGGGTGTCAGGGAAGGCGCGCGCAAGCTCGGTGAGTTCACCGATCTGCGGATGGAATAACCAGGCATCGAAGCTGAGCTTCAGTGGTGCGAGGCAGGCAAATCCCTTGCGAAAGGTCTGGTCCTGCAACAGCCCCTTCGGCCTGTTCGCATACATGCCGGCGACAACAGGGTCTTCGTCCCAGGCCGAGGAATGCCGGATACCGCGAAAGCGGCCGTTGCCCGCAGCGATCTCGGCTTCCAGCACCCCCTTTGCGGCGTCGCCCAGCAGCAGATTGGCGTGGCTGACGATGCCGGCGCAGATCGCCGCCTTGCCGTAAGCACCGCTTGCGCTCATGGCGGCGACGCCGTTGGCGAACTCGACTTCGCCGACCGGCCGGAAAGCTTCGGGCCCATGTGCGCGGTACATCGAACGGCAATCGACATAGACGGTGGCAACGATGTTGTGGCCGGAAGCGATGTCGGCCGCCATTTCCTCGATCAGGTAGCGGTGCCCGCGATTCCAGAGATGGTGATGGGGATCGACGATCGGCCGCAACGGATCGATGATCTCCTCCTGATGCAGCGCAAGCCAGTCCTCGCGCGGCTCGACGAACAGCCCGCTCGTGTTGGCGGGCACACCGCTTGCTGCCATCTGCGCTCGCTCCCTCTATGTCTTTTGTGATGGGAGCCTAGCATCTTATCTCGCCACGCGGCAGCGCGCGCCATGCAACCGCACCTGTCGCCGCGAGCACAGCGGCTGTCGTCAGCCCTTGCGCCGCCTTGCCCTCACATCCACCACCAACCGCCAGCCCACTGCCGTGACAGGCTTGACCTCGCCAAGCCAATGGAAGGAATCGCCGGTGATGTCCGTAAAGCTCCAGCGCGTCAGTTCGCCGGCTTCGGTCGTGCCTTCCTGCACGATGTCATCGCCCCGCGGACGACCGATCTGCTGGCGGAACACGCTCCGGCCGGGATCGAACCAGGAAATTCGCCACGCATCGATGGTCGGATCGTAGACGCGCAGCGTCGTGCCGTACCAGTTGCCGGCGATCGGAAAGGCCGGGCTGCTTGCCCGGCGGGGGATGATCCAGACGTCCTGGACGGCACGGCCCTCCAGCACCCAGCCAAAATGGATTTCGCCGGGGGCGGTATGTTTCGTCGCATCCGGGCCGTGAGCGGTGATCTCGGCGTCCCAGTCACCGACGAAGCGGCCGTAAAGCCGGAGCGCCGCGGCGTGCTCGGGATTTGGTCCGTCCGCGTGCAACAATCTCGCAAAATAGGTCATGTTGATCTCCTCTCGCGGGAGATCAGCACGACCGGCCGACGGCCAGCTTGGAGAAAATTGCGCCTCAGACCCCGTCGAGAATGATCACCGTCGGCTTCGGCGGCAGCGCATCCCGTGACATCCGGAATGACCGCCCGGAGCGCCGGTCGATCTCGAACTGCTGGCCGATGCGGTGCATGAAATCGTCGAGCGGGGTGGCAAAGCGGTGCATGGGCAGCACCACCGAGGCGCGCAACCGCTTGGTGATGTCGGAAACACCGTCCAGCGACATGGTGTAGGTGCCGTCGATCGGCACCATCACGATATCGAGCCGTCCGATCTGGGCGAAATGGCTGTCGTCAAGCTTGTGATGGAGGTGGCCGAGATGGCCGATGCAGAGGCCGGCGACCTCGAAGATGAAGATCGAATTGCCGTCGCGGATCATGTCGGTGCCGGCGTCGTCGCCGAAATAGCGGCGGATGTCGGTGGTGACATTGCGGATGAAAGTGTCACTGATGCGCTCCGACACGATCGCCGGCTTGCCGTCCTCACTCCAGCCATGCAGCACGCGAGGAATGCGCTTGTCGGGGAACAGGGAGTAATGCGTGCTGTGGGCGCGGTTCATGGTCACGACGTCGGGCAGCCGTCCCACCTGGTAGGCGCCACTGTAGTCGGTCGCGATGCGCAAGCCGCCAGGCGTGTCGATGAAATAGGTGGAGTGGCCGGCATAGGTGATCTCGACCTCAGCCGTGCCGGCTGCCGGCCGAAACGCAACCGGCGTGGCCCGCGGGGCCGCGTTGGCCATCGCCAGGCACTCGCTGCGCTGTGGCTGCTGGGCGAGGGCAGGTGTCAGGAATGCGCCGAACAGCGCCAGAGCCGCCGAAACCAGTCGCCGCATGGATCCGTCCCCGATGACTTCACAACGAAGTCTAGCGTGCAATGCGGCGCTGCGCCAATGGGGTGGGATCGCCAGTGCGTCCGTGTCGCACCTATTGCTCGTGTTTCGGGCTGAACTTCCAGGTGATCCCGACGAGGCTCGCGGTGATCAGACCGCTGATAAGGCCGGCGATCGGCAAAGCAAGTAGCAGCGCGGCGCTGGCGGCCCAGCCGATCGAGGAGAAAGCTTCGGCGAACGTGGCCAGCCGCGACGAGGTCTGGCGGCGGCGGAATTGGCTGCGCCGGGCTTGCACCCGGAACCAGAGCTGGATCGCGGTCGCGGAGGCCGCGCTGATGATAATCGCGGCGGCACTGATCGCAGCCTGGATCGGTGCGGCGAAAGCGAGCGCGGCGATCAGCGGGCAGAAGATGAGAGCGATCGCTATCAGCACCACCTCGATCTTGGCGCGGATGACGCTGGATGGCGTCAGTGGCGCAGTCGCGACCAGGTCGGGGGCGTCCTCGCCCGAGATCGTCAGCCAGGCCAGCCCGCCGGCGAGCTGTCCGGCCGCCATCACCACGACCGGCGTAATCAGGGTCAGCGCCGCGGAGCTGTCGGCAAAATTGCGCCAGAGCAGTAAGGCCGGCGGCACCAGATAGAGCAGCTGCATCAGGGTCTGCGAGATCAGCCAGGGATCGCGCCAGAGCAGCAAGAATTCCTTGCGCCGCAGCGCCTGCTGCCGCGATCCGCCGCGGAACGGGCGCTCCTTCGCGCGCTTGCTGCCGGAGGTGCCGTAGGCCGCGGCATCGATCGCCGTGTCGGCAAAGCGGTGCGAGAAGATCGCCATGACGCTTCCGAGCAGCACCAGGGCGAGCGCCATGAGCAGCAGCAGCGCTTCGCTGTCGCCCATCGCCGCCCGCGCCGGCCACCACCAGATGCTGTCGACGTCGGGGGCATGCGCGGCCACGCTGCCCGACGTCAGGATGGTGAAGCGCGACAGCGTGCCGTAGGACATGATCGCGGCGACCTGGAGCGCGATCACGAAGCCGGCGCCGATGATCGCGGCGAGGATCTGGGCGATCAGGCGTGTCCGCGCCGGGCCTATCAGCCGAAACAGCAGGATGGTGACGGCAATCGCGACCGCCGCGGCCGACAGGCCCATGACGACGACCACTCCGAATGCGCTGAGCCAGCGTGCGCCGCCGCCGATCACCAGCACGTCGATGAAGGGCGTCGAGAACAGCAGCGCGATCAGGGTGACGGTCAGCGCGATCGCGGCGATGCGGACCGAGAACAGATTGGCGAGCGTCGCCGGCGAGGACATGATCAGGTCGAGATCGGCGCGGGCATAGAATACCCGCGTCACCGATTCGATCGCCTGCGACAGCATCAAGGTCCAGGCGAGGAAGATCGTCGCCGAGATCACGATCAGCGAGGATTTGTCGAGCGGCAGCTGCAGATCGGCGAAACGGCCGATCACCGCCCAGGCCGGCAGGTGCAACAGCGCGGCAAAGCAGACCATGCCGATGATTGCGGCGCGCGTCCGCTTGCGCCGTCCTCCGGTCATCATGGCGAACCATTCGCGCCAGGCGAGCCGGAGCTCGTGGCGTGCGAACCAGGACAGCGCGGTTGCCGAGCTCATGCGGCTTCCGAAAGCGTCACCAGCGCGATGAAGAGATCCTCCAGGCTGGTGTCGGCATGGCCGTTCTGCTGGCGCAGCTCGGTCAGCGTGCCCTCGGCGACGAGGCGGCCCGAGGCGATCACTCCGATGCGGTCGGCCATGCGCTCGGCGACCTCGAGAATATGGGTGGTCATGATGACGGTGCAGCCGGCGTGGACACGCGCGCTGAGAAGTCCCTTGACGTGGCGGGCGGAGACGGCATCGAGCCCGGTCAGCGGCTCGTCGAGGATGATGAGGCGGGGGTCGTGCACCAGCGCGCCGGCGAGCGCGACCTTCTGGCGCATGCCCTTGGAAAAGCCTTCGCAACGCTCGTGCCGATGCGGCTCCAGACCGAGCGAAGAGAGCAGGTCCTGCGCGACCGGCTCCGAGACCGACGGGGCGATGCCCCAGAGGCCGGCGACGAATTCGAGATATTCGAGCGGCGTCAGCTTGTCGTAGATCATCGGTTCGTCGGAGACCCACGCCATCACCTGCTTGGCGGCGACGGGGTTTTCGAGCGCATCGATGCCGAAGATCGAGACCGCGCCGGCATCGGGGCGCAAGAGGCCCGCAACCATGCGCAAAGTGGTGGTCTTGCCGGCGCCGTTGGGGCCCACCAGCGCATAGAATTCGCCGGCGTGGATGGTGAGATCGAGGCTATCGACCGCCAGACGGTCAAAACGCTTCGTTAACCCCTTAACTTCCAGCGCCGAGCTGTCCGGCTTCATGACGGCCACACCATCCGGTTTTGCATCGCTCGCGACCATGACCTGAAGATGTTTCGGCACCATGAATCGCGCTGCCGCAAATTCCGTCATCCGGATTGGACTAATGGCAAGTCGCCGTGCAAGTCACCGTTTGTTGACAGCGCTGAACGGTTCAGGCTGAATTGGTTCCGGACAAATGGCGCTAACGCGGCGAAACGACTGCGTAGCGACTGGACACAAGATGCGGCAAGGCGGTCAAAAGAACCGCCGGTTGTATCGGGAGGACGCGCGTCAATGCTGGATTTCGTTCAGCAGCTGGTCAGCGGTGTTGCGCTCGGCTGCGTCTACGGCCTGATCGCGCTCGGCTTCGTGCTCGTCTACAAGGCCACCGAGGTCGTCAATTTCGCCCAGGGCGACCTGATGATGCTCGGCGGCTTCTTCGCCTTTACCTTCATCGGCATGATGGGCCTGAACTACTGGATCGGCTTTGCCGGTGCGGTGGCCGCAATGGCGCTGTTCGGCATGCTGGCGGAGCGCGTGGTGGTGCGGCCGATCCTCGGCTATCCGCAATTCTCGATCATCATGGCCACCATCGGCCTCGGCTACTTCCTGCGCTCGATCGCCGGCATGATCTGGGGCACCGACGATCTGAAGATCGAGACGCCGTTCAGCCACGGCGTGCTGCGCATCGGCTCGCTGGTGCTCGCCTACGACAAGCTGTCGGTGATCGCGGCGACGATGATCCTGTGCACGCTGCTCTATCTGTTCTTCAACAAGACCACGCTCGGTACTGCGATGCGTGCGAGTTCCGAGAACATGCTGGCGGCCTACTACATGGGCATTCCGGTCAAGCGCGTGGTGTCGATCGTCTGGGCGATCAGCGCGGCGGTCGCCACCTGCGCTGGTGTGCTGCTGGCGCCAATCACCTTCATCCATTCCAATGTCGGCCTCGTGCTCGGCCTGAAGGCGTTTCCCGCGGCCGTGCTCGGGGGGTTCGGCTCGATCCCGGGCGCCGTGGTCGGCGGCGTCCTGATCGGCGTGATCGAGAGCATGGCCGGCTTCTACCTGCCCGAAGGCTGGAAGGATGTCGCGCCATACCTCGTGCTGCTCGCCGTGCTGCTCTTGAAGCCCGAAGGCCTGTTCGGCCACCACGTCCGCAAGAAGGTCTGAACGCCATGCGCTTCCTGTTCAAGACCGACTATGAGGATGACATCAAGCTGTTCCCGCATTCGGGCTATTACGTCTCCTACGGCATTCTGCTCGCCCTGCTGCTGATCGCGCCATTTGTGCTCTCCAGCTATCTGATGAGCCAACTGGTCTTCGTCTGCATTTATGCGACCGTCGGGGTCGCGCTGCTGATCCTGACCGGCTTTACCGGCCAGGCCTCGCTCGGCCACGCCGCCTTCCTCGCCATCGGGGCCTACACGGCGGCCTATTTGCAAAAGTATAACGTGCCGTTCCCGGTCTATTTCCTCGCCGCAGGAGGTTTGACCGGCATCATCGGCGCGATGGTCGGCTTTCCCGCGCTGCGCCTGACCGGCATCTACCTCGTCATCGCCACCATCTCCTTCGCCTTGATCGTCGAGGAGATCCTGGCGCGCTGGGAAAGCGTGACCAACGGCAACGAGGGCATGCGGGTCAAGACGCTGTCGCTGCTCGGGGTCACGGTGCCGCGCGACAGCCCCACCTTCTATTTTCTCTGCCTCGCCGTGCTGGTGCTGACCATCGTCGGCACACTCAATCTGCTGCGCTCGCCCACGGGGCGTGCCTTCGTTGCGATCCGCGACAGTGAGACGGCGGCGCGCAGCATGGGCATCAATGTCTCGCTCTACAAGGTGAAGTCGTTCGCGATCTCGGCGGCGATTACCGGCTTTGCCGGCGTGCTGTTCGCCCATAAGCTCTCTTTCATCTCGCCCGAGATGTTCACGCTGCAACTCTCGATCGAGTTCATCATCGTGATCCTGATCGGCGGCACTTTCAGTCTGCACGGCGCGGTGCTGGGGGCGATCTTCATCGTGATGATCGATCCGTTCCTGACGTACCTCAAGGACGACATGCCTGGCATGATCGCCGGGGTCGCGGCGACGTTCGGCGCCGGCCCGGCCGCCGCGGGAAACATCAAATCGACCGTCGCCGCCTTTGCCTCGCTCAACGGCCTGAAAGGCGCGATCTACGGCATCATCATCGTACTGTTCGTGCTGTTCGAGCCGCTCGGGCTCTACGGCCGCTGGCTCAAGATCAAGCTGTTCTTCCAGCTGTTCCCGCTCTACAAGCGCGCGACTTTCAAGCGGCAGAAGATCTACGTGAAGTCGGAGCGGAACCGATGAGCTATTTCCGCGCCGAGAATTTGTCGCTGCACTTCGGCGGCCTCAAGGCGGTCGATGCGGTCTCGTTCGCGGTCGAGAGGGGCGAGATTCTCTCGATCATCGGCCCCAACGGCGCGGGCAAGAGCTCGATCTTCAACCTGATCTCGCGCATCTACCGGCCGACCTCGGGCCGTATCTTCTTCGAGGACCAGGACATCACGGAAGAGCCGCCCTACGACATCGCCAGGCTCGGCATCGCCCGCACCTTCCAGAACATCGAGTTGTTCGAGAATGCGACCGTGCTCTCCAACCTCCTGGTCGGTCGGCATCGCCACTCGACCACGCAGCTCTGGCAGGAGCTGCTGTTCCTGCCGAGCGTACGGGCCAACGAGAAAGTGCACCGCCGCAGAGTCGAGCAGGTCATCGAATTCCTCGACCTCGAGCCCTATCGCGACAAGCTGATCTCCGGCCTGCCCTACGGCGTACGCAAGGTGATCGAGTTGGCGCGCGCGCTGTGCTCGGAGCCGAAGCTGATCCTGCTCGACGAGCCGTCCTCCGGCCTCAATGTCGAGGAGACCGACGACATGTCGTTCTGGATACGCGACATGAAGAGCGAGCTCGGCGTCACCGTTCTGATGGTCGAGCACGACATGTCGCTGGTCAACCGCGTCTCCGATCGCGTCATCGCGCTCAACTATGGCCGCGTGCTGGCGATGGGCTCGCCCGCCGAGGTGCAGCAGCACCCCGACGTCGTTGCCGCGTATCTGGGAGCCTGACGCATGGACGCCGCCGTCAAGCCCGAGATCATCCTGAAACTCTCCAACATCGAGAGCTATTACGGGCCGATCATGGCCATCCGCGGCATCTCGCTGGAAGTGCCGCGCGGCCGCATCGTCACGCTGCTGGGTGCCAATGGCGCCGGCAAGACCACCGTGCTGAAGACCATCTCCGGCATTCTCGACCCGCAGAAGGGCTCGATCGAATTTTTGGGCAAGCCGATCCAGCGCATGGAGGCGGACCGGATCGTGCGGCTCGGTCTCAGCCATGTGCCGGAGGGGCGCGAGGTGTTTCCGTTCCTGTCGGTGCGCGAGAACCTGATGATGGGCGCCTATCCGCGCAAGGACCGTGACGGCGTGGCGGAGGATATCGAGCGCGTCTACGGCTATTTCCCGCGGCTGAAGGAGCGCATCAACCAGCCGGCCGGCCAGCTCTCCGGCGGCGAGCAGCAGATGCTGGCGATCGGACGCGCCTTGATGAACCGCCCAACGCTGCTGCTGCTCGACGAGCCCTCGCTCGGCCTGTCGCCGCTGCTGGTGAAGGAGATCTTCACCATCATCCGCCGCGTCAACGAGGAGCAGGGCATGTCGATCCTGCTGGTCGAGCAGAACGCCAAAGTGGCGCTGGAGACGGCGCATTACGGCTACGTGCTGGAGATCGGCCGCATCGTGATGAACGACAGCTGCGACCGCTTGATGCATTCCCAGGACATCCAGGAGTTCTACCTTGGCGCCAAGGAAGCGGGCGCCCGAGGCGAGCGGCGCTGGAAAAAGAAGAAGACGTGGCGGTGAGGACAAGCTGGCAGTAAGATGAGCCTGTCATCCGCAACAGAGACCGCCGGCAAGGCAGGCAGCGGAGGCAGGCGACAGGGAGGAGAGGCGCATGGCCCGACCGGCGGTGCTGACGGTCGCTGATACGATCGCGAAGAGCTTCTTGCGCGCTGCGGAGACGCGGGGCGACCGGCCGGCCATCCGCGAGAAGAAATTCGGCATCTGGCAGCCGACCAGCTGGGGCGAGTGGTTGGAGATCTCGAAGGAGATCGCCTACGCGCTTCGCGCGATCGGCTTCATGCCCGGCGACGTCGCCTCCATCATCGCCAACGCCGTGCCGGAATGGGTCCATGCCGACATGGGCATCCTGTGCGCGGGCGGCGTGTCCTCTGGAATCTATCCGACCGACGCGTCGTCCCAGGTCGAATATCTCGTCAACGATTCCCGCACAAAAGTGATCTTCGCCGAGGACGAGGAGCAGCTCGACAAGATCCTCGCCTGCCGCGCGCGCTGCGCGAGCCTGCAGAGGATCATCGTGTTCGACATGGAGGGCCTCAGCGGCTTTTCCGACGACATGGTGATGTCGCTCGACGAGTTTCGCGCGCTCGGCCGCAATCACATGGTCGGCCGTGAGGCGCTGTGGCAGGAGATGATCGACAGCCGCAGCGCCGGCGATCTTGCCATCCTGGTCTATACCTCAGGCACGACCGGCCCGCCCAAGGGCGCGATGCACGCCAACCGCAGCGTGACGCACCAGATGCGGCACGCCAACGACTTCATCCCCGCGCGGGAGGACGAGGACCGACTGATCTTCCTGCCGCTCTGCCACGTCGCGGAGCGCATCGGCGGCTATTACATCTCGGTCGCGCTCGGCTCGGTGATGAACTTCGCCGAGAGCCCGGAGACCGTGCCGGACAATCTGCGCGAGGTACAGCCGACTATCTTCCTCGCGGTCCCCCGCATCTGGGAAAAATTCTACTCCGCCATCACCATCGCGCTGAAGGATGCGACCCCGCTGCAGCAATGGGTCTATCGCCGCGCCATCGCCATCGGCTACCGCATGGTCGATTACCGGATTGAGGGCAAGCAGCCGCCGCTGTCGTTGCGCCTCGCAAGCCGGATCGCCTATCGGCTCGCATTCCGCAACATCCGCCGCATGATCGGGCTCGATCGCTGCCGTACCGCCTTCACCGGCGCCGCCCCGATCGCACCGGAGCTGATCCGCTGGTATCTCGCGCTCGGCATCGACATCCACGAGGTCTACGGCCAGACCGAGAATTGCGGCGTCGCCACCATGATGCCGACGGAGAGGGTCAAGCTCGGCTCGGTCGGTACCGCGGTGCCCTGGGGCGAAGTCGCGCTATCGCCCGATGGCGAGATCCTGATCAAGGGTGACTTCCTGTTCATGGGCTATCTGAACCAGCCGGAGAAGACGGCCGAAGCGATCGATCCTCGCGGCTGGCTGCGCACCGGCGATGTCGGCACCATCGACAACGAGGGCTTCGTCCGGATCACCGACCGGATGAAGGATATCATCATCACCTCCGGCGGCAAGAACGTGACGCCGTCCGAGATCGAGAACCAGCTCAAATTCTCGCCTTACATTTCCGATGCCGTCGTCATCGGCGACAAGCGGCCGTACCTCACTTGCCTCGTGATGATCGACCAGGAGAATGTCGAGAAGTTCGCCCAGGACCACGACATTCCCTTCACCAATTACGCGAGCCTGTGCCGGGCGACGGAGATTCAGGGCCTGATCGGCCGCGAGATCGAGCAGGTCAACGGCAATTTCGCCCGCGTCGAGACCATCAAGAAATTCTACCTGATCGAACGCCAGCTCACGCCGGAGGACGAGGAGCTGACGCCGACCATGAAGCTGAAACGCGGCTTCGTGAACAAGCGTTACGCCGCCGAGATCGAGGCGATGTATCGCCAGCGCGCGGTGGCGTGACGCGCAGGACTACTCGGTCAAGCGAAGGAGCGACGGCCCTCGCCCTTCGTCCTACACGGGCCTTTAGGAGAGGAGACGTCAATGTCGAAATCGTTCAGCGCATTCGGCCTTGCTGTGGGTGCCGTGGTGCTCACCTGTCTGCCGGCCGCGGCGCAAACCAAGGTCACCAACGAAGGCATCTCGGCAAGCGAGATCGTCGTCGGGACCCATCAGGACCTCTCGGGCCCGATCAAGGGCTGGGGCGTCCCTGTTTCCAACGGCATGAAGATGGCGGTGGAAGAGATCAACGCGGCGGGCGGCGTCAACGGCCGCAAGATCCGGCTGGTCGTCGAAGACAGCGGCTACGATCCGAAAAAGGCCGTGCTGGCGTCGCAGAAGCTGATCGAGCGCGACAAGATCTTCGCGATGGTAGGGCCGATGGGGTCGCCTACCGTGCTCGCCGCGCAGGACATCCTGCTCGACGCCGGCGTGCTTCAGCTGTTTCCGCTCACGGCGGCCGAGTTCACCTTCAAGTTCGATCCGGCCAAGCCGCAGGAGCGGCTCAAGTTCAACAATCTGCTGCCCTATGTCGAGAGCACGCGCGCGGCGCTGAAATACATGATGGAGTGGAAGAACTTCAAGAAGCCCTGCATCATGCACCAGGACGACGAGTACGGAAAGAACGTGCTCGACGGCTTCAACCAGCAGCTCACCGCGATGAAGGTGCAGCCGGCCTCGATCACGAGCTACAAGCGCGGCGCCTCCGACTTCAGCGCCCAGGTCGCCAAGATGAAGTCCGACGGCTGCGACCTCGTCGTGCTCGGCGCAGTGCTGCGTGAACCCATCGGGGCCATGACCGAGGCCAAGAAGCTCGGCTGGGACGTCACCTTCCTCGGCGCGACGCCTACCAACGTGATGGAAGTGCCGATGCTCGGCAAGGAGGCCGTCGAAGGTCTCTACGCCGCAAGCGGCTTCGAGATTCCCTATGAGGACACCGCGAAGGGCAAGGTCAAGGACTGGCTCGTCAACTACAAGAAGATGTTCGGTACCGACGCCAACACCCAGGCGATCATCGGCTATAATGCAATGATGACCTTCGCCTTCTACGCGCAGAAGGCGGGCAAGGACCTCACGGGTCAGAAGATGCTGGACTCGCTGGAGTCGGGCGAAAAATTCCTCGACATCTTCAACTCGCCGCCGACCAAGTTCTCCAAGACCGACCACCTCGCCAACACCATCACCCAGGTGCAGCAGGTCAAGGGCGGCCGCTGGGTGCTGGTGAAGGACAATCTGATGTTCTGATCTCTCGCCGCGATGACGGTGCACCCTCGCCCCTTGCGGGAGAGGGTGGATCGCCGCGAAGCGGCGAGCCGGGTGGGGGGCTCCCAACGAACGATCTTGCGAGGGGAGAGTACCCCTCGTCCGGCGCTCCGCGCCACCTTCCCACAAGGGGAGAAGGAAAGCAGGAGTTCAAGACCCCCCGCTCGCCGTCCCAGAATTCACCGGCGCCATCTCGTCCTCCCGGCAGCGCCAGCCGTCGGCGGCTTTGACGAACGCAAAGGTTCGCTGGATGCGCAGGCGGCGCGTCACGTTGAAGGCTTCTGCCGAGCGCTCCCTGTTGGCGGCGCCTGGCTGCGGACGCCCCGTCCTGGCGTCCCAGCAAGTGCCGGTGCAGCTGGAAGCGACCTTGCTGCACATGGTGAAGGGCGCCAGCACCACCATCTCGATCTCGCCCGTGACCTGCGCTTCGTGCTCGGTCACCTGGCTGTCGAGGGCGTAGACGCGGTTGATGCGGAGGAAGTTGCCGCACGAATTGGCCGCATGGATCCGCGCCGCGCAGAAATCGACCGCGTCGGTATCGGGCGAGCGGGCCGCGACTTGCCGGCCGAAGACCTTTTTGGGATCTCCCTTCGCCGCGCGAATTTCGTCGGTCCTGCGCTTCAAATGCTCGGCAAGACATTCCTCCGCGGTTTCCAGCTCCTGCAGCGGCACGTTCTCCTTGCCGACCAGATTGCATTTGCGATCGCGCTCCCGGGTCCACCGACCATATTCGGCGAAGGCAAAGCGCGCCGCGATCGGGTCGAGCTTGCCGATCAGGCCGAGCACCTGGCCATTGAGCTCGGTTTCGGCAAGCGCCAGCGAGGGGTCCGCACAGATCAGCGCGCCCGCTGCGGTGTTGGCTGCGAGGCAGTCGAAATCAGGATCGCGCAGGATCGCGGCGCGCTCCTCGGTCAAGCAGGCATGCCTTCACCCGCTCGAAATCGTCGGGGCGGATCGCGGTCTGGCCGACGATGCCGCAGCCGAGATTGCGCTGGCGGATCCAGATCGCATTCTCCTCGATCGCGGGCAGGCGATCGGGCAGGCGGGCGAGCCGCGCCTCGATCGCCGTGTTTAGCTTCTCGGCGGCGGCGGCAAGCGCGGCATCGCCGCAGAACAATTGATTGCCGGGGTCGCGAATCTGCTGGCAGTTGTTCTTGGCAAACAGCGGCAGCCTGTCGGCGATGGAGCGGTCGGACTGCGCGAACGTGGGTGCGGCGAGCGCCAGCAGCGCAATCACAGTCAGCACGATGAACCGCATTCCCCTCGCCCCCGCAAAAGCCCTCGCCATGCTACCCGCCCGGATCGCGTGGTGGAATGGGTTTTTGCTGAGTGAGCGGTGTGAGGTCCGCAGTCCGGATGGAGCGAAGCGCAATCCGCGACCGGTGCTAGCGGTGAGAATCCCGGATTTCGCTGCGCTCCGTCCGGGCTACGAGATGGATTAACGGGCCGCGGCGGCCATCATGGAGACCTGCACCGGTTCGTCGACATATTTCAGCACGGTCGACTGCTGGAGCGCGAACAGCGGCTGGTAGCTCCGCGCAGCGTCGTCCTCGACCATCGCCATGCGGCGGTTGTCGAGCATCAGCCAGTGGCCGTCGAGACGCGCGGCGACAACCGCGTGCTCCTCGCCGGCCCTGACGTCGCGCACCACGAGGATGCGGAGGTCCGAGGTGGCCACGCCCGCCAGCCGCAGCGCGGCCAGCTTGGCGATGGCATAATCCTCGCAATCCCCAGTGCCGCGCGCGAAGGTCGCAAGCGGCGAGCTCCAGACGTCGTCGATGCCGTCATCGGCGGGCCGGATCGCAAGGTTGATGGCGCGGTTGGTCTCGCCGAGCCGGGCGCGGCCGTCGCGGGCGCGGGCCTGGTCGACGATGGCGAGCAGCTTCAGGGCCGCAGGCGAGGCGCAATTGTCCCGGTCACCGTCGCATAGCGCGAGCTGCACCATGTCGCCGTCAAGCTTGTCCTTCAGCGCGAGCCATTTCTGTTGCAGGCTGCCGGCGGAGATGGCGAAGGCGAACACGCCAAACGGCTCGGCGGATTTGCGCACGAGAACGCCTGCGCCCGGCGACAGCAGCGTGCCGGCGCGAAGTTCGGCGGCCGATCCGAAAAGGATCAATCCGCACAGGACAAGGATTGCGCGCCAAGCGCGCGAGCGAGCAGCCGTCTCCATCTGACATCCCCTTCCGGCTTCGGCCCAAGTCCCCCTCGACCTGAACGTGCCGGGCTTTGTTGCTTTCGCGGAGATAGTGCGAGGCGGGCCGTTTTGTTCTGCTTAACGCGCCCGGCTGGGGTCCCAAAACCGGGGAACAGGCTGAAATGGGTCTGCCCGAATTGCGTAAAACTTTACGATTCGCCGGCTAGAGGTGTCCGGTCGCCGCGAAATCGAGCCAATTGCAGACAGAGGTTGTGGTGGCGCCGAATCTGGATCCTATGGCTAACGACCCCCTATTTCATGGGGTTCTGTTAGTTAGGTCACAGATTTAACTCCGTATTTGCCGCAGGATGCTGCGGGACGTCGTGAAGGGAAGATAACGCAAGTATCTCTTCCATGACTATACGGAAAGTTACTTTGGATGACTGGGAATGCGTGGAAACAGGCCGAGTTCGACTTCCGAACATTTGAGGGATTACATTCGCTACTCTGTAGGGCGCCGATCTGCGGGGGCCTCGAAGGGCCAAGTGATGCGAAATCACACAAGCAATAGATGGTATCCCTAAGGACTTGCTAATGCTATGCAAGCTTAGGCGGTCGATACTTACTTAAATTTTAACTCTTTTCACGGTGCCCGGTTGAATTACGCTGGCCAATTTGACGCCGCGATTTCTTTGGACGGCCAGGGTTCCCGTTCGCCCGCCGGCGCCCATGTCGATTCCTTTACGGCGAAAGCGCACGGTCACGTGCCCGAGGGCGCGTTCGTCGTTCCCGACCCCAACCTGATCTTCAACGGCGAGTTCAAACGCGCGGGCCTCGATCTCGTGCTGTCCCATGAGGGGCACGAGTTCGTCGTTCACGATTATTTCAGGGGCGAAAAGCGCGCCGCGCTCGCGTCACCCGACGGCGCCCATCTCACCGGCGACATCGTCAACGCGCTCACGGGCCATGTCCAGGTCGCTCAAGCCGCCTCCGGAGGCGCGGCTGCGGCCCAGGTCATCGGCCATGTCACCAAGCTCGCGGGGAGCGCGACCGCGATCCGCAACGGCGTCTCGGTCATCCTGAACAACGGCGACAATGTCGAGAAGGGCGACGTGGTCTCGACCGGATCGGATTCGACGCTCGGCATCACCTTCATCGACGGCACCGTGTTCGGCCTGTCCTCCAATGCGCGGATGGTGCTGAACGAGATGGTCTACGACCCCAACGGTTCGAGCAATTCTTCGCTGCTCAGCCTGGTCGCAGGCACCATCACCTTCGTCGCCGGCGAGACCGCCAAGCACGGCGACATGAAGATCGACACGCCGGTCGCCACCATGGGCATCCGCGGCACAGCCGTGCTGACCCAGATCAACTTCGTCGTTCCCGCTGGCGGCGGCGATCCGCAGCCGCAGGCGAGCTTTCAGGTGCTGGTCGAGCCGAACGGCACGACGGGCTCCTACATCCTGTTCGACAAGGTGACGCTGCTGCCGATCGCGACGGTCAACCAGGCCGGCCAGATGATCCAGATCAGCGGTGGCAACGTCTCGATCTCCAATGCGCTGATGTCGCCGGACGTTCAGAAGCTGATCACCGACGTGTTCACGCTGAAGTTCACCGACAACAACACCAACACCAAGCTGACCACGAACTTCACCGACACGCTCACGCCGATGGGCCAGGACGTGGTGTTCAAGTCGGGGTCCGGCGCCATCGTGACCGCGACATTCGTCAACCTCAATCCGCAAGGGCAGGAGGGGCCGAGCACTCCCCCGCCGCTCGTCACCCGTATTCCCGGCCAGCCACTGGTGCAAAGCCTCGATTCCAGCGGCAATGTGAAGACGGCCTTCGCGCTGACCGAGCGCCCGGACACCACGGGCGACACGCAGGCCGACACGGTTTCCGGCCGCATCACCTTCGTCGATCAAAATCTCGGCGACCGGCCGTCGGTGAGCGTAAGCCTCGCAGAGGCGCCGAACTACCTCTACAAGAATGCCGGTCAGCAGGACGTCACCGGCTCGCTCACCGCGCTGCAGAAGCAGGCCATCGCGGCGACGCAGATCCAGATCAGCGTCGCCCCAGATCCCGGCAACAACAACAACGGCTCGGCGGTCTGGACCTACACGATTCCGGACAAGGTCTTCGACTTCCTCGCCGCCGACGAAACGGTGACGCTGACCTACATGGTCCGCGTCGACACCAATTTCGCGGTGAGCCCCGAGAGCAAGTTCATTCCCATCACCGTCACGATCACGGGAACGAACGACAAACCCACCGTCGCGACGTCAGGTGGCACCGTCATCGAGCTGATCGGAACCGGCAACGAGGCGCTCAACGTCATCACGGGCACGGTCACCTTCACCGACGTCGATCTGACTGACCGGCCGATCGTGAGTGCAGAGCTCTCGTCCGTCCAGCCGTTCAAATACCTTGATGCCGAAGGTAACGATATCACGGCGACGTTGACCCCGGCGCAGCTCGCGGCGATCGCCGCCGTCAAGGTGCCCCTGACCGTGGTTCAGGGTGCTGGAAACGGCAACAACGGGACGGCCACCTGGACCTACAAAGCTCCCGACCATCTCTTCGATTTCCTCGCCGAGGACGAGAAGCTGATCCTCAACTACGTGGTGCAGGTCGATGACGGCCACGGCGGTGTCGTCAGCACGCCGCTCACGGTCTCCATCGACGGCGCGGACGTCAATGTCGAAGGCACGAATGACGTCCCGACGATCGTCGAAGATTCGACGACGCCGAGCGGCGCGGTGACCGAGGATACGTCGTCGGCGACCCTGACGGCGATCGGCACCATTACCTTTAACGATCCCGACCTCACGGACACGCACACTGCGAGTTACGTCCTGAAGTCGACGACGTCGAGCGCGCATCTGCCTGGCTTCGGCAACGGCACGTCGCAAATCGGCACTTTCGCGCTTGCAGCGGTGAACGAGAGCCCGGGCGCCAGCTCTCGCGGGTCGGTCGGCTGGACCTTTACGCTCAACAACAACGATCCGGTGCTGCAGTCGCTGGCCGAAGGCCAGACCATTACCCAAGTCTACACCGTCACTGTCGACGACCATCACGGCGGAACGGTCACCCGGGACGTCACGGTCACCATCACCGGCACCAACGACGCGCCGATCGTCACGAGCGATGCAAACGCTGCGAAAGGCGGCGTCACCGAGGATGGCGGCCTGACACTCTCGATCGCCGGTACGCTGGCGATCCAGGATCTGGACCTGGTCGACACCCATTTAGCGCAGGCGGTGTTTACCTCGTCATCCGTCAACTCGGCCTTGCCGGGGTTCGGTGCCAACGCGAACATCGGCACCTTCACGATCGATCCGGCGGTCCTGGAATGCAGCACCGACACCAACAACGGCGCGACGCTGGGCTGGCACTTCACGCTCGAGAACAGCAGCGCGGTGCTGCAGTCGCTGGCCGAAGGGCAGACCATCACGCAGGTCTACACCGTCACCTTCACGGACAATCACGGTGCCCACGTCTCGCAGGAAGTCACCGTCACGATCACGGGCGTCAACGATACGCCGACCATCACCAGCAGCGGGGCGGCGGCAACTGGTCATGTCATCGAGGACGCTGGCTCGCTGTTGACGATTGACGGCACCCTGGCGATCCAGGACCTCGACCTGATCGACACTCATACCGCGGAGGCGGTGTTCAAGTCTTCCTCTGTCAGCTCGCCTCTGCGGGGGTTCGGCGCCAACGCGAACATCGGCACCTTCACGATCGATCCGTCGGTGCTGGAATCCAGCGCCGAAACCAGCAACAATGCGACGCTGGGCTGGCACTTCAGCCTCGGCGACAACAATGCGGTGCTGCAGTCGTTGGCGCACGGCCAGGCCATCACCCAGGTCTACACGGTCACCTTCAAGGATGATCACAACGCGACGGTCACGCAGGACGTCACCGTCACGATCACGGGCGTCAACGACGGTCCCACGATCACCAGCGATGCCGACGCGGCAAAAGGCGCGGTCATCGAGGATGATTGCGCAACGCTGACGGCCAGCGGCACGCTGGCGATCAAGGACGTCGACCTGATCGACACCCATACGGTCGAGTGGTCGTTCACCTCGTCATCCGTCAGCTTGGCTCTGCCGGGCTTCGAGGGCGGCACTACGAACATCGGCACCTTCTCGATCGGCTCGCTGTCCGAATCCAACACCGACACCAGCGACGGCGCGACGCTGAGCTGGCAGTTCGCGCTGGACAACAGCAATCCGGTGCTGCAGTCGCTGGCGCAGGGCCAGACCATCACCCAAGTCTACACCGTCACCTTCACCGACAATCACGGCGCCCAAGTCTCGCAGGACGTCACCGTTACGATCAATGGCGCCAACGACGCGCCAACGCTGTCCGATCTCCACATCGGTCTGCTCACGGACACCGCCTTCTCCAATCTCACCGGCCACTTGGCTGGGACCGACGTCGACAGCGGCGAGACGGCAACGCTGTCCTATGCCGTCTTCAATTCAGATCACCAGCCGGCGACAACGGCAGTGGGGCTGTGCGGGACGCTGACGGTCAACGCCGACGGCAGCTATAGCTACGTTCCGAATGCCGCCGCGATCAACGCGCTGGCGGACGATTCGTACGTCGATACGTTCACCGTCCAGACCACCGACGTCCATGGTGCAACCGACACGGCGACGCTCACGGTAGACGTGACCGGCGCGAACGATACCACCTATGCGCCCGTGATCGACGTCGCCGAGGTCAATGTCACGCAGGAAGGCGAACAGATCTTCGTTCACGGCATTTCCGTCAGCGACGCTGACGCTGCCG
Organism: Bradyrhizobium symbiodeficiens; assembly: GCF_002266465.3. Lineage (NCBI taxonomy): Bacteria > Pseudomonadati > Pseudomonadota > Alphaproteobacteria > Hyphomicrobiales > Nitrobacteraceae > Bradyrhizobium > Bradyrhizobium symbiodeficiens. The sequence continues at coordinate 6,460,044 of NZ_CP029427.2, read as the reverse complement.
CCGATGAAACCTTCACGCTCGCCGCCACCGCCGATTCGGGCACCTATGTGGACCCCGCATCGACCTCCGACACGTTGGACAACGTCAATTCGGCGCTCCAGACGTTGACATACACCGATCCGAGCCAGAGCGCGTCCACGACGGACACGGTCGCGATCACCGTGACCGACGGCCACGGCGCGAGCGATACGGTCAATTTGATCTTCAACCTGAGCGAAGAAGGCCCGGTGACTCTTGCCAGTACCGAAGGCAAGGACGTGCTGTTCGGTACGGGCTATCAGGATCAGTTCGTGTTCGCTGCCAATTCGAGCCACGACACGATCCTCGGTTTTGCGCACGGTCAGGACCACATCAACCTGACCGCGGTTGTAACGACAGATATCGACGCGGCATGGATAGCCCAACACGTCGCGGCCTCAGGCTCAGACACCCTGGTCACGATCAATGCGACGGACACCATACTCTTGAAGGGCGTCGCAAGCGTCCAGGCGAACGACTTCATCGTCCACGCCTGATCGCAGCGCGAGGTGCTGCGGTCGTCCGCACACCGATCGGAGCTGCCGCCTGCCACGAAAGCGTGATATCCAACCAGCATGAAACGTCTAAAAATCCTGCGGCGGTGGTTTGCGCGGAAGCTGGGCTATGCGCGGCTGATGTGCCTTGCGCTGCTGGTCGTGTTCGCCGGCGCGCGCCTGTGGGATCCGCCGCCGATCCAGGAATTGCGGCTGCGCACCTTCGACATGTTCCAGCTGATCGATCCGCGCCACAAGACGGCGCGACCGGTCACCATCGTCGACATCGACGACAAGAGCCTCGCCAGGCTCGGCCAGTGGCCGTGGCCGCGTACGCGGATCGCCGATATGATCCAGAACCTCACCAGCAACGGCGTGGTGGCGATCGGCTTCGACGTGGTGTTTTCGGAGCCCGACCGGCTCAATCCAGATCTGGTCGCGAGCCAGATGCGCTCTCTCGACGATGCCACCCGCGCCAAGCTACGCGAACTGCCGACCAACGACCAGATCCTCTCCGAGGCGATCAAGCGCTCGCGCGTGGTGCTGGGCGAGACCGGACAGCGGGCGATCTCGTCCGAGCTCGACAAGTCGCTGCCGTTCACCGGCATCGCGACGGTTGGCGAGGAGGGTGCTGAACGTTTCCTGTTCGAATTCCCTGGCCTGCTCCGCAACGTGCCCGTCATCGAGAAGGTCGCGGCCGGCCGCGGCCTGTTCACCATCAAGACCGAGCGCGACGGCTTGATCCGCCGCGTGCCGATGGTGATGCGCGCCCAGGGCAACATCATGCCCTCGCTCAGCCTCGAGATCCTGCGCGTCGCCACGGGCACGCCGACGGTGCTGATCCGGACCGACAAGAGCGGCGTGCGGGCCGTACGCCTCAAGGGCGTCGAGATTCCGACCGACAAGAACGCTCAGCTTTGGGTGCATTATGCGCGCCAGGACCCCTCGATCTACGTCTCGGCGGCCGACGTCCTCGACAACACCGTGCCGCCCGCCAAGCTCGCCGGCAAGCTGGTGCTGGTCGGCACCTCCGCAGTCGGGCTCAACGACATCAAGACCACGCCGGTGTCCTCGACCATGCCTGGGGTCGAGATCCATGCCCAAGTACTCGAGAGCCTGCTGAGCGGCGCGGTGATCTCGCAGCCGAACTACGCCCTCGGCGTCGAATTGCTCGCCGCGCTCGTCATCGGCCTGCTCGTCATCATCTTCACGCCGAACTTCGGGCCGGTACGCCTGGTGCTCGCGGGCGCGACCTTCGCCGCCATCTTGGTCGGCGTGTCCTGGTTCTTCTACGCGCAGTACCGCTACCTCATCGATTTCACCTATCCGCTGCTGTCAACCACGGCGATCTATCTGACGCTGATCTTCGCCAGCTTCGTGCGCGAGCAGCGCCAGCGCGTGCAGATCCGCGGGCAGTTCGCGCAATACATGTCGCCGGTGCTGGTCGAGCAGCTGGCGCAGTCGCCGGAAAAGCTCGTGCTCGGCGGCGAAGAGCGCGAGATGACGATCATGTTCTCGGACGTGCGCGGCTTCACCACGATCTCGGAGAGCTACAAGCACGACCCGCAAGGCCTGATTGCGCTGATGAACCGGTTCCTGACGCCGCTCACCGACGTGATCATCGAGCGGAAGGGCTATATCGACAAATACATGGGCGACGCCATCATGGCGTTCTGGAACGCGCCGCTCGACGATTCCGAGCACGAGGTCAACGCCTGCGAGGCCGCGATCCAGATGCTGGAGCGGATCGACGCGGTCAACAAGGAGCGCGAGCTGGAGGCCGCCGAGGGCGGCCATGTCTACATTCCGCTCAATGTCGGCATCGGCCTCAACACCGGCATCGGCGTGGTCGGCAACATGGGCTCGGACCTGAAGAAGAACTATTCGGTGCTCGGCGACAGCGTGAACCTGGCTTCACGGCTGGAAGGCCAGTCGAAGGAATACGGCTTTCCCATCATCGTGGGATCCAGGACTGCGCTTGCTGCCAAGGACAAGTTCGCGATCCTCGAGCTCGACTTCATCATGGTCAAGGGCAAGACCGAACCCGAGGTGATCTACGCCATCGCGGGCCGCGAGGACGTGATGCATTCGGCCGCCTTTCAGCGCCTGCGCAACATCACCATCGAGACACTCGGCTGCTATCGCGGCCGCGACTGGCAGGGAGCACTCGACGCGATCGAACGCGGCCGCAAGAGCGAGGACGCCGATACGCTGGAAAAGCTGTTCAAGCTGTACGAAGTGCGGATTAAGGAATTCCAGGTCAATCCGCCGCCGGAGGGCTGGAACGGGGCATATGCGCTGCTGACGAAGTAGTTGCCCCCGTCATTGCTCCCGTAGGGTGGGCAAAGGCGTGTCAGCGCCGTGCCCACGATCTTACTCCGTAATGCCGAGGTGGTGGGCACGCTTCCGCTTTGCCCACCCTACGGCAGCGGTGTTCGCCGCCCCTCACTCCATCCCGATCGTCGTCAGATCCTGGAACCAGTGCTGCGCCTGCACGAACTGCTTGATCTTCGGCGACAGCGCATGCGGGTTGGTATCGTGGACGACCCACACCAGCGCGGCATCGTCCACGATCAGCGCATGCGCCTGCGCGATCAGATCGTCCTGCTTGGCAGTGTCGAAGGTCTGCTTGGCCTGATTGATCAGCGCGTCGACCTTCGGGTTCTTGTAGCCGCCCCAGTTGACGCCGACAGGCGCGATCTGGTCGGAGGCGAAGAAGCGGACGATGGCGTAGAGCGGGTCGGAAGTGACATAGGCGATGTTGTTTGCGGTGATGCCGGCGTTGATCTCGTCGGCCGCGCCCTTGCGCCAATGCGTATAGAGCGTCTCGAGCTCGACCACCTTGAAGTCGATGTCGATGCCGATCTCCTTGAAGCTCTGCTGCAGGAATTCGTTCATCGGCAGCGACAGCATCTGGCCGGTGCCGCCCTGCGCGATGATGAAGGTGGCCTTCAGCGGCTTCGCCTTGGAGTAGCCGGCTTCCTCGACCAGTTTCTTGGCTGCGGCCGGATCGTATTTCAGCTCGAAGCTAGGCTTGCCGAACCAGGGGCTCGACGGGTCGACCTGGCCCTTCGCGGGCTTGGCAAGGCCGTTCATCAAGCCGACCACGGCGTCGCGGTCGATCGCGAGGTTCAGCGCCTTGCGCAGGCGGATGTCGGTCCAGGGCGAACCCGGCAGCACGCTGAGATGGTAATTCCAGACATGCGGCGTGACGTTGTCGACCAGCTTCATGCCGGCGGCCTTGAGCTGCGGCACGGCGTCCGGCGCCGGCGTTTCGATCAGGTCCACCTGTCCCGCGAGCAGCGCATTGGTCCGCGTCAGCGCTTCCGGCATCGGCACCAGCACGATCTTGTCGACCTTGGGAATGCGCTTCTTGTTCCAGTAGTCCGGATTCTTGCTGAGCTCGGCGAGCTCGCGCGGCACCAGCTTCGTCAGCTTGAACGGGCCGGTGCCGGACGGCTGGCTGGCGAACTTGTCCCAATCCTTGCCGAGCTTGTCATATTGCGCCGGGCTCGACACCAGGAACCACAGCATCTGATAGGGAAAGAAGGAATCGACGGTTTTGGTCGTAATTTCCACGGTGGAATCGTCGATCTTGGCGTAGCTGGCGACGGAGGGCAGGCGGGTCTTCACCTGCGCGCTCTGCCGCTTGTCGAATTGCGGCGCCTTGTCGTTGAGCACCTTGTCCAGATTCCAGATCACCGCGTCGGCGTTAAACTCGCTGCCGTCGTGAAACTTGACGCCCTTGCGAAGCGTGAAGCGCCATTTGGTCTTGTCGTTGTCATCCACCTTCCACTCGGTCGCGAGCCCCGGCACCAGCTTGCCGGGACGGTCCGCGACGTCCATCTCCCACGCCACAAGCGGATCGTAGATCGTATAGGCCGTGAACTGATAGGCGCCGGCCCCGCGATCCGGCTGGCCGGTCGTCAGCGGGATGTCCGCCATCGAGATGCCGTAGCGCACCACCGTTTCGGCGCGCGCCGAGATTGCGGACAACGCCAGTGCAAGCACGGCGAGACAAGTCGATAGACGGATACGCATGGCCCAAAGCTCCCAGGAGATTTCGGGGCTGAGCCTGCAATCTTGATGCCAGAATAGGCAGCGCGGTGCGTGCGCGCGCCTTCAGTCTCTAAGGACTTGTCGCCGCAGGGCCAAATCGCACAATAAGTTTCTCTTTGGCATAGCCATTGCATACGATTGCATCAAAAATAGTCATCGAAGCCGGAAAAGGATTGAGGCGATGCTTATGAAAAAGACCACGCGCGCGGCATTGATCGCGGTACTCGCTCTAACGACGGCGGCTGCATGGCCGCGTGCGGTCAGCGCCGAGACCGTGCTGCGCATCGGCATGACCGCTGCCGATATTCCGCGCACGTTGGGCCAGCCCGACCAGGGCTTTGAGGGCAACCGCTTCACCGGCCTCACCATGTATGACGCGCTGACCGGCTGGGACCTGTCCTCCGCCGAGAAGGCGAGCGTGGTGATTCCCGGCCTTGCGACCGAATGGAAGGTCGACGATACCGACAAGACCAAATGGACCTTCAAGTTGCGCCCCGGCGTCACCTTCCACGACGGCTCGCCGTTCAACGCGGATGCGGTGGTATGGAACGTCGAGAAGGTGTTGAAGCAGGACGCGCCGCAGTTCGACGCCAGCCAGGTCGGTGTCACGGCCTCGCGCATGCCGACGCTGGCCTCTGCCAGGAAGATCGACGACATGACGGTCGAGCTCACCACCAAGGAGCCCGACAGCTTCCTGCCGATCAACCTCACCAACCTGTTCATGGCCAGCCCGGCGAAGTGGCAGCATTTCTATGACAAGGCGGAAGGCGTTGACGCCAAGGCCAAGTCGCAGGCCGCCTGGACCGCGTTTGCCAAGGATGCCGCGGGAACCGGCCCGTGGAAGATGGCGAGCTTCACGCCGCGCGAGCGGCTCGAGCTCGTGAAGAACGCGAATTATTGGGACAAGGCGCGCGTGCCCAAGGTCGACAAGATGGTGCTGCTGCCGATGCCGGAAGCCAACGCGCGCACCGCGGCGCTGCTCTCCGGGCAGGTCGATTGGGTCGAGGCACCCGCGCCGGACGCGCTGCCCGAGCTGAAGCAGCGCGGCTTCAAGCTCTACGCCAACGAGCAGCCGCATGTCTGGCCCTGGCAGTTCTCGCGGGTCGAGGGTTCGCCCTGGAACGACATCCGCGTGCGCAAGGCCGCGAACCTCTGTATCGATCGTGAAGGCCTCAAGGACGGCTTGCTCGCCGGCCTGATGGTGCCCGCGACCGGCACCTTCGAGCCCGGCCATCCCTGGCGCGGCAAGCCGACTTTCGAGATCAAGTACGACAAGGCGGCTGCGCAGAAGCTGATGCAGGAGGCCGGCTTCGGTCCCAACAAGAAACTGACGGTGAAGACTCAGACGTCGGCGTCCGGTTCGGGCCAGATGCAGCCGCTGGCGATGAACGAATATCTCCAGCAGGCGCTGGCCGAATGCTATTTCGACGTGAAGCTCGACGTCATCGAGTGGAACACGCTGTTCACCAATTGGCGCCGCGGCGCCAAGGATCCCTCGGCCAACGGCTCTAACGCGACCAACGTGACCTACGCGGCGATGGACCCGTTCTTCGCGCTGGTGCGCTTCCTGCAGTCCGGCATGGCCCCGCCGGTCTCGAACAATTGGGGTTTCATCAACAATCCCAAGTTCGACGAGCTGGTGAAGAAGGCGCGCCAGACCTTCGATCCTGCCGCGCGTGACGCAGCGCTGGCCGAGCTGCACGCCGCCTCCGTCGACGATGCCGCCTTCCTCTACGTCGCCCACGACGTCGGCCCCCGGGCGATGAGCCCGAAGGTCACGGGCGTCGTGCAGCCGAAGAGCTGGTTCATCGACTTCTCGCTGGTGTCGATCGCGCAGTAGTTCGCGCCGTATACTCGGTGCACCCTCTCCCCCTGTGGGAGAGGGTGGCTTCGCCAAGCGAAGCCGGGTGAGGGGTCTCTCTCCGCGAGTGACCCTCTCTCATCCGATAGCGCTACAGCAGGTAGAACCCCTCATCGGCGCTTCGCGCCACCTTCTCCCACAAGGGGAGAAGGGAAGAAAAAGAAACAACGTGCTCGCCTATATCGCCAGACGCATCGTCTACGTCATTCCGATCGTCATCAGCGTCGCGCTGGTGTGTTTTCTGCTCGTGCACATCACGCCGGGCGATCCGCTGGTCGCGGTGCTCCCCGCAGATGCCTCGCAGGAGCTCGCGGCGCAGCTTCGCACCGCCTACGGATTCGACCGTCCGCTACCGGTGCAGTTCGGGCTTTGGCTGCTTCGTGCCCTTCACGGCGACCTCGGCAATTCCATCGCCACCGGGCGCCCGGTCCTCGCGGAGGTCATGCGCGCGGTCAGCAATACCGTTACGCTCGCGATTGCCGCCGCCATTATCGGCTTCACCATGGGCGTCCTGCTCGGCTTGATCGCCGGCTATTTCCGCGAGACCTGGATCGACAAGCTCGCGACCTCCTTTGCCATCGCGGGCGTGTCGGTGCCGCATTACTGGCTCGGCATGGTGCTCGTCATCATCTTCTCGGTGCAGCTCAACTGGCTGCCCGCAGTCGGCGCCGGGCCGAACGGCTCCAACTCCTGGGCCTGGGACTGGGCGCATCTGAAATATCTCGTGCTGCCGGCGATCACGACCTCGGTGATTCCGATGGGCATCGTCACCCGCACGGTGCGCGCGCTGACCGGCGACATCCTCAGCCAGGATTTCGTCGAGGCCTTGCGCGCCAAGGGGCTGCACGAGCGCGGCGTGTTCCGCCACGTCATCAAGAACGCCGCTCCGACCGCGCTGGCGGTGATGGGGCTTCAATTGGGCTACATGCTCGGCGGCTCGATCCTGATCGAGACCGTGTTCTCCTGGCCGGGCTCGGGCTTCCTGCTCAACTCCGCGATCTTCCAGCGCGATCTGCCGCTGCTGCAGGGCACGATCCTGATCCTGGCGCTGTTCTTCGTGTTCCTCAATCTCATGGTCGACATCGCGCAAGCCGCGATCGACCCCCGCATCAAGCGGGGCTAGCGGGATGAGATCGAGCCCAGCTATAGCCGCGACGGCAGTGCGCTCCCTCCCCCGCCTGCGGGGGAGGGTTGGGGAGAGGGTGTCTCTCCTCGCGAGACCCCCCGAGTGGAGAGAACCCTCACCCGCGCCTGCGGCGCGACCTCTCCCGCAAGCGGGAGAGGTGCACCGCCGCTTTGGCTTGCATCGAGTGACCCATTGCTCACCGGGAGCCTGCCGATGAGCGAGCTTCCGTTGTCCGCCACCAGCGACGCCGCGCTGCAAGCCGCGCCCGCGACCAAGGCGCGCGGCTATTGGGCGACTGTCGGCCGCCGCATCCGGCGTGACAAGGTCAGCATGGCCTGCGCGCTGGTGCTGCTGCTGATCTTCCTGTCCGCGGTCCTCGCGCCATGGCTCGGCCTGGAAGATCCCTATAAGGGCTCGATGATCCGTCGCCTGCGCCACATCGGCACGGCAGGCTACCCGCTCGGTACCGACGAGCTCGGCCGCGACATGCTGGCGCGCCTGATCTATGGCGGCCGGTTGTCGCTGGTGATCGGCATCCTGCCCGTGATCCTTGCGTTCTGCATCGGCACCTCGCTGGGTCTCGTCGCCGGTTATGTCGGCGGCAAGCTCAACACCGCGATCATGCGCACGATCGACGTATTCTATGCCTTTCCCTCGGTGCTGCTGGCGATTGCGATCTCCGGCGCACTCGGCGCCGGCATCCTCAATTCCATTGTGTCGCTCACGGTCGTGTTCGTGCCGCAGATCACCCGCGTCGCCGAGAGCGTCACCACGGGCGTGCGCAACATGGACTTCGTCGAGGCCGCGCGGGCTTCGGGCGCCGGACCCTTCACCATCATGCGTGTGCACATTCTCGGCAACGTGCTGGGTTCGATCTTCGTCTACGCCACCAGTCTCATTTCGGTCTCGATGATTCTGGCGGCAGGTCTCTCCTTCCTCGGCCTCGGCACCAAGCCGCCGGAGCCCGAATGGGGCCTGATGCTCAACACGCTCCGCACCGCGATCTACGTCAATCCGTGGGTTGCCGCATTGCCGGGCGCCATGATCTTCGCGGTCTCGATCTGCTTCAATCTGCTCTCGGACGGCCTGCGCAGCGCCATGGATATCAGGAACTAGGCCATGAGCGAGAGCAACACATCCGTTGAAATGCTCGAGCCGGTCGAAGACGTCGGCGGCGTCGCGCAGCCGCTGCTTCAGGTCAACGGCCTCACCAAGCACTTCCCTGTTCGCGGTGGGCTGTTTGCCGCGAAGCGTACCGTGCGCGCCGTCGATAACGTCTCCTTCGCCGTCGCCAAGGGCGAGACCGTCGGCATCGTCGGCGAATCCGGTTGCGGCAAGTCCACCACCGCCCGGTTGTTGATGCACCTGATGCCCCGCGATGCCGGCGACATCATCTATGACGGAATGACCGTGGGACAGTCGCTGAGCTTGCGCGAGCTGCGCCGCGGCATGCAGATGGTGTTCCAGGACTCCTACGCCTCGCTCAATCCGCGCCTCACGATCGAGGAGTCGATCGCCTTCGGCCCGAAGGTGCACGGCATGGCCGATGGCGCCGCGCGTGCATTGGCGCGCGAGCTGCTCGGTAAGGTCGGCCTGGTCCCTGCAAACTTCGCCAACCGCTATCCGCACGAGATCTCCGGGGGCCAGCGCCAGCGCGTCAACATCGCGCGTGCGCTGGCGCTGTCGCCGCGTCTGGTGATCCTGGACGAAGCCGTCTCCGCACTCGACAAATCGGTCGAGGCGCAGGTGCTCAACCTGCTGGCGGACCTCAAGCGCGAATTCGGGCTGACCTATCTCTTCATCAGCCACGACCTCAACGTCGTGCGCTACATCAGCGATCGCGTGCTGGTGATGTATCTCGGCGAAGTCGTCGAACTCGGCCCGGTCGACCAGGTCTGGGATAACCCCGCGCATCCCTACACGCGCGCACTCCTTGCGGCGATGCCGTCGTCCGACCCCGACAGGCGTACCGAGCAGCCTCCGATCACGGGCGATCCGCCCAATCCGATCGATCCGCCCCCCGGCTGCCGCTTCCACACCCGTTGCCCGTTTGCGGAGCCGCTCTGCGCAAATGCGACACCAAAGCTCGTCGCGCTCGATAAGATGGGCCACGAGGCCGCGTGCTACATGGCGATACCGGGTTCAGGCCATAGCCGCGCGCCCAGGGAGAAGACCACATGACGAGACCAACACCGAAAGAGATCAAGCCAATCGCCCAAATCGCCGGCGTCCCCGTCGACGACGAGATCGCGACGCGCATCTCCAATTCCATCGGGCCTGCCTTCGAAGGCTTCGCGACTATCGCCGGCACGCTGCCGTTCGATCTCGAGCCCGCGCTCTATCCGGTCGTGCAGGCGCAGAAGGTGTCGAAATGAGCAGTGAGCCTGCATTGATGACGCTCACCGAGGTCGCGCGCGCGATCGCGATGAAGCAGGTGTCCTCGCATGAGGTGACGCGCGCGCTGCTGCACCGTGTCGCGCAGTGGCAGCCGCATCTCAACGCCTTCATGTCGATTGAGGCCGAGGCTGCATTGAAGGCGGCGGATGCCGCCGATGCCGAGCTGGCCAAGGGCAATGTCCGTGGCCCCCTGCATGGCGTGCCACTCGCGCACAAGGACATGTATTACGATTCCGGCCACGTCGCGACTTGCGGCTCGCTGATCCGCCGCGATTTCGTGCCGACCGTGACCTCCACGGCGTTACAGCGGTTGAAGGACGCCGGCCAGATCAGGCTCGGCACGCTGCATCTGGCCGAATTCGCCTATGGCCCGACCGGGCATAACGCTCACTACGGCCCGGTGCGCAATCCCTGGAATGTCGCCCACATCACCGGCGGCTCCTCGTCCGGCTCCGGCTCGTCGGTCGCCGCGCGCCTGACGTTTGCGGCGCTCGGCTCCGACACCGGCGGCTCGATCCGCATGCCCGCGCATTTCTGCGGCGTCACCGGGCTCAAGACCACGGTCGGCCGCGTCAGCCGCGCCGGCGCGATGCCGCTGTCGCAATCGCTCGACACCGTCGGCCCGCTCGCCCGCACCGCGGAGGATTGCGCGCTGCTGCTGGCGCTGATGGCTGGCCCCGACCCGGCGGACTCCACCTGCAGCCACGAGCCGCTGTCGGACTATGTCGGCGCGACCAAGGGCTCGCTGAAAGGCCTCAAAATCGGCGTGCCCACCTCGTTCTACGTCGACGATCTCGACGCCGAGGTCGCGCGCGTGCTGGACGAGACCATCGCGGTGCTCAAGCGCGAGGGCGCCGACATCGTCAAGGTCGAGCTGCCGGACCAGCGGCAATTGTCGTCGGCGAGCCAGCTCGTGCTCGCGGCCGAGGCTGCCGCCTTCCACAAGCGCTGGATGATCGAGCGGCCGCAGGATTATGGTGCGCAGGTCCTGATGCGGCTGCAGAACGGCCTCGCCGTTCCTGCCATCACCTATCTTGAGGCGATGCGCTGGCGCGGTCCGGCGCTCGCCGCGCACAACGCTGCGACCGCTGGCGTCGATGCGGTGATCGCGCCGGCATCCCCGGTGCCGGCACCGACGATCGAGGAGAGCGACGTCGGCGGCGGTCCGAACGCGCCGGCCATGGTGCAGCGCCTGACGCTGTTCACCCGCCCCGTGAACTATCTCGGTCTGCCGTCCCTCACCATTCCCTCGGGCTTCACGAAGAGCGGCCTGCCGGTCGGCATGCAGCTGATCGGCCGCTCGTTCGACGAGGCGACCCTGCTCACCATCGGCGCCGCCTTCCAGCGCGTCACCGACTATCACGATCGATTGCCGAAACTGCCGTCATGACAAAGCTCGTCGACATCTCAGGTCTCAACATCCGCTTCACCGGCGAGCGCACGGTCTATGCCGTGAACGACCTCAGTCTCTCGCTCGGGGACGGCGAGGTGCTGGGCCTGCTCGGCGAGTCCGGTTCGGGCAAGAGCGTGACATTGCGCGCGCTGATGCGGCTGTTGCCGAAGAAGCGCACGCAGATCACGGGCAAGGTCGACGTGATGGGCCGCGACGTGCTCGCCATGAACGACGACGAGCTGTCGTCCTTCCGCGGCCAGACCGTGTCGATGATCTTCCAGGAGCCCGCGCTCGCGCTCGACCCGGTCTACACCATCGGCGCGCAGATCGCCGAAAGCGTCGTGCGCCACGAAGGCAAGAGCTATGCGGAAGGCAGGGCGCGCGCGCTCGAAATGCTCGAGGTCGTGCGCATTCCCTCCGCAAAACGCCGGCTCGATGCCTATCCGCATGAGATGTCCGGCGGCATGCGCCAGCGCGCGATGATCGCGCTGGCGCTCGCCTGCCGGCCCAAAATCCTGCTCGCGGACGAGCCGACCACCGCGCTCGATGCCACCGTGCAGATCCAGATCCTGCTGCTGCTGCGCGAGCTGCAGCGCGAGTTCGGCATGTCCGTCATCTTCGTCACCCACGACATTGGTGTGGCGATCGAGATCTGCGACCGTGTCGCGGTGATGTATGCCGGCCAGATCGTGGAGCAGGGCACGCTTCGCGACATCGTCCGCAACCCCGTGCATCCCTATGCCAAGGGCCTGCTCGCCTCGACCATTCACGGTGCCAAGCGTGGTGCGCGGCTCGAAACCATCCCCGGCACGCCGCCCTCGCTGGCCGAGAAACCCCACAACTGCTCCTTCGCCCCGCGCTGCGCCGTGGCGCAGTCGCGTTGCCTGGAGCAACTGCCTGCCAATGTGGCGGTCGGGCCGGGCCGGGCGGCGCGATGTGTGCTGGCGGAGCAGGCGGCGGCGCTGTCATAATATTTGAACGCTGTCGCCGCTACGCTCCTTCCTTTGAAATTCCTCTGCGGCAACACCGGGTTGTCACAGTTCACGTAGCACTGCAGGCAAACGCCGTTCTACTTTGCATGGGGTTGTTTTCGACATTTTGGTCGGAGCCGTCTGAGGCGAACAGCATTCAGACCCTATTCATTCCGGTTCCCGTTCCATGCGGCCATTCATGGAGAGGAACCAGATTTATGTACATTTCCAACGAAGGCCTGCTCGTCATCCTGTTCGTCGGCCTCGTAGCCGGCTGGCTCGCTGGCAAGGTCGTTCGCGGAACGGGATTCGGGATCATCGGTGATATCGTCGTTGGCATCTGTGGTGCGCTGGTGGCGAGCTTCCTGTTTCCGAAGCTCGGTATTCGCATCGGCACGGGCCTGGTCTCAGAGATCGTCTATTCCGCCATCGGCGCGGTCATCCTGCTGCTGGTGGTGCGGCTGGTGCGGGGCGGCGGGCGGTTCTAGCAGCCACCCGGTTCGATCGATCGGAACTTGCCGCCCTCTCTCGAACTCTGGGAGAGGCGGCGAGCACTGCACTAAAAAGCCGCAAAGACTGTGAAATACCGGACTTGTGCGCGAGGCCATCCCGGGTAGATGTGACCCATCAGGGCTTTGGATGAGCCCGGCTGTGTTGGACGCAGGGTGAACCTGATGTTAATCGGGGGCGAGTACCCTGAATCGCCCGTGAAATCAGGGGCCTTGGCCCCCACGTGAAAGAGATCAGACTGATGGCAGCCGGTCCCGGCGTCCGCCGTTCAGAACTCGGTGACGCCTTGCGCGCCTGTCGCACGGCGTTCGTCGGCGTCGGCTTGATGAGCTGCATGATCAACCTGCTCTATCTGACCGGGTCGATCTTCATGCTGGAGGTTTACGACCGGGTGCTGCCGAGCCGCAGCATCCCGACGCTGGTCGGCCTGATCATCCTCGCCAGCTTCCTCTACATGGCGCAGGGCGTGCTCGACATGATCCGCAACCGGATCCTGGGGCGGATCGGCACCGCGCTCGACGAAGCCCTCAACAAGCGCGTGTTCGACACCATCGTGCGTCTGCCGCTGCTGGTCGGCAGCCGCAACGAAGGTCTCCAGCCGCTGCGTGATCTGGACAACGTCCGTTCCTTCCTCGGCGGCATGGGTCCTAGCGCGTTCTTCGACCTGCCCTGGCTGCCGCTCTATCTCGCCATCTGCTTCGCCTTCCATGTCATGATCGGCGTCACCGCTCTCGTCGGCGCCATCATCCTGGTCGGGCTGACGCTGGTCACCGAGTTCATGTCCCGCCAGCCGGCGAAGGACGCCATGGGCCTTGCCGCGCAGCGCAACGATCTCGCCCAGGCCAGCCGCCGCAACGCCGAAGTCATGGTGTCGATGGGCATGGCCGGCCGGATGAACGCGCGCTGGAGCGAGGCCAACGAAAAATATCTCGCCGGCAATCAGCATGCGAGCGACGTCGCCGGCGGTCTCGGTGCGGTCGCAAAGGTGCTGCGCATGATGTTGCAATCGGCCGTGCTCGCGGTCGGCGCCTATCTCGTCATCCACCAGGAGGCGACCGCCGGCATCATCATCGCCGGCTCGATTCTCTCCGCCCGCGCGCTCGCGCCGGTCGATCTCGCGATCGCGCACTGGAAATCCTTCGTCGCGGCACGCCAGAGCTGGCACCGCCTCACCCGCTTGCTGGAGCAGATGCCGGCGCAGACGATGCCGACCCAGTTGCAGGCGCCCACCAGCCGGCTCTCGGTCGAAGGCGTCGCCATGGTGCCGCCCGGCGACCAGCGCCTGATCGTGCAGGACATCACCTTCGCGCTCGCCGCCGGCAACGGCCTCGGCGTGATCGGCCCGAGCGGCTCGGGCAAGTCGTCGCTGATCCGCGCTCTGGTCGGGGTCTGGCAGCCGGTACGCGGCAAGGTGCGGCTCGACGGCGCGGCGCTCGATCAATGGTCGTCCGACGTGCTAGGCCGGCACATCGGCTATCTGCCGCAGGACGTCGAATTGTTCGGCGGCACCATCGCCCAGAATATCAGCCGGTTCGATCCCGAGGCGACGTCAGAGGGCATCATCGCGGCTGCGAAAGAGGCCGGCGTGCACGAGATGATCATCAAGATGCGCGAGGGCTACAACACGCAAGTCGGCGAGCAGGGCACCGCGCTTTCCGCAGGCCAGGCGCAGCGCGTGGCGCTGGCGCGCGCGCTCTATGGCAACCCCTTCCTGATCGTGCTCGACGAGCCCAACTCAAACCTCGACACCGAAGGCGACGAGGCGCTGACCCGCGCCGTCCGAGCCGCCCGCGAGCGCGGCGCCATCGTCGTCGTGGTGGCGCACCGCCCGATCGGCGTCGAGGCGGTCGACCAGGTCCTGGTGCTGCGCGACGGCCGCATGCAGGCGTTCGGCCCCAAGGAGCAGGTGCTCGCCCAGGTGCTGCAGCCGCGCGTGACCCCGCCGGCCCCGATCAAGATCGTCAGCGAAGGCGGAGTGGCCAAGCCATGAGCACGATGGCCATCGGCGGCGCGAAGCCGGCCGCGAAGAAGTCGGTGCAAGACTCGATCAAGTTCCACCTCCTGCTCGGACTTGGCATCGTGGTGGTCCTGGCCGTCGGTCTCGGCGGCTGGGCGTCGACCGTGCTGATCTCGGGCGCGCTGATCGCGCCGGGCCAGATCGTGGTCGAATCCAACGTCAAGAAGGTGCAGCATCCGACCGGCGGTGTGGTCGGCGAGGTGCGAGCCCGCGACGGCGACCTGGTCAAGGCTGGCGACATCGTGGTGCGGCTCGACGACACCGTCACCAAGGCGAATCTCGCCATCGTCACCAAGAATCTCGACGCCGCGCTGGCGCGTGCGGCCCGCTTGCAGGCCGAGCAGCGCGGTGTCGACAGGATCGAATATCCGCAAGCCCTGCTCGATCGCGCCGGTGATCCCGACGTCAAGCTGCTGCTGTCCGCTGAAACCAAGCTGTTCGACGTCCGCGTCAACGGCCGCACTGGACAGAAGGCCCAGCTTCGCGAGCGCATCACGCAGCTCAACGAGGAGATCGCGGGCCTCGCCGCCCAGGAGAAGGCCAAGGATCAGGAGATCGCGCTGGTGCTGAACGAGCTCACCGGCGTGCGCGAGCTCTACGACAAGCGCCTGGTGCAGATTTCGCGCCTGACCCAGCTCGAACGCGACTCGGCCCGTCTCAACGGCGAGCGCGCGCAGTACATCGCCTCGCGCGCCCAGGCCAAGGGCAAGATCACCGAGACCGAACTCCAGATCATCCAGGTCGACAAGGACGTGGTGAGTGAGGTCTCCAAGGACCTGCGCGAGACCAACGACAAGATCGGCGAGTTGATCGAGCGCAAGGTCGCCGCCGAAGACCAGCTCCGGCGTATCGATATCCGCGCGCCGCAAGCCGGCATGGTGCTGCAATCCAACGTGCACACCGTCGGCGGCGTCGTCACCGCCGGCGACGCACTGATGCTGATCGTGCCACAGGGCGACGATCTCCAGGTCGAGGCCAAGGTCAATCCGGTCGATATCGACAAGCTTCAAATCGGCCAGAAGACGCTGCTGCGCCTCTCCGCGTTCAATCAGCGCACCACGCCCGAGCTCAACGGCCTCGTCAGCCGCGTGTCGCCCGACGTCACCACCGACCAGCGCACCGGGCAGAGCTACTACACCATCCGTGTCACGATGCCGGCCGAAGAGATCGCCCGTCTCGGCGACGTCAAGATGATCCCCGGCATGCCGGTGGAAGCCTTCGTCCAGACCGGTGACCGCACCATGCTGTCCTATCTGATGAAGCCCCTGCGAGACCAGCTGATGCGGGCGTTCCGGGAGAAGTGACGCGCGGCAAACTCGATCTCGTAGGGTGGGTTAGGCGAAGCCGTAACCCACCGCTTCTCCATCCGCGCAAGCGGAAGTGGTGGGTTACGCTGCGCTAACCCACCCTACGACACCTTCTTTTTGCTATAGTTCGACTCAAGCCCCAAGCAACCCGGCGGTCGAACCATGCAATCCCTTCCCACCATCGCCACCGAATCCTTCTCCGACGCCTCGCTTGCCGTGGCGCGGCTCGAAGAGATCTACGAGCGCAACACCAAATTCCTGCGCGACCGGTTCGAGGCTTACGTCAATGGCGAGGCGATCACGACGCGGGTGCGGGCCTATTATCCCTTCGTGCGCATCACCACCGCGACGCATGCACGGCTGGACTCGCGTCTCGCTTACGGCTTCGTTGCCGGACCGGGCGTACACGAGACCAGCGTGACGCGGCCTGATCTGTTTCGCAGCTATCTCACCGAGCAGATCGGCCTCCTGATCCAGAATCACGGCGTGCCCGTCGAGATCGGCGAATCCGCCGAGCCGATCCCGATCCATTTCGCATATCGCCGCGACATCAACATCGAAGCCGCGATCACCACCAGCGAGAATTCCCCCGTCGCGCGATCGCTGCGCGATGCGTTCGACGTGCCCGATCTCGGCACCATGGACGATTCCATCGCCGACGGCACCTTCGCGCTGCAGCCCGGCGCGCCCGAGCCGCTGTCGCTGTTCCGCGCCGCCCGCGTCGATTACTCGCTGCGCCGGCTCTATCACTACACCGGCACCGACCCCGAGCATTTCCAGAATTTCGTCATCTTCACCAACTACCAGTTTTATGTCGACGCCTTCGCGCAGCTCTCCCAGCAGCGGCTCCAGGCGAGCGAGGCTGGCCTCGAAGCCTTCGTCGCGCCGGGCAACGTCGTCATGCGCAGCGGCGGTGGCACCACTGGGGATGCACCGGCGCGCATGCCGCAGATGCCGGCCTTCCATCTGGTCGCGCCGGGCTATCGCGGCATCACCCTGATCAACATCGGCACCGGCCCGTCCAACGCGCGCAACGTCACCGACCATGTCGCCGTGCTGCGGCCGCATGCCTGGCTGATGCTCGGCCATTGCGCCGGCCTGCGCAACACGCAACGCCTCGGCGACTACGTGCTCGCCCACGGCTATGTGCGCGAAGACCACGTGCTCGACCGCGAGCTGCCGCCGTGGGTGCCGATCCCTGCGCTGGCCGAGATGCAGGTCGCGCTCGAGGAGGCGGTCGAGGACGTCACCGGCCTCGAGGGGTTCGAGCTCAAGCGCCTGATGCGCACCGGGACTGTGGCCAGCGTCGACAACCGCAATTGGGAGATCAGCGGCCCCGAGATGATCCGCCGCCTTTCCCAATCGCGCGCGGTCGCGCTCGACATGGAATCGGCCGCGATCGCCGCCAACGGCTACCGCTTCCGGGTCCCCTACGGCACGCTGCTCTGCGTTTCCGACAAGCCGCTGCACGGCGAGATCAAGCTCGCCGGCATGGCCAGCGAATTCTACCGCCGCCGCGTCGGCCAGCATCTCGAGATCGGGCTGAAGGCGCTGGAACGGCTCAAGCAGCAGGAATCGGAGCGGCTGCATTCGCGAAAGCTCCGCAGTTTTGCCGAAGTCGCGTTCCAGTAGGGGGCGGTGCTCCCGTCGCTTCGCTGCTGACAGGGGTGGAGATTTTCAGCATTGTCGGCCCGGGGGCCGACCGGACCGTTCTCAATGCCGCTCACGCGCGACATGATCATCGGCCATGACCGCGAACGGCTGGCTTTCCGCTTCACCATGCTGAACGACGGCGAGGTCGTGCAGTGCCAGATCAGCGATGCCGCGATGGACGAGCTCGCCGGCATGCAGGGCACCGAAAGCAGCGCGCGCCAGGCGCAATTCCTGTCCCTGCGCGAGACCATCGAGCGGATCGCGTCCGATATCTACGACGAGGCGCCGCGGGTGCAGGGATATGTGGTGCGGATCTTCATGAGGCATTTGGGGCGGTAGTTGATGCTCCAATCTCCGCTGTCATCGCCCGGCCTTGACCGGGCGATCCAGTACGCCGAGACGGTCGTGATTAAATCGCTAGGCCGCGGCGTACTGGATGCCCCGCTTTCGCGTGGCGTGACAGCGATATTGGTGGCGAGATTGTCCCGGCTCACTGGCCTCCACAGCAGCTCACCCTTCCAATTTCCTCAGCAACTGCTTCAGCGCCGTCGCCGCAAACACCTGCATGTTCGCAAGCCGGTCACTGCTTCCCGTCTCCAGCGTCATCACCTCCGCCACAGGTCCGCTCACCGCCATGCAGCTATGGCCGGCGGCGTCGCCGTAACGGTTGCCGGTGGGGCCGGCGGCGCCGGTCTCGGAGAGGCCCCAGTCGGAGCTGAAGCGGCTGCGCATCTGCTCCGCCAGCAGTTGCGCGTAGGGCTCCGACGAGGAGCGAAAGCCCTTCATTCCTTCGTCCGAAATATCCATCAGCACGCGCCTGGCATCGCGGGTGTAGACCACCGCGCCGCCGAGAAAATAGGCGGACGCGCCGGGCACCGCGAGCAGGCTGGCCGCGATCAGGCCGCCGGTCGAGGATTCCGCGACGGCGATGGTCTGCTTGCGCGCAATCAGCTGCGCCGCGACCTGTTCCGCAATGCCGACGAGCTCTTTCATCCCTGACCCCTTATCCCTTCGCAACCGAGCTCAGCCTTCCTAGCATATGACAGGACGCTTGGCCGAGTTGCGGGCGACGGGCAGGCCTGCTTGAATAGCAGGTACAAGAAGAGACATACGAGGAAACGTGAGAAGGGAGACGTCATGGCGTCCCTGATCGCCGGCGGGGTGGATTGCGACGTGCATCCGGCCGTGCCGCATCTGACCAGCCTGCTGCCCTACCTGAACGACTATTGGCGCGACCAGGTGACGACGCGCGGCATGGTCGACCTCGTCTCGCAATCCTATCCGCAGAATTCACCGATCACGGCGCGGCCCGACTGGCGCCCCGAGAGTGGAAAACCCGGCGAGAGCCTGGAGGACATGCAGCGCCATGTGCTCGATCCCTTCCAGCTCAGCTACGCGATCTGCAATCCGCTCTACGGCGTGCAGATGGTATTTTCGGAAGATTTGCAGGCTGCCTTCTGCCGCGCGCTGAACGACTGGCTGGTGAAGGAGTGGCTCGATCGCGACAAGCGGCTGCGCGGCTCAATCGTGATCCCGACGCAAAGCGTCGAGAAGGCCGTGGCCGAGATCGAACGCTGCGCGCAGGACAAGCGTTTCGTCCAGGTGCTGATGCTGGTGATGGGCGATACGCCGCTCGGCAAGCGCGCGCTGTGGCCGATCTATGAGGCCGCGGAACGGCTGGAGCTTCCCGTCGGCATTCACGCGGGTTCCGCCTATCACAATCCGCCGACCGCCGTGGGATGGGGGTCCTACCACATCGAGGATTATGTCGGGCAGGCCCAGGCGTTCCAGGCCCAGCTCACCAGCCTGATTGTCGAGGGCGTGTTTGCCAAATATCCGCGCCTGAAAATGGTGATGCTGGAATCCGGCGTTTCCTGGATCTCCCCCTATCTCTGGCGCCTGCACAAGTTCTGGCGCGGGGTGCGGATGGAGACGCCTTGGGTCGATCGCGCGCCGCTGGATATTGTGCGCAGCAACATCCGCTTCTCCTTACAGCCATTTGATGCGCCGCCGGAGGCCGAGACATTAATTCGCCTGTTTGATCATATGCAGTCCGATGAATTGGTCCTATTCTCCACGGACTATCCGCACTGGCAGTTCGAGGGCCAGGACGCGCTGCCCGAAGGTCTCACCCCCGATCTCGTGCGCAAGATCATGATCGAAAATCCGCATGCGACCTATCCCCGCCTGACATGAGCCCGCTGCCAAAGGAGGCAAGGCGATGAATATCCAATTCCGCGAGAGCCAAGAAGCCGCTTCCCCATTGACCGTCAAAACCGCGATCGCGGACTGCGACATCCATCCGGCACGCGCCACCCGCACCGAGCTTTATCCCTATCTCGCCAAACGCTGGCAGCATCATCTCGAGATTTACGGCGTCCATGCCTATCAGGGCATGATGGAAGGCCCGCCCTATCCGAAGGCCCAGCCCAACGCCTCGCGCCGCGATGCCTATCCGCCCGAGGGCGGCCCGCAAGGCTCCTCGCTGTCATTCATGCAGAAGCAGCTGCTCGATCCCAACAACGTGCAGCTGGGCGTGCTCAATCCGCTCAACACCGGGCAGGGCATCCGCAATCACGAGCTTTCGGCCGCGTTGTGCTCGGCGATCAACGACTGGCAGATCGACAAATGGACCAGCAAGGACAAGCGGCTGAAAGCCTCCATCGTCGTCGGCAATGAGGACGGGCTATCGGCCGCCGCCGAGATCCGCGAGCGCGCCGGCGACAAGAATTTCGTGCAAGTGCTGCTGCTCAGCCGCAATGTCGAGCCGCTCGGCCAGCGCCGCTACTGGCCGATCTACCAGGCCGCGGAGGAAGCCGGTCTTCCCGTCGGCGTCCACGCCTTCGGCTTCGGCGGCAACCCGATCACGCCGTCGGGCTGGCCGTCCTATTACATCGAGGAGATGGTGGGCCATTCGCAGTGCCAGCAATCGGCGCTGGCGAGCCTCGTGCTGGAAGGCGTGTTCGAGCGCTTCCCGAAACTGAAGATAGTGATGATCGAGGCCGGCTTCGGCTGGGCGCCTTCGCTGGCCTGGCGGCTCGACAAGGTCTGGCAGCGGCTCAGGAGCGAAGTGCCGCATGTAAAAAGGCTGCCGTCGGAATATATCCGAGAGCAGGTGTGGTGGACCACGCAGCCGATGGAGGATCCGGAGCGGCGCGAAGATCTGTTCGACGTCATCAACTGGATCGGCTGGGACCGGCTGCTGTTCGCGACCGATTATCCGCATTGGGATTATGACGAGCCGTCACGCGTGCTGCCGGCCGGTGTCAGCGAAGCCAATCGCGAGGCGTTCTATTTGGGCAACGCCAAGAAGCTGTACGGCATTTCCTGATGGCAAGACACGTCATTGCGTCGGTCGACGAGTTGCCGCCCGGCACGCGAAAATTCCTGGAGATCGAGGGGCGGCCGATCGCGGTCTTCAACATCAAGGGCGAATATTTCGGCCTGATGAACCGCTGCCCGCATCAGGGCGCGGCGCTGTGCGAGGGCCCACTGATCGGTCTTGCTCAGTCGAAGGAGCCCGGTGAGATCGAGTATACGAAACTCGGCGAGATCATCCGCTGCCCCTGGCACGGCTGGGAGTTCGACATCCGCACCGGCCAGTCCTATTGCGATCCCCGCCGCTTCCGCGTGAAGGCCTATCCGGCCCATGTCGAGCCGGGTGCGAGCGTCGTGAAGGGGCCGTATGTCGCCGAGACGATCCCGGTGAGCGTCGAGAGCGATTACGTGGTGGTGGAGCTGTAAGCCTCCGTCATTCCGGGGCGCGCGTAGCGCGAGCCCGGAATCCATTTTCTCCCAGCACTCTTGTCGCACGATGGATTCCGGGCTCGCCTCCTCGACGCACCCCGGAATGACACCAATCTAGTGCCCCGCCACTGGCTCCGCCACAGCATCATACGTTGTCACCGCCCGGCGGCCGCCGCGGTAGACCGTCGCTGCCGCGATGATGCCGAGCACGGCCGCGAGCATCAGCCAATAACCGGGCGATGCCTTGTCGCCGGTATGCTCGATCAGCAAGGTCGAGGCGAACGGCGTGAAGGTGCCGAACAGGGCGGCGGCGAGCGCGAAGGCGAGCGAGAAGCAGGTGGTGCGCACATGCGCCGGCACGATCTCGACCAGCGCGCCGAGCATGGTGCCGCTGTAGACGCCGAAATAGAACGAGAACATCATCTCGACCGCGAGCAGCTTGCCGAAGCTCGGCGCGGCCACCAGCCAGTGCAGCGCCGGATAGGCGGTGACCAGCGACAGGCAGGCGATCGTGATCAGCACCGGCTTGCGGCCGATGCGGTCGGACAGCGCGCCGCCGACCGGATTCCAGAAGAAGTTGGTCACGGCAACGAGCAGCGTGACCAGCAGTGCGTCCTGCGTCGACAGCTTCAGCACGGTCTTGCCGAAGGTCGGCGTGTACACCGTGACGAAGTAGAACGTCGTCGTGGTCAGGATCGCGATCATCATGCCGAGGATGACGATGCGCCAGTTGGCGAGCGCGGAGGCAAACACCTCGCTGGCCGTCGGATGCTTCTTCATGGCGAGGAAGGCCGGCGTCTCCTCCAGCGTCCGCCGCAGGGAGAAGATCAGGGGGATGATCAGACAGCCGACGAAGAAGGGAATGCGCCAGCCCCAGGCGGCGACGGTGTCGGCCGGCATCACCTCGGACAGGAGATAGCCGAGGATCGACGCCACGAAGATCGCGACCTGCTGGCTCGACGACTGGAACGAGGTGTAGAAGCCGCGATTGCCCGGCGTGGAGATCTCCGAGAGATAAACCGACACGCCGCCGAGCTCGACGCCGGCGGAGAAGCCCTGCAGCAAACGTCCGATCAGCACGATGACGGGCGCGGCGATGCCGATGGTCGCGTAGCTCGGACAGAACGCGATGACGACGGTGCCGATAGCCATGATCCCGAGCGTGACGATCAGGCCCTGGCGGCGGCCGATGCGGTCGACGTAAGAACCGAGCACGATCGCGCCGACCGGCCGCATCAATGCGCCGAGCCAGAATACGCCGAAAGTATTGAGCAGCGATGCCGTTTCATCAGAGGACGGGAAGAACGCTTTGCCGATCGCGGCCGCATAGAAGCCGAACAGGAAGAAGTCGAACTGTTCGAGGAAATTGCCTGAGGTGGCACGCAGGATCGCGCCGATGCGCGATTTGAGTTCAGGCGGACTGGTTGCTGGTCCAACCATGGCGTTGCTCCCTTTCGAGACGTGGCCGGACCGGGAATCATTTCACGGCAAGGCGACAGATTGTTGCTGTGACAATATGTCCCATCCTTTCTCGCGCAGGACGCGGCGAGTCAATCAATTTTGACGTGGAAGCTGATGATTTTTCAGGCTTTATTTTGCGTTGCAGCGAGCATCCATTGGCGGAATGCGGTCAGCTTCGGCGCTTCGCGGCGGCCCTCGGGCGCGACCAGGTAGAAGCCGGCGTCGGCGGGCAGCGCGATCTTAAAGGGAACCACGAGGCGGCCCTTGGCGATGTCGTCCTGAACGTAAGAGGTCCGTCCCATCGCCACGCCGATGCCGTCGATCGCGGCCTGGATGGTCATGAAAATCATATCGAAGGTGATGCCGGGCTGCCGCGCGATATCGGCCGGCAGGCCCGCCGCGGTCAGCCATAGCCGCCAATCGTCGCTGTTGGCGTTCGAGGTGTGCAGCAGCGGATAGCCTCGCAAATCCTCCGGTTGGCGCAGCGGCTTGTCGCCGCGCAACAGCGACGGGCTGCACACCGGAAACAGCTCGTCCGCCATCAGCCAGTCGGCGCGCAGGCCCGGCCATTGGCCGCGGCCATAGCGGATGGCGGCATCGACATTGTCCCGCTGGAAGTCGACCAGGCTGGTCGAGGTGGTGATGCGCACGTCGATGCCGGGATGGCTTTCCTGGAAATCCGTCAGCCGCGGCAGCAGCCATTTTGCCGCGAGCGAGGCCAGCGTCGAGACCGTCAGCACCTTGTCGTCGTCCTTGCGCAGCAGACGATCGGTGGCCAGCCGGAGATCGTTGAAGGCGGCGCGGACGCCCGGGAGGTAGTCGCGCGCTTCCGGCGTCAGCGCCAGCGCGCGGTTCTGCCGGATGAACAGGCGGATGCCGAGCTCCTCCTCGAGCCTTCGGATCTGATGGCTGATCGCGGTCTGCGTCACGTTCAGCTCGGAGGCCGCCAGCGTGAAGCTGAGATGGCGCGCGGCGGCCTCGAACGCCCGCAATCCGTTGAGGGAGGGCAATCTGGCAGTCATCTGGCAGCAGGATACATGACGTTAATTCATGCGAATGGGTACAAATTGTCGTTTGTCGCAGTGCACTAAGAGGAAGATATTAGCAGTGAAGTTAGCTCAAGGAGCTTCAAATGTCTACTTTGACCCATAATTCGATGACAAATCATCATGCGCCAAGCCTGATCCAGCAGATCGGCGAGGCACTTCATGTCTGGCACGAGCGCTACCGCACCAGGCGCGAGCTCGCCCATTGGACCGCGCGCGATCTCCACGACGTCGGACTGTCCTGGTCCGATATCGCCTATGAGGCCGACAAACCCTTCTGGCGGGCCTGATTGGCCGCCAGGCCGGCGCCGCCTGATGACAGGGGCGCCGGCGGTCCCTTTTGTGAAGGGCTCGTATCATGAGCACTCTCCGCCTCGAAGACCTCAAGCAATATTCGGACACGCTGCGCACCCGCGATGGCACGGCGCTCGACGTCCGGTTCGTCGAGCCGCGCGATACCGAGGAGCTTCAGCACTATTTCCGCTCGCTCTCGACCCGCTCCCGCTACAACCGCTTCTTCGGTGCCATCAGCGAACTGCCGAACGGCCTGCTCCACGACTTCCTGCAGATCGGTGAGCGCGAACGTTTCACCGTGGTCGCGACCATGATGGTCGACGGCTTCGAGACCATCGTCGCCGAAGCGCGCTATGCGTTGCACGCTGAAACCGCGACGCTCGAATTCGGCCTGTCGGTCCATGATCGCTGGCAGGGCCGCGGCATCGCCACAGCGCTGATGAAGAACCTCGAATGCCGCGCCGCCGCGCTTGGCGCCGAGCATATCTTTGGCGACACGCTGCGTTCCAACGAGACCATGATCTCGCTCGCGCGCAAATCCGGCTTCGCCTTCGTCACTCACCCCGATGATTGGAAGCTGGTGCGCTTCGACAAGGGGATCAGCGTCGCAGCCAAGGATATTCCCTGCGCCAGCTGGCGCCTCGCCGCCCTTTCCCGTCAGGCCGAAAGCCCCTCAGCCTCGGTTTGACACAACTGCAAGCCCGGCCTGGTTTTCAGTGCCGGGCTTCTTTTGCCTTCTCGCTGTCATTGGATGGGCGAGCTGTTTCCACACCGTCACTCCGGGGCGCGCGTAGCGCGAACCCGGAATCCATTTCACCAGGCGTTTTGCGGCTCGATGGATTCCGGGCTCGATGCTGCGCATCGCCCCCGGAATGCCGGGCGAATGCCGCTACTTCCCCGTGAACACCGCCTTGCGCTTCTCGATGAATGCCTGCACCGCCTCCTTGTGGTCGGCGGTCGTGGTGAGGCGGATCAGCCGCTCGGCTTCGTGGTCGCGCGCGGTTTCGAAGTCGAACAGCACGGCCTCGTCGAGATTGTCCTTCATGTAGCGCAGCGCCAGGCGCGGGCCTTCGGCGAGCGACTTCGCCAACGCAAAGGCTTCGGCCTGCAATTTGTCGTCAGGCACGACGCGGTTGACGAGGCCGATGGCCTCGGCGCGCGCGGCATTGACGCGGTCGCCGGTGAACATCAGCTCCCGCGCCCGCGCAGTCCCGACCAGACGTGTGAGCAGCCAGGCGATTCCGTAATCACCGCTCAGCGCGATGCGGGCATAGCCGGTGGCGACGAAGGCCGATTGCGCGGCGATGCGGATGTCGCAGGCCATGGCGATGGCAAGCCCGGCGCCGACCGCGGGGCCGGGCAGGGCGGCGATGGTCGGCTTGCGCACAGACACCAGCGCGCCGGTGAGCAGCCGCTGCCGTTCCTGCAGGTCGGCGATGCGATCTTCAAGCGGCATCTCGAGCTTTGCCTTGTCGCGATGCGCGCCCATGCCCTTGACGTTGCCGCCGGCGCAGAACGCTTCGCCCGCGCCGGTGATCAAGAGCGCGCCGACGTTGCGATCCTCGCCGCAGCTCCGGATCATCGTGCGCAGCGCCGGGGTCAGCGCATCCGACAGCGAATTGCGCGCCTCCGGCCGGTTCAGCGTGATGATCGCGACGCGGTCGCGGATGACGCAGAGGAGCTCGTTGGTGCCGGTGTCGATCGTGGTTTCCGTGGTCATGTCGCTCCCTACTCTTGTAAGGTGGGCAAAGCGAAGCGTGCCCACCATTTCAGCATCCGGTGTTCGTGAAGGTGGGCACGGCGCTATGCGCCTTTGCCCACCCTATGACCTCGTCTTCAAAACTTCTCCACCCAGGGCCGCAGCTCGAGCTCCCAGCTCCAGGCGCTGCGCGGCTGCTGCAGTACGTTCCAATAGCTCTCCGCGATCGCATCGGGATCGAGCATCGAATCCGGCTTGTCTTCGGCTTCCGTCCTCGCCGCACTGCGGATGCCGCCGTCGATGACGAAATGCGCGACATGGACGCCTTGCGGCGACAATTCGCGCGCCAGGCTCTGCGCGAGGCCGCGCAACGCGAACTTGCCCATCGCGAACGAGGCCGACTGCGCGTAGCCCTTGACGCTGGCGGAGGCGCCGGTGAACAGGATCGCGCCGTGCTTGTTGGGCAACATGCGCTTGGCCGCCTGCTGCGCCACCAGGAAGCCGCCATAGGCGCTGATCGCGATGGCTTGCGCGACGTCGGCCGGAACAAGGTCGACGAACGGGCCGCGGGTGCGGCCGCTGGCGTTGTAGACCACGACGTCCGGCGTGCCGATCTCGCGCTCGACGAGGCCAAACAACCGCTCGACCTCATCGGGCTCGGTCGCGTTGCAGGCATAGGCCCTGGCGCCGGTCTCGCTACAGAGCGCGCCGAGCTTCTCGATCTTTCGCGCGGCAAGCGCGACACGGATGCCCTGCTTGGAGAGCAGTCGTGCCAGCGAGGCGCTCAGGCCTTCACCGGCGCCGACGATGAGAGCGATCTTGTATTTCGGATGTTCCATGGCGTGATCTCTCGGAGACAGGGAGCCGCTGATCTATGCACGGTCCGGGCTGACGGCCAGCCGCGTTGGTCACAATTCCGCAGAGCGAATTGCTCCTTCAAAGCGCTCATGCCTCCCTGACAATTTGCGGCTTTATCGCTTCTCGCGCTTGGAGCATGATCGACATCATTCAACGCGGCAAGCGCCAAATCAGCGCAAAATGTTCGCAGGGGTAGGAACGAAGAGGACGATCATGCACAAGCCGGTCACAGGGCAGGCAAGACATGTCGCGGCCGCACCATCCGGCCTGCTGGCGCCCGATACATCAGGCATGAACTTCTACCGCGCCGACCCCGCGCTGGCCGACCTGTTGCGCATCCACCTGCCGGACGCGCTGTTTCGTCACATCGAGCCGCATCTCGACCGCCTCGGCGCGCTCGCCGGAGGTCGCCTCGACGAGTGCGCGCGGCTTGCCGACCGGCACACGCCGGTACTGCACCAGCGCGACAAGTTCGGCCGCGACGTGCAGTGGATCGAGTATCACCCGGCCTATCGCGAGTTGGAGAACGCCGCGTTCGGCGAGTTCGGCATCCACGCGCTTTCGCTCCGCAAGGGCATCATGGGCTGGCCGGACAAATACCCTGTCGTGGCCAAGCACGCCTTCACCTTCCTGTTCAACCAGACCGAATTCGGCATGGGCTGCCCGATCAACGTCACCGACGGCTGCGCCAAGCTGCTGGCGAATTTCGGCAGCGAGGCGCTGAAGGCGAAATATCTCGACGGCCTGACCTCGACCGACATGAGCAAGCTGACCCAGGGCGGCCAGTTTATGACCGAGAAGGAGGGTGGCTCCGACGTCGGCACGCTGACCACGCGCGCGGTACAGGAGGGCGACCATTGGCGGCTCTATGGCGAAAAATGGTTCTGCTCGAACGCCGACGCTAAGGTCGTGATGCTGCTGGCGCGTCCCGAAGGCGCCGGCCCCGGCACGCGCGGCGTCGGCCTGTTCCTGATGCCGCGCTTCCTCGACGATGGCTCGCAGAACCACTACCGGATCGTGCGCCTGAAGGACAAGCTCGGCACGCGCTCGATGGCCTCGGGCGAGATCAAGCTGGAAGGCGCCATCGCCTATGCCGTCGGCAAGCTCGACCGCGGCTTCGTGCAGATGGCCGAGATGGTGAACTCGTCGCGGCTCTCCAACGGCGTCAAGTCGACCGCGCTGATGCGCCGCGCCTATCACGACGCCATGACGGTCGCGACCAACCGCGTGGTGTTCGGCAGCCGCATCATCGACCTGCCGCTCGGCCGGCGGCAGATGCTGAAGATCATGCTACCGGTCGAGCAGGCGCTGTCGATGAGCTTCCTCACCGCCGACGCGCTCGACCGTGCCGAGGCCGGCAGCCAGGATGCGGCGGCATTGTTGCGCATTCTCACCCCGACGCTGAAATTCCGCGCCACCCGTGATGCGCGAAAGGTCTGCGGTGATGCGCTCGAGATGCGCGGCGGCATCGGCTATATCGAGGAGTTCGCCACACCGCGCCTGCTGCGCGACGCGCATCTCGGTTCGGTCTGGGAAGGCACCGGCAACATCGTCGCGATCGATGCGCTCAGGCGCGCGGTCGGCCGCCATGGCGCGGAATCCGCGCTTGCGGCCGATCTGCATGCCCGGCTCGATGACAGCGCGTCAGTGCCGCAGGCCTGGCGCGACAATCTGCGCGGCCTGGTCGATCGCGCCGTCGGCTTCGCGCGCGAGGTTGCGGGGAAATCCGAGAACGAAGCCGATGCGCGTCGTGCGACGAGCCTGCTCTATCATGTCGCAAGCGCGGTCGCGCTCGCCTGGGAGGCGCACCGCATCCACGAGATGCGCGGCGATGCGCGCCGGCTGCTGTTGTCGCGGCTGGTGATCGATCATCGGGTGGCACCGAGCGATCCGTTCCGGCTCACGGAAAATGCCACGCAGGCCAGGCTCGCCGCGCTGCTGCTCGGCGAACGCTCAGCCGGCATGAGCGAGGTTGGCGAACTGGTTCTGGCGGCGTAGGCTGCACGCCACGATCAAACCAAGAAACGCGACAGGGAGTGCTCGATGAAGGCCGCCGTCCTCTATGAAGTCAACCAGCCGCTGGTCATCGAGGATGTCAGCCTGCCGAAGCCCGGTCCGCGCGAAGTCCTGATCCGCACCACGGTCGCCGGGCTTTGTCACTCCGACCTGCATTTCATGGAAGGGCTTTATCCGCATCCGCTGCCCGCGGTGCTCGGCCACGAGTCCGCCGGCGTCGTCGAGCAGGTCGGCTCCGATGTCACTTACGTCAAGCCGGGTGACCACGTCGTCACCTGCCTGTCGGTGTTCTGCGGCACCTGCGACAACTGCACCACCGGCCGCACCGTGCTCTGTACCGACACCACCGTGAAGCTGCTGCCGGGCGTCTCAAACCGGATGCAGTGGTCCAAGCCCGAAAAGCTGCACCAGTTCCTCAATCTCTCGTCCTTTGCCGAACAGATGCTGGTGCACGAGAACGCGATCGTCAAAATCCGTAAAGAAATGCCGCTCGATCTCGCCGCGCTGATCGGCTGCGGCGTCATCACCGGCTATGGCGCCGTGGTGAATACTGCGAAAGTGACGGCGGGTGAAACCGTGGCGGTAATTGGCTGCGGCGGCGTCGGCATGGCCGCGATCAACGGCGCCCAGATCGCAGGCGCCGGCCGCATCATCGCCATCGACACCAATCCGGCCAAGCTCCAGCTCGCGACCAAGCTGGGTGCGACCGACATCGTCAACCCCGCCGACGGCGACGTGGTGAAGCAGGTGCGCGACCTCACCAATGGCGGGGTGCATCATTCCTTCGAGGTGCTTGGCCGCAAGGAAACCGCTGAGCAGGCGTTCGGCATGCTCGCCTCCGGCGGCACGGCCACCATCGTCGGCATGATCCCGTTCGGCCAGAAGATCGAGCTGCACGGTTTCGATTTCCTGCGCGAGCGCCGGATCCAGGGCTCCTCGATGGGCTCGAACCATTTCCGCGTCGACATGCCGCGACTGGTCGATTTCTACCTGCGGGGACGGCTGCATCTGGAGGACTGGATCTCGGCCAAGTTGAAGCTGAGCGAGATCAACGAAGGCTTTGCCAACATGAAAGCCGGCAAGACGCTGCGTAGCGTGATCGTCTTCGACAGCTAGCGCAACGGACGCCGTCGTCGCCGGGAGCTCGAGTCAACGCGACGCGGCGAGAGCGTCGGCCGAGGCGCAGCGCGTCTCCTTCACGAGCAGCAGCGTCATGGCCGTGGCGAGACCTGCGACGAGCATATAGGCGAGGGATACGTTCAGGCCGGGACCCGCGAACAGCAAATAGGAGAACGATCCCGCGGTCGATGCGGTGAAGCCAAGCCAGGCAAACCTCGCAAAGCGAAATCCAATTTCGCCGTGGCGTAGATCGAGCACGAGGTACAACACGAGAACGGTGTTGCAGAGCGCCGCCGGCAGCAGGCCCATGACGATCCCGCTCTCGAATGCGAGATAGGATAGCACGCCATCCACCTGGGCGATCACCGCGAAGGGCAGATACCGCAGATTGAGGCAGGCCAGGGCGATGGACGCGAGTTCGAACGCATAGAAATAGCGCTCGTGCATCTTCGGAAGCAGGTAGGGCATGAGGACGAACGATACGCACGCGACGAGCAGAATGAACTCCGGGCCCGTCCGCTTGGACTGTGCGATGAAGATCGACAGGGCAAGTCCGCTCGCCGCTGCGAGCACGAGGCCGGCGGCAACTCCGACCGCGTACGGCGTTACGCCGGCGAATACCCAGACATTCGCTGCATTCATCGTGAGGCGGTGAAAGGTGTGAGCCTGGTCGAGATAGACCCCGAGCACGGAGACCACGGATCTGCCGGCGACGAGAACCGGAATGGCGAGGACCGCATAGACTGCCGGAATTGCGGCAAGCCATGCCAAATGGATCCTGCGACGCAGGATCATGCCCAACACGAACGGCCCCAGGAAGACGCCCTGGGCCTTCACCGAACAGGCGACTGCGAATGGCACAACGCCGTTTCGGTCCCCCATGAACATCGCCACGGAAATCAGCGCGAAGAAAGCCCAGATCGAATCGGCCTGTCCCCACATGGCCCCGTTGAAGAGCACCGTCGGCGCAAGCCACACCGCGCAGAAGGCCAGGGACGCGCGCAACGGCACGCTTGTAACGCGCCAGACCATCCGGGCCACGACAATCGCGCAGCCGACCTCGAAGATTGCCGAGATCATCTTCACGAGGGACAGCGGCTGGCCCAGCCAGTCAAATCGGGCAGCGATCAGCAGCAGGTAGCTGTAAAACGGCGTGTAGTTGGTGAAAGCCTCGGCCAGCCCGCCAATGCCATGATCTCGCGCAAAGGTATACCAGGTGATGTACTCGGCGGCGTCGGCGGTCGCGTGTTCCCGCGCGAGGTAACGGAGCACGATGCCCAGAAGCCCGCATCCGATCGCTATGGCAATCGGAGTGCGCCATCTCTCGGGCAGCGTCTCGTCCGGATTGGCGCGATGATAGGGATCGCGGAGCGCGCCTATCTCGATTGTGTCCTTTATCACGCAATCACTCTTGCTGGATTTGAGCGGTCGCCTTCACCAGGCTCAGAAGCACTCCGGATTTCGCAACGCGCCCCCCGCGACTTCCTCTTTGAGGGGGGCTGCCGTGACCTGCAATGTCTAGTGGCGAACAATTGCCAGCCGGATAAACGTCAGATGTGCGGTTGGCACATCGCTCGGGAAAAGATTGTTTGGTTAGCGATTGATTTATGGGCAGCAAGCAATCCAGGAATGTCTCCGCGGATGCAATCCGGATTGCTTGGTCGCAAGGGCTCCTCACCCCGACGGGGAGCATTAATCGTCGAACATTTTCGGCGGCGTGAACCCGCCGAATTCACGCTCGATTAGCTCGGCAAGCTTCAGCGGCGTGCGGTCTTCGAGGAAGGGGCCGATGATCTGGACGCCGACCGGCAGGCCCTCCTTGGACAGACCGAGCGGAACGGCCGTGGCCGGCAAGCCCGTCAGCGTGGCGATGCCGGGCCAGGCAAGCTGGTCCGGATAGACATGGTCCTTGCCATCGATATTGATCCGGCGCTTCTCCTGCTCCGGCGAATGGTCATGCGGATAGGCGGGGGTCGGCATGATCGGACAGATCACCGCATCGAATGTCCTGAACAACTGCCGCCACTGCGCGCGCAGCCCGGCGCGCGCGCCCTCGTCGAACACCCAGGCCTGATGGGTGCTGGTCATGCCGCGCAGTCGTTCGGCGGCAAGGCTCTTGTCGTCGGTTGAGAGCTGCGCCGCGCCGGCCCGCGCGCCGGCGAGGATGTCGGGCGGAAAGAAGGCGCCCAGGAAGCTCATCAGCATGCGCATATAGAGGCGCGTGGCCTCGCGGAAGTCGGGAAACAGCGGGCTTTCGCGCGCGACGCTCGCGCCGGCGCCCGTCAATCGCCCGGCCAGCGTCTCGATCGCGCCGCGAATGTCGGCATTCGCGGGCAACAAGGGATGACTGTCGATCACGAGCAGGCGGAAATCCTTCAGCTTGTCGTGGCGTGCATCCGGCAGCGCGAGCTTGTAGCCGACGCCGAGGTCGATCGGATCGGGACCGGCCATCACGTCCAGCAGCAGCATCAGATCGGCCGCACTCCGCGCCATCGGACCGATCACCGCCATATCGCGTTCCATCGGGATCGCCGGAAATGGCGGCGGCGTATGGCCGCGCGTCGGGCAGAGATTGTAGGTCGGCTTGTGCGCATAGACACCGCAATGGAATGCGGGCACGCGCAGCGAGCCGCCGATGTCGGATCCGAGCGAGAGCGGTCCGTAGCCGGCCGCAAGCGCTGCCGACGAGCCGCCCGATGAGCCGCCGGGCGTGCGGCCGAGATCGTATGGATTGTTGGTCGTGCCGTAGATGTCGTTGTAGCTCTGCCAGTCCCCCAGGCCCACGGGAACGTTGGTCTTGCCGAGAATGACGCCGCCGGCGTTCTTCACCCGGGAGATCGACAGCGCGTCCTCCGTCGGCTTGAAATCCTTTTGCGGCGTCCAGCCCCAGGTCGTGGGCAGGCCCGCAATGTTGAAGGATTCTTTCACCGTGACGGGCAGGCCGAGCAAGGGCTTGCGCTCGCCGCGCGCCAAGGCGGCGTCCGCATCGCGCGCGGCACTCAGCGCGCGGTCGAAATCGCGCACACAGATCGCGTTGACCTTGCCGTCGTGACGCTCGATGCGGTCGATGGCATTCTGGGTAAGCTCGACCGCGGAGACCTTCTTTGCGGTCAACGCGGCCGACAGTTCGACCGCGCTCTTGAAACTCCATTCCGATCTCGCCACGGCGCTTCTCCTGCTCTTGTTGTCGGAGGATGATGCGCAGTTTGTCCGAATGCTGCAACGGCTGTTTGACCGCGATTGACGCGACCTACGCCGCCCCGATCAATATCCCCACCGCCAGCACGATCGCGCCGCCGAGCACGATCTGGAATACGGCCTGGAGGAACGGCGTGTCCATGTACCGCGCGCGGATGAAGGCGATCGCCCATAATTCGAAGAACACGACGACGCCGGCGATCGCGGTCGCGATCCAGAACGCGTTGGCCCAATGGTCCGGCACGAGATAGGGCAAGGTATGGCCGAGCCCGCCGAGCGTCGTCATCGCCCCGCAGGTGAGACCACGCAGCCAGGGCGAGCCGCGGCCTGTCAGCGAGCCGTCGTCCGAAAGCGCTTCCGCAAACCCCATGCTGATGCCGGCGCCGATCGAGGCGGCAAGACCGACGAGGAAGGTCTGCCAGTTCTGGTGCGTGGCGAAGGCCGCCGCAAACAGCGGCGCCAGCGTCGAGACCGAGCCGTCCATCAGGCCGGCGAGGCCCGGCTGCACGTATTGCAGCACGAACATGCGGCGGTTGGTGCGATCCTCCTCGGCGCGGACGTCGGAATTCAGGATCTCGCCGGTCAGCTTTGCGGCGGTCTCCTCATGGGCCTTCTCGGCTTCGGCGAGATCGCCGAGCAGGCGGCGCACGCCGACATCCTGGGCCTGTTGGGCGGCCTTCACATAGAAGCGCTCCGCCTGCATCTCCATGGTCTCGACTTCCCTGCGGATGGCGTCGAGCGACAGGTTCTTGGTCAGCCAGACCGGGCGGCGGCGCAGGAATCCCTTGACGTCCTCGCGCCGGATCGGCGGCAGATGCGGGCCGAAGCGCTGCTCATAGAGTTCCAGCAGCATATGGCGATGGCCGCGCTCCTCCTCGGCCATCTGCTCGAACAGCTTGGCAGAGTCCGGATAGCGTTCCTTCAGGTCCTCCGCGAAGGTCATGTAGATACGGCTGTCCTCCTCCTCGGAGGAGATCGCGACCGCAAGCACCTCGCGCTCGGTCAGGTCGGCAAAATTCTTCACGGTGGGCCTGTTTTGATAGTTTAGAATTATTCTAAACTATATAGGGCGCCTCCGTTTCCGGGTCAAATCAGGCCGTGCTGGCCCTGGCGAGGAAGTCGAGCAGCAGCCGGCTTACCTCGGCGGGTTGCTCCTGTTGCACCCAATGGCCGGCGCCGTCGACGAGGTGGCACCCGAGCATCTTCGTGCAGCCGCGCCCCTGCATCGCCTCGAAGGTGCCGGGGCGCTGATAAGTGCCCCAATCCTGCTTGCCCGAGATGAAGCATGAGGGCACGTCGATACTGCGGCCCGCGAACAATTGCATCTCGCTGTTGAGCATGCCCGTGGTGCCGTAGCGGTACCATTGCAGCCCGCCCTGGAATCCAGTGCGGCCATATTCGGCGGCGTAGTAGGCGAGGTCGCTATCCGGCAGCCATCGATTGGCGGCGATCGCCGCGGCCGACGGCATCTCCTTCGCGACCGTCTCGGCCATGGTCTCGCCGGCATCCATCACATAGTAAGTCGGCAGCTTTGCCAGCTCGCCGGCTGACCACGATTTCAGCGGATACGGCTTGTTATCGGTCCAGTCGGCGCTCTTGTGATGATAATAGGCGCGCAGGAAATCATGCACGCCCTGCGGCGCGTGCAGCATGTCCGCATTGGCCGGGCGTGTCGAATAGTACCATTGATAATGAATGCGCGCGCGCGGCAGCGCGGCGAGCTCGCGATGAACAGGGTCTTCGGCGGGCGGCTTTGCCGGTGTGTCGACCGTATTGAACGGCAGCGTCGGCGCTCCGCCGAACGGCGCGCTCATCAGCGTCACCGAGCGAAATACGTCGGGCCGGATCAGTGCGCACCATGCCGCAACCGGGCTGCCGAAATCGTGCCCGGCCAGATCGACCTGCCTGTAGCCGAACGCCGACACCAGGGCGAGCGCGTCGCGCACGAGGTTGAGAAGCGAGAACGGCGTGAGGTCGCCGTCATAGTCCGCTGTCCAGCCCGTGGTGCGGCCATAGCCGCGCTGGTCCGGCGCGATCACGTGATAGCCGGCAGCAGCCAGCGTCGGCATCACCTTGCGCCAGGAGAAGGCGAGCTCCGGAAAACCGTGCAACAGCAGGATGCAGGGACGGCCCTTGGTCTCGAAGCCCGCCTCGAGCACATGCATGCGCAAGCCGTTGATGCCGTCGACGGTGCGCGAGCGGATTCCGGCGGGCAGGGGGATGTCGGGGAGAGCAGTCATGTTTGTTTCCTCGTCATGGCGGGGCATAGCCGTCCGAAGGACGGCGTCGCTTCCGCTCGCCTATGTCCCGGCCATCCACGTTCTTCGTTGCCGATGGATTGTAAGAACGTGGATGCCCGGGACAAGCCCGGGCATGACGTGGTGATCGGCAATCCTGCTACAGCGCCGCGCAGACGAAGCCGCTGCCCTTGCGCCTGATCTTCCCCACCGATGGCGAGGGGAAATGCGCGGTGCAGCACAGCGTGTCGGTGTCGCAATAGCGCTCCAGGAAGTTGCGGCGTGTCGTTGCCGCCGCGGCCGGGTCGACGTCAAACTTCACCGACATTTCCGGATAGAGCGTCTGGATCGGCGAGTGCATGAGATCGCCACTGAAGACAGCGTCGTCTTTGCCGCGACCAAAGGTGAACGCGACGTGGCCGGGCGTGTGGCCCGGCGTCGGCAGGATGCGGACGTGGTCGCCGATTTGATGATCTTTGCCGACGACTTCATGGCGCTTCGCCTCGACCACCGGCAGCACGCTATCGACGAAGGGCGGCACAGGTGCCTTCGCATTCTGCTCCGTCCAGTAGTCGAACTCCTGCTTGCCGAACACGTAGCGCGCCTTGGGGAAGGTCGGCATCCAGCGGCCGTTCTCCATTCGCGTGTTCCAGCCGACGTGATCGACATGCAGATGCGTGCACATCACGAAGTCGATGTCGTCAGGCGAAAAGCCCGCGCTCGCGAGTCCGCGCAGGTAGGTGTCATCGGTCTTCATGTTCCATTTCGCCCGCTGCGGCCTCGGCTTGTCGTTGCCGATGCAGCTGTCGACCAGAATGGTGTGATGCGGCGTCTTGATCACATAGGACTGGAAACACAGGATCAGCGTATCCTGCTCGTCCAGCGCCTTTGCTTGCTGCATCCATGCGCGGTTCTCCGCCAGCACCTCTGGCGTCAAACCCGGCAACATCTCCAGCGCCGGCAGGAAAGTCGTCTCCTGCTCGATGATGCGATGGATGGTGAGATCGCCGACCGAGAACTTCAGGCTCATGAGGACTCCAGTTGCTTACGCTGCCGGCGGCACCGAGATCTTGACCGAGGGCCGCTGCAGCATCTTCTGATGGAAGGCATCGAGCTTCGGATAGGCCTTGCGCCAGCCGCAATCGGCGAAGCGGAAGTCGGCATAGCCGAGCACGCAAACGAGGCCGATCTGCGAGATGTCGAACGGGCCGTTCAGAACCTCAGGCATGTTCTCGAACCGCGCCATGCCGGTCCACGCCCTGTTCCAATGGTCGTCCGACCATGCCTGCCATTGCAGGCCCTGCGGCCGCACCATCTTCTCGTAGCGGCAAAGCAGCATGGAATCGAGCATGCCGTTGAGCAGGGAATGATTGGTCTTGGCCTTCCAGCGCGCGGGACCGTAACCGGGGATCAGGGCGCCGCCGGCGATTTCGTTGAGATATTCGACGATGACGTAGGAGTCCAAAATCACGTCGCCGTCATTGGTGATCAGCACCGGCAGCTTCTTCAGCGGCGTGATCTTGGAATAGTCCTCATTGGCCGTGCCCGGCGCGACGCTTGCGGGCGTGAATTCGATCTTGTCGATCAGCCCAAGCTCGATCGCAGCGATGCGCACCTTGCGGGCGAAGGGCGAAGCGGGGGAAAAAGAGAGTTTCATGGGAAATAACCTCTATCCAGACAGACGGTCCTCATCCTGAGGAGCGCGCCCCTTGGCGCGCGTCTCGAAGGATGGCAGCGGGAGGTGTTCTCTCGTCACCCGGCGCGAACGTCGGGCGACTGTGTTCTTGGCGCATCCTTCGAGACGCGCGCTTTGCGCGCTCCTCAGGATGAGGGCGGACCGCTTACGCCGCGATAATCTCCTGCCTCTGCTCGCCGAGGCCCTCGATGCCGAGGGTCACGACGTCACCGACATTGAGGAAGGTCGGCGGCTTCATGCCGAGGCCGACGCCGGGCGGCGTGCCGGTGGTGATGACGTCGCCGGGCAGCAGCGTCATGAACTGCGAGACATAGGAGATGCACTTGGCCATGGAGAAGATCATGGTCTTGGTCGAACCGGTCTGGCGGCGCTGGCCGTTGACGTCCAGCCACATCGACAGGTCCTGCACGTCCTTGATCTCGTCCTTGGTGGCGAGCCAGGGGCCGAGCGGGCCGAACGTGTCGTGCGACTTGCCCTTGGTCCACTGACCCAGGCGCTCGGTCTGGAAGTTGCGCTCGGAGACGTCGTTGCAGACGCAATAGCCGGCGACGTAGTTCAGCGCGTCGGCTTCCGAGACGTACTTGGCGCGGGTGCCGATGATGGCGGCGATCTCGACTTCCCAGTCGAGCTTGGTCGAGCCGCGCGGCTTCTCGACCGCGTCGTTCGGACCGGACAGCGAGGTGTTCGCCTTCAGGAAGATGATCGGCTCGGTCGGGATCGCGGCGCCGGTTTCCTTGGCGTGGTCGCTGTAGTTGAGGCCGATCGCAACGAATTTCGAGATGCCGGTCACGGGGGCGCCGAAACGGGGCTTGCCGGAGACCCCGGGCAGCGAGGCAGGATCGAGGCCTGCCAGCTTCTTCAGGCTCTCGGGCGAATAGGCCTCGCCGGTGAGGTCCTTCAGATGCGCCGACAGGTCGCGCAACTGGCCGGATTTGTCGATCAGGCCGGGCTTTTCCGCACCCTTTTCGCCGTAACGAACAAGCTTCATTCTCGTTTCTCCCTGGAGATTGGACCGATCGGTTAACAGCTTCATGGAACAGGGCGCCGGGAAATTCAACCGCCCAGAGAGGGGCGCATTGCAGCCCTCGAAATTCGGTAGGCGGGACCAGTCTCGTGCCCCGGCTCTGCGGAGCAGCGTTGCACGCTGCACCGCGTCCGGGACAGGGGATCATCCAAGCGCCACAAACCTGAAGGCGTCTCCATCCCGCCTGATATGTCCGGCCGAAAAGTGCCCGCCGATCACCAGCGTCGGCGTGTCGGCAAAGCGGCCGAACAGCGTTGCCCGCGTCGCAGCTGACTGCGTCTGGTCGGAATCCGCGGTCGAGGACCAGTCGAGATGCGCCATCTGGCATGGGTGATGGGCGACGTCGCCAGTCAGCAGGCCCTGCTCGCCGTCCGATCGGATGAGAATGCTCATATGGCCGGGACTGTGGCCGGGGGTCGGGATCATGCTGATCTCTTCGCACAGCTGATGATCGTCCGGGATCAGATCGGCCTTGCCGGCATCGACGATCGGCTGCACGGAATCATTGAACACCGCCGCCTTGTCCGGCTCGGTCGAATGCTCGCGCCAATGCTCGTATTCGGTCCTGCCGAAAACGTAGCGCGCGTTCGCAAAGGTCGGCACCCACTTTCCGCCGACCAGCTTCGTATTCCAGCCGACATGGTCGACATGAAGATGTGTGCACAGCACGGTGTCGATGCTTTCAGGGGCAAAGCCCGCCGCGGCCATGGTCTCCAGGAACGGCGTGGTACGGCTGTTCCAGGTCGGCACGTTGCGGCCCTGCTTGTCGTTGCCGAGGCCGGTGTCGACCACGATGCGGCGCGACGGCGTCTCCACCACCAGCGAATGGATCGACATTTTCAGCCGGCCCTCGTCGGTGGCGAAATGCGGGATCAGCCAGGGCAGCTTCTGGATCTCGGCGTTATCAGCGAGCGGCAGGATGAAGCGGGTCGAGCCGACCGTCTCCAGCTCCACAACTTTGGTGATTTTGACCTGCCCGACCTTCCACTGCATCCGGCGCCCTCCCATTTTATTGCTTTGGCGCCGAAACATGCGGTTTTCCGCCATAATCCGCAATGGATCATCTGACGCGATGCGGCGTTATCGCGGGAACCGGAGGAGAGCCATGCCAGAGCTTGCAATATCGGCTGAAAAGCTCGCGTTCATCATCGAGAAGGCACGTGAGTTCGACGTCAAGGAAGGGAATTCCGATCCGGATTCCGGCTCCAACCCTGGCGATGACGATGCGCTCGATGTCCTGGAGGACGACGGCTCCGATCCCGTCGTCCAGGAGCTCGGCGGCTTCATCATCGCCTTGAACGAGGACGAGCAGCTTGATCTCGTCGCGCTGACCTGGCTCGGCCGCGGCGACGGCACGATCGACGATTGGGATGATTTGCGCGCCCGCGCGGTGGAGGCGCGAGCTGAGTACGGCAGTCCGCGCCGCGAAACCGTGCGCTATCTGCTCGGCGACCCCATGCTGGGCGATCTGCTCGCCAACGGGCTCGACGAATTCGGCATCGACTGGACCGACGAGCGCACGACGGCCGATTCCTCCGCTCCCAGTCAGCAGGACGAAGACGAGCCGACAAAGCAGCGCTGATGATCGGGCTCTGACGCCTTCCCATCGTCATGGCCGGGCTTGCCCGCCTGCGCGGCCGAAGCCGCTTCGGCGAGGCGAAGGCCCGGGCATGACGATCTTCTGTGAAATGGCCGTTGTGGATGCGATGGTGGATTACAGCGTGCCCGGGAAAGCGCCGCCATCCAGCAGGATGTTCTGGCCCGTGATGAAGCCGGCCTTGGCACCGCACAGGAAGGCGCAGGCGTAGCCGAATTCGTCGGGCTGGCCGAAGCGGCCGGCGGGGTTGAGCTTGGCGCGCTCGGCCAGGATCTGCTCGGGCGTTGTGCCGCGCTTGTCGGCTTCACCCTTAGCGGTGCTGGTCAGGCGATCGGTCTCGAACGGGCCGGGCAGCAGGCCGTTGATGGTGACGTTGTTGATCACGGTCTTGCGCGACAGGCCGGCGATGAAGCCGGTGAGGCCGGCGCGCGCGCCGTTGGAGAGGCCGAGGATGTCGATCGGCGCCTTCACCGCGGCCGAGGTGATGTTGACGATGCGGCCGAATTTGCGCGCCATCATGCCGTCCACGGTCGCCTTGATCAGCTCGATCGGCGTCAGCATGTTGGCGTCGATCGCCTTGATCCAGTCGTCGCGGGTCCAGTTGCGGAAATCGCCGGGCGGCGGGCCCCCGGCATTGTTGATGAGGATGTCGGGCTCGGGGCACGCCTTCAGCACCGCCTCGCGGCCGGCCGGCGTCG
The DNA here is from genome assembly GCF_002266465.3 of Bradyrhizobium symbiodeficiens. Taxonomy (NCBI): domain Bacteria; kingdom Pseudomonadati; phylum Pseudomonadota; class Alphaproteobacteria; order Hyphomicrobiales; family Nitrobacteraceae; genus Bradyrhizobium; species Bradyrhizobium symbiodeficiens. The sequence continues at coordinate 6,419,548 of NZ_CP029427.2, read as the reverse complement.
TGATGTCGCCGACGATCTCGGTGACCTTCACGCCAGGATAGGCTTTCCGGATCTCGTCCGCCGTCTTCTTCAAGGCTTCGGCGCCGCGCGCGGTGAGCGTGACGTCGACGCCGGCCTCCGCCAGCGAGATGGCGCAGGCACGCCCGAGGCCTTTGCTGGATGCACAGACGATGGCGCGGCGACCTTTGATCCCAAGATCCACTGTTTCACTCCCGTAAAATGCAGGCAGGTTTTGGATGGCGGCACTCTAGCCAACATCGGCGCCGCTGATAAGGCATGGGCCCGCGTCAAAATGCATGGCGCCCGGCGCGGCGATGCAAATGCGCTCTAGATCCGTCGTTCCTGCTTGAGGCGGTCGATCGCCGAGGCCGCCTCCGGTGGCAGCGACTTGAAGCCCATCTGACCCGCCGTCGAGAACAGCGGCCGCAGATATGAGCCGGCGAGGAAGGGCGGCTGCTTGTTGGCCGGCACGATCTGGTCGAACACCAGCACCAGCGTGGTGGCGACGAGGCCGACCCTGACGGCGCCGAGCGCGGCGCCGCCGAGCCGGTCGCCGATGCCGGCGTCGCGGATCGTGTCGTTCAGCGCCAGGCCGCCGATATAGCCGAACAGCATGCCGACCACCACGAAGATGCCGAACAGCCAGATCCAGTTCTGCAGCAATGGCGCATTCGGGTTGCCGGCGATCTGCGGCACGATCAACGGCATCAGCGCCACCGCGATCGGCGCGGCGAGCAGATAGGCGAGGATGGTCATGGCGCTGCGGAGCAGGCCGGTCCTGAAACCGAAGCCGACTGCGATGGCGAGCGCGGCATAAACCGCGAGATCGAAACTGTTCATCAGAAGAAACTCGCCTCGGTTAAACGAATGAACGCCGGACCGATCATTCCGGTTTCAGATCGATAAAATCGTCTGTATTGATGGCTCCAAAAGCTCGAGGGTTACGCCGGGGAAATCGTCATGTCAGGCCTATTCGACGTCAGTAAAGAAACCATCCTCGTCACGGGCGCGAGCCAGGGGCTGGGGCGGCAATTTGCCCGGGTGCTGGCGGCCCATGGGGCGGCGGTCGCGCTCGCGGCGCGTCAGGCCGGCAAGCTGAAGAGCCTGGAGGAGGAGATCCGCGGCAAGGGCGGCCGCGCCGCCGCGGTCGCGCTCGACGTCACCGACACCGCCTCGATCGCGCGGGCCGTCGACGCGGCGGAGGCCGTGCTCGGTCCCGTCACCGTGCTGATCAACAATGCCGGCATCGCCATCGAGAAGCTTGCGACCGAGCAGACCGAAGCGGATTGGGACGCGGTGATCGGCGCCAATCTGAAGGGCGCCTATTTCCTGGCAACGGAAGTCGCACGGCGCATGATCGCGCGCAAGCAGTCAGGCAACATCGTCAACATCGCCTCCGTGCTCGGCACCGGCGTGTTGAAGGCGGTGTCACCTTACGCGATCTCCAAGGCCGGCATCATCCAGGCGACGAAAGCGATGGCGCTGGAGCTCGCCGGCCAGAACATCCGCATCAACGCGCTCGCGCCCGGCTATATCGACACCGAGATGAACCACGCCTTTTGGTCGACGCCGGCCGGCGAGCGCCTGGCCAAACGCATCCCGCAGCGCCGCGTCGGCGCCGAGTCCGATCTCGACGGCGCGATCCTGCTGCTGGCATCACAGGCGTCGCGGTACATGACGGGAAGCGTGGTGACGGTCGATGGCGGGTTCTTGCTGAATTGAACGCTGCTGTCGTCCCGGGGCGCGCGCAGCGCGAGCCCGGGATCCGTAGCCACAGGAAGCAGTTTTGCGAAGATTTGGAGTTGCCTGTTTACCCCACAGGATAGCCTGTGGTTATTGATCCCCGCCTTCGCGGGGATGACAGCGGAGGATGGCGCGACACCGTCGCTCAACTCGCCTTCATCTCCGCCCTGATCATGTCTGCCGCCTTCTCCCCGATCATGATGGTCGGCGCGTTGGTGTTGCCGCCGATCAGCGTCGGCATGATCGAAGCGTCGACGATGCGTAATCCTTCGACCCCGTGCACCTTCAGTGCCGGATCGACCACGGCCATCGCATCCATCCCCATCTTGCAGGTGCCGACGGGGTGATAGACGGTGTCGACGCGCTCGCGCAAAATGTTGCGGATGTCGTCGTCGGTTCGGACGTCGGACGTGAACATGTCCTTCTTCTGCAGCGCGCGCAGCGCCGGCGTCTCCATCAGGCGGCGCGTGGTCCTGAAGCCTGCGACCATCCCCTCGACATCTTCTTCCTCGCCGAGGAAATTCGGATCGATCATCGGCGCCGCGAGCGGATCGGCGCTTTTCAGCCAGACGCTGCCGCGGCTCTTCGGCCGTAGCAGGCAGACATGGCACGAGAAGCCCGCCTCCTTGTGCTTTTTACGGCCGTGGTCGTCGAGCATCGCGATGACGAAGTGGAGCTGGATGTCGGGTACGTCGAGGTCAGGCCGGGTTTTCAAGAAGCCGCCGCACTCGGCAAAATTGCTGGTCATCAGGCCGCGCCGTTCGCGGCGATATTGCTGGATGGCGCGGAGCAGGGATGGCAGCCGGCCGAGCGAGGCATGAACAAAGTGCGGATAATCGGAGGCGTAGACGAACACGAAATCCGGGTGGTCCTGCAGATTGCGCCCGACGCCCGGCAGATGATGGACGGCGTCAATGCCGTGCGTTCGAAGCGCATCGCCGTCGCCGATGCCCGACAGCATCAGCAATTGCGGCGACTGGAAGGCGCCGCCGGCAAGGATCACCTCGCGGCGCGCGCGCAGCTGCTTCGTCTGCTTGCCCTGCAGATATTCGATGCCGACCGCGCGCCCTCCTTCGAACAGGATTTTCGTGGCGTGTGCGCCCGTCTCGACGCGCAGATTCGCGCGCTTGTCCGTGTGAGGCTGAACATAAGCCCGCGCCGCGCTCCAGCGCTCGCCATTGTGCTGCGTCGCCTGGTAGCTGCCGAGCCCTTCATGGTCCTCACCATTGAAGTCGTCGCGGATGCGAAACTGCGCCTCTCGCGCGGCTTGATGGAAGACGTCATGGATCGGATTGTCCGAGCGCAGCCTGTTGACATGCAGCGGGCCGCCCTTGCCATGATACTCGCCGTCGAAATCGGAATTGTTCTCCGAGCGCTTGAAATAAGGCAGCACGTCCGCATACGACCAGCCGGCATTGCCGAGCGAGGCCCAGTGGTCGTAGTCGGAGCGATGGCCGCGGATGTAGACCATGGCGTTGATCGCCGAGGAGCCGCCGAGGCCCCTGCCGCGCGGCTGATAGCCGATGCGGCCGTTCAATCCCTTTTGCGGCACCGTGTCGAAAGCCCAGTTGGCCGCGCCGTAGGGCAGCGCGAGTCCGAACGGCGTGGTGATCCGCCAGCTGTCGTTCTTGCCGCCGGCATCGAGCAGCGCCACGGACGTCGCCGCATCCTCGGACAGCCGCCCCGCCACGGCGCATCCGCCGGAGCCCGCGCCCACGACGACGAAATCGAATGTGTCAGTCACTGATGTTTCCCCCATTGCGAGCTTTTTGTTGTTTCGTCATTCCGGGGCGCGCGTAGCGCGAGCCCGGAATCCATTCACCACAATTGATGCCGATAGATGGATTCCGGGCTCGCGCTACGCGCGCCCCGGAATGACTGCCCCTACGACATGAACCGCATCAATTTCTCCAGTCGCGCGATCCTGCCGCCATAGGGCGGATAGAGATCGGCGAGGCGGTTGAACTTGGAGCGATAGAACACCGGCTTCAGCTTGCTGAACGTGCGAAAGCCCCATTCGCCGTGATAGGCGCCGGTGCCGGATGCGCCGACGCCGCCCATCGGCTGGTTGATTTGCGTGAAGTGAAACAGGCAGTCGTTGATGGTAACGCCGCCGGATATGGTGCGCGCCAGCACCTCGTCGCGCGCGGCGCCGTCCTTGCCGAACCAGTACAGCGCCAGCGGCCGGTCGCGATGGTTGATGAAAGCGATGGCATCACTGGGATCGCCATAGCCGAGAATCGGGAGAACTGGCCCAAAAATCTCCTCCTGCATCGCCGCCATCGCTTCGGTCGCACCGACGATCAGCGTCGGCGGGAATTTGCGGTGGGCCTTCCAGTTCGGGTCGTCCGCCTTCGCCGGTTGCAGGATTTTTGCGCCGCGCTGCGCCGCGTCCGCAACGAGGCCTTCGAGCCGGGCGTAATGCCGGTCCGAGATGATCGAGCTGTAGTCCTTGTTCGAGGGATCGGTGCCGAACATCCGCCGCATCTGCGCGCGCACCTTCTCGGCAAAGGCCTGCAACGCCTGCTCCGGCACCAGCACATAGTCCGGCGCGATGCAGGTCTGCCCGGCATTGAGCAGCTTGCCGTAGGCGATGCGCTCGGCCGCTTCGTCGAGGTCGGCCGAGGCGTCGATGATCGCAGGCGACTTGCCGCCGAGCTCGAGGGTGACCGGCGTGAGGTTACGCCCCGCGGCCTCCGCCACGATTCGCCCGACCCGGGTCGAGCCGGTGAACACGAGGTGATCGAACGGCAGGCGCGCAAACGCCTCTGCGATCTCGCCCTCGATGCCGGTGACCAGCAGCTCGGTCGCATCGAATCGCGCGGCGACCGTCTCCTTCAGCAGGCCTGCGAAATGCGGCGTGAGCTCGCTCGGCTTGATCAGGACGCGATTGCCGGCGGCGAGCGCGCCGATCGCCGGCGCGAGCGTGAGCTGGAGCGGATAGTTCCAGGGCGCGATGATGCCGACGACGCCGAGCGGCTGCGGTATCAGCCGGTTGCGCGCGGGCAGGAATTGCAGCGCGGTCGCGACCCGCTGCGGCGTCATCCAGCTCTTCAGGTGTTTTGTGGCGTGCCGGATCTCGGAAAACACCAGCATCGTCTCGGCGATGGTGGTCTCGACCGCCGAGCGGTGGCCGAAATCGGCCGAGATCGCCTGCCGGAAACGCTCCTCGTTGTCGGCGACCACGGCCCGCAGCCGCGCCAGCCGGTCGAGCCGCTCGGCAAGGCCGGCCGGCGGCTCGTCCCGCGACCGTGCGACCATGGCGTGGAAGGCTTCCTCCAGCGCTCCGATCGGGGCGCTCGTCAGGGATTTGTCCACGGCGTTCCTCCCACGAGGGTGCGTTTCGGCCCTCATCTTGTTGCCGCAAGCTGGCCCTTTGTGGAACTTCTGGCAAGAGCGCGGGGAACGCAGCGGAAATTGGTCGATTCCCCTGTCATAAAGTCGAAAAAAACGTTCCCGCAGCCCTTTCCAAAGACAGCCCGCCTTGATACATACGCCCAGCACCCGACGGGCTTTGCCCCGGGTTGCCTTCCAAGGAAGCCTTTGGGACGGACGAGAAAAGCCACGCGAACAGCGCCGGCCTCAACCAACCGTCCCCGGGATCCAGCTGAAGGCAAAGCAAGTGTTTAACGCGGGGTGGAGCAGCCCGGTAGCTCGTCAGGCTCATAACCTGAAGGTCATAGGTTCAAATCCTATCCCCGCAACCAAATTCGGATTTTACCGGATCCGATACGAAAATGGCCCGCATCGCGCGGGCCATTTCTGTTTCGGGGGAATGTGCGGGCAGGGTCGTCGCGGCGCCGCTCCATCCTGAGACCGTTTGCGGCCATACCCGACGACGTCAGCGCGCGGGAGCTCCGAAAGCTTCGGCGGGCCAAGCATTGGTCGAATGCTTTCAGGCAAGCGCTGTCTGGTCCTGCCAGCCTCGTCAGATCGATTTCGCGCGCCAGCGCCAATCCCCACGCTTCGGCATCTTCTCTTTCTCGAAATGCCCTTGTTGCGAATTCGAACGCGCCAGCTTCTCCACGGCAGCCTGACAATGGATCATCCCTGTCCTTTTTCAGGGATCGTTGGATCTCGAAAATATCGAAGAGATCGCTTCCTGCTGCGCATCGATTTGCAGAGCTCTGCGCGCAAAAAGACCTGCTTGGTTCAGGCATTGCCAGGGCCGGCTCGGGTTGAATTGTGGTGACCCCCGCGGTATTTCCCAGACCGGAAGCACGTTCCTCCAAGAAGGCAGCAAGTTTGCAGATCTCGCCAAGTCGCTTTTCCGTGGCTCCCATGATGGATTGGACCGACCGCCATTGTCGGGTGTTCCACCGTCACCTGTCCCGGTCGGCGTTGCTCTATACGGAAATGCTCACGACCGGCGCCGTCATTCATGGCGATCGGGAACGGCTGCTTGGGTTCGACCAGATCGAGCACCCGGTCGCGTTGCAGCTTGGCGGCTCGAATCCCGGCGACCTCGCGGAGGCAGCGCGGATCGGCGAGGGCTTCGGCTATGACGAGATCAATCTCAATGTCGGCTGTCCGTCCGATCGGGTGAAGGACGGTCGCTTCGGTGCCTGCCTGATGGCGGAGCCGCAATTGGTGGCCGAGGGCGTCGCCGCGATGAAACGGGCGGTCGCCATTCCCGTTACGGTGAAATGCCGCATCGGGATCGACGACCAGGATCCTGAAGTCGCGCTCGATACGCTGGCGCGGGCAGTGGTCGCCGCGGGTTGCGATGCGCTGATCGTGCATGCGCGGAAGGCCTGGCTCAACGGCCTGTCACCGAAAGAGAACCGTGACATCCCGCCGCTCGACTATGACCGCGTCTATCGTCTCAAGCGCGCAATGCCGGACGTGCCCATCATCATCAATGGCGGCATCTTGAGCATCGACGAGGCGAGAGGGCATCTTGCGCATGTCGACGGCGTGATGCTGGGCCGCGCGGCATATCAGGAGCCGTGGCGGTTACTCTCGGTGGATGCCGACATCTTCGGCGAGGTGCCGCCTCACGAAACCATGCAGGATGCGCTCGAGGCGATGATACCCTATGTCGAGCGGCAGCTTTCACGCGGCACGCGGTTGCACGCGATCACGCGGCATTTCGTCGGCGCATTCCACGCAGTCCCTGGCGCGCGATCGTTCCGCCGACATCTTGCCGAGCAAGGGACACTGCGGGGGGCAGACATTAGCGTATTGAGAGATGCGATCGGTAAGCTGGCGTTCACGCAGGCTGCTTAATGCGTCGTCCGTGGCCTGGAAAACTTCGCGCTTCGCCTGTTGTAACCTTTTCGCGATAACAGCCTGACCGATCTCCCGGGCCGCGCGCCCATGCGCGCGCGGCGGCAACGGACCGTTTCCTTTCACCTCGGCGAAGCAGGCGCCTAGGTCGAAGGCATTCGCTTCCGGGGGCTGGGATGGTGGATCAATCCTTGTACGGACAGACCATCGTCAGATAGAGCAGCGTCGGCTTGTCCGAGCCCTTCTTGTATTCCCACTCCAGCCGGATCTCGTGCCGGTGGGCATAGGCGTCGCTCGGCGCGTGGACGATGATGTTGGTCTTCATCGGGATCGGCGGCTCGGAGTTGAAGCATTTCCGGACGCAGGCATCGAGCAGATCGCACCGCGTCAGGGGAATCACGCCTGCCTCGTCCCTGGACAGCGGGACCGTGTTCGGCTGGGTGCTGAGGTCGAGGCGGGCCCGGCCCTTTTCCTTGTGCCAGTACCTGGCGCTTCCCTGTGGCCATCTCGATGGCGGGTTCAAGATCAAATGGTACTGGCCGTATTCCAGGGTCGGCAGGTCGATGTCATCGGACGCCTTCAGCTTGGCGACGCTCTTTTTCATGTTCGCCAGGGGATAATAATTGGCGTTCATCAAGTCTCGAAATGCCTTGCCGCTATATGGCTTTCCGCCCATCGTCTTGTCCTTCGATACGATCTAATCAATCAGGGAATCGTGCAGCCCAGCAAAAGCTCTTCGGCCGTTATGAAAGCCTCGGCGCCCGACCAACGCGCGGCCCCATTTTCGCGCGACGCAAAGCTACCACCCGAAAATGCATTTCGTCCAGAGAGCCACCTTGGACGACACAGCTATGTTTCGCGGCAAGTTCGATTGCCATGCATGTCCCGATAGGTATTCTACGCTAGGCTCCGCCGCGAGCACCGGTCGGCATGGGATGCCGTCGTGACTTTTGAAGGCTCCGGAATGCATTGTGTCGCATGTCAGGCGACGATCGACCCGAGCGATAGCTGGTGCGCGAAATGCGGGCTGGCCGTGCGACGTTCCGATCCCGATAGCGAACGCCGGTTCGTCACCATTCTTCGTGCCGACGTCATAGATTCGACCGGGCTGGTGGCCGAGCTGGAGCCGGAGGAGGCGATCTCGCGCCTTGAGCCGGCCCTGGCCGCGATGAGAGGGGCGGTGCGTCAGTTCGGGGGCATTGTCAGCAAGGAGCTCGGTGATGGGATCGCCGCGGTGTTCGGCGCTCCCATCGCGGACGACAACCATGCCCCGCTGGCCTGCCATGCGGCGCTCGAACTCGTCCGGCGCGTCGGGAGCCTCGGCGATTCCGGCCTGCAGGTGCGGGTTGGCCTCCATTCCGGACATGTCGTCGCCTACATGGTCGCCAGCGAATTTTCCAAGGTCTACGAGATCGGCGGGGCCGCCCAGCATCTGGCAGCGCGGCTGGAATCGGCGGCGGAAGCGAATCAGATCTATGTGTCGGAAGCCTGCCAGAAGCTCGCGGATGGGCATGTCCGGTTTGAATTCCTGGGCGGCAGGACCCTGCGTGGCTTCAACCAGCCCCTGCCGGTCTATCGAATCGTCGGCGCCAGCGATCTTTCGAGTTGGCGGGTGCGGCGCGCGCGCAGCGTTTCACGGTTCGTCGATCGTGTCACAGAGCGCGCGCTGCTCAGCCGCGCCGCAGGAAGTGTGGGTGTCAGCCGTCAGACGGTTCTGCTGCTGGGTGATGCGGGCATCGGCAAGTCGCGGCTGGCGCACGAGTTCGCCCAGGAACGCAAGGCCGATGGCTGGCGCCTGGTCGATGCCGAATGCAGCCCGAACCTCCAGGGCGCTCCGTTCAGTACGCTGAAGCGCCTCTTGCTCTCGTTGCTGGAGGCGGCCGGGAAGGATCCGGATGGCTCCGGGGACCCGCGAAGCGGTCTGCCGCCGATCCAGCAAAGCGCCCTCGACGCCGTGCTGGACCTGCCGATCTCGGAGCCTGAGTGGAATGAGCTGGAGCCTCACGCACGGGGGCGCGCGATTTCCGATGCGAGCTGCGCCGTCGTCGAGGGCCTCGCTCGCCGTCAGCGAGCGGTCCTTTTGCTCGAGGACCTGCATTGGATCGACCGGGCCAGCGATACGGTCGTGGCCGCGATTGCTTCGTTGCAGGCGCCCGGTCTTCTCGTGCTCCTCACCTCCAGGCCGAACGGAATGCCGGTGTGGATCGCGCGCTGCCGCGCCGAAATCGTGGCGATGCGGCCCCTCGATGACGATTCGGGGCTGGCTATGCTGGCAGACATGCTCGGTCCCTCTACCGCGAACGACGATCTCAAGAGCCGGATCATTTCGCACACGGCCAATGTCCCTCTGTTCATCGAGGAGGTCTGCCGCGGGCTGAGGGATAGTGGAACGCTTCGCGGCCAATGGGGCGATCTCGCGCTCATGCGTCCCATCGACGAGCTCGGCATCCCCTCGAGCATCCAGGGCGTGATCGCAGCACGCCTCGATCGCGTGTCGCGGCAGGAACGTTCCGTCTTGCAGATCGCGGCAGCGCTTGGGCCGCGATCGAGCGTAGCCATGCTGCGCAAGCTCGTCGAGTTTCCCGTGGGTAGCGTCGAGGATTGCCTTGCCGCGCTCGATCGCGCCGAGCTGCTGGTCAGGATCGACAGCGAATTGGGCGATGAACTCGAATTTCGGCACGAGATGGTTCGCCAGGTCACATACGACTCGATGGTCGAAAAGGTGCGCGAGGAGATTCATACACGCATTCTCGGGACGCTGGAGAGCGACGAAACCCGCGCGGATGAGCCCGATACGCTGTGCTATCACGCGGTGCGCGCCAAGGATTGGCACAAGGCCTTTGTCCACGGCAGGAGTGCCGGACGAAAATGTTTGAGCCGGTCGGCATTTGCGGACGCGGCCAACTATTTCGAGATCGCGATGGGCTCGCTCGACAAGACGCCGATGAGGGTGCCGCGGGAGGCCGACGCGATCGATCTGCGGATGGAGGCGCGCTCGGCGTTCATCGCGTCCGGTCAGGTCGCCGAGTGGCTGGACCTGGGAAAGGAGGCCGAACGGCGGGCCGACGCGATCGATGACATCGGACGCAAGGTCGCCGCGATGACGGTCAGGGCCGGCGCGAAGAACTTCTATGGAGCGCCGGTCGAAGCGGTCGCGGTCAATGAAGAGGTCGTCCGCCTCGCGGAAGGGTGGGGCAATCTGGGTTGGCTCAATCTCGCAAGATATGGTCTCGGGCAAGCCTATTTCCTTGCCGGCCGTTACCACGAAGCAGAGCGGACGGTGGCATTGGCGCACGCTCAATTGGCGGGACCGGAAGCCAGCGCTCCGATCGGGACGACTCCAAGGTATTTGCTTCTCCTCTGCTGCATGATGAAGAGCTTTACCCACACGGTCATGGGCGAGTTCGATGCCGCCGAGCAGCTCCAGCGCGAGGCCGCCGCGATCGCCGCAGAGACCAATCGCCCGTATGATCTTGCGGGAGCCGCCTATAGCGGCGGCTGGCTGATGCTCGGCCGGGGCGATGCGGCGGCCGCCGCCGCCATTCTCGAGGACGGTTTTGTGCTGGCGCAGAAGCACGGCATCCGCCTGTTCGTGCCGGTGCTCGCCTGTCACCTCGGCATGGCCTATCTGGAGCAGGGGCTGTTCGACCGGGCGCGCGGCGTGCTGGCCGAGGCGCGCGAGGAGGCCAAGGCGGTCGGCTATACCTCGGCGGTACTGCGCAGCTCGATCTATCTTGCGCTCGCGACCTGCCGCCTCGGCGACGTCAGGGCCGCGCAGAACATGCTGCGCGAGGCCCGCAACACCGCCCGCCAGCAGGGGTTTTCGGGCCTCGAGGCCGAGGCCCTGTTCGGCGAGGCCGTCGTGACGCCGGCCTCCAGTGCGGAGAGCAGGGCGGCCATTCTCGCGTCCCTGCGCGCCGCCATCGCGATCGCCTCCGAGAGCGGCGCGCGGCCGCTCCAGCGCAAGGCCGAGGCGATGCTGACCGAGGTGCTCGGCCAGGGCAGCGAGCTTATCTGACGCCGCGTCCGATCGGGTCTGCACTGCGCCGCCGCGGACCGAACCGTCGGCCCAAAGTGCCCAAAATGCCGAATAAATCTCATAGGCGGCACAAAGGGTTAGCTACTGTGCATGGGGTTGTTTTCGAGATTTTTGGTCAGGCCCGTCGCCGGGCGGCTGCGAGAGGCAGCCTCGCACACCGCAGTGACGAAGCCCTTGCACCGAAGCCGAGGTCGGCTACCGTCGGTGCTAGCCGCAGGGCCAGATGACTTTTGATCTGCATTTTTTAGCATCGCATTTTGCCGGCGCCGCCATGGCGCGACGCCCACCGGACGAGGCGGGGTCATGATCATGCGGGACCAGTCAGCTTTGTTGGCGCCGGTCGAGCGCGATCTCAGGCTCGATCTCTTCCGCGGCATCGGCCTTTGGATGATCTTCCTCGACCACATCCCGCACGACGTCGTGGCCTGGCTGACGCTGCGCAATTACGGCTTCAGCGATGCCGCCGAATTCTTCGTCTTCATCTCCGGCTATCTGGTCGGCTGGATCTACGGCCCGATCGTTGCCGGCGGCTGGCTTCTCGCCGCGATGAAGCGGCTGTGGCGGCGGGCGACCGAGTTGTATGTCGCGCACATCATGCTGTTCCTGCTGTTCACCGCGCAGATCGCCCGCACCACGCGCCGCTTCGACAATCCGATGTACCAGCACGAGTTCAACGTGTTCAACTTCCTGTCACATCCGGACGAACTGATCGGGCAGGCGATCCTGCTGAAATACAAGCCGGTCAATCTCGACGTGCTGCCGCTCTACATCATGCTGGTGCTCGTCTCGCCCTTCATGATCTGGTGCCTGGTGCGCCGGCCGAACCTGACGCTCGCCGCCTCCGTCGTGCTCTACGTGCTGTCGCGCTGGTTCAACTGGAACATCGCTTCCTATCCGCCCGGCACGACCTGGTACTTCAACCCGTTCTGCTGGCAGCTGATGTTCGTGTTCGCGGCATGGTGCGGCGTCGGCCAGATCGACAAGGTCGCCAGATGGGTGTGGTCCAGGGCGGCGATGGGGCTGGCCGCGGCCTGGCTGGTGTTCGCGCTGCTGATCGTGATGACCTGGCACGTCCCCGCGCTCGAGGCGCTGATCCCGAAATGGATGATCAAGGCGATCTACCCGATCGACAAGACCGACCTCGACATGCTGCGCTTCACGCACTTCCTGGCGCTGGCGATCTGGGTGACCCATTTCATCTCGCGCAAATGGCGGGTGCTGCACGGGGCCTGGCTGCGGCCCGTCATCCTCTGCGGCCAGCATTCGCTGCCGATCTTCTGCCTCGGCGTGTTCCTGTCGTTCTCGGCGCACTGGATCCTGACGCAATACACCAAGGGCGTCTGGGAGCAGCTCGCCGTCTCCCTCGTCGGCATCGCCATCATGATCGGCGCGGCCTGGCTGCTCGACCGCGCCAAGCGCGTGCCGGACCTGTTCGTGAAGGTGACCGAGGTCGAGGAGCCGGAGATCGTCGAGAGCGCGCAGGCCGCGACCGCCGGCGCGGCTCCCGCGAACCGCTGAAGCATCGTCCGCATGTCCTGGAGAGCCCCATGTCCAAACGCTTGTTGACGATCGCCGGCACGCTCCTGTTTTTCGTCTGCGGTGCGTCGGCACAGGCGCCGTCGCCGGAGGCGATGAGCGCGGCGCGCAAGCTCGTCGTCACCTTGAAGGTCGCCGATCAGTACCGCGTATTGCTGCCGCAGCTTCTGCTCAAGCTTCGGCCCGTGGTTGCGCAGGACAGGCCGGAGATCGAGCGCGACTACGATGCGGTGACGGCACCCGGCTCCGGGATCTATGCTCCGTTCGTGGCGTCCATGGTCGAGCGGATCGCGGTGGTCTATGCCCAAAGCTTCAGCGTGGACGAGCTGCGCCAGATCGACGCCTTCTACGCCCAGCCGGCCGGGAAGAAGCTTTTGGAGAAGTCGGACGCGCTGGCGCAGGCGAGTGCGCAGATCGGCCAGGACGTCAGCCAGAAGGCCGCCGACGAACTGAAGCAACGCCTGATCGAGGCGCTGCGCCAGAAGGGGCACAAGCTCTAAAGCCGAGGCCTAAGCCAGGAACGCGCGGAAGCGCCGCAGCGCGATCACGAAGAAGACGCCGCCGATCACGGCGAGCGCGACCAGTTGGGGCCACACCGCCTCCAGGCCCGCGCCGCGGAACAGGATTGCCTGCGCGAGCATCACGAAATGCGTGTTGGGCGCCGCCAGCATGATGTCCTGGACGAATTGCGGCATGCTCTCCCGCGGCGTCATGCTGCCTGACAGGGTCTGCAGCGGCAGCAGGGTCATCATCAGGAGCAGTCCGAACTGCGGCATCGACCCCGCGACGGTCGCGAGGAAGATGCCCATGCTGGTGGTCGCGAACAGCTGCAGCGCCGCCCCGAGCAGAAACAGTGCGACCGAGCCGTCGATTGTGACCGCCAGCCACCCCTTGACCACGAAGACGATGGAGAACGCGGAGGCCGCCAGCACCACGAGCCCCATCGACCACACCTTGCTGACCATGATCTCCAGCGGCGTGACCGGCATCACCAGCAAATGCTCGATCGTGCCGTGCTCGCGCTCGCGGATCAGCGCCGCGCCGGTCAGGATGATCGAGAGCATGGTGATCGAGTTGATGAGTTCATCGACGGCACCGAACCAGGATTTCTTCAGCTCCGGGTTGAAGCGTGCCCGCAGCGCCAGCTCGATTGGGGGCGACTGTGCATTGCGGGTGCGCGCCAGGAATTCGGCAATTTCTGCGCTGACGATCTGCTCGATATAACCGCCGCCGTTGAACGCCTGTGAGATCCGCGTTGCGTCGATGTTGAGCTGAATAGCTGGCGACTTCCGTGCCAGAAGGTCGCGCTGGAAGTCTGGAGGGATATTCAGCGCAAAGGTGTCGAGGCCCGCGTCCATCCGCTGGTCCATCTCATATTGCGAGATCAGGCGCGGTTGGGAAAAGTAGGGCGGCGTGAATGCCAGTTCGATGCGGCGCGACACTGGCGAACGATCTTCGTCGACGATGGCGATTGCAGCGCGGTTCAGGGTTTCCGGCAGCGCCTTGGCCCCGGCATAGATCGCCAGCGTGAAGGAATAGACGATGAGCACGAGCAGCATGGGGTCGCGCACCACGCCGCGCAATTCCTTTACACCGAGCTGAAAGACGTTGTCCAAGCGCATGGTCACCGGGCCTGTTTCTTCAGCAGCATCGCCCCCACCGTCATCAGAATGGGTACCATGACGGCGAGTGCCAGCAGATCGCTATGGAGGTCCTCGAAGCCGAGGCCCTTGGAGAAGGTGCCGCGCGAGATCGTGACGAAATAGGTTGTGGGATAAAGCTTCCCGATCACAGCCCCGAGCCCCTGGAGCGACGAGACCGGATCGATCAGGCCGGAATACTGGATGGCCGGAATCAATGTGATCAGGACCGTGCCGAACAGCGCGGAGATCTGGCTTTTCATGAAGGCCGAGATCACCAATCCCATGCCAGTCGTCGCCGTGACGTAGAGCAGCGCCGCGAGGGCATAGGTCGCAAAGCTCCCGGTGAACGGCACGCGGAAGACGACGAGGGCAAAGCCGACGAGAAGGAGGAAGTTTCCGAACGCCAGCACGACATAGGGCAGCTGCGTGCCGAGCAGGAATTCCAGCCGCGTCACCGGCGTCACGTAGAAGTTGACGATCGAGCCGAGCTCCTTCTCGCGAACCACCGCCAGCGCGGCGAGCACGGCAGGGATCATGACCAGCAGCAGCGGGATGATGCCCGGCGCCATGGCGACGACGCTGATGACATCAGGGTTGTAGCGGTAGCGCAGCTGGAGCTGGTAGGAGCCGGCGATCGCCGCCTCGCCATAGAGCTCGCGGCCCTTTTGCGCGAGCCAGGTGGCGTGGATCGCCTGGGCGTAGGAGCGCAGCGTTTCAGCCCGCGTCGGATTGGCGCCGTCGACCCAGGCGCCGATCTCGACATGGCGGCCACGGCTGACGTCGCGGCCGAAGCCGGGCGGCAGCTCGATGGCGAGGCCGATCTCGCCGGCGCGCATCCGGCGGTCGAGATCGGCATAGTCGATGATCGGGGATTTCTCGGTGAAATAGCGCGAGCCCGCGATCTGGAGGCTGTAGTCGCGGCTGATCGCGCTGTCGTCGCGGTCGAGCACGGCGAAGGTCAGGTTCTCGACGTCCATGCTGATGCCGTAGCCGAGCACGAACAGCAGCAGCACGCTGCCGAGGATCGCGAGCGTGGCGCGGATCGGATCTCGCCGCAGCTCGAGTGCTTCGCGCCGGGAATAGGCGAGCATGCGCGTCGGATTGAATGTCGTGCCGCGCTTGCGTGGCGGCTCCGCCGTCGCGGCCGGTAGGGGCGAAGCGATCGAAGGCTGGCCGGCCGGTTCCGACGTGTCCGCAATCGCCTCTTCCAGGCAGGCGATGAAGGCCTGCTCCAGCGTCGCAGTGCCGCGCGCGGCCACGATCGCCGCGGGCGTGTCCGACGTCAAGACCTTGCCCGCATGCATCAGCGAGACCCGGTCGCAGCGTTCGGCCTCGTTCATGAAGTGGGTCGAGACGAAGATGGTGACGTTGTCCTTGCGCGAGAGTTCGGCGAGGATCTGCCAGAAGCGGTCGCGGGCGACCGGATCCACGCCCGAAGTCGGTTCGTCGAGGATGAGGATGTCGGGCGCATGGATCATGGCGACCGCCAGCGACAATCGCTGCCGCAGCCCGAGCGGCAGGGCATCGGGCAGGGCGTCGACGACGCCGGCAAGATCGAACCGGGCGACCATCTCGTCGATGCGCGCGGCGATGGTTTCCGCCGGAAGCTCGAACAACCGCGCGTGCAGGTCTAGATTTTGTGCGACCGTGAGCTCCGAATAGAGCGAGAAGCCCTGCGACATGTAGCCGATGCGCCGCCGCACCGACATGTCGCGGGCATCGATGGTGTTGCCGAACAGCCGCGCGGTGCCCTCACTGACCGGCAACAGGCCGGTGAGCATCTTCATGGTTGTGGTTTTGCCGCACCCGTTCGAGCCGAGGAAGCCGAAGATCTCGCCCTTCCTGATCCGAAAGCTGACGTCGTCGACGGCGACGAACCCGTTGAACCGTCGGGTCAGGTGGTCGGCCTCGATCGCGATCTCATCGTGGTCGTCGCTCCGCGGCGGGATCACGACAGCGGTATGGTTGCTGCGATCCGCGTCGGGCAAGAGGCGGATGAAGGCCTCATCGAGCGTATCGGCTCCGGTCTGCCGCTTGAGCTCGGCGGGCGTTCCGGTCGCCAGCACGCGGCCGGCGTTCATCGCGATCAGGACGTCGAACTGCGCGGCCTCTTCCATGTAGGCGGTCGAGACGATCACGCTCATGCCGGGCCGCCCTTGCCGGATCGAGGCGATCAATTCCCAGAACTGGCGGCGCGACAGCGGATCGACGCCGGTGGTCGGCTCGTCCAGGATCAGGAGTTCGGGATCGTGGATCAGCGCGCAGCACAGGCCGACCTTCTGCTTCATGCCTCCGGAGAGATTTGCCGCCGGCCGGTCGGCGAAGGGCGTCAGCCCGGTGTCGCGCAGCAGGCCGGCGATCCGCCTGTTCCGCTCGGCCTTGCCGTGTCCGAACAGGCGGCCGAAGAAGTCGATGTTCTCGAACACCGACAGTGTCGGATACAGATTCCTGCCGAGGCCCTGCGGCATGTAGGCGATGTCGGGGCACACGTTGCGGCGGTGGCGCGCGCTCGCCATATCGCCGCCGAGGACATTGACGTGCCCCTGCTGGATCGCGCGGGCCCCGGCGATCAGCGAAAGCAGGCTGGATTTGCCGACGCCGTCGGGGCCGATCAGTCCGACCATGCAGCCGGACGGCAGGTCGAGGGTGATGTCATCGAGCGCCCGGGCCTTGCCATAGCTCAGGCCTACGCCTTCCAGATGCACCACGCTGCCGGCGGCAGCCGATGCATCGGTTGTGGCGGTCGCGTTCATCGGGTCAGCTTGATCTTGAGATTGTCGGGCCATTGCGCGGCCGGATCGAGCTGCACATAGGCCATGCCGGGCAGGCCGGTCTTCACATGCTCGATGTGCTGCCGCAGCAGCTCGGGTGCGATATGCGCCTTGATCCGGAACATCAGCTTCTGCCGCTCCTCCTCGGTCTCGACGGTCTTGGGCGTGAATTGCGCGACGTCGGCGACGAAGGTGGCCTTGGCGGGGATCACATATTGCGGGATGGCGTCGAGCACGAGGCGGACCTCGGCGCCGATCGCGACACGCCCGGCATCGGCCGTCGGCAGGAAGAACGTCATGTAGACGTCGCCGAGATCGACCATGTTGAGGACGCGGCCGCCGGCGGCGAGCACCTCGCCGGGCTGCGATACGCGATATTGTACCCGGCCGTCGCGCGGCGCCTTCAGCACGCTGTCATTGAGGTCGGCGTTGATGCTTTCGATCGCGGCCTTCGCGGCGTCGACTGCAGCGCCGGCATCGATCACCATGGCGCGGGAGGAGCTGATCGCGGCTTCCGATGCGGCGACCTGGGCGTGGGACGCGGCAAGCGCCGCCTTCGCCGTGGCGTTAGCGGAGCGATCGTCGTCGAGGACCTGCTGCGACACCGCGCTCGTCTTGATCAATTGTTCGGAGCGATCGAGCTTGCGGCTCGTGGTGTCGAGTTGGGCGATGCGCTGGTCGACCACGGCCTCGGCGGCCTTGCGTTCGGCTTCGCGCTGGTTCACCAGGCTCTTCGCGGTCTCGACATTGATGGACGCGCGCTGGAGCTGCGCCTCGGCCTGGCGGCGCTGGGCCTGCAATTGCTCGGTGTCCATGCGCGCCAGAACCTGGCCCACACGCACGAAGTCGCCTTCGTTGACCAGGATCTCGCGAATCCGTCCCGGCGTCTTGGTGGCGATGTCGATCTCGACCGCTTCGATCCGGCCGTTGCCGCGGGCGAAGCCTGCCGGCAGCGTGTTGGTATCGCGGTGCTGCCAATAGTAATAGCCGCCGCCCGCAACGAGGACGGCGATCGCGGCGATGACGCGACCCGGAGTGAAGTTCATCTGTTCAAAACGCCGTGAAGCGGCGCCCATTGTTGAGATACGAACGCCCGGCCGCTGATCGCGGGAGGGCGGCCTCAACATTGCAGCGAATTCCGCATCGCAACTTGATGCAGATCAGCCCGCGGCGTGAGGCGTCCTGCCTCTATTTTGGGCCTGCGCTGATGACCGCTCGTCCGCTTGAGCGGACGAGCGAAAGTCGCTGAACGGATTACTGTCGGCTCGATTCGGGCCGTCTCACTTCACCAACGGGCAGCCGCCGTCCTTCAGCGGGCGGAACGCCTGGTCGGCGGGAACTTCGGCGAGCAGCTTGTAATAATCCCACGGCCCCTTCGATTCTTCCGGCTTCTTCACCTGGAACAGGTACATGCTGTGCACCATGCGGCCGTCCTCGCGCAGCACGCCGTTGTCGGTGAAGGCGTCCTTCACCGGCAGCTCGCGCATCTTCGCCATCACCGTCTTGGTGTCCCTGGTGCCCGAGGCCTGTACAGCCTTGAGGTAATGCAGCGTCGCGCTATAGGTGGCAGCCTGGTTCATCGTCGGCATGCGCTTGACGCGCTCGATGAAGCGCTTGCCGAAGGCACGGGTCTTGTCGTTGAGATCCCAGTAATAGGCCTCGGTGATGATCAGGCCCTGCGCGAGCTTCAAGCCCAGGCTGTGCACGTCGGAGATGAACATCACGATCGCCGCCAGGTTCTGGCCGCCGGCGACGATGCCGAACTCGCCGGCCTGCTTGATCGCGTTGATGGTGTCGCCGCCGCCGTTGGCGAGGCCGATGATCTTGGCCTTGGAAGCCTGCGCCTGCAGCAGGAAGGACGAGAAGTCCGCGGTGTTGAGCGGATGCTTGACGCTGCCCAGCACCTTGCCGCCCGCGGCCTTCACGACATCGCCGGTGTCGCGCTCGACCGAATGGCCGAACACGTAGTCGGCGGTCAGGAAGAACCAGGTGTCGCCGCCGTTCTTGACGATCGCGCTGCCGACGGTGTGCGCGTTGGCGTAGGTGTCGTAGGTCCAGTGCGCGGTGTAGGGCGAGCAGGATTTTCCGGTGATGTCGGAGCTCGCCGCGTCGGTCACGATCATGATCTTCTCGTACTGCTTCGACAGCTCCATCACCGCGAGCGCGGTCGCCGAGGTCGGCAGGTCGATGATCATGTCGACGCCCTCGGTCTCCCACCATTTGCGGGCGATGGTGGAGGCGACGTCGGGCTTGTTGAGCACGTCGGCGGAGACCATGTCGATCGGCTTGCCGAACATCTGCCCGCCGAAATCCTCGATCGCCATCTTGGTGGCCTCGACATTTCCCATGCCGCCGATATCGGAATAGACGGACGAGAAGTCGGAGAGTACGCCAATCTTGAGCGGCGCCTGCTGGGCCGAAGCCGAACCGACCGAGGACGTCAACAGCAATCCAATCGCAACGGCAACGCCCGCATTCCGGTACATGAACATTTCCCCCGTGAAATTATTATTTATGGCGCACAAACTTAGGTTCGCGCCGCCGAAGCGCCAAATCTTGCGTGATGGCGTCGGAGCGGGGCCGATTTGACGCGGCCTGTTGCGGCCATTACGCTTCGCGCAGATCCAAAAGGGCGCACATGTCGAGGCTGTCCAAGCCGGCATTTGCGTCGACAACAAATTCCAGGGGAACGGAAATGTCGAGCGATACCGCAGCCACCATCGCGAAGGCGCGCGAGCATTCGATCGGCGATCTCCTGCGCCGTTCTGCAAGCCGCGAACCGGACAAGCTTGCGGTGAGCTGCGGCAATGTCAGCTGGACCTTTGCCGAGATGGACGCGATCTGCAACCGGCTCGGTCGTGGTCTGCTTGGTCTCGGCGCCAAGAAGGGTGACCGCATTGCGGTGCTCTCGCGCAATTCGCATGCCTTTGCCGCGCTGCGGTTTGCGGTGGCGCGGATCGGCGCGGTGCTGGTGCCGATCAACTTCATGCTCAATCCGGACGAGATCAATTTCATCCTGAAGAGCTCCGGGGCAAGATTGCTCGCGACCGGCCCCGATTTCGTCGGGCCGGCGAGCGCAGCTAGCGCCAAGGATTGCGCGGTCGAGAAGATGATCTGGCTGCCGGGCGAGGATCCCGCGTCGGCGCCCGCGGGTCTCACCACCTTCGACGATCTGCTTGATGCCGACGGTTCGTCCCTCGAAGCGTCGGTCGACAGCCGCGATCTCGCCCAGATCGTCTACACCAGCGGCACGGAATCCCTGCCCAAGGGGGCGATGCTGACCCATGAGGCCGTGATGTGGCAGTATGTCAGCTGCATCATCGACGGCGGCATGAGCGTGGAGGACAAATTCCTGCACGCGCTGCCGCTCTATCACTGCGCCCAGCTCGACGTGTTCCTGGGGCCGCAGATCTATCTCGGTGCCTCCGGCGTGATCACGGGCAAGCCGACGGCCGACAACATTCTCGCGCTGATTCAGGCGCACAAGATCACGTCCTTCTTCGCGCCGCCGACGATCTGGATCGCGATGCTGCGCTCGCCGAATTTTGACAAGACCGATCTGTCCACGCTGCAGAAGGGGTATTACGGCGCCTCGATCATGCCGGTCGAGGTGCTGCTCGAACTGCAGCGTCGCTTGCCCGCCGTCAAGTTCTGGAACTTCTACGGCCAGACCGAGATCGCGCCGCTCGCGACCGTGCTACGGCCGGAGGACCAGCTGCGCAAGGCGGGCTCGGCGGGCAAGCCCGTGCTCAATGTCGAGACGCGCGTGGTCAACGCGTCGATGGAGGACATCAAGGTCGGCGAAGTCGGCGAGATCGTGCATCGTTCACCGCATCTATTGTCCGGCTATTACAACGACCCTGAAAAGACCGCGGCCGCGTTCGCCGGCGGGTGGTTTCATTCCGGCGATCTCGCCACCGTCGACGAAGAGGGCCACATCACCGTGGTCGATCGCGTCAAGGACATGATCAAGACCGGCGGCGAGAATGTTGCGAGCCGTGAGGTCGAGGAGATGGTCTACCGCATCCCTGCGGTCTCCGAGGTCGCCGTGGTCGGCCTGCCCGATCCGCGCTGGATCGAGGCGGTCACCGCCATCGTCGTGGTCAAAAGCGGTGAAAAGCTCGACGAAGAATCCGTCATCAGGCATTGCGCCGGCCAGATGGCGCATTTCAAGGTGCCCAAGCGCGTCATCTTCGTGGATGCCTTGCCGAAGAATCCGAGCGGCAAGCTGCTCAAGCGCGAGCTGCGCCAGCGCTTCGTCGGCGGTGAGACACTGGACAAGGCGGTGCAGAAGAGCTTTGGCACCTGAGACGGAGCGCTTCTCATGAAAGTCTGGCAGGTTGCGCGCGACTGGTCGATCGAAGGGATGGAACTGACTGATTTGCCGGAGCCTGCGCCCGGACCGGGTCAGGTCGCGGTGCGGATGAAGGCGGCATCGCTCAACTATCGCGATCTACTCACCATACATGGCAAGGGTGGCGTCTCCAGATTGCCGTTGATCCCGTTCTCCGACGGCGCCGGCGAGGTGGTCGCCGCCGGCGACGGCGTGACCCGGGTCGCGGTCGGCGATCGCGTCTGTCCGATGTTCTTCCAGTCCTGGATGGATGGGAAAGTTTCGGCGACCAGCCGTCGTTACGCGCTCGGCGGCACGCGGCCGGGCGTTCTGCAGCAGGTGATGGTGCTCGACGCCGAGGGCGTGAGCCGCATTCCTTCGCATCTGTCGTTCCAGGAGGCTGCGACGCTGCCTTGCGCGGGGCTCACGGCCTGGCGCGCGCTGTTCGAAGAATCAAAGGTACGGCCCGGCGACACCGTGTTGGTGCAAGGCACCGGTGGCGTGTCGATCTTCGCGCTGCAATTCGCCAAGCTCGCTGGCGCAAGCGTGATCGTGACGTCGTCGAGCGACGAGAAGCTCGAACGCGCCAGGGCGCTCGGTGCCGACCATACCATCAACTATCGTTCCGTGCCGGATTGGGGCAAGGCTGCAGCGGAGTGGACCGGCGGAGGGGTCGATCACGTCGTCGAGGTTGGCGGCAAGGACACTTTCGCGCAATCGCTCGAGGCGGCGCGGGTCGGGGGCACCATTCTCGTGATCGGCGTGCTCACGGGCGTCTCGCAGCAGATTGCAATCCCGACTCTGTTCGCCAAGAACCTGCATGTCGTTGGTCTCTCCGTCGGCAGCCGCCGCATGTTCGAGGGTATGAGTGCTGCAATCGGACGGAATGCGATGAGGCCCGTGATCGACCAGGTGTTCGCTTTCGAGGCGGTGCCCGAAGCGCTGCGCCTGATGCAGCAGGGTGGTCATTTCGGAAAGATCGTGGTGGAGTTTCCCTGAACGGAACTCGGAACATTGGAGCGCGCCACTGGCTCCGCGCCTCGCAATGACGATCAATACTTCTTCACCGCCGCCCCGAACGCCAGCCACAGTGCCATCGAGGCGAGGCCAAAGCCGCCGAGCAGCAGGAAGGTCGGTCCGTAGCCGATCCATTGCGCGATCCAGCCGCCGAGCGCGGGACTGAGGCTGGCACCGACGCCCTGCACCGTGATCACGGCGCCCTGGCCGAGATTGATGCGGCCGGTGCCGTTGAGCGCGCGCGCGACTATGCCGGGAACGGCGACCGTCTGCAGTCCGGTGCCGATGCCGTCGAGCACCTGCATCGGTACCACGCCCCACCATCCCGTGACGAAGAAGGCCAGCACGCCGCGGATGGGCAGGAACATGAAAGAGATCAGGACGATCGGCCAGTAATTGCGCTTGCTCGCGGCCTTCATCGCGATCAGCGACGTCACGACCATCACGCCCTGCGCGATCACCACGGTGGTTGCGACGAAGCTCGGGCCGCTGGCCTGTCCTTCGGCCACCGCCGCAAGGCCGTAGAGCGGAACGATCGCGGCATTGCCGAGATGAAACAGTGCGAGCGCCAGCGCCAGCACCAGCAGCGCCCGGTGCTTGAGCAGCATCGTGAATGCGTCCGGCGCGCTGTCGGGATCATCCTCCTTGCTGCCGCGTGCGGCGCGATCGTCGATCGCCTTGGCCGGGATCATCATCACGCAGGCGATCGCGATGGCGCCGAACACGGCCGCCAGCACGAATACGGCGACGTAACCGAATCTGTAGCCGAGATAGCCGGACAGTGCCGCGCCAACCATGTTGCCGGCGTGGTTGAACGCCTGGTTGCGGCCGTTGAGCGCGTTGAAGCCCTTCTGCTTGGCGATGCCGAGTGTGATCCCGGTGACCGCCGGCACGATGGCGGCGCTCGCCAGCGACTGCGCGACCTGGGAGAACGTCACCGCCCAGAAATTCTGCGAAATCAGGATGATGGCGGAGGCGAGAACGACACAGACGCCGGGAATGACGACCCACAGGCGTTTGTTGCGGCTGGAATCGATGAAGCCGCCGATCGGCGTCGTGACCAGCATGCCCGCGACATTGCCGATCGTCATCGCGGTGCCGATCAGCCCGGTCGCCCAGCCACGCTCCTGGAGAAAGACGCCGACGAACGGCCCGATGCCCGACTGCATGTCGGCCATGAAGAAGTTGAGCGCGAAGAGGGGCCAGATACGGGACGAGGAGGGAGGCCGCGAAGTCATCGATACCTGAACATGCTCGCGATCCTCTTGGCCAATCGCTCCGGCGTGGACCAGAACGTAACCGGCGCTCGTCGCGTTGGTTCCAGTCACGCCCCTGCTGCTCGTCGACCTTGCTGAAAGCGTGTTCGCAATGTCATCTTGCGATCTTCTCACGGAGCTCTGGTCATGCCTCTCTGGACCTGCGAAACCTGCGGCGCGCAATTCCCGGACGGCGGAAATCCACCCGCCTCCTGCGTGATCTGCGAGGACGAGCGGCAGTTCGTGAACTGGAACGGGCAGACCTTTCTCACGCGCGAGGAACTCGCGCGGGGACACAGGCTGGTGCAACGCGACGATCTCGGCCTCACCGGAATCGGCATGGAGCCGAGCTTCGCCATCGGGCAGCGCGCGCTGCTGGTGCCTCAAGGCGACGGCTGCGTGATGTGGGATTGCATTCCGCTCGCAACCGACGACGCCATCCCATACGTCGCAGCGCTCGGCGGCCTGAAGGCGATCGCGATCTCGCATCCGCATTACTACGGCGCGGCCGCCGACTGGAGTGACGTCTTTGGCGGCGTGCCGGTTTATCTGCATGCCGACGATCGCGCTTTCGTCACGCGGCCGCATCCTTCCATCGTGCACTGGACCGGAGAAAGCCACCGCATCTCCGACGATGTGCTGCTGCTGCGCACCGGCGGTCATTTCGCCGGCGCCACCATGCTGCACTCGGCGCGCAGTGCGGATGGCAGGGGCGCCCTGCTCACCGGCGACATCGCACAGGTGACGATGGACCGCCGCTTCGTCAGCTTCATGTATTCCTACCCCAACTACATGCCGCTCAATGCAGCCGCGGTGCGACGGATCGCGGCCGCCGTCGAGCCGCTCGCCTTCGACCGCATCTATGGCGCCTGGTGGGGGCGCAACATCGCTGGCGGCGCCAAGGCGGCCTTCGCGGCATCGGTGGAACGCTATCTGGCGGCCATCGCGTGAACCGGCGGGCGTTCGGATTTATCTTGCCGGCCCGTCATAACTGGACTAAAAGTACAGTTATTGAGCGTGGCGCAACGGCGCGTCCGCTGGGCCCGGCATGATCGATGCATTGCCGCGTCAGCGGCGTATTC
Source organism: Bradyrhizobium symbiodeficiens (assembly GCF_002266465.3). Classification (NCBI taxonomy): domain Bacteria; kingdom Pseudomonadati; phylum Pseudomonadota; class Alphaproteobacteria; order Hyphomicrobiales; family Nitrobacteraceae; genus Bradyrhizobium; species Bradyrhizobium symbiodeficiens. The sequence goes on along the minus strand of NZ_CP029427.2, from coordinate 6,394,899 downwards.
TTTGGCTGCGGGCGGAGTTCGGTTCATGACGGCGCACTACGAGATCTTCGAGGCTGGCGAGGTCACCCTGCAGTCCGGGACCGTCTTTCCCTCGATGAAGCTCGCCTACAAGACCTACGGCACGCTGAGCCCGGCCAAAGACAACGTCATCCTCTATCCGACCTCGTTCAGTGCGCAGCACGCCGACACCGAATGGCTGATCGGTCCGGACGGCGTGCTCGACCCCACGCGCTACTTCATCGTCATCCCGAACCTGTTCGGCAACGGCCTGTCGTCTTCGCCGTCGAATACAGCAGTGCAGTTTCCCGAGGTGAGTTATCACGATGCCATCGCGGTCCAGCACCGGCTCCTCACCGAGCGCTTCGGCATCACGAAGCTTGCTCTCGTCTATGGCTGGTCGATGGGCGGCATGCAGGCCTATCACTGGGCGGCGCTGCACCCTGATATGGTCGAGCGTGCCGCCGTGGTCTGCGGCAGCGCGCGTTGCGCGCCCTACAATTACGTCTTCCTGGAGAGCGTGAAGGCCGCGCTCACCGCCGATCCCGCTTTCCGCGACGGCCGCTTCGCCGAGAGGCCCGTTGCCGGTTATCGCGCCATGGGGCGGGTCTATGCCGGCTGGGCGATGTCGCACGGCTTCTATCGCGACGAGCTCTGGCGCGAGGCCGGGTTCACCTCGCTGGAGGATTATCTCGTCCGTGTCTGGGACGTGACGTTCGCTCGCCGCGACGCCAATGACCTGCTGGCGCAGATCGGCATTTGGCAGAATGGCGACATCAGCCGCTGTGCGAGCTTCGCCGGCGATTTCGATCGCGCGCTGGCGGCGATCAACGCGCACATGCTGCTGATGCCGGGCGCGACCGACCGCTATTTCGATGTCCGCGACAACGAAGACGAACTCGGCCGGCTGACTGGCGCGAGATCGGCGGTGCTGCGTCCGATCCCGTCGCTGCATGGCCATCGCGCCGGCAACCCCATTGGCAATCCGCGCGACCAGGCCTTTCTCCGGGCCGAGGTCGCGGCGCTTCTCGGCAAGTAAGGCAGGGATCGATCATGACCGACGCGACCGTTTCAGAGTCCGGCCACCGCCTGAAGCCGCTGACGCCGGTGATGCTGCGCGAGCTGTCGGTCCGCTCCGATCTCAGGGGCGCGGCGCAGAGCCTCGGCCATTATGGCGTGATCGTGCTGATGGGGATGCTGATCTGGAAGATTTCGTCGAATTGGGGCGTGCTCTGGGCGCTGCCGTTGATGGCGGTGCAGGGCTATGTCGTCGCCTTCCTGTTCATGGCGGTGCACGAGACCGCGCACAAGACCGCGTTCAGGAGCCGGAGCCTCAACCTCGTCGTCGGTTATCTCTCGGCCTTCCTCATCGGACTGCCTTACGAATATTACTGCCTGTTTCACTGGGACCATCACCGCTACACCCAGGATCCGGACAAGGATCCCGAACTGATCGTCGGGGTGAAGCCGACATCCGACACCCAGCTCGCGATCGCCTATAGCGGTGTGCTCCAGGTCGCCGGCCGCCTCCGGCTGATGCTCGTCCATGCGGTCACCGGAGAGGTCACCGTCCCCTGGATCCCCGAAAACAAGCGCGCCGTCATCGTGAGAGAGGCGCGTGTCTATGTCGCGCTCTATGCGCTGCTGCTCGCGCTGTCGCTGTGGTGCTCCTCGGCCTTGCTGCTCTGGGTCTGGATCGTTCCGCTCGTCATCGGGCAGTTCTTCCTGCGGCCCTATCTCTATGCCGAGCATACCGGCTGCGAGCGCACCCGCAGCGCTTTCCAGAATACCCGCACCACCTACACTGGCGCGATGGTCAAATGGTTTGCGTGGAACATGCCCTACCATGTCGAGCATCACGCCTATCCCTCGATCCCGTTTCACGCGCTGCCGAAGCTGAACGAGATCGTCGATGACGACATCGTCCATCGCGGCCGCGGCTACATCAGAACGACGCGCGAGACCTGGGCCTGGTTTCGCCGGCAGCGGCGGGCGGGCTAGTCGCGCGCACGCATTTGCCAGCTTCCGATAGAGAGCTTCACGACGCGTTCATTGCAATTGCGCATGGCGCGGAATATTCCGCTACCGCTGCGCCGAGCTTCAAGAAAACACCATGAGAATCAATCGCTTGAAGGCCGCAAAAACGTGCCTAACGTTTCCTTCCGGATCTGGAAAGTTTTAGCCGTCTTGTATTCATGACCAGGGGAGGCCGCCGCTCTAGGTTGACGACATCAACGCCGCCGACGTGTGGAGAGATGGGTGATGAGTGCGACGAGAGGCCGTCTTCTGGTGGTCGACGACGATCTGGTGCAACGCGTTCTGATCGGCAAGATCGGGGCGAAGCTCGGTTACGAGACGGTCGTTGCTTCCTCCTACGAGGCGGCAACCGAGCTTCTGACGCGCGAGGCCTTCGAGATCATGGCACTCGACCTGTCGCTCGGCGAGCGTGACGGAGTGGAGTTGTTGCGCTTCGTCGCGGAAGCTGGCCTCCGCGCGATGTCGATCGTGATCATCAGCGGTTGCGATGACCGCATCATGAAGGCCACGCGACGGGTCGCGAACGGTTTGAAGCTGTCGCTCGGCGGATGCCTGACGAAGCCGCTGGATCTGAACCGCCTGCGCAGCGCACTGGAATTACCGGACCGCGCGCCGCCGGCCGCGACGTCCGCCTCGCCGCAGTTCCGGATCACACCGGAGAGGATTTTGCGAGGGCTCGCCGACGGCGAATTCTTCGTCGAGTTTCAGCCGAAGGTCGCGCTCCAGACCGGCAGGGTCGTCGGCGCCGAGGCGCTGGCGCGCTGGCGCACGGCCGAATTCGGAATGGTCTCGCCGATGGTCTTCGTTCCGATCGCCGAGGAGGCCGGCCTGATGCGCGAAGTGACCGATTGCATCCTGTCATCGGCGATGTCGCAGGGCCGCAAGCTGATCGAGCGCAATCCCGGTTTCACCATTGCCGTCAACATCTCGGGCTCGCTGATGTCGGATCTGGCCCTGCCCGACCGGATCGAGGAGATCCTGCGCCGCGAAAACATCTCTCCGTCCTCGCTGACGGTGGAGATCACCGAGACTTCGGCGATGGCCGACGTCGATCGCGCCAACGACATTCTGGTGCGGTTGCGGATCAAGAAGATCGGCACGGCAATCGACGATTTCGGCACCGGCTATTCGTCGCTGGCGGCCTTGGCGCGGCTTCCGTTCAGCGAGCTGAAGATCGACCAGTCCTTCATCAAGGGCTGCGCATCAGACGACGACATGATGAAGATCGTCGATGCCTCCGTGGCGCTAGCGAAGGCGTTCAACATGAAAGTGGTGGCCGAAGGCGTCGAGACTCCGGAGGCGCTCGAGATCATCCGTCGGATCGGCTGTGACGTCGCACAGGGCTTCCTGTTTGCGCCCTCGCTGCGGCGCTCGCGCGCGGAACGATGGATCTCTGAGCGCAATGCTCTCGCGGACGACCAATCCGCATCCGCGACCCCGACGGCTCTCGCGAGTTGAAGCGGCGAGCCCCGGTCGCGGAACGACCGGGGCTGCGTCGACCGATCAGGCGGGCATCAGTAGATGCCGTAGGCGCAGACATTCACGACGCGCACGCGCAGGCCGTGGCGGGTCCGGACGAGGCGCTCCTGGTAGCAGTTGCTGACGCCGGTGTTGAGGTAGATGCCGCCGCCGTGGCCCCAGCCGTGACCCCAGTGATGATGAGGATAGAAGCCGCCGGCCGACGCCGCGGTGGGCGCGAGAGCGGCGACGCCGAGCGAACCGGCAACGATCAGACCAAGAGCAAGCTTACGAAACATTTTCATTCTCCAGTGTGGCGCTAAGGCCGTTGTTGTGTCCCTGCATCTCGGTCGGGCCGAAACGCGAATGCGTTCACACGGCAAGGGGAGAATCGTGTTTCAGGACTGTTTCGTGGGCCTCGGCGAAATATGCCGGCGTCATGTTTTTCGCGCCGCGCGATATCGCGCAGCCATCGCCTCCGTCATCTCGGCCATTTTGTCGCGGAGATCGGCGGGCTCCAGCACTTCGACCTCGGAGCCAAGCCGCAGCAATTCGGACGCGGCGTGCCAGGACGTCTTGCCGACAGGCACGCGCGCGATGCGCCAGCCCTCTGCATCGGCTGTCTCCTCAAGCTGCGTGCGCGCCTTGACGTAAGGCTGGCTCAGCGCGTCCAGTAGTTTGACGCCGAACGGCGACAGCCTGACGATCGCGATATTGGGATGCATCTCCGCTTCGAGGCGGAGCGTCGCGGCCTGCCAATAGCCGGCGAGATCGAAATCGGCGGGACGATCGAAGCGGTCGTCGAGCGCGGTGCAGTCGAGCACGCGCGCGATCCGGTACGTGCGCACGCTGGTGTCGACTTGTCCGGCCAGATACCAGCCGCCGCCCTTCAGCACGAGGCCGAGCGGCGCGAGGCGACGCTGCTTCTCCGCGCGCCAGCTCTGATAGCGGATCTTGATCAGCGTCCCGCGCAACACGGCGCCCGCAATCGTGCGCAGATGCTTCGGCTCTTCGGCCTCGCCGAACCAGCCCGGCGCGTCCAGATGAAACCGTTCCTGCATCCGGCCGGCATCCTGGCGCAGGTGGACCGGCAGCGCCGCCATCAGCTTGTTTTGCGCGGCAATCATTGCCGCATCCAGCCCGAGCGCCGCCGCCGGGCCCGGCAAGCCCGCCAGAAACAGCGTCTCGGCCTCGCTCGGTGACAGGCCGTTCAGCCGCACGCGATAGCCGTCGAGCAGCCGATAGCCGCCTTCCGCGCCGCGGTCGGCGTAGACGGGAACGCCGGACGCGGCGAGCGCGTCGATGTCGCGATAGATCGTGCGGACCGAGACCTCGCAGGCCTCCGCGAGTTCAGGCGCGGTGACCTGCCCCCTGGCCTGGAGGGTGGTGAGGATCGACAACATCCGGCTCGCGCGCATGATTGTTTAAACCATACCTGACACAGGATGTCAGGTATGGCCCGCTACAAGCTGCGCCATCGCCAGCAGGCCAGATAGGATTTGCCATGACCGATTCGAACCGCGTTACCCTGTATTACTCGCCGCAAAGCCGCGCCACCGGCACGCGGGTGCTGCTGGAGGAACTGGGCGCGCCCTACGATCTGCATGTTCTCAACATGAAGGCCGGCGAGCAGCGCCAGCCCGCTTATCTCGCCATCAATCCGCTCGGCAAGGTCCCGGCGATCAGCCACGGCGGTGCCCTGGTGACCGAGCAGGTTGCGATCACCATCTATCTCGCCGATCTCTTCCCGCAGGCAGGTCTGACGCCCGCGCTGAACGATCCGTTGCGCGGGCCCTATCTGCGCTGGATCGCCTATGCCGGCTCATCCTTCGAGCCGGCGCTGATCGACAAGTTCATGCAGCGCGAGCCGGCGCCGATCACGCAGTCGCCCTACGCCGACTACGACATCATGCTCGGCGCGCTGGAAGCGCAGCTGTCGAAGGGTCCGTATCTGCTCGGCGAGCGCATGACGGCCGCGGATGTGCTGTGGGGTGTCGGGTTCAACTGGACGATGATGTTCGGGATCGTGCCGAAGAAGGACGTCTTCGTCCGCTATGCCGAACGCATGACGTCGCGGCCGGCCTTCCAGCGGATCGCTGCGGCCGACGCCGAGATGGCCGCGCAGCATGCGAAGGCTATAGAGTAACCAGGCGCGCCTCAATCTCCGCTGTCGTCCCGGGGCGCGCGTAGCGCGAGCCCGGGACCCATAACCACAGGGAGATGTGGTGACGGGGATTCGGAGTGACCCCTGTTGCGCAAAAAGTTCGCCCTGTGGTTATGGGTCCCGGGCTCATCGCTTCGCGGTGCCCCGGGACGACAGCGGAGTGTGGATGCGCGCTCGCACTCCCAACTGCTCTCTCAAAACCGCGGCGCTCGCTTCTCTGCGAACGCCTTGATGCCTTCCTTGATCTCGTCGCCGCGCATGCTGTCGCGGTGACGCTGGTCGGCGGCGGCTTCATCGAGCTCGCCGCGGGCGAATTCGTTGATCGCGCGCTTCATGCCGCGCATCGCTTGGGGCGCGTTGCCGGCGAGGATATTCGCGAGCTTGTCGACTTCCTCGTCGAGCGTCTCCTCGGGCACCATCGCGGTGAGATAGCCGATGCGCAGCATCTCCGGCGCGCTGATCTTCTGAGCCGTTAGGAACAGCTTCTTCGCATTGTCGACGCCGAGTCGCGTCACGTAGCGCTTCATGCCGCTCCGGTAATAGTGCAGCCCGAGCCGCGCCGCCGGCATGAACATCTCGGCGGTGTCGATGCCGATGCGGAAATCGCAGGCGAGTGCGAGATCGGTCGAGCCGCCATAGACGCCGCCGTTGAGCCGGCAGATCGTCGGCACGCCCAAATCCTCCAGACGGTTGACGACCACCTCGAAGGCGGAGCCCGCGCTCGGCTGCGCGTTTGCGCTCACCGCGCGCTCGGCGACCGAATTGAGGTCGTAGCCCGCGGAGAAGGCGCGGCCGGTACCGGTCAGCACCAGCACGCGGATCGCAGGATCGGCCTCGACCTGGTCGAACAACTTGACAAGCTCTGCGAGGTCCTCGGCCTGCAGGCGGTTGAGATGCTTGGGCCGGTTGAGGCGGATGGTGGCGCGTGCGCCGTCGCGTTCGAGCACGGGGCTGGTGGCTGCGTCGGTGATGTCCGACATTCTCGTCTCCTTTTACCTGTTTTCGAGTGCGCGCCGTTTCGCCTCGGCGTCGATGGTCTCCGCGAGATCGGGATGCCGTGCCATCAGCACGCGGAAGTCGACGAGGTCGAGCACCAGAAGCCGCGACACTTTCGTGGTCGAGACATTGGCGCCGCGCATGTTGTTGCCGAGCAGCGCCATCTCGCCGAAGAATGCGCCTTCGCCGAGTTGCACCTTCTTGCCGGGCAGGTCGACCTCGACCTCGCCGGCCGCGATGAAATACATGCAGTCGCCCTGCGCGCCCTTGCGGATGACCAAAGTGCGCGCCGGCAGCTCCATGGTCCGCAGCATGTGGGTGACGTCGGCAATCGCGGAGGGTCCGAGGGCCGCGAAGAACGGCACCTTGCTGACGGCCTCCCAGGTCCTGAGGAAATTGTCGCGCCGCGTCTCGGCGGCAAATCCTGTCGCCAGGATACCGGTCCAGAGGCCGAACACGCCGAGGCCCGAGATCATTACTGCGGCCGCCACCAAGCGCCCGAGCGGCGTGACCGGCACGGCGTCGCCATAGCCTGTCGTCGTCAAGGTGACTACCGCCCACCACAGCGCGGCCGGCACGCTGCCGAAGGTCTGTGGCTGCACGTCCCGCTCCAGGAAATATTCGGCGACGGAGGCGAGGAAGACCACCATCAGGAAGATCACGAGCACGCTGAGCAGCGGGCCCGATTCCAGCACCAGCACGCGGCGAAGCTGCCGCAGGCCGGGAATGCCCGGCACCACCTTCAGCACCCAGAGCACGCTCAGCAGCCAGGCCGTTCTGGGCTCGGCGCCAAGGAGAAGCGCGACCGGCACGGACAGCGCCCCGATCGCATCGACCAGCCCGGCCGAGGAGGACACATAGAGCGACAGCCGCCCCTGCCGCGCCATATGGCGCAGCCGGACCAGCCATTCGAACACGAAATAGGCGAGGCAGGTCCAGAGCAGGCCGCTGACCCACTTGTGCGCCTCGTCGGCCCGCCTGTCCGTCAGCAGCACCATGCTGAGCACGCCGGCGGTCACCGCGACATAGGCCGCCTTGGTCATGTTGCGGCCGGCCGTGGCGGCCGTGAACTGGGCCAGAGCGGTAGTCAGCGGCTTGGACATGCGGGAAGGCGGCTCGGTATCGGGACTGGTCTTACGAGGTCCCTGCTGGGACGGCGGCGCCAAAGTGCCTGCCTGTGCGGAGGCCGTCAACGAGGGGGAAGGCTCTATCTGCGCCGCGGCGTTCGGGTCCCGACTCTGCGCCGCAACGCCTTTGGGCGCTGCAGCTTGTCCGGGACAAAAGAGCAAGGGGCGGCCGGCCGGCGTGCCGTCAGGCGCTCTGGGCGGTCTTCACCACCACGACATTGCTGTCGTCGTGCTGGGCAAGGCCGGCATCGCGCACCGTCTTTTCGGTTTCGCCGGCATGGCGCTTCAGATGGTCGCGGCGCATGCCGATCTCGTCGCGGACGAATTCGTAGCCGAGCTTGAAGGTGTCGAGCCCGTCGGTACTGATCGTGCCGTCCCTCAGGCCGATGACGGCGCCGCGCAGGATGCCCTCCAGCTCGTCCTGGAGACATTCGAGTTGGTCCAGAGAGTGGGCGTGCTCGATCCGCTCGCCGACGTCGAGGATGGCGGTGGAGAGCTCGCTGGCCTTCTCCGGCGCGATGCGGGTGATCTTGGCGTAGATCGCCGCGAAGATCGATCCGATGACGCTGAGCGCGACGGCGCCCAGATACATCAGGTCGCTGTACTTATCCATGAACGACTTGGTATCGTCGTTGATGTAGTCGGCCGCCCCTTGGTGCGCCATCACGAAGGCGTCCTTCTCTGTCGAGGCCGGCTCGATTCTGGTAGCAAAGCCGTTGTCGAGCCCGAGTGCGGATTTGTTCTCGAAGATCGTGCGCGCCAGCTCGCCAGCTGTGGTCGGAGACATCCTGGATTGCGTAACCAGCAGCCATTCGAGCCCGATCGTGTCGAGGTCGTCGTCGGGAATTTGCGGCGAGGTCGATAGCGTGCCCGCCGTCAGCGTCTCGCTGGAAATGCCGGGAAGCCTGCGCGCCAGCGCCTTGGCCTCGTCGATCGCGTTGAGCGTGAAGCCGCCGCGCTTGGCGACCTGCTCATAGGTCTTGTCCCTGACAGCCCTGGAGGCATGGACGATGGCGATCACCGCGCCAAAGCCGTTCGACGGCGCAAACAACTTGTCGAGCGTTGCGCCCTGCGGCGCAATCTGGATCTTGGCGGCGTCCGGACCGTCGGGGATGTCGAGCATGCTGCGGACGAAGGCGAGCGAGGCTTCGCTCTCGGCGAGAACGGCGATCTTCTTTTTCTTCAGCTCGGCGATCGACTTGATTTTCTTGTTGCCGGGACCAAGCAGAAGCACGAGATCGTGCTCGAGGATCGCGAGCGTGCGCGCCCGCAGCGGCACCTTGGCGTCGGTGCGCAGCACGGCGAGATCGGCCTGCTTGCGGTCGAACTGCGCGAGCGCCTTGGCGTTGTCGGGGTTGTTGACGACCTTGATCCGGAAGCGCGAGGCGTTGGTCTCCAGCACCGTGGCGAGCTTGGCCGCGAACAGCGCCTCGTCGCTGTTGGGGGCGCCGACGGCAAAGGTCAGCGTCTCCGAATTGTGCAGCAGGGCGCGGCCGCCCCAGACGGTGGCGAGCGACAGCAGCAGGGTCAGCACGACGTAGAGGAAGACCTGTTGCTGATTGGTCTTGATCACCTTGGGGCGCCGCGGCGGCGGCTCGATCGGAGATGCGGTGGGGCCTTCAGTACTCATGGCAGCACTCTGGCCTTATTCTCGGGTGACGAGCAGCTCGCGGACGTGATCGCGGCGGGTGCCCTGCAATTCCTAAAGCTCTGAAAAAAGAACGATAATCTGTGCCGGCAATGATAGCGCGCCAAGTCCGGAATGCAAATTTCGAGCCGAGGGTAACCTTACTCGTCGCGGCCTCGGCGAAAGGGCATCCTATCACCGGTTAGCCACACTTGGCGATTTTCCGGTTCCCCCGGCTGCATTCCGACACGGGAGATGTCATAAATCAGAGGTCCCGGCGATTTGACCGGTCCAAGAAGAAGTTGCGCTGAACGCTCCAATTTTTCTTGTCACCTCAATGAGGGCGTCGGCCTTGTCGTTTCCACCCATGTCATCGGCGGTTCCGGTCGAAGCGCTCATTGGCTGGATGTTGCTGCTCACCTTCAAGCACATCATCGCCGATTTCGTCCTACAGACCGCCTGGATGGCGCACGGCAAGGACCAGAAGCACGGCTGGGCCCTGCCGCTTCTGGTGCATTGCCTGATTCACCTTGCGGTTGCGCTGCCGCTGATCCTGATCGTGGCGCCGAAATTCTGGTTCGTGGCCTTCATCGACTTCGTGATCCACATCACGATCGACCGCGCCAAGGGGCTGGTCTCGGCAAATTTCGGGGTCGACCTTGCGCATCCCTGGTTCTGGACCCTGATCGGCGTCGACCAGGCGCTGCACCACCTCACCGGCTTCGGCTTGTCCATCTTCATGGCGGCGAACTGAGGGCCGGCCCAGTTTGGCTGCTCGGACTTCATGGTTCGAGGCGCGCCGTCAGGCGGCGTTCCTCACCATGAGAGTTTGGGATCTCGCCGCGAACCAATTCCTCATCCTGAGGGCCCGCCAAAGGCGGGCGTCTCGAAGGATTGCCGCAACCGCAGTCCCGGCCAGCGCCTCTGATTCGCGGCGCGCGCGCAAGCACACCGGGTGACTACCGGGCAGGGTGGTTAACCTTTCATTAGAGAATTGCGCTGCATCTTCGTCGTCGAGGGAGAACTGCAATGTTTTCAAGCCGCGACGCCTTTGAAAGCGATTTCTGCCCGGTTCAGGACGAACTCCTTGGCGAGATGTATCGCGCCAGCGAGAGCGGCCTGCCGAGGTTGGTTGAGAGTGTTTCCCCAGACGCACGCGCGAAGCTGGCGCTGTTCTGCTATCGCCGCAGCCATCTGCATTCACTGGCGGTCGCGATCGCGGGAAGCTGTAACGAGCGCGACCTGATCGAGAACGGCGGCCGCGTCGGCTCGACGCTCTATGCGCTGTCGCGCGAAAGCAGGGCGAAATCCTCGCCGTCGCTGTCGGGCGGGCGCAAGCCGATCACGCTGTCGACCAAGCCGCTCTCGGTGCTCGCACCGCTGGACGACGAGATCGACGACGACATCAGCGAAGCCGTTCCGGCCTAAACGCTGGGGATCACGGGTAACCCGAACTTCCGCCGCGCCATCGCGCATTCGGTATCGCCCGGCATGCAGGTGCGGCACACTTCCGGCCGTACCGCATAGATGCCGCATGCGGTCGCTTTTCCAATATCTCCGTGCAGGGCCGAGCAGCGATCGCCCTCGCAACGCATGCCGGATTGGCGGTCGTTGACCAGCGCCTCCGGAATCGCGGCAAGCTCTTCGTCGCTCTCGATCGAGAAGCGCGGCCAGTTGGCCGAATAGCCGCAGCAGGCGCCGCAACTCTGGCAACAGCTCGACGGATCGATCTCTTTCATCGTCGTCATTTGTCCTTCGAGCATCCTTCAGGTGTCCTTGGGCGGACCCCAGACCAGGCTCTGCCGCCATTTCGCCCGCAGCACGTCGCGCCGCTCCGGATATCTCTCGTCGAGATAGTTGGCATCGACCACGCGGTCGGTGCGGAAGCTGCGGAAGTCGCCGCGTAGCTCGCACCAGGCTGCCAGCAGCCGCACGGCCTCGAGATAGCCGACCGAGATCGGCCAGATCATGCGCTCGCTGGCGCGGCCCTGCTCGTCGCGATAGCGCAGCATGATCTTCTTGCCTTCGTGGATCTGCGTGCGCGTGCGTACCATGTCCAGGCGGTCCGGCTCCCTGTTCCAGCTCGGCCGTGCCCGGCTCGCCGGCTCCAGCACGAAGGGACGCAGGCGCTCGGGCACGGTGTCGGCGATCTTGGCCATCAGATCCTCGGCCGCGCGTGCCAGTGCCGAATCGGCATGGCCGGCGACCCATTGTGCGCCCAGCACCGCCGCCTCGATCTCGTCGGGCGTCAGCATCAGCGGCGGCAGGTCGAAACCCTTCTCCAGAATATAGCCCATGCCGGCTTCACCGCGGATCGGCACGCGCTGGCCGATCAGCGTCGCGATGTCGCGATAGATCGTGCGCTTCGAGGTCTCGAGCTCGGCCGCGATGGCGTCCGCCGTCAGCGGCTTACGCGTGCGCCTCAGCACCTGGATGATCTGAAACAGCCGGTCGGCGCGTCTCATGACGGGTCTCTCGTTGGAGGTCTTTTCAGAAAGCGGCGCGCGGCTGCTGACAGGATGTTGGCAGCAGGGGGGTTCTATACCGGGACAACACATCGACTGAAGGGGATTTGTCCATGATCATTCCGACCCATTTCGGCCCGGCCATTCCGATGCTGCGGGCACAGACGTGGTCCGCATCGGCGTTCGGCCGCCTCGTTTCACTCGATCTCATGGCCGTCGACCTCCGGTTTGCCCTCGCCAGCGTGGTGACACGCTCGCTGATCCAGGCTGCGGACGCGCTGGCCCGCCATGTGATGAGCCGTGCCTGGCGGGGGGCCCGTTTCGCAGAAGATATCACGGCTGCTGCCACCATGGTGGCAGCAGCCCGGCACTAGGTTCCGTCAACTTTTTCGGTGGTTCAGGAGAAGCTTCATGATCACGCTCTACGGATTTGGCACCGGCTTCGGCCTGCCAGAAATCAGCCCCTTCGTCACCAAGACGGAGGTGCAGCTCAAGATGGCGGGGTTGCCCTACCGGAAGGAGCGGGCGATGCCGCCGGCCTCGCCCAAGGGGCAGTTGCCGTTCATCGACGACGGCGGCGAGGCGGTGGCCGATTCCACCTTCATCCGCGCCCATATCGAGCGCCGCTACGGCTTCGATTTCGATGCCGGCCTGTCGCTGGCCGAGCGCGCGCAGGCCTGGGCGTTCGAGCGGATGATCGAGCACCACGTCTATTGGGGGTTGGTCGGCGCGCGCTGGGTCGATCCGGTCAATTTCGCCAAGGGGCCTGCGCATTTCTTCGACGGCGCACCGGAGCACAATCGCGAGAAGCTCCGCGAGGATGCACAATTCCGCGTCGCCGAGAACTATCTGCTCTCGGGGCTCGGCCGCCATGGGCCCGATGACGACGTCGCCCTCGCCGTGCGTTCACTGTTCGCGCTCTCGGTGCAGCTCGGCGACAAGTCCTATCTGATGGGTAGCAAGCCCTGCGGCGTCGACGCCACCGCCTTCGGCATGCTCGCCGGCATCCTCTCGCCGTTCTTCGAATCGGCGCTGCGCGAGCGTGCCGAGGGCTTTCCGAACCTCACCGCCTATGTCGATCGCATGATGGACAATTACTATCCGGAGTTCGCCTGGACCCCGCTGCGGCAGGCAGCGTGAGGAACGCAGCGTATCCGCTTCGTCATGCCCGGGCTTGTCCCGGGCATCCACGTTCTTCGCGCCGCGTGGCAAGGCGTGGATGGCCGGGACAAGCCCGGCCATGACGACCTCAGTGGCAATGCCATTCTAGAAGCACGAAACAAAAGAGCCGGCCCTTTGAGCCGGCTCTCATCGTCTCAAATCTTTCGCAGCGCCTACTTCACCAGCGAGTACTTGCCGTCCTTCACCGTGAGCAGGATGCGCGAGCGGTCGTCGAGGCCGTAACGGTCCTTTTCGGTGAAGTTGTAAACGCCCTGGCTCGCCGCCAGCTCCTTCTCCGACAGCAGCGCCTGGCGGATCGCTTCGCGGAATTCCGGCGTACCGGGTTTTGCGGTTTTCAGCGCCGCGGGAATGATGCGCTTCAGGATCTCGAACGCATCGTAGGAATGGCCGGCGAACTGGCTGCGGCTGTTCGGGCCGTATTTGGCTTCATAGGCCGAGTTGAGCGCCAGACCCGGCTTCTTGGTCAGCGCGCTGTCCGGCTGGTCCTCGGGATCCATGACGGGACCGGAGGCCATCAGCACGCCCTCAGCCGCCTTGCCGGCGATGCGGATGAAATCCATGCTGGCGGCGCCGTGGGTCTGGTAGATCAGACCCTTGTAACCGCGTTCGCGCAATTCGGTCTGCGGCAGCGCGGCCGCGGTGCCGGACGCGCCGACCAGGATCGCGTCGGGATTGGCGGCGACCAGCTTCAGCACCTGGCCGGTCACCGAAGTATCGGGACGGGCAAAGCGTTCCTCGTCGGCGATGGTCATGCCCATCGGCACGGCCTGTGCCTTCAAATCGTTGAACCAGAGGTCGCCATAGGAGTCGGAATAGCCGATATAGCCGACTGTCTTCACGCCCTTGCTCTTCATGTGCTCGTACAGCACCTTGCCCACGATCGGGATCGGCTGCGGCATTGCCACCGACCACTTCATGCGCTCCGGCGTGATCGGGAACGGCGCCAGGCCGAAATGCGGAATGCCGGCTTCGTTGGCGACGTTGGAGACCGCGATCGTCGGCGGCGTCAGCGCCGAGCCCATGATGATGTCGGCCTTGGATTCGGTCACGAAGCGGCGCGCGTTGGTGGTCGCGGTGGTGGGATCGCCGCCGTCGTCGAGCACGATCACCTTCAGCGGCACGCCGCCGATTTCCTTCGGCACGAATTCCAGCGCGTTACGCTCGGGAATGCCGAGCGCTGCGCCGGGGCCGGTCGTGGTGGTGGTGATGCCGATGGTGATTTCGCTGGTCTGGGCCAACGCGGGCAGCGCCGGCAGGGCAAGCGTCGCCGCGGTGATGGCGGCGGTCAGGTAAAAGCGTTTCATTTATTCCTCCCTTTACGTGTTTCTTTGAAAGCAGAAATCGGGGGGTAATTCAGCCCCCTCTTTTGGTGATGCGGCGATTTAGCTCCGGACTTAGCTCCCTGTGAACTTGGCTACCATTTCCGCCGGGAACGGTGCCGATTTCAGCTTGTCGGGGTTAACGGGATCGCGGCCGACCAGAACGCGGGTCTCGAAACCCTCGATCGCCAGCGCCTCGCCCTTGTAGACGTTGTGCTTCACCTCGAAGCTCGAGCGCTTGATGCTCTCGATCTTGGTTTCGATGGTGATCCAGTCGCCATAGGTCGAGGGGATGTAGAACTTGGACCGTGTGTCGACCATAGGGATGCCCACCAGGCCGTATTTGCGGACCAGGTCCTGCTTGGAGAACCCGGCGACCTCGAACAGGGTCGAGGTCGAATCGTCGAACATCGCGAAATAGCGCGGGTAGTAGACGATATTGGCGGGGTCGCAATCGCCCCACTGGATCTGGACCTCGCGCCGGTTCACGAACATGTGTCGCGGACCTTATTTCGGCGCCATGCGCAGCGAGCCGTCGAGGCGCACCACTTCGCCGTTCAAGTACGAATTCTCGACCATGTGCAAAGCGAGCGCGGCGAATTCGTCGGCATGGCCGAGCCGGCGCGGGAAGGGGATGGCGGCGGCGAGCGAATCCTGGGCTTCCTGCGGCAGGTTCGCCAGCAGCGGAGTCAGGAACAGGCCGGGTGCGATGGTCAGCACGCGGACGCCGAATTGCGCCAGCTCGCGCGCAATCGGTAGCGTCATGCCGACGATGCCGCCCTTGGAGGCTGAATAAGCCGATTGCCCGATCTGGCCGTCATAGGCGGCAACGGAGGCCGTGTTGATGATGACGCCGCGCTCGCCAGTCGCTTGGGGCTCCAGCTTGGACATCTCGGTGGCGGCGAGGCGCAGCATGTTGAAGGTGCCGATCAGATTGACCTTGATCACCTTGTCGAAATCGGCGAGCGCCATCGGGCCGTCGCGACCGACGACGCGCTTGGCAACGCCGATGCCGGCGCAATTGACCAGCACGCGCGCCGGGCCGTGAGCTTTCGCAGCCTGCGCAACAGCGGCTTCGGCCGAGGCGGCATCGGAGACGTCGCAGGTGATTGCGACGCCCTTGATCTCGGCGGCGACGGTTTCAGCGAGCTTGGAATTGAGATCGCAGACCGCGACCTTGGCGCCCTGCGCCGCCAGTTTTCGCGCGGTGGCAGCGCCGAGGCCCGATGCGCCGCCGGTGACGATGGCTGCCTGATCCTTCAACAACATGGCGTTCTCCTGTAGTTTATGTCGGGGTCAACCGACCGATATCACACGGTCCGATGGATTGGCAGCATAGAGCTCCTCGATCAATTCGGTGCGGTGCTCGAGCACGGCGCGCTGGTTGATCGAGCCCTTGTCGGTGACTTCGCCCTTGTCAATCGAGAGCGGCGCGTCCATCAGGATCGCGCGCGTGATCCGGGTCGAGGAGCCGGTGGCCGAAGAAAGGAAACGGGTCAGGCGCTCGCGAAAAGCCTCGCGGACCAGCCGGTCGCGCGTCGCGACGACGAGATCGTCGGTCGGCAGCGTCGGGTTGATCAGCCGGCAGCCGTCGAGGTCGAGCACCACGAGCGCCGAGACCTCGTCGCGGTTGATGCCGGCGATGACGACGTCGCGCACCAGCGGAGCGCAGGCCGCCGTGAGGCGCGCGCGTAAGGGGCCGACGCTGACCCAGGTGCCGCTGGCGAGCTTGAAGTCCTCGCCGACGCGGCCGTCGAAATCGAAGCCGGCGTTGAAATCATGGGGATCGGACGGCTTGAGCGCGTCGCCCATCTTGTAAAATCCTTCCTCGTCGAAGGATTTCGCGGTGATGTCGGGCTGGCGCCAGTAGCCGGGCATCACGTTCGGCCCCTTGGCGCGCACTTCCAGCTTGCCGTTGTTCGGCACCAGCTTGGCGTCATTGCCCGATACGGGCAGGCCGACATGGCCGGAGCGGCTGGTGCGTGGATTGACCGACATGAAGAACGGCGCGGTCTCGGTCGCGCCGAGCCCGGTCAGCATCGGCACGCGATAGCCTTTTTCCTTCACGGCGAGCTCGTCGAGGCTGTCCCAGATGAACGGCGACAGCGCGGCGCCCGAGAAGAACATCGCGTGCAGGCGGTCGAAGAATTTTGCGCGCAGGCCCTGGTCGTCGCGCAGATAGGGCAGCAGCGATTCATAGCCCTTGGGCACGTTGAAATAGACCGTCGGCGATATCTCCTGGAGATTGCGCACGGTCTCCTCGATGCCGCCGGGCATCGGCTTGCCGGCGTCCAGATACATCGAGCCGCCGTTGTAGAGCGTCAGCCCGATATTGTGGTTGCCGCCGAAAGTGTGATTCCAGGGCAGCCAGTCGATGATGACGGGCGGCTCGTCCTTGAGGAAGGCCAGCGTCTCGCGCAGCATCACCTGGTTGGCGCAGATCATGCGCTGGGTGTTGATGACGGCCTTGGGGTTGCCGGTCGAGCCCGAGGTCAGCAGGAATTTTGCGATCGTGTCCGGGCCGATCCTGCCATGGACATCGTCGAGATCGCTGCGGATCGGCGTCGCCATGAGGTCGGCGAGCGTGGTGACGTCGCGCCCCGGCACGTGGCCATAGGACGTGGCGATCTCGGTGCCGAGCGAGACGTTGGCGGCAAGCGCATCGGCGAACTTGTCGGCATCCTCGGCGAAGACGAGGCCGGGCGTCAGCAGCTTCATCAGATAGGACAGCTTGCCGTAGTCCTTCGACACCAGCGAATAGGCCGGCGACACCGGGCAGAACGGAATGCCGGCATAGAACGCGCCGAACGCGAGCAGGGCGTGGTCGATCGAATTGCCCGAGAGGATGACGACCGGCCGCTCCGCCGACAGGCCGCGCGCGATCAGGCTCGATGCGATGTGACGGCTTGCGACGAGCAGCTCGGCGTAGCTGATCTTGCGCCAGAAGCGGCCGCCTTCGCGCTCGGCCATGAAGACGCGGTCCGGCGTCGTGGCGGCCCAATGATGCAGGCGGTCGGTGAGGCGCACCGGATAATCGCCGAGCGGCTGTGTGGGTCTGAGGTAAATCGTGCCGTCGTCGCGTCGCTCGATGTTGACGGCGGGATCGCCGAACGAGATGGGCCGCAGCGGGAAAGTGCTCGCGCCGCGCTCCATGCTGGAAGAGGACGGCTGCGCGCTCATGACTTCGGCTTCACCTTTGCGGTCTTGTGTTCGAGGAATTCGCGGATCCTGCGCTTTGCCTCCTTGTCGCTCTGCGCGACGGTCGCCATCAGCGATTCCATCAGCAGGCCGGTCTGCGGATTGGCCTCCGCGATCATAGGCAGCGCCTGGAGCACGGCGAAGTTCGTCAGTGGTGCGTTGGAAGCGACTTTGGTTGCAAGCTCCATCGCCTTGCCGAGCCCGTTGCCGGCTTCCGTGACATATTGCGCGAAGCCGTAGGACGCGCCTTCGGTCGCGCTGTAGACGCGGCCCGTCAGCATCATGTCCATCATCCTGGCAACGCCGATCAATCGCGGCAGCCGCACCGAGCCGCCGCCGCCGACGAAGATGCCGCGCTGTCCTTCCGGAAGCGCGAAATAGGTCGAGGGCTCGGCGACGCGGATATGCGCCGAGCAGGCGAGCTCCAGCCCGCCGCCGATCACGGCGCCCCTCAGCGCCGCGATCACGGGGACGCGGCTGTACTGGATGCGGTCGAACACCCGGTGCCACATCTGGGAATGCAGCAGGCCGCCGGTCGCGTCATGCTCGGTCAGTTCGGACAGGTCGAGGCCCGAGGAGAAATGATCGCCGATGCCGTGGATGACCACCGCGCCGATATCCTCGGGCAGGGACGCAAAACACTCGCCGATTTCCAGGATGATGCCGTCGTTGAGCGCATTGCGCTTGGCCGGCCGGTTCAGACCCACGGTCAGAACCCGGTCCGCCCTCTCGATCCGGAGTAGCCCGGAGGCGCCCGCGTCAGCGGTCTCGGCGTTTCCCTGTGTCATTTGCGTCCTTGTTAGAATAGTTATGTTGTATAACGAATTCCCGGGGAGTCAAGGAGGGCCGTCCTCGCACTCGCGAGGGTGAACCATCAGGTAATCGGTGCCACATGGGCGCAAGACGCGGAAATGCTTCAGGCGGCTTCAGTCATCAGCTTTTTTGCGGCCTGGGCAAGCAGGCCCGATCGTGTGTAGCCGTGGGCTTCAGCGTACTTGTCGATCTGCTCCAGGACGTCACCGGGCAACGTGACATTGACGCGTACGATCTTGGGCTGGCCATCTTTCACCGACACCAGAATGGCGACGCCAGAGCGGTTCGCGGGATCCGACATGATGTCTTCGAGCGACGAAGGCTCGGGAATAGCCTCGCCGTCTTCTTCCAGCCCTTCAAGATGAAACGCCAGCGCTTCTTCGGCCATGTCCCGCGCTTCATCCAGGGTGGACCCCGCAGTCACAACGCCGGGCAGGTCAGGAAACGACACGCCGAAATCGCTGTCGGCATCCTTATGGATAAGACCAATATAGTGACGCATGGCGCTTACCTCAGTTGCAGTCCTGATTGCTGTTCAATGCTCTTCAACGTTCCGAGCGCGATGTCTCGCTTCGGATGAGGGACCGTCACGCGGCCCTTTTTGGTCGGATGCCTGAACTGGACGTGGCTGCCCTTCTGAGCCACTTGCACCCAGCCATCCCTGTGAAGGGCCGAGATGATGTCTCGGCTATTCATGGTGTGTATTTATACACACCGATGTGGCGGCGGTCAATGCGGCCTCACATCACCTGATGCACGTCGATCACGACGCGGTCCGCATGGCGCGCGGCCGAGCCGACGAAAATGCACTCCATCAGCCAGCGATAGTTCTCATGCCCGGTCTCGAATTTCGGCACGGTGCGGAAGTAGATCAGCCTGGGATCGACCGGCTCGCCGCGCTTGAGCTTTTGCAGGAGCTCGACCGGACCGAAGCGCATGCCCTTGTTCTCGACATAGACGATGGCGCCGTCGTCGGTTTCGAACGCGTATTTGGCTTCGAGATCGATCAGTTCGTTGGGGCGAATGGTCTGGAAGTCGGCGCCGAACGGCAGCACCTTTCCTGAGATCGCGCCTGTCACCTCGCCGCCGACGATCGGAATGATGCGGCGAACGCCGATCCCGGTCTCGCCGGCGGTGACGACGTCGCCGATGCGCGCGGTGACGGTGAAGACGTATTTGGTCTCGAGCGTCGGTGTGGTCATCGCTTCACCTCTTCAATTCGCCATCATCCGCGTCGGTAGCCAGGTCGCCAGCAGCGGGAAGGCGATCAGGATCACGAGGCGGATCAGGTCCGTGACCACGAAGGGAATCACGCCCTTGAAGATCGTGGAGAAGGAGACGTCCTTCACCACGCTCTTGATGACAAAGACGTTCATGCCGACCGGCGGGTGGATCAGGCCGAGCTCGACGGTCATCACGATGATGACGCCGAACCAGATCGGATCGAAACCGAGATGCGTGATCACGGGGAAGATGATCGGCACCGTGAGGATGATCATCGCCATGGCGTCCATCAGGCAGCCGAGCACGAGATACATCACCATGATCAGCGCCAGCACGCCGTAGGGGCCAAGGCCGAGGCCGGTGAGGAATTCCGTCACCTTCTGCGGCGTCTGCGTCACCGTGAGGAAATAGCCGAAGATCAGCGCGCCGATCAGCACGGTGAAGACGGCGGCCGCGGTGCGCGTCGCCTGCAGCAGCGACGCCAGGATCTTCTCGCGGTCGAGCCGGCCGGTCACCACGCCGATGATGAACGCGCCGGCGGCGCCGACGCCGCCAGCTTCGGTCGGTGTGAAGCGCGGCAAATAGGGCAGGCCGTAGAGTCCGCCGATCACGAAGATGAACAGCAGCACCGGCGCCCAGATCTCCTTCAGGCCGGCAAAGCGCTCGCGCCACGGCGTCACCTTGCCCTTCGGCAGGAAGTCGGGACGAAAATAGCCGATCAGGAAGATCGTGATCATGTACATGCTCATCGCCAGCAGGCCCGGGATGATGCCGGCGATGAAGAGCTTCCCGATGTCCTGCTCGGTGATGATGCCGTACACCGCAAGCACGGTGGAGGGCGGCAGCATCGCGCCCAGCGTGCCGCCGGCGGCGATCACGCCGGTGGCGAACGATTGCGGATAGCCGAAGCGGCGCATCTCGGGATAGGCGACGGCGGAGAAGGTGGCGGCGGTCGCGACGGAGGAGCCGCAGATCGCGGCAAAGCCGCCGCAGGCGCCGACGGTGGCGATGCCGAGCCCGCCGCGCAAATGTCCGACGAAGCCGTTGGCGGCGCGGAACAGCTCGCGGCTCATGCCCGAATTGGACACGAACGAGCCCATCAGCAGGAACATCGGGATGACGCCGAAGGTGTAGTCGGTCACCGTGCGCATCGAGGTCTGGCCGACCAGCTTCAGCGCCGCATTGCCGTTGACGAGATAGGCGAAGCCGGAGACGCCGACGAGGCCCATGGCCATGCCGACGGGCACGCGGAGCAGCATCAGGACGAACAGGGAAACGAAGCCGATTAAGGCGACGGCATCGGTGCTCATGATTACTCCGTCGCCTTCAATTTGGGATCGTGCATGTCTTCAGGATGAAAGATCAGGCGGTAGGTGCGGATCGCGATCAGCAGCACGGCTGCGGCATCGCCGATCCATGCGACCGCAAAGAACGGCCATGTCGGCATGTGCATGTCGAAGGTCTGGACATTGTCGTTGTAGGTGCCGCGCACCTTGTCGAACAGCGTCCAGGTCTGCACGGTCACGACGAACAGCAGCACCAGCGTTGCGAACACGTCGATCCAGCGCTGCTGGCGCGGCCCGACATTGCCCCACACGAGGTCGACCGTGATGTGGGTGCCGCGATAGGAGGTCGCCGCGATCCCCCAGAAGATGAGAATGCCGAGCAGCAAGCGGCCGATGTCGAAGCTGTCGGGGATCGAGTAGTTCAGCGTGTTGCGCAGCAGCACCGACAGGAAGATGTCGAGTGCGACGATGCCGACGAAGCCGGCCGCGATCCATTCGATCGTGTCGATGACGCGGTCCATCCAGGAGCGCTTCATGAGGGAAGAGTCCTATCTAAAATCCAGCGAAGTCGGGTTCCGAGAGGGAGGTGCGCTCCCTCTCCCGCTTGCGGGGGAGGGCTGGGGTGGGGGTGCATCCGCAATGAACGATCCCAAAGTGGAGAGAGCCCCCACCCGGCGCTTCGCGCCGACCTCCCCCGCAAGCGGGAGAGGTGCAGCGAGTGCGTGATCGCGTCTCGGCTTCACTCCGCCAGCGCGTTGTACTTCTTCAGCGAGGCCTTGAGCTCCGCGAGCGCGGCATCGGGATCGGCGCCGGTCTTCTTCGCGCCCTCGGACCAGGTCTTGACCAGCGGCTCGGCGGCCTTCTTCCAGGCGGCGGTCTGCTCGGGCGTCAGCTTGTAGACCTCGTGGCCGGATTCCGCCTTCACCTTGTCGATGCCGGCATCCTCGAACTTGCCCCAGTGCTCGCCGACCACGCCGGCCATTTCGGTCGAGCAATTCTTGTCGATCGCGGCCTTCTGCTTGTCGGACATCGCATTGTATTTGTCCTTGTTCATTACGAACACGAAGGTCGTGGTGTAGAGCGGCGCCTCCATGTCGTACTTGGTCACCTTGTCGATGCCGAACAGCACCAGGGAACCCCAGGGGAAGGTGACGCCGTCGGCGACGCCGCGCTCGATGATGTCGCGGACCTCAGGCGCGGAGGACTGCACGTTGGTGCCGCCGAGCGATGTCACGAAGTTCGCCATGGTGGCGTGCGCCGGGCGGATCTTCATGCCCTTCACGTCCTCGGGCATCACGATCTTCTTGGTCTTGGAATGGAACGAAGAGGGCGAGTGGACGAACGCCAGGCAATATTTGACGTCCTTCATCTCCTTCTCGGCATATTTGCGATACCAGGCGTCCAGGCCCATCGAGCCGCCCTTGGCATCCGAGATCAGGAACGGCAGCTCGCCGGCGCCGATGATCGGGAAGCGGCCGGGCTGGTAACCGGGATTGACATAGGTGACGTCGGCGATGCCGTCGCGCGCCATGTCGTAATGGTCGAACGCTTTGCCGAGCTGCTGGGCCGGAAACACCTTGCCCGTGATAGTGCCGCCGGAATCCTTGTTCACCGCGGCTACCCAGTCTTCCAATGATTTCTGCAGCGGATGCGAGGCCGGCACCCAGTGCGAGACCTTCAGGTCGAAGGTCTTGTCCTGCGCAAACGCAGGCGTCACGCTTGCTGCCAGCAGCAAAGCCAGACAGGCTTTCCTCATCACACGTCTCTCCCTTTTTGGCGAGGCGGGCTTCGATGGCCCGGTCTCATTAATTAACATGTTATCTAAATGGCGGGCCTGTTCAAGCCGGAACTGACGCGCGCGCTCGCGCATCCTCATCGTCAGCCTTGGTGCATGGATTTGTCGCCGTTCGCGGCGACCGGCACTCCCCTTTTGCCCAACCGTTATATGATATAATTATCCTGCACAGAGCAATGCGACAAGCGGGCTGCGACGAAAGCCTAAGGGATCGGGAGGAGCAAGTATTGCGGACAAAAGTCGCAATTATCGGGGCGGGACCGGCAGGATTGTTGCTGGGGCAACTGCTGCACGCTTACGGCATCGAGAATGTCATCCTGGAGCGGCAGAGCCCGGATTACGTGCTCGGCCGGATCCGCGCCGGCCTTCTGGAAGAGGGAACCGTCGGGCTGCTCGACCGGATCGGCGCCGGCGCGCGGGCGCATGCCGAGGGTCTGGTGCATGAAGGCATCGAGCTCGCCTTCTCCGGCCGCCGTCACCGCATCGACATGAAGGGTGCGACCGGCAAGACGGTCATGATCTACGGCCAGACCGAGGTCACGCTCGATTTGATGAATGCGCGGAAAGCTGCGGGTCTTACTTCGGTCTACGAGGCCAGGGACGTGCAGCCGCACGATTTCGACGGCAGTCACCCGCGCGTAACCTGGGTGAAGGACGGCGTCACCCACACGCTGGATTGCGATTTCATCGCCGGTTGCGACGGTTTTCACGGCGTCAGCCGCGCCAGCGTGCCCGTAACGGCGATCGAAGAGTTCGAGCGGATCTATCCGTTCGGCTGGCTCGGCATTCTGTCGGAGACGCCGCCGGTCAGCCATGAGCTGATCTACTCCAACCACGCCCGCGGCTTTGCGCTTTGCACCATGCGCTCGACGAAGCGCAGCCGCTATTATGTGCAGTGTTCGCTCGACGATCATGTCGACCAATGGCCGGACGACCGTTTCTGGGACGAATTGAAGCGCAGGCTCGACCAGGAGGCGGCCGACAGCCTCGTCACGGGCCCCTCGATCGAGAAGAGCATCGCGCCCCTGCGCAGCTTCGTCGCCGAGCCGATGCGCTTCGGCCGGATGTTCCTGTGCGGCGATGCCGCCCACATCGTGCCGCCGACCGGCGCCAAGGGCCTGAACCTCGCCGCCAGCGACGCGCATTATTTATCGAGCGCGCTGCGCGAATTCTACGACGAGAAATCCGGCGCCGGCCTCGATGCCTATTCCGCTACGGCGCTCGCGCGGGTCTGGAAGGCCGTGCGCTTCTCCTGGTGGATGACCTCGATGCTGCACAAATTCCCCGACAACGGCACCATCGGTGCCCGCATCCAGCTCGCCGAGCTCGATTACGTCACGCAGTCGCAGGCCGCGATGACGTCGCTGTCGGAGAATTACGTGGGATTGCCGTTTTAGGGCACGTCGCTGCCAGTAGTCGTAGGGTGGGCAAAGCGAAGCGTGCCCACGAAATTCTATGTCGTCGCGGAACGATGGTGGGCACGGCGCAATGCGCCTTTGCCCACCCTACCGCTGCGCATCGCGACGGCCGAGCCCGTTTCAAACACCCGCGCAAATCCCGTTTAAAACTTTGTAGGCGGTGAATCCGTCATCCACATCGCGTTCAATGGTGGCGACCAGCAACGCGAGATCGCCATGACCAACACCGACATTCCCGCCGGCTTCGAGCCGCATTTCCGCAAGGCTCCGCTCACCGATCCCTGGGAGCCGCTCTACTCCAGTAAGACCGACAAGGCTGTGATCATCGGCCTGCGCCTGGCAACACCGCACACCAATGCGCGGGGATTGATCCATGGCGGTCTGATCGCGGCGCTGGCCGATGCGGCCATGGGCTACAGCTGCGCGCAGGCGACGGGCTGGACGACGTCGTTCGTCACGATCTCGCTCTCGGTCGACTACGTTGGCTTCGCCGAGATCGGCCAGTGGCTCGCGATCGAGGGCGAGGCGATCAAGACCGGCAGCACGATCTGCTTCGCGCAGTGCCTGGCGAAGGCCGACGATGCCGTGATCGCGCGGGCCAGCGGGACGTTTCGCGTGGTGCCGAAGAAGCAATGAAGGTCTCGTGCCCCGGACGGGGTGCGGCGCGTCCGGGACACGGGCCTCACCCGAACCTCCACTCCGCCGTTTCCACCACGAGATCGACGAACGCGCGCACCTTGGCCGAGAGCAGGCGCGAGGTCGGGTAGATGATGTGGATCGGCAGTGCCGGCTGCTCGTATTTCGCCAGCACGATCTTCAGCCGTCCGCGCTTCAGCCCCTCGGCGGCTTGATAGGCCAGCACGCGCGTCACGCCGCCGCCGGCCTCGGCGTATTGCAGGGCGGCGTCGGCGCTGTTGCTGATGAAGCGGGGCGATGGCGTGACCTCGATGTCGCGGCCGTCCTGCACGAAGTGCCAGCCGGCGGTTGGGCCGAACTGGATGGTCTGGTGTTGGAGCAAAGCTTCCGGCGTCTTCGGCTCGCCGTGGCGCTTCAGATAACCCGGCGTCGCCACCACGATCCGCCGCATCTCGCCGACCTGGCGCGCTACCAGCGTGGAATCGGCGAGATGACCGATCCGCACCGCGACATCGACGGCGTCCTCCACGAGATTGACGAGATGGTCGGACAGGCGCAATTCCGCGCCGACCTCGGGATAGCGTTTGAGATAGGCCGTCATGACCGGCCCGACATGCAGCCGGCCGAAGCCGACCGGCGCCGAGACCACCAACCGTCCGCTCGGCCGGTTGCGCTCCTCCCGCGCGGAGCCGTCGGCCTCCTCGACATCGGCGAGGATCCGCCGCGCGCGCTCCAGGTAGCGCGTGCCCACGTCAGTCAATCTCACCTGCCGGGTGGTCCGCTGCAACAGCCGGGCGCCGAGATGCTCCTCCAGCGCCGCGATCAGCCGCGTCACGGCCGAGGGTGACAGGTGCAGCTTGCGCGCCGCCGGTGCGAAGCCGCTGAGATCGGCTACGGTGACGAAGACGTGCATGGCTTCGAGGCGGTCCATCTCATTATTGCATATATCGCAATGATGAAGTGTCAAGCAGGTAGATTGTTTTGATCGGCGGAAGGTCCATGTTGGGAGGCGAAAGACGCAGCAATGCGCCGGAATTCAGGAGATGTTCCGATGACGACGGCAGTCCACACTTATGCAAGCGACGTTGCCTTCACCCCCGCGGTGAAGGCGATCCAGGCGCGCAAGGGTTCGCGCGAGGCTTATGGCCGCGTCGAGCAGCGCGGCTGGCGCACCGAGGTCGATGAAAACCTCGAGGCCTTTCTCACGGACGCGAACAGCTTTTACTTCGCCACCGCATCGGCCGATGGCCAGCCCTATATCCAGCACCGTGGCGGCCCGAAGGGCTTCCTAAAGATACTGGATAAGCAGACACTCGCCTTTGCCGACTATGCCGGCAATCAGCAGTTTATCACCCAGGGCAATCTCTCGGAGAATCCAAAGGCCTATATCTTCGTGATGGACTACGCCCATCGCCGCCGGGTGAAGCTCTGGGGCGAGGCGCGCGTTGTCGAGGACGACGAGGCGCTGACAGCGTCGATGATGCCGAAGGGCTACCGCGCTCGGCCCGAGCAGGTGATCCTGTTCAAGATCGAAGCCTGGGACACCAACTGCCCGCAGCACATTCCGCAGAAATTCGACGCAGGCGATGTCGCCGCGGCGCTGGCGGCGAGGGATGCGAGGATTGCGGAGCTGGAGGCAGAGGTGGCGGCGTTGAAGGGAGAGGCGAGCTGAGCGGTTTCTTCGCCTCTTCCCGCCTGCGGGACGAGGAAGAAAAACCTAGATCACACTCTCGCCTTCATGATGGAAGCCGAGATAGCTGGCTGCCACCCGCTCGTTCGCCGCGATGTCGCTGGCCTTGCCGCTGAGCACGAACTCGCCGAGCTCCATCACGTAAGCCTGGTCCGCGATCTTCAGCGCGGCCTGCGCATTCTGCTCGACCAGCAGCACGGAGACGCCGCTGGCGCGCAGCTCGGTGACGATGCGGAAGATGTCGGCGACGATGATCGGCGCAAGCCCGAGGCTCGGCTCGTCCAGCATCAGCAGCTTCGGTTCGCCCATCAGCGCGCGACCCATCGCGAGCATCTGCTGCTCGCCGCCGGAGAGCGTGCCGGCGAGCTGCTTTCGGCGTTCCTTCAGTCGCGGAAACAGCGTGTAGACGCGCTCCATCGATGCTTTCGCCTTGCGCTTCTCGATGCGGAAGGCGCCGAGCTCCAGATTGTCCTCGACATTCATGGTCACGAACAATTCGCGGTGCTCAGGCACCAAGCCGAGCCCCATCGCGACGCGGTCCTCGATGTCGAGCCGGGCGAGATCCTGCCCCGCAAAGGTGACGCGGCCTTTCAGCGGCAGGATGCCGATGATAGCCGACAGCAGCGTGGTCTTGCCGGCGCCGTTGGCGCCGACGATGGTGACGATCTGGTTCTGGCCGACCTCGAGCGAGACCGAGCGTACCGCCTCGACCTTGCCATAGGCGACATGTGCGTCGGTGACGGACAACAGCGCGCTCATGCCGCCACTCCGAGATAGGCCTTGATCACTTCGGGATTGGTCTTGATCGTGGCGGGCGTGCCTTCGGCGATCTTGGTGCCGAAATCGAGCACCACGATGCGGTCGGCGAGGTTCATCACGAAGCCCATGTCGTGCTCGACCAGGAGCACGCTCATGCCGCCGTCGCGCAAGTCGCGCAGCAGCTTGGCGAGCTGCTGCTTCTCCATGTGGCGCAGGCCGGCGGCCGGTTCGTCGAGCAGCAGCAGCATCGGATCGACGCAGAGCGCCCGGGCGATCTCGACGATGCGCTGCTGGCCGAGCGAAAGGCTGCCTGCGAGCTGATGCATCTGGTCGACAAGGCCGACGCGCTCGATCTGGCGGGCTGCCTCGGCGAGCAATCTGGCCTCGTCGGCACGGTCGAGCCGCAGCATCGAGGCGATCGGCCCGGAATGACCGCGCAGATGCGCGCCGATCGCGACGTTCTCCAGCACGGTCATGTCAGGGACCAGTTTCACATGCTGGAAGGTCCTGCTGATGCCGAGCTTGACGATCTCCTGCGGCGGCGCCTTGTCGACCTTCCTGCCGAGCACCGAGACCGAACCTGACGTGGCCGACAGCACGCCGGTGATCAGGTTGAAGGTCGTGCTCTTGCCGGCGCCGTTCGGGCCGATCAGCGCGACGATCTCGCGGGCCTGGACGTCGAAGGAGACGTTGTTGACCGCGACCACGCCGCCGAACTGTTTTCGCGCCTTGTCGACCTGGAGCAGGATGCCGGACTGGCCGGGCGCGCGGGGTCGCTGCTCGAGCTTCAGCGAGGTGTCCGGCTTCTTGCCACTGGTCCGCTCCGGCAGGAACGACATCAGCCACGGCCAGAGGCCGCCGGGTGCAAGTTGCAGCAGTGCCACCAGCATGATGCCGAATACGATGGTCTCGACCTGCCCGGAGCCGGGCAGGATCAGCGGAAGATAGCTCTGCAGCACCTCCTTCAGCACCACGACGATCGCAGCGCCGAGCACGCCGCCCCAGACATAGCCGGCGCCGCCGACCACCGCGATGAAGAGATATTCGATACCGGCCTGCGCGCCGAACGGCGTCGGGTTCACGGCGCGCTGGAGATGCGCGTAGAGCCAGCCCGAGAGACCGGCGAGCACGGCGGCATGGATGAACACCAGCAGTTTGGCGCGTGGCGTGTGCACGCCGAATGCCTCCGCCGCGACATGGCCGCGCCGGAGCGCACGGATGGCGCGGCCGGTGCGGGAATCCAGCAGGTTCATGGTCAGCAGGGCCGAGACGATCACCGCGATCCAGATCGCGTAATAGATCGAACCGGGCGAGAGCATCTTGAACGTGCCGATCGACAGCGGCGGAATCGCCGAGATGCCGTCGTTACGGCCTAGGAATTCCAGCTTGCTGAAGAGATAGAACAGGCCGAGCCCCCAGGCGAGCGTGCCGAGCGGCAGATAGTGGCCGGAGAGGCGGACGGTGATCAGCCCGAGCAGCACCGCCAGCGATCCGCTGACCACAAGCGACAGCGGCAGCGTCAGCCAGGGCGACAGGCCGTAGGCCGTCGACAGCACCGCGGTGGTGTAGGCGCCGAAGCCGACGAAGGCCGCCTGTCCGAACGAGGTCAGGCCGCCGACGCCGGTCAGCAGCACGAGGCCCATCGCGACGAGGGCCGCAAGCCCGATATTGTCGAGCAGCACGATCCAGAACGGCGGCATGCCCGGGACGAACGGAATCGCGGCCATGACGAGTGCGAAGACGATGATGGGAAAGCGGCTCTGCATCTTAAGCCTCAGTCCTTCTCTTCTTCGACGGCGGGCGCGGCGAGCGAACGCAGCAGCAGCACGGGGATCAGCAGCATGAAAACGATCACCTCCTTGTAGTTGGAGGCATAGAAGGACGAGAACGCCTCGACGAGGCCGACGACCAGCGCCGCGACGGCGGTGAGAGGATAGCTGACGAGGCCGCCGATGATCGCGGCGACGAAGCCCTTCAGGCCGATCAGGAAGCCTGAGTCATAGTAGAGCGTCGTGATCGGCACGATCATGATGCCCGACAACGCGCCGATGACGGATGCCAGCAGAAAGGCGATCTGCCCCGACAGCGTGGTGCGGATGCCGACGAGCCGCGCTCCCAACCGGTTCACGGCGGTCGCGCGCAGCGCCTTGCCGTAGAGCGTCAGGCCGAAGAACAGCCAGAGGCCGACGATGAAGGCGATGGTGATGCCGTAGACGGTGAGGCTCTGGCCGGTGAAGCGCAGCGAGCCTGCGGTGAATGCGCCGGACAGCACCGCAGGTCCGCGCTGGCCTTCGGCGCCGAAGAACAGCAGGCCGAGGCCCTGCAGCGCCAGATGGACCCCCACGGATGCGATCAGCAGCACCAGCACGGAGGTGTGTGCCAGCGGCTGGAATGCGACGCGATAGAGATAGAGGCCGATCATCGCCACGATCACCAGCGACAGCGCGATCGAGACCGCGACCGGCGGCTTCTGGGCGGCGAAGTACACCGTCAGCGCCAGCACGATGGCCGGCAGCACGATATTGGTGAGGGCGCTGCGGACGATCAGGCGGCCATGCAGCGCCTTGCGCGCGACGAACAGGTCGAAAGCGAAGGCGCCGATGCCGAGCGCCAGCGCGAGCTTGGCCGTACCCGGCATCTGGCCTGCGGCCAGCGAAGCGTAGGTCAGCGCGCCATAAGTGACGAATTCGCCCTGGGGGATGAGGATGACGCGGGTGACGGCGAACACCAGCACCAGCGCCAGGCCGAGTAGCGCATAGATCGCGCCATTGGTGATGCCGTCCTGCACCAGGAACAGCATGATGGTGGTATTCAAGACCGGACGCTCCCCCTTAAGATAACGGACCGGTCCCCCCGATTGCGGTGGACGGTCAGCTCACAGCCATTGAAAAACGCTGACGATATTTGATATGGTCCATAACAATTATCAAATATAACATCAAGGGCGGGAACGATCCCTCCCGAATTTAGCGGGATTACGAGCACGAGGCGATGACCGTTTCCAAAGCCGCCGAAAAGTCCTCCGAAAAGCTTGCCGACGCGGCCAAGGGCCGCAAGGACGCGGCCGAGCTGCAAGGTCAGGGGGCCGGCGAAGCGCTCCAGCTCGGCGAGCTCTCGGAACAGCTCGGCTATGTGCTGAAGCGGGCGCAGCTCAAGGTGTTCGAGAACTTCCTGCGCTGCATGGCCTCGCTCCAGCTCACGCCGGCGCAATTTTCCGTGCTGCTGCTGGTCGAGAAGAACCCGGGCCGTAACCAGACCGAGATCGCCTCCACTCTCGGTATCCTCAGGCCGAACTTCGTCGCCATGCTCGACAATCTCGAGAGCCGCGACCTTTGCGCACGGATCCGTTCCACCAACGACCGCCGCTCGCACATCCTGGTGCTGACCGACAAGGGCAAGGCGGTGCTGGCCCGTGCCAAGAAGCTCGTCGCCACCAAGCACGAGGCCCGCCTGAACGAGCTGCTCGGGCAGGCCAACCGCGAAGCCCTCATCGCGATGCTCGCGAAGGTCGCGAGCGACTTCTGAGGGCGTGCACCCTATCCACCGTCATGCCCGGGCTTGTCCCGGGCATCCACGTTCTTGGTGCCCTGAAGAAGTCGTGGATGGCCGGGACAAGCCCGGCCATGACGGAGAAGACACCCCGGCCTCAGTCCACCAGGATCACCCTGATGTCGTTCACGTTGGTCAGCGTCGGTCCCGGCAGCAGCAAGTCGCCTGTTGCCTCGAAGAACGTCGTGGCGTCGTTGTTGTCCAGGTACGCCTGCGGCTGGAGCCCCTGCGCCTTCATCTTTGCGAATGTCGTCGCATCGATCAGCGCGCCGGCGGGGTCGGTGGGATGGCCGGCGCCGCCGTCGGCGCCGTCGGTGTCGCCCGCCAACGCCGAAACATCAGGTGTGTCCTGCAGCAGGGCGGCCAGCGCCAGCGCGTATTCCTGGTTCGGTCCGCCGCGCCCCTGGCCGCGCACGGTGACCGTGAGCTCGCCGCCGGAAAGGATCGCGAGGCGCTTGCCTTGCGCGCGCGCTTGCAGCGCCAGCCTGGCGTGATCGGCGGCGACCTCGCGCGCCTCGCCTTCGAGATCGGCGCCGAGGTCGATGGTCTCGTAACCGGAGGCGCGCGCGAGCTTCACCGCGGCGTCGAGCGACTGCTTCGGCCGTGCAATCAATTCGAAATGCGCGCGGGCGAAGGCGGCATCGCCGGGCTTGCAGCTCTCGTTGGCGGGATCGTCGAGCGCGCGGCGCACGGCATCGTCGATGTCGAGCTTGTATTTCGCGACGATGGCGCGCGCATCGGCCAGCGTGGTCGGATCAGGCACGGTGGGACCGGAGGCGATCGCGGAAGGATCGTCATGCGGCACGTCCGAGATCGCGAGCGTCACGATCTCGGCGGCATTCCTGCCGGCACGTGCGAGGCGGCCGCCCTTGATCCGCGACAGATGTTTGCGCACGACGTTCATCTCGCCGATCGGCGCGCCCGAGCGGAGCAGCGCCTTGTTGACCGCCTGCTTCTGCGCAAAGCTGATGCCCTCGCTGGGGGCGATCCAGTTCGCCGAGCCGCCGCCCGTGAGCAGCACCAGCAGCAGATCGTCAGGGCCGGCTTCGCCCGCGAGCGCGAGCGTATCGGCGGCGCCCTTGAGGCCAGCTTCATCCGGCACGGGATGACCGGCCTCGACCACGCCGATGCGGCGCGTCGGCACGCCGTAGCCGTGGCGCGTGGTGGCGATGCCGACCATGCGTTCCGGTGCGAGCTGCAGCGTGTCGAGATAGTGCCGTTCGGCCGCCGCGGCCATGGCGGCTGCGCCCTTGCCGGCGGCCAGGCAAATCACGCGTCCCTTGGGCGCCGGCCGCAAGTGCGGCGCCAGCACCACATTGGGATGAGCGGAGGCAACGGCGGCGTCGTACAGCGCGCGGAGCAGGGGACGGCGATCGGTCATCACGATGGCTTTCGGCAGACGGAAGAAATCGGCGGCCTTTGCCGCTTCACCTGCCTACCGCATCGGGCGCCAAAGCGTAAGCCGGCTTTGCCGTCATTCGATTGTGCAATCGCGTGATCACAATCGGCAGGCAAGCAAAAGCCCCCTGCGACGGTCTCGCAGGGGGCCTTTTCCTCGTCGTGTGCTTCAGATGCTAGCCGCCGGCTTGAGCGTTGATCACGTCGCCGAACAGCTCCCATCGCTCGCCCTTGAAGCGCTGAAGCTGCAGCGAGCTGATCGGCGCGAAGTCGGTCGCCGACGTGTTGATCTTGATGCCGGGCAGCAGCACCTCGGTGCGGAAGTCCTTCAGGCTGGCGGCCTGCTTCATGACGTTCGCGCGCGTGAGGTCGTCGCCGCAGTTCTTGAGCACCTGGACCAGTGTCTGCGCCACGCCGTACCCGACGATCGTGCCGCCATCGGTCTTGTCGCCTTCGGGGAAGTATTTCGCCATGAAGTCGAGGAAGCCCTTCATGCCGGCGTCGTTCGCCCATTGGGTGTCCGTGGTGTCCTTCAAATAGGCCGCCGAGATGACGCCTTGCGCGTTTTCGAAGCCTGCCGGCTTGATCACGCTTCCGACCGACGCCGAGACGTTGTTGAGGAAGTGGGTGGGCTTCCAGCCGATCTCGGCATTCTTCTTGATGGCCTGCGCGGCAAATTTAGGCGTGGTGATGTTGACGAAGACGTCGGCGCCCGTCGCCTTCAGCTTGACGATGTGGTTGTCGATCGTCGGCTCCGAGGTCTCGTAGCTTTCCTCGGCGATGATCATGCTCGCGGCTTTCGATCCGAGGCCGTCCTTCAGGCCCTTGAGATAGTCCTTGCCGTAGTCGTCGTTCTGAAACAGTACGGCGATCTTGGCGTTCGGCATCTCTTTCAGAATGTATTTCGCGTAGATCTGCGTTTCGCTCTGGTAGTTGGGCTGCCAGCCCATGGTCCATGGGAAGTCCTTCGGATCGTTCCACTTGGTGGCGCCCGTGGCGACGAACAGCTGCGGCACCTTCTTGGAGTTCATGTATTTGTGGATCGCCGAGTTCGGCGGCGTGCCGAGCGAGTTGAAGATCAACAGCACCTCGTCGCTCTCGACCAGCTTGCGCGCCTGCTCGACGGTCTTGGGCGGCGAATAGCCGTCGTCGTAGGAGATGAAGTTGATCTTGCGGCCGTTGATGCCGCCCTCCTCGTTGATCTTCTTGAAATAGGCGGCTTCGGTCCGCCCGATGATGCCGTAGGCGGAGGCCGGTCCGCTGTAAGGCATGATGTTGCCGATCTTGATCTCGGTATCGGTCGCACCGGTATCGTATTTCTTCTGGGCCGACGCGGTGGAGGTCGTGGCCGCAATGAGCGCAAGCGCCAGTGACGCAACCGCAAATTTGCCGGTGACAGCAGGCATTCCATTCTCCCTATTTTTCTTGGTGTGTGCGTCCTTTTTCTTGGCCTGATTGTTTTTGGCGACGCGCCCGCAATTGAATACGATTTGCCCGAAAGCTTCAAGGAAAAGCCCCCGCGGCATGGCCGCGGGGGCTGCGTCTTTAGTCGGTGGCTGGATCCTGGGCGACTGGCAAGGTCAGCCGCCGACGTCGCCGCTCAGGATCTCGCCAAATCGCTCCCAATGCTCGCCCTTGAATCGGATCAATTGAACCTGGGAAATGGGTGCGAAGTCGCTGGCCGACGTGTTGACCTTGATGCCGGGCAGCAGGCCCGCCGGCTCGTAGTCCCTGATGTTGGCGGCCTGCTTCATGATGTTCTCGCGGGTCAAATTGTCGCCGCAAGCCTTGAGCACGTGCACGAGACCCTGGCTCACGATGTAGGCGTACATCACCGAGGCGTCGGCGCGGTTCGCTTCCGGATAGTACTTATCCAGGAATTCGTTCCACGCGATCATCGCCGGGTCAGTCTTCCATTGGGCATCGGTGGGGTCCTTGAAATATTGCGACGAGATGATGCCCTGCGCGTTCTCGAAGCCGGCCGGCTTGATCACGCTGCCGATCGAGCCGGAGACGTTGTTGAGGAAATGCAGCGGCTTCCAGCCGAGCTCGCCGTTCTTCTTGATCGCCTGTGCCGCAAATTTCGGCGTGGTGATGTTCATGAAGACGTCGGCGCCCGAGGCTTTCAGTCTCACGATATGCGAGTCGATGGTCGGCTCGGAGACCTCATAGCTGTCCTCGATGACGATCATCGAGGCCGCCTTGGCGCCAAGCCCATCCTTGAAGCCCTTCAGGTAGTCCTTGCCGTAATCGTCGTTCTGATAGAGCACCGCGATCTTTGCGTCCGGCTTGTTCTTCAAGATATACTTCGCATAGATGATGGTTTCGCTCTGGTAATTAGGTTGCCAGCCCATCGTCCAGGGAAACTCCTTCGGATCGTTCCACTTCGTGGCACCGGTGGCGACGAACAGCTGCGGCACCTTCTTCGAATTCATGTATTTCTGAATTGCGGAGTTGGGCGGCGTACCGAGCGAATTGAAGATCAGCAGCACCTCGTCGCTCTCGACCAGCTTGCGCGCCTGTTCGACCGTCTTCGGCGGCGAGTAGGCATCGTCATAGCTGATGAAGTTGATCTTGCGGCCGTTGATGCCGCCTTCGGCGTTGATCTTGCGGAAATAGGCTTCTTCCGTCTTGCCGATCACGCCATAGGCGGACGCAGGTCCGCTGTAGGGCATGATGTTGCCGATCTTGATTTCGCCGTCGGAGGCGCCGGTGTCGTATTTTTTCTGCGCGAACGCCGTCGTGGACAGGACGGCAGCCAGCGCGAGGGCAGCCGAGAAGGCGCCCAACCGCACATGCATTGCAGGCATCTTGATCTCCCTGGGTGGATTTGAATGTGTCGTATTCTTGATTGGGAGCGATCGTTGCGCGCCGCTCCGACACACATTGAATACCCTTCCCGGGCGGCCAGCAAGCAGAACGCCTCGCGGGCGCTGTCGCAGCGAGGCGCTCTTTTGTCGAGAGGATGCGGAATATTCCGGCGCGCGAGATGAAATTCGTCTGCACTCGGCCACGCAGAAATTGTCTTGCGAGGTTCGGCTATTTTGAGTTGCGTGTTTGCGCGGGCTTCAGTGATCGATCTCGCTCGAGATCACATCGCCGAACAGCTCCCACTTCCGGCCCTTGAAGCGCATCATCTGCAGCTGCTCGATCGGGGCGAAATTGTCGGCTGCGGTGTTGATCCTGATGCCGGGCAGCAGCGTGTCGGGCTCGAAATCCTTCAAGGACGCTGCCTGCTTCATGACGTTGTCGCGGGTGAGGTCGTCGCCGCACATCTGCAGCACCTTCACCATGGTTTGAGCTGCGGCATAGCCGAACACGACGCCGGCATCGAGCTTGTTGGCCTTGGGATCGTATTGCGCGACGAAGTTGTAGAATTTCTTCATGCCGTCGTCGGCATTCCACTGCGGATCGGAGCCGTCCTTGGTGTAGCTCGCCGACAGCAGGCCTTGCGAGATCTCGAGGCCCGCCGGTTCGATCACGCCGCCGACGGAGGCGGAGACGTTGGAGACGATCTGGACCGGATGCCAGTTGATCTCCGCCGCCTTCTTGATCCCCTGTGCGGCGAATTTCGGCGTGGTGATGCTGATGAAGACGTCGGCGCCCGAAGCCTTCAGCTTCACCACGTGCTCGTCGATCGCGGGCTCGGAGGTGTCGTAAGCCTCTTCCAGCACGATCATCGAGGTCTTGGGCCCGAGGCCGTCCTTCAGCCCCTTCAGGTAGTCCTTGCCGAAATCGTCGTTCTGGTAGAGCACGCCGATCTTTCCGTCCGGCTTCTCCTTCATGATGTACTTGGCGTAGATGCGCGCCTCGCTCGCGTAGCTCGGCTGCCAGCCCATGGTCCACGGATATTGCCTGGGATCGTTCCACTTCGAGGCGCCGCTCGCCACGAACAATTGCGGCACCTTCTTCTCGTTCATGTATTTGCGGATGGCGCTGTTGGTGGAGGTGCCGAGCGAGCCGAAGATCAGCAGCACCCCGTCGCTCTCGACCAGCTTGCGCGCCTGCTCCACCGTCTTCGGCGGCGAATAGGCGTCGTCATAGGAGATGAACTTGATCTTGCGGCCGTTGATGCCGCCCTCGGCATTGACCTTGTTGAAATAGGCCTCCTCGGCCTTGCCGATCGCGGCATAGGCCGAGGCCGGGCCGCTATAGGGCATGATGTTGCCTATTTTGATCTCGGTATCGGAGGCGCCGCTGTCGTACTTCTTCTGCGCCAGTGCCGGGTTGCTTATCGCGGTGCACAAAGCGAGCGCTGACCAAAGGGCCGCAACCTGAAAACGAACGGCGGTCATTGTTCTCCTGCCCCGAGTTGGATCGGCGCCGCATTGAACAAAATTGGCGCCCGCCGTCAACAAAAAGCCCCCGCGATCGCTCGCGGGGGCCTCTTGGACTTGGACTATTACGTCAGCGTGTCATTCGGACTGGAGGTCGCCGCTGATGATCTCGCCGAACAGTTCCCACTTCTCGCCCTTGAAGCGCTGCATCTGGAGCTGGGCGATCGGAGCGAAGTCGGTGGCGCTGGTGTTGATCTTGACACCGGGCAGCAGCGTATCCGGCGCAAAGTCCTTCAGGCTCGCGGCCTGCTTCATGATGTTTGCGCGGGTGAGATCGTCACCGCACATTTCCAGCACCTTGGCGAGGGTCGATGCGGCGCCATAGCCGTAGACCATGCTGGTGTCGGACTTGTCGGCGCCGGGCATGTACTTGTCGACGAACTCGTTCCACTTCTTCATGCCGGGGTCGTTGGCCCATTGCGGATCGGTGGAGTCCTTTGCATAGGCCGCCGACAGCACGCCCTGCGCGGCCTCGAAGCCGGCCGGCTTCATCACGCTGCCGACAGAGATCGACACGTTGGTGAGGATCTGGAGCGGCTTCCAGCTGAGCTCGGCCGTCTTCTTGATCGTCTGGGCCGCGAACTTCGGTGTGGTGTAGATCAGCAGCACGTCGGGATTGGCAGCCTTGATCTTGACGATGTGGCCGTCGATCGAGGGCTCGGACACTTCATAGCTCTCTTCCATGATGATCATGGACGAGGCCTTGGCGCCGAGGCCGTCCTTGGTGCCCTTGAGGTAGTCTTTGCCGAAATCGTCGTTCTGGTAGAGAATCGCGACTTTGGCGTCGGGCTTCTCCTTCATCAGCCATTTGGCGTAGATCTGCGCTTCGCTCTGGTAGGAGGGCTGCCAGCCCATGGTCCAGGGGAAGTTCTTCGGATCGTTCCACTTGGTGGCGCCGGTGGCGACGAAGAGCTGCGGGATCTTCTTGGCGTTGAGGTATTTCTGGATCGCCGAGTTCGAGGGTGTGCCGAGCGGGTTGAAGACGACGAGAACCTCGTCGCTCTCGACCAGCTTGCGGACCTGTTCGACGGCCTTGGGCGGCGAATAGCCGTCGTCATAGGTAACGAAGTTGATCTTGCGGCCGTTGATGCCGCCCTTGTCGTTGATCATCTTGAAGTAGGCTTCTTCGGTCTTGCCGATGATGCCGTAAGCCGACGCCGGACCACTGTACGGCATGATGTTGCCGATCTTGATCTCGGTATCGGAAGCGCCGGTGTCGTACTTCTTTTGGGCGAGTGCTGCGCCCGAGGTGATAGTGGTGGCCGCCGTTGCCGTGATAAGCGCGGCGGCTCGCAGTGTTCTTCCAAGATGCAAATCTAGTCTCCTTCGCTAAGGTAACAGGTTTTCAGTTTCTTCTGAGCTTGCCGGCGAGTTGCTGGCCCATTATCGCGATCTGCCTTGCGCCGTGCGGCACGAGGTAGATGACGAGGAACAACAGCACGCCGAACACGGCGCCGGACAGGCCCTTGGAGATGCTCTCCGCCATGTTCGGCACGAAGATGATGAAGGCCGCACCGACGAACGAGCCGGGCAGCCAGCCGACGCCCCCGACCACCATGCCGAGGAACAGCGAGATCGCGAGCGTGATGGTGTAGCTGTCGGGCGCCACGAACTGCACGGCAATGGCGCCGAGCGAGCCGGCTACGCCGGTGACGGCGGCGGAGACGCCAAAGGCGAGCGTCTTGTAGAGGGCGACGTCGACGCCCATGGCCGATGCCGCGATCTCGTTGTCGCGGATCGCCATGAAGGCGCGGCCCGAGCGTGAGCGCAGCAGGTTCACCGCGAAGATATAGATCGCGATCGTCACGACCAGCGTGAAGTAATACAGCCACATGTCCTGCGACATGGGCAGCCCAAACGGCGCGTCCGGCTTGGTGACGACGAGGCCCTGCACACCGCCGGTCCAGTGCTCGAGGAAGTTCAGCTTCAGCAACTGCGGCATCGCGGTGGCAAGCGCGAACGTCGCGAGCGCGAGATAAACGCCCGACAGCCGCAGCGCCGGCTTGCCGAACAGGTAACCGAATCCGAAGCAGACCACGGCGGAAACCGGAATTGTCAGGGCATAGTTGACGTTGAAGTACTCCATCAGCACCGCCGACGTATAGGCGCCGACGGCGTAGAACGCGCTCTGGCCGAGCGAGAACTGGCCTGAGCCGCCGGTCAGGATGTTCAGCGCCAGCACGGCGAGCCCGTAGATCAGGAGCATCGTCATCTGGAAGATGATGAAGTTCTTGACGAGCAGCGGCACGATCAACAGCGCCGCGAGCACCACCAGCGAGGTGCCGGTGCCCAGCGTCATGGCCCGCTTCGGAACGGCCTCGACCGCCTGGTGGCCTTCGGCAACGACTTCTTCTGCTGCGCTCATGATCAAACTCGCTTGACGATGTGCCGGCCGAACAGGCCAGCGGGTTTGACGACCAGGACGGAGATGATCAGCGCGAGCGCGATCGGGAGTTTCAACTCGTTGCCGACGCCCGGGATGTAGGTGCCGGCGAGGTTTTCGAAGATGCCCATGAGGAAGCCGCCGACGACGGCGCCGAACGGGCTCGTCAATCCGCCGAGCACGGCGGCTGCAAAACCGTAGATCAGAACGCCGCCCATCATGTTGGGCTCCAGGAACACGACCGGCGCGATCAGCATGCCGGCGATGGCGCCGATCGCCGAGGCCATGCCCCAGCCGAGCGCGATCATCCAGGAGGTGTTGATGCCGACGAGGCGGGCGGATTCAGGCACCGAAGCGGCGGCCCGCATGGCGAGGCCGATCCGCGTGTACTGGAAGAAGAAGTACAGCGCGATCAGCAGCAGCACCGTGACGCCGATCATGCCGGCCTGGTGGGTCGAGATCAACTGGCTGCCGAGGAACGGCGAGGAGCCGAACGGGGTCGGGTATTGCTTGATGGTGAAGTCCCAGATCAGGCCGGCCGAGGAGTTGATGATCGCGAACAGCGCGATGAAGCCGGCGACATTGGTCAGCACCGGCGCCTTGGCGAGCGGCTTGAACAGGATACGCTCGATCGCGACGCCGCCGACGAAGGCGAAGGCCAGCGTGATCACGAACGAAGCCCAATAGGGCACGCCCCACTGCATCAGCTGCCATGAGACGAAAGTCGCAAACATCGCCATCTCGCCTTGCGCGAAGTTGAGATGGTCGATGGCCTGGTAGATCATCACCACGGCCAGCGCCATGCAGGCGTAAATGGCACCGGTGGCGATTCCAGCCAGGACCTGGTTGGTGAAAAGCTCCATTTGTCCCGGCTCCCTCAGTAACCCAGATAGGATTTGCGGATTTCTTCGTTGTTCGCGATGTCCTTGGCGTTGCCCGACATCACGATGCGGCCGGTCTCGATCACATAGGCCTGGTCGGCGAGCTCGAGCGCGAGCTGGGCGTTCTGCTCGACCACCAGGATCGAGACCTTATCCTCGCGGTTGATCTTGCTGAGGATGCCGAACAGGTCGCGCAC
This sequence comes from Bradyrhizobium symbiodeficiens, assembly GCF_002266465.3. Classification (NCBI taxonomy): domain Bacteria; kingdom Pseudomonadati; phylum Pseudomonadota; class Alphaproteobacteria; order Hyphomicrobiales; family Nitrobacteraceae; genus Bradyrhizobium; species Bradyrhizobium symbiodeficiens. Next base: position 6,354,963 of record NZ_CP029427.2, on the reverse strand, counting down.
CACCAGCGGCGCGAGGCCGAAGGAGGGCTCGTCCAGCAGCATCAGGCGCGGTCGCAGCATCAGGGCGCGGGCGACCGCGAGCATCTGCTGCTCGCCGCCGGAAAGCGTGCCGGCCTGCTGGGTGTGGCGCTGCTTCAGCACCGGGAAATGCGCGTACATACGCTCGATGTCGGAGACGATCCCGGCGCTGTCCTTGCGGGTGATGGCGCCGAGCTGGAGGTTTTCCTCCACCGTCATGGTGGTGAAGGTGCCGCGGCCCTGCGGCACGTGGGCGATGCCGAAACGCACGATGCTCTCGGTGGAGCGGTTGTTCAGCGGCTTGCCGTCGAACTCGATGCCGCCGGTGGAGCGCACCATGTTGCAGATCGCGCGCAGCGTGGTGGTCTTGCCGGCGCCGTTGGCTCCGAGCAGCGTCACGAGCGAGCCCTCGTTGAGCGAGAAGGACAGGCCATGGAGCGCCTGGACCTGGCCGTAATAGGCGCGCAGGTCCTTGACGTTGAGCAATGTCGTCATTGGTCCTTGCTCCCGAGATAGGCCTTGATGACGTCGGGGTCCGCCTGCACCTGGCTGGGGGTGCCCTCCGCGAGCTTCTTGCCGAAATTCAGTGCGACGACGTGGTCGGCGATCGACATCACGAGGCCCATGTGATGCTCGACCAGCAGCACCGTCATGTGGCGCTCGCTGCGGATTTTGCGGATGAGGTCGCCGAGCACGTAGACTTCCTCGTGGTTGAGGCCGCCGGCGGGTTCGTCGAGCAACAGGATCTTCGGGTCCGCCGCGAGCGCGCGCGCCAGCTCGACGCGCTTCTGCGTGCCGAAGGGCAGGCCGGACACGACGGTGTGGGCGACGTCCTCGAGGTCGAGATAGGCGAGGATCTCGTGCACCTTCTTGTTCACGTCGCTCTCGCTGCGGCGGATCCAGGCCAGGCGCAGCGAGTCGCTGATGATGTCGCTGGAGGTTCGGGCGTGGGTTCCGACGCGGACATTGTCCATCACCGAGAGGTTCGGGAACAGCGCCACGTTCTGGAAGGTGCGGCCGATGCCGATCTCGGCGATCCGGTGCGGCGGCCGCGACAGGATGCTCGCGCCTTCCATCAGGATGTCGCCGGACGACGGCTGATAGAGCCGGGACAGGCAGTTGAAGAGCGTCGTCTTGCCGGCGCCGTTGGGGCCGATCAAGCCGAGGATCTGGCCCTTCTGCATGTCGAAGGACACGCCGTTGAGCGCGATGATGCCGCCGAACACGACGCTGACGTCGCGAACCGCGAGCAGGGGCGATGTCCCCTGCGCGAGCTGTGCCTGCGTCATCTCGTCTCGCTCACGTCGTTCAGTGAGCGAAGGGGCGATGCGAACCGCTCCCGATGATGACAAAGGCTATCTGATCCCCTCGGCCACACGAGCAAGTTTCCCTCCTGATTTCAGCTTTTTGCTGACGTCTTTTTTGGAATGCGGCATCAGACCCCCGAGTGCCGCTTCGATGTTCCTTACCATCGCTAGCAGACGCGGTCCAATGTCGTTGATCAAACGCTCTTCCGTGAAGCGGAATGCGGGCGCGCCGCAATTGAATGCGTACGGACCGGTTCCGTCGTTGAGCCTGAGTGCGACGCCGGCGGCGCCGATGTCGTCGTGCCAGTCGCCGACGGAGATCGCAAAACCGTGTTTCGCCACGGTCTCGCCGGAACGTTCCAGTCCGTCGCGCATCTTGGGCCAGCGGCTGCCGTAATGTTCGCGCAACAGGCGCGACAGCTCTGCGCGGTCCGTGTCGTCGAGCGCCCAGAAATAGGCACGGCCCATCGCACTGGTTGCAATCGGCACGCGGGCGCCGACGTCAAGTTGAACCCCGACGGTCTCGCTGCCGCGGCTTTGCCCGAAATAGATCATGCTGTGACGGTCGCGGCCGCCGACGGCGACGGCGCCGCCGGTCGCGCGCATCACGTCCTCGCGGAAAGGCTCGGACAAATGCCGAACGCCGAGATTGGCGAGCGCGGCGTAGCCGAGCGACATCGCCGCAGGTGTGAGCTGGTACTTCTCGAAGCGGGGAACCGGGGCAAGATAGCCGAGCTTGGTCAAGGTGTAGGTCAGCCGCGACACGGTCGGCTTCGGCAGATTGGTCCGAGCCGCAATCTCCTGGTTGCCGAGAAGGCCGTCATTGGGGTGGAATGCGCGCAATACGTCCAGTCCGCGGGAGAGCGCGACGACGAAATTCCGATCGGTCGCGGTCTTCTTTCCTGTACGCTTCATCCCTGATCTGCTTCTTGCGCGGAGTCGTTGACAAGCCACGTGCTTCAAAATAACCCTGCCGTCAAGATGCGGAATTAAATTCCGCACCGCGAAATCGAACAAAAGTAAATCCCCACCAAGGAGGGAACACCGTGAGCGAAGTGGTCAAGCTTGAGCGTCATGACGAGGTCGGGATCGTCACGGTCGACAGCCCTCCGGTCAATGCTCTGAGTGCCGCAGTCCGCGGTGGCATCCTGGAGTGCATCAAGGCCGCAATCGCCGATCCCGCCATCAAGGGCATCGTGCTGACCTGTGCCGGCCGCACCTTCATCGCCGGCGCCGACATCACTGAATTCGGCAAGCCGCCGAAGCCGCCCGGCCTCAACGAAGTGCTGGCCGAGATGGAGAATTCGCCGAAGCCGATCGTGGCCGCGATCCACGGTACTGCGCTCGGCGGCGGCCTCGAGGTCGCGCTGGCCTGTCATTTCCGCGTGGCTGTTAAAGAGGCAAAGCTCGGTCTGCCTGAGGTGAAGCTCGGTCTCCTGCCCGGCGCCGGCGGCACCCAGCGTCTGCCGCGCGCGGTGGGTCCCGAGCTCGCCGTCAAGATGATCGTCGGCGGTGATCCGATCGGTGCGGCGGAAGCCCTCAAGACCGGCCTGATCGAGGAGATCGTCGAGGGCCCGGCTTCAGGCGGCGAGGCTTTCGTGCGCAAACTGCTCGCCGAGAAGCGCCCGCTGCGCCGCCTGCGCGACGACGATTCCAAGATCGCTGCCGCCAAGGCCGACCGCTCGATCTTCACCAATGCGGTCGCCGCCATGACCAAGAAGTCGCGCGGTCTGGAAGCGCCGTTCGCCGCCGCCGACGCCGTCGGCTACGCCATTGACCTACCCTTCGACGAAGGTCTGAAGAAGGAGCGCGAGGGTTTCCTCAAGCTCGTCGCCAGCGATCAGTCCAAGGCGCAGCGTTATGCCTTCTTCGCCGAGCGTGAGGCCGCCAAGATTGCGGGCGTCCCCGAGGGCACCAAGCCTCGTCCCGTGAACCGCGTCGCCATCCTCGGCGCCGGCACCATGGGCGGCGGCATCGCGATGTCCTTTGCCAATGCCGGCATTCCCGTCACCCTGATCGAGACCGGCGAGGAGCAGCTCAAGCGTGGCATGGGCATCATGCAGAAGAACTGGGAAGCGACCGCGGCGCGCGGCGGCATCCCGGCCGACGCGCCCGCCAAGCGCATGGCGCTGATCAACGGCGTCGTCGGCATCGAGAACGTCGGCGATGCCGACCTCGTCATCGAAGCCGTGTTCGAGACCATGGCGGTGAAGAAGGAGGTGTTCGGCAAGCTCGACCAGTACGTCAAGCCCGGCGCCGTGCTCGCCTCCAATACGTCCTATCTCAACATCGACGAGATCGCGAAGTCGACCAAGCGTCCGCAGGACGTGCTCGGCATGCACTTCTTCTCGCCGGCCAACGTCATGAAGCTGTGCGAGATCGTGCGCGCCGACAAGACCGCGCCGGATGCGCTGGTCACCGCGGTGAACATCGCCCGCAAGATCGCGAAGGTGCCGGCTGTGGTCGGCGTCTGCGATGGTTTTGTGGGCAACCGCATGCTGGCCCAGCGCGGCAAGCAGTCGGAAAAGCTCTTGTTCGAAGGCGCGTTGCCGCAGCAGGTCGATGCCGTCGTCACCAAGTTCGGCATGCCGATGGGTCCGTTCGCGATGGGCGACCTCGCCGGCCTCGACATCGGCTGGCGCTCGCGCAAGGACCGCGGCATCAAGTCGGAGATCGCGGACGCGCTGTGCGAAGCCGGCCGTTTCGGCCAGAAGACCGGCAAGGGCTACTACAAGTACGAAGCAGGCAGCCGCTCGGCGCTGCCCGATCCGGAGGTCGAGAAGCTGATCGACGAGACGCTTGCCCGTCTCGGCCGCAAGAAGCGCGTCGTCAGCGACGACGAGATCCTCGAGCGCATGATGTATCCGATGATCAACGAGGGCGCGAAGATCCTCGAAGAGGGCATTGCCGCGCGTCCCTCCGACATCGACGTGGTCTGGCTCTACGGCTATGGCTGGCCGATCTACCGCGGCGGCCCGATGTTCTGGGCCGACAGCGTCGGCCTCAAGCACATCGCCGATCGCCTCGCCTTCTACGCCAAGGAGACCAACGATCCCAGCCTCGAGCCGGCGCCGCTGCTGAAGAAGCTCGCGGCCGAAGGCAAGACGTTCGCTTCGCTCGCGGCGGCGTCGAAGGCGGCTTGATGGCCGCTTCGTCTCAACCCTCGTCATTCCGGGATGCGCCGCAAGGCGCAGGCCCGGACTCCATAATCCCAGCTGGTGGTTATGGATTCCGGGCTCGCGACTTTGTCGCGCCCCGGAATGACGGTTTGTGTTAGTTGCACGCTCAAACAATCAAGAAAATGACCCATCCCGGCGAACAGTTTTACCCCGAGGGCGTGCGTTGGGACGACACCATCGTCCAGGGCTCGCTGCCTGATCTGCTGTCGAAGTCGGCCGCCGACTACGGACCGCGCACCACACTCGAGTTTCGCGATCGCCCGATCACCTACACCGAGCTCGCAGCTCGGGCCGAGCGCGCGGCGGCTGCGTTCCTGCGCGCCGGTTGCGGCAAGGGCACGTCGGTCGCGCTGTTCCTCGGCAACACGCCCGATCACCCCGTCAATTTCTTCGGCGCGTTGAAGGCGGGGGCCCGCGTCGCGCATCTGTCGCCGCTCGACGGCGAGATAGCGCTGACCCACAAGGTCTCGGATTCCGGCTCGCGCCTGCTCGTCACCTCGAACCTCCAGGCCCTGCTGCCGACCGCGCTGAAGTTCCTTGAAAAGGGGCTGATCGATCGCCTCGTCGTCTGCGAGGACGATGATTGGGGCAAGGTCGGCACGCCGCAGGCGGCGATCCCCGACGATCCCCGCATCGTCACCTTCAAGGCCTTCGTCGAAGGTGCCGCAGCGCCCGCGCAATGGCCGTCGGTAACGGCCGACGACGTCGCGCTGCTGCAATACACCGGCGGCACCACCGGCCTGCCCAAGGGCGCCATGCTGACGCATGGCAATCTCACCTCTGCGGTGTCGATCTACGACATCTGGGGCAAGCCGTCGCGCGCTGCGCGCGGCGATACGATCGAGCGCGTCATCTGTGTGCTGCCGCTGTTTCACATCTACGCGCTGACCGTCGTGCTCTTGTCCTCGCTCAGCCGCGGCAATCTGATTTCGCTGCATCAGCGCTTCGACGTCGAAGCCGTGATGCGCGACATCGAGCTCAAGCGCGCGACGTATTTTCCGGGCGTGCCGACGATGTGGATCGCGATCGCGGCGCTGCCTGATCTGGACAAGCGCGACTTTTCCTCGCTCGCCACCATCGGATCCGGCGGCGCGCCGCTGCCGGTGGAGATCGCGAACTTCTTCGAGCGCAAGGTCGGCAAGAAGCTGCGCAGCGGCTGGGGCATGACCGAGACCTGTTCGCCCGGCACCGGCCATCCGCCCACAGGCCCCGAGAAGCCGGGCTCGATCGGCCTGATGCTGCCCGGCATCGAGCTCGACGTCGTTGCCCTGGATGATCCCACGAAGGTGTTGCCATCAGGCGAAGTCGGCGAGATCCGCATCAAGGGCCCGAACGTCACCAAGGGCTATTGGAACAAGCCGGAGGGATCTACTGATGCCTTCGTCGACGGCCGCTTCCTCACCGGCGACATCGGCTATGTCGACGCCGACGGCTATTTCTTCCTGGTCGATCGCAAGAAGGACATGATCATCTCCGGCGGCTTCAACGTCTATCCGCAGATGATCGAGCAGGCGATCTACACGATTGCAGGCGTGCACGAGGTGATCGTGCTCGGCATTCCCGACCAGTATCGCGGCGAGGCCGCCAAGGCCTTCATCAAGCTGAAGCCTGGCGTCAAGCCGTTCTCGCTCGGCGAGCTGCGCGCGCAGCTCGCCGGCAAGGTCGGCAAGCACGAGCTGCCGGCCGAGGTCGAGTTCGTCGACGATTTGCCGCGCACGCCGGTCGGAAAATTGTCGCGCCACGAATTGCGCCAGCAGCAGAAACCGTCACAATCCACTCAAGCCATATCAGGAGGTCGCTCTTGACCGACGCCGTCATCGTTTCCACCGCCCGCACCCCGATCGGCAAGGCCTATCGCGGCGCGCTCAACGCCACCGAGGGCGCAACCCTGCTCGGCCACGCCATCGGCGAAGCCGTCGCGCGCGCGAAAGTCGATCCGAAGGAGATCGAGGACGTCGTGATGGGCGCCGCGCTGCAGCAAGGCGCGACCGGCGGCAACATCGCGCGTAAGGCGTTGCTCCGCGCCGGCCTTCCCGTGACCGTCGCCGGCACCACCATCGACCGGCAATGCGCCTCCGGCCTGCAGGCCATCGCGCTGGCCGCGCGCTCGGTGATCTTCGACGGCGTCGAGATCGCGGTCGGCGGCGGCGGCGAGTCCATCTCGCTCGTGCAGAACGACAAGATGAACGTTTTTCACGCCCAGGACCCGGCGCTGCTCAAGATCAAGGGCGATGTCTACATGCCCATGATCGACACGGCCGAAGTCGTCGCCAAGCGCTACGGCATCTCGCGCGAGAAGCAGGACGAATATTCGCTGGAGAGCCAGCGCCGCACGGCGGCGGCCCAGCAGGGCGGCAAGTTCAAGGAGGAGATCGCGCCGATCACGACGCAGATGGCGGTCACCGACAAGGCGACCGGCGCGGTGTCGATGAAAGAGGTAACGCTGTCGCAGGATGAGGGCCCGCGCCCCGAAACCACGCTCGAAGGTCTCGCCGGCCTCAAGGCCGTCCGCGGCGAGGGTTTCAGCATCACCGCCGGCAATGCCAGCCAGCTCTCGGACGGCGCCAGCGCCAGCGTGATCATGAGCGACAAGGAAGCTTCAAAGCGCGGCCTCAAGCCGCTCGGCATCTTCCGTGGCTTCGTCTCGGCCGGTTGCGAGCCGGACGAGATGGGCATCGGTCCGGTCTTTGCCGTGCCGCGCCTGCTCAAGCGCCACGGCCTCACCGTCGACGACATCGGCCTGTGGGAGCTCAACGAAGCCTTCGCGGTGCAGGTGCTCTATTGCCGCGACAAGCTCGGCATCGACCCCGACAAGATCAACGTTGACGGCGGCGCGATCGCGGTCGGCCATCCCTACGGCATGTCGGGCGCGCGCCTCACCGGCCACGCTTTGATCGAGGGCCGCCGCCGTAAGGCGAAATATGCGGTCGTCACCATGTGCGTCGGCGGCGGCATGGGCGCGGCCGGTTTGTTCGAGGTGTTGCAGTAGATGTTTCTGTCATTCCGGGGCGCCGCGAAGCGGCGAGCCCGGAATCCATAACCACCAGTCGGGGATATGGATTCCGGGCCTGCGCCTTGCGGCGCATCCCGGAATGACGGCGGAATTCGTTGAAAACAAGATTCGCTCACAGGAGGATCCGATGGATCTCGCATTCACGAAGGAAGAGCAGGCGTTTCGCGAGGAAGTGCGGCAGTTCTTCCGCGACAACGTGCCGCCGGATACCCGGCGCAAGATGGTCGAGGGCCGCCACCTCTCGAAGGACGAGATGGTGACCTGGTGGCGCATCCTCAACAAGAAGGGCTGGGGCGTCAGCCACTGGCCCAAGCAATATGGCGGCACCGGCTGGACCTCCGTGCAGCACTACATCTTCAACGAGGAACTGCAGTCCTATCCGGCGCCGCAGCCGCTCGCCTTCGGCGTCAGCATGGTCGGCCCCGTCATCTACACTTTCGGCAATGAGGAGCAGAAGAAGCAGTATCTGCCGCGCATCGCCAATGTCGACGATTGGTGGTGTCAGGGCTTCTCCGAGCCCGGCTCCGGCTCCGACCTCGCCTCGCTCAAGACCAAGGCCGAGCGCAAGGGCGACAAGTGGATCATCAACGGCCAGAAGACTTGGACCACTTTGGCCCAGCACGCCGACATGATCTTCTGCCTCTGCCGCACCGACAACAATGCCAAGAAGCAGATGGGCATCTCCTTCATCGTGTTCTCGATGAAGTCGAAAGGCGTCACCGTGCGCCCGATCCAGACCATCGACGGCGGCGTCGAGGTCAACGAAGTGTTCTTCGACGACGTCGAGGTGCCCTACGAGAATCTGATCGGTGAGGAGAACAAGGGCTGGGATTACGCAAAATTCCTGCTCGGCAACGAGCGCACCGGCATCGCCCGCGTCGGCGTCTCCAAGGAGCGGCTGCGCCGCATCCGTGATCTCGCCGGCAAGGTCGAATCCGGCGGCAAGCCGATCATCCGGGACGCCGCGTTCCGCGAGAAGCTGGCAGCCTGCGAGATCGAGCTGAAGGCGCTCGAACTCACCCAGCTGCGCGTCGTCGCCGACGAGGGCAAGCACGGCAAGGGCAAGCCCAATCCGGCGTCGTCCGTGCTGAAGATCAAGGGCTCCGAGATCCAGCAGACCACCACCGAGCTCTTGATGGAAGTGATCGGCCCGTTCGCCGCGCCCTACGACGCGCACGGCGACGACGGCTCGAACGAAGCCATGGACTGGACCGCCCAGATCGCGCCGAGCTACTTCAACAACCGCAAGGTCTCGATCTACGGCGGCTCCAACGAGATCCAGCGCAACATCATCGCCAAGGCGGTGCTGGGGCTTTGACGCAACAAAAGACGGTGTCGTCCCCCGCGAAGGCGGGGGACCCAGTACGCCGCGGCGGTCGTAAGTACGACGGACGGCTGCGTTTACTGGATCCCCGCCTTCGCGGGGATGACGTCTGAAGATGAGGCGACGGCCGGCGAGAAGCGCGGCGTCGATTTTTGGAGAGAGAAATGGATTTTGATCTGAACGAGGAGCAGCGGCTTCTCAAGGACAGCATCGACGGCCTGCTGACCGATTCCTACGATTTCGAGAGCCGCAAGAAGTACATGAAGGAGAAGGGCGGCTGGAGCAAAGCGGTCTGGCTCAAGCTCGCCGAGCAGGGCCTGCTCGGCCTGCCGTTCGCAGAGGCCGATGGCGGCTTCGGCGGCGGCGGCGTCGAGACCATGATCGTGATGGAGGCGCTCGGCAAGGCGCTGGTGCTCGAGCCGTATCTCGCTACGGTCGTGATCGGGGGCGGCTTCCTGCGCCATGCCGGCACCGACGCGCAGAAGGCCGCGCACGTGCCGGGGATCATCGACGGCAGCAAGACGCTGGCGTTCGCCCAGCTCGAGAAGAACTCACGCTACGATCTGTTCGACGTCGCAACCACCGCAAAGAAGAAGGGCGAGGCTTACGTCATCGACGGCGAGAAGTTCGTCGTGCTCAACGGCGAGAACGCCGACACCCTCATCGTCACCGCCCGTACCAGGGGCGACCGTCGCGACAAGTCCGGCATCGGTGTGTTCCTGGTCCCGGCCAACGCCAAGGGCGTGACCAGGAAGTCATATCCGACCCAGGACGGCCTGCACGCCGCCGACATCACCTTTACCGGTGTCGAGGTGGGCGCGGACGCCGTGCTCGGCAACCCCGAGGATTCGCTCGCGCTGATCGAGCGTGTCGTCGATGAAGCCCGTATCGCGCTTTGCGCCGAAGCGGTCGGGCTGATGGACGAGTCGCTCAAGACCACTGTCGAGTATATCAAGACGCGAAAACAGTTCGGCGTCGCGATCGGCTCGTTCCAGTCGCTGCAGCATCGGGCGTCCGACATGTTCGTTGCGGCCGAGCAGGCGAGATCGATGTCGATGTTCGCGACCATGGCCGGTGATTTCGAGGACGCCAAGGAGCGCTCCAACGCGATCGCCGCGGCCAAGGTGCAGATCGGCAAGTCGCTGAAGTTCGTGGGTCAGCAGGCGATCCAGCTCCATGGCGGCATTGGCATGACCATGGAGGCCAAGATCGGCCACTACTTCAAGCGCCTCACCATGATCGAGAACAGTTTTGGTGACACCGACTACCACCAACGCCGCGTCGCGGATTCGGGCGGGTTGATCTGATCCACGGGTGCTGTCATCCCCCGCGAAGGCGGGGGATCCAGTACGCCGTGGCTCATCGGCCCAATCACTGCGGTCTCTGCAATACTGGATCGCCCGGTCAAGCCGGGCGATGACACCGAGCAAGTTGAATCAGCGGAGTCCCCCCATGAAAAACACCCCGTTCGATCTCACCGGCAAGGTCGCAATCGTCACCGGCTCGAGCCGCGGCATTGGCCGCTCCTCCGCTGAACTTCTGGCGAAACTCGGCGCAAAGGTGGTGGTGTCCTCGCGGAAAGCGGAAGCCTGCCAGGAGGTCGTCGACGGCATCATCGCGGCCGGCGGCGAGGCGACCGTCATTCCCTGCAACATCGCGCGCAAGGCCGAGGTCGAGGCGCTGATCGCAGGCGCGACCAAGCATTATGGCAAGATCGACATCCTCGTCTGTAACGCCGCGGTGAATCCCTATTACGGCCCGCTGCTCGATATCACCGACGAAGCCTTCGACAAGATCATGGGCTCCAACGTCAAGAGCAACATCTGGCTCTCCGCGCTGGCGATCCCGCAAATGGCCGAGCGCGGCAACGGCTCCGTCGTCATCATCTCCTCGATCGGGGGCCTGCGCGGCTCCACCGTGATCGGTGCCTACGGCATCTCCAAGGCCGCCGATTTCGCGCTGTGCCGCTCGCTCGCCGGCGAATGGGGTCCGAAAGGCGTCCGCGTCAACTGCATCGCGCCCGGCCTCGTCAAGACCGATTTCGCCCGCGCGCTGTGGGAAGACGAAGCCAACCTCAAGCGCCGCACCGCCACCACGCCGCTGCGCCGCATAGGCGAACCCGACGAGATCGCCGGCGCGGTGGCCTATCTTGCCTCGGATGCGTCGAGCTTCATGACGGGGCAAACCATCGTGATCGATGGTGGTGTGACGACGGCGGCGGTGTAGCCGCCGCTCGCATCGCTACGGCCCGCGCGCGTCGCGGCGCCCGGTGAGTGCGCTTTCGATGGCGCGCGCGACGATCAGGGAGGATCGCTCGTCGAGATGCACCCCGTCGTCCCAGCGCAGCTCGCTTCCCGGCGGATCGACCGGCAGCCAGAGGCTGGGATCGGGGAAGGCTTCGTGGACGATCTCGCCCGTCGTCCGGACCATGCGCGAGCCCTCGATCTCCGGCGCGAAGGGAATGTGGATCAGGAAGACACGAACGCCGCGCCGCTGCAGCTCGTCGATGAGTTGCCGCATGCGGACAACATTCGCGCGTGCCGGGCCGGTCGGGCCGCCGTCATTCATCTGCTGCAGCGCGCGGTCGAGATAGACCTTGTTGTCGAACGTACCAGGCGGGCGGCTGAGCAGGCGATCCTGCTCGGCGCGCGACCGGGCGGCATCGGGGCCGGCATGATTCCAGGTCTCATAGGCGGCGATCGCCGTCCGCACCGGCCGCAGCAGCAGTGCCTCCGCGCCCGCGCCATGCGAAAATTTCTCGATCAGCGCGCCGTCGGCTTCGCGCGACAGCACATTGGTCTCGATCAGAACGATCTTCGGCAGGCGCGCTTGCCCGGCGACGATTGCGAGTCCGGTCACCGGTGAGCCGCCGGCCAGCGCCAAATTGCGCAGGCGCGGAAGCGAGAAATACTCTTCCTTGAGACGCCACGTGACCGAGCTGCCGACCAGCACGATGTCGGGCGTCGGCTCCTGAACATAGCGGTTGAGGGTGACGATTGTGCCGTCTCGTGTGGTGACGGCAGGCTGCTGCAGGCCCGAGCCGTGGCGTGGGGTGGCCAGGCTGCAGGCCAGCAGCAGAGCGGCCGCGGTCACCGCGCACCTGACCAGCCATGAAAGCGTCGAGACCTGCTGCATCGTCAAAACTGGAAGTAGATGAAGGCGCTGTCGGGGCCGGCTTCGAGATGAGCCAGCGCCGCGAGCCCGCCATAGAGATATGGCTCCCATCGCCGCAACCGGCCCGCGACCAGCACGCCGATGCCGGCATGTTGGAGGATCACCGGCAGTGCGTAGAGCAAAGCGAGATTGGTGAACAGCTTGGGCGGATTGGGCGCGTCGGTCGCGATGAACATCCCTTGGAGGTAGCCGAGCGCATGGTCGAAGTTCGGCAGCTTGAAGAAGATCCAGAGCATGGTGACGCAGAAGAACACGATGCCCATCCTGATCACCCGCAGCGCCGGAGCCTCATTGCTGACGAGCTTCAGGAACGGCCGCTCGACGACCAGCAGCAGCCCGTGCGCCATGCCCCACAGCGCGTAGCTCAGGCTCGCGCCGTGCCAGAGCCCGCCGAGCGTCATCACGATCATCAGGTTGAGATAGGTGCGCACCCGTCCATGCCGGTTGCCGCCGAGGGGAATGTAGAGATACGTCCTGAGCCAGGTCGACAGGGAGATGTGCCAGCGCGTCCAGAACTCGGAGAACGACGTCGAGATGTAGGGCAGGTTGAAGTTCATGGGCAGGCGATAGCCGAACAACAGCCCGAGCCCGAGTGCAATCGCCGAGTAGCCGAAGAAGTCGGCGTAGATCTGGTAGCTGTAGAGAAACATCAGCAGCCAGCGATCCTGCGTGCGCAGCGTTTCGTAGAGCGGGAAGTCCATGTAGGACGTCATCTCGTTGAGATTGTTCGCCACGTACAGCTTGAAGAAATAACCGACGAGAATCCACTTCGCGGCCTCGACGAAGGCGACGTCGCCGATCCGCTTCGGCACGATCTGCGGCATGAACTGCGCCGCACGCGTGATCGGCCCGGACACCAGCTGCGGGAAGAAGATGATGTAGAGGAACACGTCGCGCAGGCGCACGGTGCGCTTCTCGCGCGTGAGGTCGACCAGCAGGCTGATGTTGTGGAACACGAAGAACGAAATGCCGATCGGCAGCGGCAGCCGCAGCAGGAAGTCGATCGGCCCGGCGCCGGTCAGCTGCGCTGCGCCGGAATCGACGAACAGGAACTTGTATTTGAAGAAGGCCAGCAGGCCGAGATTGAAGACGATGCCGGCCGGCATCCAGACGGCGCGGTTCTCGAACGCGAGCAGCAGGCAGACGTAAGTGCCCAGCACCGCGACGAGCAGCAGCGGCAGCAGCTCGGGCTGCCCAAAACCGTAGAAGAACACGCTCGCGAGCACCAGCAGCTGCACCTGGAAACGGCGCAGCGGGGCCAGGTAATAGGCGCCGAACACCACCGCGACGAACACGCCGAACTGATAGGAAGTGAACGTCATGCCGCCCCATTGTCCCGGCATGGCGTTTAGCATTTTGGTCGAGATGGTCATAGCCTTGCGGGCCATGCAGGGATGCGACTTTTGGTTGCCGGCATGAGGGGCCTCGCTTACCCTCCCCTGGATGGGCACGACGGGATGGGGTGAAGCCAGGGCCATGGTGTCAACATCAATCCGACGCAACGCCGCGAAAAAGCTGAGGGCGAATACAACCCCACATGAGCGGATCCTGTGGCGTGCCCTCAAGGAATTGCCGATCGAGGGCTCACACTTCCGCCGTCAAGCGCCGATCGGTCCATACATCGTCGACTTCTTCTGCCCCGCCAAGCGTCTCATCATCGAGCTCGACGGCGGCCACCACAATGAAGACGCCGTGGCCGCACGCGACCTCGATCGCCAACGTTGGCTCGAACGCGAAGGTTACCGCGTCATCCGGTTTTGGAATTCGGAGATCACAGGAGACCTGACAGCAGTTCTCGAACGAATCTATGTCGAGCTCTACGGATCGCGCGAAGCCGAGACTACGCCGCTGAAGCATCGCCGAACTTAGCGGATCGGGCGCTCTTCTCTTACCCTCCCCTGGAGGGGGAGGGTCGGCTCACATTGAGCGTAGCGAAATGTGAGACGGGGTGGGGTGACGGTCTCTCCACATCCGACACCGCCCGTGTTGAGAGATCACCCCGCCCCGCTCGCGCTACGCGCGATCGACCCTCCCCCTCCAGGGGAGGGTAAGGAACGCGCCCTGCATCCCACCTTGACCTTCTGCTTCCAATCCGCTCCCTTTGGCCCGACACAACGACTCCTCCGGGAAACGCCAAGGTAACTTCCATGTCTTTCGTCCTCGCCATCGACCAGGGCACCACCTCCTCGCGCGCGATCGTGTTTCGCGGCGACATATCCATCGCGGCGAAGGCGCAAGCCGAGTTTCCGCAGCATTTCCCGGCCTCGGGCTGGGTCGAGCACGAGCCGGAGGATATCTGGACCTCGACCGTGAAGGTCTGCCGCGACGCCATTGCGCAGGCCGGCATTGGTGCAAAGGACATCGCCGCGATCGGCATCACCAATCAGCGCGAGACCACCGTGGTGTGGGACCGCGCGACGGGGCAGGCCGTGCACCGCGCCATCGTCTGGCAGGATCGCCGCACCGCCGACATCTGCGCAAAGCTCAAGGCCGATGGCCGCGAGCCCGTGATCTCGCAGAAGACCGGCCTGATCATCGATCCCTATTTCTCCGGCACCAAGATCGCCTGGATTCTCGACCACGTCCCCGGCGCCCGCGCCCGCGCCGCGCGCGGCGAATTGATGTTCGGCACCGTCGATTGCTATCTGCTGTGGCGCCTCACCGGCGGCAAGGTGCACGCCACCGACGCCACCAACGCCTCGCGCACGTTGCTGTTCAACATCCACACCGGCCAGTGGGACGACGAACTGCTGGAGATCATCGGCGTGCCGCGCTCGATGCTGCCCGAGGTGAAGGACTCCTCCGCCCGCTTCGGCGAGAGCACGCCCGATCTGTTCGGCGGCGCGATTGCCATCTCCGGCATCGCCGGCGACCAGCAAGCCGCCACCATCGGCCAGGCCTGCTTCCGACCGGGCATGATGAAGTCGACCTACGGCACCGGCTGCTTTGCGCTGCTCAACACCGGCACCACGCCTGTGGTGTCGAAGAACAAGCTGCTCACCACCGTCGCCTATCAGCTCGACGGCAAGCGCACCTACGCGCTCGAAGGCTCGATCTTCGTCGCAGGCTCAGCGGTGCAATGGCTGCGCGACGGCCTCGGCATCATCAAGCACGCCGCCGAGACGGGACCGCTCGCGGATCAGTCCGATTCCATGCAGAGCGTCTATCTCGTCCCCGCCTTCGTCGGCATGGGCGCGCCCTACTGGAATCCGCGCGTGCGCGGCGCGCTGTTCGGCCTCACCCGCAACACCGGTCCCGCCGAGCTCGCCCACGCCGCGCTGGAAAGCGTCTGCTACCAGACCTTCGACCTCTGGGCCGCGATGCGCGCGGACTGGCCAAGCTCGGAAACCGCCAGCGTCGTGCTCCGCGTCGACGGCGGCATGACCGCCTCCGACTGGACCATGCAGCGCCTCGCGGATTTGCTGGATGCCCCGGTCGATCGCCCCGTGATTCAGGAAACGACGGCGTTAGGGGCCGCGTATCTCGCGGGGCTCCAGGCCGGCGTCTATCCCGAGCCGACCAAGTTTGCCGACAATTGGCGGCTGGAGCACCGCTTCAAGCCGGCCATGAGCCAGGCGACGCGCGAGCGGAAGCTCGCCGGCTGGGCGAGAGCAGTGAAGGGCGTGCTGGCGAGCGACGAGGGGGAGGGGTAGCGGTCAACCTGGCTGTGAGAAAATGATCCTTCCCGACGGATATTCCGACGTCCCCGCCGGCAAGATCGCCGCCGTCGTCACTCATCTGGAGATGACCGCGCCTCCCGCGCGCCGCGATGATCCGCCGGGCGCGTGGACCCTGCGCAAGGTGGACGCCCCCGCACTCGATTGGTATCGCGACATCTTCCGCCGCGTCGGCGAGGAATGGCTGTGGTTCTCGCGCGCCCGCATGAGCGATGCCGAGCTTGCCGCAATCATCCATGCGCCTGATATTGAGGTCTACGCCCTGGCGGCGGACGGCCACGACGAAGGCCTGCTGGAGCTGGATTTCCGCGAGCCCGGCCAATGCGAGCTGGTCTATTTCGGCGTCACCGGTAGCTTGATCGGCACCGGCGCCGCCCGCTTCCTGATGAACCGCGCGCTGGAGCGCGCCTGGTCACGCAACGTCAGCCGCGTCTGGGTGCACACCTGCACCCTCGACCATCCCTCAGCCGTCGCGTTCTACCAGCGCTCCGGCTTCCGCCCGTTCCGCCGCCAGGTCGAGATTGCCGACGATCCTCGGCTGGATGGTACGGCGCCGCGGCCGGCCGCGAGGCATGTGCCAGTCATCGATTAGCCGTAGCCCGGATGAGCGAAGCGCAATCCGGGAGGCGATTCCCCGCATGTCGCTTCGCTCATGCGGGCTACGCTCCGTGTTATTGGCACGGTCACTCGGTTCTGGCGGATCATAGGAAACGAGACGCCATGGCCGTTCGGAAAGCGGCTGTACGGCAGGAGCTTGAAGCTCTCCGTAGCTGGAGCGCAGCGGCAGGCCAGGCTCCCAACGATGGATGACGAACACGACACGATACTCGTTAGCCGCAGGCAGCCTTTGCCGGTAATCGGTCTCGATCTCCGTCTCGCCATCTGCGGTCAGGAACATCTCGTTCCACGCCATCTCTGAGTGGTCCTTGGGATTGGTCGGGTCAATCTGAGCGAAGTCATGAGGATTGAATCCTGCGTCCGGATTCTCCACGAGCACTTCGAGAACAGCGGCATCGTCCATATGGGAGTGCAGCTCGTCTTCCCAATCCTGTTTCTCTTCAGGAGTCAGCGGCACGATTTCGTCACCCCTGCCGCGGCGCAAGATGTCCTTCACTTCTTCGCTGAAATTGGGCGGATCGAAGGAATCGATTAACTCCCGGATGAAGCGGGCATAGGCAACTTTGTCCGCGCTGTAGGAGTAGACGCCCAGAATAGTGAGTGAAGGAGCCTTGTCAGCGGTCATGTCGTTGCTCAAAACACCTCCTGCTTCCCCCGCGCTAGCGAGAACCCGCGCTGCATCGCGTTGAAGCACGTCAGCCCCGTCTGCTCCGATCGGCACGTAAACCCCCCGCGCTGCCACACCTCGCCATAGGCCAGCACCGGCAGCGACGGGTCCATCACGGTGTCGCCGGCGCAGATGCGCCCCGCGGCTCCCTTCGCGCTCATCTCGAAGGCGTTGCCCCATTCGAGTTCGCAATCGGCGGGCCGGCGCGGGCGGCTTTCCAGGCTCATGATGTCGCAGCGAAGAACACCTTGGCCGTTATCCGTGAAGAACTGGCAGGCGATGTTTTTGGACGGCGTCTGGAAGCCGATCGGGCGATCCTGCGCGTGGGCGGCGCCCGCGGCGAGCAGGCAGAGTCCAAATGCCAGCGTCGCCAGTCGCCGCGTCATGCGTGTCTTCCCGCTCAGATCGTCATGCCCGGACTTGATCCGGGCATCCATCAAACTCTAGTCTGAAGCGTGATGAATTGCCGGGTCAAGCCCGGCAATGACGAGAGGTGACCCATGTTCCTGATCGGCCAATACGACTCCCCCTTCGTCCGCCGCGTCGCGATTGCGCTGAAGCTCTACGGCCTCGCTTTCGCGCACAAGCCGTGGTCGACCTTCGGCGATGCCGACAAGATCGCGCCGTATAATCCGCTGCGCCGCGTGCCGACTTTGGTGCTCGACGACGGCGAGGCGCTGATCGAGAGCATGATCATTCTGGACTATCTCGACGAACTGATGGGGCCGGAAAAGGCAATGCTGCCGCGCGGCGGCGCCGAGCGGCGAAAGCATCTGCGCATCTGCGCGCTGGCCTCCGGTCTCGGCGACAAGGCGGTCAGCCTGCTGTACGAGCGCGTGTTGCGGAAGGAGCAGCTCGCGCTGTGGGTCGAGCGTTGCCAGGCGCAGATCGGCGACGTGCTGAAAGTGCTGGAGGCCGAGCGCGCAAAGGTGACGACGCCGTACTGGCTGGGCGATCGCATCGGCCACGCCGATGTCGCGGTGGCCTGCGCCGTCCGCTTCACCCGCGAAGCCCATCCGCAGCTGTTCGACGCCGCGCGCTATCCGGCACTGAGCGCACATGCCGAGCGTTGCGAGGCCTTGCCGCCGTTCCAGGAGATCGTGCAGCCGCTGGCGCCGCCGAAGGGATGAGACGCTCTCGTGTCCCGGACGCGACGCAGCTTGCAACGCTGCGCCGCGTCCGGGGCACGAAACCGAGCGCAAGGTGAGCGGCGCCCCTATCCGCCCGACTGCGAAGACCGTCACAGCAGCCGATCGTGCAACGATACTCCTGTTTTGCCCGACGTCGCAAAACCCGCCCGACGCCACAAAGAAATTGCTGAATTTTTTCAACCCCATCGCTACTGTGCATGGGGTTGTTTTCTCAAATTTTGCTTTGGAGCCGGCGCCTAACCTGCGCCGGCGCGCTTCTTCTGCCAGACGAGGTGCACGGCGCAAGTGCAGCCCGGCGGATGCGAGGCGAGATCCGCCGGGGGCTCGTCGTTCGCGGGCGTCGCGGCAAACGTCTTGTCCTCGCGCGACGGGATGTAGTTCAGCACCGGTGCGAGCCAGCGCTCGGTCTCGGCCACCGTCATGCCCTTGCGCGCGGCGTAGTCCTCGACTTGGTCGCGCTCGATCTTGCCGACGCCGAAATAATAGCTCTCTGGCGCAGCGAAATAGAGCCCGGATACCGACGAACCCGGCCACATCGCAAAGCTCTCGGTCAGCTTCACGCCGCAATTTGCCTCCGCATCGAGCAACTCGAACAGCGTCGCCTTCTCGGTGTGGTCGGGCTGGGCGGGATAGCCCGGCGCGGGGCGGATGCCCTGGTACTTTTCGAGGATCAGATCCTCGGTGGAGAGCGTCTCATCCGGCGCGTAGGCCCAGAACTCGCGGCGCACGCGGGCATGCATGCGTTCCGCGAACGCCTCGGCGAGGCGGTCGGCCAGCGCCTTGCACAGGATCGAGGAGTAATCGTCGTTCGCCATCTTGAAGCGGTCGGCGACCGCATCCTCGCCGATGCCTGCGGTGACGACGAAGCCGCCGACATAGTCGGGAATGCCTGCCGGCGCGACGAAGTCGGCGAGCGCCGCATTGAAGCGGCCCTCGCGCTTCTCGAGCTGCTGGCGCAGCGTGTGCAGCGTCGCGATCGTCTTCGTGCGGCTCTCGTCGGCATAGAGCACGATGTCGTCGCCTTGCGCGTTCGCCGGCCAGAAGCCGACGGTCGCGCGCGCGCGGAACCATTTTTCCTTGACGATGGTGTCGAGCATCTTACGGGCGTCGTCGTAGAGCGAACGGGCGACCTCGCCGACCTTGGCATCATCGAGGATGGCGGGGAAGCGTCCGGCGAGCTCCCAGGTCTGGAAGAACGGCGTCCAGTCGATGTAGTCGACAAGCTCGGCGAGATCGTAGTCGTCGAAGCTCTTGATGCCGAGGAAGGTCGGCCTCACCGGCTTGCTCTTGGCAAAGTCCACCGGCACGCGGTTGGCGCGCGCTGCGGCGAGCTTCAGGCGCTTCTTGTCGGCCTGCGCGCGCAGATGCGCTTCCGAGATCTTGGCGTACTCGGCGCGCACCTCGGCGGCATAGGCGTCGCGCTTCTCGGGCGAGAGCAGCGAGGAGGCGACGCCGACCGCGCGGCTGGCGTCGTTGACGTGCACGACGGGGCCGGCGCGATAGCTCGGGTCGATCTTCACCGCGGTGTGCACCCGGCTCGTGGTGGCGCCGCCGATCAGCAGGGGCAGCTTGAGGCCTTCGCGCTGCAATTCGCCGGCGAAGAACGCCATCTCGTCGAGCGAGGGTGTGATCAGGCCGGAGAGCCCGACGATGTCGGCCTTCTCGGCCTTCACGGTCTCGACGATCTTGGCAGCGGGCACCATCACGCCGAGGTCGATCACCTCGTAATTGTTGCACTGGAGCACGATGCCGACGATGTTCTTGCCGATGTCGTGGACGTCACCCTTCACCGTCGCGAGCACGATCTTGCCCGCGGAGGAGGAGCCTTCCGTGCCGATGCCGTTCGCGGCATTGCGCGCCTTCTCTTCCTCCATGAACGGCATCAGCCAGGCCACGGCCTGCTTCATGACGCGGGCGGACTTCACGACCTGCGGCAGGAACATCTTGCCGTCGCCGAAGAGGTCGCCGACCACGTTCATGCCGGCCATCAGCGGGCCCTCGATCACGTCGAGCGGACGCTTCGACGCCTTGCGGGCCTCTTCGGTGTCCTGCTCGATGAACTCGGTGATCCCATGCACCAGCGAATGCGAGAGACGCTTGGCGACCGGCCATTCGCGCCAGGCGAGATCGGCCTCTTTGGTCTGGGTCTTGTTGCCGCGGAATTTCTCCGCGAGCGCCAGCAGGCGTTCGGACGCGCCCGGATCGCGATTGAGGATGACGTCCTCGCAGACCTGGCGCAGCTCGGGGTCGATGTCGTCATAGACGATCATCTGCCCGGCATTGACGATGCCCATGTCCATGCCGGCCTTGATGGCGTGATACAGGAACACCGAGTGCATGGCCTCGCGCACCGGCTCGTTGCCGCGGAACGAGAAGGAGAGGTTCGAGACGCCGCCCGAGATATGAGCGCCCGGCAGGTTCTGCCGGATCCAGCGCGTCGCCTCGATGAAGTCGACGCCGTAATTGTTGTGCTCCTCGATGCCGGTCGCGATCGCGAAGACGTTCGGATCGAAGATGATGTCCTCGGGCGGGAAGCCGACCTTGTTCACCAGGATGTCGTAGGCGCGCTTGCAGATCTCGGTCTTGCGCTTGAATGTGTCGGCCTGGCCGACCTCGTCGAACGCCATCACCACCACAGCCGCGCCGTGACGGCGGGCGATGTTGGCTTCGTGAATGAACTTCTCCTCGCCTTCCTTCATCGAGATCGAGTTGACGACCGGCTTGCCCTGAACGCATTTCAGGCCGGCTTCGATCACCGAGAATTTCGAGGAATCGACCATCACGGGGACGCGGGCGATGTCGGGCTCGGCGGCAACCAGGTTGAGGAAGGTCACCATCGCGGCTTCGGAATCGAGCAACCCCTCATCCATGTTGACGTCGATGATCTGCGCGCCGTTCTCGACCTGGTCGCGCGCCACCTGCAGCGCAGCGGTGTAGTCGCCGGCGGTGATCAGCTTGCGGAAGCGCGCCGACCCCGTGACGTTGGTACGCTCGCCGACGTTCACGAACGGGATCGCGTCGGTCAGGATGAAGGGCTCAAGGCCGGAGAGCCGCAGGCGCGGTTCGATCTCGGGCACGATGCGCGGCTTGTGCGGGGCGACCGCGGCCGCGATCGCTGCGATATGGTCAGGCGTGGTGCCACAGCAGCCGCCGACGATGTTGACCAGGCCGTCGCGTGCGAACTCGCCGACCAGGCGCGCCATGTATTCGGGCGTCTCGTCATACTGGCCGAACTCGTTGGGCAGGCCCGCGTTTGGATAGGCGCACACCAGCGTGTCGGCGACGCGGCCGATATCGGCGATGTGCGCGCGCAAATCCTCGGCGCCGAGCGCGCAGTTGAAACCGATCGTGATGGGCTTGGCGTGCCGCACCGAATGCCAGAACGCCTCCGGCATCTGGCCCGAGAGCAGGCGGCCGGACTTGTCGGTGATGGTACCCGACACCATCACGGGCACGTCGATGCCGCGCGCTTCGGTGATCTCGGCGATGGCGTAGAGCGCCGCCTTGGCGTTCAGCGTGTCGAAGATGGTTTCGACCAGCAAGAGGTCGACACCGCCGTCGAGCATGCCGTTGATCTGCTCGCCGTAAGACTTGCGCAGATCGTCGAAGGTGACGGCGCGGTAGCCGGGATTGGACACGTCTGGCGAGATCGAGGCGGTGCGGTTGGTCGGCCCAATGGCGCCGGCGACGAAGCGCGGCTTGCCGTCCTCGGCCTCGACGCGGCGCGCGGCGTTGCCGGCGAGGCGGGCGCCTTCACGCGCCATCTCGTAGACGATGTCGGTGAGATCGTAATCGGCCTGCGCGATCGAGGTGGTCGAGAAGGTGTTGGTGGCGACGATGTCGGCGCCCGCGCGCAAATACGCTGCGTGGATGTCCTCGATTGCCTGCGGCTGGGTCAGGATCAACAGGTCATTGTTGCCGCGCAGGTCGCGATGGAAGTCCTTGAAGCGCTCGCCGCGGAAGGCCGCTTCGTCGAACTGCAGATTCTGGATCATCGTGCCCATGGCGCCGTCGAGCACGAGGATGCGCTCGCGCGCGGCGTTGAGCAGGGCAGTTCGCTTCGGAGAGATGGGTACGGTCATGTTGTCTTACGCCGCCTTCTGCGCGCTCTTGGCGCGGATGCCGAGCAAATGGCTGATCGCGAACACGAGATCGGCGCGGTTCATGGTGTAGAAATGGAAGGTGTCGACGCCGTTCTTGGCGAGCTTCTGCACCTGGCCGGCGGCAACGGTCGCCGCGACGAGCTTGCGGGTCTCGGCGTCGTCGTCGAGGCCCTCGAACTTCGCGGCGAACCAGTCCGGCACCGTGGTGCCGGCGCGGGTGACGAAATTGCGCGCCTGCTTGAAATTGTGCATGGGCATGATGCCCGGCACGATCGGAATGTCGATGCCGCGCGCGCGGACCCGGTCGAGATAGCGGAAGTAGAGGTCGTTGTCGAAGAACACCTGGGTGATCGCGCGCGCAGCGCCTGCATCCACCTTGGCCTGCAGCGTGTCGATATCGGCATCGAAGTCGCGCGCTTCGGGATGCTTCTCGGGATAGGCCGACACCGACACTTCGATGTCGCCGTGCCGCTTCTTGATGCCGGCGACGAGGTCGGCCGAGTTCTGGTAGCCGTCGGGATGGCTCGAATAGGGCGTGCCGATACCGCCGGCGGGATCGCCCCGCAGGGCCACGATGTGGCGGACGCCGACCTCGTGATAGCGGTCGACGATCCCGTCGATCTCGCCGCGCGAGGCGCCGACGCAGGTCAGATGCGCGGCCGGCAGCAGCGCGGTCTCTTTCAGGATGCGGGCGATGGTCGAATGGGTGCGCTCGCGGGTCGAGCCGCCGGCGCCATAGGTCACCGAGACGAATTTCGGGTCGAGCGGGGCGAGCCGGTTGATGGTCTCCCAGAGATTGCGCTCCATATCCTCCGTCTTGGGCGGAAAGAATTCGAAGGAGATCGCAGGCCGCTTCAGGTGCCCGTCTTGCCCGTCGGCCCGGGCAGGAATCGTCAGATCGGTCATGGCACCATTCGCTCCAGATATGTCGCCAGATCCTGGCGGCCGACGGTCAGGTCTAGCTTGGGAGTGCCTAAGATAGGGCAAAGGCTGTTCGATCGACAGCCCATCGGAGATGGGAAATGGCCCACTTGCACCGGTAATATCCGGATTATTGGTCGTAATCCGATTTTGTTGGGCCGTCGTCGTAGCGACGAAATTATATGAATATCAATGCATTAATGGAATGTTGAGATTGAATTTGGAGGCAGAATCCATGGTGGGCAATAGGAAAATTTGGTCATATGGACGTTAATCGGCCCAATCATCTCGCGTTGACCAAGCCCCTCGGCTCGCGACCTGCACACGTCAGACCTGCGCAGCCACCCCATTGTCGCCGCCCGGTCCTCCACTAGGTTAGCGCGCCATGATCCCGCTCTCAGTCCTCGACCTCTCGGTCGTCACCACAGGCACCAAGCCCGCTGCGGCCTTGCGCAACAGCATCGACCTGGCGCGCCATGTCGACGGGCTCGGCTATGTCCGCTACTGGCTCGCGGAGCACCATAACCTCGCCTCGGTCGCGAGCCCGGCGCCCGACGTCATGATCGGCCAGATCGCGGCGGTGACGAAGCACATCCGCGTCGGCTCCGGCGGGGTGATGCTGCCCAATCATGCGCCGCTGGTGGTGGCCGAACGTTTCAAGATGCTGGAAGCGCTGTTTCCCGGCCGTATCGACCTCGGCCTCGGCCGGGCGCCCGGCACCGACGGTGCCACGGCCTACGCGCTGCGCAGCCGGCTCGACCGCCGCGAGGGTGACGATTTCCTGGAGCGGTTGCACGAACTGATCCTGTGGGAGACGCGCGAATTCCCCGCAGGCCACCCCTACCACAACGTCGTCGCCATGCCCGACGACACCGCCCTGCCGCCGATCTGGCTGCTCGGCTCCAGCGATTATTCCTCGGAACTGGCCGCGCAAGTCGGCATGGGCTTCGCGTTCGCCCATCATTTCGCGTCCCATGACGCGGTCGATGCGATGGTGCACTATCGCAACCGCTTCCAGCCTTCGGCCTGGCGTGCGAGCCCGCACGCCATCCTCGCGGTCGCCGTCATCACCGCCGATACCGACGAGGAGGCCGAACGGCTTGCCTCTTCGTTCGACCTCAACCGGCTGCGCCGCGACCGCGGACAATATCTGCCGCTGCCGAGCGTCGAGGAGGCGCTGGCCTATCCTTACTCCGACGCCGAGCGCACCTCGATCCTCCGCAACCGCTCGCGTCTGTTCGTCGGCAGCCCCACGACGGTGCAGAAGAAACTGCAGCTGCTGATCGACGTGAGCAAGCCGGACGAACTGATGGTGATCACCGCCGTGTACGATCACGAGGCGCGGAAGAAGTCCTATTCGCTGTTGGCGGAGGCGTTTGGGCTCCGAGCGGCCGCGTAAACGCTATCGTACCCCGGACGCTCGCGCTTCGCGCGGCCGGGACACGCGACTAATCCTGCTTCGACTCGCTGAAAGTGGCTCGGAACGGATGCCCCGGATAGACGCCGACGATGCGGAATTCGCGCGAGAAGAATTTCAGCTCCTCGATCGCGAAGGCCAGGCCCTTGTCGTCAGGGTGGCCGTCGACGTCGGCGTAAAACTGCGTGGCGAAGAAATTGCCGTCGACCATGTAGCTCTCGAGCTTGGTCATGTTGACGCCGTTGGTGGCAAAGCCGCCGAGCGCCTTGTAGAGCGCGGCCGGCAAATTGCGCACCCGGAACACGAAGGTCGTGACCAGCGGGCCGGAGCCTTGCGCCGCCCATTTCGGCTCGCGCGCCAGCACCACGAAGCGGGTGGTGTTGTGGGCCTCGTCCTCGATGTCCTCGGCGAGGATGTCGAGGCCGTAGATCTTGGCGGCGAGGCGGGACGCGATCGCGGCCACCGTCTTGTCCTTGCGCTCCGAGATGTCGCGGGCGCTGCCGGCGGTATCGGCATGCACGATCGGCTTGATGCCGAGCTTGCGGATGATGCGGCGGCATTGGCCGAGCGCATGGACATGGCTCTCGACGCTCTTGATGTCTTCGAGCTTGGTGCCCTTCACCGCCATCAATTGATGCCGAACGGGGAGAAACCATTCACCGATGATGAAGAGGCCGGAGGCCGGCAGCAGATGATGAATGTCGGCAACGCGGCCTGCGACCGAGTTCTCGATCGGAATCATGCCGAGATCGGCCTCGCCCGAGGAGATCGCCGACAGCGCGTCCTCGAAGGTGGCGCAGGGCAACGGCTCGGCGTCGGGATAGGCCTCGACGATGGCGATGTGGGAATTGGCTCCGGGCTCGCCCTGGAATGCGATCTTCATCTTGCTCATGTCTTAAAAGTGCTCCTGGGTCGGCCTTGTAACAGCGGCTCAGGATTTGGAAAGGATGCTGCGGGCGGTTTCCAGGTCCGCCGGCGTGTCGACCCCGCGGGGCACGGTGTCGACGATGGTGAAGTCGATGCGCATTCCCGCCTCGAGCGCTCGGAGCTGTTCGAGCTTCTCCTGCAATTCCAGCGGCGAGGGCGGCAGGGAAACGTAACGCTCCAGCGCCGCGCGGCGATAGGCGTACAGACCGATATGGTGGTAACGCGGTCCGTCGCCGGTCGGCGCGGTCGCACGGGTGAAATAAAGTGCGCGCATGCGCTTGCCGCCGAGCGAGGTTCCGATCGCCTTCACGACGCTCGGGGCGAGGTCTTCCTCCTCGGTGTGGATCTGCGAGGCCAGCGTCGCGATGTCCACGGCCGGGTCTTGCAGCGGCGGCAGCACCTGGCGGATGTTGTCGATCGTGATGGTCGGAAAATCGCCCTGCAGATTGACCACGATCTCGGCCTTGCCGTCCGGATCGAGCTTCTGCATGGCCTCGTGGATGCGGTCGGAGCCGGAGGGGTGTGCCGGGCTGGTCATCACGGCCTCGCCGCCATGGGCCGTCACGACAGAAGCGATCTCCGGCGTATCGGTCGCGACCGCGACCCGGCCGATGCCGGCGGCCTCGGCGCGGCGCAGCACGTGCACGATCATCGGCAGCCCCGCGATATCGGCGAGCGGCTTGCCGGGCAGGCGGGTGGCGGCCATGCGGGCCGGGATCAGCACCAGGATGCGAGGATCGATCATTGGGTCTGGAGATCCGGGGTCAGGAGCCTGGAAACGGGGCGTTTTCCGCGCCGGGAAATGGGTGGGGACGGGTCGAAAGCGGGGTCGCTTATACGGGTTGCCAGACCCCGGGCAAACCGATATCTCAATGGCAAAACTCGGGGAAACAGTAAGGAACGATTGATTCTCCCGAGGCTCGTCCTGGCGGCCGCCCGGCCGCTCGATCCTTCTTGCGGTGTGGGGCCTGGCCGGAAATGGACTCTTTCGAACTCAACAAGATTCTCGGTGCCGTGCTCGGCACCTGTCTCCTTCTGCTGGTGACGAGCTTCACCGCCAATGCGTTGTTCTCGCCCAAGATGCCGGAAAAGCCGGGTTTCGAGATCGCCGTGAAGGAAGATGCCGGTCACGGCAAGGAAGGCGCCGCTGCCGCCGCGCCCGCCGAGCCGATCGAAAAGCTGCTCCAGACCGCGTCTGTCGAGAAGGGCGCTGCCGCCGCCAAGAAGTGCGCCGCCTGCCACACCTTCGAGAAGGGCGGCCCGAATCGCGTCGGTCCGAACCTCTATGGCGTCGTCGGCGACCACCGGGGCGAAGGCCGCAACGGCTTCAACTTCTCGGCGGCGATGAAGGCCAAGGGCGGCACCTGGACGATCGACGATCTCAACAAGTTCATTGCCAATCCGAAGGGCTTCATTCCCGGCACCGCGATGGGCTTCGCGGGTATCCAGAAGGACTCCGAACGCGCCGACGTCATCGCGTACCTGAACAGCCTCTCCGACAGCCCGAAGCCGCTACCGACCGCGGCGAAATAAGGCGCCTCGGTATCGATCTTGGAATATGCGGCCAGGCTGAGAAGCCTGGCCGTTTCCATATCCGGGCCTCGCGGTGAGTTTATCGGGGCGTTTGGCCGCATCCGACAGGCCGCACGGCCTTCCAAGATGAGGAAAAAGCAACATATTCGGTCGAAACCTCGCCTATATTGGGACCTTAAAGGAGTAGCCTCCTTCAAGACAGGACTATTGATTTGGCCATTACCCGACGCGATCTCCTGCTCACCGGCACTGCGGTTGCAGCGCTTCCCGCCCTCGGTTCCGTGGCGGGCCTCTCCGTCGTCGGTAGCGCCGATGCGCAAGCGGCGAATGAGCTTCCCTGGCGCCACGGGTTGTCGCTGTTCGGAAAGGTCAAGTACCCCGCCGACTTCAAGCGCTTCGACTACGTCAATCCGGAAGCGCCCAAGGGTGGCGTCGCGCGGCAGATCGCGGTCGGCACTTTCGACAATTTCAACATCGTCGTGTCGGGTGTGAAGGGGCAGGTCGCCGGTGCCGTCGCATTCATCTACGAATCCCTCACGACGCCCTCGCTCGACGAGGTCTCGACCGAATATGGCGCGCTGGCCGAGGCCGTGAGCCATCCCGATGATTTTTCCTTCGTCACCTACCGCCTGCGCCCGCAGGCCAAATGGCACGACGGCAAGCCGGTGACCGCCGACGACGTGATCTTCTCGCTCGATTCCTTCAAGAAGCACCACCCGATGTACTCGGCCTATTACAGCCATGTGGTGAAGGCCGAGAAGGTCGGCGAGCGCGAGGTGAAGTTCGTGTTCGACGCGCCGGGTAATCGCGAGTTGCCGCAGATCGTCGGGCAGCTCACCGTCCTGCCGAAGCATTGGTGGGAAGGGACCGACGCGCAAGGTCGCAAGCGCGATGTGTCCGCCACCACGCTTGAGGTGCCGCTTGGTTCCGGTCCCTACAAGGTCAAGGACTTCGTCGCCGGACGGTCGATCGCGCTGGAGCGCGTCAAGGATTATTGGGGTCGCGACCTCGCGGCCAATGTCGGCCGCAACAATTTCGACGAGCTGCGCTACGAATATTTCCGCGACGCCACCGTCGCGATCGAGGCTTTCAAGGCCGACCAGGTCGATTGGCGTACCGAGAACAGCGCGAAGAGCTGGGCGACGGCCTACGACTTCCCCGCCGTGAGCGAAAAGCGCGTGATCCTCGAGGAATTCGCCAATCGCAGCTCGGGCGTGATGCAGGCCTTCGTGCCGAACCTGCGCCGCGGCAAGTTCAGCGATCCCCGCGTGCGGCGTGCGCTCAATTATGCGTTCGACTTCGAGGAGATGAACAAGCAGATCTTCTACGGCCAGTACAAGCGCATCAGCAGCTATTTCGACGGCATCGAAGATCTGATGGCGACCGGCTTGCCGCAAGGCAAGGAGCTCGAAATCCTCGAAACCGTCCGCGCCCAAGTCCCGCCCGAAGTCTTCACCACCGCCTACAGCAACCCGGTCGGCGGCAGTCCCGAAGCCGTGCGCGACAATCTGCGCGAGGCGCTGCGCCTGTTCAAGGAGGCCGGCTACGAGGTGCGCGACCGCAAGCTGACCGACGTCAAGACCGGCGTCCAGTTCTCCCTGGAACTGCTGAACTCGGATCCGAGCTTCGAGCGGATCACGCTGTTCTACAAGCCGTCCCTGGAGCGGCTCGGCATTGCCGTCAGCGTGCGGACGGTTGATCCGACCCAATACGAGAACAGGACGCGCGAATGGGATTTCGACATCGTCACCAACTCCTGGGGCGAGTCGCAGTCGCCGGGCAACGAGCAGCGTGAGTTCTGGTCGTCCAAGACGGCCGACATCGCCGGCTCGCGCAACATTGGCGGCATCAAAAATCCTGCGATCGACAAGCTGATCGAACGGGTGATCTACGCCAGGGACCGCGACGATCTCGTCGCCGCAACCAAGGCGCTCGACCGCGTGCTGCTGTGGAATCACTACGTCGTGCCGCAATGGACCTATACGAAGGTGCGCACCGCGCGCTGGGATCGTTTCGGCCGCCCGGCGGAGTTGCCCAAATACGGTCAGTCCGGCTTCCCGTTCATCTGGTGGTACGACGCAGACAAGGCGGCGCGGATCGCAAAGAAGTCGTGAAGGACATTTTCCGCATGACGCAGATGTCACGCCGCCACGTGCTGTCCCTGGCTGTCGGCGGCGCCGTCGGTGCGTCGCTGAATGCGCAGCTGTTGCGTGGGGCTCATGCATCGGAAGGAGGAAGCGAGGCGCACGGCATCTCGGCGTTCGGCGATCTCAAATATCCCGCCGACTTCCACCATTTCGACTACGTCAACGTCGATGCGCCGAAAGGCGGCACGTTCTCGCTCATTCCGTCGGTACGCGCCTATAACCAATCCTACCAGACCTTCAATTCGCTCAACGCCTTCATCCTGAAGGGCGACGGCGCGCAAGGCATGGACATGACCTTCGCGCCGCTGATGGTGCGCGCCAGCGACGAGCCTGATGCGATGTACGGGCTCGCGGCCAAATCCGTTCAGGTATCGCCGGATAGACTGGTCTATCGCTTCACCATGCGGCCGGAGGCGAAATTCCACGACGGCACGAAGCTCACCGCGCATGATGCGGCGTTCTCGCTGATGGCTCTGAAAACCAAGGGCCATCCCCTGATCCTGGTGCAGCTGCGCGACATGGTCGGCGCGGAAGCGATCGACGATGCAACGCTCGTCGTCACCTTTGCCAAGGGGCGCGCGCGCGACGTGCCGCTCTATGCCGCGAGCCTGCCGATCTTCTCGAAGGCTTACTACGCGTCCCGCCCGTTCGATGAGACGTCTCTGGAGATCCCGCTGGGCTCGGGGCCGTACAAGGTCGGCAAGTTCGAGGTCAATCGCTACATCGAGTATGAGCGGGTGAAGGACTGGTGGGCTGTGGATCTTCCGCCCTGCCGCGGCACTTATAATTTCGACGTCGTGCGGTATGAGTTCTATCGTGATCGCGACGTCGCTTTCGAGGGGTTCACCGGCAAGAACTATCTCTACCGCGAGGAGTTCACGTCCCGCATCTGGGCGACGCGCTATGATTTCGCCGCCGTCAAGGAGGGCCGCGTCAAGATGGAAGTCGTGCCCGACGAGACGCCGTCGGGCGCGCAGGGCTGGTTCATCAACACGCGACGTGAAAAATTCAGGGACCCGCGGGTGCGCGAGGCCCTGATCAATGCGTTTGACTTCGAATGGACCAACAAGACCATCATGTACGGCGCCTATGCCCGCACGGTGTCGCCGTTTCAGAATTCCGACCTCATGGCCAAGGATGGCCCGCCAACCCCGGAAGAATTGAAGCTGCTCGAGCCGTTCCGGGGCCAAGTCCCCGACGAGGTGTTCGCCGCGCCTTTCTCCCCGCCGGTCACGGACGGCTCCGGACAGGATCGCAGCCTGCTGCGCAAGGCGCAGCAATTGCTGACCGACGCGGGTGTGCCGATCAAGGACGGCAAGCGCGTCCTGCCGAACGGTGAGGTCTTCCGCATCGAATTCCTGCTGGACGAGCCCTCGTTCCAGCCGCACCACGCGCCCTATATCAAGAATTTGGGGACGCTGGGCATCGAGGCCAACATCCGGCTCGTCGACGCCGTGCAATACAAAGCGCGCCAGGAAGATTTCGACTTCGACATGACGATCCAGCGCTTCAGCATGTCGGCGACACCAGGCGACGCCATGCGCGCGTTCTTCTCCTCGCAGGTTGCGGCAACCAAGGGCTCGTACAATCTCGCGGGTGTTGCCAGCCCGGCCATCGACGCCATGATCGAGAAGATCATGGCGGCCGACAGTCGCGAGGAGTTGACCGTCGCCTGCCGGGCCTTCGATCGCCTGTTCCGCGCCGGCCGTTATTGGGTGCCGCAATGGTATAACAAGACGCACCGGCTGGCTTATTGGGATCAGTTCGGTCATCCGCAGAAATTGCCGCGTTATGCCAATGGCGTCGGCGCGCCCGACATCTGGTGGCATGACCCCGCCAAGGCCGCCAAGCTCGAGCAGGCGAAATAATCATGAGCGCCTATATCGCCCGCCGCATCCTCCTGATGATTCCGACCCTGCTCGGAATCCTGTTCGTCTCCTTCGTCGTCGTGCAATTCGCGCCGGGCGGCCCGGTCGAGCGCGTGATCGCGCAGCTCTCGGGGGCCGACACCGGTGGAACCTCGCGCATATCCGGCGGCAGCGATTTTGCGCAGCGTGCGCCGGGGCAGTTGGGAGCCGGCGGCGATGCCATCAACTCGAAATATCGCGGCGCGCAGGGCCTTGATCCCGACTTCATCAAGAAGCTGGAAAAGCAGTTCGGCTTCGACAAGCCGGCACCGGAGCGCTTTGCGCTGATGGTCTGGAATTTTGCCCGGTTCGATTTCGGCAAGAGCTATTTCCGCGACGTCAGCGTCCTGCAGCTGATCAAGGAGAAGCTGCCGGTCTCGATCTCGCTCGGCCTGTGGCTGACGCTCCTGACCTATCTGATCTCGATCCCGCTCGGCATCCGCAAGGCAGTGAAGGACGGCACACGCTTCGACACCTGGACGTCGACCGTGCTCGTGCTCGGCTATGCGATTCCCGGCTTCCTGTTCGCAATTCTCCTCATCATCCTGTTTGCCGGCGGCTCCTTCTTCAACTGGTTCCCGTTGCGCGGACTGACCTCGGACGGCTGGTCGCAGTTCCCCTGGTACTGGAAGATCATCGATTACTTCTGGCATCTGACGCTGCCGCTGATCGCCATGGGGCTCGGTGCGTTCACCACCATGACGTTCCTGACCAAGAACTCGTTTCTGGACGAGATCCGCAAGCAGTACGTGATGACCGCGCGCGCGAAGGGCTGTAGCGAGAACCGGGTGCTTTATGGGCACGTCTTCCGCAATGCGATGCTGATCGTGATCGCAGGCTTTCCCAGCACCTTCATTCATGCGTTCTTCTCGGGCTCACTTCTGATCGAGACCATCTTCTCGCTGGATGGGCTGGGGCTGCTCAGCTTCGAGAGCGTGCTCAATCGCGACTATCCCGTGGTGTTCGGCACGCTCTACATCTTTTCGCTGGTCGGCCTCGTGATCAATCTGGTCTCCGACCTGACCTATATGTGGATCGACCCCCGGATCGATTTCGAGGCGCGGGAGGTCTGATGACGATTACCGCGCCGACACCGATCGAGACCACGACACAATCCCCGCTGGGCGAGGTCGTTCCGATCACGCGCAAGCCTTTCGCGCCTTCGCCGCTCAACAGGCGGCGATGGCAGAACTTCAAGGCGAACCGCCGCGGTTATTGGTCGTTCTGGCTGTTCATCGCCCTGTTCGTGCTCTCGCTGTTCGCCGAGCTGATCGCCAATGATCGGCCTTTCCTGATCAAGTTCGACGGCCGTCTCTATTGGCCCGCCTTCGTCACCTATTCGGAAACCACCTTCGGCGGCGACTTCGAAACCGCGGCGGACTACCGCGACCCCTATTTGCAGAAGCTGATCAAGGACAAGGGTGGCAGCATCCTCTGGCCGCTGATCCGCTATTCCTACGACACCCACAATCTCGACCTGCCGACGCCGGCGCCGTCGCCGCCGACCTGGATGCTCACCGAAGCGCAATGCAAGCCGGTGGTGGAGAAGAAGGGGCTGAAGAGCTGCCGCGACCTCGAATATAACTGGCTCGGGACGGACGATCAGGGGCGCGACGTGGTCGCGCGGCTGATCTATGGCTTCCGCATCTCGGTTCTGTTTGGCCTTTGTCTCACGATCGTCTCGTCCGTCATCGGCATCGCGGCGGGGGCGGTGCAGGGCTATTTCGGCGGCCGGGTCGATCTCATCTTTCAGCGTTTCATCGAGATCTGGACGGCGATACCCTCGCTCTATCTTCTCCTGATCCTGTCCTCGGTGCTCGTGCCCGGCTTCTTCGTGCTGCTCGGCATCCTCCTGCTGTTCTCCTGGGTCTCTCTGGTCGGTCTGGTGCGGGCCGAGTTCCTGCGCGGCCGCAATTTCGAATATATCCAGGCGGCGCGCGCCCTCGGCGTCTCCAATCCCGTCATCATGTTTCGCCATTTGCTACCGAACGCGATGGTCGCGACCATGACGTTCCTGCCCTTCATCGTGTCGAGCTCGGTGATGACATTGACGGCGCTCGATTTCCTAGGCTTCGGCCTGCCGCCGGGATCACCTTCGTTGGGCGAATTGCTGTCCCAGGCCAAGTCCAATGTGCAGGCGCCCTGGCTCGGTTTCTCCGGCTTCTTCTCGGTCGCAATCATGCTGTCGCTCCTGATCTTCGTCGGCGAAGCGGTGCGCGACGCCTTCGATCCGCGCAGGACGTTCAGGTAAACCAATGGACGCGATCAACCAGCCCCTGCTCGCCGTTCGCGACCTTTCGGTGGCCTTCCACCAGGGCGGCGCCACCACGCTCGCGGTCGACAAGGTCTCGTTCCAGATCAAGCGCGGCGAATGCCTGGCGCTGGTCGGTGAATCCGGCTCCGGCAAGTCTGTCAGCGCGCTCTCGATCCTGAAACTGCTGCCCTATCCGAACGCCTCGCACCCCTCGGGAAGCATCCACTTCAAGGGGCAGGAGCTAATCAACCGCTCCGAGCAAGAGATGCGGGAGATTCGCGGCAGCGATATCTCCATCATCTTCCAGGAGCCGATGACCTCGCTCAATCCGCTGCACACGATCGAGGCGCAGATCGGCGAGATCATCCAGCTGCACAATCCGACCAGCAATGCGGAGGCGCGCAAGCGGACGCTGGAGCTCTTGACGCAGGTCGGCATTCCCGAGCCGGAAACGCGGCTGAAGAGCTACCCGCACCAGCTCTCCGGCGGCCAGCGCCAGCGCGTGATGATCGCGATGGCGCTCGCCAACGAGCCGGATCTGTTGATCGCGGACGAGCCGACCACGGCGCTCGATGTCACCGTGCAGGCGCAGATCCTGGCGCTGCTCGCCGAGATCCGCTCGCGGCTCGGCATGAGCCTGCTCTTCATCACCCACGACCTCGGCATCGTGCGCCGCATCGCCGACACCGTCTGCGTCATGAAGGGCGGCGTGATTGTCGAGCAGGGCCCGGTCGAGCAGGTCTTCAAGGGCCCGAAACATCCCTATACGCGCGACCTGCTCGCGGCGGAGCCGAAGCCCGATCCGGCGCCGCCGCAGCCGGATGCGCCGGTGGTGATGTCGGCGGATGACCTGAAGGTCTGGTTTCCGATCAAGCGTGGCCTGATGCGCAAGACTGTCGGCCACATCAAGGCGGTCGACGGCGTCAGCATCGCGGTGCGCAAGGGCGAGACGCTCGGCGTGGTCGGCGAATCCGGCTCGGGCAAGACCACGCTGGGGCTCGCTCTGATGCGGCTGATCTCCTCGAACGGGCGCATCGTGTTCCTGGGAAAAGACATCCAGGGGCTGCGTTTCAAGGAGATGCGGCCGTTCCGGCGCGACATGCAGATCGTGTTCCAGGATCCGTTCGGCTCGCTCTCACCGCGCATGTCGGTCGCCGACATCATCGCCGAGGGCCTCACCGTGCATCAGCCGAAACTGTCGCGCGAGGAGCGTGAGGTGCGCGTCGTCAAGGCGCTCGAGGACGTCGGGATGAAGCCGGACACGCGCTACCGCTATCCGCATGAGTTTTCCGGCGGCCAGCGTCAACGCATCAGCATCGCGCGGGCGGTGGTGCTGGAGCCGGATTTCGTTGTGCTGGACGAGCCGACCAGCGCGCTCGACATGCTGTTCCAGGCGCAGATGGTCGATCTGTTGCGCGAGCTTCAGCGCAAGCGCGAGCTCACCTACATGTTCATCTCCCACGATCTGCGCGTCGTCGCCTCGCTTGCGAGCCACCTGATCGTGATGCGCGGTGGCAAGGTCGTCGAAGAGGGACAGGCCGCCGAGCTGTTCAAGAATCCGAAGACCGACTACACGCGCGCGCTGTTCGCCGCGGCGTTCCGGCTCGAGACGGCGGGCAACGGGGCGGTGGGAACGTAAGGCCCGTCATAACCGCTTGATTGCAACGACCTCGCTGCCGGCCTGCCTGATCCGCGCGATGGCCGGATCGATCGGTTCGATCGCGGTCGCCATGTGATGCGCGTTGGCGTGAACCATGGTGGTCCGATCGCGAACGATGGCGACGTGGCCCTTCCAGAAGATCAGATCGCCGCGCAGCAGGCCGCCTCGCTCATGCGGCTCCAGTGCGCGGCCGAGACCGGCCTGTTGCATGTCGCTGTCGCGCGGACAGCCGATCCCCGCCGCCGTCAGCGAGACCTGGACGAGGCCGGAACAATCGATGCCAAGACTGCTCTTGCCGCCCCAGAGATAGGGCGTGCCGACGAAGCGCTCGGCGACTGCGACGAAGTCCGGCTCGCGATGACCGAGCGGGGCGAGATGCGCCTTCGGCAGGTATTGTCCGTCGCGCGTCACGGCGAAGCTGCCGTCCTCGCGCGCCACCGCGAGCCTGGATCCCATCACCAGCGTCTCGGCCGGCGGCAGCTTGATCGAGGGGCCGGGGAAGGCAAACGTCCGTAGCGCGCTGACCTTGTGCGTCGGGGCGACCGACGGCTTTACGAGTGCCGCATCCGGCAGCCAGCCGACATAACCGTCGCCATTGAGCTGGCCCCAGGCCCAGCCTTCGCCGTTGCGGTCGTAGACGGTGACGCGTTCGCCGCGCAGTGCCTCCGTCATCAGCATGGCGTTCGAGGACGGCTGCTCGCGCACAGGCGCGACCGGATCAACCACCTCGAATTCCTCGCCGGCGACGAAGCGATCCGCCTCGACCTTGCCTTCGAGATATTTCGCGGCGAGGTCGCTCCGCGCCGGGGTTATTCGCGGATCATGCATAGCGCTCGCTCAGAAGTGCGTAGATGGCACGCGCGGCCTGGCACTCGCCGCCCTCGGTACGCGCCGGCTTCGCCGACGGCGTCCAGCCGTAGATGTCGACATGCAGCCAGCTCTTCGCCTGCTCGACGAAGCGTTGCAGGAACAGCGCGCAAATGATCGAGCCGGCAAAGCCGCCTGACGGTGCGTTGGTGATGGTAGCGGTCTTGGAGTCCAGCCAGGAATCGTAAGGCGGCCACAGCGGCATGCGCCACAACGGATCGTTCTCCTGCACCGCGCAGCGCGCGACATCGGCGGCAAGGGTCTCGTCATCGGTGTAAAAGGGCGGCAGATCCGGTCCCAGCGCGACGCGCGCGGCGCCGGTCAGCGTGCCCAGATCGATCAGCAGATCGGGCTTCTCCTCATCGGCCAGTGCCAGCGCGTCGGCGAGTACCAGCCGGCCTTCCGCATCGGTATTGCCGATTTCCACCGTGATGCCCTTGCGCGAGGTAAAGATGTCGAGCGGGCGGAAGGCGTTGCCGGCGACCGCGTTCTCCACCGCCGGAATCAGCACGCGCAGCCGCACCTTCAGCTTCGCATCCATCACCATGCGCGCCAGCGCCAGTACGTTGGCGGCACCGCCCATGTCCTTCTTCATGATCAGCATGCCGCTCGAGGGCTTGAGGTCGAGCCCGCCGGTGTCGAAGCAGACGCCTTTGCCGACCAGCGTCACCTTGGGATGATCAGGATTGCCCCAGCCGATGTCGATCAGCCGCGGCGCGCGGTTGGAGGCCATGCCGACGGCGTGGATCAGCGGGAAGTTCTTCTCCAGCTCAGCGCCGATGGTGCAGGCGAAGCTTGCTCCGAATTCGGCGGCGAGCGCTTGCGCAGCGGCGGCGAGCTCTTCCGGTCCCATGTCGTTGGAGGGCGTATTGATGAGGTCGCGCGCGAGCATGGCGGCATCAGCGATCCGCTCGACCTCGGCCGCATCGACGCCTTCAGGCGGCACCAGTCGTACGTCGGGTCTGTCAGCCTTGCGGTAGCGCGCGAAGCGGTAGCGCCCCATTGCAAAAGCGAGCGCCGCCAGCCGGACATCGTGTGGCGCATTGGCAAAGCGATAGATGCCCGGCGGCAGCAGGCCGGGCAGGGCGCCGGGCCGGAACAGGTCGCGCGATCTTGCACTCTCTTCCTCGAGGCCGAACAGCACCTGCGCGATTGCGCCGTCGGGCGCAGGCAGCGCCAGATAGGCGCCCGGCTTGGCGGCAAAGGCGCATGCCGTGGCGAACGCGCGTTGCGGCGCCGGCAGCGTCTCGACGACCTGGTCCCAGCTCGATTTGGTGACGAAGCTGATCGGGATGGCGGCGGGAGACGTCTCGAAGACAGAAGGCATTGGCGGGTCCGGATCGTCAGATCAAACGGGTGATGCGAATGGATGAGACTTCGCAGAGTTTCGCCGCCGCTGCAATCGGCTTTGCTGTCACCGTTCAGCGAGCCGCTACTCGCGGCAAGGGGGTCATGATAAGGTTCCGGCAACGGTCGCCGGAGTTGGACATCATGCGGCCGACAACGAAGCGCGCCGGGAGGACATGCAATGGAATTCGTGTGGAGCGTGGTCGCATTCATCGGCGAGGCGATCGAGGCGATCTTCGGCTATGCCGAGCACCACCACTGGCTCTTTGCGCTCCTTGCCGGCGGTTACGTCTTCTATCTCCACGACCGCTCCGTCCATGCGCGGTTCGATGCGCTCGACAAGCGCGTCGACGAAATCCGCAGGCGGCTTGCCATCGAATATTGAGGCGGCAATTGCCAAGGCATCCGAGCGAACAGGTGAGGGTGCTCGGCCTCGGCGGTATGGCGCCGCAGCAGACGCCGACATGAGCCGCACGGCCCGGGAGCGGTGTTAACCGGCCGTTAGGGTTAACGGTCTATTGCTGGCGCGTTCGGCTCGATCAATCGGCTCGAGAGTCACAGCGTCATGCGTCTACGGTTCAGTCTTGCCCGGCTTGTTGCGTCCACCTCGCTGGTCGCGGTGGTGGCCATGGGCCTCGGCGGCTGCACGGGCATGTCGAAACTCTCCGACGTGACGGGCTCGATCGGCGGACCACGGGCAGAGGCGGCTCCCACCGATCCGGTGCGCGCCATCGAGGTCTATGGCGAGCGCTACCGCGCCAATCCCAAGGACGCCGATGCCGCGCTCGCCTACGGTCAGGCGTTGCGCGCCAACGGACAGCGCGCCCAGGCAGCCGCCGTGCTCGAGCAGGCGACCATCGCCAATCCCGGCAACAAGGCGCTGCTCGCCCAATACGGCCGCGCCCTCGCCGACAACGGCAATTTCCAGCAGGCCTACGACGTGCTGTCGAAAGCGCATTCGCCTGACAATCCGGACTGGCGCCTGCTCTCGGTGCAGGGCACCACGCTGGACCAGATGGGCCGTCACGAGGAAGCGCGTTCCTACTACGCGAGCGCGCTCAAGATCGCACCGGGTGATCCCGGCGTGCTCTCCAATCTCGGCCTGTCCTACATGTTGTCGAGAGACCTTCCGAAGGCCGAAGAGGCGCTGCGGCAGGCCTACGCTTCGCCGCGTGCGGGCGTCCGGGTGCGGCAGAATCTCGGCCTTGTCGTCGGTCTGCAGGGCCGCTTCGCCGAAGCCGAGACCATCGTGAAAGCAGATCTGCCGCCGGATCAGGCCGCGGCCAATGTCGCCTATCTCAAGGAGATGCTCAGCCGCAGCGACGCTCCCCGCGGCGCGCCGAAGCGGACGCCGGTCGCCTCGCTCAGCCGACCGGACTGATCAGGGCCGATCGTCCCTTCTATCGTCTCATCTGAAAGCCGCCCCCGAGCCGCATGCGCGGCCCGCGTCTTGCGTCATTGCATCTCGGAGATCTTGATGCCGGTCGGTCCGAGAATGACGACGAACAGCACGGGCAGGAAGAACAGGATCATCGGCACCGTCAGCTTCGGTGGCAGCGCGGCCGCCTTCTTCTCGGCCTCGTTCATGCGCATGTCGCGATTTTCCTGCGCCATGACGCGCAGCGAATGTCCGAGCGGGGTGCCGTAACGTTCCGCCTGCTGAAGCGCGAGACACACCGATTTGACGCCTTCGAGCCCGGTGCGTCGCGCCAAATTCTCATAGGCGACCTTGCGATCCTGCAGATAGGATAATTCGGCCGTCGTCAGCGTGAACTCCTCCGACAGTGCGATCGACTGTCCGACGATCTCGGTGGCGACTTTCCGGAACGCCATCTCGACCGACATGCCGGATTCGATGCAGATCAGGAGCAGGTCGAGCGCGTCGGGGAAGGCCCGCTTGATCGAGAGTTGGCGCTTGGAGATCGCGTTCCTGAGGAACAGCATCGGCGCCTGGAGGCCGAGATAGGCGGCGCCGATGCAGATGCCGATCTTGATCGGCATGGCCTGCTCCATATGCGCGATCACGAAAACGTAGACGACCGAGCCGATGAAGAGCACCATCGGCGCGACCATGCGGGCAAACAGGAAAGTGATGTAGGGCGCCTGACCGCGGTACCCCGCCATGATCAGCTTGTCGCGCGCGGCTTCCTGCGCGAGCCATTTGGTGAGGTTGAAGTCGTCGACGACCTTGGAGACGAGCTGCTTCGGAGTCTGGCGCAGCGTGACCTTTTCGCTCTTGTGAAGGCGCTCACGCTCGCGCTGCCGGATGCGCTCGCGCTCGCTCGCCACCGCCTTCATGCGCTTGGAGAGGCCCTCGCCGGCGAACAGGGGCATCACCAGCGTATAGACGGTGGCGCTGGCGGCAATGGCCGCCAGCATCATGGTCATGAAGTGGACGTCATGTAGTTTCGCAACGAGAAACTGGACCATACTGCACCGTCAGAAATCGAAATTGATCATCTTCTTCATCACCATGATGCCGACCGCCATCCAGACGACGCAACCGACCAGCATGAGCTGGCCGGTGGGATGGGTCCACAGCACCGAGATGTAATTTGGCGTCGTGAGATAGACCAGGAACATCACGATGGGCGGCAGCGAGCCGATGATGCCGGCCGAGGCCTTGGCTTCCATCGACATCGCCTGGATCTTCTCCCTCATCTTCTTGCGGTCGCGCAGCACCTTGGAAAGGTTGCCGAGCGCTTCGGAGAGGTTGCCGCCGGATTTCTGCTGGATCGAGATGACGATGCCGAAGAAGTTGGCCTCCGGCAACGGCATGCGATCATAAAGCCGCGTGCAGGCCTCGCCGAGTGGCATGCCGATGGCCTGGGTCTCGATGATCGCCAGAAACTCGCTGCGCAGCGGCTCGGGCGCGTCGGCCGCGACGACCTTGATCGATTCGAACAGGGGCAGGCCCGCCTTGATGCCGCGAACGATGACGTCGACGGCGTCGGGCAGCGCCGCCAGGAATTTGGCCTCGCGACGCTTCTTCAGGAAGCCGAGCGCCCAGCGCGGCAGGCCGAAACCGCCGGCAAAGGCGAGACCGACAGCGCCGATCAGGCCGCCGCCAGCGAACAGAGCGGCCGCGAAGAACACGCCCGCCACGACAGCGGAGACGATCCAGAATTTCTGCGGCGTCCAATCGAGCCCTGCCTGCGACAGGCGAACGGGCAGCGGAGCGCTCTTCTGCTGCAGGCGTCGCGCCTCGAGGTCCTTCAGCGAGGTCTCGACCTGCTCGCGACGCGAGCGCTGGCTCTTCTCGGCCTGGCGGACCGTGGGCGCCTCGGCGCGCGAGATCGAGGCGCGACGGCTTTCGGCCTTTCGTTCCCCCGACAGCAGCGGATAGAGGAAGACCCAGGCGATGCCACCGACCGCTGCGGTGGCAAGGAATGCGAGGGCGAGGACCTGCATGTTCATGCTGACCTGCTCACGTCTTCGGCGCGACTTCCGCCGCGTCCAGCGCAGCGGCAAGGCGCTTCTCGTCGCCGTAATAGCGGGCGCGTTCCCAGAACTTCGGACGGCCGATGCCGGTCGAGCGGTGCCGGCCGATGATCTTGCCGTTGGCGTCCTCGCCGACTATGTCATAGAGGAAGATGTCCTGGGTGATGATGGTGTCGCCTTCCATGCCCATCACCTCGGTGATGTGGGTGATGCGGCGCGAGCCGTCGCGCAGGCGCGCCGCCCTGGACGATGACGTCGATGGAGGCGCAGATCATCTCGCGGATGGTGCGTGAGGGAAGCGAGAAGCCTCCCATCGTGATCATGGATTCGCAGCGCGACAGGGCTTCGCGCGGGTTGTTGGCGTGCAGCGTGCCCATCGAGCCGTCATGGCCGGTGTTCATGGCCTGGAGCAGGTCGAACGCCTCGGGTCCGCGGACCTCGCCGACGATGATACGCTCGGGGCGCATACGCAGACAGTTGCGCACCAGCTCGCGCATGGTGACCTGGCCCTCGCCCTCGATGTTGGGCGGTCGGGTTTCCAGCCGCACCACGTGAGGCTGCTGGAGCTGGAGCTCGGCGGCGTCTTCGCAGGTGATGACGCGCTCGTCATGCTCGATATAGTTGGTCAGGCAGTTGAGCAGCGTGGTCTTGCCGGAGCCGGTACCGCCGGAGATCAGCACGTTGCAGCGGACGCGGCCGATGATCTGGAGGATTTCGGCGCCTTCCGGCGAGATCGCGCCGAACTTGACCAGCTGATCGAGCGTCAGCTTGTCCTTCTTGAATTTGCGGATGGTGAGCGTGGGGCCGTCGATCGACAGCGGCGGCACGATGGCGTTGACGCGGGAGCCGTCGGCAAGGCGCGCGTCGCAGATCGGCGAGGATTCGTCGACGCGCCGGCCGACCTGGCTGACGATGCGCTGGCAGATGTTGAGGAGCTGCTGGTTGTCGCGGAAGCGGATGCCGGTCTTCTGGATCTTGCCGTTGACTTCGATGAAGACGGTGTTGGCGCCGTTGACCATGATGTCGGCGATGTCGTCGCGCGACAGCAGCGGCTCGAGCGGACCGTAACCCAGGACGTCGTTGCAGATGTCGTCGAGCAGCTCTTCCTGCTCGGCGATCGACATCACGATGTTCTTGATCGCGATGATCTCGTTGACGATGTCGCGGATTTCCTCGCGCGCGGACTCCGAATCGAGCTTGGCGAGCTGGGCGAGGTCGATCGCCTCGATCAGCGCGCCGAAGATGGTCGCCTTGACCTCGTAATAATTGTCCGAGCGCCGGCTCTCCATGGCCGGAGGCGGCGGCGCCTTGGCAGGCGCGAGCGGGGGCGAGGCGACCGCCGGCGGAGCCGGGGCGCGCGACACCGTCGGCGCCGGAGCCTGGGCAGGCTCGGGCGACACGGCGCCGGGCTTGGGCGCCCGAAGGTCGGTGTCTGTTCCGCTACGCTTACCGAACACTTAACAACTCCATGCGGGACCTATTTTCCCCGCAACTTGTCAATCAGGGGTGAAAGCAGGGACGACTTTTGTTTCTTGGTCTCGCTGCGGCCGGTCAGGCGTTGGGCGATCTGAAGGAACATCTCGATCGATTTGTGGTTGGCGGAGATCTCCGCGATCATCTGGCCGTTATTGGCGGCCGAGCCGAAAATCTGCGGCTCGAACGGGATCGAGACGATCGGCTGGCTCTCGATCGCCTTGGCGAACTCCGTGGCGGCGATTTCGGGCCGTTTCGGCACCCCGACCTGGTTCAGGCAGTAGAGCGGCGGCCGGTCGTTGGGGCGCGCGGCCTTCAACAGATCGAACAGGTTCTTGGTATTGCGCAAATTGGCGAGATCAGGCGCGGCCACGATCAGGATGTCGTCTGCCCCGATCAGGGCGCGCTTGGTCCAGCCCGACCATTGGTGCGGAATGTCGAGCACGATGCAGGGCATGGTGGAGCGCAAGGTGTCGAACACCGCGTCGAATGCGTCGGTGCCGAAATCATAGACCCGGTCGAGCGTCGCCGGCGCCGCCAGCAGGCTGAGATGGTCGGTACATTTCGACAGCAGGCGGTCGATGAAGGCGGTGTCGACCCGATCGGGCGAGAACACGGCGTCGGCAATGCCTTGCGGCGGGTCCTGGTTGTAGTCGAGCCCGGCGGTGCCGAAGGCGAGGTCGAGATCGGCGACGACGGCGTCCATCGCAAGGTCGCGCGCGATCGCCCAGGCGACGTTATGGGAGATGGTGGAAGCCCCGACGCCGCCCTTGGCGCCGACCACGGCGATGATGCGGCCGACAGCCTTGGCTTCCGGCGCGGAGAAGAGGTTGCAGATCGAGCGCACGACGTCGATCGCGCCAACCGGCGCGAGCACGTAGTCGCTGACACCGCGGCGCACCAGCTCGCGGTAGAGCGTGACGTCGTTGATGCGGCCGATCACGACCACGCGGGTGCCGGCGTCGCAGACGGTGGCGAGCTGGTCGAGCCCGCCGAGCAGGTCGTTGCGTCCGTCGCTTTCGAGCACGATGACGTTCGGCGTCGGGGCCGAGCGGTAGGCCTCGGTTGCCGCTGCCATGCCGCCCATCTGGATCTTCAGGTGGGCCTTGCCGAGACGGCGGTCTTCACCGGCCGCCTGGACCGCGGCAGCAGTCTCCACGGTCTCGCAGAAGGCCTGGACCGAGACGCGCGGCGCGGGCGCAATATGCTCCTCGACCGGCGGAGGAGCTGCGTCCGGCTGCTCTTCGTGTGTCTGGCGTGCGTAGCTGATCATTTGCCGGTGTCGCTGAGTTTGGCCTTGTCGGACTCGGGATAGGTGGTCGCCGTCGTGAGACCCTTGCGATATTTCTCGAGAGAGGTGATGCGCCGCGGCGTGTAGGACGGAGTTTCAGGACGCGGCTGCTCGAGGTCAGACGGATTGTCCACCATCGCCGCGAGGTTGCGCTGATAGGCGCAGCCGTAATTGTAATAGTCCTTGTTCTCGAACCAGGTCTTGTTCTTCATCGAAGGGCCGATGTCGTCCGGCCACAGGCCGCAGGGACCCGCGACCGCAGCGATCTTGGAATATGTGAGCCGGATCGGCGGCAGGAAGCGCTTGTCTTCCGGCTGGTAGGGGCGAACGTTGACGCCGCGCGGCGGAACGCCCGCTCCCGCGAGCATCGCCTGGATTTCACGC
This sequence comes from Bradyrhizobium symbiodeficiens, assembly GCF_002266465.3. Lineage (NCBI taxonomy): Bacteria > Pseudomonadati > Pseudomonadota > Alphaproteobacteria > Hyphomicrobiales > Nitrobacteraceae > Bradyrhizobium > Bradyrhizobium symbiodeficiens. The sequence continues at coordinate 6,311,163 of NZ_CP029427.2, read as the reverse complement.
ATCGTGTCCGCGACCGGACGCGCATTGGGCGTGCCGGACGGCACGTCGATACGGATGGCGCCGGTGCCTTCCTGCAACCATGCCGATGCGACACCCATCACGTCGGCGCGCTGGGCCGCGGTCAATCCACCGCGGGCATGGCCGACGAAGACGACGATCGAACGATTCTGCTCCTCGATCGCGATCGGATGGCGCTGCTTGTAGTCGTCGGGAATGGAGGCCGTGACGGCCTGGTCATGCTGGCAGCCGCAGAGCGCGAGCGCCATGCCGACGAGCGCACCACCAAGGCGGATGGCGCGTTTGCGAAGCTGGGGTGGTCTTATGATCATCTTGAAGTCCCCGTTCCGCCTCACTCGGTGATGAAGCCGTAGGTACCGCGGTAGTTCCTGGCCGGTTCGGTCCGGCCAGGCACGCCGTAGATGCGGTTGATGTTGCCGAGCAGTTGGGCCTGTGGATCCGCAGGCGGGGCGAAGCCGTCATCCGGCCGCGACAGGTCCTTTGGCGCCACTGCGCGAACGACATAGGGCGTCACGATCACGACCAGTTCGGTCGCGTTGTTGACGAAGTCGCGGCTGCGGAACAGCGTGCCGAGGATCGGGAGTTGCATCAGTCCCGGCAATCCGCTGATGGCTTGCTTGGTCTGCTGCTGGATCAGGCCGGCCATCGCCATCGCGCCGCCGGAGGGAATTTCCAGCGAGGTCTCGGCGCGGCGGGTCCTGATCGAGGGCACCGTCAGCGAGTTCACCGACGTCGAGGTCACGGCCTGGGACAGCGTGATCGCATTTTCGTTCGACAGCTCGGAGACCTCGGTCATGACGCGCAGGCTGATCTTGCCTTCGCTCAGCACCACGGGGGTGAAGTTGAGCGAGATGCCGAACTTCTTGAAGCTGATCTGGGTGGTACAGACATGCGTTACGGGGTCGCACGCATAGCCTGCCGGCACGGGGAATTCGCCGCCGGCGATGAACGTCGCCGATTCACCGGAGATCGCGGTCAGGTTCGGTTCGGCCAGCGTGCGGATCACGCCCGCGGTTTCCATCGCGCGCAGGGTGGCCTGCACCGACGTCGCGCCGCCAAACTTGGTCGTCAAATTGTTGCCGTCCACGAGGTTGTGGCCGAGCGCGGTGAACGGATTGGAGTTCGTGAAGCTCACCACCGACGTGCCGTAGTTGAGGCTGGCGCTCAGGTCGATGCCGAGCTGCTTGACGATGGTGCGCTGGACTTCCGCCACCGTCACCTTGAGCATGACCTGGTCGCGGCCGCGCACCACGATCGAGTTCACCACCTTGTCGGCGCCGCCGGCCAGGCGCGCGGCGAGCTCGTTGGCCTGCTGCGCTTCCATCGGGTTCGCCGCCGTGCCGGTCAGGACGATGCCGTCGCCGAGTCCGTCGATCTGGATGTCCGAATTGGGCAGGACCTGCTTCAGCGCCGCCCGCACACCATTGAGGTCGCGCTTGACTGCGATGTCATAGGCCGCGATCTGCTGGCCTGCGGAATCGAAGAACACGATGTTGGTCTGGCCGATCGCGGCGCCGATGATGTAGGCGCGCTGCGCCGAGCGGACCACCGCATTGGCGATCTTGGGGTCAGCGACCAGCACGTCCTTGATGTCGCGCGGAAGGTCGATCACGATCGACTTGCCGATGCCGAGCGAGAGGAAGCGGGCGTTCATCTGGCCGTCGGCGGCGGGCGGCGCGGCGGGACGATAGTCGGCGGCGACCACGGGGGTCAGCACCGGGTTGAACGCCAGTGCGAAGGCGGCCGAGAACGACAGGGCGCGGACCATTGAGGTTCGCATCGTCGCCAGATCTGCCCTGCATTTCATGTCGCCTGTCCTCATCGTGCTTTCGCCGTCGAGCTCGGGACGCCGTAGCGAATGATCGAGATGCCGTCGCGCTTCTGAGCGGATTCGTCGAGCGTGATTTCGCTCATCTTGACGTCGGCAATGCTGCGCAGCGCCAGCGACAGCGTTCCGGCCTGACGGGCCGAGGAAAGCGCCTGGGTCTGTGCGGAAGTGAGTTCCAGGGTCACGGTCTTGCCGACCACGGCGTTCTGGCCGTCCTTCTCCTTCGGAGCCTGGTCGATGGCGAGCACGCGCACATTGACCAGGATGATCTCGGACGTGACGACGTCCTGGCCGCCGGCGGCCTGGTCCGGGTTCTTGAGACGGCGCGTGAGCAGGACGTCGACGCGGTCATTGGGCAGGATGAAGCCGCCTGCGCCGGTCTCCGGCGAGATTTCGGTCGAGATGGCCCGCATGCCGCTGGGCAGGATGGCCGCCATGAATCCGGAGCCCTCGGCCTTGACCAGCTTCTGGTCGCGGATCGGCTCACCCTGAATGAAGGGGGCGCGCGCGATCGAACCGGTCACCTGGGTCACGCCCTCGGGACGCTCGTTGCGGCGGATGAAGGTGGCGCTGGCGGTCGCGGCCGGCCAGGTCTGCCATTGCACATCTTCCGGCTTCACGGTCTGGCCGAGGCCGATGTCGTTCTTGGCCACGAGGACGTCGACGGTCGCAAGCTGCGCGACCGGGGCCTGAGGCGGCGCAGAATTGTCCGAGCCGCTCGCCAGGTACGCGGCGGCACCGCCGGCGCAGATGGCGACCGTCAGGACGACAATGCGTGCCCTATTCATACGCTTCACTTTCCACAAAACGCCGCGACGCTGCCGCCGCCTTGATCGGCAGTTGACCAGCTATTCGTCAAAGCATGGTTAATGAGGCGTATCTAAATCGCCTTAACGCCGGGTTTACCCGGTGCGTTCAGCGCAGCGCGAGGTGAGCGAGATCAATCGCCTTCACCCATTCGGTCTCCGGGTAGACCATCAGCGCACTCAGCGCGAGCGCGATGCCGTAGGGGATGCCGCTCTCCTTGGCGTGCAGCCGGGCGAGCCAGGCCTGGCCCGCCAGCCCGTAGGGCAGCGGCCATTGCCGGAATTGCAGCAGGAGCAGCGTCAGCGCGCCGCCGAACAAGGAGGCGTAGAGCAGGAAGTTCATCAGCGGTGCGAAGCCGAACCAGAGCGCGACGGAGGCCGCGACCTTGGCGTCGCCGCCGCCGACCCAGCCCATCGCAAAGCAGGTGAAGGCGATGACCAGGAGAAGCGCGCCGGCGCCGACATGACTGAGCATCTCGTAAGGTGCCATGCCACCGGCGAGGGCGAGCGCGAAGAAGCCCGCGACCAGCGCCAGCGACACGCGGTTCGAGATCGTCATCGTGAAGAGATCGCTCGCGGCTGCGAACGCCATCAGGGCCGGGAAGAGCAGAAGGCGCGCGAGGTCGAGGATCATGGGCTGCGTCTTGAGGCCTGGGATTGCCGCGGGAACCGGCGTCGGCCGATGCTAGCCGGCAGTGCTAAACAAACCGACAACGGCAGCAAGTCCCGCGCGAGCCTGAAGCCGCAAAACGCGTCGTCACCACAGGCTGGCAATGCGCGCGGCGAGCGCGGCCGTCGCAAGCAGCAGCGCAACGCAGACCCAATAGACCGGCGAGCCGGCCTGTGCCTCCGCCGTCGCATTTGCCGCGACCGCGGCATCGGTTCTGTATTTACGCAACGCCACCGGAACTCGCCGTCTTCAAAAACAAAGGCCCCGGAGGTCCCGGGGCTCTTGCCGTCGTTCGTCCGGCTTTACTTGAGGCCGGTCGAGATCGCGGTGAACTTGGTGTTCAGCGTGGTGCCGAGATTGTTGACGACGGTGATGATGGCCAGCGCGATGCCGGCTGCGATCAGGCCGTATTCGATGGCGGTGGCGCCGGATTCATCCTTCGCGAAACGTGCAATCAGGTTCTTCATGAACATAACTCCAACTGGGGTGGGGATCGCCTCGTTCGGCGCCGTCATTGACGTGATGACCATGAGAGCCGAGCTCTTTCGGTAGAGTTAATTCGATCGGGCAAACCCGCTTGCGGCGCGATGCTTTAATGCAGAGTGAATTTCGTCTTAAAGGCAGCCGCTGTCATTCGTTCCGGTTCCGGATGTACCGTCGGCGCGGCGCCGGCTTCACGCTCCCTTAAATTTCGCGGCGTAGGCGTAACGGAGCTGGAATTCGCAAGAGAGGCGACGATGTCGAGCCTGCCCATGCAAGTCGCCCTGATGCTCGGCGAGACCATCGTCAAGGTGATCCCCATCACCTTCGCGCTCGCGGCGGTCTTCACCGTGCTCGAACATCTCTGGGCCTGCAATGCCGGCGCGCCGTGGTGGCGCAAGCGCGAGATCGTCACCGACATCTGCTACTGGTTCTTCGTTCCGGTGTTCGCCCGCACCATGCGGATCGGACTTCTGATCGTCGGTGCGAGTCTCGTCTTCAACATCCACGACGCCGACGAACTCATCGCCTTCTACGACAACGGCCACGGCCCGCTCTCGTTGATGCCGCTGTGGGCCCAGGCCGCGCTGTTCCTGGTCCTGTCCGACTTCATGCTGTACTGGCTGCACCGGCTGTTCCACGGCGGCGGGTTCTGGAAGTACCACGCGATCCATCACTCCTCGGAGGAGATAAGCTGGATTTCGGCGGCCCGCTTCCATCCCGTCAATCTCGTGCTCGGCTCGATCGGCGTCGACGTCGTGCTGCTGATGGCCGGCATTTCCCCGAACGCGATGGTCTGGCTCGCCCCGTTCACGACCTTCCATTCGGCCTTCGTGCACGCCAACCTGAACTGGAGTTTCGGGCCGTTCAAATATCTGCTGGCGACGCCGGTGTTCCACCGCTGGCACCACACCTCGCTCGAGGAGGGCGGCGACACCAATTTTGCCGGCACGTTCCCGGTCTGGGATGTCCTGTTCGGCACCTTCCGCATGCCCGAGGGTGAACTGCCGCAGGAATACGGCAAGGACGAAGCGACCATGCCGAAAGAGATCGCAGGTCAGCTCGCCTATCCGTTCCGCCGCTAGCTTCGATGGCGGTAAAACGCCAGTCTGTTCAAACAATAATCGGCGAGTTTGCGGAACGTTCACGAATTAAGGGCAGGTTAGCGGGGTCGGGCACCGGCTCCGCTGCTATCTGTTCGCTTCTGCCGGTTTGTGACGTCCCGGGGGTAAGAGTATGCGTAAAGAGTTACTGCGCCGTCGTGCGCGCGTCTGTCTTCTGGTTGCGGCCGCGGTGCTGGCATCGCCGGCTGCCGGCCTTGCCGACCCGACCGCCGACACCATCGCCGTCAATGTCGACCAGGCCAAGCTGGTGCGGCTCCCCGGCAAGGTGGCGACCCTGGTGGTCGGCAATCCCCTCATCGCTGACGTCACGCTCCAGCCCGGCGGCATGATCGTCGTGACCGGCAAGGGCTATGGAGCCACCAATTTCATCGCGCTCGATCGGGCCGGCGAGATTCTGGTCGACCGCCAGATCCAGGTCGAAGGCCCGAGCGACCGGCTCGTCACCGTCTATCGCGGGATCGAGCGCGAGTCCTACAGCTGCGTGCCGCTTTGCCAGCGTCGCGTGACGCTTGGCGACAGCGACACCTACTTCAACAACACGATGAACCAGGCCGGCTCGCTGAGCGCCAGCGCCAGCGGTGGTGGCGGCGCCGCTCCGGCCAAGTCGAACTAGCACGATCGTTCGGCGGGTTTGCCCCGGGCAGGATCGCCTCAGGCCGCTTGCGGACGAGGAAGGGGTCTCCGCGCGCCGCGCTTTCCATGGGCTTGGGGTCGCGGCTGGTTAACGCATTCTTAACGGCGCGGTCCGCCGGCTGCGGATCGCCTGAAACACTTAAACAATCAGTTTCCGCTATTGAACGGAACAGTTGATCGCCCGTTGCTGGGGAATTTGACGTGATGCCAACGCCTGCACCTACGAGGTTCACGCTCCGGAAAGCGCTGGGCCGGTTTCGCGGCAACCGCCGCGGTTCCGCGGCCGTCGAGTTCGCCCTGGTCGCCCCGATGTTCTTCGGGCTGCTGTTCGCCATCATCGAAACGGCGCTCATGTTCTTCGCGAGCCAGGTGCTCGAGACCATCACGCAAAATTCCGCGCGCGCGATCCTGACCGGCCAGGCGCAAGCGCAGGGCGGTTCGGTGGCGGCCTGCCAGACCACGCCCGGCGTGGTCATGGCGTGCGACAAAACGACGTTCAAGGCCTATGTGTGCACGCAGATCCCGGCGCTGTTTGATTGCAACAAGCTTTACGTCGACGTCGTGAGCACCAGCTCCTTCGGGTCGTTGAGCCTGACGAGCTACGGCGATTCCTGCAATTTCAACCCGGCCGGCATGCAATACAGTGCCGGGACCTCGGGCCAGGTGGTCGTGGTGCGGCTGTTCTACCAGTGGCCGCTCATCGTCACCGGCCTCGGCTACAATATCGGGTGCAGCAACAAACGGCTGATGGTGGCGACCACGGCCTTCAAGAACGAACCCTTCTGAGACAGATGGATCCGAGCGGACCGATGCAGGCGATTGCGAATATCTGGCGGAATGCATGTCGTTCCGTGCGCGACTTCGTCGCCGACAAGCGCGCGCTCGCGGCGACCGAGTTCGCGGTCATCGTCCCGCTGATGCTGGTGATGTTCTTCGGCACCGTCGAGTTCTCGTCGGCCGTGGCGATCGATCGCAAGGTCACATTGATCGCGCGGGCTCTGTCCGATTTGACATCGCAGTCGACGACGCTCGCCGATGCCGACATGAAGGATACGTTCACGGCGAGCATCTCGGTCATCATGCCCTACGACGCCAGTCTGGTGAAGGGCACGGTCTCCCAGATCTATATCGATGCCAACAGCATTGCCACGGTCCAATGGAGCAAGGCCGGCACCATTGCGAGCGGCGCGACGCAAGCGACGCTGGCGACCTCGGCCCGCAAGGCCGGCGACAAGGTCACCACCATGATTCCCTCGACGCTCTTGATCCCGTCGAGCTACCTCATCCTCAGCGAGGCGAATTACACTTACACGCCTTCCGTAGGCTACGTGCTGAAGTCGAGCATAAACTTGAGCGATCTGTCCTACACGCGGCCGCGCCAGGTCACCTGCGTTCCCTACAACGGCGTCCCGTCGACGTGCTGAAATCCGCGCGCAGGCGCTAAAATGAAAAAGGCCGTGCGTCGCGCACGGCCTTCTTGCTTTCTTTGGCTTGCGCGAGCCGATCGGGCCACGCGCCCGGCGGCTCAGCCTTCGGAGCGGAGGTTGTCCGCTGCCGACTTGCCGGAACGGCGGTCGGCCACGATCTCGTAGGAGAGCTTCTGGCCTTCACGCAGCGTGCCGAGGCCCGCACGCTCCACAGCGCTGATGTGGACAAACACGTCCTGGCCGCCATCGTCGGGCTGAATGAAGCCGAAGCCTTTGGTCGCGTTAAACCACTTCACGGTTCCCATGCTCACGGGGATAGTCCCTTCTCAGATAACACAATGTTGCAGCCCACTTGCGCAGGCCAGTTAGATCGAATTTTTGGAAGGGTCGTCAGCGTGTCTGAACCGGCTGTACCGGTGGATGCTAATGTCGTCCGGCCGAAAATCGATGAATTCATTTTATCGGAATTGGGGCCCCAAAACAATCCGGACGTGCACGATTTTTTGATCCGCCGCGAGGTCCGCGGCGGATCGACATTTAGGCCGGAATTTCACTTCCAAGGGTGCCGGCAGGCGCCTAGCGCCGGCGGAACTGGCCGCCGCGCTGGCCTGGGCGGGGCGGTCCACCCATCCCGCTGGGACGCTCGTCCTTGTGGCGGAAAATCAGCCGGCCCTTTTCGAGGTCATAGGGCGACATCTCCACCGTCACGCGGTCGCCCGCCAGCGTCTTGATGCGGTTCTTCTTCATCTTGCCGGCGGTATAGGCGACGATCTCGTGTCCGGCATCGAGCTGCACGCGGTAGCGCGCGTCGGGGAGGATTTCGGTGACCAGTCCTTCGAACTGGATCAGCTCTTCCTTAGCCATGAATTTCTCCAGGTCGTGGACGGCTAGTGCGAATGGGGTTTGCGGGTCGGTTGGCCGTTCGGCCGACTCTCCCGGCGCAAAAAGGCCACGCCTTGTATCCCATCAGCCGCCCCGGCGCTATGCACGGAACGCTGTTCCGGACGGCCGTTTGGGGAAGAATTCGCCTTCCCCCCAGAGCGCGGACGACGAGACCCCTTCGAGGCGTTCGGGCCGTTGCCGGGCCGCCCGTCAGCATGTCGCGCTTCGCCGCCATGTCGGCCTTCACCGGGACGTCCATCACCCTGCTTGCCGGCGGTATGGTGGCGTCCGTCGGAATGTCGTTCCTCGCTACGACGTCCGTCACCGTGACGTGCCTCGCCATGCCTTGCGCCTTGCGGACGCTGGCCCGGGCGGCCTCCGCGGCCCTGCCGTTGCTGCGGCGCGGGAGCGCCCGCATCGCGGCGGCCGGCGTCGGTGCGGAGATCTTCGCGCGGCAGTGCCACCTTGATCAGCCGTTCGATGTCACGGAGATAGCTGAGTTCCTCGCCACCTGCGACCAGCGAGATCGCGGTGCCCTCGGCGCCGGCACGCGCGGTGCGGCCGATGCGGTGCACATAGGTCTCGGGCACGTTGGGCAGGTCGAAATTGATGACGTGAGTGATGCCGTCGACATCGATGCCGCGGGCGGCGATATCGGTGGCAACCAGTGTGCGGATGTCGCCGGAGCGGAACTGGGCCAGCGTCCGTTCGCGATGGTTCTGCGACTTGTTGCCGTGGATGGCGCTGGCGGCGATGCCGGCCTTCTCAAGGGTTTTCACCACCTTGTCGGCGCCGTGCTTGGTGCGGGTGAAAACCAGAGCGCGGTTGACCTGCTCCTGTTTCAACAGCTTGGCGAGGAACGCCGGCTTCGCGGAGAAATCGACCTGGATGATGCGCTGCTGGATGCGCTCCACGGTCGAGGAGACCGGGGTCACCGCGACGCGGGCGGGGTCACGCAGCATGGCGTCGGCGAGCTCGGCGATATCCTTCGGCATGGTGGCCGAGAAGAACAGCGTCTGCCGCTTGATCGGCAGCTTGGCGACGATTTTGCGGATGTCGTTGATGAAGCCCATGTCGAGCATGCGGTCGGCCTCGTCGAGCACGAGGAATTCGACGCTCGACAGTTTCAGCCCGTTGCTCTGCACGAGGTCGAGCAGGCGGCCGGGGGTGGCGACCAGCACTTCGACGCCCTGCATCAGCGAGCGAACCTGACGGCCCATCGGAACGCCGCCGATGGCGAGCGTCGAGGACAGGCGGATGTGGCGGCCATAGGCGTTGAAGCTGTCGAGGATCTGGCCGGACAGCTCGCGGGTCGGCGACAACACCAGGACGCGGGTGGTCTTGGGCTGCGGCTTGATCCGGTGCTCGAGCAGGCGGTGCAGGATCGGCAGCGCGAAGGACGCGGTCTTGCCGGTGCCGGTCTGGGCGATGCCGACGACATCGCGGCCGGTCAGCGCCGTGGGAATGGTCTGGGTCTGAATGGGGGTGGGAGTGACGTAGTTCTCTTCTTGAAGAGCGCGCGCGATCGGTTCGGCGAGGCCGAAGTCCTGAAACGAAGTCAAAAGAGGGGTTCTTTCCATGTCAAAAGCGGGCGCCCGGCGCATTCAGCGCGGCGCACGCAAAAGGGTGTCGAGAAGACACCTGCGTGTTTGGGGTGTCGGATGGCTTGGGAGATTATGGGGCAAGCCAGAGGCCCGTAAGGGCTTAAGAACACGCGGCTCGCGACGACCGCCTGATTCGCAAGAGGTCTCTGAGCGTCATATGGAACATTGAAGGGGCGCTTTCAAGGCGGAGCTGCCTGAAATGGTTATTGCGGTGCAAAAATATTTATGCCGGAATTTTAGCCACAAGCAGGTAGATGCTCAAAAAATGAACTGACTGCCGCATAAGCATACATTTTGATCGCCTAAATTATAAGCAATTGAACTGCGGCTAAACTTGGATTGCAATAGAATTGTCTAATCTGACCAATGAGTTGGCAGGTGCCCAGGCCATGGCACGGTTCTTGCGATTCCGTTAATCGCAGGCGGCCGTGGGGCCGTTTCGCAGCGTTTTTCACGTCTGCGTCAGGGAGATGAGACACTCATGTTTAGCAAATCTACTCACGATATAGCGGCGTCATTTAGCCGCCGCGGTGTGCTCGCCGCGACCGCCGGCCTGGTGCTTGGACTGGCTTCATTGACTGGCGCCAAGGCCGCGGACGACACCATCAAGGTCGGCGTGCTGCACTCCCTTTCCGGCACCATGGCCATCAGCGAAACCACGCTGAAGGACACCATCCTCTTCCTGATCGACGAGCAGAACAAGAAGGGCGGCGTTCTCGGAAAGAAGCTCGAAGCCGTTGTCGTCGACCCCGCGTCGAACTGGCCGCTGTTCGCCGAAAAGGCGCGCGAGCTGATCACCAAGGACAAGGTCGCGGTCGTGTTCGGTTGCTGGACCTCGGTGTCGCGCAAGTCGGTGCTCCCGGTTTTCAAGGAGCTGAACAACATCCTGTTCTACCCCGTGCAGTATGAGGGCGAGGAGAGCGAACGCAACGTGTTCTACACCGGTGCTGCGCCGAACCAGCAGGCGATCCCCGCGGTCGACTACCTGATGAAGGAAGAGAAGGTGAAGCGCTGGGTGCTCGCGGGCACCGACTACGTCTATCCGCGCACCACCAACAAGATCCTGGAAGCCTATCTGAAGTCGAAGGGTGTCGCCCAGGAAGACATCATGATCAACTACACGCCGTTCGGTCACTCCGACTGGCAGACGATCGTGGCCGATATCAAGAAGTTCGGCTCGGCCGGCAAGAAGACCGCGGTGGTCTCGACCATCAACGGCGACGCCAACGTCCCCTTCTACAAGGAGCTCGGCAACCAGGGCATCAAGGCGAAGGACATCCCGGTGGTCGCGTTCTCGGTGGGTGAGGAAGAACTCGCCGGCATCGACACCAAGCCGTTGCTCGGCCATCTCGCCGCCTGGAACTACTTCGAATCGATCAAGACCCCGGCGAACGAGAAGTTCATCAAGGACTGGCAGGCCTACACCAAGAACCCGAAGCGCGTGACCAACGATCCCATGGAAGCCAGCGTGATCGGCTTCAACATGTGGGTGAAGGCGGTCGAGAAGGTGAAGTCGACCGATCCGGACAAGGTGATCGACGCGCTTCCCGGCACCGAAACGCCGAACCTGACCGGTGGCGTGTCGAAGATGCTGCCGAATCACCACATCACCAAGCCGGTGTTCATCGGCGAGATCAAGGGCAACGGCCAGTTCGACGTGGTCTGGAAAACCCCGGGTCTCGTTGCTGGCGACGCCTGGTCGAAGGAGCTCGACGGCTCCAAGGACCTGATCGGCGACTGGGTCGGCAAGAAGTGCGGCAACTTCAACACCAAGACCAACAAGTGCCTCGGCTCGGGCTCCTGATCCGGACCTGACGCTCCGTTACACGATCGGAGAAGGCGGCGATCCCGCCGCCTTCTCCACCATTTTCTGCCGGGGTCATTCACAGTGCCAGCCCATTTGTCCGCCCGTCTCTGTACCTTTGTCCTCTCGTTGTTCCTGATCGCGTTCGCACTGCCGGCCTTTGCCGGTCCGTTCGAGGACGCCGTCGCCAAATTCGCCAACGACGATTATTCCGATACGGACGAGGCGATCGGCGTGGTCGCGAGCAGCGGCAATCCGCTGGCTTTCTCCATCATCAGTGCGCTTCAGGACGGGCGCCTGATGGCCGACCTCGATAGCAAGAAGGTCTACGTCACCGGTACCGACGGCAAGTCGATCGATGCCGCGACCGGCCAGGCGGTGGCCAACGTTCCCGACAGCGCGAGCGCGGTCCGGCTCAACAACCGCCTGCGCCGCAGCGTCGACGCCGCGCTCGGCAGCCTGACGCTGCAGTCGCCGGACGTCGGGACGCGGCTCCAGGCGGCGCAATCCGTCTTCAAGTCACATGAGGAGACCGCGCTCGAGGCGGTCGATGGCGCGCTCGCCAAGGAGACCAACAAATCCGTCAAGGCTGCGCTCGGCGACGCCCGTGCGGCGATCCTGCTGTTCAAGCCGGACGCTACCGAGGTCGAGAAGCTGGAGGCGGTGGCCACCCTCAAGGGGCGCGGCGATCAGGAGGCACTGGCGCTGCTCACAGGCATGGGCGACCAGCCGGCGTCGGTGACCAAAGCCGCCGCGAGCGCGATCGGCTCCATCCAGAACTCGCTCGCGATCTGGTCCATGGTGCAGAATGCCTGGTACGGCCTCTCGCTCGGCTCGGTGCTGCTGCTCGCCGCGATCGGTCTCGCCATCACCTTCGGCGTGATGGGCGTGATCAACATGGCCCATGGCGAGATGGTGATGTTAGGGGCCTACACCACCTTCGTGGTGCAGGAGGTGATCCGCACCAGCTATCCCGGCCTGTTCGACTATTCGCTGCTGATCGCGGTGCCACTCGCCTTCCTCGTCGCCGGCGCCATCGGCGTGCTGATTGAGCGCAGCATCATCCGCTTCCTCTACGGCCGTCCGCTGGAGACGCTGCTTGCGACCTGGGGCCTGTCGCTGGTGCTGCAGCAGGCGGTCCGCACCATGTTCGGTCCGACCAACCGCGAGGTCGGCAATCCCTCCTGGATGAGCGGCGCCTTCGAGCTCGGCCAGATCACCATCACCTATAACCGGCTCTGGATCCTCGTCTTTACGTTAGCCGTGTTCGCGATCCTGCTCGCGATGCTGCGCTACACCGCGCTCGGCCTCGAGATGCGCGCGGTGACGCAGAACCGCCGCATGGCAGCGTCGATGGGCATCGCGACCTCGCGGGTCGACGCGCTCACCTTCGGGCTCGGCTCGGGCATTGCCGGCATCGCCGGCGTGGCGCTGTCGCAGATCGACAATGTCAGCCCCAATCTCGGCCAGAGCTACATCATCGACAGCTTCATGGTCGTGGTGTTCGGCGGCGTCGGCAATCTCTGGGGCACGCTGGTCGGCGCCTTCACGCTCGGCATCGCCAACAAGTTCCTGGAGCCGGTCGCCGGCGCCGTGCTCGGCAAGATCGCGATCCTGGTTCTCATCATCCTGTTCATTCAAAAGCGCCCGCGCGGCCTGTTCGCGCTCAAGGGCCGTGCGGTGGAAGCATGACCCCTCACATGCTGACGCGATCGCTGGACCGCAGTGCGACGATCTTCCTGGCCGTCGTCGCGGCCTGCGGTATCCTGATCCCGCTCTCCAATTTGCTGCTGCCCGCGGGCTCGTTCCTGCAGGTGCCGACCTATCTCGTCGCACTCTGGGGCAAATATGTCTGTTACGCGATCCTGGCGCTTTCGATCGATTTGATCTGGGGCTATTGCGGCATTCTCTCGCTCGGCCACGGCGCCTTCTTCGCGCTCGGCGGCTATGCGATGGGCATGTACCTGATGCGGCAGATCGGCACCCGCGGCGTCTACGGCAACCCTGTTCTGCCCGACTTCATGGTGTTCCTGAATTATTCGAAGCTGCCCTGGACCTGGTACGGCTTCGACATGTTCTGGTTCGCGGCGCTGATGGTGCTGGTCGTGCCCGGTCTGCTCGCCTTCTGCTTCGGCTGGCTCGCGTTCCGCTCCCGCGTCACCGGCGTGTATCTCTCGATCATCACGCAGGCGATGACCTATGCGCTGCTGCTTGCCTTCTTCCGCAACGATTTCGGCTTCGGCGGCAACAACGGCCTGACCGACTTCAAGGACATCCTCGGCTTCAACGTGCAGGCCGAGGGCACCCGCGCGGCGCTGTTCGCGCTGAGCTGCCTGGCGCTGATCGCGGGCTTCCTGATCTGCCGTGCGATCGTCTCCTCCAAGCTCGGCAAGGTGCTGATCGCGGTGCGTGATGCGGAGTCGCGCACGCGCTTCCTCGGCTACCGCGTCGAATCCTACAAGCTGTTCGTGTTCACGGTGTCGGCCTGCATGGCCGGGGTCGCCGGCGCGCTCTACGTGCCGCAGGTCGGCATCATCAATCCCTCCGAATTCGCGCCCGGCAATTCGATCGAGGCGGTGATCTGGGTCGCCGTCGGTGGCCGCGGCACGCTGGTCGGCGCCGCGCTCGGCGCCGTCGTCGTCAACTACGCCAAGACGTTCTTCACCTCGGGCGTGCTGGCGCCGTACTGGCTGTTCATGCTGGGCGCAATGTTCATCCTGGTGACGCTGCTGCTGCCGAAGGGCATCGTCGGCACCTTCAATGCATGGTGGGACTCCTCGAAGGAGAAACGCGCCGCGACGATAGCGAGTGCCGCGGCCGAGGACGGCGTCACCGAACCTAAGATGGCGGAGTAGGCGCACATGAACGTCATGGACAACCGCGCGACGTCCGCGATGCTCTATCTCGACGGCGTGCACGTCTCGTTCGACGGCTTCCACGCCATCAACAATCTGTCGCTGACGCTCGAGCCCGGCGAGATGCGCGCCATCATCGGTCCGAACGGCGCCGGCAAGACCACGATGATGGACATCATCACCGGCAAGACCAAGCCCGACGAGGGCACGGTGCTGTTCGATGGCGTCACCGATCTGACGCGGCTCGACGAGACCCGCATCGCCGAGCTCGGCATCGGCCGCAAATTCCAGAAGCCGACCGTGTTCGAGAGCCAGACCGTGCAGGACAATCTCCTGCTCGCGCTCAATGTCGATCACAGCGTCAAGGGCACGCTGTTCTGGCGCGGCAGCAAGGCCGAGGCAGAGCGCATCGACAGGGTGCTGGAGACGATCCGCCTCACCGAGGCGCGCAACCGCCTCGCCGGCAGTCTCAGCCACGGCCAGAAGCAGTGGCTCGAGATCGGCATGCTGCTCGCGCAGGACCCAAAACTGCTCCTGGTCGACGAGCCCGTCGCGGGGATGACCGACGTCGAGACGCATCTGACCGCCGAGCTGCTGAAGGAGATCAACAAGACCCACACCGTGATGGTGGTCGAGCACGACATGACGTTCGTGCGCGAACTCGGGGTCAAGGTCACCTGCCTGCACGAGGGCACGGTGCTCGCGGAAGGAACCATCGACCAGGTCTCGTCCAACGAGCGGGTCATCGAAGTGTATCTGGGTCGATAGCGAATGGTGAATGGGGAGTAGCGAATGGAATGGCAGTTCCTCCTATTCGCCACTCCCCATTCGCCATTCGCCTGCAAAGGTGTATCCGATGCTCGAAGTTAAAGACATCAACCTGTTCTACGGCGCGGCGCAGGCGCTGCGCGGCGTGTCGATTGCGGCCGAGCCGGGCAAGGTCACTTGCGTGCTCGGGCGCAACGGCGTCGGCAAGACCTCGCTCTTGCGCGCCATGGTCGGGCAATATCCGATCTCCTCAGGCGCGATCGTGTTCGATGGCAGCGATATCACCGGCCTGAAGCCCTATGAGCGTGCGCGCAAGGGCATCGGCTTCGTGCCGCAGGGCCGCGAGATATTCCCGCTGCTGACGGTCGAGGAGAACCTCAAGACCGGCTTCGGTCCGCTCAAGCGCCAGGACAGGAACATTCCGGACGACGTGTTTTCGCTGTTTCCGGTGCTGCAATCCATGCTCGGCCGGCGCGGCGGCGACCTCTCCGGGGGGCAGCAGCAGCAACTCGCAATCGGCCGCGCGCTGGTGATGCGGCCGAAGCTGCTCCTGCTCGACGAGCCGACCGAAGGCATTCAGCCCTCGATCATCAAGGACATCGGCCGCGCCATCTCCTATTTGCGCAACCTCGGCAACATCGCCATCGTGCTGGTCGAACAATATCTCGACTTTGCCTGCGAACTCGGCGACAGTTTTGCCGTGATGGATCGCGGCGCGGTGAAGTTCACCTGCGATCGCGCCAATTTGGACGCGAGCGAGATCAGCCGCCAGATGGCGCTGTAAGCATTCTGCCGCGACCGGCTGGGGGAGGCGGATGCGCAGCGACGTTTCAGTCACGTCAGGGGTTTTCGAGGCGAATCGTGCCCGCGGCGCGGTGCGCTTCGACGTCCATGCGCGAGACGGCGTGACACGGCGCGGCGTCTTGCATGAGTCCGGCTCGCTGCGCGTGCGCTTTCCCTCCCCGGAAGGCGAGGGTCTGTCCGGCGTGTTCGTCAACACGGCCGGCGGCGTCGCGGGAGGGGACAGTTTCGAGATCGACATCGCAGCGGGCGAGCGCTCGCGCCTGACCTTGACGACGGCGGCGGCCGAAAAGGTCTATCGCGCGCCGGCAGCGGCAGCGCAGCTCAATATTTCCTTGAAAATCGCCGCGGGCGCGCATCTCGGCTGGCTGCCGCAGGAGACGATCCTGTTCGATCGCGCCCGGGTCCATCGCCGCTTCGATATCGAGCTCGATGATGCCGCCTCGCTTCTGCTTTGTGAAATCGTCGTGTTCGGCCGCACAGCTATGGGCGAGCGGATGGAGCAGGGCGAGTTCATCGACCGCTGGCGGTTGCGTCGTGGAGGCAGGCTGGTGTTCGCCGAGACCGTCAGGCTCGACGGAAATATCGGCGCAAAACTCGGGCGATCGGCGGTGGCCAAAGGTGGGGCTGCGATCGGCACGGCGTTGATCGTTCCCGGCGACGAGGCCTTGGTCGAGCGCATCCGGGAGGCGTCAGAATCCTTCGCCGGCGAGGTCGGGATATCCGCATGGAATGGATTTGCAATGGCGCGCTTCTGTGCCCAAGATGCGGCGCGCTTGCGCGCCGACATGATGGCCGTGCTGGCGCGCACCGGCGCTGCGCTGCCGCGGCTCTGGTTGAATTGATGTATTGAACGGAAGAGATTTCGCATGAACCTGTCTCCTCGCGAAAAGGACAAGCTCTTGATCTCGATGGCCGCGATCGTGGCCCGCCGCCGGCTGGACCGCGGCGTCAAGCTCAACCATCCCGAGGCGATCGCGATCATCTCCGATTTTATCCTCGAAGGCGCCCGCGACGGCCGCACCGTCGCCGAACTGATGCAATCCGGCGCGCAGGTCCTGACCCGCGACCAGGTGATGCCGGGAATCCCTGAGATGATCCACGACATCCAGGTCGAGGCGACATTTCCGGACGGCACCAAGCTCGTCACCGTGCACGAGCCGATCAGGTAGGAGCAAGACGCATGATCCCCGGCGAACTCTTCATCCAGGACGGCGAGATCGAGCTCAATGCCGGCCGCAAGACCGTGACGCTGACGGTGGCCAACACCGGCGACCGCCCGATCCAGGTCGGCTCGCACTACCATTTCTTCGAGACCAACCCGGCGCTGAAGTTCGATCGCAAGAAAGCCCGCGGCATGCGCCTCGACATCGCCGCCGGCACCGCCGTCCGCTTCGAACCCGGCCAGACCCGCGACGTCCAGCTCGTCGCGGTGGCGGGGAAGAAGATGATTTACGGTTTTCGCGGCGATGTGATGGGGAAGCTGTGAGCGCAGGAACGAGCATGGCGCGGTGCGGTTGAGGCGGAAATGGAAGTCTTTGCCATGCTGTCGCCCATTCGCCTCGTCTCCGAAGCCGCCGAACTCGCCGCGCACAGCCACAACGGCATGGCACGCAAGGGGCGCGGCAACGAGCCCTATATCAATCACCTCGCCGAGGTCGCGAACCTGCTTGCGACCGCGACCGACGGTGCCGACGCCGAATTGGTCGCGGCCGGCTGGCTGCACGACACCATCGAGGACACCGACACCACGCGCGATGAGCTGGCGCAGAACTTTTCGGAGCGTGTCGCCTCCCTCGTCGTCGAATGCACGGATGATATGACCCTGCCGAAGGCCGAGCGGCGGCGGAAGCAGATCGAGGACGCTCCACACAAGTCCCCCGGCGCAAAACTGATCAAGATCGCCGACAAGATCAGCAACATCGGAGCGCGCGTTCAAACCGATCCCAGTGCCGAGGAGCGCGACGATCTCGCCGATTACGTGGCGTGGGCCACGCAGGTCGTTGCGGGCTGCCGCGGCGGCAATGCGTGGCTCGACGAGAAATTCGATGATGCCGTGAAAGCAGCGAGGGCCTTGCTGTGATCCACCAAACATTCAAACGCAAACGGGGCTAGCGATGTCCGTCAAAATAAAGCGTTCCGTCTATGCCGACATGTTCGGTCCGACCACCGGCGACAAGGTGCGGCTCGCCGACACCGACCTCATCATCGAGGTCGAGAAGGATTTCACCACCTATGGCGAGGAGGTGAAGTTCGGCGGCGGCAAGGTGATCCGCGACGGCATGGGGCAGTCGCAAGTCACCAACAAGCAGGGCGCGGCCGACACGGTCATCACCAATGCGCTGATCGTCGATCACTGGGGCATCGTGAAGGCCGATGTCGCGATCAAGGACGGCATGATCGCCGGCATCGGCAAGGCCGGCAATCCCGACATCCAGCCGGGCGTCACGATCATCATCGGTCCCGGCACCGACGTGATCGCGGGCGAAGGAAAAATCCTCACCGCCGGCGGCTTCGACAGTCACATCCATTTCATCTGCCCGCAGCAGATCGAGCACGCGCTGATGTCCGGCGTCACCTCGATGCTGGGCGGCGGCACCGGCCCGTCGCACGGTACATTCGCGACCACCTGTACGCCGGGGCCATGGCACATGGGGCGGATGATCCAGTCGTTCGACGCCTTCCCGGTCAATCTCGGCATCTCCGGCAAGGGCAACGCTTCGCGTCCCGCCGCTCTGGTCGAGATGATCAAGGCCGGCGCCTGTGCGCTGAAGCTGCACGAGGATTGGGGCACCACGCCGGCGGCGATCGACAACTGCCTGTCGGTGGCTGATGCCCACGACATCCAGGTGATGATCCATACCGATACGCTGAACGAATCCGGCTTCGTCGAGGACACGATCAAGGCGTTCAAGGGCCGCACGATCCATGCCTTCCACACCGAGGGTGCCGGCGGCGGCCATGCTCCAGATATCATCAAGGTCGCGGGGCTCAAGAACGTGCTGCCGTCCTCGACCAACCCGACGCGGCCGTTCACGCGCAACACCATCGACGAGCATCTGGACATGCTGATGGTGTGCCACCATCTCGATCCCTCGATCGCGGAAGACCTGGCGTTCGCCGAAAGCCGCATCCGCAAGGAGACGATCGCCGCCGAAGACATCCTGCACGATCTCGGCGCACTCTCGATGATGTCGTCGGACTCGCAGGCGATGGGCCGGCTCGGCGAAGTCATCATCCGGACCTGGCAGACCGCCGACAAGATGAAGAAGCAGCGCGGGTCACTGCCGCAGGACAAGGGCAAGGACAACGACAATTTTCGCGTCAAGCGCTACATCGCCAAATACACCATCAACCCCGCGATCGCGCATGGCGTGTCGAAGCTGATCGGCTCGGTCGAGAAGGGCAAGCTCGCCGATCTCGTGCTGTGGTCGCCGGCCTTCTTCGGCGTCAAGCCGGACTGCATCGTCAAGGGCGGAACGATCGTTGCGGCGCCGATGGGCGATCCCAACGCCTCGATCCCGACACCGCAGCCGGTGCATTACCAGCCGATGTTCGGCGCCTTCGGTAAGGCGCGTACGGCGTCGTCCGTGGTGTTCACCTCGAAGGCGGCCATCACTGGCGGTCTGGCGCGCAAGCTCGGCATCGAGAAGAAGCTCTATGCGGTCCAGAACACCCGCGGCAAGATCTCGAAAAAGAGCATGATCCACAACGACGCCACGCCCAATATCGAGGTCGATCCGGAGACCTATGAGGTGCGCGCCGACGGCGAATTGCTCACCTGCGCCCCCGCCGAGGTGCTGCCGATGGCACAACGATATTTCATGTACTGAAATAGCGCCTCAACGCATATCCCGGGCGCTTGCCCGGGGGACGGCTTTTCCGGTTTTGCGTTCCATCCCGGCTGGTCTAATGTCCCGAACCCTAGAAAAAAAGCCGGGAGGATTTCTCGTGATCTACGTCGTTGCCACCCTGACCATCAAGCCCGAGACGCGCGCCGAATTCATTGCAGCCGCCACCGCCTGCATCAAGGAGACGCGGAAAGAGCCCGGCAATATCGCCTATGACCTCCATGAGAGCGTCACCGACCCTGCCAAGATGGTGTTCGTCGAGCAGTGGGAGAACGCCGAGGCGCTGGTGCCGCATCGCGGCCAGGAGCACATGAAAACCTTTGGCCGCGTCGCGGTGAAGTGCTTTACCGCCCCGCCGAAGATCGAAGTGATCACGCCCGAGAAGGTCGACGTCCGCTAGCAAGAACAACAGGGAATAACCCCATGATCTATGTCATCGCCACCACGCCCATGAAGCCGGAGAACAAAGACGACTTCATCAAGGGGCACAAGGCATGCACCGTCGAGACCCTCAAGGAGAAGGGCTGCATCTCCTATGACGGCAATGTCAGCGTCAACAACCCCAATCTGTATGTAGTGGTCGAGCGCTGGGAGACCCGCGACGATCTCACCGCACATGCCAAGGCGCCGCACATGAAGGTTTGGCGCGAGTACTCCGCGCAGATGAAGACGGCGCCGACGGTGATCGAGATCATCAGCGACGGCAAGGTTGAGAAGCTCTGAGGTATAGCGCATGATCCGGGCGACGCAGGTCAGGGGACAGCACCGCTTCACGGAAGCGCCAGCGGATACGGTCGTGCTCGATTTCGACGACCGGCACCGCCGCCGCATGGCCATGACGGGGACGCGCGGCCTCGAATTCCTGCTCGACCTGGAGAATGCCGTTGCGCTGCGCGGAGGCGATGCGCTGGTGCTGGAGGACGGCCGGCTGGTCGAGGTGGTCGCGGCGCCCGAGCCGCTGCTCGAGATCCGCGGCCGCGATCCGCACCACCTCGTCCGCGTCGGCTGGCACCTCGGCAACCGCCATCTGCCGACGCAGATCATGGCCAAGGCCTTGCGTATCCGCCGCGATCACGTCATCGAGGCGATGGTGAAGGGCCTCGGTGCGCGCGTCATCGAGATCGAAGCGCCGTTCGATCCTGAAGGTGGCGCCTATGCTGACGCAGGCCATGCGCATGGACATGACGACCATGGTCATGATGATCACGGACATCATCATGACCATGGTCACGATCATCATGATCATCAGGGCCGCGATCATCACGCTCACGACCACCACCCTCACGATCATGCAGCGCATGATCATGGCCACCATCACCACGACGAGCATTGCGACCATCCCGACCATCACCACGGCCACAAGCATGCTCATGACCACAAGTGAGCCGGTCGCGGCCTGCGACCTCGCCGAACGCGAGGCAGCGGCGCTGTACCGGCTGATGACCTGGCTGTCGCCGGCATTCCCGGTCGGCGGTTTCTCCTATTCCAGCGGCATCGAATGGGCGGTCGAGGTCGGCGACATCGTCGATACGGCCACGTTGGCCGACTGGCTCGACGCGATGCTCGGCGACGGCTCCGGCTTTTGCGACGCGACGTTCCTGGTCCACGCCTATCGTGCCGCCGAGGCGGTCGAGGAAGCCACTTTAAGCGATATCGCCGAGCTCGCCGCGGCCATGGTGCCGTCGCGCGAGCGGCAGCTGGAGACGAGCTCGCAGGGCCGCGCCTTCATCGACATCTCCCGGGCAGCATGGGATGCAGACGGCCTGGATGCCATGGTTGCGGCATGCCGCACGCCGCTGGTCTATCCTCTCGCCGTCGGCGTGGTCGCAGCCATGCACGGCGTGCCGCTGGCGCCGACACTGCACGCCTTCCTGCATGCGCTGGTCTCGAACTGGATCTCTGCGGCCAGCCGGCTCATTCCGCTCGGTCAGACCGACAGCCAGCGCGTGCTGGTAAGGCTGGAAGCGGCCGTCGCCGCCACCGCCAATCGTGCGCTGAATGCGACATTGGACGATCTCGGCGGCGCGACCTTCCGAGCCGATCTCGCCAGCCTGCGGCACGAGACCCAATATACGCGACTGTTCCGGTCGTGAGCGGTGCGGCCTTCCAATCGAGAAAGAGCGAATCACATGTCGAAATCTCACGGCCCCTTGCGTGTCGGCGTCGGCGGCCCGGTCGGATCGGGCAAGACGGCGCTGATGGACCTGCTCTGCAAGACCATGCGCGAGCGCTATGACATCGCCGCGATCACCAACGACATCTACACCAAATGGGATGCGGAATTCCTGGTGCGTTCGGGCTCGCTGACGCCGGATCGCATTGCCGGCGTCGAGACCGGCGGTTGCCCGCACACCGCAATCCGCGAGGACGCCTCGATGAATCTCGCTGCGGTTGCGGACATGCGGGCGAAATTTCCCGGGCTCGACCTCGTGCTCATCGAGTCCGGCGGCGACAATCTCGCTGCCACTTTTTCTCCGGAGCTGGCCGACCTGACCATCTACGTCATCGACGTCGCTGCCGGCGACAAGATCCCGTCCAAGGGCGGTCCCGGCATCACCCGGTCCGACCTGCTGGTCATCAACAAGATCGACCTCGCCCCCCATGTCGGAGCCTCCCTGGAGAAGATGGACACGGACGCCAGGCGCATGCGCGGCGAGCGTCCCTTCGTCATGACCAACCTGAAGAAGAGCGAGGGCCTTGACCGCATTGTCGGCTTCATCGAGGCCAAAGGCGGTCTGAAGCGGGCGGGCTGACAGCGCGCGACGACTTGGCGCATGCTTTCTTTGGCGTTAACCGTGGGGTCGGGGCCGCAACCGCGGAACAAATTTCGGACACGGCGATTGACTACCTCCGGAGTCCGGGCAAGTCGTCCCGGTCAGACCATCGGCCGGACGGATTAAGCTTTTCAGGCGACCCACGTTGCGTACCGATGTCTCCTCCTTCATTATCTCTGCCAGCGGGGTTCACCCCGTTTCGGCACGTGGCCGTTCGAGCGGCGTTGATATGCTCCTTGTTTGTTGCCGACCTCCTGCTTTCGCCTGAGTAGTCGCGTGGTCCGGCTGGGTTTCATCATCGGTTTCATTGCTCTGCTCGGAGCCTTGCTCTCCGGGCTTGCGGCCTATCGCGTCCACGACCAGGAGCTGGCGCTGGATCGGATCGCGCTCGCGCGTGCGATCGACGTTCACGCCAGCCTGGTGCAGGACCGGCTCACCGAGCGCGAACTGCTCGCCCGTGTCGCCTCAGGCCTGTTCCGCGCGCCATCGGTGATCAAGCCGAACATGCTGGAGCCGCTGCGCTCGGCCATCTACGCCTTCAAGACCGATTTCGTGGTGGCCGGCTGGATCGCCCGGCTGAAGCCGAACGAGCTCACGGCGGCGCAGACTGCCATTGCCGGCGCCGGCTTCCCGAATCCCACCATCCGTACCTATGACGACAAGCCGATCAATCCGGCCGAGATCACCCAGCCGATCGACGTGCTGCTGGATCTCGAACCGCGCAGCGACGAGACCAAGGCTCTGCCGGGCCGAAGTTACGACCAGGATCCGGTTCGCGGTGCCATGCTGACGCGCGCCCGGATCGAGAAAAGATCGGTGGCCTCGGACCCGATTCCGCTGTTGCGCGGCAACGGGCCGGTCGGGATCATCGTGGCAGCCCCCGTCATTCCCGAGGGTGCGACCGAGCCGGCCGGGTTCGTCACGTTTTCCTACGAACTCGCCTCGCTGATGCTGACCAATGACGACATGTCCCTGTTCTCGGTTGCGCTCAGGGATCCGCGCAAGGAAGGCGTCGAGCTGATTGCCAACGACCAGGGCGTGGTTTCGACGCGCAGGGCGGCGGTGGACGGACCGGCGCCGTCGGCAACGCGCACGGTGAGCTTCGGTGGCCGTGATTGGCAGCTCGGTTATTATGCCAAGGCCAACTCGGCGCGTCGCGCCGAGCAGACCGCGATCATCGTGGCTGCGATCGGTTTTGCGATCACTGCGATGGTGTGCGGCCTGTTTGGCTATGTCGCCTACAACAATCTGCGGCTCAGCCGGGAAATCCAGGTCCGAATCGGCTTCGAGCGCCGCCTGACCGCGGTGATCGACGAGCTCAACCATCGGGTCAAGAATATCCTCGCGGTGATCCAGTCGATCGTGACGCGCACCTTGCGTCACGGCGCCGACATCGACGGCGCGCGCGAGCTGCTGATCGGCCGCATTCACGCCATGTCCAACGTGGTCTCGCTGCTCAGCGAGAGCCAGTGGCAGGGCGTCAAGCTGAAGGGCCTGTTCGAAGCGCGCGCCATCCCGCACGCCGACCGCATCGCCGTCACGGGTCCTGATATCGCGGTCAGCGCGCGCGCGGCGCAGAGCCTCTCGCTGCTGTTCTTCGAACTTGCCTCGCATTCCGACGAGGGCCTGTCGCTGGTTGGAAAGCATCCGCACATCACGGCCAGCTGGACGGTGACGGGCGAGGGCACCGACGAGATCTTCCGTTTCCGCTGGGAGGAGCTCAACACCAGCGAGGCGACGCGCCGCCCTGATTCCGATTTCGGCCTGATCCTGCTCGACCGTGTCGCCCCCGAGGCGCTCGGCGGCACCGCCAAGCGCTATTTCACCGACGCTTCCTATGTCTACGAGCTGACCGCTCCGATGGAGACGGTCGTCGACATGACCGAGCGCGATCGCACGGACAAGATCTCGGCGCCGGTGCGGCCCGCGCGATAGCTAACCCTTGGGTTAACCCTTGGGCTAACCCTTGGGCCGCAACACCAGGTCAACCAGATTGCGGGCGTAGGCCGGCGTGATCGGCGCGATGCCGAAGACGTAGCGGTAGAACAGGCTGCCATAGATCGCGTCGTAGAGATCCTCAGCCGGCCCGTCGGCCAGGATGCTGCCGTCGTTCTGGCCCGCCGCAATCATCTCGACCAGCGCGTCGCGACGGAATTGCAGATAGCGGGCGTAGAACAGCTCGGCAGAGCCGGTCCTGGAAATGCATTCGGAGATGACAGCGAGCTGAACCCTGCCGAACTCGCCCTGGAGCGCTTCGGCGTAGGCCGCGGCATGGCGGCGGGCGCGCGCGGCGGGGTTGCCGGAGCTCACCGGGGGCAACGGCAGCATCTGCGCTGCATGTTGAAGAAAGGCGTCGATCAAGAGCGCCTCGCGGGATGGCCACCATTTGTAGATCGTCATCTTGGAGACGCGGGAATGGCGGGCGACTGCGTCGATGGTGGTGGCGGCAAGGCCGGTGGAAGCCATCAGCGCATAGGCGCTTTCGAGAATGGCATTGCTGGTCTCGATCGATCGCGGCCGGCCGCGCCGGGGGGCGCTGTCGGCCCCGTCACCCCCGCCATTCGCCATCACCACGCCCGGTCTCCTCGCCAATCGCTCCTGCCCGGGATAGCGCAGCCTCATCGGCCGGCCTAGGGAAATCACAAGGCGTATGCGCTAACGCACGATGATATCGCTAGGCCTGCTGCCGCAAGGCGGTTGGCAGATCCTGCCACTTCGACCAGGCGACGTAATAAGCCACCGCGGTCATCGCGGCGAAGCCGGCAAGGCTCACGACGATCTGCATCGCCACCAGATTGGCGCTGGTGATCAGGATGAGATGGCCGGCGAACGACAGGAACACGCCGACGCAGAACACGGCGAGCCATTCCTCGCCGCATCTGATCACTGCCTGGAGCGGCTTCAACCGCAGGCCGGGGTGATCGGCCGGAACGAGATGGGTCGCCAGAAAGGTGAGCGCGAGGAAGTGAACCACGCGATAGGGGCGAGGTTTTCCTTGTCGGTCGGCGCGATGCTGTCGAGGAGGAGGTCCGGCAAATAAGCCGACATTGCCGACGAATGGCGCAGCAAGGTGATGGCCATCGCGAAGATGAGATAGGTGCCGGCGAGAATCCGCAGCCAGGGCATGTCGCGTAACGCGCGCCCGGGCGCGCCTGTCACGGCAAACCAGCCCCCGAGCACCATCAGCATCTGCCAGCACAGCGGATTGAAGGTCCATTCCTGGTCCGGATAGACCCGAAAATTCCAGTCGAACCAGCGTGCGGCAACATACAACGCGACCGATGCCGCCAGGGTTAGGTTCGGCCGTCGCAACAGGCCCCACAGCGCGAAGGGAAAGAACGCCATCAGCGGGATCATCAATTGCAGGAGGTCGAGGTTCAGCGGCTCCTCCTGGAGCACGAGGCCGCGGACCAAGATCCGCAGAGGATGCTCGAGAATGCCGGAGATGTTGTATTCGTGGATGATCTCCGGCGCCATCGATTGCGAGGCGACGTAGGTGATGGTGGCGATATAGATCACGAACAGCACGACATAGGCGGCGTAGAGCCGCCAGACCCGGCGGAAGATGCGCGTCGCCGCCACGAGGTAGTCCCGTTCAAGCGCCATCCGGCCGTGGATGATGGCGACGCCGTAGCCCACGACGAACACGAACAGGTCGGCCGCGCCGCTGAAGCCGAAATTGCGCAGCGTCAGCAGATTGACGACGTTGTTGGGGATGTGGTCGACGAACACCGACCAGTTGGCGATGCCGAGCGTCAAATACAGTCTGGCGTCGTGACGGAATGCGGCGAGGTTCGCCTTGACGGACGGTTTCATTGATTAAAATAGCTTTGGGAATCAGGATGATGCTTTTAGCGGCAACCACCTGCTCATCCGAGTAGCATTTGCGTGAGCGGCGGGCGATTTGGCCCAGATGGCACAAAATGCGCATGATCGCCGCGCCGAGCTGCGATGACCGCGTTCAATCCGCCTGCAAAGCAACTTTCGGAAAGGGGATACTTGGGCCCCGACGTCCCAACCCCGCCGTCCTGCACGCTGTTGTCCCCGGCTGCGCAGCTTCTGAACTCTGGAAATGGAAAATATCCAATCTGGAGTTCTTCCAGCACGTTCTCCTGAACCTTCGCGGTAACTCCTCTTCGGTCGCATGGACGTGCGGCCGTGGAATGGGGAAGTTGCGGTGGGCGTATTGGAAGTGGGGCGCTGGCGGCTCATGGGAGCCGTTGGTTCGATCGTTCTGGTCTTTGGTGCGGGCGAGGCCGCGGCACAATCATCGTCGGCACCGACGTCGCCGGCAAGTTCAAGCGAATTGAGCCCGGTCGTCGTCGAAAGCCGCGAAGCTCCCAAGCGGGCGCGTGCGCCATCGTCACGGAGTCGCGGCAGTGCGGCGCGGGCGCGCGCGGCGTCACGTTCGAATGCGGCCGCGAGCGCCGCCGCGGCAGGCGCGTCCGGCACCAGCGCCGGACGCAAGGAATCGGCTTTCGGGCATGTCGACGGCATGGTGGCCACCCGCAGCGGAACCGGCACCAAGACCGATACGCCGCTGATCGAGACGCCGGCTGCGATCTCCGTCGTGACCCAGGACCAGATCCAGGCCCAGGGCGCGCAGAGCATCGCGCAGGCAGTGCGCTACACGCCGGGTGTGCGCAGCGAATTTGCCGGCGCGGATGCCCGCACCGACGCCGTCTATGTTCGCGGCTTCCTCGCCGACCAATATCTGGACTCCCTCCGGCTGCTGAATTTCGGCATCTTCGCCTATTCGCTGGTCGAGCCGTTCAACCTCGAGCGGGTCGAGGTCCTGCACGGTCCGGCCTCGATCCTGTATGGCCAGTCGTCACCGGGCGGTCTCGTCGACATGGTCTCGAAGCGACCGACGCTCGATCCCTATCACGAGATGTTCGTCTCGACCGGCAGCTATGGCCGCATGCAGGCCGGTGTCGACCTGTCTGGACCGATCGACAAGAACAAGGAGTTTCTCTACCGCTTTATCGCGTCCGGCTTCGACGTTGGAAGTCAGGTCGATCATGGCGATTACCAGCGCATTTCGATTGCGCCGTCACTCACGTGGCGGCCGGACAACAACACCACACTGACGGTGCTCGGCACCTATCAGCGCGACCCCAAGGCAGGCTTCTACAATCAGCTGCCGCCTCTCGGCGTTGGAACTGTCACACCCTTCAAGGGCGCTTTCATTCCGACCAGCTTCTATTCGGGCGAACCGGGCTTCGACAAGACCGACCGCACCTACGGCTCGGTCGGCTATCTGTTCGAGCACAGCTTCAATAACAGTGTGAAGGTCCGGCAGAATCTGCGCTACACCGATCTCAGCACCGACTTTGCCGTGGTGTCTCCCTTCGGCCCCGATCCGAGCAATCTGCCCCGCGGCGCCTACACCACGCTGGAGAGCATCCGCTCGATCGCGGTCGACAATCAGGTCGAGACCAGGTTCCATGCCGGCCCAATCGAGCATACCGTGCTTGCCGGCATTGACTACCGCAACGGTGTGGACAAGACACTCAACGGCACGATTGCTTCCGTGTCGTCGATCAATGCCTTCAATCCGGTCTATGGCCAGTCTTTCGGGCCAGTGCCGTTCACGACCCGAAACCGTCAGCGGATCGATCAGGTCGGCGAATATATCCAGGACCAGATCAAGTACGACCACTGGGTCGCGTTGCTCGGCATCCGCCACGATCTCGCGCAGTCCTGCACCGACAGCACGGCACTCGCATCGAACGTCACGACGACCAGTCCGAAGTCGGACACTGCGGTGACCAAGCGCGGTGCGCTCTTGTACAAGTTCGACAACGGCATCGCGCCTTACATCCAGTATACCGAATCGTTCCAGCCGACTGCCGGCACGACCTTTGCTGGCAGTCCGTTCGTGCCGACCACCGGCAAGCAGGAAGAGGTCGGCATCAAATATCAACCCAACGACAAATCGCTCTACACGATTGCAGCGTTCAACCTGGTCCAGCAGAACGTGCTGACGCCGGATACCGATCCAACCCATGGCGTCGGGCAACGCGTCCAGACCGGCGAGATCCGGTCGCGCGGTATCGAGTTCGAGGCCAAGACCGAGGTTAACCGCGAGCTGACGGTGCTCGCTTCGTACACCTATCTCGACAACGTCGTCACCAAGACCAACACCGGGACGCAGCTCGGCAAGCATCCGGTCGGCTTCCCCATGAATTCCGCCTCGGTCTGGGCCGACTACACGTTCCGTGGCGGTGCGCTCGACGGCTTCGGCCTGTCCGGCGGCGTCCGTTATATTGGCGAGCTTCCGGGGAATACGGCCAATACGTTCTACGTTCCCGCCGTGACGCTGTTCGACGCGGCGATCCATTACGATTTCTCGGCGCTGGGGCCGATGTTCAAAGGCTATTCGGCGCAGGTCAACGCCACCAATTTGTTCGACAAGACCTACGTGACCTATTGTCAGGACGGCGGCTGTTACTATGGACTCCGCCGCAACGTGATTGCGACGCTGCGCTATAAATGGTGACGGACATGAGCGAGCACGCGGCCTTTCAGGATCGTGCGTATGAGCGGAAGCCAGCGCTACGCCGCTGGCTCTTCGTCCACAAATGGTCGAGCCTGATCTGCACGCTGTTCCTGCTCCTGATCTGCATCACCGGCCTGCCGCTGGTGCTGCGGGAGGAGATCAATAGCCTGCTCGATGACGCCTTGCCCTACGCCCAGGTGCCGGACAACACGCCCAACGTCAGCCTCGACAAGGTCGTGGACGCCAGCCGGAAGATGTACCCCGGCGAGACCATCGTCTCCGTCTTCGTCGACGACGACGAGCCCAAGATCATGGTCTACATGGCGAGCTCGTGGGAAGCCTTCAACGCCAACCGCAAGGCGCTCTTTTCGATCCGGTTCGATGCTCATACCGGTGAGGTGCTGAAACAGACCAAGCCTTTCGGCGCGGACGGGCTCTCCTTCCTGCAATTAATGCTGACGCTGCATCGCGATCTCTTCATGGGGCTGCCGGGCGAGCTGTTCCTCGGCGCGATGGCGCTGCTGTTCGTCGCCGCGATCGTTTCCGGCATCGCGATCTACGGCCCCTTCATGCGCAAGCTGGATTTCGGCACGGTACGCGCGGCCCGCTCGCGGCGGCTGAAATGGCTCGACCTGCACAATCTGCTCGGCGTCGTCACGCTTGGTTGGGCCCTGGTCGTCGGCGCGACCGGCGTGATCAACGAGCTCTCCACGCCCCTGTTCGCGCTGTGGCAGCAGACAGACGTGCGCGCGATGCTGGCGCCGTTGCAAGGCAAGCCCGTGCCGCGCACCTCAGAATTATCCTCGCCGCAGGCGGCCTATGATACGGTGAAGGCGGCATTCCCCGACATGATCACGACCAGCGTGGTGTATCCGGGCGCGCCGTTCGGTTCGCCCTTCCACTATGTGGTCTGGACCAAGGGCAAGGAGCCGCTGACCTCGCGCCTGTTCAGTCCGGTGCTAGTCGATGCCAGGAGTGGCGCGCTGGTGTCCGCGGTCGCCATGCCCTGGTATCTGCGCGCGCTGGAGCTGTCGCGTCCCCTGCATTTCGGCGACTACGGCGGCATGCCGCTGAAGATCATCTGGGTGATGCTGGATCTCGTCACCATTCTTGTCCTGGCCAGTGGGCTCTACTTTTGGCTCGTGAGATCGTCGGCCGCCAGTACGCAGGCACGGCCGGCTACGGCGATGCCGCTGGCCTCGCCGGGCGGTGCCGAATGAGAGGCCGCCGTTCGCTCGCCGCGATCTGGCGGTGGCCAACGCTGCTCGCGGCGGCGAGCCTGTTCGGCCTGCTGTCGGCTTTGCTCGGCCAGAGAGGCATATGGCTGCCGCTGTCCTGGATCGCGCTTGCATCACCGCTGGCGGTTGCCGCCTTCTGCGTCGGTCGCAGCCGGGAATGACCCGAGCTGCCCGGAACTTCGGTCGTCACTCGGCCGGTTCGGCCGACGCCTCGTCCGGCACGCCGGCGCGGCTCGCCATGATGCCGAGGACGACGCCGCCGATCGCCAGGATCGGCAATAGCCGCTTGACCCCGATGGCGCGAACGATCTGCAGTCCGGTGGCGAGCAGCATGGGGTCCGCGAGCATGCTTGGCGCCGCCGATTTCGCGGCACGCTCGGCCGCGATTTGCGCGCGCTTCTGCAACTCGCGCTTGTAGCCCCAATAAGAACCTGCCGCAGCCAGCGTCAGCAGGAAGAAGATTCCGGCGCCGGCGAGACAAGCCTGCACCGGGCCATATTTCTCCAGCACCGAGATGAAGGCGGCGGCACAAAGGAAGCATGTCGTCACGAGCAGCGCGAACGCCGCGCCTGCGGCAAGCGAGGTCAGCCGCACCGCCGTGCCGGTAGATGCGCTGATCCCGTCGATGATGCGCTGAAACATGGCCCTCGTTCCTCAATTCCCCTACAAGCCAAACCGTCACGGGTCGACACCGGCAATGCGCCGGTGCCGCCGCTCTTCAGGCGTCCGTAAATCTCACCGGCGCCAGGCGGCACCGATCAGGAAGCCGATGCCGAGCGCTAGCCCGACGGTCGCAAGCGGCCGCTGTGTGATCGCGTCTTCGAGCGATTCCTCGATCGAGCCGTAGGCTTCCTGGGCCGCCCCCATCATTGCACTGCTGCGCTCCGACATGTCGTCGAGCGCGGTATCCATGTTCTCGCGGGCCTGGCGATAGCCGCGGCGGGCCTGTTTGCTGGTGGAATTGGCAAAGGTGTTGAGGGCGTCGGTGATCTGGTCGGTGAGGGCGGCGATATCGCTTTTCACGGCTGCTACATCCTTCTCGAGGCGTTCTCTGGTGGCTTTGTCGGTCCAGTCTTTCATCCCGGCTTCGGCATTGGTCGTGGACATCGGGAGCTCCAAACTGTTGCGGCTGAGATAGCCGGAGAACGTTTCGTCTTGGGGTAAGTTCCGTTCACGGAAACCGGTCAGCCCTGCGGAAGCTGCGGCGCATCCGCCGGCATCAGATGCTCCTTCAGGATCAGCGCGACGATCAGGAGCGGCGACGACAGGAAGGCGCCCATCGGCCCCCAGAGCCAGGTCCAGAACGCGAGCGCCAGCAGCACGGCGAGCGCATTCAGCGCCAGCCGCCGCCCGATGATCATCGGCGTGACGAAATGTCCCTCCAGGAAAGTAAGGCCGCCGAAAGCGAGCGCCGCCAGCAGGCCGCCGCTGATGGTCGGGAAGGCGACCAGCCCCACCACGACCAGCACCGCGAACATGGCGACCGGCCCGATGATCGGGATGAAGTTGAGGGTCGCGGCGAGTGCGCCGAGGCCGGCGGCGTTTGGTATGCCGGTAATTGCGCAAATGAGGCCGGTGCCGACGCCGACGCCGACATTGATGAGCGTGACGGTCAAGAGGTAATTGCCGAGATGGACCTCGATCTCGTTGAGGATGCGGAGCGTGCGCAGCCGCGCATCGTGGTCGCTGAAGTTCATGATTAGCGCCCGGCGCAGGTCTCGCCAGCTCGCGATGAACAGGATCAAGGTGACGAAGAACAGCAGGAATTCGGTAAAGGTCGGTGACAGGAATTCCAGCGTCGGCTGGACCCACTCGAATTTCGGCATCTGGAAGCTCGGCAGCCCTTCCGAGCCGCCGACCATGACTTGCAGCTCGCGCCACAGCGCCAGCGGCCGGTCGAACACGTGCAGCTTGTCCTTCAATTGCGCGCCGAGCTCGGGCAGGCGCGAGCTCCATTCCATCACAGGTGACGCGATCAGCGCGATGACGAAGGCAACCAGGGCGGTCACGGCGATTACGATCAGCGCGGCGCCCAATCCGCGCGGCACCTTGTGGTTTTCCAGGAAGGTCGCCGCCGGTGACAGCATGGTGCCGACGACGAAGGCCATCACCACCGGCAGGAAAAATGCCCTGCCGACATAGAGCACGGTGACGATGGCGATCAGCAGGAGGCCGGCAAGCGCGAAGGCCACGAATTCGGTGCGGCGGATAACCGGCGGGATCTCGGAATGATTGTCGGGAAGCGGACTGCCTTCACTGCTGCCGGTGGTCAGACGTTCACTGGGAAGGACGCGCACAATATCTCTCCCGCACGGGAGCCTCGATCCGCGTGCCCATCGACGCGGTGATAATGCGCGAGTGGCAAAGCGGTTCCATCGCGCCTTCGTGATTGCGTCCTCGCTTGACTGTGACAGGGATGCCGCGTGCAGGGCCGGAACTTGAATCGCCCCCGCGGCGTTTGTTCGCAAGCGCATCTCCCTGATGCACGCATCCCACGGGGCAGCACATGACCAGGTCCTCCACAGTCCGTCGCAGCTTCTCGCCGCGCGCCGCCGCCTTCGCCTTCGCAACCACTCTGCTTACGGTGCCGTTTGCCGGCGCGAGCGCGCAGACACTTGGCTACGCGCCGATGCAGCAACAGGCCTATCCGCAGGACCAGGGTTACGCCCAGGGCTACGTCAACGACGCGCCGCAGGCGGCTGACGAGGATGCCCAACTGCCCGATCGCCTGCGCAGGCAGATCGTCGGCTTCGACCGCAGCGAGCCGGCCGGTACCATCGTCATCGACACCAATAACACCTATCTCTATTACGTGCTCGGCAACGGCCGCGCGATCCGTTACGGCGTCGGCGTCGGCCGGGAAGGCTTCACCTGGTCCGGCGTGCAGAGCGTCAGCCGCAAGGCGGAGTGGCCGGACTGGCGTCCGCCGGCCGAGATGATCGCGCGCCAGCCTTATCTGCCGCGCTTCGTCGCCGGCGGTCCCGGCAACCCGCTCGGGGCGCGTGCGATGTATCTCGGCTCCAGCGAATACCGTATCCACGGCACAAACGATCCCTCCACGATCGGCAAGTTCGTCTCTTCCGGTTGCATCCGCATGACCAACGAAGACGTCACCGACCTGTTCGGCCGCGTCAATGTCGGCGCCAAGGTCGTGGTGCTGCCGAAGAACGCGCCGCTGATGGCCAAGGGCGGCGACCCCGTGCGCAAGCGTTCGGCCGTGACGGCGCTACCCTCTGGCCGGCAGGCGCTGAACGTTACGACGACCGCCGTGAACTAAGAGTGAGTCATATGAGCACACGCCTGATTGGCAAAGTGGCTGGTGGAACGGCGATCATGGTCGTTGTCTCCGCCGGTCTGGCATTCGCACCATCGGCACATGCGGAAGATTTCTTCTCGGCGCTGTTCGGTGGGTTCGGAGCGCGGCCTCCACAGATCCGGACGCCGTTCCCCGGTGATGACATGCCGCGGTATGACGCCCCGCGACAGCGCGCCGCCCATGGCGGCGGCACGGCCTATTGCGTGCGGGGCTGCGACGGCCGCTACTTCCCGGCGCAGGGCAACGATGCCGAGAGCAAGGCGCAATCCTGCAAGAGTTTCTGCCCCACGTCCGAGACTTCGCTGGTTTATGGCGGCGATATCGACGACGCCACCACCGACAAGGGAAAGCCCTATTCCGAGCTGCCTAACGCGTTCCGCTATCGCAACGAAATCGTTGCGGGCTGTACCTGCAATGGCAAGGACGCGGTCGGGCTTGCATCGGTGAAGATCGAGGACGATCCCACCCTGCGCAAGGGCGATATCGTCGCCGGCGCGAACGGCCTCGTGGTCGCCAGCCGTAACGCCAACGACCGCCGCGGCGTCGCGATGAATTTCTCGCCGCTACCGGACTCGGTGCGCGCCAGATTCCGGCAAGTCCCGGTGGTGGCGAAGGAATAGGGAACTGCTTCTACGTCGTCCTCGCGCAAGCGGGGGGCTCGAAGCGCGTTGCTCCAGCCTAGCTGATGTTGCCGCGAATCTTCCCGAGATATTGCGTCCGCGGACTATGCCAATCCCTGCACAGTGAAGTCGGTCTCGCGGGCCCAGGTGACCGCGCGGCTGGCGATGCCTGCCGCATGCGCGGCCTGCTGGCGGATGCCGTTCGAGGCAGATCGTTCTTCGGCGGCGGCAGGACGCTCAGCGCTGGCAGAATTACGCATCTCGCATTGCAATAAGCGCAAAAATGCGAAAAACTCAACTGTTTGAACAGGTTGCCAAACTGGAACCTCGTCCTGGGTCCGGACGTTGAGTCGTCAGTCGCAATCGCCTGAAGGGGGCAATCCAATGCTGGTCGGCGTACTCGTCACCTTTCTCGTCGTTATTCTGGTCCTTTATCTCATCAACATGTTGCCGATGGACGGCCGCGCCAAGCAGATTGCGCGCGTCGTCGTCATCATCATCGGCATCGTGTCGCTGCTGAAATATCTCGCTGTGTTTTAGCGAGTCCACTCGGTATCAAAGAAAAAAGCCCCGGTTTGCGCCGGGGCTTTTTGACCTTGTGGCTTGGGTTAGCCGTTCGCCTTGGCCTCGCGGCGGCGCGCGGTGAGGATGTATTCAGTGTAGCCGTTCGGCTGCTCGCGGCCCTTGAAGACGAGGTCGCAGGCGGCCTTGAAGGCTGTGCCGTCGAAGGCGGGCGCCATCGGCTTGTAGATGGCATCGCCGGCATTCTGCTTGTCGACCACGACGGCCATGCGCTTGAGCGATTCCATCACCTGCGCCTCGGTGATCACGCCCTGGTGCAGCCAGTTGGCGAGATGCTGGCTGGAGATGCGCAAGGTGGCGCGGTCTTCCATCAGGCCGACATCGTGGATGTCAGGCACCTTGGAACAGCCGACGCCCTGGTCGATCCAGCGCACGACGTAGCCCAAAATACCCTGGCAGTTGTTGTCGATCTCCTGCTTGACGTCGTCGGGTGCCCAGTTCGACTTCGACACCGGAATGGTGAGGATGTCTTCGAGCTTTGCGCGCGGCCCGCCCTTGGTGAACTCCTGCTGGCGCGCGATGACGTTGACCTGGTGGTAGTGCAGCGCGTGCAGCGTTGCGGCGGTCGGTGAGGGCACCCAGGCCGTGGTGGCGCCGGCCTGTGGATGGCCGAGCTTCTGCTGCAACATGTCCGCCATCTTGTCTGGCGCGGCCCACATGCCCTTGCCGATCTGGGCATGACCGGGCAGGCCACAGGTCAGGCCCATGTCGACGTTCCAGTCCTCATAGGCCTTAATCCAGGCCTGCGCCTTCATCTCGTTCTTGCGGATCATCGGGCCCGCTTCCATCGAGGTGTGGATCTCGTCGCCGGTGCGGTCGAGGAAGCCGGTGTTAATGAACATGATGCGCTTGGAGGCGCGCTGGATGCAGGCCTTGAGGTTGACGGTGGTGCGCCGCTCCTCGTCCATGATGCCGACCTTGAGCGTGTTCTCGGGCAGCGACAGCATCTTCTCGACGCGGTCGAAGATCTCGCAGGTCAGCGATACCTCGTCCGGGCCGTGCATCTTCGGCTTGACGATATAGGCAGATCCCGTGCGGCTGTTCTTGACCTTGGAGTTGCCCTTGAGGTCGTGAATGGCGAGCAGGCCTGAGACGGCGGCGTCGAGCAGGCCTTCCGGAATCTCCTCGCCCTTCTCGTCCAGCACCGCGTCGGTGAACATGTGGTGACCGCAATTGCGCATCAGCAGCAGGCTGCGGCCGTGCAGCTTGACCTCGCCCTTGCCGTCGGGCGTCTTGTAGCTGCGGTCGGCGTTGAGCGAGCGCGTCAGCGTCTTGCCGCCTTTCTCAAAGTCCGCCGACAGCGTGCCGTTCATCAGGCCGAGCGTGTTGCGGTAGACCAGCACCTTGTCCTCGGCATCGACCGCGGCGACCGAGTCTTCCATGTCGAGAATGGTGGAGACCGCGGACTCCATGATCATGTCCGCGACGCCGGCCGGATCGTCCTTGCCGATCGCGCTGCTGCGGTCGATCTTGACCTCGACATGCAGTCCATTGTTGGCGAGCAGCACGGCGCTCGGGGAAGCCGCATCGCCCTGGAAGCCGGCGAACTGCGCCGCGTTCTTCAGCGCGGTAGCGTTGCCGCTCTTCAGCTTCACCGCGAGCTGGCCCGCGACGACGCTGTAGGCGGTGACGTCGGTGTGGCTGCCGGTCGCGAGCGGCACGGCGGCGTCGAGGAACGCCTTGGCCTTGGCGATCACCTTGTCGCCGCGCGCTTTGTTGTAGCCCTTGCCGCTCTCGGAAGGATCGTGCGGGATCGCGTCGGTGCCGTAGAAGGCGTCATAGAGCGAGCCCCAGCGCGCGTTCGCGGCGTTGAGCGCGTAGCGCGCATTGGTGAGGGGAACGACGAGCTGCGGGCCGCAGATCTTGCCGATCTCCTCATCGACATTGGCGGTCTCGACCTTCTGGGTCGCCGGCTCCGGAACGAGATAGCCGATCTCCTTCAGGAAGGCGGTGTAGGCGTTGAGGTCGAACGCCTTGCCCTTGTTGGCGCGGTGCCAGTCGTCGATCTTGGCCTGCAGCGTGTCGCGGAATGCGAGCAGCGACCTATTCTGCGGCCCCAGCTCCTTGATGATGGCAGCGAGTCCGGCCCAGAACGCGTCCGGCGCGATCCCCGTTTTCGGGGTCGCTTCCTTGGCGATGAAATCGAACAGGACGGGAGCGATCTTCAATCCGTGGGCGTCGACGCGTTTCATGATGGGCTTTCTTGTTGGAAATGGCTGTTTTTGGCTGCTTTTGACCCGACAGCAGCAAAATGCGTCCATGAAGGACGGCTTTCAGGGCCCTATTAGCCCCAAAATCGGGGCGGTGAGAAGACCCCTAAAGGTTTGTCAAAATGTCAAGGAGAGTGGGGCGGCCCCACGCACAGCTGTCATTCCCCGCGACCCGGCTACGCCAAGGCTTCGCCGGGGTCGAGCTCCAGGGGCGCCGAAGCTTCAGCGTAGGCGGCAGTCGGGGAATCCAGTACGCCGCGGCTTCTCTGAATCCCCACGCGGTCTCTGGAATATGGGTCGCCCGGTCAAGCCGGGCGACGACAGCGGGAGCGGGAGTAGCACAGACTCAAATATTCGCGGCGAGGTCCACGACCTCGTCGAACAGCACACCGGTCGTCTTCAGCATCTGCTCGATCTCGTGGACCGCATCGGCGACATTCCGTGTCGAGGTGTCGATCACGAGCTCGGCTGCCTGCGGTGCTTCGTAGTCGTTGCCGATGCCGGTGAACGACGCCAGCGCGCCGGCGCGGGCCTTCTTGTAGTGCCCCTTGGGATCGCGATCCTCGCAGACTTCTGCCGGTGTCGCGACGTGGATCTCACGGAACGCTGTGTCGGCGATGCGGCGCGCGGCGGCGCGGTCCTCGCGCGCGGGCGAGACCGCCGCGACGATCGCGATGTGGCCGTTGCGCGCGAGATGCGTCGCGACTTCGGCGAGGCGGCGGATGTTCTCGCTGCGATCGGCCGCAGAGAAGCCGAGATCGCTGTTGAGCCCGGCGCGCAGCGTGTCGCCGTCGAGCAGGACCGGCGAGCCGCCATTGCTGAACAGCCGCCGCTCCAGAGCTTTGGCGAGCGTCGACTTGCCCGAGGCCGGCAGACCGGTGAGCCAGACCACGGCGCCGTTGTGCTGATAACGCGCGGAGCGTTCGTCGGGGCGAAGCGCGGATTCGACCGGCACGATGTCGACCGGTACGGCGCGCTGGCCGGCATCGACCGACAGCACGAGGCCGCCGCCGGCGATGCGCCCCGAGACTTCGATCACGAGGCGTCCGGTTCGCGGATTTTCGGTGTAGGGATCGGTGGCAATCGGATTCGACAACGAGATGTCGATCTCGCCGACATGATTGCGGCCGATCGCCTTGTTCTCGACGCTCGACAATTCGCCGGGATCGACCGCCTTCTCGATTTCCACCACGGTGGCGCGGCTTTCCTTCGGCCCCGACCGAACCAGCAACTGGTCGCCCTTGGCGAGCGGCTTGTCGTGCAGCCAGAAGATGCGCGCGCGCAGCCGCCGCGTCTCGCGCGGGGCAGCGCTCACATGCGCGATGATGTCGCCGCGCTCGATGAACAATTCGCGGTCGAGCGTGATGCCGACCGAGCGGCCCGCGCCCTGCCGTCCCGCCACCGGCGTCACCGGCCAGCTTTCGACCGTCTTGATCTTCGCGATCTTGCCGGCCGGCATGATCACGATCTCGTCGCCGGCAATGAGGCTGCCGGATTCGATCCGGCCCGCCAGGATGCGGCGGTCGTCGAACTTGTAGATCGCCTGCACCGGCAGCCGCAGCGCCAGCGCTTCCAGCGGCCGAGCCGGCTCGAGGGCGTCGAGCGCCTCGACCACCGTCGGACCCTTGTACCAGCCGATCCGGTCGGTACGATCAGCAACGCCGTCGCCGTCGCGCGCCGAGATCGGGATCACCGCCGTGGGCTTCACGCCGAGGCCGTTCAGATGCGCGGAAATCTCGTCGCTGATTTCCTTGAAACGCTCTGCGGAGAAGTCGACGCGGTCCATCTTGTTGACGACGATCGCGACCTGCTTCACGCCGAGCAGATGCAGGAGATAGCCGTGCCGCCGCGTCTGGTCGCGCACGCCTTCGAGCGCGTCGATGATGAGTACCGCGCCGTCGGCCTGCGAGGCGCCGGTGATCATGTTGCGCAGGAATTCGGCGTGGCCGGGCGCGTCGATCAGCACGATGTCGCGCGAATTGGTGCGGAAGCGGATCTGCGTGGTGTCGATGGTGATGCCCTGGTCACGCTCGGTCTGCAGCGCGTCGAGCAGGAACGACCATTCGAACGGCATGCCGCGCCGGGCGCTGACGGCCTTGAGCATTTCCAGCTTGCCGTCGGGCAGGCTGCCGGTCTCGTGCAAGAGACGGCCGACCAGCGTCGATTTGCCATGGTCGACATGGCCGACGATGACGATGCGGACCTGAGGACGCGTGGTGCCGTTGGGCGTAGCCGGCGAAGCGGGGGTGACGATCATGTTCATATCGCGCTCGCGTCCTGAGATCAGAGATAGCCGGCGACGCGCAGACGCTCGAAGGCGTCCTCGGTCTCGTGGTCGAGCGCACGGCCGGCACGTTCCGGCACCTTGGTCTGCTCGAGCTCGATCAGGATCTCGTCGATATTGGACGCGGTCGACGCGACCGGATTGGTGATGTCCTGATCCCCCAGCGAGCGATAGCGCTTGCCGTCCTTGGCGAGATACAGCGGGATGATCGGGATGTTCTCCCGCTTGGTGTAGGCCCAGATGTCGGCTTCGGTCCAATGCAGGATCGGATGGATTCGCAAATGCGCGCCCTGCGGCGGCGAGGCGTTGAAATGGTCCCAGAATTCCGGTGGCTGGTCGCGCACGTCCCAATTGCCTTCAAGGCCACGCGGCGAGAACACGCGCTCCTTGGCGCGCGTTGCCTCCTCGTCGCGGCGGATGCCGGCGATCAGGCCGTCGAAGCCGTATTTGGCGAGCGCCATCTTGAGGCCTTCGGTCTTGCGCGCAGCGGAGCGGGCAGCCGGCGGCAGCGTCGGATCGACGGCATCGATGGGCGGGCAGGGCTCGACGCGCAGATCGAGTTCCCATTCTTTGCCGTAGTGATCGCGAAAGCGGTACATCTCCGGAAATTTCTTGCCGGTGTCGACATGCAGCGCCGGGAACGGCACGCGGCCGAAGAACGCCTTCCGCGCCAGCCAGATCATGACGTTGGAGTCCTTGCCGAGCGACCACAGCAGGGCGATCTTCTTCAAACGGGCAAATGCCTCGCGAAAGATGTAGATGCTCTGTGCCTCCAACTGGTCGAGATGGTCCATGCTGGGGGCGGTCTGCGCGACCGGAATTTGCTTGGAAACGGGAGCGGTGAAGCCCAGCCCATCTGCGCCGGAATCGGACCTGAGAAGATGCATCTCTGCCACTTTGCGTCTGGAGGCGAAAATTCTATAGTTGCGGTGCGCAATAGAAGAAAAAATTTTCTCTTTGCGCGCTCGAAACGACACATATATAGAAAATAATTCCAGTCAACCCCGGATGTTGGGGAAGCGGGTATCGCATGCGGTTCTTGCCGGTGTTTCTCGATCTCAAGGCCGGTCCGGTGGTCCTCATCGGCGCGGGTGAGCTTTTGCGTGCCAAGCTGCGCGTGCTCTCTGCGGCCGGGGCGCGTCTCCGCGTGCATGCGATCGATGGCAATCAGGACCTGGGTCTGAACTCCGAGGACGCGGCGCGCATCGAGATCGCGACGGGGGATCCGCTTGCGGCCGATCTTGCAGGCGTCATAGCTGTGGTCTGCGCCGGCGCAGGCGATGTCGGCGTGGCGATGTCGGCTCGCGCCAAGGCGCTCGGCCTGCCCGTCAACGTCATGGACGATCTCGAACATTCCAGCTTCATCTTTCCGGCGATCGTGGATCGCGGCGATGTCGTGGTCGCGGTCGGCACCGGCGGCACTTCGCCCGTCGTGGCACGGCGCGTGCGTGAGAAGATCGAGGCGCTGCTGCCCGCCCGTATTGGTGAGCTCGCCGAGTTCATCGGCGGCTTCCGTAAATCCGTCAACGAGCGCATCGCCGAGTTTCCGTTGCGCCGCCGGTTCTGGGAGCGCGTCATCGACGGCTCGATCGGCGCCGCCGTGCTCGGCGGTCGCAGGAGCGAGGCGGATGCTGCGCTCAAGGCGATTGCCGATCCCTCCGAATTCGCGCGTGCCGACAAGCCGGAAGGCTCGGTCGCGCTGGTCGGTGCCGGACCCGGCGATCCCGATCTTCTCACCATCAAGGCGCTGCGCGCATTGCAGGATGCCGACATCGTCTTCCATGACGAACTGGTTTCGCCTGACATTCTCGACCGCATCCGCCGCGACACGACGCGCGTTGCCGTCGGCCGCCGTGTCGGCAAGCCTGGCATCGGCCAGGACGCCATCAACCAGCGGATGATCGAGGCCGCGCAAGCCGGCCAACGCGTCGTGCGTCTGAAGGGCGGCGATCCCTTCGTGTTCGGTCGTGGCGGTGAAGAGGTCGAAGCGCTGCGCGCGGCCGGTGTTGCCTATTCGATCATTCCCGGCATCACCGCCGGCCTTGGCGGCGCAGCCGATTTCGAGGTGCCGCTCACCTATCGTCATGAAGCCACCCGCATCACCTTCCTGACCGCGCACAAGGCGCGCGACGCGGAAGCGGTGGACTGGTCGACCCTGACCGACACCAGAATGACCGTGGTGGTCTATATGGGCATGACCGCCGCGCCCGCAGTGCGCGCCGGCCTGTTCGCTGCAGGCCGTTCGCCGGAGACGCCGGTTGGCGTGTTCGCGCGCGTGACGCGTCCCGATGCGCAAGGCGCGATCGGCACGCTGCGCGACCTTCCCGAGCTTGTGCGGCGGGTCAGCGGCGGTCCCGCCATTCTCATCATCGGCGATGTGGTCCGGCATGCCGGCTCGCTTCGCCGCGACATCCCCGAGAAAACCCCGAAGCAAATCATCTCTGACCTATTGGATGCAGCCGAATGACCTCCCCGCTCGAACAGAAGAAGATCAAGATCGCCGGCCCCTCGGTCGTGACCGCCAACCGTACCTGGGATGGCATCGTGGTTTATCGCACCGCCGCCAAAAGCTGGTCCGCGGACCTCTCGGAAGCCGCGATCGTGCGCAACTCCGACGAGGCCAAAGCGTTGCTTGCGGAGTCCGTCGCCGATGACGTCGGCGCGATCGGTCCCTATATCGCACCGGTGCAGGTCGGCGCGGACGGCAATATCGAACCCGGCAATCTGCGCGAACAGATCCGCCGCACCGGTGTGACCATCGGACAGTCGGCCCAGGCTTAAGGCGCTTTCTTATGTATGCTTACGACGAAATCGACCGCACGCTCGTCAACGAGCGCGTTTCGGAGTTCCGCGACCAGGTGAAGCGGCGTCTCTCCGGCGAGCTCACCGAGGACGAGTTCAAGATCCTGCGGCTTCAGAACGGCGTCTATCTGCAACTGCACGCCTACATGTTCCGCGTCGCGATTCCCTACGGGACGCTGGCGTCGAACCAGCTGCGGGCGCTTGCCCACGTCGCGCGCAAATACGACCGCGGCTACGGCCACTTCACGACGCGGCAGAACATCCAGTTCAACTGGATCAAGCTCGCCGAGCTGCCGGACGCGCTGGAAGATCTCGCCGAGGTCGGCATCCATGCGATGCAGACCTCCGGCAACAACATGCGCAACGTCACGTCGGATCAGTGGGCCGGCGTCGCGCCCGGCGAGATCGAGGATCCCCGCATCTGGTCCGAGCTGATCCGCCAGCACACCACGCTGCATCCGGAATTCTCGTTCCTGCCGCGCAAGTTCAAGATCGCGATCACGGCGTCCGATCACGACCGCGCCGCGATCAAGATTCACGACATTGGTCTGCGCCTCATCAAGAACGAGAAGGGCGAGACCGGCTTCGAGGTGCTGGTCGGCGGCGGTCTCGGCCGCACGCCGTTCATCGGCAAGACCATCAAGCACTTCGTGCATGGCCGCGACATCCTCAGCTATATCGAGGCGATCCTGCGGGTCTACAACCAATACGGCCGCCGCGACAACATCTACAAGGCGCGCATCAAGATCCTGGTGCACGAGCTGGGCATCGAGAAGTTCTCCCGTGAAGTCGAGGAGGAGTGGCAGCACATCCGCAACTCCTCGCTCCAGATCGACGACGAGGTGATCGAGGACATCCGCTCGCGCTTCACCTATCCGGCCTACGAGAAGCTGCCGCACATGCCGGACGAGCTGCGGCAGGCCGCGGCCGATCCTGAGTTCGAGGCATGGCGCAAGAACTCGGTGGCGCCGCACAAGGTGCAAGGCTATTCGATCGTCACGATCTCGTTGAAGCCGATCGGCGGGCCTCCAGGCGATGCCACCGCAGAGCAGATGGATGCGCTGGCCGATCTTGCCGACAGATATTCCTTCGGCGAAATCCGCGTCGGCCACGAGCAGAACCTGGCGCTGCCCCACGTCGCCAAGCGCGATCTGCCGGCGCTGTGGAAGGCGCTCGACAAGCTCGGCCTCGCGACGCCGAACGTCAACCTGATCACCGACATCATCGCCTGCCCGGGCCTCGATTATTGCTCGCTGGCGAATGCGCGCTCGATCCCGATCGCGCAGGAATTGACGCGGCGGTTCGCCAACCACGAGCTCGCCAACCTGATCGGCCGGCTCCACATCAACATCTCAGGCTGCATCAATGCCTGCGGCCATCACCATGTCGGCCATATCGGCATTCTGGGCGTCGAGAAGAATGGCGAGGAGGTCTACCAGATCACCATCGGAGGCCGCGCTGACGAGAACGCCGCGCTCGGGAACCTGATCGGGCCGGGCGTCAAGTTCGACGAGGTCGCCGACGTCGTCGAGGACATCGTGGAAGCCTATCTGGCGCTGCGCGAGCGACCGGATGAGCTGTTCATGGACACAGTGAAACGCCTCGGCGTCGAACCCTTCAAGGAGCGCGTCTATGCCACTCGTTAACGGCGGAAAGATCGCTGACGACGGCTTCGTCAAGCTGGCCGTCGACACGCCGCTGCCCGAGGGCGGCGACATCCTGATGCCGGCCGAGCGCTTTATCGGCGAGGCCGATGCGCTGCTCGACCGTGCCGGCAAGGTCGGCGTGATCTGGCCGAACAACCGCGACATCAGCGAACTCGTGCCCTATCTTGGCAAGCTCGCCGTGGTCGCGCTGGTGTTCCCGACCTTCCGCGACGGCCGCGCCTACAGCCAGGCCCGCCTGCTGCGCGAGCGCTACAATTACCGCGGTGAACTGCGCGCCACCGGCCAGGTGCTGCGCGACCAGTTCGTGTTCATGCTGCGCGCCGGCTTCGACTCGTTCGAGGTCAAGAAGCAAGCCGACGCGGAAGCCTTCATGCAGACCGCGAAGCGTTACTCGGTGTTCTACCAGCCGACCGGCG
This sequence comes from Bradyrhizobium symbiodeficiens, assembly GCF_002266465.3. Classification (NCBI taxonomy): domain Bacteria; kingdom Pseudomonadati; phylum Pseudomonadota; class Alphaproteobacteria; order Hyphomicrobiales; family Nitrobacteraceae; genus Bradyrhizobium; species Bradyrhizobium symbiodeficiens. The sequence goes on along the minus strand of NZ_CP029427.2, from coordinate 6,267,201 downwards.
ACGGCCGCATTACGGCCTTGCACCGGCGCATGCAGTTGCGCCATTCCGAAGGTGTCGGCACGTGAACGCGATCGCGCCTCAGGTTTCGTCAGTGTCCGTTTCCGCGCTGCCCTCCGTGGCGGAGCTTGATCGCGCGTTGCGCGATGCTTCGCCCGCGGAGATCATCGCCGCGGCGCTGAAGGCTGTCGGGCGCGAGAAACTGGCGCTGGTGTCGTCCTTCGGGACGGAATCGGCGACGCTGCTGAAGGTCATGGCGGACGTCGACCCCGCGATCCCCGTGATCTTCCTCGATACCGGCTGGCTGTTCGAGGAGACGCTGGCCTATCGCGACACGTTGATCGCGACGCTTGGCCTGAAGGACGTCCGCTCGATCAAGCCGGCTGAGGAGGCGCTGTCGCGCGAGGATCCCGATCGCGAGCTCTGGTTCTCCGATCCCGACGCCTGCTGCCGCATCCGCAAAGTCGAGCCACTGGCGCGGGCACTGAAGCCGTTCTCGGGCTGGATCAACGGCCGCAAGCGCTTCCAGGGCAATGCGCGCGCGGACATCGCGGTTGTCGAGGACGACGGGGCGCGGCTGAAGTTCAACCCGTTCGCCAACGTCTCGCGCGAGGAACTCGAGGCCATCTTCGTCCGCGCTAAATTGCCACGTCACCCCTTGGTCGCCTCCGGTTTCCGGTCGGTTGGGTGTATGCCTTGCACGAGCAGAACGGCCGAAGGCGAGGATGAGCGCGCCGGTCGCTGGCGCGGCCGGGCCAAGACAGAATGCGGCATCCACACGATGAAGACTTCGTAGCACAGCCGCGCTGCGAGCTAGCGAACAAGAAAATCCGGTTTCGTTGACTCAAACGTGTTTCGCCGCGAGTTTCGCCTTCCTTCGCTGACACCGACGTCAGTGAAGCGAATGGAGATGGAGATGATGCGCCGTATCGTTCCGCTCGCTGCAGGACTCATCGCGACGGGTTTTTTGGCAGGCGCGGCTCTCGCCGCTGACATCAACCTGCTCAACGTGTCATACGATCCGACGCGCGAGCTCTATGCCGAATTCAACAAGGCATTTGCGAATGCCTATCAGAAGGAGACCGGCAAGAGCGTCGAGGTCAAGCAGTCGCATGGCGGCAGCGGGTCGCAGGCGCGGAGTGTGATCGACGGCTTGCAGGCCGACGTGGTGACGCTCGCGCTCGCCTACGACATCGACGCGATCGCCGCCAAAGGCCTCACGGCGGCGGATTGGCAGAAGCGGTTGCCGCAGAATTCCTCGCCCTACACGTCCACCATCGTGTTCCTGGTGCGAAAGGGCAATCCCAAGGGCATCAAGGACTGGGACGATCTGGTCAAGCCGGGCGTCGCCGTGATCACGCCCAACCCGAAGACGTCGGGTGGCGCGCGCTGGAATTATCTTGCCGCCTGGGGTTTTGCGCAGAAGAAATACGGCTCGGCCGACAAAGCCAAGGACTTTATCGGTAAGCTGTTCCAGCAGGTGCCGGTGCTGGATACCGGTGCGCGCGGCGCCACCGTGACCTTCGTCGAGCGCGGCGTCGGCGACGTCTTGCTCGCCTGGGAGAACGAAGCGTATCTCGCACTGAAGGAATTCGGTCCGGAGAAAATCGAGATCGTGGCGCCGCCGCTCTCGATCCTCGCCGAGCCGCCGGTCGCGATCGTCGACAAGGTTGCCGACAGGAAGGGCAGCCGCAACGCTGCCGATGCCTACCTCCGGTATTGGTATACGAAGGAAGGACAGGAAATTGCCGCGCGCAACTTCTACCGTCCGCGCGATGCCGAGGTTGCCAAAAAGTACGAAAATTCCTTCGCAAAGGTCGAGATGTTCACGATCGACGAATTTTTCGGCGGCTGGACCAAGGCGCAGAAGGAACATTTTGGCGACGGCGGCGTGTTCGATCAGATTTACAAGAACTGATCCGGCGCCGTCTTAGAGATGTTGACAGGGGGCCTGGTGAGCGCACTCGCAGCACGACGCCGGACATTGCCGGGCTTCGGTCTCACGATGGGGCTGACGCTTTCCTGGCTGTCGATCATCATCTTGATTCCACTCGCCGGCCTGTTCCTGAAATCGCTCGAGCTTAGCCCCGAGCAATTCTGGAATATCCTCTCCAGCCGCCGCACTCTGAACGCGTTGCGCGTGTCCTTCGGACTCGCCTTCGCTGCGGCCTGCGTCAATCTCGTCATGGGCAGCATCATCGTCTGGGCGCTGGTGCGCTATCGCTTCCCCGGAAGGCGGCTGTTCGACGCTATCGTCGACGTGCCCTTCGCGCTGCCGACGGCGGTCGCGGGCGTCGCGCTGACTGCGCTGTTCGCCGAGAAGGGCTGGCTGGGGGCGCCACTAGCGGCGCTCGGCATCAAGGTGGCGTTCACGCCGGTCGGCATCTTCGTCGCCATGATCTTCATCGGCATTCCCTTCGTGGTGCGCACGGTGCAGCCGGTGCTGCAGGATCTCGATCCTGAGATCGAGGAAGCCGCGGGCAGCCTCGGCGCCAGCCGCTGGCAGACCATCGTCCGCGTGATCCTGCCCTCGCTGGCGCCGGCGCTGCTCACCGGGCTCGCGCTCGCCTTCGCGCGCGCGGTCGGCGAATACGGCTCGGTGATCTTCATCGCCGGCAATTTGCCGAACGTCTCGGAGATCGCGCCGCTCCTGATCGTGATCCGCCTCTCCGAATTCCGCTATGCCGATGCAACGGCGATCGCGGTCGTCATGCTCGTCGTCTCCTTCGTCATCATCTTCGCCGTCAACCGGCTCCAGCGCTGGGCGCAGAGCCGGATTCCGGTGCGTTGAGGGCGGACCATGACGATGCAGATCGCCCATTCAGGCCCGCTCACTTCGTCCGACGAGAAGGCCCGCGCACGCGAAGCCCTCGCGCGGGACAATCTGCGCACCGAACCGAAGGCCGTGCGCATCGCCATCATCACGATCGCGATCACCTTTCTCACTGTCTTCGTCGTGCTGCCGCTGGTGGTGGTGTTCGCGCACGCGCTCTCGAAGGGGATCGCCGCTTATCTGTCTGCGCTCGCCGAGCCGGAGGCGCTTGCGGCGATCAAGCTGACGTTGATCGTCGCTGCAATTTCAGTCGGTCTCAATCTCGTCTTCGGCCTCGTCGCCGCCTGGGCGATTGCAAAATTCGATTTCCCGGGCAAGACCTTCCTGATCACGCTGATCGATCTGCCGTTTTCGGTGAGCCCGGTGATCTCCGGCCTCGTTTTCGTGCTGCTGTTCGGCGCGCAGGGCTATTTCGGCAGCTGGCTCAGGGATCATGACATCCAGATCCTGTTCGCGGTGCCTGGCATCGCGCTGGCCACCACCTTCGTCACCTTCCCGTTCGTGGCGCGCGCGCTGATCCCCTTGATGCAGGAGCAGGGCACGCAGGAGGAGGAGGCTGCGGTTTCGCTCGGCGCCTCCGGCTTGCAAACCTTCTTCCGCGTTACCTTGCCCAACATCAAATGGGGCGTGCTCTACGGCGTGCTGCTCTGCAACGCGCGCGCGATGGGCGAGTTCGGCGCAGTCTCCGTCGTCTCCGGCCATATCCGCGGCGAGACCAACACGATGCCGCTGCTGGTCGAGATCCTCTACAACGAATACCAGTTCGTCGCCGCGTTCGCGATCGCCTCGCTGCTGGCGATGCTGGCGCTGATCACGCTGATCGCAAAGACCGTCCTGGAACGTCATCTCGACGAAGGGGAAGACGCAAGTGACCATTGAAGTCAGAAATCTCGTCAAGACGTTCGGCAGCTTCAAAGCCCTCGACGGTGTCGACCTCAAGGTCGAGAGCGGCGAGTTGGTTGCGCTGCTCGGGCCGTCCGGATCGGGAAAGACCACGCTGCTGCGGATCGTCGCCGGGCTCGATTGGCCTGACTCAGGTGAAGTCCTCATCAACGGCGAGGATGCGCTGGCGCAGGGCGCGCGCGAGCGGCATGTCGGCTTCGTGTTCCAGCATTACGCGCTGTTCCGCCACATGACGGTGTTCGAGAACGTGGCTTTCGGCCTGCGCGTACAGCCACGTGCGGTCCGAAAAGACGAGGGGGCGATCCGGGCGCGGGTCAAGGAGTTGCTCGATCTCGTGCAACTCGACTGGCTCGCCGATCGCTACCCGAGCCAGCTTTCCGGCGGCCAGCGCCAGCGCATCGCGCTCGCCCGTGCGCTCGCGATCGAGCCGCGCATCCTCTTGCTCGACGAGCCCTTCGGCGCGCTCGATGCCAAGGTGCGCAAGGAGCTGCGCAAATGGTTGCGCTCGCTTCATCGCGAGATCAGCGTCACCTCCATCTTCGTGACCCACGACCAGGAGGAGGCGCTCGAGGTCGCCAACCGCGTCGTCGTCATGGACAAGGGCAGGATCGAGCAGATCGGCTCGCCCGACGACGTCTATGAAAGCCCGGCAAGCGCGTTCGTCCACGGCTTCATCGGCGAGTCCATCGAGCTGCCGGTCCAGGTCGAAGCAGGCGTGATCAGGCTCGGTGGCCGGCCGTTAGGCCTCACGGCGGACGGACTTGCGCCTGGCGCGTCAAAACTGTTCGTGCGGCGACATGACATGCTGGTCGGGCCCCCCGGCAGCGGCGCCCTTGAAGGCGCCGTGCGACACGTCCGTAATTTCGGTCCCGTGCAGCGTGCCGAGGTCGCATTGTCAGGCGGCGAGACCATCGAGATCGACGCCCCCCGCGACAAGGAACTGCACGCCGGCGACACCATCGGCCTTGAGCCCCGCCGCTACCGGATATTTGCGGGCAGTTGAGCCGTCGCGTCAGGTCGAATTTTCTTCAAAATTCACCTTTCAGCCACGGTTGGTATGCAACAACGGCCCCTCATTCGGGGGCCCCTACATGCGCGCTGCGGCCGCAATTCTCATCATTTTGCTGCTTGCCGGCTGTGCCGGCAACGAGGCACCGGTCCAGCAGCCGTCGATGTATGCCGACATGGCGGTCCCGGGCTCAAAGCTCGATGCGCAGGCGGCCGCGATCATGATCTCGCAATACCGCCAGAACAACGCGCTCGGCACCGTCGTCATTGACCCCGACCTGATGCGGCTTGCCGAATCCCAGTCCAATGCCATGGCGGCGGCCAACAAGATGGACCACGACGTCCGCGCGCCGCTGGCCAAGCGCCTGGCCGCCGGCGGCTATCCCGCGACCGTGGCGGTCGAGAACATTTCGGCCGGCTATCATACGCTGGCGGAAGCGTTTTCCGGCTGGCGCGACTCGCCACCCCACCGCGCCAACATGCTCAAGGGCGGTGTCACAAAATTGGGCATCGCGGCGAGCTATGCTCCCGGCACCAAATACAAGGTGTTCTGGACCATGATCCTGGCCTCGACGGAGCGGTAAGCCAGACTTGATCCCGGCATGCATTGACGCCGCGGCGGAGGGTCGCCACGGTGGCGCGCCTTTTGCTATTGTTGCTATTGTTCCCTTATGACCGATCATACCACGGAATCCGCCAGCATCCCTGCGAATGCGCAACGCGTCCTGGTCCTCCAGGGCGGCGGGGCGCTTGGCTCCTATCAGGCCGGCGCTTATCAGGCGCTGTGCGGCCAGGGCTTCGAGCCGGAATGGGTCGCCGGCATCTCGATCGGCGCGGTCAACGCCGCCATCATCGCCGGCAATGAGGGCCCGACGCGCGTCAAGCGGCTCAAGGAATTCTGGGAGATGGTCTCCGCGCCGGTGCCGTGGAAACCGATCGGCAAGAGCGACCACAGCCGCGAACTGTTCAACTCCACCAGCGCCGCGCTGATCGCGACCTTCGGCGTGCCCGGCTTCTTCACGCCGCGGATTCCGCCGGCGCCGCTCTGGCCGCCCGGTAGCCCGCAGGCCGAGAGCTATTACGACACCGCGCCCTTGAAGAAGACGCTGGAGCGTCTGGTTGATTTCGACCGCATCAATGACCTCAAGACGCGCCTGTCGGTCGGCGCGGTCGGCGTCACCTCGGGCAATTTCAAATATTTCGACAATTACGAGTTCAAGAAGCTCGGCAAAACCATCGGCCCCGAGCACATCATGGCCTCCGGCGCGCTGCCGCCCGGCTTTCCCTCCGTCGTAATCGACGGCGAGCATTACTGGGACGGCGGCATCGCCTCCAACACGCCGCTGGACTACGTGCTCGATGCCGAGGTCGATCGCGACATGCTGATCTTCCAGGTCGACCTGTTCTCCGCCCGCGGCGATTTGCCGACCTCGCTGCTCGAGGCCACCGAGCGCGAGAAGGACATTCGCTTCTCCAGCCGCACGCGGATGAACACCGACAAGAACAAGCAGCTGCACAACGCCCGCAAGGCCGTGCGCGACCTGATTTCCAAATTGCCCGATTATCTCAAGAACGACCCTTCCGTGGAATTCCTCGCGAAGGTATCGCGTGAAAGCACCGTCACCGTGGTGCATCTGATCTATCGCAGCAAGAACTACGAATCCTCGTCCAAGGATTACGACTTCTCGCATGTCGCCATGGTCGAGCACTGGGAGGCCGGCGTGCACGACGTGCATCTGTCGATGCGCCACAAGGATTGGCTCGAGCGGCCGCAATCCGGCGAGACCATGGTGACCTACGATCTCACGGGGAACGTCTCCGCGCCCCCGGCAAAAAGGAGCGAATAGAATGGGTAGTCTGTCAGGCAAGAACGCCGTCGTGACCGGGTCCACCAGCGGCATCGGGCTCGCTTACGCACGCGCCTTCGCCGCCGCCGGCGCCAATGTCGTCATCAACGGCTTCGGCTCGCCGGAGGACATCGAGAAGGAGCGCTCGAAGATCGAGTCCGATTTCGGCGTCAAGGCGATCTATTCGCCCGCCGACATGACCAAGCCGGCCGAGATCGCCGGCATGATCGCGCTTGGTGAGAAGACCTTTGGCTCCGTCGACGTCCTCGTCAACAATGCCGGCATCCAGTTCGTCTCGCCGATCGAGGAATTCCCGCTCGAGAAATGGGACCAGATCATCGCCATCAACCTGTCCTCGGCCTTTCACGCCATCCGCGCAGCGGTGCCCGGCATGAAGAAGAAGGGCTGGGGTCGCATCATCAACACCGCATCGGCGCATTCGCTGGTCGCCTCGCCCTTCAAGTCGGCCTACGTCTCGGCCAAGCACGGCATCGCCGGTCTCACCAAGACCGTGGCGCTGGAGGTTGCGACCCACAAGATCACCTGCAACTGCATCAGCCCCGGCTACGTCTGGACGCCGCTGGTGGAGAAGCAGATCCCCGACACGATGAAGGCGCGCAATCTCACGCGCGAGCAGGTCATCAACGACGTGCTACTCGACGCGCAGCCGACCAAGGAGTTCGTGACGTCCGAGCAGGTCGCGGCCTTGGCGCTGTTCCTGTGCGGCGATGATGCCGCCCAGATCACCGGCAGCAATCTCTCGATCGATGGCGGCTGGACGGCGGAATAGGGGCAGTGCCGTAGGGTGGGCAAAGGCGCGAAAGCGCCGTGCCCACCATCACCCTCAATTGAAAAAGTGGTGGGCACGCTTCGCTTTGCCCACCCTACGATTCCGCCGCTCGGTTGGGCCTAATGCGTCCAGGCCAGCGCCGTCACGAACGCCGACGACAGGTTCAACTCCGCGAACATGATCTTGCCGGCGACCACGAACAACACGCTGGCGAGCGTCAGCCGCAGCACCGTCTCCGGCACCCGCGTCGCGCTGTAACTGCCGACGATGATGCCGGGCAGCGAGCCCATCAGCAGCACGCCCATCAGCGCCCAATCGACGTCGCCGAGCGCCCAGTGCCCGATGCCGGCGACCAGTGTCAACGGCACCGCATGGGCGATGTCGGAGCCGACGATGGTTGCCATCGGCAGGCGAGGGTAGAGCAGCAGCAGCACGGTGACGCCGACCGCACCGGCACCGACCGACGAAATCGACACCAGCACGCCGAGCACGATGCCGGTGACGACGGTCGCAATCGCGGTGCTGCGCTCGTCGACCTGTTCGAGCCGGCCGCGATAACGCTCCATGATGGATTTGCGGAAGATCAGCGAGGTCGCGGTCAGCAGCAGCGCGAAGCACAGCACCAGATTGATCAGGCTGCGCTCGGAATCGCCTCTGAGATCGAGTTTCCACAGCACCAGCAGCGTCAGCGCGCTCGCGGGAATGCTGCCACAGGCGAGCCGCAGCACCGCCGGCCAGTGCACGCTGCGCGCCCAGCCATGCACCACGCTGCCGCCGGTCTTGGTGGCGGCGGCATAGAGCAGATCGGTGCCGACCGCGGTGGAGGGATGAACACCGAACAGCAATATCAGCAGCGGCGTCATCAACGAACCGCCGCCCACGCCGGTCATCCCGATGAGGAGGCCGACGCCGAAACCGGAAGCGACGTAGAGTGGATCGAACATATCTGGAGAATCTTAGGTTGATCTCGTCGGTTGGGCAATACGACGTAGAATAAACCTTCCCTGGGACGCAACCGCTTGGGCTGAATAAGAAAAATCGTGCTGCGCGTCGGAAATAGAGAGGTATTTCCGGTTGTTGCCAGCCGCGCCGCGAAACAGTCGTTCCCCAAGGGAAGCGAGCAAAGGCGGCGACGTAGTGCCTATTTACCAAACGCCAGCACGTGCAGCCCAAGCCGCTGCCGCACGATCCAGAACAGCAGCACCGTCTCGAAGGTGAGCGAGATCGAGGTTGCGGCTGCGGCGCCGTGGCCGCCGTAGCGCGGCACGAGTGCGATGCAGAGCACGAGGTTCATCACGAAGGCCAGCGCATAAGCGAGCGCGCAGATCTTCTGCTGGCCCAGCATGTTGAGCAGCCGCTCGACCGGTCCGATCGCGGAGCGCACCACGAGTCCGATGGCGGCGACGAACATGATGTCGTAGCCGACGGTGAATTGCGGCCCGAACAGCCAGAGCAGCGGCTTGCCGATCGCGAGCAGCACGATGGTCGCGGCCAGCGACGGCCAGAACGTCCAGCTGATGGCGTGCGCGACATAGGCCGACAGCCGCGCCTTGTCGCCGCTTGCGTTGTATTCGGCGAAGCGATGCGCCGTCGTCGCCGACATCGCGTAGTGGATGAACGAGACCAGCGCCAGCGTCTTCACCACCGCGAAGTAAACGCCGACCTCGTCGGAGGGGCGGAATTGCTGCAGCACCAGCACGTCGGTATAGGACAGCAGCAGGTAGAAGCTCTCGACCAGCAGGATCGGCAGCGAGACGGCGAGCCAGCCGCCGATGTCGTAGGTCTTGGGACCGGGCTCGATATGGTTGGCGAGCTTGCGGTTCAGCACCACCATCTGCCCGGTCATCGCGATCCAGACCGCGCCCGCGCTCGCAACCATAGCCGCGATCGCGCCGAGATGGTAGCCGAAGAGAAAAGCAGCGCCCGTGATGCCGATGATCAGTCCCTGGCGGATGATGAATTGCGGCATCAGGCCGAGCTGCATCCAGTCATGCGAGCGCGCGATGCCGTCCTGGGTGTTGGCAACGACGAAGGCGGGCAGGGTCATGCAGCCGATATAGAGCGGCAGCTCCTCGGCCGGGTCGATCCAGGGCGACAGCAGCCTGACGATGCCGGCGAGGGCGAGCGAGACCAGTGTCGACACCGCAAAAGTCAGCCAGCGGCTGCCGGAGAGAAAGCCGCGCAGCAACGCCTGCTCGCCGCTGGCGCGATACTCCGGAATGATTTTTTGCGCCGAGGCCGAGATGCCGAAATCCATCATGCTGCCGAGCAGCAGCACCCAGGTCCAGACATAGACATAGATGCCGTAGTCGGACGTGCCCATCCAGCGCGCCAGCAGCACCTGCGAGACATAGGCAAGGCCTGCGCTGATGACGCGGATGATGAAGATGGTGCCGGCCAGCCGCCGCGTCAGCGATGCTTCGTTCGAGCCGCCCGTCAGCCTGGCCCGCAACCGCGCGATCAGCGCGGCCGGTCCGGTGGTTGCGGGTTCTGCATCCGTCACGGCCAATTCGAAGGGTCCCCGGGGCGCTCGCGCACGTCGCGGCAGACTTGCCGCAGCAGCCTTGGGAACTAGCAACCATTCGTTAAGATTCGGTTGGGTGTTCCCAATGTCGTCCTGGCCTTCGCCAGGACGACGGCTACTCCAGGTTCGTATTGAACTCGTACGATTTCTCCGGCCCAACCAGTGTGAACTTCAGCGCTGCGCCGTCGGGCTTGGCGCCCGGCGGCAGGCCGTCGAGCTCGAACGAAAAGCGCTTCACGCCTGCCGGGCTGTCCTTGACCGGCTCCGGAATCGGCAGTGCCCAATCCGGCGTGGGCCCTTCCACATACAGATTGACGTTGCGGCTGTCGGGCACAACGACGTCCACCACCACGTTCTTGGGCCCGTCGCGCTTGACGTCGCGGATGGTGAGCGGATTGGGATCGCCGATATTGGCAGGCTTGGGCACGGTGTCGAGTGCTGCACGCAGATTGGCGTCCTCGGTCGAGGCGACGTTGTTGAAGCCGAGCTCGGCGCTGGCCTCGACCGGAATGCAGAGCTTCTCGCACACCGCGTAGTTGATCTCGGCACGCAAGGTCACGGGCTTGTCGGCCGCCTTGGCGACGATGCGCAGGGGCAGCACGATCTGGTTGTGATAGCCGATCGAATGGCCGCCTGCGCCGTCGTCGAATTTCAGCGGCGCAGGCCACATCACAGTCACCGCCTCGACATTGTCCGATTTCGAGAAGTCGAACCGCGGCGGGACGCCGGAATCGCCGGGCATGCGCCAGTAGGTTTTCCACCCGGGCTGGATCTGGAACGCGATACCGCCGAGCAGAACCGCGCCGCTGCGCGATCCCGCGAGCAACCGTACCGCGGAATGTCCGTCGCGCTGCCACGGCGATGCGTCGTCGGCACGGGCTGCGATGGCCAGCGACGACGCAAGCAGGGTTGTCACGACGCCAATCGCCGCACGCAGGGGAACTCTTGTGAGCATGATACGTCTTTACAGGGTCACCCCTGGGCAAACCATTGAATTGCTTGTGATGGAGGCATTGGAATCGCGTCCCTGCAAGCCTTGATTTGACAGCAGCCCGGCCCGACATCAGGATAGGAATTGAAACCGGAGTGCTTCACCGATGGCTCCCACAGGCAAGAGAACGGGCGAAAGCACCCGCAGCGCGGGGCCCGGGCTGCCCAATTCAGCCGGTTATCTCGACGGCCGGCTGCTGATCGCGATGCCCGTCATGGGCGATTCCCGCTTCGAACGTTCGGTCATCTATCTCTGCGCCCATTCGGCGGAAGGGGCGATGGGGATCATCGTGAACCATCCGGCCGGCAGCATCGATTTTCCCGAGCTGTTGCAGCAGCTCGGCATCATCAAGAAGGGCGAGCACATCAGGCTGCCGGAGAATGCCGAAAGCATGAAAGTGCTGCGCGGCGGCCCGGTCGACACCGGCCGCGGCTTCGTGCTGCATTCCAGCGACTTCTATATCGAAAACGCTACGCTGCGGATCGACGACGGAGTCTGCCTCACGGCGACCGTCGATATCCTGCGCGCGATCGCCAACGGCTCGGGTCCCAAGCATGCCATCCTCGCGCTCGGCTATGCCGGCTGGGCGCCGGGCCAGCTCGAGACCGAGATCCAGAGCAACGGCTGGCTGCATTGCGATGCGGATTCGGATCTGATCTTCGGTGACGACGTCGACGACAAGTACGGACGCGCCTTGCGCAAGATCGGCATCGATCCCGGCATGCTCTCGAACGAGGCCGGGCACGCGTGACGTAGCAGCTGCGGCAACGTACTCCCGTATCGCGCGTCGCCCTCGCTGTCATGCCCCGGCTCGACCGGGGCATCCAGTACGCCGCAGCGACCGTTGCGAGAGCGAGCTATCCAACGCAAGCCTCTGGAATACTGGATCGCCCGGTCAAGCCGGGCGATGACCACGTTTGTTGAGCAAATTCTACTCCGCCGCCTGCTGCTGCACCGTCGGCTCCGTCCCTGCCACCGTGGCACGGCGCATGTCGCGGGGCTGCGACTGGTCGTAGCGGCGGACGCGGTGCATGGTCTGGCGGTTGTCCCACATCACGAGATCGTGCAGCTTCCATTTGTGGACGTAGACGAACTCTGCTTGCGTCGCGTGCTCGTTGAGATCGCGCAGCAAAAGGCGGCCCTCCGGCACGCTCATGCTGACGATCTTGCCGGCATGCGATGACAGATACAGCGACTTGCGGCGATGGACCGGATGGGTTCGCACGAGACGTTGCAGCACCGGCTTGAACATCTCCTTCTCGTCGTCGGTATATTCGGTGAAGCCGAGCGAGCCCCGCGAATACATCAGCGAATGTTCGCAGACGAGGTCCTCGATCTCCGTCTTGGTCTCGTCGTCGAGTGCGTCATAGGCGGCACGCATGTCGGCGAATTCGGTGTTGCCGCCCTTCGGGTTCACCACCCGCGCCGACAGCAGCGAGAATTTCGCCGGGATGGGACGGAACGAGCTGTCGGAATGCCACAGGCAGTTGCCGAGATTGAACAGATGCGTGCGGCTGTCTTTCGCCAGCGGCCTGCCGTCCTTGCCGAGATTGGACACGTCGTTGAGGCCCGACTGGAGCCGGTAGTCCTGCGCCTTGGTCACGGTGCCGCCACGCGCATCTTCTCGCTGACCGAAGTTCAGCGCAAAAGCCATCTGCTGCTCGTCGGTGATGTCCTGGTCGTGGAAAACCAGCACCGCGTATTTGTCCATCGCGGCCTCGACCTCGCGCGCCTCAACCTCGGTGAGGGGCTTTCGCAAATCGAGGCCCGAAACCTCGCCGACAAAATGTTTGTGAAGCTGCCGGATGGCGATCGTCATGGCGTTTCTCCCGCATGTGCGAGCGGTTGGTCCCGCTCTGTCGGCGAAAAAGCTACTCCCGCGCTCGTACTTGTCAACGCTCGCCGCGCATGGCTGCCCGTAGGCTGGATTGCGCTGCGCTCCATCCGGGCTACGGCAACTTACCAGCTCTCACGCATTCCGCGCCATCAACCCGCCATCGACCGGGATCACCGCGCCGGTGAGGAAGGAGGCCGCCGGCAGGCACAGGCTCAGCGTCATATGCGCGACCTCCTCGGGATCGCCGTAGCGGCCGAGTGCGGTGCGGCGTCTGGCATAAATTGTCTTGTGCTCATCCGAGATGCGGTCGGTGATGGCGGTGCGGATCGGACCCGGGCAGATGCAGTTGACGGTGATGCCCTCGCGGCCGAGTTCGACCGCGAGCGAGCGGGTGAGGCTCGCCACGCCGCCCTTCGCAGCCGAATAGGGGCTGTGCAATGCGGTGGCGCCGAGCGCCTCGGTCGAGGCGATGTTGACGATGCGCGGGCAATTCGACTTGCGCAAATGCGGCAGCGCGGCGCGGATGATGCGCGGATGCGCCGTCAGCATCACCGCGATGCCCTTGGCCCATGCGTCCTCATAGGCCTCGTCGTCGATCGCGACGCGCACGGAGATGCCGGCATTGTTGACGACGATATCGAGTCCGCCGAAATGTGCAGCGGCATCATTCACCACGCGCTTGATCTCGCCACCATCGGCAACGTCGAGTGTCCAGGCCTTTGCCGAACCGCCGCTCGCCGCGATCTCCTTCGCGACGGCGAGCGCGCCTTGCTCGTCATAGTCGGTGACGGCAACGTGGGCGCCCTCCGCGGCGAATACGCGCGCGGTGGCGCGCCCCATGCCGCTGGCGGCGCCGGTGACGAGAACGGTCAGGCCCTTGACGGACCGGCTGAGCTGCTTGAACTCGGACATGCTGTTTCCTTGGGAGCCCGCTTGTTCTTGTTATGATTGACAAGGCTGGCATCGATCCGCAGACAGGTCAAACAAGCAAGACAAAAGGAGAGGCCGCGATGGCGAACGAGCTCGATTTCTCAGGCAGGCAGGTGCTGGTGGTCGGCGGTTCGAGCGGGATCGGCAACGGCATCGCGCAAGCATTTCGCGCGAGGGGCGCGGCTGTCGCCGTTTGCGGCACGCGCGCTCACGCAACGGAATATTCAGCTGAAGAAGGCTCCGATCTCACCGGTCTCGCCTACGCGCAGCTCGACGTCAGCAACCCCGCTGCGATCGAGGCGTTCAAGCCGTCCTTCGAGCGGCTCGACGTGCTCGTGCTGGCGCAAGGCGCCGTGCTCTATCGCCGCGGTGAATTCGAGATGAGCGGTTTTCGCAAGGTGGTCGAGGTCAATCTGATGAGCCTGATGGCTTGCGCCACGCGGTTTCATTCCATGTTGCGGGATGCGAAGGGGTCGCTGATCATGGTGTCCTCGACCGCGGCCTATCATTCCACCATGGGCAATCCCGCCTATAACGCCTCGAAGACCAGTGCGGTCGGATTGACGCGGACGCTGGGCGAGGCCTGGGCCGAGGACGGCATCCGCGTCAACGGCATCGCGCCGGGGCTCGTCGACACCAAGATGACGAAGGTGACGACCGACAATCCCAAGCGGCTCGAAGGTGCACTATCACGCATTCCGCTGCGGCGATTGGGCACGCCGGCCGACATGGCGGGCGCGGCGCTGTTCCTGGCCTCGCCGCTGTCGTCCTACATCGTGGGGCAGACCCTGGTCGTCGATGGCGGGCTGATACTTTAGCCAACCCGACAACACTTTCGCCACGGCGTGGAACTGCGCCGCTGCTGATCGGTTACTTGGGCTGACCCCCGAGGAGGACCATCATGGATACGGACCGGATTGTTGGAGCGGCCAAGGACTACGCAGGTAAGGCGGAAAGCGCGATCGGAGACATCGCAGGCGATTCCAAGACGCAGGCCTCAGGCAAGGCACGCGAGGCCGCAGGCACGGTGCAAAATCTCTACGGCCAGGCCAAGGATGCCGTGCGCGATGCCACGGACACCGCGGCGAGCTACGCCAAGGACGCCTATGACAACAGCGGCGACACTTTCCGCGACGGCTCGCAGGCGATTGCCCAGAAGGTGAAGGACAACCCGCTCGGCGCGCTGATGGTTGCCGGCGGCATCGGCTTCGCGCTGGCGCTGCTGATGGCGCGCCCCGCCCGCCGTCCACCGCAGCGCTGGCGCTACTGAGCGCCTGAGCCAGGAAATGTCTCTCCGTGCCCCGGACGCAAGGCGGCGTGCAACACCGCCTTGCAGAGCCGGGGCGCATTCTTTTTTGCGAATGTGGTGAGACAGCTGGATCCCGGCTCTGCCCCGCATCACCAGGAGGTGCTGCGAGGCGTTCGGGACCCGGGACCTTCGCTTACCGGAACACCTCGGCCGAGCGCCCGACGTTAGCCGGCGGACGCGGAATCCCTGGATTTGCGTTCGGATTTGGGTTGCGCGGCGCAGGCGCCAGTTGACGCGGCGGAGGCGCCGGCGGCGGCGAACCGAAGCCGAAGAAATCACGCATCGACGGCTGGGCCTGTGGCGGCTGCTGCACCACCGGCGGCTTCTTCGGCGCGAGTTTTTGTGGCGCGATCGCCGCGGCTGCGCCCGGCGCGGTGGAAGCCGCGCCGCCGTCAGGCGTCGTCGCGGCAACAGGCGTGTCGCCCTTGGCCTGCTCGCGGCCGACTTCGCGGCGCGGCCAGGCGTAATCGTCGGCACGGCCGGCGGGAGCCGCCAGCGGCTCACCCTTCACCATCGTCTTTGCAGCCAGCGCATCGACGGCGGCGGGACGCGAGCCCGGGCCACCCAGCAATTGATCGGTCGAGATCGAGGCTGCAACCAGCGGCACGATCGGCCCCGCCAGCGGCCGCGGTGCGGGCTTGCCGGGCTCGGCGCTGGTGTCTGGCGTCGCCGGCTCGCTCGGCAGCGCGATCGGGCCGGAGCGTCCTGCCAGCAGGCGCGTGATCTCGCGCTCGACATAGTGCGCCAGTTTGCGCGCGCCGGGCTTGGTGAAGTAAACGCCGTCACCGCTGCGGAGCTGGCGGATCTGACCTTCGAAGTCCGGGCCCTTCTGCAGGAAGCGGCCGGCCTCATCGACAAAACCGTCCCAGACATCGACATAGGTAATGCCGGCCTTGGCCGCGCCTTCGCGGTAGAGCGAATCCAGGAACAGCATGTCTGCGGTGCCCTTCTGGCCGCGGATCGCGGGCAGGCCGACCCAGAGCACCGGCACGCCCTTGCTCTTGAGGACGCCCGCGAGCTCTTCGATCTTCTTGCCGTAGAGCTCGATCCAGCGCTCGTCGCGGAATTCATAGAGGCCGTTCGGGTTGCGCGCGGTCTTCTCCGGCGCGGCCGCCGGCGCATCGGCGTTGTCGGCATCGTCCTGCGGCAGATCGGCATCGGCAGGCTTGTCGTCGGGCTTGGCGGCGGTGTCGTTTCCCGGCTTGGCGTCCCCCGGCTTCGCGGGCTGTTTGGCGCGCGCGCCCTTGTCGTTCTTCTTGTCCTTGTCGGCGGCGACCTTGTCCGTCTTGTCGGCGGCCGGCTCGCGGATCGCGCTGCGGTCGTTGAGGCCCAGCATGACGACGATCACGTCGGGCTTTTCGGTCTCGAGGATGCCCCTTGCCGCAGCCGCCCAGTCAGAGGGCTCGCCGCGCGGCTGGTACTTGATCAGGCCTGACGTGGTCCTGTGCTTGCGGATCACGCCCATGTCGGGCTGCTCGGTGTAGGCGTCTTCCAGACCATAAGCGAGCCAGTCGGCCATGGCGTCGCCGATCACCAGCACGTTCTTCTCGGGGATGGTGTCGCGCTTGGCGGGTGAGGGCGCGCGCGAAAAATCCTGGCGCGGCGCCTGCGGCTGTTGCTGCTGGAACGGTGTAAAGAAGTCGCCGCCGAACCATCCGCCGCCTCCACCACCGCCGCGGTGTGGTGGCGGAGCCTGACGCTGCGGCGGGCCGCCGAAGCCGGGGAAGTTGAAGAACTGCGCCGAGGCGGGCCCCGCGACCGAGACCAGAATCGCAAGCGCCGTCCCCAGCGCGATCAACGGGCCGGTCTCGGTCAGCACCTTGAACAGGGACTTGGGCTTCGACATGCGATCTCGGGCCAGCGCAATGGGGGTCGGAGTAGCTCAATATAATAACGGAATCAGGCGCCGAACGGGCAAATTCCGTTGCAGATTCTTGTGCCAAACATCGGGGAACAACCGCCTCCGTCAAGGCGAGCTGCCAAAATCCCTGTTCAGGGTTACTTTCGGCGCGATTTTACCGTCCGCGTAGCCGTTCCAGTGCGTCGGAGGAGGCAAAACCGTCCGCGGGTACTCCGATCGAGGCCTGGAAATTGCGCAGGGCTTCCCGGGTCTGGCCGCCGAACTGGCCGTCCGGGGTGCCCTTGTAGAAGCCGCGCTGGGCCAGAATTTGCTGCAGCTCCAGCCGCTCGGTGCGGGACAGCTCGCGTTCCTGCCGCGGCCAGGGCTGCACGAAGGGCTGCCCTCCGCGCAGGCGGTCGGCGAAATGGCCGATCGCCAGCGCGTAGGCCTCGGCCGGGTTGTACTTCATGATGACCCGGTAATTCTGCAGCATCAGGAAGCCCGGCCCCTGCGCGCCGGCGGGGGCCAGCAAATAGGCTTTTTCCCCCGGATGCGGGAATGGCAGGCCGGTCGCCCGCTTGAGCCCGAGCTTCTCCCATTGCGCGATCGGCATCGCCTTGGCGCGGTCGGCCAGCATGTAGTTGAAGCCCTTGGGCACCACGACCTCGAAGCCCCAGGTCTGGCCGGCCTGCCAGCCGTCTTTCTTGAGGTTGTTGGCGGTCGATGCAATCAGGTCAGTGGGATTGTCGACGACGTCGCGTCTGCCATCGCCATCGCCATCGACGGCAAACCGTTTGAAGGCGGTCGGCATGAACTGGGTCGGACCGAACGCGCCGGCCCAGGAGCCGCGCATCTGCTCCGGCCGGAGATCGCCGCGGTTGACGATCTCCAGCGCGGAGAGGAACTCGTCCTTGAAATAGGCCTGGCGGCGGCCGATGCAGGCCAGCGTGGCGGTCGATTGCAGCACGCTGCGGTCGCCCATCTGCGTCGAGTAATTGGACTCGATGCCCCAGATCGAGGCGATGATGTAACGGTCGACGCCGGTGGCCTTTTCGGTGGCGTCGAACTGCGCCTTGTATTTGGCGAGCACCTCGCGGCCCTTGGCGAGGCGGTTGTCGTTCACGAGGATGTCGAGATAGTCCCAGATCGACTTGGTGAACTCCGGCTGCGAGTCCATGAGGTCCATGATGCGCAGATCGGGCGAAAGCCCGGCCGTGAAGCGCTGAAAATTCTCCTGCGTGACGCCGCGCCGTGCGGCATCCGGCCACATCGCGGCGACGCAATTGTTGAAATTGGAGGCCGCCTCGCGGATCGCCGCGGCCGTCATCAGCGGATGGCCGGAAGCGCCGTCCTCGCCGCTCCAGGGGAGGGCGCCGCCAGGACCGGGCGGTGCTTGCGAGGGCGCCGGGTTCGCACCCGAGAAGATGCCGCCGAACAGGTTGGACAGGCCGTTCTGCGTCTGGGCGTGTGCGCTGACGGGCAGCAGCAAAGCCGCCGCGATCATCGCCGCGCCGGTCACGGATCCCGCCCGTCTTGCCTGTCCTGCCACCAATTGCGTCATGTCCCACCCATCGGCCTGAAAAATCCGGCATCAGGAGGCCCGGTTACGGTTGCCAATAGCTTAACAAAGGTAAAATTTTGGTGGCGGCCTTTTTCTTAACTCTGCGCGGGTGAGGCCCCACATCCGCCTTTGTTGGCGGCTGCAAACAGGCTAGCAAGTTGCCATTGCTCAGTTCCCAGCTTCGTTCCCATGTGCCCCCAGGTATTCGAAACGATCACATGAAAATTCGCAAAGCCGTATTCCCCGTCGCCGGCCTCGGCACCCGTGTCCTGCCCGCCACCAAGGCGATGCCGAAGGAAATGCTCACCATCGTCGACAAGCCGCTGATCCAGTACGTCTATGACGAGGCGCGGGAGGCCGGCATCGAGCACTTCATCTTCGTCACCGGCCGCAACAAGAGTGTCATCGAAGACCATTTCGACCGGATGTACGAGCTCGACGCCACGCTGGCCGCGCGCGGCAAGAAGGCCGAGCAGGACGTCCTGGCGCAGAACCAGCCCGAAGCCGGCGCCGTCAGCTTCACCCGCCAGCAGGCGCCGCTGGGCCTCGGTCACGCGGTCTGGTGCGCGCGCGACATCGTCGGCAACGAGCCGTTCGCCGTCGTGCTGCCCGACGAGCTCGTGCTCAACTCGCCCGGCTGCCTCAAGCAGATGATCGAGACGGCCTCGACGCTCGGCGAGAAATCCAATCTGGTCGCGGTCGAGGCGGTGCCCGACCATCTCACCCATCAATACGGCATCTGCGGCGTCGGCAAGCGCAACGGCAAGATGTTCGAGGTCGACGGCATGGTCGAGAAGCCTGCCAAGGGCACCGCGCCCTCCAATCTCTCGATCACCGGCCGCTACATCCTCCAGCCCGAGATCTTCAAGATCCTCGAGACTCAGGAGCGCGGCGCCGGCGGCGAGATCCAGCTCACCGACGCCATGATCGGGCTCGCCAAATCGCAGAAATTCTACGGCGTCGAGTTCGAGGGCGAGCGCCATGATTGCGGCTCCAAGCCCGGCTTCCTCCGCGCCAACATCGCCTACGGTCTGAAGCGCCCGGAACTGCGCGACGGACTTATCGCGGAGATGAAGAAATATCTGGGGCAGTAGCTGCCACACATTCCGCTGTCGTCCCCGCGAAGGCGGGGACCCATACCGCGTGATCCATCGATCGCGTTTGACAGCAGTACTGAACGACGAGTCTTCGCCAAACTTTTCCCTGGGGTTATGGGTCCCCGCCTTCGCGGGGACGACACCGAGGCTGTTGCGGATTGCGTCGCGCGCAACCGCAGTGAGTAGTGTGTCTCACGCCACCAGCGACAGCTTCGGCACGCTCGCGACCACCGACTGATTCCGTCCGCCGGCCTTCGCCGCATAGAGCGCCTTGTCGGCGGCGGTGACCAGGATCGCCCAGTCCATGCCGGCGGAAGGAACGAGGCTGGCGACGCCGCAGGACACCGTCGAAATCACCTCGTCGTCGGACCAACCCTGCACCTTTGCGCGGATCGTCTCGGCGACCTTGAAGGCGTCGGTTGCCGACGTGTTCGGCAGCAGCACGGCGAATTCCTCGCCGCCATAGCGTGCGGCGCAGTCGCCGGCCCGGCTCACCGAATCGGAAATGCAGATGGCGATGCCGACCAGCACCTGGTCGCCGGCCTGGTGGCCGAAGGTGTCGTTATAGGCCTTGAAGTGATCGGCATCGATCATCAACAGCGCGACCGGCGCCTTCTGGCGCATGGCGCGCCGCCATTCGACGTCGATGACGGAATCGAACTTGCGGCGGTTTCGCAGGCCGGTGAGCGCGTCCGTCGTCGCCATCTCCTCGAGCTTGCGCTCGGCTTCGGCGCGGCGGCCGATCTCGCGCGCGAGCACGAGCGTCGATCCCAGCACGAACAGGATGAGCGCCACCACCACGGCACCGATCCGGTAAGCCTCCGTCCGCCACAGTTCGAACACTGCGCTCAAGGGCTTGCCGGCAACGACGAACAGTGGGCTCGTGCCGCTGCTTCGAACATACAGCCTCGGGGTCGTGTCGACGGGGCCCTGGCCGGCATAGGCGCTGCCGGCGCGCAGATTGTCCGCCTTCCAGTCCTGGCGCGTGCCAAGGTTCTTGCCGATCACGTCGAGGTCGAACGGCCGCCGCATCATGATGGTGCGGTCGCGGTTGAGCACGGTGATGGTGTCTTCGGGGCCGAGGTTGAGCCGGTCGAACAATTCGTGGAAATAGCTGAAGCGGATCGAACCGGCGACGACGCCCATGAAGCCGCCATCGGTGTCGCTGATGCGCCGGCTCAGCACGATCGAATAGGCGCCGCGAAACAGCATGGGGCGGCTGACGAACAGTCCGGCTCCGGGGTTGTCGCGATGGACCTTGAAGTAGTCCTCCTCGCTCCGGTTCTCCGGTGCAGGATCGAGCGTGGAGGCGTCGATCGTCAGCCTGCCCCCGGCATCGAACACCTGGATGGCGCCGAAATGCCTGGCGGTCATGGCATGGTCGAACAGGATGAGGTGACGGATCGGCTTCGACACGGTCGCGAGCTCGGGCAGCAGCATGTTGCTGGCGACCGCCTTCAGCGCCAGGTCGTAGATCTCGATATTGCGGCCGATGTCCGACTCGATGGTCGTCGCCAGGTTCTCCAGCGTCTGGCGGGCGAGCGCCTCCTCGCCCCGGCGCATGTCGAGCATGACGTTGACGCAAATGGCGGAAAAGCCGATCACCGTCACCACGGACGAGATGATCAGCAGCTTCGCCGAAATCCGCCACGGCCGGCGGGCCGTGACGTCGCGCCATCCAGACAGCATCGTTTGCTCCCGATCCCCTAGTGGATGCGCCGGAAAGCTTGCGCAGTGTTTAAGGAAGGACGGCGCCGTCGCAATGAGTTAAGAATCGGTTTATGCGGCGCACGGTTTTGGGCAGCCTCGTGTGGCCGGATCTGGGTTTCGGACGAGAGGACTGATGTGAACGACTACGACGCGTTGCGCGACTATCTGCTGCGGCAGAAGCAGGCCGAATTCGTCCTGAGCTTCGAACAGATCGAGGAGATCATCGGCGCCGCCTTGCCGCGCGCGGCCAACCGTGCCTCATGGTGGGACAGCCTGCGCAGCCCCGACATCCAGATGCCGCAACGCGAAGCCTGCCTCGCCGCGGGGTTCAAGGCCGTGCGGATGCCGGACGGCCAGAGCGTGCGGTTCACGAAGATGAAGAAGGACGGGCGGCGGCCGGGGTAGGGCGCAGGCGGTTTCGCCCGCTGCTGACGAGTGCAGTATCGTAGGGGGGCAAAACGGAGTGTGTCCACCATCTCTTCGTCATCGGAAAGATTGGTGGGCACGGCGCTTCGCGCCTTTGCCCACCCTACGACACCGGACTCGCGGTAGCGAAGATCAGCTCGCGGCTTCCAGCCGCACTTCCGTCAGCAGCCGCATCGCGGCGTCCGCGTCCATCGGCTCGCCGAAGGCGAAGCCCTGCGCGTATTCGCAGCCCATCTGGTAGAGCTCGACCGCGTCGGAATCGGTCTCGGCGCCTTCGGCCACCACGTCCATGCCGAGGTCATGCGCGAGCGCGATGATCGACTTCAGGATCACCGGGCGGGTGCCGCGGTTGGTGGTGCGCACGAAGGACTGGTCGATCTTGATGGTGTCGAACGGGAAGCGCTGCAGATAGGCCAGCGACGAATGGCCGGTGCCGAAATCGTCGAGCGACAGCCCTGTGCCGAGCTCGCGGATCCGCGTCAGCATTTGCGCTGCGTGCTCCGGATTCTCCATCACCAGCGATTCCGTCAATTCCAGCTTGAGCGTGCCGCGGGCCACCGAGGAGCGCGACAGCACGGTGCGGATGTCGTGGATCAGATCGTGGCGCAGCAACTGCCGCGACGAGACGTTGACGGAGGCGAAGATCGGCTCGCGCGAGCGCATCGCGCGCTGCCAGATCGAAAGCTGCTTGGCGGTCTGGTCGAGCACGAACATGCCGAGGTCGACGATCAGCCCGGTTTCTTCCGCGATGGTGATGAATTCCGAGGGCGCCATGCGGCCGAGCTTCGGGTGATCCCAGCGCACCAGCGCTTCGAAGCCGGCGACCGAACGATCCTCCAGCCGCACGATCGGCTGGTACAGGATGGTGAGCTCCTGCCGCTCGATGGCGCGGCGCAGCTCGCTCTCCAGCGTCAGGCGGTCGGTCTTCCGCGCCCGCATCGCCGGCTTGTAGACGTCGATGCGGTCGCCGCCGATGCGCTTGGAGTGATACATCGCAAGTTCGGCATCCTTGATGATCTCGTCCGTCAGCTGCGTTTGCGGATCGGAGAGCGCAAGGCCGATCGACGCCGTGAGGAAGATCTCGCGCTCGTTGAAGGCGATCGGCGCGCGGATGGTCTTGCGGATGGTTTCGGCGAAGGCGGTGATGCGGGCCGGGTCCTGCTCCGACAGCAGGATCAGGCCGAACTGGTCGCCGGCAAGCCGGGCCAGCGTGTCCTGCGGCTTCAGGATGCGGGTGAGGCGGCGGGCCAGCGTCAGCAGGATGGAATCACCGACTGCGATGCCGACGGAATCGTTGACCTGCTTGAAGCGGTCGAGGTCGATCACCATCAGCGTTGGCCGCAGCGTCGGCATGGTCTTGGAGAAATGCGCCACCGCGCCCAGCCGGTCCATGAACAGTTTGCGGTTGGGCAGGCCGGTGAGGTTGTCATGCACGGAATCGTGCAGCAGGCGCTCTTCCGCGTTGCGGAGTTCGGTGACGTCGGTGAGCGTGCCCACCACGCGCGAGACCTCGCCGTCGGAGCCGACCACCGGGCGCGCCTTGAGCGCGAACCACATGAAATGGCCATCGGGGGTGCGCAGGCGGAAATCTTGCACGAGGCGGCCGCGGCGCTGGTCGAGCACGCTGTCGAGCGCGGCGCGGAAACGGTCCTGGTCGAGCGGATGCAGCACTTCGAGCCAGGAGGCAGCCGGGCCTTCCAGCGTGCCGCGCTTCAGTCCGAGCAGGGCTTCGGTCTCGGGGCTGGTGAAAACCTTGTCGGCGGAAACGTCCCAGTCCCAGATCAGGTCGCCGGAGCCGGCCAGCGCCAGGGCGCGCCGCTCGATATCGGAGACCACGCCGGTGGTGGCGCCGCCGCCGGCGAAGGCGTGCTGCATCACCGTGAAGCCGATCAGCATCACGATGAGAACGAGGCCGCCGAGCAGGGCAGGGCCGACGATGTCGTTGGTCACCGAACCCGCGACCGTCATGCCCGCCGCGACCACCCAGACCACCAGCAGGAACCAAGTCGGGATCAACAGCACCGCGCGGTCGAAGCCGTGGGTGGAGAGGTAGACGATCAGCGCGAAGCCGGCGAAGGCGATCAGCACCAGCGAGATGCGCGCGATGCCGGAGGCCACCGCCGGATCGAACAGGGCCAGTGCCACCAACGAGCCCAGGAACGCCAGCCAGCCCACCGTGATGTGCGAATAGCGCACGTGCCATCGGCTGAGATTGAGATAGGCGAACAGGAACACCAGCAGCGTCGCCGCCAGGATCGCCTCGCCCGCCGCGCGCCAGATGCGCTCGGCGTTGTTCGACATGTCGAGCACCTTGCCCCAGAAGCCGAAATCGACGCCGATATAGACCAGCACCGCCCAGGCCAGCGCCGCGGCGGCCGGGAACATGATGCTGCCCTTGACCACGAACAGAATGGTCAGCACCAGCGCGAGCAAGCCGGAGATGCCGATCACGATGCCCTGGTACAGCGTGAACGAGTTGACCTTGTCCTTGTAGGCTTCCGGCTCCCACAGATAGAGCTGCGGCAGCTTGTCGGTGCGCAGTTCCGCGACGAAGGTGATGACGGCGCCGGGGTCGAGCGTGACGCGGAACACGTCGGCAGTCGGGCTTTCCTGCCGCTCCGGCCGGTCGCCGGTCGACGGCGTGATGGTCGCGATGCGCGACAGGCCGAGGTCGGGCCACAAGAGGCCCGAGGAGACGATGCGGTAATGCGGGGCGACGATCAGCCGGTCGAGCTGGTCGTCGGTGTTGTTGGCGAGCGCGAACACCACCCAGTTCTGGCCGCCTTCGCGGGCGCGCACCTCGATGCGGCGGACGATGCCGTCGGTGCCGGGCGCGGTGGAGACCTGGATGCGGTCGGCATCGCTGCGCTGATGCTCGAGCACGCCCGTGAGGTCGATCGCGGGCGCGTCGCTGCGGACGCTGACGGCGTCGAGCGCGCGCGCGGGATACGCGGCGACGAGAATCATGAGGCCGAGCGCGATGGGCGCGAGGCACCTGATCAGACGCAAGGTCAGTTCTCCGCGTTCGACGCAAACTCTTCAGGTGAAGACGATTTCAGACCGAACGGGTACGTCCGGTGCGTCGCGATAGATGCCACGAAAGCGAGGAGAATCAAAGGGTTTCCGCCGCTGCCTGTGGGTCAGCGGCCTAGACCTCCAACACAATTTTGCCAATATGTGCGCTCGTCTCCATGCGCCGGTGCGCATCGGCCGCCTTTTCCAGCGGGAAAGTGCTGTCCATCAGCGGTTTGACCCGGCCTTCGCGCAAAAGCGGCATCACTTTCGCTTCAATTGCGGCCACCATCGCCGCCTTGTCCGCATTAGTACGGGGGCGCAGCGTCGAGCCGGTATGGGTCAGGCGCTTGACCATCACTTTGGCGATGTTGACGGTGACCTTGGGGCCGTTGAGGGTCGCGATCTGCACGATCCGGCCATCGACCGCGGCGGCATCATAATTGCGGTCGACATATTCGCCGGCGACCATGTCGAGGATCAGATTGACGCCTTCCTTGTTGGTCGCTTCCTTGACCACGGCGACGAAGTCTTCGGTCTTGTAGTTGATGGCGCGGTCGGCGCCCAATTTGAGACAGGCATCGATCTTGTCCTGCGATCCCACGGTGACGAACACCTTCGCGCCGAACGCCTTCGCCAGCTGGATCGCCATGGTGCCGATGCCGGAGGAGCCGCCATGGATCAGCAGCGTCTCGCCCGACTTGAGGCCACCGCGCTCGAACACATTGTGCCAGACCGTCATCAGGGTTTCCGGCAGCGCGCCGGCTTCCTTCATGGATAGCGCGGGCGGAACGCTCATCGCCTGGGCGTCCTGGGCGATGCAGTACTGCGCATAGCCTCCGCCGGCAACGAGCGACATCACCTTGTCGCCGATCTTGTGCCGCTTGGCATTGCTGCCGACGGCAACCACTTCGCCGGCGATCTCAAGACCGGGCAGGTCGCTCGCGCCGGGCGGCGGCGGATAGGCCCCGGAGCGCTGTGCGACGTCGGGCCGGTTGACGCCGGCAGCCATCACCTTGACCAGGATCTCGTCGGGGCCGGGCTGCGGCAGCGCGCGCTGTTCCGGGATCAGCACCTCCGGTCCGCCAGGCTTGGAGATGGCGACCACGGTCATTTGCGCGGGCAGCTTGTCCATGATGTGTCCTTGGGTGAAGGTGCGGGGATGAACGAGGCCTTTGATTAGCCAGCGCGGTCCGGACTGGCAACTGCCTCAGCCGTGTGGTCCGGTCCGCGGACGAGGGGAGGAACGAGGATGGCGACGGAAGACGACGACCGCCCGCGCAAGAAGATCAGCCATGAAATCGGACAGGATCTCTCGCTCTTGTCGGTCGAGGAACTGACCGAGCGCGTCACGCTGTTGAAGTCCGAGATCGCAAGGCTGGAAGAAGCCGCCACCAGGAAGCGCGCCTCGCGCGACGCGGCCAACAGCATTTTCAAGTCGTGAGACCGACGCTCCCCTCTCGTGTCCCGGATGCGGTGCGAGACCTTCCTCGCTCGTCATTCCGGGCTCGCGACTTCGTCGCGCCCCGGAACGACGAGTGAGAGTTTGTTCCGCACGCCACTCGGCCTCTGACCGACATGGCTAACGAACCCTCAAAAAAATCGCTCGTTTACGGTCGATTAAGCTTTCGGGTTTATGACTTGGAACTGTCCTCGTTTGGACACCGAGTGGCTCCTGTCCACTCTGTTTGACGCCTCCCTGTTATCAACTTTCAAAGCCGCCGGTTTTCCGGCGGCTCTTTTTTGCGTTTTTTGCATCGCGTTGCAGTTGAATTCCGAAGGATGACCCGCGGAAACCATATCCGCGCTTGTCACTGGACTCCGCGTCCCGCCCGCGCAATGATTTGTTCATCATAAGCCGGCTGTCAAAGCCGGGCAGTCAAACAGTTGCGTAAGAGGCGTTAACCATGGAACGTTTGCAGGCCGACGGCGCTCTCGTTCAACTCAGCGAGCGATTCACCAATTCTGCGGCGTTCGGCGTCCTGTTCCGCGAGGGCATGGACC
Source organism: Bradyrhizobium symbiodeficiens (assembly GCF_002266465.3). Taxonomy (NCBI): domain Bacteria; kingdom Pseudomonadati; phylum Pseudomonadota; class Alphaproteobacteria; order Hyphomicrobiales; family Nitrobacteraceae; genus Bradyrhizobium; species Bradyrhizobium symbiodeficiens. Next base: position 6,240,582 of record NZ_CP029427.2, on the reverse strand, counting down.
TCGTCGAGGAGACCGCCGCCTATCTCGACGGCGCCGGCCGCACCGAGGCCAAGGCGCTCGACCGTGCGGTCAGCCTCACCTACGCGACCGAGAGCATGCGCCTCACCACCCGCCTGATGCAGCTCGCCTCCTGGCTGCTGTTGCATCGCGCGGTGAAGGAAGGCGAGATGACGCTAGGCCAGGCGAACCGCGAGAAGACCAAGGTCAAGCTCAGCGCCGCCGATCCCGGCCCCGCCGATACCATCGAGAAGCTGCCCTCGCAGCTCCAGGATCTGATCCATCGTTCGATGAGCCTGCAGACCCGCGTCCGCCGCCTCGACACCACCATCCACACCCCGCCGGCCGAACACATCGCGATCGGCAATCCGCTGGTGCCGCACCTCAATGCGCTGAAGGCGGCGTTCGAGCGGTAGGCTCTATCAACAATCTTGGTCGTCATTCCGGGACGCGCCACTTGGCGCGGGCCCGGAATCCATACTCAAGATCGTGGCTATGGATTCCGGGCTCGCCCTTCGGGCGCCCCGGAATGACGGTCACGAACAAAAACGCCCCCGGCTTGCGGGGGCGTTTTCGTCTCCAGCCTTTGCGGGGCCGGATCAATCCTTTTTGAGAAAGCCCGAAAACTTCTTCTGGAAGCGCGAGACGCGGCCGCCACGGTCCAGCATCTGGGCGTTGCCGCCGGTCCAGGCCGGATGCGACTTCGGGTCGATGTCGAGGTTCAGCGTGTCGCCTTCCTTGCCCCAGGTCGAGCGGGTCAGGTACTCGGTTCCGTCGGTCATCACGACCTTAATTGTATGATAGTTCGGGTGAATTTCGGCTTTCATGGCAATTCCTCGGCGCCCCGGCGCCTTCTTGGGTGGCTAGCGAATGACGGATTTGGGCGGGTCTATACCTCACGAAACCCCGCAAAACAAGCCATCCCGGGTAGCGAACCGGGGTTTGCCCCTAAGGGACATCCCGGATTTGCCACTACCCTTGCACCGGCCTATTGGGAGCAAACGAATGCAATGGGTCGGATCTCATGAGCGCAGTGGAACGGCTTGATGACCAGTATGTCGATCAGCCCGGAATGAACGCCGCGGACACCCCCTCGATCGAGGCCGAGCTGATCGAAGAGCCGGCCAAGGGTCGCGCCAAGCTGCGGCCGCTGCTTGCGCTGGCGCCCTATGTCAGCCGCTATCGCGGCCGGGCAGCGCTGGCCTTCGTCGCGCTCACGGTCGCGGCATTGACCACGCTGCTGGTGCCGGTCGCGGTGCGCCGGATGATCGATTTCGGCCTGACGCCGGAGGGCATCGAGCTGATCAACAGCTACTTCTCGGTGATGCTCGCGGTGGTCGGCGTGCTCGCGCTCGCCAGCGCCGCGCGCTACTACCTCGTGATGACGATCGGCGAGCGCATCGTCGCCGACCTCAGGCGCGACGTGTTCGCTCACCTGCTCTCGCTGTCTCCCGCCTTCTTCGATTCCGCACGCAGCGGCGAATTGATCTCGCGGCTCACCGCCGACACCACCCAGCTCAAATCGGCGGTCGGCGCCTCGGTGTCGATCGCGCTGCGTAATCTCATGATGTTTCTCGGCGCGACGGCGATGATGGTGATCACGAGCCCGAAGCTGTCGGGCTTCGTGCTGCTGGCCATTCCCTTGATCGTGCTGCCGCTGGTTGCGTTCGGGCGCTGGGTGCGGCGTCTGTCGCGCAATGCGCAGGACACGCTGGCCGAGGCGTCGGCCTATGCGGGCGAGCTGGTCGGCGCCATCCGCACCGTGCAGGCCTATACCAGCGAGTCATTCGCCGAGAAGCGTTTCGGCGGCGAGGTCGAGCAGGCCTATGAGGCCGCGCGCACCTCGACCCAGGCGCGATCCGTGCTCACGGCCATCATCATCTTCATCGTGTTTGCAAGCGTGGTCGCGATCCTCTGGGTCGGCTCGCATGACGTGCTCACCGGGGCGATCTCGCCGGGCCGGCTCGGTCAGTTCGTGCTGTATGCCGTGTTCGCCGCGGCCGGCCTCGGCCAGCTCAGCGAAGTCTGGGGCGAGGTCTCGGCGGCGTCAGGCGCGGCCGAGCGCCTGTTCGAGATCCTGCGTGTGCAGCCCGACATCAAGGCGCCCGCCACGCCGCGCGCGCTGCCGGTGCCGGGACGCGGCGAGGTCGGCTTCGATCAGGTCAGCTTTGCCTATCCGGCGCGGCGCGACGTCAAGGTGCTCGATGCCGTCTCGTTCACGGTGCGCCCCGGCGAGAAGGTCGCGATCGTCGGTCCGTCCGGCGCCGGCAAGAGCACGATCTTCCACCTGCTGCTGCGCTTCTACGACCCGCGCAGCGGGGCGATCTCGCTTGATGGCGTGCCGGTCAGATCCGCGGACCCCCGCGATTTCCGCGCGCGCATCGCGCTGGTGCCGCAGGAATCGAACGTGTTTGCCGCCAGTGCCCGCGAGAACATCCGCTTCGGCCGGCCCGGTGCGACCGACGCCGAGGTCGAGCGCGCTGCCGAGCTCGCGCATGCCGCCGAGTTCATCCGCCGCCTGCCCGAAGGCTTCGACACCCCGCTCGGCGAGCGTGGCGTGACGCTGTCCGGCGGCCAGCGCCAGCGCATCGCGATCGCGCGTGCCATCCTGCGCGATGCGCCGCTCTTGCTGCTCGATGAAGCCACCTCCGCGCTCGACGCCGAAAGCGAGACGCTGGTGCAGACCGCGCTGGAGGAGCTGATGCGCCACCGCACCACGCTGGTGATCGCGCATCGCCTCGCGACAGTCTTGTCCTGCGACCGCATCCTGGTGATGGACCAGGGCAAGATCGTCGAGCAGGGCACGCATGCCGAACTCGTGGCCGCGAACGGGCTTTATGCGCGGCTGGCGAGGCTGCAGTTCGAGGGGGCGTGAGGCCACGGGCCCCCTGCCTCACGGTGTGATCAGGCGGAGCGGCAAACCACGCTCCCAGCCGATCCGAAATTTCGCTTGATGTTGCGATGCAGCGAAGGCAATCTGAAGCCTCGTCGGACCTGATGTAGATCGGGTGGCTCGGCCGGGCGCCTATCCCCCGGAAACCCTCAGCGAATAGCAGTCTGCTTATTCCATGGCCGAGCGGGCTTTGCCCGCCGCCTCGCTGGTCAATGTCGGTTCCAGAAAATGAGTTTCTTCCAGTCGTTCCGTCGCGAGTGGCTGACGAACGTCCCGACCGAATTGCTGTCAGGCACTCTCGTCGCCTTGGCTCTGATCCCGGAGGCGATCGGATTTTCCATCGTTGCCGGTGTCGATCCCAAGGTGGGCCTTTACGCCTCGTTCTCGATTGCCTGCGTCACCGCCATCTTGGGTGGCCGACCGGCCATGATCTCGGCGGCAACCGCTTCGACCGCCGTTCTCATGACCACATTGGTGCGAGATCACGGCCTGCAATATCTGTTCGCGGCCACCGTCCTGATGGGGCTGATCCAGATCGTGGCCGGCGCCTTGCGGCTCGGCCTGTTGATGAAGTTCGTATCGCGCTCGGTCATGACCGGCTTCGTCAACGCGCTCGCCATTCTGATCTTCCTGGCCCAGTTGCCGCAGCTGATGCACGTGGGCTGGGAAACCTACACGATGGTCGGCGCCGGGCTCGCAATCATCTATCTGTTCCCATACCTGACGAAGCGGGTGCCGTCGGCGCTAGTCGCGATCATCGTCCTGACGGCCTTCACGATCTATTCCGGCATCAAGTTGCGCACCGTCGGCGACATGGGAGAATTGCCATCGAGCCTTCCCTTCTTCGCGATGCCTCAGGTTCCGTTCAATCTGGAGACGCTGAAGATCATCCTGCCTTACTCGCTGGCGATGGCTGCGGTGGGATTGCTGGAGAGCCTTCTGACCGCCTCGATCGTGGACGACATGACCGATACGGGCAGCAACAAGAACAGGGAATGCGTCGGCCAGGGCGTCGCCAATTTTGTCACGGGCTTCCTCGGCGCGATGGGCGGGTGCGCAATGATCGGACAATCCGTCATCAACGTCACCGCCGGTGCACGGACGAGACTTTCGACATTCTTTGCCGGCGCGTTCTTGTTGTTCCTGATTGTCGTTCTGGGCGATTGGGTCAGGCAAATCCCGATGGCGGCACTGGTCGCTGTCATGATCATGGTCTCGATCAGCACCTTCAACTGGTCGTCCGTGACCAAGTTGAGGTCGCACCCGTTGAGTTCAAGCGTGGTGATGCTGGCAACGGTGGTGATCGTGGTGGCCACCGGCGATCTTTCGATGGGCGTTCTTACTGGTGTCGTCCTGAGCGGCGTATTCTTTGCCGCCAAGGTGGCCCGATTGCTCGGAATCGTCACCGAGCTGTCGGAAGACGGTCGGGAGATCACTTATTTTGTAACCGGTCAGGTGTTTTTCGCGTCTTCCAACAGCCTCGTCGATGCGTTTGATTATCAGAACGTACCGGAACGAGTCCGTCTTGACGTGAGCGACGCGCATTTCTGGGACATCACCGCAATCGGCGCCCTGGACGACATCGTTCTGAAGCTTCGTCGACACGGAGCGCGGGTCGAGGTGATCGGCCTGAACGAGGCGAGTGCGACCATGGTCGAGCGGTTTGGCACGCACCACAAGCCCAATGCGAGGCAGAAGCCCGCGCACTAATTTTGCATATCGATTGCTCATCTCTGAGCTTCGAGCCACGCCAGCTTCGATGCCCGATCGATCCTGGCAAAATGCTCCTGTTTTGCCCCGGCGTGTCGCTGCACTGCGCGCGCAAGTCGTTGATTTCGTTGGCCTCGGCTACTGCGCATGGGGTTGTTTTTCGATATTTGCCTTGGAGCTTGCTGTTCCGTTACCGGCACTTCGGCGACAGCGCCGGCACGTTCGGCCAGGGCCAATTCTTCCAGCTGCCGTCCTCACCGACGCAGGCCGATGGGGCAGGGCTGCTTGTGGGAGCAGGCGAGCCCGTCGTGGTGGCCTGCATCGCAAAGCGCTGGTTGACATAGGTCGTCGACAGATATCCGGCGAGGATGACGCCCAGAAAGACCGAGGAACCCTGGGCCAGATCGCGCAGCTTCATCGATCGCCTCCATCCGCTTGTCATCGCTGCTCTGGCACCAACGACTAGCAGACGTCACTGGATCCCCGCGTGACGGGCCTCACGCCCGCCACGCCATCTTCAGCACCGGCCGGCCCGAGGTCGGGTTCACGTCGTCACCGGCGTGGGCAAAGCCGTTGCGCTCGTAGAAGCGGATGGCGCGGGAATTGTCCTTGTTGACGAGCAGCGTGATGCCTGAGGGCGACAGGCGTTTCGCTTCGTCGACCAGCAGACGGGCCGCGTCCGAACCCCAGTGGTCAGGGTCGACCACGAGTTGGTCGAGATAGCCGTCGCCGTCGATGGTGACGAAGCCGGTCAGCGCGCCGTCCTGCTCGGCGACGACGATCGAGGCGTTCGGCACCAGATCCTTGCGCCAGCGCTCGCGCCACCAGTCCAGGCGGGCCGCGAAATCGATCTGCGGATAGGCCTGCTGCCAGGTGCGATGCCAGAGGTCGATCGCGGCGGCTTCGTCCTCGACGCGATAGGGGCGGAGGAGGATCGCGCTCACTACCGCTCCGTCAGCTTCAGCTCGATGCGGCGATTGCGCTTGTAAGCCTCTTCGGTGTTGCCGGGATCGAGCGGCTGGAATTCGCCGAAGCCGGCCGCGACGAGCCGCTGGGCGGGCACGCCGAGCGAGACCAGATATTGCACCACCGAGATCGCGCGCGCCGCGGAGAGATCCCAGTTCGACTTGAAGTTCGGGCCGTTGACCGGACGCACGTCGGTATGGCCGTCGACACGCAGCACCCAGGGGATCTCGCTCGGGATCTTCTTGTCGAGCTCGATCAGCGCGGTCGCCAAAGTGTCGAGCTCGGTGCGCCCCTCGGGCAGCAGCGTCGCCTGTCCGGTGTCGAAGAACACCTCGGACTGGAACACGAAGCGGTCGCCGACGATGCGGATGTCGGGCCGGTTGCCGAGGATGGCGCGCAGCCGGCCGAAGAATTCCGAGCGGTAGCGCGACAATTCCTGCACGCGCTGCGCCAGCGCCACGTTGAGGCGGGAGCCGAGATCGGCGATGCGGTTCTGCGATTCCTTGTCGCGCTTTTCGCTGACATCCAGCGCCTCTTCCAGCGCCGCCAACTGCCGCCTGAGCGCGCTGATCTGCTGGTTCAGCACCTCGATCTGCGCCAGCGCCCGCGCCGAGACCGCCTTCTCCGAATCCAGCGCCTTGCCGAGTTCGGAGGTCTTGCCTTGCGCGTCGTTACCGGCGGCGGCGAGGCCGTCGTAGAGGCCCTTGATGCGGTCGCGCTCGGTCTCGGCCGAGGCGAGGCCGGCCTTCAATTGCGAGACCTGGTCGTCCAGCGTGAGCTTGCCGAGCTTCTCCAGCGACAGCAGCTCGTTGAGCTGGGCGATCTTGGCGTTGAGCTGCTCCAGCGCCTTGTCCTTGCCGGTCACCTCCTGCGACAGGAAGAACTGCACCACGAGGAACACCGACAGCAGGAACACGATCGACAGCACCAGCGTCGACAGCGCGTCGACGAAGCCGGGCCAGTAGTTGAAGGAGGTATCGCCGCGGCGGCCGCGCGCCAGAGCCATATCGCTAACTCTTTTCCGGCTGGCGGGCGATGCGCTCCAGCAGGCGGCGGATCTCGCGGTTCTGCTCGCCCTGGCCGTCGGCCCATTCGCGGATCATCTGCTGTTCGGTCCGCATGTGCGAGACCAGCGCCTGGATGGCTTCGGCAAGGCTCGCCATCGCCGCCGTGGTGCCGCGGCTGGCGCTGCCTTCCTCGAGCACGGAGCGCAAGCGTTCGACCGCGGCCTGGAGCTCGCCGCTGGCGACCCCGCCGCCGCCGGAAGCGACCGCGACCTCGCCGCTGTCATATTCGCGCACGGTGGTGGCGAGCCAGTCCTCGAGGTCGGTGTAGAAGCGGTTCTGCGCCTGGCTCGATTGCAGATCGAGGAAGCCGAGGATCAGCGAGCCGGCAAGGCCGAACAGCGAGCTGGAGAACGAGATGCCCATGCCGCCGAGCGGGGCGGCGAGGCCCTCCTTCAGCGTGTCGAACAGGGCGCCGGAATCGCCGCCGACCTTGAGCCCGTCGATCACCTTGCCGACCGAGCCGACCGTTTCGATCAAGCCCCAGAAGGTGCCGAGCAGGCCGAGGAAGACCAGCAGGCCCGTCATGTAGCGCGAGATGTCGCGGGCCTCGTCCAGGCGGGTCGCGATCGAATCGAGCAGATGCCGCATGGTGGTCTGGGTGATCGACATCCGCCCCGAGCGCTCGCCGCCGAGGATCGCCGCCATCGGCGCCAGCAGCTTCGGGTGCCGGGCCGGCGCCAGGCCGGGATCGGCGATGCGGAAATTGTTGACCCAGGACACTTCGGGATAGAGCCGGATGACCTGGCGGAAGGCCAGGATGATGCCGATGAACAGCACGGCGCCGATCAGGGCGTTGAGGCCGGGATTGGCGAAGAAGGCCTGGATGATCTGCTTGTAGAGCACCACGCCGACCAGCGCGCACAGCACCAGGAAGACCAGCATCCGCACCAGGAAGACGCTGGGTGAGGACAGTTTCGTGTACTCGATATCCATGGTGGAGCGGGGCGAGGTGCCTGACGGCATGGCCGGTATCATCCATTCCAAAAGCTTGCTTGCGGTGCGCACTATGGCACAGCGCCAGCCCAAAAAAAGCGCCGGATGCGCCGAATTCGGGGCCAGCTGGGGAACCGGGACCGGAAGCGGCGCTTTGATAAGCCAGTATTTGCAGAGATTTGCCACTCAGGGGGCGCATGAGCGTCGTTTCCGCGATCATCGGGACTGCCGAACGCGTGCCGCTGCCGGACGTCGTGATCCGCGCCGCGATCCAGCGCCTGTGCTCCCGCAGCGCAACCCGCCTTGCGGCACGTGATGCGGCTACCGACGCCGCCTTCGCCGGGCGGATGATGCTGCGGCCGATCGCCGAAACCGCGGTGGCCGGTCGCGAGGAAGTGCCCGCTTCGTTCTTCGCCCAAATGCTCGGCCCCAACCGCAAATATTCCTGCTGCTTCTACAAGACCGATGCGACCACCTTGCAGGAGGCGGAGGAGGAGGCGCTGCGCCAGACGGTCGAGCATGCCGGCCTCGCCGACGGTCAGACCATCCTCGAACTCGGCTGCGGCTGGGGCTCGCTGTCGCTGTGGATGGCGCGGCAGTTTCCGCACGCCCGGGTGACGGCGGCGTCGACCTCGCAGGCGCAGCGCGCTCATGTCGAGGAAGCGGCGCGGCGGCGTGGCCTGCTGAACCTGCGCGTGGTCGCCGCGGACATGAACGAGTTCGCGCCCGACGGCCAGTTCGACCGCATCGTCTCGGTCGAGATGTTCGAGCAGATGATGAACTGGCGCAAGCTGATGACGCGGCTGCGGTCATGGCTGGCGCCGGACGGGCGCTTCTTCATGCAGATCGTCACCCATCGCTCCGGCTCGCAGCTGTTCGACCGGCTCGATCGCGATGACTGGATCGCGCAGCACGTCTTCACCGGCGGGCTGATGCCGAGCCATCATCTCGTCAGGCAGTTCGGCGACATCTTCACGGTCGAGAAGGAATGGTGCTGGAGCGGCACGCATTACCAGCGCACCGCCAACGACTGGCTCGCCAATTTCGACGCGCATCGGGATGCGAGCGAGGCGTCCCTGCGCCAGGTCTATGGCGAGCAGACCCCCCTGTGGATGCGGCGCTGGCGCTGGCGCTGGTTCCTGCTCGCGACATCGGGCCTGTTCGGCTATGCCGATGGAACCGAATGGGGCGTCAGCCACTATCGGATGAAGGCTGCGGGGTAATTGCGATGTTCCGTCGCAGCACGCCGCGATGGAACCCGATTCACGATCCGGTGACTCCAAAATATACCCGTTTTTAGAATGGGATAGGTCGTGTGACAATGAGCCGCCGATCGTCTCATTGCGTCGCAGCAAACACCGTTTATTTTCATTTGTAGGCCAGACTGTCCGGAACCTTCTGGAAGCCTGAAACCAATGCGATTGAACGGGGCAACTACCCATATGTCACCACTACATGCGCGATCCGTCTGCGTGGCCATGATGCTCGCGGTCGCGGCGCCGCTGCTTGCGGCCTGTGATGAATCAAACTCTGCGATCGTCCAGGCGCAACCGACCGAACCCGACGTCAGCGTCGTGACCGTCAGGCCGCAGCCACGCTCCATCGTGCGGGAACTGCCTGGACGCATCGCGCCGACGCGCGTCTCCGACGTTCGGCCGCGCATCTCGGGCATCGTGGTCGAGCGCCTGTTCCACCAGGGCAGCGAAGTGAAGGCGGGCGATCCGCTTTACCGCATCGATCCGCGTCCGTTCGAGGTCGAGGTGTCGGCAAACCAGGCCGCGCTTGCCAAGGCGGAGGCTGCGCTGATGCAGGCCAAGCAGCAGGCGCACCGCATCGCCACGCTCACCAGCCAGCGCGCCGCGCCCGAGGCGGAGAACGAGAAGGCAATCGCTGCCGAGCTCCAGGCTCAAGCCGAGGTCGAGGGCCGCAAGGCGGATCTCGCGCGTGCGAAGCTCAATCTCGACTACGCCACCGTGCGTGCGCCGATCGACGGTGTCGTCGGCGCCGCGTTGGTCAGCGAGGGCGCTCTCGCCGTGCAGAACGAGACCAATCTCGCGACCATTCAGCAGCTCGATCCGATCTACGCCGACTTCACCCAATCGGTGAACGAGCTCAATCAGCTCCGCCGCGCCTTCGCGAGCGGGGACCTCGAGCGCATTGCGCCCGGTGCCGCCAAGGTGCGTCTCGTGCTCGACGACAACACGATCTACCCGCTGACCGGCAAACTCCTGTTCTCCGATGCGAAGGTCGACGCCAATACCGGGCAAGTGACATTGCGCGGTGAATTTCCCAATTTGCACCGCGAATTGCTGCCCGGCATGTATGTTCGGGTACGGATCGAGCAGGGCATCGACAGCGACGCGATCGCCGTGCCGCAGCAGGCGGTTCAGCGCAATGGCGGCGGCGGCAGTGAAGTCTTCGTCGTGAAGGACGATCACCGCGTCGCGGTGCAGCCCGTGCGCACCGGCTCGGTGCAGGACGGCGTCTGGTTCATCACCGAGGGCCTGAAGTCCGGCGACAAGGTCGTCGTGGAAGGCTTCCAGAGGTTCGCGGCGGGCGACAAGGTCAAGCCGCAATCCTGGGCCGAGGCCGAAGCCATCGTGGAAAGTCAACGCGCCCAGATGATGCAGTAGCGCATTATGGCGAGTTTCTTCATCGACAGGCCGATCTTCGCCTGGGTGGTCGCGCTGTTCATCTGTCTGATCGGCGCGATCGCGGTGCCGTTGCTGCCGATCGCGCAATATCCGATCATCGCGCCGCCCTCGATCTCGATCTCCACCAGCTATCCCGGCGCTTCGCCCGAAAACCTCTACAACAGCGTCACGCGGCTGATCGAGGAGGAGCTCAACGGCGCCTCCGGCATCCTCAATTTCGAATCGACCAGCGACTCGCTCGGTCAGGTCGAAATCATCGCCAATTTCCAGCCAGGCACCAATACCAACGACGCCTCGGTGGAGGTCCAGAACCGCATCAAGCGCGTCGAGGCACGCCTGCCGCGCGCGGTGATGCAACAGGGCATCCTGATCGAGGAAGCCTCCAGCGCGGTGCTTCAGATCATCACGCTCAGCTCGACCGACGGCAGCCTCGATGAGGTCGGCCTCGGCGATTTCATGATCCGCAACGTGCTCGGCGAAGTCCGCCGCATTCCCGGCGTCGGCCGCGCCACGCTCTATTCGACCGAGCGATCGCTTCGCGTCTGGGTCGATCCGGCCAAGCTGGTCGGCTATGGGCTCACCGCCGACGACGTCAACAAGGCCATTGCCGCGCAAAACGCGCAGGTCGCCTCCGGCAGCATCGGTGCCGAGCCGTCGACGTCGAACCAGCGCACCTCCGCGCTGGTGCTGGTCAAGGGCCAGCTGTCCGCGCCGGACGAATTCGGCGCCATCATCCTGCGCGCCAATGCCGACGGCTCGACCGTGCGGCTGCGCGACGTCGCACGTATCGAGGTCGGTGGTCTCAGCTACCAGTTCAACACGCGCCTGAACGGCAAGCCGACCGCCGGCCTTTCGGTGCTGATGTCGCCGACCGGCAACGCGCTGGCGACCGCAAGCGCGGTCGAAGAGAAGATGAAGGAGCTGTCGCGCTTCTTCCCGGCCAACATCACCTACGAGATTCCCTACAACATCACGCCCGTGGTCGAAGCCTCGATCGAGAAGGTGCTGTCGACCCTTGTCGAGGCCGTGGTGCTGGTGTTCGTGGTGATGTTCCTGTTCCTGCAGAACATCCGTTACACCATCATCCCGACCATCGTGGTGCCGGTGGCGCTGCTTGGCGCCTGCACGATACTGCTGGTCGCCGGCTATTCCATCAACATGCTCTCGATGTTCGGCATGGTGCTCGCGGTCGGCATCCTCGTCGACGACGCCATCGTCGTGGTCGAGAACGTCGAGCGCATCATGGCCGAGGAAGGCCTGTCGCCGAAGGAGGCGACGCGCAAGGCGATGTCGCAGATCACCGGCGCCATCATCGGCATCACGCTGGTGCTGATGGCGGTGTTCGTGCCGATGGCGTTCTTTCCGGGATCGGTCGGCATCATCTACCGCCAGTTCTCCGTGACCATGGTCGCCGCGATCGGCTTCTCCGCCTTCCTCGCGCTGTCGCTGACGCCGGCGCTATGCGCCACGCTGTTGAAGCCCGTTGCCAAGGGGCACGGCCATTCGACAAATTTTGTGTTCAGCCGGTTCAATCATCTGCTCGAGGCCTGCCGGTTTCGCTACGCCCGCACCGTCGGCTTCTCGCTGAAACGGACCGGGCGCATGATGCTGGTCTATGTCGCGCTGCTCGTCGGCCTGTCCTGGGCTTTCGTCAACCTGCCCGGCGGCTTCCTGCCGATCGACGACCAGGGTTTCGTCACCACCGACGTGCAGACGCCGTCGGATTCGTCCTACGCCCGTACCGAATCCGTGATCGAGAAGGTCGAGAAATATCTCGCCGAACGTCCGGGCGTGAAGGATGTCACCTTCCTCACCGGCTTCAGCTTTTCCGGCCAGGGCATGAACACCGCGCAGGCCTTCATCACGCTGAAGGACTGGTCGGAGCGCGGACCGAAGGATTCCGCTGCGGCCATCGTCAACGACATCAACCGCGATCTGGGGGCGTCGATCCGCGACGCCAAGATCGCCGCGCTGCAGCCGCCGCCGATCGACAATCTCGGCAACTCCTCGGGCTTCTCGTTCCGCCTCCAGGATCGCGGCCAGAAGGGCTATCAGCAATTGATGCGCGCCGCCGACCAATTGATCGTGGAAGCCAATGCGAGCCCGGTGCTGCAGAAGGTCTATGTCGAGGGCCTGCCGGAGGCGGGCGTGGTCAATCTCGTGATCGACCGCGAGAAGGCCGGCGCCTTCGGCGTCACCTTCGAGGACATCAACAACACGATCTCGACCAATCTCGGCTCGAACTACATCAACGACTTCCCGAACCGCGGCCGCATGCAGCGCGTCGTGGTGCAGGCCGACGCCCGCGACCGCATGCGGACCGAGGACATCCTCAACTACAACGTCAAGAACAGAAGCGGCCAACTCGTGCCGTTCTCCTCCTTTGCCACGGTCGAATGGGCGCGTGGGCCAACGCAGATCGCGGGCTTCAACTATTATCCGGCGGTACGCATCTCCGGCGAGGCCAGGCCCGGCTTCACCTCGGGCGACGCGATCGCCGAGATGGAGCGTCTTGCCGGCAGGCTGCCGCGCGGCTTCGGTTATGAATGGACCGGCCAGTCGCTGCAGGAAAAGCTGTCGGGTTCGCAGGCGCCGTTCCTGCTGGCGCTGTCGGTGTTCGTGGTGTTCCTGTGTCTCGCCGCGCTCTACGAAAGCTGGACCATTCCGCTCGCGGTGCTGCTCACGGTGCCGCTCGGCATCGTCGGCGCCGTGATCGCAGCCATGCTGCGCGGCCTGCCCAACGACGTCTATTTCACCGTCGGTCTGATCACCATCATCGGCCTTGCGGCCAAGGACGCGATCCTGATCATCGAATTCGCCAAGGATCTGCGGAAAGAAGGCAAGCCGCTGGTGGACGCCACCATCGAGGCCTGCCGTTTGCGCTTCCGCCCGATCCTGATGACCGGCCTCGCCTTCATCTGCGGCGTGCTGCCGATGGCCGTCGCCCACGGCGCCGGCGGCGCCAGCCAGCAGGCGCTCGGCTCCATCGTGATGGGTGGCATGATCGCAGTGGTGATCCTGGCGCTCTTGATGGTGCCGGTGTTCTTCGTCTCGGTGCAGCGTGTGCTGGCGGGGGATCGGGAGCCGAAGGCGGCGAGGGAAGGCGAGGCATACGGCCCGCCGGCGCCAGTGCAGTCTGGCCACTGAGCGCCGGATCGGTCGGCTTGCTTTCTCGGAGGTGTCGATCCAGACTGCATCTCTGGATTGAAATGGCGTGCCGTCGCCAAGTACCGCGAATGCGCGGACGGCCCGCCGCTTGAGAGCATGTGATGCGTTTGACCGACGTTGCGATCTCGAACTATCGCTCCATTCGGCGGCTCTCCATCCCCATCCATCCCTTGTCCGTATTCGTGGGCGAGAATGGCGTCGGCAAGTCCAATCTCTACAAGTCCTTGTCGCTGCTGCGCGACGCGGCGACCGGGCGGATCACGCGTACGATCGCGGATGAAGGCGGATTGAATTCGGTCTGCTGGTCCGGCCTTCGCAAGCGCGGCGAAGACGGGCGACTGCGGTTGACTGCCAAATTCGACCGGCTCGAATATTCCATCGAGATCGGATTTCCCGGCCCGCTCGAGGCGGCGTTTTCCGGCGAGCCGATGATCAAGTCCGAAAGTATCGAGGCGACGCAGGGCAAACGAACGGTTCGACTCATGGAGCGGAAGAATTCGCTCGTGAGCGTCCGCGGCGAGAGCGGCGCGTGGCGTAGCCACAAGGACGCGGTGCTGCCGTCCGAGACGGCGCTTGCGGGTTTTGCCGAGGGCAAGGAATGCCCCGAAATCGATTTGGTCCGAAGCGCGATGCTGGGCTGGCGATTCTATCACGACTTTCGGACCGACCCGGCGTCACCGATACGAAAGCCCTGTCTGGCGATCACGACGCCCTCGCTCAGTGCCGATGGAAGCGATTTGGCTGCGGCCCTGGCGACACTCTATACCATCCGGGAAGACGCCACCGACCTGCAGGAGGCCATCGAAGATGCGTTCCCGGGCGCCGAGCTCCGGGCATGGGAGCAAAATGGATGGTGTGAATTCGATTTGCAGCTGGCGGACATGCCACGGCCGTTCAAGGCGCATGAACTATCCGACGGGACACTCAAGTACATCTGCCTGCTCGCAGTGTTCATGGGCTATCGGCTGCCGCCGTTCATCGCGCTGAACGAACCCGAGGCCAGCCTGCATCCGTCGCTGCTGGCGCCCCTGGCCCGGCTGATCGCCAAGGCATCCCGTCGCGCCGACATCTGGATCGTCACCCATTCCGAACAGCTGATGGAGGCCTTGCGAGGCGAGAGCTCGGTCCCGCTTCGCCGGGTGATCAAGCAGAAGGGCGCCACGGCGATCGAGGGACTGACCATCGGCGGCGAATATCGCGACGAGGAAACCGAGGAAGAAGATTCATAGTCGGCGCGGAGCGAGCCGTCGTACGACCGCCCCAGCTATTTCCGCAAAATCTTCACCAGCTCCCCATGCACGAACTCATTCCCGCACACGACATGCCCGGTGACCAGTGCATCGCCTGGCGTGTCGATGTCGCTCACCGTGCCGCCCGCCTCGCGCACCATGATCAGACCGGCGGCGACGTCCCAGGATTGCAGGTTGCGCTCCCAATAGCCGTCGAGGCGGCCGGCGGCGACGAAGGCGAGGTCCAGGGAGGCGGCGCCGAAGCGGCGGAGGCCGGCAACGCGGCCCTGGATCGCGGTCATCTCGCGGCGGAATTCCTCGTGGTCGCCGCGGCCGATATGGGGCAGGCCGCAGGCCACCACGCATTCGTTGAGCTGGCGGCGGCCGGCCACCCGCAGGCGCTGGTCGTTGAGGAAAGCGCCCTTGCCGCGCTCGGCGATGTAGAGCTCGTCATTGGCGGGGTTGTAGATCACGCCCGCAATGATCGTGCCCTCGCGCGACAGGCCGATCGAGATCGCGAATTGCGGGATGCCGTGCAGGAAGTTGGTGGTGCCGTCGAGCGGATCGACGATCCAGGTGTGGCTCTTGTCGCTGCCCTCGCGGGTTCCGCCCTCCTCGCCGATGAAGCCGTAGCCGGGTCGGGACTTGGCGAGGTCCTCGTATAGAATCTCCTCGGCGCGCTTGTCGGCGAGCGAGACGAAATTGGCCGGCCCCTTCAGCGAGACCTGGAGATGCTCGATCTCGCCGAGATCGCGCTTGAGGCTGCGGCCGGCGCGGCGCGCGGCCTTGACCATGACGTTGATAGTGGCGGAATACAGCATGAGCTCTGGGTCTTGATCGGGGGAAAGGGCGCGAAATCGCGCCTGTTTGAGGGATTGGGTGCCCTGCAAGGGCCCTCAGGTCAAGTCATTGCGTCAGGTCATTTGGTCCCGAGCCACTTTCTGGCAGCGGCCTCAGCCTTGGCCCGGTCCTCGGCCGGCAGGTCGGACAGCTGCTTGTCGAGCTCGGGGTCGCCCTTGCCGGCGGTTTTGGCCACCAGGTGCCATTTGAAGCCCTCGACCTTGTCCATGGCGACGCCGACGCCGTTGATCAGCACCCAGGCCAGCCGGTTCTGCGCGATCGCGCTGCCCTGGCGCGAGGCCTTGCGCAGCAGGGCGACGGCGGCCGGCTGGTTCTTCGGGGTGCCGGTGCCGTTGAACATGGCGATGGCGTATTCGACCTCGGCGTCGACATTGTCGGCGAGCGAGGCCGCCTGCAGCAGCCGCACCGCGCGTTCCGGGTCCTTCGGCACGCCGGTGCCTTCCTTGTAGAAGGTCGCCAGCGCGTATTGCGCCTCGGGCAGGCCGGCATCCGCGGCCTGCCGCAGCAGCTCGGCTGAGCGCCTGACGTCCTGCGGCAGGGTCTGGCCGTCCAGATAGAGCAGCGCGAGGTTATAGGCCGCCTTGGGCTCGCCGAGCTTGGCGGCGGACGCCATCAGCTTGACAGCCTCGCTCTTGTCGACCGAGCCGCCGCGGCCCGAAATGCGCAGCATGGCGAGCGCGAACATCGCCTCGCGGTCGCCGGCATCGGCCGCGCGCTTGTACCATTCGGCCGCCTTGGCGTAGTCGCGGCGGATGCCCATGGCGTTGGAATAGAGCTCGCCGAGCATGGTCATCGCCTTGGGGTCGCCCGCTTGCGCGCGGACGGTGGCGAGGTCGAACGCCGTCTTGTACTGGCCGCGCTGATAGGCGCCGAACACCAGATCGGCGTTGGAATTGTCGGTCGGCGGCGCCGGGATCACGGTCGCGGCCGGCGTCGGCGTCGGCTTGGGCGAGGCCGAAGGCTTCGGCGCCGGCGCGGCCTCCTTCTTCTTGGTGATCGTGTGCGGCTTGGGCTTCTGTTTCTCGGGCGCAGCGCTCGGGATCGTCGCCGGCGGCGCGATCTGGAGCTGCGCGGCCGCGGGCCCCGTGAGCAGCAGCGTGGCCAGCATGGTGATGTAGGGAAGCTTCATGTCGGGGCGCTAGCCGTGCTCGCTGCCTGCAGGATTTTGGTCGGCCGTCGCCGTCGCATGGGCCTGCTTGATCGCGGCGTCCGCTTCGATCAGCGCGGCCTTGGGCCCGCGCGGATCGGCCCAGACGAAGTCGCCGACCAGCACGAAATCGGCGCCGCTGGCGGCGAAGTCGCGGGCTTCCTGCAGCGACATGGCAAAGCCGACGCAGGGCGGCTCGAACAGCTCGGCCCACCAGTCGATACGTTCTGCGATCGCCTGCGCCTGGGGACGCTGGCCCTTCGCATCGGGCTCGCCGAACAGCAGATAATCCGCGCCCAGCTCGCCCGCATCCATGGAATGGTGCCGCGTCGTCAGCCCGCCGACGCCGGCGATGCGATCGGGCTTGAGCGACGGCAGCGCCTCTTTCAGCGCGGCGATGCCGGGCAGGTGCGCACCGTCGGCGCCGCCGCGTGCCACCAGCTCGGCATGGCCCTCGACCAGCAGCGCGGCGCCCGCCTTCTGCACCGGCGGCGCGAGCGCCTTGATGCGCGAGATCATGGTGCGCTGGTCGGTCTCCTTCAGCCGCAACAGCACGGCCGCGACATCGGCGGCGGCGAGCAGGCCCGGCAGCTCGGCCAGGAGCGCAGCGGGATCATCGACGACAGGCGTCGCGAGATAGAGGCGCGGCGCCGGGCGCGGCGGAGGCGGTTTGTTCGACAAGATCTAGGCTGCCTTCTGTTCCAGGCTACTTTGCCATTCGCCTCTGGAGGCGAGGCCGTTCATGCGTGCGCGATGGCTGAAGGCGGTTTGGCCGGCCGCGACGTTCTCGGCCTTGCCGGCCCAGGCCTTCTGCGGCGCGGCCTGCAGCGCGCGGCCGTAGGAGAAGGTCAGGCCCCAGGGCAGCGGGCCGAGCTTGTGCATGGCGTTGAGATGCGCGGTCGCTTCCTCATCCGACTGGCCGCCGGAGAGGAAGGCGATGCCCGGCACCGCTGCGGGCACGCAAGCCTTCAGCAGCCGGATCGTCTTCTCCGCGACTTCCTCGACGGAGGCCTGCCTCACGCACTTCTTGCCTGAGATCGCCATGTTGGGCTTGAGAACCATGCCTTCGAGCGCGACGCGCTGCACGCGCAATTCCTGGAACGTCTTGTTGAGCACGCGTTGCGTGACCTCATAGCAGCGGTCGATGTCGTGGTCGCCGTCCATCAGCACTTCCGGCTCCACGATCGGCACGATCTGCGCGGCCTGGCACAGCGCGGCGTAGCGGGCCAGCGCATGGGCATTGACGCTGATCGCGGTCATCGAGGGAATCCCGCTGCCGATATCGATCACCGCGCGCCATTTGGCGAAGCGCGCACCGCGCTCATAGTACTTCTTCAACCGCTCGGCCAGCCTGTCGAGCCCGACGGTGACGAGTTCGCCCGGACACATCGGCAAGGCTTGCGTGCCCTCGTCGACCTTGATGCCGGGAATGGCGCCGCTCTGTTCGATCAGCCTGACCAGCGGCGTGCCGTCCTTGGCATCCTGCCAGATCGTCTCGTCATAGAGGATCACGCCGGAAATATACTGGCTCATGGCCTCCTTGGAGCGGAACAGCATCTCGCGATAGTCGCGGCGATTTGATTCCGTCGATTCCACGCCGATCGCGTCAAAACGCTTCTTGATGGTGCCGGAGGATTCGTCGGCGGCGAGGATACCCTTGCCCGATGCGACCATGGCGGTCGCGACCTTATTGAGCTCAGTCAGATTCATAGAGAGGTCCTCCCAAAACGACTCTGCCCTTGCCTGTGAAGTTAGACCGTTCTCGGGCAATTGCCGAGTTAACGTTGGTCGCAGGGGAGGGACCGCAGACTTCCGCAGCGTCATGGCCGGGCTTGTCCCGGCCATCCACGCCTAGCCCCGGGGCCCAAGAACGTGGATGCCCGGGACAAGCCCGGGCATGACGACTTCTCGTGAACGCAACTGTGAAGGCGTTAACACAGTGGACGTGTCTTACGCGACCTTCGGATCCAGCTCGCCCTTGGCGTAGCGCTTGGCCATTTCGGCGGTGGTCAGGACCCGCTTGATCTTGGAGGCCTGGCCGGCGGTGTTGAACTCCTGGAGCCGCTGCTTGCACAGCTTGGTCATGGCTTCCATCGCCGGCTTGAGATATTTGCGCGGATCGAACTCTTCCGGATTGTCCTTGAGGATTTTCCGGATCTGGCCGGTCATGGCCATGCGGTTGTCGGTGTCGATGTTGATCTTGCGCACGCCGTTCTTGATGCCGCGCTGGATCTCGGCGACCGGCACGCCCCAGGTCGGCTTCATCTTGCCGCCATTGGCATTGATGATTTCCTGCAAATCCTGCGGCACCGAGGAGGAGCCGTGCATCACCAGATGCATGTTCGGCAGCTTGCGGTGGATTTCCTCGATCACGTTCATGGCGAGAATGTCGCCGTCCGGCTTGCGGGTGAACTTGTAGGCACCGTGCGAGGTCCCCATCGCGATCGCGAGCGCGTCGACCCTGGTCTCCTGCACGAACTTCACGGCTTCGTCCGGATTGGTCAGGAGCTGGTCGTGGCTGAGCTTGCCTTCGGCGCCATGGCCGTCTTCCTTGTCGCCCATGCCTGTTTCGAGCGAGCCGAGCACGCCGAGCTCGCCCTCGACCGAGATGCCGCCGAGATGGGCCATGTCGGTCACGGTCTTGGTGACGCCGACATTGTAGGCCCAGTCGCCGGGGGTCTTGCCGTCGGCCTTCAGGGAGCCGTCCATCATGACCGAGGTGAAGCCGGCCTGAATCGCGGTCATGCAGGTCGCGGCCTCGTTGCCGTGGTCGAGATGCACGCAGACCGGGATGTGCGGATAGATTTCGGTGACCGCGTCCATCATGTGCTTGAGCATGATGTCGTTGGCGTAGGAACGCGCGCCGCGCGAGGCCTGGATGATGACGGGCGCGTCGACCTGGTTGGCCGCGTCCATGATCGCCAGCGCCTGCTCCATATTGTTGATGTTGAAGGCCGGTACGCCGTAATCGTTCTCCGCCGCGTGGTCGAGCAATTGACGTAACGTGATCCGAGCCATCTGTCTTGTTCTCCCGTTGGGGCCTGCTAGGCCGCTTGCTTACTTGATGCGCAGAACTTCAACGCCGGGCAGGGGCTTGCCTTCCATCCATTCAAGAAATGCGCCACCGGCGGTCGAAACATAGGTGAAGTCACCGGCCACATGGGCCTGGTTGAGGGCTGCAACGGTGTCGCCGCCGCCTGCGATCGAGATCAGTTTCTTCGCCTTGGTGCGCCCGGCGGCGTGCCTGGCGGCCGCCATCGTGCCGCGGTCGAACGGCTGCATCTCGAAGGCGCCGAGCGGGCCGTTCCAGACCAGGGTTGCCGCATCGTCGATCGCGGCATGGACGCGGGCGATCGATTGCGGGCCGACGTCGAGGATCATGCCGTCGGCCGGGATGGCGTCGAGGCCATACGCATGCGAGGGCGCGTTGGCGGCGAAGTGATAGGCGACGGTGGCATCCACGGGGAGGATGATCGCGCAGTTGGCGGCTTCCGCCTTCTCCATGATGCGCAGCGCGGTCGGGGCCAGATCCTTCTCGGCCAGCGACTTGCCGATTCCGATGCCCTGGGCGTGCAGGAAGGTGTTGGCCATGCCGCCGCCGATCACCAGTGCATCGACCTTGGTCACGAGGTTTTCGAGCAGGTCGATCTTGGTCGAGACCTTGGCGCCGCCGATGATCGCGATCACGGGCTTGGTCGGCGAGCCCAGCGCCTTCTCCAGCGCGTCGAGCTCGGCCTGCATGGTGCGGCCGGCATAGGCCGGCAGCTTGTGGCCGAGGCCTTCGGTCGTGGCGTGGGCGCGGTGCGCCGCCGAGAACGCGTCATTGACCCAGATGTCGCCGAGCTTTGCCAGTTCCGCGACGAAGGCCGGATCGTTCTTCTCTTCCTCTTTGTGGAAGCGGGTGTTCTCCAGGCACAGGATGTCGCCGTCCTTCAGCGCCGCCACGGCCTTGGCCGCGGCTTCGCCGATGCAGTCGTCCGCGAAGGCGACCGGCTTCTTCACCACTTTCGCCAGCGCCTCGGCGACAGGCTTGAGCGAGTCCTTGGCATCGCGGCCCTTCGGCCGGCCGAAATGCGCGAGCAGGATGACCTTGCCGCCCTTGTCCGAGATTTCGGTGATGGTCGGCGCGACGCGCTCGAGCCGGGTCGTGTCGCCGACGCGGCCATTGTCCATGGGCACGTTGAGATCGACGCGCAGCAGCACGCGCTTGCCCTTCAATTCGACGTCGTCGAGGGTGCGGAATTTGTTGGTCATCGGATGGCCCTTGTCCCGGGCGCACCACGGCGCGCAGTGCCGCTGTGCAGAACCGGGACCCATGTTGCAGCGAGTCCGGCGGTCAAATGGGTCCCGGATCTGCGACGCAGCGTTTCACGCTGCATCGCGTCCGGGACACGAGAGCGAAGTTAGATCACCTTCGCGATCGCAGCGGCGGTGTCCGCCATGCGGTTCGAGAAGCCCCACTCGTTGTCGTACCAGGACATCACGCGCACCAGCGTGCCGTTCTGCACCTTGGTCTGGTCCTCGTGGAAGGTCGAGGAGTGCGGGTCGTGGTTGAAGTCGATCGAGACGTTCGGCGCGCTGGTGTAGCCGAGGATGCCCTTGAGCTGCTGCTCGCTGGCGCGCTTCATCGCCGCGTTGATTTCCTTGACGTCGGTAGCGCGCTTGGCGACGATCTTGAGGTCGACCACCGAGACGTTCGGGGTCGGCACGCGGATGGCGACGCCGTCGAGCTTGCCCTTGAGCTCCGGCAGCACGAGGCCGATCGCCTTCGCCGCGCCGGTCGAGGTCGGGATCATCGACATCGCAGCCGCACGGCCACGGTAGAGATCCTTGTGCATCGTATCGAGCGTCGGCTGGTCGCCGGTATAGGCGTGGATCGTGGTCATGAAGCCGGTCTCGATGCCGACCAGATCGTTCAGCACCTTGGCCACCGGCGCCAGGCAGTTGGTGGTGCAGGAGCCGTTGGAGATGACCAGGTGCTCCTTGGTCAGCGTGTCGTGGTTGACACCGTAGACGATGGTGGCGTCGGCGCCGTCGGCGGGCGCAGAGACCAGCACGCGCTTGGCGCCGGCGGTCAGATGCGCGGACGCCTTGTCCTTCGAGGTGAAGATGCCGGTGCATTCCATCGCGATGTCGATGCCGAGATCCTTCCAGGGCAGCTTCGATGGATCGCGCTCGGCGGTCACCTTGATCTTGCCGCCGCCGAGATTGATCGTATCGCCGTCGACGGTGACGGTGCCGGGGAAGCGGCCATGGACGCTGTCGAAACGGAGCAGATGGGCGTTGGTCTCGACCGGGCCGAGGTCGTTGATGCCGACGACCTCGATGTCCTTGCGGCCGGACTCGGCAATAGCCCGCAGGATGTTGCGGCCGATGCGGCCAAAACCGTTAATTCCAACGCGGACTGCCATGTTTCGTCTCCTTCAATGACCGTTGTCATCCCGCACAACGCGCCAGTAACGCGCCTGCGAGGGTTTTTTTAGGGGCGGACGCCCGGTTCAGCCGGGCGGTGCTTGATCATATGAGGGATTACCTAGTCCTTTTTTCGGGCAAGCTCAACACTCAGGAAACGCGCTTCAGGACAGCGTTAACCGCGGCCTCGGCGGTAATACCGAAGTGCTGGAAGATCTTGTTGAGCGGAGCGCTGGCACCGAAAGAGTGCATGCCGACGAACTCGCCATCCTGGCCGATCACGGCGTCCCAGCCCCAGCGCACGGCGGCCTCGATCGCGACCTTGATCGGTGCGTTGCCGATGATCGCATCACGGCGTTCCTTTGGTTGCGCTAACAACAGCTCGAGCGACGGCACGGAGACGACCCGTGTCGGAATGCCGCGCTCGGCGAGCTGCTTCTGGGCGGCGACCGCCATCTCGACCTCGGAACCCGAGGCGAACAGCGTCGCCTTGGCTTCGCCCTGGGATGCCACGAGCTCGTAGGCGCCATGCTGGCAGGGATTATCGTTCGTCGCGGTGGTACGCAGCTGCGGCAGGTTCTGCCGCGTCAGCGCCAGCACGGTCGGGCCGTCGGTGCGGTTGAGCGCGAGCTCCCAGCACTCGGCGACCTCCATCGCATCGCAGGGACGAAACACGCGCATGTTCGGAATGGCGCGAAGTGCGGAAAGATGCTCGACCGGCTGATGGGTCGGGCCGTCTTCGCCAAGGCCGATGGAGTCGTGCGTCATCACGTAAACGACGCCGGTGCCCATCAGCGCTGCAAGGCGCATCGCCGGACGCGCATAGTCGGTGAACACCAGGAAGGTCGCCCCGTTCGGCGCGAAACCGCCATGCAGGAAGATGCCGTTCATCGCAGCCGCCATGCCGTGCTCGCGGATGCCGTAATGGATGAAGCGGCCCTTCGGTGTCTTGGCGGAGAAAGCTGTCGCCGACTTCGCCTTGTTGTTGTTGGAGCCGGTGAGGTCGGCCGAGCCCGCGAGGAATTCCATCGGCATGGCGCCGGCGATGACCTCGATCACGGCTTCGGAGGATTTGCGGGTGGCCGCATTCATCGGCTTTTCGAGCAGCTCCTTCTTATAGGCCTTGAACGCCTTGGCGAGCGCAGCCGGACGCTCGTGGCGCAGGCGGCGCTCGAACTCGGCGCGCTTGCGGCTGCCGAGCTCACCGAGCCTTGCTTCCCATTCCTGACGCGCAGACGCGCCGCGGCTGCCGGCCGCGCGCCAGGCCTTCAGCACATCGTCGGGCACCGAGAACGGCTCGAGCGAAATGCCGAGATTTTCCTTGGCGGCCTTGAGCTCGTCGGCCCCGAGCGCCTCGCCGTGCACCTTCGAGGTGCCTTGCTTGTGCGGCGCGCCGAAGCCGATGGTGGTGCGGCAGGCGATCAGCGTCGGCTTGCTGGATTTCTGGGCGCGGGTGATGGCAGCGGCAATTGCCGCCTGGTCGTGGCCGTCGATCTTCTCGGCGGCCCAGCCGGCGGATTTGAAGCGCTTCACCTGGTCGACGGAATCGGAGATCGAGGTCGGACCGTCGATCGAGATGCCGTTGTCGTCATAGAGCACGATCAGCTTGTTGAGCTTCCAGTGCCCGGCCATGGCGATCGCTTCCTGCGAGATGCCCTCCATCAGGTCGCCGTCCGAGGCCAGCACGTAGGTGTGATGGTCGACGATCTTCTTGCCGAACTCGGCGGCGAGCATCTTCTCGGCGAGCGCCATGCCGACCGCGGTCGAGATGCCCTGGCCGAGCGGACCGGTGGTGGTCTCGATGCCCTTGGTGTGGCCGTGTTCGGGATGGCCCGGGGTCAGCGACCCGATCTGACGAAAGTTCTTGAGCTGGTCGATCGTCATCTCGGGGCTGCCGAGGAGATGGAGCAGCGAATAGAGCAGCATCGAGCCGTGGCCGGCCGAGAGCACGAAGCGGTCGCGGTCCGGCCATTCGGTCGCAGCGATATCGAATTTCAGGAACTGCGTGAACAGCACCGTGGCGATGTCGGCGGCGCCCATCGGCAGGCCGGGGTGGCCCGATTTTGCCTTCTCGACAGCGTCCATCGAAAGGCCGCGGATCGCGTTGGCCATGCGGTTGTGGTCGACCTGCGTCATGTCTGAAATCCGTCTGAAATGAGGCGCTTGGCGGCGACGTGCGCCCGCGCGGGAGGAGCCTGGCGGCCTGAAGGTCGGGGCTGGGATAGCACCTCGGTTCCGGGAGTCCAAGGCAGTCAAACGCCGATTTGGCCGTAAAAGTTGCCTCGGCCCGGAGCGGTTTTGCGGCGCGATCGGATCGAGGAAGATCCCATGGATTGCGGTGATCTTGTCCCGATTGATCGGTGCATAGTTTTGCGGCGGCGTTGCGCTAGGCTAGCTTGCCACGTAAATTTCTGCTTCTAACCGCTTGCCGAACCGAGTCTTTTGCCGGACGGCACGCCCCAAGGAAAAGGCCACTGGGCAAGGGCCACAGGTTCCACCGCTGATGAGATGAACGATCGCGTGTCCAACAGTTCTGCCATGACGGAGTCCTCCGCGGTCGAGATCGAGATCGCGACCCGCAGGCTGATGGCGGCGCTCGACGCGCTCGAAAGCGCGGTTGAGCGACGGCGCGACGCCGATCGCGACGAGAACGAACTCGCGGCACGAATCCAGGCGCTTGGCGCGGACCGCTCGCGGCTTGCCGACGAGCTCGACGGCGCGCTGGTGAAGGCGCGCAAGCTCGAGCGAAGCAACCGCGAGATTTCCGATCGGCTGGATTCCGCGATCGTCACGATACGCTCGGTGCTCGATACCGGGGAGGATGGATGAGCCACATCAACGTCACCATCAATGGCCGGCAATACCGCATGGCCTGCGAGGAGGGCCAGGAGGTGCGGCTGCTCAAGCTCGCCGAGAGCCTGGAGACCCGCATCCAGTCGCTGCGCGGAAAATTCGGCGAGATCGGCGATGCGCGCCTCACGGTGATGGCGGCGCTGACCGTCTGCGACGAGCTGGTCGATTCCGGCAACCGTCTCCGCACCATGGAGCATGAGCTGACCGAGCTCAGGGACTTCCGCAACGCCGCCGTCGAGCGCGCCAGGATGACGCAGACCGCCGTGGTGAACGCGCTGAACGCGGCAGCCGAACGCATCGAGAAGTCGACCCAGGTCCTGAACCGCACCGTGGGCAACGGGATCGCTATCGGCTGACGGGCTGAAGCTCGATGGTGGCCACGCGGCCAGTGCGCTCCCTCCCCCGCTTGCGGGGGAGGGTTGGGGAGAGGGTGTCTCCACGATCGAGGACCCCCAAGAGGAGAGAGCCCTCACCCGCGCCTTCGGCGCGACCTCTCCCGCAAGCGGGAGAGGTCGAGCGAGCCAGCGGCGCGAGCAACTAACCCAAATACCATCCCGCCCGCCGGGCTGGCGATTCGTCAGTATCGTTGTTACATTGCCCCTGCGAGGCTGCGACGCGCGTCAGGAGCCATAATATCCCCGGGGCCTTATCGATCCTTTAGGGAACTGTCCCTGGCCGGGCCCGTGGGCCCGGACATATGGTGCCCACCTACTTTCGTAGGGAACTCCGGGATCGAGTGCTTCAACGGCGTTCGCGGCTTCGTACTAATTCTTTCTTGAATTGCGTTCTTCGAATTGCGTCCACGACAAACCGGCGGTCCAGTTCACTCTCAGTGTCATGTCCGTCCGTTCTTGCGGGCGATGACGGCGGGGCGAAAACGCGCATGACCAACACCAAAGCCGAGCTCCGTGCCAAAGCCCTCGCCGCGCGTGACGCCCTGAGCGAGAAGAAGCGCGCCACCGCCGCCGCCAAGCTCGCCAAGCGCGGGCTGCCGTTCGATCTGCTGCCCGGCAGCATCGTCTCCGGCTATTCGCCGATCCGCAGCGAGATCGATCCGATGCCGCTCTTGAAGAAGCTCGCGGAGCAGGGTGCAAAGCTGGCGCTGCCTTGTGTCACTGCGCGCGGTCAGTCGCTGATCTTCCGCATCTTCCATCCGAACGACCGCCTGATGATGGGGCCGCTCGGCATTCCCGAGCCGTCGCCGGCAGCGGCTGAAGTCATCCCCGACATCATGCTGACGCCGCTCGCGGCCTTCGATCGTCTCGGCCATCGCATCGGCTATGGTGCGGGGCATTACGATTTCACCTTCGCGCATCTGCGCAAGACCAAGACTATCGTCGGCATCGGGCTCGCTTTTGCGGCGCAGGAGATCAAGGCGGTTCCGGCACTAGCCCACGACGTCGCACTGGATTATGTGCTAACGGAATCGGACGTATTCGATTTCCGGAGTTCTGAAGTTGCGCATTCTGTTCGTGGGTGACGTCGTCGGCCGTTCGGGACGCACGGCGATCGCCGACTATCTGCCCGACCTGATCAAGGACTGGTCGCTCGATTTCGTCGTCGTCAACGGCGAGAATTCCGCCGGCGGCTTCGGCATCACGGAAGCGATCTATCAGGAGTTTCTCGATGCCGGTGCCGACGCGGTGACGCTCGGCAACCATTCCTGGGACCAGCGCGAGGCCCTGGTGTTCATCGAGCGCGCCGAGCGCCTGGTGCGTCCCGCGAACTATCCGCGCGGCACGCCCGGCCGCGGTGCCGCCCTGGTCGAGACCAAGAACGGCAAGCATGCCCTCGTCGTCAACGCGTTGGGGCGTGTCTTCATGACCCCGTTCGACGATCCCTTTGCCGCCCTGGAGCGTGAGCTCGGCGCCTGTCCGCTCGGCGTTGCCGCCGACGCCATCGTCGTCGACTTCCATTGCGAGGCGAGCAGCGAGAAGCAGGGCATCGGCTTCTTCTGCGACGGCCGCGCCAGCCTCGTCGTCGGCACGCACACGCATGTCCCGACCGCCGACCACCAGATCCTCACGGGCGGCACCGCCTACATGACCGACGCCGGCATGACCGGCGATTACGATTCCATCATCGGCATGCAGAAGGAAGAGCCGCTGCGCAGGTTCACGTCGGGGATTCCGTCGGGCCGGTTCGAGCCGGCGGCCGGTGCGGCGACGCTCAGTGGTGTTGCGGTGGAGACCGATGATGCGACAGGACTCGCACTGAAGATCGCGCCGGTGCGCATGGGCGGACGACTGGAGCCGGCGACGCCGAAATTCTGGTTGAGCTGAAAGGCGAAGCCACTCACCCGGTGTCGTCCCCCGACGGACCACATCAGCTTTGCCCTCAGCAGCGGACATCGGCGGGCAACTCGAGGGGCGTCGGGTTAGCTCAGTTCCGTCATTCCGTGGGTCGGAAGCTGCAACAAACTTAACAACGCCTGGCTCTTGCCGATCTTACTCACGCCGGTCGGCTTTCCCGCATCGATCGTCATTCTCGCGATCAGATGGATTGCCCGCTCAAGCGACCAGAAGCCGATTTATCGATCGTAGTGTGGCAACTTCCGCTTCGGATCAGAAGCGTCTCTCAGCGCGCATCGCCGCGAAGGTCAGCTACGGGCGGATAGGCGACCTGCTTGCAAAGGCACGGATCCGGGCTAATGCGCAATGGCGTTCGATTGTGTCCGCAAGAGGCCGTCGGCGGTGAACCTTTCGCGGGAGACCCGCTACAAACAAGCTGCCATCGTCGCGACGGCGGCGCGCGCCGCGCCTATCTCGCGACGCCAATTGAGGTTTCTCATGCCGATCGTCCGGATCTTCCTGGTCTTTTTCGCTCTCGCTTCGCCGCTGTCGATGGCGGGATCCGCTGTTGCGGGGCCGCTCGAGGACGCGCAGGCGGCGCATAGCAGACGCGACTACGCAACCGCGCTACGGCTCTGGCGTCCGCTGGCCGATCAAGGCAATGCTGAAGCGCAGTACGCACTTGGGTTCATGTACGACGGCGGCCAAGGTGTGCCGAAAAACTACGCTAGGGCTGCAAAGTGGTGGCGCCTCGCAGCCGATCAAGGCCATACCTTCGCTCAGTACAACCTGGGGACATTGTACGACAACGGCAATGGGGTGCCTCAGAACAAAGCTGAAGCATTGAAATTGTATCACCTTGCCGCCGAGCGCGGTAACGATGGTGCGCAGTTCAACGTCGGGGTCCTGCATTTCGCGGGCGTGGCCGTATCCGAGAACCGGATCGAGGCTGCGAAGTGGTTTCGCCGCGCTGCAGACCAAGGTCATATTGGAGCGCAGGTATATCTTGCCCTCTGTTATGCTACGGGACTAGGCGTGCCGCAGGACAGTATTCAAGCATACATGTGGCTCAGTTTGGCGGCTGCGCGAAGTGACCAAGATGCGATCAGCAATCGAAATCGCATCGCGCAGCAGATGACCCCGACACAGATCGCCGAAGCGCAGAAGCTGGCGGTTGAGTGGAAGTCGAAACCGGAACGGTAGATTCCCGTGCATCGCGGAAGCGATGTCTGTTGTGGGTCCACAAGCAGACCAAGGCTGACGCGGTCTCGATGTCCGATCTGGTGCAAAGGACAGACTTTGGTGAGCGTTGGTCGCCGCGCGTTGCTGTCGCCCTGGGCGGCCTTACCTCCATACACATTCCCAGCCCGTTAAAGTCAGGCGCTCAGTATCCCTGAAGCAATTTGGCTTCGTGAACGCTATGAATACCAAAACTACTACGATGCAAATCAAAATGGCCCAGCCGATCCGCTTCAAGCGAAGAACCTCTGAAATCGGCCCAATTTTGCTCCCTGGATGTCCTAACTAGGACAGTAACAGAATACGAAAGTCACCAGATCGACACGCTGTCAACGATGGCAATGCCTCCTAACGAAGGAAGAGCCATTCGTGTCTCGCGTGGACCGCGGATATCGAGGCACACCACCTGACTCCCTAGCCATCGCGAGCCTCGTGGTCTGGCGCAAACCGAAGCAGACATTGGCATTCAGCGCGGCCAAGGTCAGCTACGGGGTCATTTGTGGACGTTCCCAGTCGGGTCAGACCACGTCTGCTCATCCCTCGGAAACGGGCAGTCCCGAATGATAAGTGCACGCCTTGCTGCGCAATTGCCAACCAGGGGCCGTGCCCCATAACCGCAAGGGCCAATTGTTTCGCGAAGCTGGTCGCCCCACGTCTTCGCCAAACGCTTGCTGCCGCGTATGGGTCCCGGATCTGCGCTTCGCTTGTCCGGGACGACAGCGGAGATTGACGCGCAATGCGTCAATCTCAGGTGATCGCGCCGCGCGCCGCGATCGGCCAAAGCGCCTCCACGCGGGCATCCGGCGTGTTGAAGCCGCGCACGCCGACATACCAGTCGTAGAGATTGACGGTCGGGTCGCAATGACCGGGGATCAGCGTCACCCTGTCGCCGATCGCCAGCCGCGACGCAGCACTGTCGAAATCGAGCAGGCCATGCTCGTCGGAGGGCCTGTGATAGCGCAGGTCGGGACGGCCCAGCACGGCCGGAAATCCGCTGTCGTTCGACAGCGCCTTGTGGCCGGCATCGATGACCGCGCGTTCGCCGGAGGCGGTGCTCATCACGGTCGCGATCACGAACAGCGCATGCTCGAACGGGCTAGAGTTGCGCGTCCCGTCGGCGACGTTCTTCGCGTAGTCGGCGTCCATGAAAATATAGGAACCCGCCTGCAATTCATTCCAGATGCCGCTCGCGCCTTCGAGCTCGAACGTCCCGGTGCCCGCGCCTCCAATCGTCCGGCATTGAAAGCCCGCGTCCTTGAGGACGCGCAGCGTCTCGGTGGTCGCTTTCGCGGCACTGGCGATGGCCGCGCGCCGCTCCTCCGGCGTGCGCAAATGCTGGGCGGCGCCGTGATAGGCCTGCAAGCCGCCGAACGACAGGAAGCGCGACCCCGCCACCTGCCGCGCCAGGCCGGCCGCCGCCGGGCCCGGCCTGACGCCGCAGCGACCGGCGCCGACATCGATCTCGACCAGCACTTCGATGTGCGAGCCGGCGCGCTCCGCGGCGAGCGCCAGTTGTTCGACCACGATGGAATCGTCGACGCAAACGCTGATGCGCGCATGGCGCGCGAGCGACGCGAGCCGTTCCAGCTTCCGCGGGCCCACCACCTCGTTGCTGACGAGCACGTCGCTCACGCCGCCTGCCACCAGGATCTCGGCCTCGCCGACCTTCTGGCAACACATGCCGACCGCGCCGCGCGCGATTTGCTTGGCCGCGATGATCGGCGACTTGTGGGTCTTGGCATGCGGTCGCAACCGAACGCCGAGCTTGCCGACCGCTACTGCCATCGTGTCGATGTTGCGCTCGAAGGCGTCGAGGTCGATGATCAGCGCCGGCGTATCGATCTCGGACAACGGCGCGCCGATTTGGGCGGGTGGAAGGGACATCGAAAGCCAGTCGATTGTGTTCGGGTCCGCGCCCCGAATGTGCGGCAGCCTTTCTATGGCAACAACGGTCGCCGCACCAGTGGCGGCGCCTTCGATGCTCGGGGCAGGCGGCGGGGGTGAGCCGCCTGCCTCCGCTTCGCGCCACCTTCTCCCGCAAGGGAGAAGGTGCAGCGTCAGTCGCGGCGGAGACCTATTCCGCCGTCTGCTTCCTCAGCTCCGCGACATCCTTCGCCGTCAGCTTCGAGCCCTTGGTCCCAAACCTTCCCGTGACGTAGTTCGCCACCGCCGCGATCTCGTCATCGCTATACGCATTGCCGAACGCCGGCATCGACAGCGCGCCGTCCGGCGTATGGCGCCTCGTGCCCGAGATCACGATCTGCGCGACATTGGTGGCGGCGGGGTCGTTGACGGCCCAGGTCCCGGTCAGCGTCGCCATCGGCGACACCGGGCTTTCGCCGCTCCAGCCATGGCAGCTGGCGCAGGCGCCGGCAAACAGCATCTTGCCGCGGGCGTCCGCGGTGATGCCTTCCCTGTGCGATGCGGGTGCGACAGGCGCGGTGGTGGCAGGCAGGTCGGGCGAAGGCTGCGACGGCACGCTGCGCAGATAAGCAACGATAGAGCGAATATCCTCCGGCGCGAACTGGCTGAAGCTGTGGTCGACCGCCTCACCCATCGGACCCGAGGCCGAGCCGTGGCCAGGCGCATGGCCGAGAGACAGGTACGAGATCAGGTCCGCATCGCTCCAATTGCCGAGACCTGTCGCCTTGTCGGAGGAGATGTTGAAGGCGCGCCAGCCCGCCGTGATCGCGCCGGCGAATTTCCTGCGGTTGTCCAGCGCGAAGCCGAGATTGCGCGGGGTGTGGCATTCGCCGCAATGCGCCAGCGCTTCGACAAGATACGCGCCTCTGTTCCACTCCGGGCTCTTCGAGGTGTCGGGTGCAAAGCGCGTGTCCGGATTGAACACGGCCGACCAGACGATCATCGCCCAGCGCTGGTTGAACGGGAACGACAGCGTATTCTCCGGCGCCTTCGCGCGCACCGGCGGCAGGTTGAACAGATACGCCTTCACCGCCAGCACGTCTTCGTCGGTCATGAACGTGTAGGACGTGTACGGCATCGCCGGATAGAGCCGGGCGCCGTCACGGCGCTTGCCGTGCTGGACCGCGTTCAGAAAATCCTGGTCGCTGTAATTGCCGATGCCGGTGTCCTGGTCCGGCGTGATGTTGGTCGAATAGAGCGTGCCGAACGGCAGCTTGAAGCCGAGCCCGCCGGAATAGTCCTTCTCGCCCGGCTTGGTGTGGCAGACCATGCAGTCGGCGGCCTTTGCAAGGTATTCGCCGCGTTCGATCAGGCTGGCCTTCTCGAGCTTGGCCGGCACGCCGCTCGGCTTGCCCGCGCGGTAATCGGCTAGCGGCACCTTGGTGCCGCCGGCAAAGTCGAGCGGGCCGGGCCCGCGGATGATCCAGACGCCGAGCGCCACTGCGACGATGGCGATCACGACCAGGCTTGTGAGGATACGCATCTTGCCGCTCATGCCTTCTTCCCCGCAGCCAGCAGTTTCCGGTCGATCGGTAGGCGCCGAAGCGCCACGCCGGTCGCAGCGTAGATCGCATTGCGCAGCGCCGGCGGTCCCGCCGTCGTGCCGGTCTCGCCAATTCCGCCGGGCGCCTCGCCGCTCTTGACGACGTGAACCTCGATCTTCGGCGTCTGGTTGATCCGCAACATCCGGTAGTCGTTGAAGTTGGACTGCTGGACGCGCCCCTTCTCGATGGTGATCTCGCCGTAGAGCGCTGCGGTCAGGCCAAAGATCAATCCGCCCTCGACCTGAGCCACGATCGTGTCAGGGTTGACGGCGATGCCGGTATCCACCACCGAGGTCGCACGGCGCAGGTTGATCTCGCCTTGCTCGTCGACCTCCGCTTCCACGACGGTGGCGATGAAACTCCCGAACGACGGCTGCAGGCACACGCCGCGTCCGACGCGCGCCGGCAAGGGTTGACCCCAATTGGCCTTCTCTGCCGCGAGATTGAGGACGGACAGGAAGCGCGGCTGATTGGCCAGCATGCCACGGCGAAACTCGACCGGGTCCTTGCCCGCCTTGCGCGCCAGTTCGTCGATGAAGCATTCGACCGCAAACACGTTGTTGTTGGGCCCGACCCCGCGCCAGAACCCCGTTGGGATCGCCGGCGGTTCGGCTCGCACATATTCGACGTGGACGTTCGGGATCTCGTAGGGCACGTCGGTGGCGCTGTCGATCGCGTCGATGTCGATGCCGTTCTGGAAGGCCGGCGGCAGCCAGCGCGCGATGATCGCAGCGCCGGCGATCTTGTATTTCCAGCTTGCGATCTTGCCGCCCGACAAGGTCGCTGCGATCGTGTCGCGATACACCGGGCGATAGATATCGTGCTGAATGTCTTCCTCGCGGGTCCACACCACCTTGACCGGGCCGTCGACCTCCTTGGCGATGCGAACGGCTGCGACCACCATGTCGGGCTCGAGCTTGCGGCCGAAGCCGCCACCGAGCAGGTGCTGGTTGACGGTCACTTTCTCGACCGGGAGCCCGGCGGCCTTGGCCGCCTCCGATTGCACGCGCGCCATGATCTGCGTTCCGGTCCAGATTTCGCAGGAATCCGGCTTCCAATGAACCGTGGCGTTCAACGGCTCCATCGTTGCGTGGGCGAGAAACGGCAGCTCGAACGAAGCTTCGAATTTTTCGCCGCTCGCGAGTCCCTTGACGATGTCGCCGGTTGATCTGGCGACCACGCCGTCCTTGGCGCTGGCGGTGCGTAGATCGTCCCATATCGCTTTCGAGTTGATCTTCGCGTTCGGTCCCTCGTTCCACGCGATCTCGAGCGCGTCGAGACCCTTCTTCGCCGCCCACATGTGATCCCCGACGACGGCAACGAGATCGTCGAGCACGACGATCTGCCGCACGCCCGGAATCTTCTTGGCGGCACGGTCATCGACCTTGCCGACCTTGCCCCCGAAAACCGGGCACTGCGCCAACGTCGCGAACTTCATGTTTGGCACGATGGCATCGATGCCGTAGACGGCCTTGCCGTTGACCTTCTCGGGGGTGTCGAGTCGCTTGAACGGCTGGCCGATGTAGACGAAATCCTTGGGGTCCTTGAGCGGGACGTCCTTGGGCGGCGTCTGGCCGCTTGCGGCAGCCGCAAGCGCGCCATAGGCGAGCATGCGCCCGCTCGCCTTGTGGGTCACCTCGCCCTTGGATGTCGTGCAACTGGCGGGATCGACGCCCCATTGCGCAGCCGCGGCCTGCACCAGCATTGCGCGCGCGCTGGCGCCGGCTTCGCGCAGCGGCTTCCAGAACGCCCGGACCGATGTCGAGCCTCCGGTCGCCTGAATGATGAAAATCGGATTGCCGTACAGCTTTTCGTTGGCTGGAGCGTGCAGCAGCTGGACCTTCGACCAGTCGGCGTCGAGCTCCTCGGCCAGGATCATCGAGACCGCGGTGTAGATTCCCTGTCCCATCTCGACTTGCGGCATCACCAGCGTCGTCAGACCTTCAGGGTCGATGCGGATGAAGGCGTTGGGCGCGAACTTGCCGTCGGTCGTGTCAGGCGGCTGCACCGGTTCGTTGACGGCGGCGCGCAGCGGCAGGTGGAACGCGAGCAGGAAGCCGGTAGCAAGACCGCCGGTCAGAAGCGTGCGGCGGGAGACGCTGTTGTGCGCATTCATGGCAGACCTCACGACTGACGGCCGTTGGCGGCCTGCTTGATGGCCTGGCGGATGCGCACATAGGTGCCGCAGCGGCAGATGTTGCCGGCCATGGCGGCGTCGATGTCGGAGTCGTCGGGGTTCGGTGTTGCCGCCAGCAGCGCCGCGGCCGACATGATCTGGCCGGACTGGCAGTAGCCGCACTGGATCACTTCGGCATCGAGCCAGGCCTTCTGCACCTTCGCACCAACAGGCGTGGTGCCGACATGCTCGATGGTGGTGATGGCGCGGTTCACGACGGCGCTGACCGGCAGCACGCAGGAGCGCACCGCCTTGCCGTCGACATGCACCGTGCAGGCGCCGCATTGCGCGATGCCGCAGCCGAATTTGGTGCCGGTCATGCCGAGGATGTCGCGCAGCACCCACAGCAGCGGCATTTCCGGTGGCGCGTCCAACGATTTCGTTTCGCCGTTGATGTTGAGAGTTGTTGCCATGTGCATCCCCTTGCTCGCTCGATCGCTTGCGGCGATCTAGTCAGCGAATTCGCGCGCGACAATAATCACACCGATACGAAACGATGAAGCGTCGCAATCTCCGGCAATGCATATTTGCGCTGCCGGCGCGTCAGCCCATGATGTTCACGAATTTGTGCGGCGCTCGCTGCACGCGTTTTGGGCTCATTGATATGATAATCGTCATGTTTTGATGCTTTTTCGTCGCGCGCGTTGTCGATCGCCGGAGATTGTCGTGCGGATGCGCAAAATCATGCGATGACGAAAGTCGTGCGATTGGGAAAGCCGGGTGGCGGCGGCCGTTTTGCCCGACGCGTCAAACGCGTCCTGCACCTGCCGGCGCAAGCCATTGATTCGGCTAGCCCCGGCTACTGTGCATGGGGTTGTTTTTCGATTTTTTTGATTCAGGACCCGCCGCGCGCGCCCGTCAGCCCTGCCGGAAACCCATCCGGAAGGAGCCCCAGTGCTTGCCGCGGATCATGATCGGCGAGGACAGGTCCTTCATCAGCACGAACTGGCCGCCGCCCATGTCGCGGCGGTAGGTCTGGAGCAGGAACGGCTTCGTGCTGCCTGCGACCTTCTTCACCGTGCGGTCGTTGAACAGGCGGCGGTTGCGGCAATTGGCGTTATTCCACACGGGGTCCTTGCCCTGCGGCAGGCGGTAGTTGGGATTATGGGTCGGCAAATATCCGCTCCGCGCCCAGGCGACGCAATAGACGATGCGCGGATCGGATTTCTGAAGCGGATCCTGGATCGCGGGCAGCACGCGGTCGGTGAAGTCGACGTAGTTGGTGAGATACTGCTTGGGATCGGTGCCGGGAATTTCGCGGTAGGTCTCGTCCATGAGCTGGGCGAGCGTGATGTCGCCGCGATCGATCGCGGCTTCGAACTCGGCCGAGATCCGCTTGGCGGTATCGACCACGATGCGGATCAGCGGTGTGTCAGACGTTTCGACGCCGCTGTCGGCGATCAGTGCGATCAGGCCCTCGGATGTGTCGAGCAGCTTCGCCACCCGCTCGTCGGCGTTCTTGAGATCGCGCGAGGAGAGGTCGACGCCCTTGGCGAGTTCGTCCAGCTCGCTGATCACGGTGTCGCAGTGTCCGAGATTGGAGGTCGCCGCGCGCGTGACGCTGCCGATCTGCGCCTCCACGGAGGCGAACCCTTGCTGGACCCGCGAGATGATGCCGGAGATCTGCTGGGCGCCTTCCCCGGCGGTCTTCGCGCGCTGCGAGGCGTCGCTGCTCTCGCCGATCAGGCCTTCGATCTGGCCGTCGAGATCGCGCACGGTGTCGGAGATCTGGTGCGTGGCCTGGCGGGTGGCTTCCGCGAGGTTCTTCACCTCGCTTGCGACCACCGCGAAGCCGCGGCCGGCATTGCCGGCGCGGGCGGCTTCGATGGTTGCGTTCAGCGCGAGCAGATTGGTCTGCTTCGCGATCGCCTCGATCGAGCCGGAGACTTTCGCGACCTGGGCCAGCGCCGAGCCGACGGCGCTGAGGCGCGCTTCGATCCGCTCGACCGCTGCGACGAGCTCGGAGATGTGGCTGACCGCGGCGTCGACGGCGCCGCGCGATTGCGCGATCTCGCCGACCGCCGCCGACGTGGTGGTTTGCACGGCCTGCGATGCATTGGCGATATCGTGGTTGGCCGAGACCATCGTCTCGGCGGTCTCCTGGAGATGGTGGAACCGTTCCGACTGGTTTGCGACGCGGTTGGCGACTTCCTGGACGTTGCCGGCGATATCGGCGAGTTCCACGCCGAGGCCGCCGATGCGGTCGGCGAGCTGATCAATCAGCCGCTCGGCGAGCGTGCGGTTGGAGCCGGTGTCCATGACTGCAAGTTGTACGACAGACATGTTCGATGAGTCCTCCAGTCAGAGCCGTAAACCCGGCTCACGGCGGCATTCCCATTCCAATCCGCTTAAAAGGATGATTCGCGGCCGGCGTCTTGCCTGAGCGTGCACTCAGGCGTATTTCGCGCCTTATTTCGCTATTCCGTTCGAGAAGATGCGGCACATATTTTCGGACCAGGCTCTAGAGCTTGTAAGCCGTGCGGAATCCACCCCAGTGCCGGCCCTGCACGCGGATCGGGACGTCGATCTCGCGCATCATCACCGTATTCCCATTGCCCATGTCGCGCGCATAGCTCTGCACCAGATACGAGCGCAGGTTGCGTGCGGCCGCCAACCCCGCCGGATCGTTGAAGATCCTCCGGTTGCGGCTGTTGGCCGTGTTCCAGGCGGCGTCGCCCGGCCGCTGCGGATGCGAATAGATCCTGTTATGCACCGGCAGGAAGCCGTTGCGGTCGACCATAGCGCAGAACGCCATGCGCTGGTCCTTGGCCAGAAAGGCTTCCTGGAACGGTGGCAGGGCGCGGTCGGCCCAGTCGAGATATTTCGTGCGGTATTGCTGCGGATCGGTTCCGGCGATTTCGGCATAGTCGGTGTCGAAGAGGTCGTCGATTTTGACTTCGCCGCGCGCAACCGCTTGTTCAAATATCTTCGTCAGCGCGTTGCCCGCCTCCATGGCGCGGGTGACGAACTCGGTGTTCTCTTCGTGGATCGACCAGAGCCTGTCCTCGATCTTTTCGCGGAGCTCGGCATTGGGGCTGACGAATTGCGCACGGGCGCCGGCCTTGGATTGCTCGATCACGCGCAAGCGGCAGGCGCCGACGGCTTCGAGGGTGCCTTCGATGATCGCTTGCGGTCCAAGCCGGCCTGCTTCCGCGCCGCCGATCAGCACGCCGTCCATCGCAATTTCATAGACCGGCATCACGCCGCGCGCGGTTTCGAGCTTCAGATGGCACGGCAGCCGCTCGGTCTTGCGGCGGTCGTCGTGCTCGCTCTGGCCGAGCAGCACCGCGCAACGCGATTTCAGCTTCTGTGCGAAGGTGGTCACGGCCTTGCCGGCGCTGGCGACGTTCTCGCCGTGGCTCTCGGCTGCCTTGGTCGCGGCGTCGATCTCGGCAGCGCTCTCGCCGACCGAGACGATGAACTCCGAGGCGCTGGCGGCGTTGCCGGAAACTTCGCTGGTGGTGGCGTTCTGTTCGGCGACCGCGCCGTTGAC
The DNA here is from genome assembly GCF_002266465.3 of Bradyrhizobium symbiodeficiens. Lineage (NCBI taxonomy): Bacteria > Pseudomonadati > Pseudomonadota > Alphaproteobacteria > Hyphomicrobiales > Nitrobacteraceae > Bradyrhizobium > Bradyrhizobium symbiodeficiens. The sequence continues at coordinate 6,203,026 of NZ_CP029427.2, read as the reverse complement.
GGTCTCGAACACCGGCCGGATCGCCTCGATCGCCTGCGAAATGCGGTGCACGGCCTCCGCGGAGCCGGCCGCGTCGCGCTGCAGCGCGTCGATCTTCTTTGTGATCTCTTCAGTGGCGCCTTGCGTCTGCACCGCGAGGGCCTTGACCTCGGTCGCGACGACCGCAAAGCCTCTGCCGGCTGCGCCGGCGCGCGCGGCCTCGATCGTCGAGTTGAGCGCGAGCAGCGTCGTCTGCCGCGCGATCTGCGCGATCAGATTGACGACGTTGCCGATGGCGGCGGAGGATTCGCGCAGGCGATCGACGTTGGCACGGGCTTCCTGCGCCGCAGCGCTGGCCTCGTCCGCGAGCTTGCCGGCCTCGCGAACCTGCGCGCCGATCCCCAGCGCGGACCGGGTGAACTTGTCGGCGGCTTGGGCGAAGGTGGAGGCGGTCGATTGCGCGGCGTTGGTCCGGCCGGTCAGGGCATCGGTGCGATCGCGGATGGCGGCAAGCGTCGTGGCCGTCGCCTCGGCGCCGCCCGCCACCGAATTGGCGGCGCGCTCGAGCTGGCGGATCATGGCGCCCAGCTCGAGTTCAAGCAGTTCCAGTATCTCCCGGGCCGAATCAGTTTCGACCGCGGGAACGGGCTCGGAATGGGCCGCCGGCTGCGGAGCCGCCGTGGCGGTCGCAGGCGCAGCCATGTCCGGCAGACGCTTCCGAAATAGTCCGAACGCCATCAGGTCTCTCTTGTCGGAGGACGAGCAAACGCTATTTTCGCAAGCCGGAATGAAATCAGGGTTAACGTTGCCTGACTTTTGGGCTGATGTGCTACGATACTACCTTAAAGTCGTAGAACCTCTTTCATTCCGGGCAGTTGGCGGCTTATAAGGCCGCGCTTTCCGCGATCACCTTTGGCTGACGATTCCCCGAGAGACCACGCATGGCCGGACATTCCCAATTCAAGAACATCATGCACCGCAAGGGGCGGCAGGATGCCCAGAAGTCGAAGCTGTTCGGCAAGCTGGCGCGGGAAATCACCGTCGCTGCCAAGCTCGGCACGCCCGACCCCAACATGAACCCGCGCCTGCGTGCGGCGATCATCGCGGCGCGTCAGGAGAACATGCCGAAGGACAATATCGAGCGCGCCGTCAAGAAAGCGCTCGGCAACGAGGGCGAGAACTATGACGAGATCCGCTACGAGGGCTATGGCCCCGGCGGCGTCGCCGTCATCGTCGAGGCGCTGACCGACAACCGCAATCGCGCCGCCTCCGACATCCGCTCCTTCTTCACCAAATCGGGCGGCAATCTCGGCGAAACCGGCTCGGTGTCCTTCATGTTCGACCGTACCGGCATCATCGAGTACGACCGCAGTGTCGCCTCCGACGACGCCATGCTCGATGCCGCGATCGAGGCCGGCGCCGACGACGTCGTCTCCGGCGAAGGCGGCCACGAGATCTACGCCTCGACCGAAGGCTATCGCGACGTCGCCAAGGCGCTGGAAGCCAAGTTCGGCGAGCCCCGCAAGGCCGCGCTGATCTGGAAGCCGCAGAACACTGTTACAGTCGACGACGAGACCGGCGAGAAGCTGCTTAAGCTGATGGATTTGCTCAACGAGCACGACGACGTCCAGCAAGTCTACGCCAATTTCGAGGTGTCGGACGCGCTGATGGCGAAGATGGGCGGGTAGGGGCTCGCTTTCCCCGGGGACTTTCGTTCTGTTTCTGTTTCGCTCCTCCCGGCCAGCCGCTATCACTGGCCCATGACTGCACTCCCGATTCGCGGCCCCGTTCGTATCATCGGCATCGACCCCGGCCTGCGCCGCACCGGCTGGGGCGTGATCGAGGCTGACGGCAATCGCCTGATCTACGTCGCCTGCGGCTCGGTGGAACCGCCGGACGATTTGCCGCTGGCAAGCCGGTTGCTCGCGATCCACGAGGGGCTCGCTTCCGTGCTCTCCAGCCACAAGCCGATGGAAGCCGCGGTCGAGCAGACCTTCGTCAACAAGGACGGCGTTGCGACGCTGAAGCTCGGCCAGGCCCGCGGCGTCGCCATGCTCGCGCCCGCGATGTTCGGCATCAGTGTCGCCGAGTATGCGCCGAACCAGGTCAAGAAGACCGTGGTCGGTGCCGGCCATGCCGACAAGCAGCAGATCGCGATGATGCTGAAGATTTTGCTGCCGAAGGCCGAGCCGCCGTCCGCCGACGCCGCCGACGCGCTCGCCATCGCCATCACCCACGCCCATCACCGCCAGAGCACCGCGCTGCGGCTGAAGGTGGTGGGGCTATGATCGGCAAGCTCAAGGGCCTGATCGATTCCTACGGCGAGGATTTCGTCATCCTCGACGTCGGCGGCGTCGGCTACCAGGTGCACTGCTCGACGCGCACGCTGCAGCATCTGCCGTCGCCCGGCGAGGCCGCCGTGCTGTCGATCGAGACCTATGTCCGCGAGGACCAGATCAAGCTGTTCGGCTTTCGCACCGACCAGGAGCGCGAATGGTTTCGCCTGCTCCAGACCGTGCAGGGCGTCGGCGCCAAGGTCGCACTCGCCGTGCTTGGGACGCTGGCACCCTCCGATCTTGCCAATGCCATTGCGCTTCGTGACAAGGCCGCGGTGGCGCGCACGCCGGGCGTCGGCCCCAAGGTCGCCGAGCGCATCGTCACCGAACTGAAGGACAAGGCGCCGGCTTTCGCCAATGTCGATCCCGCCGTCGTGCATCTCGCCGGCGCCGTCGACGACCAGCGCGCGCCGCGCCCCGTGGCGGATGCGATCTCAGCGCTGGTCAATCTCGGCTATGGCCAGCCGCAGGCGGCCGCAGCCATTGCATCCGCCGCGCGCAGTGCCGGCGAGAGCGCCGAGACCGCGCAGCTCATCCGGCTCGGCCTGAAGGAGCTTTCGAAGTGAGCGCGGCAATGATCGGTCTCGTAGGGTGGGCAAAGCGCAGCGTGCCCACGATCTTTCAATCGATCAGAGACTTCGTGGGCACGGCGCGAAGTGCGCCTTTGCCCACCCTACGAGGAGCTCGCTGAGTGAGCGATCCGAAAGCCTCTCGCATCGTCACGCCCGAGCGCCGTTCCGACGATGTCGGCGACACTGCGCTGCGCCCGCAATCGCTGTCCGATTTCGTCGGGCAGCAGCAGGCGCGCAAGAATCTCTCGATCTTCATCGAGGCGGCGCGCAAGCGCGGCGAGGCGCTGGATCACGTGCTGTTCGTTGGTCCGCCCGGCCTCGGCAAGACCACGCTGGCGCAGATCGTGGCCAAGGAGCTTGGCGTTGGCTTTCGCGCGACGTCAGGTCCCGTGATCGCCAAGGCCGGCGATCTCGCAGCCCTCCTCACTAATCTCGAAGAGCGCGACGTGCTCTTCATCGACGAGATCCATCGCCTCAGCCCTGCCGTGGAAGAGGTGCTCTATCCCGCGATGGAGGATTTTCAGCTCGACCTCATCATCGGCGAGGGCCCGGCGGCGCGCTCGGTCAAGATCGAGCTGTCGAAATTCACCCTCGTCGGCGCCACCACGCGCGCCGGCCTGCTCACCAATCCCTTGCGTGATCGTTTCGGCATTCCGGTGCGGCTGAACTTCTACACGATCGAGGAGCTCGAAAGCATCGTCACCCGCGGCGCGCGCGTGCTCAATGTCGGCATGAGCGCGGACGGTGCCAACGAGATCGCGCGGCGCGCCCGCGGCACGCCGCGTATCGCCGGCCGTCTGTTGAGGCGCGTGCGCGATTTCGCCTCGGCAGCCGATGCCGACAAGATCGATCGCAAGATTGCCGACCACGCATTGAGCGCGCTCGAGGTCGACGCCGCGGGTCTCGATGCTATGGACCGCCGCTACCTCACGACCATCGCGATGAACTATGGCGGCGGCCCGGTCGGCGTCGAGACCATGGCCGCAGCGTTGTCCGAGCCGCGCGATGCGATCGAGGACATCATCGAGCCTTATCTGATCCAGTGCGGCTATCTCCAGCGCACCCCGCGCGGCCGCCTGCTCACCTCGCACGCCTTCCGCCATCTCGGCATCGCCGAGCCTTCGCGCGATGCGGCGTCACAGTTCGGCCTGTTCGGCACGGACGAGAGCGACGACTGATCCGCGCAATTGCCGCGCGCTCCTTCTGTCATGAACTTCTGGTAATCTCGTGCAGATGGTCTGCACGAACGCACCCCAATTCCGCTCCAATCGGACCGCATCAACGAGGCGCATTGCGATCGGGTTCCCATGATCACGCGCCGTCATCTCATCCGTTCCATCGGCGGTCTGTCCGCCCTCGGCGTCTCGACGGCGGCCTACGGCGTCGGCATCGAGCCGGTGCTGCGGCTCCGCGTCACCCGCTATCATCCGACGCCGCGGCAATGGCCGGCGGATCTTCCGCTGAAGATCGCTGCCATCGCCGACATCCATGCCTGCGATCCCTGGATGTCGCTGGAGCGGATCGAGTCGATCGTCGACCGCACCAACGCGCTGAACGCCGATCTCATCGTGCTGCTCGGCGACTATGTCGCCGGCGTGCACCAGGTCACGCGCCTGATCCCGTCGCGCGAATGGGCGAGGGTGCTGGCCGGCCTGAAGGCGCCGCTCGGCGTTCATGCCGTGATGGGCAACCACGATTATTGGGACGACAGGACGGTGCAGCAGGCAGGGCACGGGCCGACCATCGCTCATCGTGCATTGGAAGCAGCCGGCATTCCCGTCTACGAAAATGACGTCGTGCGGCTGTCCAAGGACGGCCGCCCGTTCTGGCTCGCGGGCCTCGGCGACCAGCTCGCCTTCCTGCCGGCGCGCCGCTTTCGCAGCACGGGACGCTTCGGCGCCGACGATCTCAACGCCACGCTCGCCAAGGTCACGGACGACGCGCCGGTCATCCTGCTCGCGCACGAGCCCAACATCGCACCGCGCGTGCCGGCGCGCGTCGCACTGCAACTGTCCGGCCACACCCATGGCGGCCAGGTTCGCCTGCTCGGCTGGTCGCCGGCGGTTCCGAAACAGCACGGCCTGCGGCTCGCCTATGGTCACTTCAGGCTGAAATGCGACGTCATCGTCTCCGGCGGTCTCGGCTGCAGCATCATGCCCGTCCGCGTCGGTGTGCCCCCGGAGATCGTCGAGGTTACGCTTGGAAGGACGGGGCCGGCGGTGGCATAACCTGCGCTTGCGCGGCTGGCCATTTTTGCGCAAAACGGGCCGGTTGCAAAAAGCGAAGAGGCTCGCGACGTGACTGCCCATCTCGACGGCGAGATCCGCGACGGCCGCCACCACATGCAGGTCCGCGTCTATTACGAGGACACGGATTTCTCCGGCATCGTCTATCACGCGAACTATCTGCGTTACATGGAGCGCGGCCGCACCAATCATCTCAGGCTGATGGGCGCCGAGCAGCAGGCGCTGTTCGATCAGGTGGAGACCGAAGGCGCGGGCTTTGCCTTCGTGGTGCGCTCGATGCATCTGGATTTCCTGAAACCCGCGCGGATGGACGACGTGCTCGACGTCGTGACCTGGCCGGTTGCGGTAAAGGGCGCCTCGATCATGCTGGCGCAGGAAGTCCGTCGCGGCGAGGAGGTTCTGGTGAAGGCCGAGGTCCGCGTCGCCTTCATCAGCGGCGGCCGCGCCCAGCCGATCCCGAAATCGATCCGCGCCTTGATGAAGGCCGATTTGATTTCGTGATCGCCCGATAAGTGATCACCCGATTTGTGGTGGCCTATCGACTCCACCAATCGGGGCGATAGATTGCGGCCCCGACCAACCGATGAGGCCATCATGTCGCGCCCGCCGCTTCCGCCCTTCACCCGTGAGACCGCCGCGCAAAAGGCCCGCATGGCCGAGGATGCCTGGAATTCACGCGATCCGGTGCGCGTCTCGCTCGCCTATACTGAGGACAGCCGCTGGCGCAATCGCTCCGAGGTCTTGCAGGGTCGCGAAGCCATCGTCGCGTTCCTCACCCGCAAATGGGAGAAGGAGCAGGACTACCGCCTGATCAAGGACCTCTGGGCCTTCGACGAGAACCGCATCGCCGCGCGCTTCCAGTACGAATGGCACGACGCCGGCGGCCAGTGGTATCGCTCCTACGGCAACGAGCAGTGGGAGTTCGACGAGCACGGCTTGATGAAGCGGCGCGAGGCGTCGATCAACGACATCGCGATCGCGGAGAAGGACCGCCGGTTTCACTGGGCCGCGCCCGGGCCGCGGCCCGCGGATGTGCCGGGATTGGGAACGGATCCGTTCTGAGGTGCTTCCTCTCCCTCTGCCCGCAAGCGGGGCGAGGTGAAATCAGCGCCTCGCCAGGAACCTCGTGATCGCCCCGCCGAGCTTGGCGCTGTCCATCGGCTCCGCCAGCGACGCCCTTGCCGTCGCGACAATTTCCTCCGGCACCTTGCCGTCACGCAGCTCGCAGCACACTTCTGCAAACGCCAGGTCGAACTCCGGATGCGGCTGCACCGTCAGCGTGGTGCCGTTGGCGTAGAGGAGGGCGGCATGCGGGGTGAAGTCGGACGAGAGGATCGTGAGCGCGTCGTTGGGCGGCTCGATCACCTGATCCTGATGTGAGGCGGCGATCGCGACCTCCTCGCCATCGACGACGCCGTTCTCCGGCAGCACCCGATAGACGTGCCGGCCGATGCCCCAGCCCTTCTCGGATTTGCGCACGGTGCCGCCGAGCGCCTGCGCGATCAGCTGATGACCGAAGCAGATGCCGACCATCGGCGTCTTGTTGGCGTAGGCGGTGCGGACGAAATCCTCCAGCGGCGCGATCCAGTCGAGCCCGTCATAGACGCCGGCGGCAGCACCGGTGATCAGCACGGCCTCGAGCTTGCCCGGATCGGGAAGCGCGTCGCCGTTCGGGATGCTGACGACGTCCACCGTAGCGGTCGGGTCCTCGGCGCGGACCATGCGTTCGAACATGTCCGGGAACGAGCCGTGCTGCTCGCGATATTTTTGCGGGACCTGCCCGGTCTCGATGATGGTGATGCGTGCCATGTGCCCTCCCCGGTCAAAGGCTGCGCGCGCAGGCGCAAGCTCAATCGATTCCTGCCCCATGTTGCTGGTGTGGCGCTGTGCGTTCCAGCAGCGAGCTTTCCTTGCGAACTTCGCTGAGAAAGGCCTTGGCCAGGCGGGAGAGCGGCTCGGCTTCCGACCATAGCATATAGGCCACCGCGTGCGTGGTCGGCGTGAACGGCCGGACCACGAGACCGCTGCCGCCGTTCTGCAACGGCGAGTAGGGATCGACCACCGCGGCGCCGACGCCGGCGGCCGCAAGCACGCAGGCCGTGTTGCAGTAGCGCACCTCCACCGTCGGCCGGAACGGCGCGCCGGCACGGGCAAAACTGTCACGCACGGCTTCGCCAAGCCGCGTGCCGCGCTCGAGCCCGATGAAAGGCAGGCCCGACAGATCCGCGGCCGAGATCACGGGCTTGTCGGCGAGCGGGTGCTGCGGCGGCAGCACGCAGACCATCTCGCCGGTGTGCACCACCTCGTGCGCGATGCCGGGATGATGTGTCAGCCCGAGCGCGAAGCCGAGCTCGGCGACGCGGCTGAGCACGCCCTCGATGATGCCCTCGTAGCGCCGCACGTCGAAGAACATGCGCGTCTCCGGGCGGCGGCGCAGGAAGCTGGAGAGCGCCGATGGAATGATGCTGTAGGCCAGCGGCGGCGTCGCCACGATGGCGAGATGCCCGGAGCGGTTCTCGCGCAGATCGCGCACGCGGTTCTCGAGCTTTGCATGCAGCGCGAAGATCGCCTCGCTCTCCTTGTACAGCGCCATCGCTTCCGAGGTCGGAAACAGCCGGTTGTTGACCCGCTCGAACAAGGCGAAGCCCGCCTGTGCCTCCATCGTCTTCAGCGCGTTGCTGACCGCGGGTTGCGACAGCGCCAGCTCATCCGCGGCCGCGACCGTGGTGCGATGGCGGATGACGGCGCGCAGGATTTCGAGCTGACGCAGGTTCATATCACTGCCGATTATACTCAAGGCCAAAACATCATAGCAGAACGAATTGATTTTGCAGCCCCGCTCGCCCGTAATGGCCGCGGATTTGCACGTCGCATCAAAGGGTTCAGTCGCCCATTGAGGCAGCACTGCGCACAGATTGGAGGCAATCTTGGTTCGTGTTCTTCGCGCCGCCGCAGCACAAATGGGGCCGACGCAAAAAGCCGATACGCGCGAGCATACGCTGAAGCGGATGCTCGACATGCTGGAGGAGGCCGCTGGCCGCGGCGCCAACCTCGTGGTGTTTCCCGAACTCGCCTTCACCACCTTCTTTCCGCGCTGGTTGCTCGAAGGCGCCGAGCTCGACCATTATTTCGAGCGCGGCATGCCGAACCCGGCGGTGGCAAAACTGTTCGACCGTGCGCGCGCGCTACGCGTCGGCTTCTATGTCGGCTATGCCGAACTGACGCCGGACGGCCGCCGCTACAATTGCGCCATCCTGGTCGATCGCGACGGCGAGATCCTCGGCCGCTATCGCAAGGTGCATCTGCCGGGCTCGGTGGAGCCACGGCCGGGCGCACGTTACCAGCAGCTCGAGAAGCGCTATTTCGAATATGGCGACCTCGGCTTTCCCGCCTTCCGCGCCGGCTCGGCCTGGGCCCATGCCATCATGGGCATGATGATCTGCAACGATCGGCGCTGGCCGGAATCCTGGCGCGTGCTCGGCCTGCAGGGCGTCGAGCTCGTTTGTATCGGCTACAATTCTGCCGCCTACGATCCCAATGGCGGCACCACCGAAGACGGCGCACTTCGCACCTTCCACTCGACGCTGGTGACGCAGGCCAACGCCTACATGAACGCGACCTGGGCGATCTCGGTGGCCAAGGCGGGCGAAGAGGACGGCTCCGGGCTGATCGGCGGCTCCTGCATCGTCGATCCCAATGGCCGCATCGTCGCGCAGGCGCAGACGCTCGCCGATGAGGTGATCGTGGCCGATATCGATCTCGACCTGTGCCGCCAGGGCAAGGACAAGATGTTCAACTTCGCCGCCCACCGGCGGCCGGAGCAATACCGGGTGATCACCGAACGTGCCGGCGTCATCGAGCCGGCCGTTCTCGATGCGGATTGATCTCAAACGGCCGGTCGCGGCGTTGGCAAAGGAGCTGACATGACACGCCTCTCGCAATTCCTCGGTTTCGCAGCCTTGGCTGCCGCGACGTCGGCGCAGGCGGCCGAGCTTCCGGCGGAGATCAAGCAGGCGGGCACGCTGAAGCTCACGGTCAACTCCACCTACGCGCCGATGGAATACCGCGATCCCGCGACCAACGAGCTGGTCGGGCTCGACATCGATCTGGCCAACGAACTCGCCAAGCGGCTCGGCGGCCTCAAGATCGTCTGGAGCGAGACGCCGTTTGCCGAGCTGATCCCCTCGCTCCAGACCAGGCGCGCCGATTTCATCATCTCCGGCATCTCCGACCGCGCCTCGCGGCGCGAGACCGCCGATTTCGTCGATTACCTCGCAACCGGCCCGCAGTTCTTCGTGATGGCGGAGAACGAGGCCAAGGTTGCGACCGATCTCTGCGGCAAGAAGGTCGGCACCACCCGCAGCACCAGCTTCCCAGTCGAGATCGAGAAGTGGAGCAAGCAGAATTGCGAGCCGGCCGGCAAGCCTGCGATCCAGTACGTCCCCGGCGAAAACTCGATCGACGTCCGCAACCAGCTCAAGCAGGGCCGCATCGACGCCGCCGTACAGGGCAGCGAGACGCTGCCTTACGCGCAAACGCAGGAGCCCGGCAAATACCGCGTCGTCGGCGAGCCTTTCGCCAAGGGCTATCAGGGCATCATGTTCCGCAAGGACGATGTTGCCTTGCGCGAGGTCGTGACCGAGAAGCTTGCCGCCATGATCGCCGATGGCGCCTACAAGGCGGTTCTCGACAAATGGGGCCTGGGTGCCAACGCGGTCGCCCAGCCCATGCTGAACGCGGCGCCGCAATGAAGCCGGCGCCGGCACTCGCGGAAGGTTTCCCCGATCTGTCCGGGATGCAGATCGCGCGCGAGCCGCACTGGTTTCGCTGGCTCAGCGCCGCGCTGATCATCCTCGTGCTCGCCGCGATCGCGCGCGCGTTCGCGAACGGCCAGATCGAATGGTCCTATGTCAGCCGCTTCCTGACCGCAAAGGTCATCCTCGAAGGCATCGTCAACACGATGGTGATGGCGGTGCTGGCGATGGCGCTCGGCATTTTTCTCGGCATCGTCGTGGCGGTCATGCGGCTGTCGCCCAACCCGGTGCTGCAGACGGTCGCCGCCGGCTACACTTGGCTGTTTCGCGGTACGCCGCTGATCCTGCAACTCTTGCTGTGGTTCAACCTCGCGCTGGTATTCCCGACCATCGGCATTCCCGGCCTGTGGTCCGCACGCGCCGTCGACGTCATGACGCCGTTCCTCGCCGCGCTGCTCGGGCTCGGCATCAACCAGGGCGCCTACACCTCCGAGGTGATGCGCGCCGGCATGCTGTCGGTCGACATCGGGCAGTATGAAGCGGCGCAGGCGATCGGCATGGGGCGCTTGCGCGCGCTGCGGCGGATCGTGCTGCCGCAGGCGATGCGCGTGGTGATCCCGCCGCTCGGCAACGAATTCATCGGCATGGTGAAGGCGACCTCGCTTGCGAGCGTCATCCAGTATCCGGAATTGTTGCACAATGCCGAAAACATCTATTACGCCAATTCCCGCGTGATCGAGCTCCTGATCGTCGCCGGGCTGTGGTACCTGCTCGTAGTCTCGATCCTGACGCCGCTCCAGATGCTGCTCGAACGCCGTTTTGCGCGCGGCACGTTGCGGCTCGCGCGATGACAAAGCCTCTCGTCGCGATCCGCTCCGTCGCCAAGAACTTTGGCGAGTTCCAGGCTCTCAGGAGCGTCTCGCTCGACGTCTGGCCCGGCGAGGTGATGTGCCTGATCGGCGCCTCCGGCTCCGGCAAGACCACGCTGCTCCGCTGCATCAACCAACTCGCTGCAATCGATGCCGGCGGCATCTGGCTCGACGGCGAGCTGTTGGGCGTGCGCGAGCAGGGTGGGCGGCTGCATCGGCTCAGCGAACGCGAGATCGGGCGGCAGCGCTTGAAGACCGGCATGGTGTTCCAGCGCTTCAATTTGTTTCCGCACAAGACCGCGCTGGAGAATATCACCGAAGGTCCGCTCCAGGTGCAGGGCCGCAAATCTGACGAGGTTCGCGCGGAGGCGCTCGACCTGCTGCGCCGCGTCGGATTGTCCGCGAAGGCGGACGCCTATCCCGCGCAGCTCTCCGGCGGCCAGCAGCAGCGCGTCGCGATCGCGCGGGCGCTGGCAATGAAGCCGATGCTGATGCTGTTTGATGAACCGACCAGCGCGCTCGATCCCGAGCTCGTCGGCGAGGTGCTCGCGGTCATGAAGGAGCTGGCGAAGAGCGGCATGACCATGATGGTGGTGACGCACGAGCTCGGCTTTGCCCGCGAGGTCGCCGACCGGGTCGTCTACATGGACCAGGGCGCGATCGTCGAGCAGGGGCGCGCCTCGGACGTATTGGGTGCGCCGCGCGAGGAGCGCACCAGGGTTTTTCTTTCGGCTGTGATCTAGAATGGGGGCGTGTTGATGAAGAGATTTTTGGTGGCGGCGGCGCTTCTCGGCGCCATGAGTGTTCAGGCTTTAGCGATCGAGCTGCCGGCGGAAGTCGTCAAGCGCGGCAGCATCAAGGTTGGCATCGTGCCGAACTATCCGCCGATGGAGTTCCGCGATCCCGCCACCAACGCGTTGTCCGGGTTCGATGTCGAGCTTGGCGAGGCGATCGGCCGCAAGCTCGGCGTCAAGATCGAGTGGCAGGAGACCAGCTTTGCCGAGTTCATGCCGTCGATCGCGACGGGCCGGGTCGATGCAATCCTGTCAGGCTTCACCGACTATGCGAGCCGGCATGAGACCGCGACCTTTGTCGATTATCTTCGCAGCGGTCCGCGCTTCTTCGTTCAGCAGTCTCGCGCGGCGGAGTTCAAGGATGCCGCCGCGCTCTGCGGCAAGAAGGTCGGCGCCAGCCGCCGCACCATGTTCCCCGCGCAGATTGCCGCCTGGAGCGAGAAGAACTGCGGCGGCAATGCGATCGTGTTCGTCGGCACCGACGGCTCGGCGGATGCCCGCACCCAGCTCAAGCAGGGACGCATCGATGCCGCCGTCCAGGGCGACGAGACGCTGCCCTACATCATGGATCAGGAGCCCGGCGCTTATGTGCCGATCGGCCAGACCCTCGCGCAGCAGTTCACCGGCATCGCCTTGCCGGTCAAGGAAAAGGCGCTGCAGCAGGCGATGCTGGAGGCGGTCGACGCGCTGATCGCGGACGGCACCTATCGTACGCTGCTGGCGAAATGGAAACTGAGCGATAACGCAATAGAGAAGGCGACCATCAATGCTGGACAGTAAGGCACTCCAGAGCATCCCGCTCGTCCCGGCCAACACCGCCGATTCCGCGCCGGACTATCCCTGGCCGAAGCCGTACACATCCGCGATGTTCCTGTCGTTCGACGTTGACGCCGAGAGCGCCTGGACCAGCAAAGACGCCGTGCACGCCCAGCGGCTCATCACCATGAGCTATGGCGGCTTTGAAGCGCGGGTCGGCACGCCGAAGCTGCTGGAGCTGCTCGACCAGCTCGATCTCAAGGCCACCTTCTTCGTCACGGGATGGTCGGTCGATGCGCATCCGGCGATGGCCGAATCGATCCTCAAGGCCGGCCACGAGATCGGCCACCACGGCTATCACCATCTGCTGCCCGATCCGGGCGATCCGTGGATCGAGGAGGAGCTGGAGCGCGGCTTCGAGGCGCTGAAGCGCCGGCTCGGTGTCAGGCCGACCGGCTATCGCGCGCCTTATGGCGAGTTCACCGAGGAATTGCGTGTCGCGCTGGTGCGCCACGGCATCGTCTACACGTCCTCGTTCCGCGACGATGTCAGGCCCTATCGCCATCGTCTTGCGGACGGCAAGCCCGGCACGATCGAGCTGCCGGTCACCGCGAGCTACGACGACTGGATGCATGGCCTGTCGGCGCGCTTCAGCCCGCGCTCGATCTTCCCGAGGGAGCACGTGCTCTCGATCTGGAAAGACGAGCTCGACGAAACAAGGGACTGGGGTGCGATGGTGACGACGGTGCTGCATCCGCAATGCAGCGGTCGTCCGATGCGGCTGCGGCTGTTGCGCGAGTTCCTGACCTACGCAAAGTCCTGCCCGGACGTCTGGATCACCACCGGCGAGAAGATCGCGGAGAACTTCCTGCGCCATGAGGCCGGTAACCGCTAGAGAGCGCCATGACCCGCATCCTCGTCATCAACCCGAATTCCTCGGCGTCGGTTACGGCGGCGATCGACGAGGCGGTCACGCCACTGCGGATCGCCGGCGGGCCTGACATCGAAGTGGTCGGCCTTGCCGAGGGGCCGCCCGGCATCTCGTCGCAACGCGATGCCGATAGCGTCGTGATGCCGCTGGTCAATCGCGTCTCGCGCGACGATGCGGATGCCTTCGTGCTGGCCTGCTTCAGCGATCCCGGCCTGCATGCGGTGCGCGAGGCGGCCTGTGGCCGCCCCGTGCTGGGCATCGCCGAATGCGGCATCTTTCGCGCGCTGGTGCTGGGCGAACGTTTCGGCATCATCGCGTTGTCGCCGTCGAGCATTCGGCGCCAGCAACGGATGGTGCGGGTCATGGGCGTCGACGGCCGCTATGCCGGAAGCTGGTCGGTCGGCGCGAGCGCGGCCGAGACGGCAGGTGCCGATATCCGGGGACGGTTGATCGAAGCCGGCCGCGCGCTGGTCACACAGTGCCGCGCCGACGTCGTGGTGATGGGCTGCGCCGGCATGGCCTCGCATCGTGCGGCAATCGCGGATGCGATCGGCGTGCCCGTGGTCGAGCCGGCGCAGCATGCGGTCGCCGCTGCGATCGGCGCGGTCTTGCTCAACACGTGACACGTCAGATGATGCCGTTCGATGTCTGGAAACATCTCAACCGCGCGCTCGCTGCACCTCTCCCGCTTGCGGGAGAGGTCGGCGCGCAGCGCCGGGTGAGGGCTCTCTCCTCTTGGGGGTTCTCGTCCGTCGAGACACCCTCTCCCCAACCCTCTCCCGCAGGCGGGAGAGGGAGCGCACCTCTGCTGTGGTCAAATCTGGAGCTCTGAACTAATGCCCATCTCTCGCCGCTCGCTCCTCAAGGCCGCTGCTGCCGTTCCGGGGCTGTCATTGCCGGGCATCGTCCGTGCTGAATCTCAATCCACGCTGCGCTTCATTCCCGTGATCGATCTCGCCTTCGTCGATCCGATTTACTCGACCGCGCAGGTGTCGCGAAACCACGGCTTCATGGTCTACGACACGCTCTATGGCATGAGCGCCTCGCTCCAGGTCTCGCCGCAGATGCTGTCGGGGCATGTGATCTCCGGCGACCAGCTCCAGTGGGACCTCAGCCTGCGCGACGGCCTGTTCTGGCACGATGGCGAGCGGGTGCTCGCGCGCGACTGCGTCGCCAGCATCCGCCGCTGGGCGGCGCGCGACGGCTTTGGCGGCGAGCTGATGGAGGCGACCGCCGAGCTCTCGGCAGCGGACGACCGCACCATCCGTTTTCGTCTCAAGCGCCCGTTCCCTTTGCTGCCGCAGGCACTCGGCAAGGCCGCGATCAATGCCTGCTTCATGATGCCGGAGCGGCTGGCGAGCCAGGATCCATTCAAGCCGCTGACCGAAGTCATCGGCAGCGGTCCGTTCCGCTACCTCGCCGACGAGCGCGTGCAGGGCGCGCGCAACGCCTATGCCAAATTCGAGCGCTACCAGCCGCGCACCGACGGCAAGCCGGATTGGACCGCGGGTCCGAAGATCGTGCATTACGACCGCGTGGTCTGGACCACCACGCCGGACGCCGGCACCGGCGTTGCCGCACTGCAGACCGGCGAGCAGGACTGGCAGGAGACCACGCCGCACGATCTGTTGCCGGTCATCAAGGCCGCCGGCGACATCGAGACGCACATCCTCGATCCCAGAGGTTACGCCTGCATGCTGCGCCTCAATCACCTGCAGCCGCCGTTCGACAATCCGGCGGTCCGCCGCGCGCTCTTGGGTGCGATCGACCAGTCCGCGTTCATGACGGCGGTCGCCGGCGTCGATCCCGCGTTTCAGGTCTCGCCGATCGGCTACTTCGCGCCCGGCACGCCGATGGCGAGCGAGGTCGGCCTCGATGTGTTCCGCGGGCCGCGCGACTACGCCAAGGTCAAGGCCGACCTGAAGGCTGCCGGCTACAATGGCGAGAAGATCGTGGTGCTCGTGCCCACCAATTCGCTGGCGCAGAAGCCGCTCGGCGAGATCGCTGTGGACTCGCTGCGCAAGGCCGGCATGAACGTCGAATATGCCGGGCTCGATTTTGCCGTCGTGCTGCAGCGCCAGCTCAAGAAGGATCCGGTCGGGCAGGGCGGCTGGAGCGCCGCGGTCGGCAATTGGCAGGGTATCGATTGGCTCAATCCCGCCGGCAACACCAACATCCGCGGCGAGGGCAAAGTCGCCGGCTGGTATGCGAGCACGAAGATGGGCGAGTTGCGCAGCCAGTGGCTGGCGGCTTCCGAGCTCGCGGAGCAGCAGCGCATCTGCCGCCAGATCCAGGCGGTGGCGTTCGAGGAGATTCCCTACATCCCGATCGGCCTGTACAAGCAGCCGACCGCCTATCGCAAGGCCATCACCGGCATTCTCGACGGCACCGCCGTCTTCTGGAACGTACGCCCCTCATGAGCACGATCGCAATCTTCGGCAGCTACGTGCTGTCACGGAAAGACGGCGCGCAGGATGTGCTGCGCGACCATTGGGTCCTCGTCGAAGGCAAGAGGATCGCCGCTGTCACGCGCGACAAGCCGCGCGCGGACGAGGTCTATGACCGTCCCGGCCGCTTCGTTCTGCCGGGGCTGCTCAACCTGCACAATCACTGCTTCAGCGAGGCGGTGGCGCGCAGCCATACCGAAGACGGCAACGGCCGCAAGAACAACCAGAGCATCGTCTACACGGTGCTGTTGCCGCTAACCAAGCGCGGCGCCGATATCCTGTCGGCGGAAGAACGCATGGCGGTGGCGCGGCTCGGCATCCTCCAGCTTCTCAAGGGCGGCGCCACCACGGTGATGGAGCCGTTCCGAAATTCGATCCCTGAAATGTTCGATGCCGCCGAGGAGATGGGCATCCGCTTCTACGGCGCGCCCTATCTGTTCTCGACGTCGGATGCCAAGGCCGGCCCTGACGGCGTGGTGCAATATTCCGGCGATGACGGCGCCGCCGACATGGCGACGTGGGATGCGCTCTACCAGCGCTGGAACAATCGCGGCGATGGCCGCATCGGCCTTGCCATGAGCCCGCATGCCACCGACACTTGCGGTCCCGACCTGCTGAAGGCCTGCGCGACGCGGGCGCGCGAGCTTGGC
The DNA here is from genome assembly GCF_002266465.3 of Bradyrhizobium symbiodeficiens. Lineage (NCBI taxonomy): Bacteria > Pseudomonadati > Pseudomonadota > Alphaproteobacteria > Hyphomicrobiales > Nitrobacteraceae > Bradyrhizobium > Bradyrhizobium symbiodeficiens. The sequence continues at coordinate 6,186,692 of NZ_CP029427.2, read as the reverse complement.
GTGCCCATCACCACGCACATGGCGCAGAGCCGCGCCGAGGTCGAGACCATCGGCAAGCGCTATGGCGGCCGCACGCCGGCGCAATATCTGGACTGGCTCGGCCTGCTGGCGCCCGACCTGATGGCAGCGCACTGCATGTTCAGCACGGACGACGATCTCAAGCTGATGGCCGCGCGCGGCATGACCGTGCTGAATTGCCCGCGCGTGTTCGCGCGCGCCGGTGTCACCGCGGCGTTCAGCCGATTCGCCGAGCACGGCGTCCGCACCGTGGTCGGCACCGACGGCTACAACATGGATCTGCTCGGTGAGCTCAATGCGGCCTCGCTGATCTCCAAGACCACCTCGCAGCGCGCCGATGTGGCCAATTCGCCCGAGCTGATCGAAGCGAACACGGCGGTGGCCGCCGATGTCATCAAGCGGCCCGATCTCGGCCGGATCGAGCCCGGCGCGACGGCTGATCTCACCGTGGTCGATTTCACCCATCCGCATCTCCAGCCGCTGTTCGATCCCCGCCGCGCGCTAATCGCGCTCGCCAACCGCGCCAACATCGATCAGGTCATGGTCGATGGCCGCGTGCTGATCGACGCCGGGCGCTATCTCGGCGCCGGCGAAGCGGCGATCACGGCAGCAGGCAGCGCCGCGATCGGCAGGATCTGGGATTTGCCGGAGGCGCAGGCCGCATTCAACGGCTGAGCATCGTTTTCGAAGCCACGAAGCAGGTGCGCTCCCTCTCCCGCTTGCGGGGGAGGGCTGGGGTGGGGGTGCTTCCGCGTCGGGATTGTTTGAGATCTGCTGAGAATGTCCTTGGGTGGAGAGAGCCCCCACCCGGCGCTTCGCGCCGACCTCCCCCGCAAGCGGGAGAGGCTGCAGCGAGCCCGCGGCGAGATCGTCTTAATCTAAAGGACTTCCCGGCAGGTTGTCGAACTCGACGAGTGACTTGCGCATGGTCTCCACCAGATCGAGCGCGACCGGCGAGGGGCTGCGTTGTGCGGGAAACACCGCGGAGAACTCGAAATCGATGCGTGGCAGGAAGCGGCGCACGACGACGCCGCGGGTCGAGAATTCCTGCGCAGTGAAGGGATCGCAGATCGCGACGCCCAGCCCCGACGACACCATGCCGCACATGATCTCGGACAGCGCAGTCTCCACCCGCAGCACGCGACGGACGTCGTGACGGTGGAAGATCTGGTCGACGAGGTGCCGGCTCGACGATCCCGCCGACAGCGAGATGAAGGTCTCGCCCTCGAAATCATGCGGCTCCAGAACTTCCTTTTCCGTGAGGCGATGACCTGTCGGCAGCACCGCGACGCGTGCAGGGGCGGGCAGCCGCAGGCTCGGCAGGCCGGAATGCGCGATCGGCACCTCGGCAAAGCCGACGTCGCACTGATTGTTCAGCACCCAATCGACCACGATCGGCGAGATCACGCCGAAGAAGGCCAGGTTGAGATTCGGCCGCTCCTTCAGGAAGTGACCGGTGAGTCGCGGCAGATAGCCGTTCGACAGTGCCGGCAGTGCTGCGATCCGCAGCGAGCCGGTGCGGCGGCCGCGAATTTCTTCGGCCGCGGCCGTGATCCGTTCGAGGCCGACGAAGGAGCGCTCCACTTCGGTGTAGAGCGCCATTGCCGCGGCGGTCGGCACGAGGCCGGTGCCGCGCCGCTCGAACAGCTCCATCTTCAACAGCGCCTGGAGGTCGCGCAGCAACCGGCTCACCGCCGGCTGCGTCACCGTCATCAGCGCCGCCGCCTCGGTGACGCTGCCGGTCAGCATGGTCGCGCGGAAGGCTTCCACCTGCCGCGAATTGATCCGCGCCATTCTCAATCCGTCCATAACATTTAGGCATACAGAGGTTGCCATTATTCATTGGACGATGGAAGTATAGGTTGCGATCTTTTTCATCAGGACTGGAGACAGCCCGCTTTTTCGGCAGATTGGAGGAGTTCAAACCTCCAGATCGCGCCAAAACCCGCCGAACAGGGGCCGGAGCCCTGTCCGGGCGGATTGGCGCGGAAGGAAATGCGGCAGGCGCCTCAGTCGGAGATTTTGGGCACGTCACCTCATCCCGGTATTGGAGATCGGACCATATGAAGACTCTCAGCCTTCTGACCGCGGCCAGCATCGCAGCGCTCATTGCCGTCCCATCGGCCGCATCGGCCCAGCAAAAGACGCTCTACGTCGCCGGCTATGGCGGCTCGTTCGAGAAGACGATCCGCGACGAGGTGATCCCCACTTTCGAGAAGGAGAACGGCGTCAAGGTCGAATACGTCGCCGGCAACTCCACCGACACGCTGGCAAAGCTCCAGGCGCAGAAGGGCAATCAGCAGATCGACGTCGCCATTGTCGATGACGGCCCGATGTACCAGGCGATTCAGCTCGGCTTCTGCGGCAAGCTCGAGGGCCTGCCGGCGGATCTCTACGACACCGCGCGCTTCAAGGATGATCGCGCCGTCGCCATCGGCATCGTCGCCACGGGCCTGATGTACAACACCAAGGTGTTCAAGGAGAAGGGCTGGGCGGCGCCGACCTCGTGGAACGATCTCAAGGACACGAAATACGCCAAGCAGCTGGTGATCCCGCCCATCAACAACACTTACGGTCTTGAAGCGCTGGTGATGCTGTCGAAGATGAACGGCGGCGGCGAGACCAACGTCGATTCCGGCTTCAAGATCTTCAAGGAACAGATCAATCCGAACGTGCTCGCCTACGAGCCGTCGCCGGGCAAGATGACCGAGCTGTTCCAGTCCGGCCAGGCCGTGATCGCGGTGTGGGGCACCGGCCGCGTGCAGAGCTTTGCCAATACCGGCTTCCCCGTCGACTTCGTCTACCCGAAGGAAGGTGCTGCGACGCTGCTGACGACGGCGTGTCCGATCACCAAGCCGAACGCCTCGCCGCTGGCGTCCAGCTTTGTGAAGATGCTGCTCGATCCAAAAATCCAGCTGGTGATGCTGAAGGAATACGGCTACGGCCCGGTGCTGAAATCGCTGGTGGTGCCGCCGGAGTTCGGCAAGATGGCGCCGATCGGCGAGCGCGCCGCCAAGCTCTATAATCCGGACTGGACCGTCATCAACGAGAAGCGCGAGGAGTGGACCAAGCGCTGGAATCGCGAGGTCGAGCGTTGATCTGATCGTCGCAGCGGAGACAGCGTATGGCCTATCTCGAGCTCGATCGGGTCGCCAAGCAGTTCGGGGCGCAGACTGTGGTCGACGACTTCAGTCTCGCCGTGGGCAAGGGGGAGTTCATCTCCTTCCTCGGCCCCTCCGGCTGCGGCAAGACGACGACCCTGCAGATGATCGCGGGCTTCCTCGATCCCACCCGCGGCGCGATTCGCCTGGAGGACAAGGACCTGACCGCGATCCATCCGGCCAAGCGCGGCCTCGGCATCGTGTTCCAGAGCTACGCGCTGTTTCCGCACATGACCGCGGCGGAGAACGTCGCCTTCGGTCTCGAGATGCGCAACGTGCCGCGCACTGAAAGAGCCGAGCGCGTCCGTGCCGCGCTGGCGATGGTCGGGCTCGCCGGCTTCGAGGACCGCCATCCCCGCCGCATGTCCGGCGGCCAGCAGCAGCGCGTGGCACTGGCGCGTGCGCTGGTGATCAAGCCGAGCGTGCTGCTGCTCGACGAGCCCTTGTCCAACCTCGACGCCAAGCTGCGCGAGGAGATGCAGATCGAGCTGCGCCAGATCCAGCGCACCATCGGCACCACCACGATCCTCGTCACCCACGATCAGAACGAGGCGATGTCGCTGTCCGACCGCATCGTGGTGATGAGCCAGGGCAAGATCGAGCAGATCGGCACGCCGCAGGAGACGTACGAGAAGCCAGCCTCGGCCTTCGTCTCGCAATTCCTCGGCAAGACCAACGATTTTGCCGGCACGATCGACCGGACTGTCGTGCCCACGCAGCTAGTGGCGGGTTCCTGGCGCGCGCCGGCGCCGGCTGTTCTCACTGGCCCCGTCATCGTCAGCATTCGCCCTGAAAGAATCGGCTTTGGCGATGCAGGGCTCAGCGCAAAAATCATCACGCGCATCTTCCAGGGCAATCACTGGCTGTTCCAGTGCGACAGCGAATGCGGCCCGGCGATCGTGATCCGCCAGAACGACGGTCAGGCGCAGCCGGCCGAGGGCGATGCGGTTCGCCTCGTCTGGCGGCCGGAGGACATGAGCGTGCGCGCGAGGGCGGTCGCATGAGCGCGGTCGCCGAGGAACGCAGCGCTCGTGCGCCATGGGCGCTCACCGCGCCCGCCCTGATGCTGTTCGTCGGCGTGCTGCTGATTCCGCTGGCGATGACGGTGATGCTGTCGTTCCACGATTGGGGCCAGTACAAGGGCATCGAGCCGGTCTTCATCCTGAAGAACTGGCACGAGATCGCGACCGATCCCTATTACGCGGAGATGTTCTTGCGGACGTTTCGGATCGCGATCCTGACCACGCTGCTCACGGCCCTGCTCGGCGCGCCCGAGGCCTACATCCTCAACCGCATGGACGGCCGCTGGAAGAGCTTCTTCCTGCTGGTCATTCTCGGGCCGCTCCTGATCTCCGTGGTGGCGCGCACGCTCGGCTGGGCGCTGCTGTTCGGCGGCAACAACGGCCTCGTCAACAAGCTCCTGATGTCGCTCGGGGTGATGCGCTCGCCAATCCCCTTCATGTTCACCGAAACCGGGATGGTCGTCGCGCTCGCGCATGTCATGATGCCGTTCATGGTGCTGTCGGTGTGGGCGGCGCTGCAGCGGCTCGATCCGCAGATCGAGAACGCCGCGATGTCGCTCGGCGCCGGCCCCGTCACCATCATCCGCCGCATCATCATGCCGCAGATCATGCCGGGCGTGCTGTCGGGTGCGATCATCGTATTCTCGCTCTCGGCCAGCGCGTTCGCGACGCCGGCAATCATCGGCGGCCGTCGGCTCAAGGTCGCGGCGACGCTGGCCTATGACGAGTTCCTCAACACATTGAACTGGCCGCTCGGTGCCGCGGTCGCAACCCTCCTGCTGGTCGCGCTGGTCCTGATCGTCGTCGGCAGCAACACGCTGATCGAGCGGCGCTATGCGGAGGTGTTCCGATGAGACGGAACGGTCCGCTCGCGCTGGTCTTCCATGCCTTCTTCGTCATCGTGATGGTGGCGCCGATCCTCGTTGTCTGCCTCGTCGCCTTCACGCCCGAGGGCTTCCTCTCGCTGCCGACCAACGGCTTCTCGTTGCGCTGGTTCAGGGCGATCGCGAACTACCCCGAATTCATCCAGGCTTTCTGGGTCAGCCTCGGCCTCGGCGCGCTCTCGTCCTTCGTGGCGCTGCTGTTTGCCGTGCCGGCGGCGCTGGCGATCGCGCGCTATCGCTTCCGTGGCCGCGATGCGCTCGCCGCGCTGTTCCTGTCTCCGCTGATGATCCCGCATGTCGTGCTCGGCATCGCCTTCCTGCGCTTCTTCACCTCGGCCGGCCTCGGCGGCAGCTTCGCCGCTCTGATCATCGCGCATGTGATCATCGTGTTTCCGTTCGCGTTGCGGCTGACGCTGGCGGCGGCGACCGGCATGGACCGCACCGTCGAGATCGCGGCGGTCTCGCTCGGCGCCGGGGGCTGGACGCTGTTTCGCCGCGTGACCTTGCCGTTGATCCTGCCCGGCGTCATCAGCGGCTGGGCGCTCGCCTTCATCCAGTCCTTCGACGATCTGACCATGACCGTCTTCCTCGCCGCACCCGGCACCGAGACGTTGCCGGTGCGCATGTTCCTTTATATCCAGGACAACATCGATCCGCTGGTGACGTCGGTCTCGGCCTGCGTGATCGCTGTGACCATGACCGCCCTCATTCTGCTCGACCGCTTCTACGGGCTCGACCGTGTGCTCGCCGGCAAGAGTGGCGACACCGGACGATAGGAGAACTTATGTCAGGGGATTACGACGTCGCCGTCGTCGGTGGCGGGTTGCTCGGCTCCGCCATTGCCTGGGGCCTCGGCCGGCTCGGCAAGAAGGTCGCCGTGCTCGACGAAGGCGACATCACCAAACGCGCCTCGCGCGCGAATTTCGCGCTGGTCTGGGTACAGAGCAAGGGCCTCGGGATGCCCGCCTATACGGTCTGGACCGTGCAGGCGTCGCAAGCGTGGAGCAGGCTTGCTTCCGAACTGAAGCAACAGACCGGCCTGGATGTCGCGCTTCAGCAGAACGGCGGCTTTCATCTCACGCTCGGCGAGGACGAATTCGCCCAGCGCGCCGAGCTGGTCAATCGCATGCACAACCAGGCCGGTGCTGCCGACTACAAGATGGAGATGCTCTCCGCATCCGAGGTGAAGAAGTCGCTGCCGCTGATCGGGCCGGAAGTGTCCGGCGGCAGCTATTGTCCGCTCGACGGCCACGTCAATTCGCTGCGGACATTTCGCGCGTTTCATACCGGCTTCAGCGACTTCGGCATCGACTATTTTCCGGAGCGGCCGGTCTCTGCGATCAGCAAGAGCGGCGGCGAGTTCAGCCTGACGACCCCGAAGGGCGAGCTGCGCGCCGCGAAGATCGTGCTTGCCGCCGGCAATGCCAATCAGTCGCTCGCGCCGATGGTCGGCCTCTACGCGCCGATGGGCCCCACGCGCGGCCAGGTCGTCGTCACCGAGCGCACCATGCCGTTCCTCCCGCATCCCCTGACCACGATCCGCCAGACCGACGAGGGCACGGTGATGATCGGCGACAGCAAGGAAGACGAGCTCGACGATCGCGCGCTGAAACATTCGATCAGCGCGGTGATGACCGATCGCGCGCAGCGCATGTTCCCGCATCTCGCGCGGCTCAACGTGGTGAGGAGCTGGGCTGGCATCCGCGTCATGCCGCAGGACGGCTTTCCGATCTATGACCAGTCGGAGACCCATCCCGGCGCCTTCGTCGCCTGCTGCCATTCCGGCGTGACGCTCGCCTCCAACCATGCCTTCGAGATCGCGCGCATGGTGGTGCAGGGCGCGCTCGAGCCGGAGCTGGTCGGCGCGTTCTCCGCGAGCCGTTTTGGCGGCGCGGGCGCCGCCAACAGTAGCGGCTATTAGAGATTCAAGGAGCCCAGAGGCATCCCATGTTCAAGCGATCCGAACAGGACAAACGTCCGCAAGTGCAGATCTTCGTCGATGGCGTCGCCGTCGCGGCGCGGCAGGGCGACACCGTCTCCGCCGCGCTGCTGGCCTCCGGCGTCGATGCGCGTCGGTCGACCGCGGTCAGCGGCGCGCCGCGGCTTCCTTACTGCATGATGGGCGTGTGCTTCGACTGCCTCGTCACCATCGACGGCGTCGGCAACCGCCAGGGCTGCCTCGTGCCTGTGGCCGAGGGCATGCAGATCGAAATCCAGAAGGGCAAGCGGGAGATCGGAAGATGAGTGTGGCTCCCAAGCGCGAAGACTATGACGTCGTGGTGATCGGCGCCGGGCCTGCCGGCCTCGCCGCCGCGGTGACTTCTGCCGAAGCCGGCCTCTCGACGCTGCTGCTGGACGAGAATGTTGGCCCGGGCGGTCAAGTGTTTCGCGCGATCTCCTCGACGCCGGTGACCGATCGCAATCAACTCGGCGCCGATTATTGGGTCGGTGCCGACCTCGTGCAGGCGCTGCGCGCGAGCAACGCGGAGGTCATCCATCGCGCCACGGTCTGGAGCCTCGATCGCAATCTCGAAATCGCGGTCTCGATCGGTGGCGCATCCGCCTTCGTCAAGGCGAAGCGCGTGATTCTCGCGACCGGCGCGCTGGAGCGGCCGTTCCCGATTCCCGGCTGGACGCTGCCGGGCGTGATGACCGCCGGTGCCGCGCAGACCATGTTGAAATCATCGGCGTTGGTGCCGGATGGGCGCACGGTCATCGCGGGGCAGGGGCCGCTGCTGTGGTTGCTTGCCGCGCAGATCCTGCGCCTCGGCGGCCGCATCGACCGAATTCTCGACACCACCGAACGCGGCAATTATTTCGCCGCCCTGCCTCACGCCTTCGCCTTCCTGACCTCGCCCTATTTCGCCAAGGGCCTGTCGATGATGCGCGAGGTGAAGGCGAAGGTGCAGGTCGTCTCCGGCGTCACCGAGCTTGTCGCGGCCGGTGATGGTCAACTCGCGAGTGTGAGTTATGTCGCCGGCGGCAAGCGTGAGACCATTTCGGCGGAATTGCTGCTGCTGCATCAGGGCGTCGTGCCCAACGTCAATCTGGCGATGTCCGCTGACGTCGAACATCGCTGGGACGATCTGCAACTGTGCTGGTCGCCGGTGCTCGATGCGAGCGGCAACTCGTCGGTCGCCGGCATTGCGATTGCCGGTGATGGCGCCGGCATTGGCGGTGCAAATGCCGCCATAGTTCGTGGCCGCATCGCGGCGCACGCCGCTGTCGAGGCGCTGGCGCCCGCTGCGGCTGCGAAGCTGCCTGCGATGGCAACGCTCCGCGCCGATCTTGCCAGGGCCGAACGCGGCCGCGTCTTCCTCGACACGTTGTTCCGCCCCGCGCCGCAGTTCCGTATTCCCTCCGGTGACACCATTGTGTGCCGTTGCGAGGAGGTCACGGCGAAGGACGTGCTCGATTCCGTCGCGATCGGCGCAACCGGGCCGAACCAGCTCAAGGCCTATCGCCGCACCGGCATGGGCCCCTGCCAGGGCCGGCTCTGCGGCCTCACCGTCACGGAGCTGATGGCACAAGCGCGCGGCAAGAGCCCGCAGGAGATCGGCTATTACCGGCTGCGTGCGCCCGTGAAGCCGATCACGCTCGCCGAGCTTGCTGCCGTTCCGAAGAGCGAGGCCGACGTCAAGGCGGTGGTGCGCGGATGAGCCGAAACGTGGATGCGATCGTCGTCGGCGGCGGCATCCACGGATGCTCGACGGCGCTGCATCTGTGCCTCGCCGGCCTGAAGCCGGTGCTGATCGAAAAGGACTATGCCGGCCGCCATGCGTCCGGCGTCAACGCCGGCGGCGTTCGCCAGCTCTCCCGGCATATCCCTGAGATCCCGCTCTCGATCCGCTCGATGGGAATCTGGGAGAAGATCAAGGATCTTCTGGACGACGATTGCAGCTTCGAGAGCCACGGCCAGGTGCTGGTGGCCGAAAACGAGGAGGAGCTCGCGGTCTGCCGCGCGCGCGTGGCCGAACTCAATGCGCTCGGTTTCACCCATGAAGAGCTGATCGACGCGACCGAATTGCGACGGCTGGTGCCGGCGGTTGCCGAGACCTGTCCCGGCGGCGTGGTTTCGCGTCGCGACGGCGCCGCCAATCCGGCGCAGACGACGACGGCGTTCCGGCGCAAGGCCCAGCTGCTCGGCGCGACCGTGCGCGAGGGCGTCGCCGCCAGCAACATCCGGTACAGCGACGGGCTCTGGCACGTCGATGTCGGCGTTGAAACCTTTGCCGCGCCGGTGCTGGTCAACGCCGCCGGCGCCTGGGCCGGCAAGATCGCGGCGGCACTCGGCGAGCCGGTGCCGGTTGAGACCGTCGCGCCGATGCTGATGATCACTTCGCGCGTGCCGCACTTCATCGACCCCGTCGTGATCCTGCGCGGACGCAAGCTCTCCTTCAAGCAATTCTCCAACGGCACCGTGCTGATCGGCGGCGGCCATCTGGCAACGCCGTACCAGGATCGCAACGAGACGGTGCTGGACTGGAAGAGCCTTGCGACCAGCGCGCGCACCGTGTTCGAGCTGTTTCCGGTGATGCGCAGCGCGACGATCGTCCGTGCATGGGCCGGGATCGAGGCGAAGATGAAGGACGATATTCCGGTGTTCGGTCCGAGCAGCCGCCACAAGGGCCTCTATCACCAGTTCGGCTTCTCGCTGCACGGTTTTCAGCTCGGCCCCGGCGCCGGTGCTGTCATGGCCGAGCTGATCGTCAACGGCGGCACCCAGACCCGCATCAGCGATCTCGGCATCGACCGTTTCCATCCCACGACGCTCTAGCAACAAGAGGATATCATGAGCATTACCCGCAGCATCCGCACGCCCATCATGCACCGGGCCGTCGAGGCCAATGGCTTCGTCTTCCTCGGCGGCACCATCGCCGACGACACCTCGGTCTCGATGGGCGAGCAGACCCGCAACATCCTCGGCAAGATCGCCGGCTATCTGAAGGAAGCGGGAACCGACAAGAGCCGTGTCGTCAGCGCCTCGATCTTCGTCACCGACCTCTCCATGAAGAAGGAGATGGACGCGGCCTGGACCGAGTTCTTCGGCGATAATCTGCCGACCCGCGCCACCGTCGGCGTGGCCGATCTCGGCGGCAGCGCGCTGATCGAGGTGGTGGTGACCGCGCTCAAGGGCTGAGGGTGCGGGCCGACCGGGACGTCAGCGCTTCATGCGCTGTCGTCCTCCCGGACCCAGCTTGATCTCGCTCTTCGATAGGGTTAGTTAGAGGATCTCAATCAGGAACTTCGCAGCCATGGATCTTACCCCGACCGCAAAGCCCATCCGCCTTGCTCACGGGGAATTCCATGCCTGCTTCAATCATCCTGTCGAATCTCTCGCTGTCCACGCCTGACGGCCGCGCTCTCTTTTCCAATATCGATCTGACGTTCGGCGCCGAGCGGACCGGTCTCGTCGGCCGTAACGGCGTCGGCAAGACGACGCTGCTTGCGTCGATTTCCGGGGAGCATGTTCCCCAGTCCGGGCGTGTTCTGATCAACGGCACCATCGGCCTGCTGCGCCAGGACGTTCAGGTCCTCAAGGGCGCGACCGTGGCCGACCTGTTCGACGTGCAGCCGGCGCTGGAGCTGCTGCGCCGCGCGGAGCGGGGCGACGCCTCGGCCGACGACATCGCCGCAATCGACTGGACGCTCGAAGCGCGGCTGGAGACCGCTCTGGCGCGCGTCGGGTTCGAACTCGCTTCCGATACGGCGCTGTCCTGCCTGTCCGGCGGCCAGATCACGCGCGTCCGCCTCGCCGCGCTGGCCTTTGCCGAGCCCGACTTCCTGCTGCTGGATGAGCCCACCAACAATCTCGACCGCGACGGCCGCAACGCCGTGATCGATCTCCTTGCGGCCTGGCGCGGCGGGGCGATCGTCGTCAGCCACGACCGGAACTTGCTCGAATCGATGGATGCGATCGTCGAACTGACGTCGCTGGGTGCGACACGATACGGCGGTAATTGGACTAGTTATCGCGAGCAGAAGGCAGTCGAGCTCGCGGCCGTCAGGCACGATCTCGCGGATGCGGAGAAGCGTCTATCCGAGCTCGACGGGAAGGCGCAGGAGGCCGCGGAGAAGAAAGCGCGCAAGGACAGCGGCGGCAGGAAGAAGCGCGCCAAGGGCGACATGCCGCGCATCCTGGCCGGCGCGCGCAAGGACCGCAGCGAGGATACTGGCGGCAAGCATGCGCAAATCGCCGAGCGGCGGCGCGCGGAAGCGCTGGAAACTGTCGACACGGCACGTCGCCGCATCGAGGTTCTTCAACCGCTGTCGGTCAAATTGCCCGCGACTGGTCTGCCGGCGGGCAGGGAGTTGGTTTGGCTCGACGGCATCAGCGCCGGCTATCGGCCGGAGCAGCTGGTTTTCCGTGACCTGTCGTTCTCGATCGTCGGTCCGGAGCGCGTTGCGCTGGTCGGGCCCAACGGCTCGGGCAAGACAACGCTGCTGAGACTCATTGCGGGCGAGTTGCGTCCCGCCGCGGGTACGGTGCGGGTCAGGCCCGACTTCGCGCTGTTCGACCAGAACGTCAGCCTCCTCGACCCCGCGCTCTCCATCCTGGAAAACTTCGGCCGTCTCAATCCAGCGGCGGGCGCAAATGTGTGCCATGCCACGCTGGCCCGGTTCATGTTTCGCGCCGATGCCGCCTTGCAGGTCGTCGGCAGCCTGAGTGGCGGGCAACTGTTTCGCGCGGGCCTTGCCTGCGTGCTCGGCGGGACGAGGCCGCCGTGGCTGCTGATCCTGGATGAGCCGACCAACCATCTCGACATCGAGTCCATCGAAGCCGTTGAAGCTGGTTTGAGAGCCTATGACGGCGCGCTGCTCGTCGTCAGCCACGACGAAGCGTTCTTGCAGGCGATCGGGACTACGCGGCGGATCAATCTCGCCGCCAAGGTGCTGCATATCCATGGCCGGATCATCTGATCCCGCTTGGCGGTTTCGGATACGGCAGTGATTTTCAAAAACCCGACGCCCTGCCCCCAGCGCGTCGGGTAGAAAAAATGAGTATCAATCCGTGATCCCAATCCGAGTGTTGTGACGCGTACCGCATCAATTTACTACTCCGGGAGACTACCGCGTTGGAACCCGGCCTTGCGTTCCCCGTGCGTAGGTCTATGAGGCCGCGCTGCCACCCGGCTCCAGCGCTTCGCCGCTCTCCAGCGGATGGGCCATGGTCTCGTGCAGCGCATTGCGATCGAGCTCGCCTTCGGAGATGCTGATGACGACGCAGGCAACGCCATTGCCGATCAGGTTGGTCAGCGCGCGGCATTCGCTCATGAACTTGTCGATGCCGACCAGGATCGCGATCGACTGGATCGGGATGTCAGGCACGATCGACAGCGTCGCGGCGAGCGTGATGAAGCCGGCGCCGGTCACGCCGGAGGCGCCCTTCGAGGTGATCATGGCGATGCCCAAAATGCCGAGCTCCTGCCAGATCGTCAGATGGGTGTTGGTCGCCTGCGCCAGGAACAGCGTCGCCAGCGTCATATAGATGTTGGTGCCGTCGAGGTTGAAGCTGTAGCCGGTCGGGATGACGAGGCCGACCACCGAGCGCGAGGCGCCGAGATGCTCCATCTTCTGGATCATCTGCGGCAGCACCGTCTCCGAGGACGACGTGCCGAGCACGATCAGGAGCTCGTCCTTGATGTAGGCGATGAAGCGCAGGATCGAGAAGCCGGCGAGCCGCGCGATAGCACCCAGCACCACGACCACGAACAGGATGCTGGTCAGATAGAACGTGCCGATCAGGGCGGCGAGATTGAGCAGCGAGCCGAGGCCGTAGGCGCCGACGGTGAACGCCATCGCGCCGAAGGCGCCGATCGGCGCGACGCGCACGATGATGCGGATGATGCCGAAGAACATCTTCGCCGCCTTGTCGATCGCATCCGCAATGGGCTCGCCGGCCTTGCCGAGAAAGGCGATGGCGAAGCCGGACAGGATCGAGACCAGTAGCACCTGCAACAGGTCGCCGCGCGCGATCGCGCCGACATAGCTGTCGGGAATGATTCCCAGCAGATGGGCGACGATGCCGTCTTCGTGGGCCTTGGTAACGTATGACGCCACCGATTTCGGATCGATCGTGGCGGGATCGATGTTGAAGCCGTGCCCGGGCTGCAGCACCTCGCCGACCAGCAGGCCGATGGCGAGCGCGACGGTCGAGACAGTCTCGAAATAGATCAGCGACTTCAGCCCGACCCGGCCGACGCGCTTGAGGTCGCCCATCGAGGAGATGCCGTGCACCACGGTGCAGAAGATCACAGGCGCGATCATCATCTTGATCAGCGCGATGAAGCCGTCGCCGAGCGGCTTCAGGGCCTTGCCGAGATCGGGATAGACATAGCCGATCAGCACGCCGAGCGCGATCGCGATCAGCACCTGGACGTAGAGCACCTTGTACCAGGGCTGGTGCCGGGGATGGATGGCTGGCTGGATCGCGACTTGTGTCATAGAATGGCCCCGGAACGCATTGATTTTGCGTGATTTCGAATTTGCATGCCTTGCATCATGTGATGGTCGCCGCACAAGCGACAATCACATTTTTGTCTGTTCGCACGAAGTTCGGTCGCTGCACCGCAATTGGGGGGACCATGTCGACTGCAACGCGCTCGGGCGAGCCGGCACAGGGTTATTTTCCCCGCTGGAAACTCAAGACCTCGGGCGTGATCATGCCGGAGGAACGGCTGCCATGGGGCCAGACCATCGTCTCCGGTCTACAGCATTGCGTCGCGATGTCGGGCTCGACGATCATCGCCCCGCTGCTGATGGGATTCGACCCGAACGTCGCGGTCCTGTTCTCCGGCATCGGCACGCTGATCTTCTTCGTGATCGTCGCCGGGCGCGTGCCGAGCTATCTCGGATCGAGCTTCGCGTTCATCGCCGTCGTGATCGCCGCCACCGGCTATGCCGGGCAGGGGCCGAACCCGAATTTGTCGGTTGCGCTCGGCGGCATCATCGGCGCCGGGGTGCTCTACGGGGCGATCGCGCTCATCGTGATGTGGTCGGGGGTCGGCTGGGTCGAGCGGCTGCTGCCGCCGGCCGTCACCGGCGCGGTGGTCGCGGCGATCGGCCTCAACCTCGCGCCCGTGGCGGTCAAGGCGGTGAGCGCCGGCGCGTTCGACACCTGGATTGGCCTCGCGACCGTTCTGATCATCGGCGTGGTCGCGGTGGCTGCTCCGGGCCTGTGGCGCCGCCTGCCGATCATCCTCGGCGCGATCGGCGGATATCTTCTGTACCTGCTGTTCGCGAACGGCCTCGGCTTCGGCAAGCCGATCGACTTCACTCAGCTTTCGGCCGCGCCGTGGCTGGGCATGCCGAGCTTCACCGCGCCGACATTCCAGGCCGATGCGATCTTTCTGATCGCGCCGGTCGCGATCATTCTCGTCGCCGAAAATCTCGGTCACATCAAAGCCGTCGGTGCCATGACAGGCCGGAGTCTCGATGCCTATCTCGGCCGCGCCTTGTTCGCCGACAGTCTCGCGACCATCGTGGCGGCCTGCGGTGGCGGCACCGGCGTCACCACCTATGCCGAAAACATCGGCGTGATGGCGGCGACGAAGGTCTATTCGACATTGCTGTTTGCCTTTGCCGCCATTGTGTCGATCCTGCTCGGCTTCTCGCCGAAATTCGGCGCACTGATCCTGTCGATCCCGGGGCCCGTCATCGGCGGCCTCTCGATCGTGCTGTTCGGACTGATCGCAGCGATGGCCGGTCGGATCTGGGTCGAGAACAAGTCGACTTCGCCAATCCGGCAAACCTGATCACCGTCGCAGTCGCGCTCACCGCGGGTGCAGGCGATCTCACGCTCAAATTCGGCGCGTTCACGATCGGCGGGATCGGCACCGCAACCTTCGGCGCCATCATCCTCTACCAGATCCTGACCTCGCCGCTGGCGCGGCGCGCGGAATGAGTCCCAGCGATGCACGAAAGGGATGGAACAAAACGCGCCGTCGGTCGATGATGAGACATCCCGGAGAGAACCCATGCCGCAAACCGATCGCTCGACCTCCTTTCACTCGCGCCTCGTCGGCCAATACGCCCTGGTGACCGGCGCCTCGCAAGGCATCGGCCGCGCCGTCGCCACCCGGCTTGCCCAGGAAGGTGCGACGGTCGCCATCAATTATTTCCAGAACGAGGACCGGGCGGAGGAGACGCTCGCGCTGGCGCGGACGGCTTCGAGCGATCGCGGCCACGGCGAGCCCGATCACTTCATCGTCAAGGCCGATGTCGGCAATGAACATGAGATTGCCGCGATGTTCGAGGCGATCCTTTCGCGCTGGAAACGTCTCGATTGTCTGGTCAACAACGCCGGCTTCCAGAAGGAATCGCCGAGCGAGGCGCTCGACGTCGAAACCTATCGCAAAATCATCGACGTCAATCTCACCGGCGCCGTGCTCTGCGCGCAGAAGGCGCTCGCGCATTTCGTGGCGCGCGGGGGAGGGGGCTCCATCATCAACTGCTCCAGCGTCCACCAGATCATCCCGAAGCCGGGCTATCTCGCTTATTCGATCAGCAAGGGCGGCATGGCCAATCTGACGCGCACGCTGGCGCTCGAATTCGCCGGCCGCGGCATCCGCGTCAATGCGGTTGGTCCTGGCGCGATCGACACGCCGATCAACGAGGCCTGGCGGGACGATCCCAAAAAGCGCGGCGAAGTCACCAGCCATATTCCGCTGGGCCGTGTCGGCACACCCGAAGAGATCGCCGCCGTGTTCGCCTTCCTCGCTTCCGATGATGCGAGCTACATCACGGGGCAGACCCTCTATGCCTGCGGAGGCCTGACGCTGTTTCCCGAATTTCGCGAGAACTGGGCGAGCTAGACACGTGAACTCGCGGTCGAAATCACGGACTCATCGACCGCTTCAGAAATCTCCTGCGAGCAGGTCGTAGGAGCCCCTGCTGCCACGGACATACTTCCTGGCCGCAGTGGCACATATCAAGTCGCGATTGCAATCGAACGCGTTCAGGAATTCCGATTCGGTCGCGGGCGCGCCCGGTTGAATCCGCTTCAACGCGCCTTCGTCGATGAAGAACGAGGCTTCGATGGCGCTGTCGTGACCCCAGAACCGCACCGCACGTCGCGTCCGGTCATATGAGCGGTTGTGATTTGGAAAATCGATCATGGTTCGAGCCGATCAGGTTGCAGGTGCCATGCGCCGGTCTTCGCGCCGTTAGAGTCGGGGCACGCTGGGTGGCCGACTTGCGTACGTCAGGAACACGGACGTTTCATTGAGACCTGACGAGAGCGAGCCGGTTGCGCCTCTTTCAGATGATGGTTTGGCGCCGAGGTTACAACCAGGTTTGATGGCGATTGCGACGAATAGTTCTCGGCAAGCCTCGCTATTCGCCGAAAGGTGACTATATCTCGCTCATCATCGCGCGTCCCTCGGCTGTTATCGGTGACTGAGAGCATTGCGCTCCCGCCGCGACCAAGAGGCGGTCAATATGTCGGGTTCCCCCGATCCATCCTTAGCGAATGGCTCGTACCTCC
Source organism: Bradyrhizobium symbiodeficiens (assembly GCF_002266465.3). NCBI lineage: Bacteria > Pseudomonadati > Pseudomonadota > Alphaproteobacteria > Hyphomicrobiales > Nitrobacteraceae > Bradyrhizobium > Bradyrhizobium symbiodeficiens. The sequence continues at coordinate 6,170,122 of NZ_CP029427.2, read as the reverse complement.
GCTTCTGGTGCCGATCTTCTGGTGCTGTTGATCGCCGCTTCGATGTTGATCCAATGGTAGTCGGATTCGGCGCGCCTTCGTCGTCGGATCAGGCAGGCACCTCATCGGATTCAATTCAACCGTCGCTCTGCTGCGAGCTGAACTCGATGGCGATCGACGCCCTCCGTCGAGCTCGCGAGATACCGCCGGGAGACAAGCGCATGACGGCAATGCGCAGGGCAGCGATTCTTGGGAATGCCGCTGAAATCCACGCGTCCTTCTCGCCAGCGAAGGAACTCAAGCAAGATGGGAGGCGGCATGTTCAAATTTCTGCAGTATCGCGCAAGAGCGGCCGAGTATGGCGAACTGGCCAAGAGTTCGTCAGGCAAGGATGAAACCCGCAAATTCGAGAAATTGCAGGACAGCCTTGCATGGCGCGCGGACAACGAGCAGGTCCTCGCGGACCAATACGTGGATGCGGTCAACGCCGGCGAGACGGAGCGACTGCGCGGCGCAGCCCTCGCGGCGGAGGAAGAGCGAGTCTTGCGATGTCTCGGCGCGGCCGTCATCATGCAATGGAATTCTCTGCCGATGACGCTTCAGCGGGAGATCTTCGACACCGCAGGATCGGTCGGAACTTTGTTGGACACGGTGGCGCTCCGTGGGCAGATAGCCCGGTTTCTTCACAAGCACAGGCATGACACCGATCCCAACAAGATCTGACGGGTGATCTGCTCGGGGCGGGTCAAACTGGTGCGCGAGCATGTTGCCGCCGGCATTTCTCCGGCGCGGATCAATCCGTCGCCGGCTTCGGGCCGCCGGCGCAGCAGTGATCTGGCAAAATGTCGCGGCGCGAACTACATCATCCGGCATGACCAATGCTCCGCTGCCAAACCATCCGCTCCGGGATTTCGTCGACCGTCACGAAAAACTGTTCGTGTTGACCGGCGCCGGCTGCAGCACCAATTCGGGCATCCCCGACTATCGCGACAGCAACGGCAACTGGAAACGTACCCAGCCGGTCAACTTCCAGGCCTTCATGTCCGAGGAGCATACGCGCCAGCGCTATTGGGCGCGCAGCCTGATCGGCTGGCGGCGGTTCGGCCAGGCCCGCCCGAACGATGCGCATCATGCGCTGGCTAAGCTCGAGGCGAGCGGCCGGTGCGGGATGCTGCTGACCCAGAACGTCGACCGGCTGCATCAATCCGCCGGCCACCGTCAGGTGATCGACCTGCACGGCCGGCTCGATCTGGTTCGCTGCATGGGCTGCGGCGGCAAGACACCGCGCGATGAATTTCAGCATGCGCTTGGTCGCGCGAATGCGGAATGGCTGACGCTCGATGCGGCCGATGCACCTGATGGCGACGCTGATCTGGAGCACGAGGATTTTTCGTCCTTCCAGGTGCCTGCTTGCGAAGCCTGCGGCGGCATCCTCAAGCCCGACGTCGTGTTCTTCGGCGAGAACGTCCCCCGCGACATCGTCGCCACCGCGCAGGATCATCTGGCGCAAGCCGATGCCATGCTCGTCGTCGGCTCGTCGCTGATGGTCTATTCGGGATTCCGTTTCGTGCAGGCTGCCGCGCAGCGCGAGATTCCGATTGCGGCGGTCAATCTCGGCCGCACCCGCGCCGACGATCTCCTGACGCTCAAGGTCGAGGAGCGCTGCGAAGCGGCGCTTGCATTCCTGCTCTGATCGCGCAGGCGGCGAACACGCCTTGCCTATTGCATAGGTGCCAAGCAGAATGGCTTGGCGCAGCGTTCTCCGTCATCCATGGCATGGAAATTGCTGCGCTTTCGACGACAGTTTCGACGATCAGCCGGAGAATTTGGAATGCTTGAGGGAGCCGAGGTGCGGCTTGCCGTCGATATCGGTGGCACGTTCACCGACATCGTGCTGGACGTGGGTTTGGATCGCAAGACGCGCAAGCTGCTGACGACGCCGCAGCGTCCCGAGCAGGCGGTGCTGGATGGAATGCGTCTCATTCTCGCCGACGCGCGTGCCCATATCAGCGACATCGACGTCTTCATTCACGGCACCACGCTCGCGACCAACGCCATCATCGAGCGCCGTGGCGCCAAGACGGCGCTGATTGCGACCGAAGGCTTTCGCGACGTGCTCGATATCGGCACCGAGAGCCGCTACGACCAGTATGATCTCACCATCGACAAGCCGAGGCCGCTGGCGCCGCGCAGTCTGCGTTTCACCGTGCCCGAGCGCGTCGACGCCCACGGTGCCGTCCGTCTCCCGCTCGACGAAGCGTCGGTGCGTGCACTCGCGCCGAAATTGCGTGAGCTGGGCGTCGAGAGCGTCGCGATCGCCTTCCTGCACTCCTATGCCAATCCCGAGCACGAGCGACGCGCAGCCGCGATCCTGGCCGAGGAGATGCCTGATATCTCCGTGACCGTGTCCTCGGCCGTTTGCCCGGAGATTCGCGAGTATGAGCGCACATCGACTGCGGTCGCGAACGCCTATGTGCAACCCTTGATCGACGGCTATCTCGCCCGCATGGCCGACGCCTTGCAGGTCGAGCAGTTCCGCGGTGCGATCTACCTCGTCACGTCAGGTGGCGGCGTCACGTCGATCGAGACGGCGCGGCGCTTTCCGGTGCGTCTCGTCGAGTCCGGGCCTGCCGGCGGCGCGATCTTCGCGGCGCAGATCGCGGCACGACTCGGCGAGAGCAAGGTGCTGTCCTTCGACATGGGCGGCACCACGGCCAAGATTTGCCTGATCGAAAAATACCAGCCGGAGACCTCGCGCGTGTTCGAGGTCGATCGCGCCGCGCGCTTCCTCAAGGGCTCCGGCCTGCCGGTGCGCATTCCCGTGATCGAGATGGTCGAGATCGGCGCCGGCGGCGGCTCGATCGCCCATGTCGACGCGATGAAGCGCGTCACCGTCGGCCCCGAGAGCGCCTCGTCGGAACCGGGGCCGGCGTGCTACGGCCGTGGCGGCCTGCGTCCGGCTGTGACGGATGCGGACGTCGCGCTCGGCATGATCGACCCCGACGCATTTGCGGGTGGCACGATCAAGCTCGATCCGGAGCTTTCGAAGAAGGCTCTCCTGAGCAGCGTCGGCGAGCCGCTCGGTCTGTCGGCGGAAACTGCGGCCTATGCCGTGCACGAGGTCGTCTGCGAGAACATGGCGAGTGCGGCGCGCGTCCATGCGGTCGAGCGCGGCGAGATCGTCGGCCAGCACACCTTGATCGCCTTCGGCGGTGCCGCGCCGTTGCATGCGGCGCGGGTCGCCGAGAAGATCGGCGTCTCCCGGGTGATCGTGCCGTCGAATGCCGGTGTCGGCTCGGCCGTTGGATTTTTGGCAGCTCCCATCGCCTATGAGCTGGTGCGCAGCCGCCACGTCCGGCTCGATGATTTCGACACTGAGGCGGTGTCGGATCTCCTGCAGGAGATGGTGACCGAGGCGCGCGCGCTGGTCGAGCCGGGCGCTGCCGGTGCGCCGGTGCGCGAGCGTCGCTCCGCCTTCATGCGCTATGTCGGCCAGGGCCACGAGATCTCGGTCGAGCTGCCGAACCGGCGGCTGAATTCGGCCGATCTGGCCGGCCTGCGTCAGAAGTTCGAGGCGGATTATTCCGCGATGTTCGAGCGGTCGATCCCGGGCGCCGCGATCGAGGTGCTGAGCTGGTCGGTGCTCGCGACCACAGATGCCCGCAATCCGTCCGCTGTCGCCGCCGTTGCGCGCAAGCCGGCCGGCAAGGCGAGCGGCAGCCGCAAATTCTTCGACGGCCGGGCAGGCGAGGTGATCGAGATCCCGCTCTACCGCCGCGAGGACATGGCGCCGGGCGCGACCATTGCGGGCCCGGCCGTGATCGCGGAGGACGAGACCTCGACCTTCGTCTCCAACAGTTTCGACGCCCATATCGACGGTGCCGGCAGCATCGTCATGGAACGGAAGGCAGCCTGATCATGAGCAAGGCAAACGGCGCGAGCCTGATTGATCTCCAGATCATGTGGCACCGGCTGATCGCCGTGGTCGAGGAGCAGGCGCAGGTGCTGCTCCGCACTGCCTTCAGCCCGATCGTGCGCGAATGCGGCGATCTCTCGGCCGGCGTGTTCGACCTCGAGGGGCGGATGCTGGCACAGGCAGTGACCGGCACGCCCGGTCACGTCAATTCGATGGCGGAATCGGTCAAGCACTTCATCAACCACTTCCCGATCGAGACGATGAAGGAGGGCGATGCCTACATCACCAACGATCCCTGGATGGGCACCGGCCACCTCAACGACTTCGTCGTCACCACGCCCTGCTTCAAGGACGGCAAGCCGGTCGCGCTGTTCTCCTGCACCAGCCATCTCATGGACATCGGCGGCATCGGCTTCGGGCCCGACGCTACCGACGTGTTCATGGAGGGGCTCTACATCCCCATGCTGAAGCTGATCGACCAGGGCGTCGTCAACGAGACGCTGATGGCGATGATCCGCACCAACACGCGGCTGCCGATCGACACCGAGGGCGACACCTATTCGCTGGCCGGCTGCAACGACGTCGGCTGCGAGCGCCTGGTCGAGATGATGACCGAGTTCGGCATCGATACGCTCGACGAACTCGGCGACTACATCTGCGACCGCTCGCGCGAGGCGGTCCTCGCCGAGATCGCAAAGCTGCCGAAGGGCAGCTGGCGCAACACGATGGTCGTCGACGGCTACGACGCGCCGGTGACTCTCGCCGCGACGCTGACGATCTCGGAGACGGGCATTCATGTCGATTTCGACGGCACTTCAGCTGCCTCGAAGTTCGGCATCAACGTGCCGCTGTCCTACACCATCGCCTACACCGTGTTCGGGCTGGGCTGCGTCGTCGCCTCGCAGATCCCGAACAATGCCGGCTCGCTCTCGCCGCTGACGGTGTCGGCGCCTGCGGGCGCAATCCTCAATGCGCCGAAACCGGCGCCGGTCGCCTCGCGCCACATCATCGGCCAGATGCTGCCCGACGTCGTGTTCGGCTGCCTGCGCCAGATCATCCCCGAGCGTGTGCCCGCGGAAGGCACCTCCTGCCTGTGGAATCTCAACGTGCGCGGCCAGACGCGAAGCGGCGTCGGCGGCAATTACGGGTTCTCGATGGCGGTCACCTCCAATGGCGGCACCGGTGCGCGCTTCGCCAAGGACGGCCTGTCGGCGACAGCTTACCCGAGCGGCGTGCGCGGTACGCCGGTCGAGATCGCGGAGACGCAGACGCCGCTCATCTTCTGGCGCAAGGAGCTGCGTCCGGATTCCGGCGGGGCAGGGCGCACCCGCGGCGGCCTCGGCCAGATCATCGAGGTCGGCAGCGGTGTCGACGCGCCGTTCGACATCCTGGCGGCGTTCGACCGCATCGATCATCCGCCGCGCGGGCGCGACGGCGGCAAAAACGGCGAGGCGGGCTACGTGGGCCTGAAGTCCGGCAAGAAGCTGCGCGGCAAGGGTTTCCAGCAGGTGCCGCCGGACGACCGGCTGGTGGTGCTGACGCCCGGCGGCGCCGGCATCGGTGCGCCCGGGATGCGCGATCGCGCGGCGGTCGAGGCCGATGTCGAAAGCGGGCTCGTCTCCGCGGACAATGCGGTTGCAGTTTATGGGTACGCGCGCTGACGCGTCGGCGCGTTTGGTAAATGGAGGGGCTCTATGATCACGCGACGTAACTTCACTGCGGGCGCAGCGACGCTGCTCGCCGCCGGCCATATCTCGACCCGCGCGCGCGCCGCCACGGTGAGCTGGGATATGTCGACGGTCTGGCCCGACGGCAATTTCCACACCCAGAACGCGATGGCCTTCGCGGAGGAGGTGAAGAAGCAGACGGGCGGCGCGGTGGCCATCACCGTGAAGGCCGGGGGCCAGCTCGGCTTCAAGGGGCCGGAGCATCTGCGCGCCGTGCGCGACGGCCTGGTGCCGCTCGCCGACGTCCTCAACATCCAGCAGGTTGGCGACGAGCCCTTCATGGGCGTCGAGAGCATTCCGTTTCTCTGCGGCTCCGTGGAGGAGCTGAAGGTATTGCACAAATATGTGCGGCCCGAATACGAGAAGATCGCCGCGCGCAACAATCAGAAGATCCTCTACATCGTGCCGTGGCCGACGCAATATCTACACCTCAAGGCCAAGGTCGCCGACGTCGAGGGCCTGAAGAACATCAAGATCCGCGTGCCCGACAAGAATGCGGTCGAGATGCTGAACGCCATCGGCATGGCGGCGGTGATGATCCCCTGGGGCGAAACGATCCCCGCGCTCGCCTCTGGTGCGGTCGCCGGCGTCTCCACCTCGTCGGTGTCCGGCGTCGACGGCAAGTTCTGGGAATTCCTGAAATATGTCTACCCGACCAATCACGTGTGGTCGTCGCAGATGCTCACCGTCAATCTCGATTCCTGGAAGGCGCTTTCCGCAGACCAGCAGAAGCTCGTCGCGGACATCGCGGCGAAGATGGAGCCCGGCTTCTGGGCGAACTCGCTCAAGGCCGACGTCGACAGCCTCAACCGTCTCAAGGAAGGCGGCATGGAGGTGGTGCCGGTCTCGGACGCGATGATGACGGAGATCCGGGCCAAGACCGCGCCGCAGCTCGACGCCTTCCTCAAGCGCGTGCCGGCGGCGGACAAGCCGGTGCGGTCCTATCTCGCCGAAATGAAGCGCGGCTGAGGTCAGCACGTGGTGAGCGTTTCGTCCGAAGCACCGCAGAGCCTCAATGCAGCGGCGCCCGTGCCGCTGCGCATCCTGCTCGACGGCATCGATCGGCTCGGCCGGCTCGACGGCTGGATCGGTGGCGGCTGCCTGCTGATGCTGACGCTGCTGATGCTGTGCGAGGTCGCGACGCGCTTCCTCTCGAACTTCCTGCCGTTCTTTCCTCCGACGATCTCGATCGCCTGGGAATATTCTTCTTATCTGATGGCGGCGTCGTTCACTTTCGGCGCCGCCATGACCTTGCGCGTCGGCGGCCACATCCGTGTCGTGCTGCTGCTCAAGAACGCGCCGGTACCGGTGCAGCGTGCGCTCGATATCCTGTCGGCTGCGGCCGGCTTCGCCTTCATGGCGTTCTTGACCTCGGCGATGGCGAAGTTCGCCTTCGGCGCCTATGTGCGCGGCCAGGTCTCGACCTCGAGCGACACGCCGCTGTGGTTTCCGGAAGCCGTCGTCACCTTCGGCATGCTGCTGCTGACGCTGCAGTTCCTGGCGCGCGCGATCCAGGCCGTGCTCGGCCTGCCGCTGGAGGATCATCGCATGAAGGCCTCGCCCGTCGAATGACAGCTTTGCTCGCCTCCGGATTCAAGCTCGCATGACCATCGAAGTCGTCGCCCTGTTTGCGATCCTGTTCGCGCTACTGGCCTGCGGCGTGTGGATCGGCCTGACGCTTGCGCTCACCGCGACGCTGCTGCTGGCGATGTTCCGCTCGATTCCGCTCGACAAGCTCTTGCCGCAATACGCCTGGAATATCCTGACCACGCAGGAGCTGCTGGCGCTGCCGCTGTTCATCCTGATGGGCGAATTGTTGTTTCGCACCCGCCTGTCGCGCTCGCTGTTCCAGGGCCTCGCGCCGTGGGCCGGGTTGCTGCCGGGCCGCCTGCTGCATGTCAACGTGATCGGCTGCACCATCTTCGCGGCGATCTCGGGCTCGTCGGCCGCGACCACGCAGGTGATCGGTCGCATGTCGCTCAACGAGCTCACGCGCCGCGGCTATTCGCGCGACATCGCAATCGGCTCGCTCGCCGGCGCCGGCACGCTCGGCTTCCTGATCCCGCCGTCCAACATCATGATCATCTACGGTGTGCTCGGTGACGTCTCGATCCTGAAGCTGTTCACCGCCGGCGTGCTGCCGGGGTTCCTGCTTGCCGCCACTTTCATGGCCTGGGTGATGCTGCATACGACGCTGAACCGCAGCCTGGTGCCGGAGACGGAAGCCAAGCTCTCGCAGGTGCCGTGGAGCGAGCGCTTCGCCGCGCTGAAGGATCTTGCGCCGGCGCTGTTCCTGATCGCCTGCGTGCTCGGCTCGATGTATGGCGGCCTCGCCACGCCGTCGGAGGCCGCCGCCGTCGGCGTGCTCGGCGCCGCGCTGGTTGCATGGGCGCAGGGCTCGATGTCGCAGCAGGTGATCCGCGACGTGCTGATCGGCTCGGTCGTGACCTGCTCGATGATCGCGCTGATCGTGCTCGGCGCCTCGATCCTGGGCAATGCCGCGGCCTTCCTCGGCATCCCTCAGGCGGTCGCCGCCTTCGTGAAGGGGCTCGGCCTGTCGCCCTTCATGTTGATCGTGGCGCTGATCATCTTCTATCTCGTGCTCGGATGCTTCCTCGACGGCTTCTCGATGATCGTGATGACGCTCCCGATCGTGCTGCCGATCGTGAAGGGGGCCGGCTTCGACGAAGTCTGGTTCGGCGTCTTCCTGGTGCTTGCCGTCGAGATGGCGCAGATCACCCCGCCGGTCGGCTTCAACCTGTTCGTGATCCAGGGCCTCACGGACGACGGCCTCGGCTATATCGCGCGCGTCACGCTGCCCTACCTCCTCATCATGATCGGCTTCGTGCTGCTGCTGACGCTGTGGCCCGGGATCGTCACGGTACTGCCGCGGGTGCTGTACGGGTAAACCGGTCGCCCTCTACCATCCGTTGTGGTGCCCGACGGGCAAAACACACCAGGACTGGGTCGATAGCCGCGCGTCAAAATATTCGTATTTACAGAAGTTCGGCTTTACCGTACAACCTGCGCCATCCCGCCCGCCACAAGGGGCGTTTCGCGATCGTCACGAGACGCGGGCCGGGATGCGGTGGCCGCGACGGCGTCGGCGCGCGATGGAGCTGCAGGGCGGGAAACCGTGAGCAGCGGCAGGCGCGATACGACACGGCGCTGACAGCGTCTCGAATGGCCTTCGACGGTGAGCGCACGCCAGCCGTGGAGAACCCAGCGAAGATGTGCGCGGACGGAGAAGTCGTGTGGTCCTGACGCCCGGGGTCTGTGCGTCAAGTCATGTGGTGATGTGCGGCCAACCGGCGCGCGCATCTGAAATCCGCAAGGCGACGGGGGCAATAGTGCAGCGCTCCCCGAGGAGAGCACGAAGGACACCGTGAAAACCATCGCGCAGGGAAGGCCGGGCGACCGGCAACACCTGTCGTCCACCCCGTGCGCGCTTCTTTCGCACGCGGGACTTCGGGTGCCAGCCGGCGCCCGGCCTTCCCTGCGCCCTTGCTTTCAGAGGGTGCGAGACCAAAGCAAAGCTCGGGCAAAACAAGCCGCGAGAACGCGAAGCTGTGTGCGAGCTATCATTGAACAACGATCTCGTGCCCCGGAGGCGGCGCAGCGCGTCGCGGGTGCGAGCTCCCCGGGGCCTCGTCAAGGATGGCCTCGGCTATATCGCGCGCGTCACGCTGCCTTATCTCATGATCATGGTCGGCTGCGTGCTGTTGCTGACGATGTGGCCGGCATCGTCACGATTTTACCGCGGGCGCTGTACGGGTAGCTGCGAACGAGAAGCGGCTGCAACGTTCGTGCGATCTAAGCTTGCGACGCGCGACCGCGAACGCGTCCGACATCGAGACGGACCTTGACCATCCAGCGGTTGCTGCAGCTCTGCGGTTTCTCGCGTGGGATGCGTTTTTGCCGAAAACCGTGCGCCAAATGTGTTTTCATTGCTCGGTTCGTTGCTCTGTATTTAGGCAAACTAAATCCTTTGGCGCTTACCTGAAGTTCACAGGTTCGATTTTCGCGAATGCCATTTTGGAGGCTCCCATGCGGACCAATCTTCCGGTCACGGCTGTCGAATATCCGATTACCGATGAGACCCTCATCGTCTCTCGCACTGATACGAAAGGAAAGCTGACCTACTTCAACGATCAGTTCGTCGAAGCGGCGGGGTTTTCCGAGGCGGAGTTGATGGGGCAGCCTCACAACATCATCCGCCATCCGGACATGCCGTCAGCAGCCTTCGAAAATCTGTGGGCGACGCTCCAGCAGGGCAAGCCGTGGTCCGGTGCCGTGAAGAATCGACGCAAGAACGGCGACTTCTACTGGGTGTTGGCAACCGCCTCTCCCATTCGAGAGAACGGCCAGATCGTCGGATACAGCTCCATCCGCACCAAGCTGCCTGCCGATCAACGCGCCGAGGCGGAGCAGGTGTACGCGATGATCCGCGAGAACCGGGCACACGCCTACCGGCTGGATGCCGGCGTCATTCGGCGACGTTCGCTGCTTGACCGGCTTGCCATTTTCAACGGTACGCTGAATGCGCGCCTCGTCACGCTTGTCGCAGCCCTGCTGTTTTTCCTCCTGGCGATTGGAGGGGCGGGCCTGCTGGGCACGCGCGAGAGCAATGTCAGGATGAAATCGATCTACGAGGATCGGGCGCTGCCGCTCGCACAGCTCTTCGAGATCAATGACCGAATGAGGGACAACACGGCGCTGCTGTTCGAAGCCGCCTCCAACGGCGCGGCCGGAAAGCCCGTCGGTGAGGTTGCGACCAGGGTCGGCGCCAATCTGGACAAGGTCGGCAAGGTCTGGTCCGAGTACATGGCAACTTATCTCACACCAGAAGAAAAGGGCGTCGCCGACGCCTTCACGCCGAAGCGGATGAACTATGTCGAGAAGGGATTGAAGCCGGCACTCTCGCTTCTTTCGCAGCAGAAGTACGTGGAGCTTGCTGCCGCCCTCGCGGGACCAGCCCGCGAATTGTACGACGCGGCCAAGGCCGAACTCGACAAGCTGGTGGCAATTCAGGTCAGGGAAGCCAAGGCGGAGTACGACGCGGCGACATACGAGTATGGCTGGCTGATCGGCATTGCCCTGGCGCTCCTGGTCTTGAGCGTCACCATCTCCGGGCTCCTCAGCCGTCAGACCATTCGCGCCATCGTGCGCCCGCTCCAGCGGCTCAATGATACGATGCTGAGCGTCAACGCCGGCAAGCTCGACAACCGCATCGTCGTCGAACGGGACGACGAGCTCGGTGTCGCTCTCAGAAACCTGCAGACGTTGCAGGCCATCGTCCGGTTCGACCGCGATGAGCTCGGCGCGACGCAAAGGCGGTCGGCTGCCGAGCGCAAGGTCGAGATGATCAAACTGGCCGGCAGCTTCGAAAGCGCGGTGGGCGAGATCATCGAAACCGTGTCGTCGGCTTCGACCGAGCTTGAGGCCTCGGCAAACACGCTGACCTCGACCGCGGAGCGCGGCGAGAAGCTTGCGACGATGGTCGCAGCGGCTTCCGAAGAAGCGTCCACCAACGTGCAATCCGTCGCGAGTGCGACGGAAGAGCTGTCGTCCTCCGTCAACGAAATCGGCCGCCAGGTTCAGGAGTCTGCGCGGATGGCCAACGAGGCAGTGGAGCAGGCCCGCCTCACCGATCAGAAGGTCGGCGAACTCTCCATGGCGGCAGCCCGGATCGGTGACGTCGTGGAGCTCATCAACACGATCGCGGGCCAGACCAATCTACTCGCATTGAACGCAACGATCGAGGCCGCGCGGGCTGGCGAAGCCGGCCGTGGTTTTGCCGTGGTGGCCTCCGAAGTGAAGGCCCTGGCCGAGCAGACCGCCAAGGCGACCGGCGAGATCTCCCAGCAGATCGCCGGCATTCAGGGCGCCACTCAAGATTCGGTCAACGCCATCAAGATGATCAGCAGTACGATCAAGTCCTTGTCGGAGATCTCCTCGACCATCGCGGCGGCGGTCGAGGAGCAGGGCGCGGCGACCCAGGAAATTGCGCGCAATGTCCAGCAGGCTGCTCAAGGCACGCATCAGGTCTCGTCGAACATCAGCGACGTCCAGCGTGGCGCCACCGAAACAGGCTCTGCCTCCGCGCAGGTGCTCGACGCGGCGCAAGCGCTTTCAAGCGACAGTAACCGGCTGCGAACGGAAGTCGGTCGCTTTCTCGACAGTGTCAGGGCCGCTTGAGCGTACGCCGATCTGTTGCAAGTCGTTGTCCCGCTTTCGTGGGGACAACGACTTGATCGACGGCGCGCGGCGGCGTTCAGTTCGCCTATGCCGCCGCCTTCTTGCGCGCGAGCTCTGCCTTGTACAGCTCGAACTCTTCCGCAACCGCCTTCGCGACCGACGGCCGCTGGCGCAGGCGCTCGTAATAGGCCTTCACGTTCGGCCATTTCGCGAGCTCGATCGGCGGCGTCGCCATGGTCCAGTTGATGACCGTGACGAGGTAGGCGTCAGCGACGCTGAAATGGTCGAGCAGGAAGTCGCGCCCCTTCAGGTAATTGTCGAGATAGTCGAGCCGCGACAGGTTTCTCTCCAGCACATAGGCCTTCGCTTCCTGCGGCGCCTTGCGGTCGAGCACAGGCACGAACAGCCCCTTGTGCAACTCGGTGCCGATGAAGCACAGCCATTGATGCAGCCGCGTGCGATCGATGCCCTCGGCCGCACCGAGCCCCGATTGCGGGAAGCGGTCGGCGACGTATTGCAGGATCGCGGCGTTCTCGGTCAGGATCACGCCCTCGTCGGTGCGCAGCGTCGGCACCAGGCCGATCGGATTGATGGCGCGGAAGTCGGAGCCGTCGCTCAGCACCGTCTTGGTCGGCGGGTCGACCTCGAGATAGTTCGCCTCGGCGCTGGCTTCGTACAGCGCGACGCGTGTTGCCATCGAACAGGCGAGGGGCGAGAAATAGAGATCCATCTGTAGCCTCCTTGGGCAATTCTTGAGGTTTCGCTCAACCTGGCCAGATTGATTTTTGTACCATCTTGCATAATATGGGGCCGGTCAAGGATTAATTTGCGAAATGGTACAAAAAGAGAAGCCGCCAGCTGCTGCCAATCAACCCAAACGACGCGGCCGCCCGCGCGCCTATCAACCCGACATCGCGCTCGGCAAGGCGCTCGATCTGTTTCGCACGCAAGGATTTGCCTCGACCTCGCTGGACGATCTCAGCGAAGCCACCGGCATGAACCGGCCGAGCCTCTATGGCGCCTTCGGTGACAAGCGCGAGCTCTACATCAAGAGCTACCAGCGCTACCGCGAGGAAGCACGCGCCGCGATGGTGGAGATCTTTCGCCAGGAGATGCCGGTGCGCCAGCGGCTCGAGCGCATCTTCGCCTCGGCGCTGAACATCTATCTCTCCGGCGAGACCGGCCCGCGCGGTTGCTTCACCGTGGTGACGGCGGCGTCCGAAGCGGTGAGCGATCCCGAGATTCGCGCGATGGTGATCGAGGGGCTCGCTGAGCTCGACAAGGCTTTTACGAACTGCTTCCGCCGCGCGAAGGAGAAAGGCGAGTTGCCCGAGAGCGCCGAGCCCGCCGTGCTGGCGCAGATCGCATCCGCCACCATCCACACCATCGCCATCCGCTCCCGCGCGCGTGTCCCGCGCAAGGAGCTTGAGGCGATCGTGAAGGGCGCGATTGATGTGATGTTGGGAGTCAAAGCATAGCTGTCGTCCTGGGGCGCGCGTAGCGCGAGCCCGGGATCCATAACCCCAGGGAGGCGTTTGGCGACTCGGAGTTGCCAACTCGCCCGACACGTCTCCCTGGGGTTATGGATCCCCGCGTGCGCGGGGATGACACCGGGGTGTGGGGCGCGTGCGTGCCTCTCTCAGCGTGCCGAGCCCTAATACCCCCTGGTCCGGTCCACCACGTTCTCCAACGCACCGCCGGCCTCGAAGCGCGCGATCTGCTCGGCGACATAGGCCGAGATCGCGTCGGCGTCGGTGTCGGCTGCGTTGTGCGGCGTCAGCACCACCTTGGGATGGGTCCAGAACCGGCTGTCCGCCGGCTGCGGCTCCTGCACGAAGACGTCGAGCGAGGCGGCGCCCAGCGTGCCGTCGTCGAGGCAGGCGAGGATGTCGGCCTCGTTCTGCAAGCCGCCTCGGCCGGCATTGATCAGCACCGGCGCGCCCAGCGGACTGTTGCGGTTGAGCCTGGTGAAGACCTCGCGGTTGAGGATGCCGTGTGTCTCCGGCGTCAGCGGCAGCAGCGACACCAGGATGTCGGTCTTGCGCAGAAAGGCATCCATGCCTGCGGTGCCATGGAAGCATTCGACGCCATCGATCGCGCGCGGGCTGCGGCTCCAGCCGGCGACACGGAAGCCGAGCCGGCGCAGCACGTCGGCCGCATCCGCCCCCAACGTGCCAAGCCCCATGACGCCGACCGTGACCGCGCTCGCCGGCCATTGATATTTCGGCTCCCAGCGTTTCGCGCGCTGCGAGTCCCGCAAATAGAGCTCCTGGCGGTGGTGCATCAGCACGTGCAGCACGACATATTCGGTCATGCGTCCGGTGAGGTCGGGCACCGCGACGCGGACCAGCGGCACGTCAGGGAGGCCCTTGTCCGCCATCAGCGCATCGACGCCGGCGCCGAGATTGAAGATCGCCCGCAGATTGGGAAAAGTGCCGAGATCGCCCGGCACCGGCTTCCACACCGTGGCATAGTGCACCTCGGCCGGATCGAGAGTGGAATCCGGCAGCAGCACCACGCGACGTCCGCCGCAGACCGCCTCGAACCGGGCCTTCCAGCGCTCCGGCAGCCAGTTCTGCTGCGTGCTGTTGATCAGGACGGCCAGGGTGCCTTTGGTCATTCGAAGTGCCTCGTCGGGTTCCGCTTACAAAGGCCCTCCTTGGCACGATCTGCCGGACATTTCCTGCAAATTATTTCCGCAGCGCTGTCGGGGCGGGGCATATTGGCGCGTCTTCAAATCAAGCCTTCGAGGAAAGCGCCGCCTATGCTTTACGCCATCCTTTGCTATCACGATGAGGACTTCGTCGGCTCCTGGAGCAAGGAGCAGGACGAGGCCGTGATGAAGAAGCTCGCCGTGGTGCAGGAGAAGCTCACCCAGCAGGGCCGGCTGGGGCCGGTGGCGCGACTGCTGCCGACCACGGCAGCGGCGACCTTGCGCAAGGAAGATCCGCCGCTGGTGCTGGACGGCCCCTATGCCGAGACCAAGGAGCAGTTGCTCGGCTTCTACATCGTCGACTGCAAGAATCTCGACGAGGCGCTCGACGTCGCGGGCGATCTTGGTGCTGCCAATCCCGGTGGCGCCTATGAGGTGCGTCCCGTCGGAGTGTTCCGGCCCGGAGGACTTTCCACGTGAGCGAGGCCGACACCGCCTGGATCGAGACCGCGCTGACCTCGGCGCGACCCCAGGCGGTCGGCGCGCTGCTGCGTTATTTCCGCGATCTCGACACCGCCGAGGAGGCGTTCCAGAACGCCTCCCTGCGCGCACTCAAGAGTTGGCCGCAGAACGGGCCGCCGCGCGATCCTGCGGCCTGGCTGATCATGGTCGGCCGCAATGCCGCCATCGACGAGGTGCGCCGGACCCGCAAGCAGCAGCCGCTGCCGGAGGACGACCAGGCGATTTCCGATCTCGACGACGCCGAAGGCGCGCTGGCCGAACGGCTGGACGGCTCGCACTACCGCGACGATATCCTGAGGTTGATGTTCATCTGCTGCCATCCGCAATTGCCGGCGACGCAGCAGATCGCGCTGGCGCTGCGCATCGTCTCGGGCCTCACGGTGAAGCAGATCGCGCGCGCCTTCCTGGTCTCGGACGCGGCGATGGAGCAGCGTATCACCCGCGCCAAGGCGAAGGTCGCGGAGGCCGGCACGCCGTTCGAAGCGCCCGGCGCAATCGAGCGCTCCGAGCGGCTCGCCGGTGTCGCGGCGATCATCTATCTGATCTTCAACGAGGGCTATTCGGCGAGCGGCGACACCGCGGAGATCCGCAAGCCGCTCTGCGAGGAGGCGATCCGGCTGGCCCGCCTGCTGCTACGACTGTTTCAGAGCGAGCCGGAGATCATGGGCCTCACGGCGCTCATCTTGCTGCAGCATGCGCGCAGTGCCGCGCGCTTTGCGGCCGATGGCTCGCTGATCCTGCTGGACGACCAGGACCGTTCGCTGTGGAACGGCACCATGATCGCGGAAGGGCTGGCGCTGATCGACAAGGCGATGCGCCATCGCCGCAGCGGGCCTTATCAGATCCAGGCCGCGATCGCCGCGCTGCATGCCCGGGCGGCGACGCCGGAGGAGACCGACTGGGCGCAGATCGACCTGCTCTACGGCGCGCTCGAGGTCGCGCAGCCGTCTCCTGTGGTGACGCTCAACCGCGCGGTCGCGGTCGCCAAGGTGCGCGGACCGCAGGCCGCGCTCGATCTGATCGAGCCGCTGGCCTCGAAGCTCGCCAACTATTTCCATTTCTACGGCGTGCGCGGCGCCTTCCTGATGCAGCTCGGCCGCAACGACGAGGCGTGCGTCGCCTTCGACCGCGCCATCGCGCTTGCCAACACCTCCGCAGAAGCCGCCCACATTCGCATGCACATCGATCGCCTGATCCGGGACAGCCAGCCGAAGCAGGGCGTCGCGCGGCAGGGTGCAAAGGCGACTTAGGCCCGTCCGCCTCCACGTCGTCATGCCCGGGCTCGTCCCGGGCATCCACGTCTTTCCGTCCGCGCGAAGAACGTGGATGGCCAAGACAGGCCCGGCCATGACGTGAGGTGAGGGCAGTGTCCAAAAAAATCCGTTTCCGGATTGTCGGCCCCCGCCGTTCCCGTTCGTCCTTGTCCCGTATCCACGGAGCGATCCATGCTGAAAGCCATTGCCGTCATCGCCGTCGTACTCGCCGTTGGAATTGCGGGCGTCCTCGCCTTTGCTCTGACCAAACCCGACACCTTTCGCGTCGAACGCAGCCTCGCCGTGAAGGCGCCGGCGGATGCGATCTACCCGCAGGTCGCCGATTTCCACCGCTGGACCGCTTGGTCCCCCTATGAGGGCCGCGATCCCGCCATGAAGCGCACCTTCGGTGGAGCTGCGGCAGGGAAAGGCGCGACCTACGCCTGGGACGGCAACAACAATGTCGGCGCCGGCCACATGGAGATCCTCGAGGCGAATCCCGCGTCAAAGCTCCGCATCAAGCTCGACTTCGAACGTCCGTTCGAAGGCCACAACACTGCCGAGTTCACCTTTATGCCTCAAGGCGATGCGACACTGGTGACATGGGCGATGTCCGGTCCGGCCCCGTTCCTGTCCAAGGTCATGCAGGTCTTCATCAACATGGACAGCATGATCGGCAAGGATTTCGAGGCCGGCCTCGACGGCCTGAAGAAGCTCACCGAGAAGCAATGAGCCTACTGCAAACGAAGAGGAGAGAAACGATGCTCAACCCCTATCTGTTCTATCGGGACAATTGCGAAGCGGCGTTCAACTTCTACGCCAAGGCGCTCGGCGGCAAGATCGATGCGATGATGCGGTCATCGGAGGCGCCTCCGGACGTGCCCGCCGCGCCCGGTCGCGAGAAGACGATCATGCATGCGCGGATGTCGCTACCCGACGGCAGCGTATTGATGGCCTCCGATGCGCCGCCAGAGCATTTCAACAAGGCTCAAGGCTTTTCGATCTCGCTCACGGTCAAGGATACCGAGGAAGGCGAGCGCAAGTTCAACGCGCTCGCAGACGGCGGGTCCGTCACCATGCCCTTCAGCAAGACGTTCTGGGCCAAGGGCTTTGGCATGTGCGTCGACAAGTTCGGGATTCCCTGGATGGTGAACTGCCCGGCCGAAGGAATGTGACGGGCGCGGCCGCCTGCATGATCTGTCGAGTCGCGATCCCCTCTTTCCAGCGTTGCGGGAGAGGGGACGCTTGAATTTATCGCGTCATACCCGGATCTGCCGCGAGCGCGCTCAACGGATTGATCCGGTCACGTCCTCGCCTCGCTGCGGCGCCTGAACGCAGCGAGGACAGATCACGAGCTTGGTGCCGAGCTGCCTGTCGTTCTCCGCTTCGATCTCGTCGTGGACCGCCCACCACGCCTCCGAGTATGGCTGCAAGGTGCCCAGCACGCGTTCCCGTTCCTGATTGGGATCAGTTGCCGCGGGCGCGGAGTTCGTCGTGCGCCGCTTCGCGGCATGAGGGCGGTTCGAGCCTTTGTTGGGGTCTTGGCCGAGGCCATCCCATGCGATCGGGCGGCGCTCCTGCGCTGGTGCGACTGCACAGCCAAGCAGCGCCGTGCAGAAAGCGAGCAAGATGAAGCCGCGTCGTATCATGCCGGATCCAGAATTCAGTGCACGATCCGCAAGGCTCCGTGTGGAGAACCTGCGTCGATCAAATGGAACTCAAGGCAAACCGAATGGGCCAGCATGGCTGAGGGAATGAACTCGCGAATCGCATCACTTTGCGGGCGTAGTGAGGCCAATTCGTGAAACCCCGCGGACTGCATCGCACAACAATTGACGCAAAATTGGGCTGTGCTCTGCACGTCAGAATCGCTATTCGTGATTCATAAAAGCTTCAAACCGGGATGGACGTCACTTGGAAGGGAAGCGACCGATGGTGGCGGCGCTACAGATCAATTTTGCTCTTTGGGGGATGCTCATCTGCGCCAGCATGAAGCTGGTGCCGGTGATTCAGACTCTCTATTGAAGCTGGCCAAAGTGTGGTGACTGGGTTCTTCACCGGCAGCGCGGATAGATCGCGGCGAGATCGCGGCCTTTCAACAGCAGCAACCGCGAGCTCAGGCCGCCGCGGCGGCTGATCCAGTCGCGCACGGGGCCGGGATAGGCGGCAAGCACCGCGACCGATGCTTCCGGCTCGGCATAGAAGCGCCCGCGCCGGTCGACCGAACGCGCCGCATGGAAGCCGAGCACGGCGCGCTTGGTGACGCAGATGCGCTCGCCCGGCACGATGCTCAGCACCAGCGTGCAGGCAGACAGGCAGGGACCGTCGATCACCACGCGTTCGCCGCTCTCACGCACCTTCTCGAACAGATCGAGGAACGGCCCGACCTGTCCACCCGGAGACTGGATGATGCGGATTTCGGCTGACGCAGGCGCGGTGGCGAGCAGCGCGGATGCAAGCATCAGGGCGTTGAGAAAAGCAGCGCGTTGCATGGAGTACTCCACAAGCTCGAATCCGTAGGGGGCAAACAAAGCGTAGCGTGGCCACCATTGGCGCCGCAAATCCGGAGAAGTCGTGGGCACGGCGCTTGCGCGCCTTTGCCCACCCTACAATTTCCGTGCCTAGCCGTTGCGGCGCTGTCCGCGCAGCGTCGGCAGGCCGATGCCTGCCGCATCGAAGCCGCCATCCACGGCCAAAACTTGTCCGGTGATGTAGCTCGCGCTGCCTGAGCACAGGAAGTAGATCGCTTCCGCCAGTTCCTCCTCCAGGCCGTAGCGGTTGAGCGGAATGGCGTCGTGATAGTCGGCGCGGATCTCCCTGGTGTGCACCTGCTTCGCCATCGCCGTGTCGACCGGTCCCGGCGCGACCGCGTTGACGCGGATGTTGAGGGAGGCGAGCTCGACCGCGAGCTGCTTGGTGAGGTGTGCGAGCCCGGCCTTGCTGGTGCCGTAGGCCGAGCGCAGCGTCGAGGCGCGCACGGCCGAGATCGAGGTGATGTTGACGATGGCGCCGCCATGGCCCTCGCGCATCAGGGGCACCGCGGCCTTGGTGCAGAGGAACGGACCGGTGAGATTGACCTCGATCACGCGGCGCCAATCGGTCTCGGACGTTTCCATCAGCGGCGCGAACACCGCGATGCCGGCATTGTTGACCAGCGCATCCAGCCGGCCGAACCGGCGCTCGACCGCCTCCATTGCATCGCTCACCGCGGCCGAATCCGAGACGTCGCAGGTCAGCGCCAGCGTCGTCTCGCTTTGGTCGATGTCGGCGACCGCCCGGCCGAGCAACTCGCCCTCGATATCGAGCAGCGCCACGCGCCAGCCCTCGCCCAGGAACTTTTTCGCGGTCGCAAGCCCGATGCCGCGCGCGGCTCCGGTGACGAGGGCGACTTTTTGCGGAGAAGCAGGCATGGGCTGATCTTGTCCTTCTGTCGGAAACGGAAACCGCACGGGCGGCCAGCGCCTTTTACTGCGCTTTCGTTCCGGCAAGAAGGACGAAGATCGATAAAGGCCGTTTTCCTACGAAAGCTCCGCCGAGGCGCGCTGCATGTTGGCCGACATGTCCGACGTGACGATGCTCTGTTCCTCGACTGCGGCGGCGGTGGAGGCGATGAACTCGTTGACGCCGTCGATCGCGGCCTTGATCGCAGTCAGGGAGCTGGCGACGTCCCCCGAGATGACGTTCAGCGCGTCGATTTCGGAGGTGATGGTGTCGGTCGCCTGCTTGGCCTGGTTCGCGAGGTTCTTCACCTCGGAGGCGACCACGGCGAAGCCGCGGCCGGCTTCGCCGGCGCGCGCGGATTCGATCGTGGCGTTGAGCGCGAGCAGGTTGATCTGGCTGGTGATGCCGGAGATCATCTCGACGATGCCGCTCATGGCATGTGCGGCCGCGGTCAGCTTCTGGGCCTGGCCGTCGGCGGCTTCGACCCGGTTGGTCGCGACCTTGGAGTTCTCGCGCGACTTCGCCATGGTCTCGGAGATCTCGCGGATCGAGGCGCTCATCTGCTCGCTGCCGGCCGCGACCGCCTCGATCAGCCCGCGCGCATTGTCGGCCTTCTTGCGGCCGATCGCCTGCGCGGTGATGTCGGTTGCGTATTTCACCACCTTGTAGGGCCTGCCGTTGAGGTCGAGGATCGGATTGTAGGACGCCTGGATCCAGATCTCCCGCCCGCCCTTGGCGATGCGCTTGTATTCCGCGGCCTGGTACTCGCCGCGGTTGAGAGTCTCCCAGAACTGGCGATAAGCCGGCGAATTCCGCTCGTTCGGCTCGACGAACATGGAATGGTGCTGACCCCTGATCTCCGCCAGCGAATAGCCCATCGCCTTCAGGAAATTCTCGTTGGCGGTGCGGATCGTGCCGTCCATGTTGAACTCGATCACCGCCTGCGATTTCTGGATCGCGGCGAGCTGGCCGTCATTGTCGGCCGCCTTCATCTTCTGCGCAGTGACGTCGGTTGCGAACTTGACCACCTTGAATGGCTTGCCATTCTCGTCGAGGATCGGATTGTAGGTGGCGATGATCCAGATTTCCTTGCCGCCCTTGCCGAGCCGCTTGTATTCGGCCGCCTCGAACTCGCCACGGTTCAGCTTGGCCCAGAACGCGGCATAGCCGGCACTCGCGCGATCTTCGGGCGTCACGAACATGCTGTGATGCTTGCCCTTGATCTCGTCGAGCGAGTAGCCCATTGCGGTCAAAAAGTTCTCGTTCGCGGTGACGATGGTGCCGTCCATATTGAACTCGATCACGGCCTGTGCGCGGTTGATCGCGACGATCTTGCCGGAATCCTCCATGGTCTTGATCTTGTACGCCGTGATGTCGGTGGCGAACTTGATGAAGCTGACCACCTTGCCGTTCTCGTCGCGCAACGGCGCGTAGGAGGCGTGGATCCAGACTTCCTTGCCGCCTTTGCCGAAACGCTTGTATTGCGTGGTCTGGAACTCGCCGCGGTTCAGGCTGGCCCAGAAGTCGCGGTAGCGCGCGCTCTCGCGCTCGGCGGGGCTGACGAAGATGCTGTGGTGCTTGCCCTTGATCTCGGCGAGCGTGTAGCCGCTCATCTTGAGCAGGTTTTCATTGGCATCGAGGATGGTGCCGTCCAGACCGAATTCGATCACAGCCTGCGAGCGGTCGAGCGCCTCGACCTCCGCGACGGCGTGCCTGACCTTCTTGCTCTGGAAATTGAACACGTAAGTCCCCCGCAATGATCCAAGTGAATCGACAGGGACGCCATAACCGTCCCCTGAGACGAAAAGTTGCATGGGCTTGTTGATCAATTGTAAACCCTTGCGGCCTCTCCGTAATTCCACGTGCATGGCCTATCTATTTCTACCTTTTGGCATTCTCGCTCCATATGCACGGCGGAGTTCATAAGGCGGGCCGTAATTGTACGGAAATGAGCGGCATTATTTTTCACACGCAATTGCGTCGTGGCGGGCGATGTCGGCTCGGCAGGGTGCAAATCCGTCTTCCCGGGAACGTCACTGAGGAGACCCGCATGTCCGACGACTGCGAGCGCCTGATCCGAGACCTCTTCGCCGCCTATCTCGCCAACGACCGGCAGCGGGTCGCCGAAGCATTGTCCGACGATTTCCGCTTCACCAGCCCGTTCGACGACGACCTCGACAAGGCGACCTATTTCGAACGCTGCTGGGGCGACACGGGCTGGATCGCACGGCATGACATCGAGCGCATCTTCGTCCGGGGCGAGGAGGCCTTCGTCACTTATCTCTGCCTTGCGACGGATGGCAGGAGTTTTCGCAACACGTCGTTTCCTGCCGCAGCCGCGCTAGGGCCGGTAGGGCCGGGTGCCTCCTGATTATTTCCTGCGGGGCGTGTCGGTTCCGCGAGAGTTCATTCGTCTTGAAGGCGAGCGGGCCTGCACCTCACGGCGCATCCCGGAACCACCGCAGAAGCCAGCACACGACCCAGGACACGACCCATGCGATTCATGATGTTGATGATCCCGCTCGGCTACGAAGCCGCGCCGCCGGACGTGCAGCTCGATCCCGAGCGCGTCGCGGCGATGATGCGCTACAACGAGGCGCTGAAGGACGCGGGCGTGCTGATCACGCTCGACGGACTGCATCCACCGTCAATGGGCGCGCGGGTGTCGTTCGCGACCGGCCAGCCGATCGTCACCGACGGCCCCTTCACGGAAGCCAAGGAAGTGCTGGGCGGCTATTGGATGATCGAAGTTGCCTCGCGGGCCGAGGCGATTGCCTGGGCAAAGCGGTGCCCGGCCTCGCCCAACGAAATCATCGAGATCAGGCAGGTGCAGGAGATCAGCGATTTTCCACCCGACGTGCAGGCCGCCGCCGCCGGGTTTGGCGACCTGAAGCAATAGCCGCAATGGTCGCGATGAGAGCGCGACCGCATCAAGACTCAACAACGGAGAGACCGATGAGCACCCAACACAACTTCCTCGCCGTCTATCTCGGCAGCATGAGCGGCGAAAAAATGAAGGCTTGGCATGCGATGCCCGAGGCGGAACGGAAGGTGAAAGAGCGCGAGGGCATGGCCGCCTGGCACGGCTGGGTCGAGAAGCACAAGGACGTCATCGTCGAGATGGGCGGCCCGCTCGGCAAGACCCGCAGGATCGACGGACGCGGCATCACCGAGATCAGCAATGCGCTGACCGGCTTCACGGTGGTGCGGGCCGCCTCGCAGGAGGAAGCGGCAAAACTGTTCGAGAACCATCCGCATTTTGCGATCTTCCCGGGCGAGGCCATCGAAGTCATGCCGGTCCTGCCGATTCCGCAGATGTAGCTTCGGTGGCGGACCCGTTCCGGGCGCGATGCCGACGCATCGGCCCGGGCATGACGGTGGAAGTACGGGGTTAATCCTGCCTCGTCGCCGCTAGTGACCTTCACACCCGTCTCATGTAAAGCTCGTTCACATGAGCTGGCGCAAGGAGCAGGGCCGCGCCGAGCGCGGCTATCATCACGGCAATCTGAAGGAAGCACTTCTGCAGGCCGCCCTCGGGCTGATCGCCGAGAAGGGCGCGGCCGGCTTTACCTTCGCCGATGCCGCACGCATGGCCGGCGTCAGCGCGGCGGCACCGTATCGGCATTTCCGCGACCGCGACGAGTTGTTGTCTTCGATCGCCCAGCGCGGCTTCGAGCAGTTCGAGGCGCGCCTGACTGCGGCCTGGGACGACGGGCGGCCCGACACGGTCACCGCGTTCGAGCGCGTCGGCAGGGCCTATCTCGCCTTCTCCCGCGAGGAGCCCGCCTTCTACGCAGCGATGTTCGAGTCCGGCCTGCCGGTCGATGCCAATCCGGCGCTGCAGGCCGCGAGCGAGCGCGCATTCAACATCATTCGTGCCGCCGCCGAGCGGCTTGCGGCGCTGGCGCCGCCCGGCATTCCGCGCCCGCCGGCGATGATGATGGCGCTGCACATCTGGTCGATGGCGCACGGCGTGGCCTCGCTGTTCTCCCGCGGCGACGCCGCGCGTCGAAAGCTGCCGATGTCGCCGGACGAGCTGTTGGAGGCCGAGGTGCTGATCTATCTGCGCGGTCTCGGCTTCCCGACCGATCGCCGTCCTCCGGCCAAGGGGGCCGAGCCGCCGCCGGTGCCGCCGGAGGCGTCCTCCGGTTCAGGCGTTCCGCCCGGCGGGCCTTGGGGCAAGCCGAAATAAAATTACGCGAATAATCACGCGGGCGTGTCAGGCGGCCGGCTTGACAAAATCGCGGGATGGTCTAGCTATGTAAATGTTATTTACATTCACAACGGCCGATGCCGTCATGGAGAAGGAAATGGCCTACACCGCTGATGTCAATCGCTGGCGCGGCCCTTCGGACCAACACCAACAGTACGAGCGTCCCCGCATGCTCGATACGCCCTGGCATCCGGGCTGGATCGCCGTGACCATCCTCGGCTTCATCATCTGGTGGCCGATCGGACTCGCCCTTCTCTTTTTCACACTCGGGAGCAGAAGAATGTCGTGCTGGAGCAATCAGGACCGCTGGCAGAACAAGATGGAGCGGATGCAGTACAAGATGGACCGCATGCGCGGTCGCATGGAGCGCCGCGGCTTCGGCTTTGGCTTCGGTCCGCCGTCTTCCGGCAACCGCGCCTTCGACGAATACCGCTCTGAAACGCTGCAGCGGCTCGAGGAGGAGCAGGTCGAGTTCAAGAACTTCCTCGATCGTCTGCGCCACGCCAAGGACAAGGAAGAGTTCGACCAGTTCATGGCGCAGCACAAGACGCGTCCGACCCCGCCGCCGACAGATCAGCAGCAGGGCTGACCTTCAAGCCTGATGCCTCTCAAAGCCTTCAGGCGCATGCCCCCAAAGTCCTGATGGCCCCGAGCCGCCCGTCTGCGCAACCCGCAGGCGGGCGGTTTGGTTTTGGGGGCACCGCCAACTCGCCAAGCGCCGTAGAACCCAATCCGCGCGAGCCCCGATTAAGCCCCAGCAGCGCGCTTTCCGCGCGCGGACGGGTATGACCATGGCCACCGCTGGATGCAACGAGACCACGCAACGCATCGCGCTGCTCGACCGCGTCTCGGACCTGTTCGACCGGTTCGGAGGCCTGGTGCCGCTGGCGATCGCGTTCCTCAACGGATGACCGAATCGCCGACGAAGGCCAAGCGAATCCCATCGCATGGCCGCGAGCTTCAGCGCACAGTCACGAGCTGTGCACGAACGGAAGCCAGGAAGTGTTCGTAGGCGTGATCCACGATCTCGTTGAGTGATCGCGTCCGCGCGAACATCGCCTTGGCCTCGGCGAGGAACTCCTCGCGGGTCGGGATCCTCGGCAGATGCAGGTGGGTCAGCGCGTCGACGCCGTCATGCGCGCGATTGAGGATGTCGTGCAGCGTTGGCAGCTGCAGCTGGGTCGGATCGGCCCGGTGCAGCGCCGAAGAGATCGCATGTGCAAGCTTCGGGGCGTCGAACCGCCCGGCAAGCTCGCGGGCTGCCCGATTGATGACACGGGCGCCGAGCGGCTGCTCGTTGCGCAGCACCTGTTCGGGCGGCGCCTTCATGTTCCAGACGATGCCGAACCAGGACAACACCTTCAGCACGTAATAGGTGACGTCGATCTCCCACCAGTAAAAGCCCTGTCGCACGCTGCTCTGATAGGCGTGGTGATTGTTGTGCCAGCCCTCGCCCATGGTGACCAGCGCCAGCAGCCAGTTGTTGCGGGAGTCGTCGCCCGTCACGTAACGCTTGCGTCCGTGCACATGGGCCAGCGAATTGATGCAGAAGGTCGCGTGATAGACCAGCACCGTGCTCCACAGGAAGCCGACGATCAGACCCGACCACCCCGCAACCAGGAAGCAGAGCGCTGCAAGCACGAAGGCCGGCAGCAGCTCCAGCCGATGCAGCCACATCAGCTCGGGATACACTGTGAAATCGCCGACTTTCACCAGGTCGGTCGCGTCGTGTTCCCGGTAGAAGATCCAGCCGAGATGGCTGTACAGGAAGCCGCGCTGACGCGGCGAATGCACGTCCAGTTCGGTGTCGGAATGCAGATGATGATGCCGATGCTTGGCCGCCCACCACAACACGCTCTTCTGCGCGGTGCTTTGCGCGAGGCAGGCCAGGATGAACTGAAACACGCGGCCGGTGGCGAAAGCCCGATGCGAGAAGTAGCGGTGGTAGCCCGCCCCGATCGCAAACATGCGCACGACATAAAGAGAACCGCAGATCGCGACGGCCTGCCACGTGATGCCCGACCAGATCGCCGCAATGCAGCCGAGATGGACCAGCACGAACGGGATGGCGGAGGGATACATGACGTCGTCGTGGTGGTCGTCGGCGGCAGCGTTAGGTGACATGTCTTGGCGTGACCTCAGGTGACGGGATCCGGGATTCGCGTCGGCAGCGCGGAACATCGCCGGGTGCGAAAAACCCGCGGATGGCGGACCACCGCGCGGGCTTGAGCGAGCTGCTTTGTATCGACATCCCGGCCAAAGCAGCGTCGGCCGAACACTCACCAAATATATGGTCGCAGGCACTGGGCGCGCAAGCTCGTAGCCTCACGGGGACCTGCGGCATGGTGTTCGGGGTATCGCGATGCCGCAGCGCCGCGTGGCGCGCGGGTGGCCAACGGCCTATATTCGATACGTGAAGGAAGCACCCAAGCTCCGGAGCCGGCCTGATGGCAGCTGCGACCGCAACGGACGATCGCCTCTGGCGGAACATACGCGAGGAGGCGGAGCGCGCGTGCGCATTCGATCCCGTCTTCGGCAAGTCGCTTGTCGATGCGGTGCTGGCGCATGATAGTTTCGCCGCGGCCCTGGCCGATCTGATCGGGCGCAGGCTTGGCGGAAGCGCCGCAGGCCGGGCGCGTTTCACGTCCTTCTCTCTCGACGCCTTTCGTGGCGCGCCGGAATTGATCGAAGCTGCTGCCCGCGACTTGCAGGCGATCGTGCGCAGCGATCCCGCCATCGCCGGTCTGTTGGCGCCGCTGCTGCATTTCAAGGGCTATGTTGCGCTGCAAGCCTGGCGCGTCTCGAACTGGCTCTGGTGTCATGACCATCGCGATGCGGCGCTGCTGTTTCAGAACGAGGCGTCGAACCTGTTGCAGGTCAGCATTCACCCGGCGGCCAGCATCGGCGCGTCCGTGTATCTCGACCACGCCACCGGGATCGTGATCGGCGCCGATGTGCTAATCGGCGACGAGGTCACCATCCTCCAGAATGTCAGCATCGGCCGCGGCAGCGAGTTGCCGACGCGCTCGCCGCGTATCGGCCGGGGCGTCTATATCGGCGCCGGCGCGACCATCTTGGGCGACATCAGAATCGGCGATTTCGCCAAGGTCGGAGCCGGCACGGTCGTGACCCATGACGTGCCAAGTGGCTGCACGGCAGTCGGTGATCCTGCGCGGCTGACCAATTGCCCCGAGCCCGCCTCCGCGGCGTGACGCGCCATCGCGGCATGGGGATGCGGCGCACCCGGCTCGATTGCGGTGGAGGCATCGTCGGCGGGACATGTCCGGCCACATATTCCCAAGGGAGGGGGTTCCCGCCCCAACCTCCTGCGCTGCCTACCTTTCCGGCAGCCAAATTCGCCTGTGGTAACCCCGCATTAACCAACGCCGGGCTCAGGTAAGGGCGGACAGTCGCGCCCAAAGCCCGAAGTCGGGGCCACGGTCAAGGTCTCGGGGTCGAGGCCCATAGTTTTGACATCTTGGCAGGGAATGCAGACGGCCGGCTTTGGACGAGCCCCTGCACCCAGAAAGACAAGGCTTTGAGCGGGCTTGCCGGCCGCGCCGGTTCTAGCGCGGCCATTGGGGAACCGGCAGCCATTTGCTGGCCGGTACATCGGATAACGATCGCCTTGAGAGGATACTGCTTATGAATCCGGCCGACGTGGCTCAGTCAGCCCTTCCGGTTGCCGCTTCCGCGGACGTGTCGTTGATCGCGCTGTTCTGGCAGGCTCACTGGATCGTGAAAGCGGTGATGCTGGGACTCCTGTCCTGCTCGGTCTGGGTCTGGGCGATCGCCATCGACAAGATCTTCCTGTTTGCCCGCACCCGCCGCTCGATGGACCGTTTCGAGCAGGCGTTCTGGTCCGGCGAATCGATCGAGGAGCTCTATCGCACCCTCTCGGCCAAGCCGACGCATTCGATGGCGGCCTGTTTCGTGGCGGCGATGCGCGAGTGGAAGCGCTCGTTCGAGAACCAGGCCCGCTCGGTCGCCGGCCTGCAGATGCGCATCGACAAGGTCATGAACGTCTCGATCGCCCGCGAGGTCGAGCGGCTGGAACGCCGCCTGCTCGTGCTCGCGACCGTGGGCTCCGCCGGCCCCTTCGTCGGCCTGTTCGGCACGGTCTGGGGCATCATGTCGAGCTTCCAGTCGATCGCGGCGTCGAAAAATACCTCTTTGGCGGTGGTCGCTCCGGGCATCGCGGAAGCGCTGTTTGCGACCGCGGTCGGCCTTATCGCCGCCATTCCTGCCACTATCTTCTACAATAAGTTCACGTCCGAGGTGAACCGGCAGGCCCAGCGGCTGGAAGGCTTCGCCGATGAATTTTCCGCCATCCTGTCGCGTCAGATCGACGAGCGGGGCTGACGGCGGGGTGTATAGTGTGAAGGGCAATTTGGGCACGCGATCATGGCGATGAACGTTGCGAGTTCGTCTGGAGGCGGCGGGCGCCGCGGCCGGCGCAAGCCGGTCGTGGCCGAGATCAACGTCACGCCGATGGTCGACGTGATGCTGGTGCTGCTCATCATCTTCATGGTGTCGGCGCCGATGCTGACGGTCGGCGTGCCGCTCGACCTGCCGCAGACCCAGGCCAAGAGCCTCGAAAACAACGACCAGAAGCCGATCCAGATGTCGGTCAACATCAATGGCAAGGTGTTCATCAACGACACCGAGATCGCAATCAACGAGCTGATCCCGAAGCTGAAGGCGATCACCGACGCCCGCGGCGGGCTCGAGGAGCGCATCTATCTGCGCGCCGACAAGAAGGCGGATTACGGTACGGTGGCCAAGGTGATGGGCCAATTGTCCGGTGCCGGGTTCAAGAAGCTGGCCCTCGTCACGGAAGCGGATCAGGGATCCTAAGCCGGTGAAGGTGAACGTCGACAAGACACTCGTTGCGTCGATTGCCCTCCACGTGCTCGTGCTGGGATGGGGGCTCGTCACCTTCAGCAGCAAGGCCTACATCGCGCCGGAAGAGTCGCTCCCGATCGACATCATCTCCACAGATCAGCTCGCCAAGATGATGGCCGGGCAGAAGACCGGCAAGAAGGAAGAGCCCAAGCCCAAGGTGGAGAAGATCGCGGAGCCCAAGCCGGAGGAAGACGCTGTCGGCAAGGTCACCGAGAAGAAAGAGCTGATCAAGACCAATTCGCAGCCGGAGCCGCCGCCGAAGCCGGCCGAGAAGCCGGTGGAGAAGAAGCCCGAGCCGCCGAAGCCCGTCGCCGAGGCGAAGCCGAAGGAAGAACCGAAGCCGCAGGAGAAGAAACCTGATCCGGCCAAGGAAGATCCGATCGCCGAGCTGCAGAAGAAGCTGGAGACCAAGAAGCCGCCGCCCAAGCACGTGGAGCAAAAGGTTGCGGCGGTGCAGCCGCAGCAGCAGCCGAAGCCCAAGGAGCGCAGCTTCGATCCCGCGCAGATCCAGCGCGACCTCGACAAGCGCGCCGCGACCCGGCACGAGCAGACCGGCTCGGCGCTGAATGCGTCGGCTTCGCTGGGGGCAGCGACGGGCACGGCCTCCAATAACGTTGCGACCTGGCGCGGTGCGTTCGTTGAGAAAATCAAGCATTGCTTCACGCCCACCTATAACGGGCAGGATGCTGATCAATACGAGGCTGACATCGACATCTCCATGAAGATCGATGGCTCGCTCGCCTCCGAACCCATCGTGGTCGCGGTGAGGGGACCTTCACGGTCGATCGCCCAGGCGGTGGCGGAGAGCGCCAAACGCGCCATCGTGCAGTGTCAGGCCTACTCGTTCATGCCGAAGCAGCAGTACGAGAGCTGGAAGCTCATTCCGATGACTTTCGGCTTGAAAGATATGTTGTGACATCCGAACAAAAGAATTTTGCAATGAATGACGTCCGATCGCTGAACCGCCGCCGCTTCATGACCCTGACCGGATCGACGCTCGCGATGCTCGGGGGCGGAAAGGCCTTCGCGCAGGCCCAGCCGCGAATTCGTATCGACCCGACCGAGTTTCAACCGATCCCGATCGCGATCACCAATTTCGTGCCCGGCTCGCCCGCCGATGGCGACGTCGGCAATGGTGTGACCCAGGTCATCACCAACAACCTGAAGCGCTCGGGGCTGTTCGCGCCGATCGACCAGGCTGCCTTCATCGAGCGCATCAGCAACATCGACGTCGCGCCGCAATTCCAGAACTGGAAGACCATCAACGCGCAGGCCCTCGTCACCGGCCGGATGACGCGGCAGTCAGATGGACGGCTGAAGGCCGAATTCCGTTTGTGGGACGTGGTCTCCGGCCAGCAGCTTGCGGGACAGCAATATTTCACCTCGCCGGAATATTGGCGTCGCATCGCCCACATCATCTCCGACCAGATCTATGAGCGGATGACCGGCGAGAAGGGCTATTTCGACAGCCGCGTGGTGTTCGTGGACGAGAGCGGTCCAAAGGAGCGCCGCGTCAAGCGGCTCGCGATGATGGACCAGGACGGCGCCAATGTGCGCTATCTGACCCGCGGCGCCGACCTCGTGCTGACGCCGCGCTTCTCGCCGAACTCGCAAGAGATCACCTACATGGAGTTCGGCCAGGGCGATCCGAAAGTCTATCTCTTCAACATCGAGACCGGCCAGCGCGAGATCGTCGGCAACTTCCCGGGCATGACCTTTGCGCCGCGCTTCTCGCCGGACGGCCAGCGCGTCATCATGAGCCTGCAGCAGGGCGGCAATTCCAATTTGTTCGTGATGGATCTGCGCTCGCGCTCGACCACGCGCCTCACCGACACGCCGGCGATCGACACGTCTCCATCCTATTCGCCGGACGGCAGTCGCATCTGCTTCGAGTCCGATCGTGGCGGCCGGTCGCAGATCTATGTGATGGCGGCGGGCGGCGGACAGGCGCAGCGGATCTCGTTCTCCAAGGACGATACCAACGCCAGCTACTCGACCCCGGTGTGGTCGCCGAAGGGCGATTACATCGCCTTCACGAGACAGGGCGGCGGGCAGTTCTCGATCGGCGTGATGAAGCCGGACGGCTCCGGCGAGCGGCTGCTCACTTCCGGCTTCCACAACGAAGGCCCGACCTTCTCGCCGAACGGCCGCGTGCTGATGTTCTTCCGCGATCCCGGCGGCAATGGCGGGCCGTCGCTGTACAGCGTCGACATCTCCGGCCGCAACGAGCTCAAGGTCCCGACGCCGGGCTTCGCTTCCGACCCGGCATGGTCGCCGCTGCTATCCTCCACGGCGGGCTGACGAGAGAGCGCTAAAACATCGCACGTTCGGATGCGCGATGTTGTCGAAAAACGCGCCGATTTTTTCGACTTCTCCGTGCAAAGCAAGCTTTCCTTTACCTTGGGCTCGGCAAGGCTTGCCTAGTTGCTTGATATTTAAGCGGAAATCGGTTCGCTGATACCGAAAAACAACTCGACTTTAACGATGTTCCCTCAGAAAGACTTCATCTGGGCTGGGTAAAAGTACGCTCCAAACAGGATGCGTAACAAGCCAATGCAACTGGCCGACCAGAAGCAGAGTGATCGAGACGAGCTGGAGCCGATTCTCTACGCCGCTCTCATCAACTCCATGGTGCAGAATTTCTGGGCGATCTTCCTCGGCTCGGCCTCCGCTGCCGTGGCCGCGGTGATGACTGCGATGAAGACGGGCGACGTCTGGCTGTGGCCGCTTGCGTTCCTGCTGATTGCCATCGGCACCGCACGTGCGTTCCAGATGCGCGGATACGAGAACCGCACCCAA
The DNA here is from genome assembly GCF_002266465.3 of Bradyrhizobium symbiodeficiens. Classification (NCBI taxonomy): domain Bacteria; kingdom Pseudomonadati; phylum Pseudomonadota; class Alphaproteobacteria; order Hyphomicrobiales; family Nitrobacteraceae; genus Bradyrhizobium; species Bradyrhizobium symbiodeficiens. The sequence goes on along the minus strand of NZ_CP029427.2, from coordinate 6,138,516 downwards.
ACGCTGTCATTCGAAGAGGCCAAGCACCTCGCGCCGCGTTACTGGATCGGCGCGCTAACCTATGCGGCGGTGCTCGGTGTGTGGGCCTTCGTCGTCATCTACAACAACAACGATCCGATCGCCGATATGCTCTGTGTCGCCATCGGCATCGGCTACACCGCGGGCGGCGCCGCCCGCAATTACGGGCAGCCCCGGGTGATCCAGTGGCACGTCGCGCTGGCCTGCGGTCCGATGTCGCTCGCCTTGCTGCTGCACGGCGGATTTTACCACATCGGTCTCGCCATCCTGCTGGTGTTCTTCTTCATCGGGCTCAAGAACATCAACCTCAGCCTGCACGCGATCTTCGTCAAGGCGCTGACTTCGAGCTTCCGCGAATCCGCGCTGGCGAGCCAGTTCGACACCGCGCTCAACAACATGCCGCACGGCCTGTGCATGTTCCGCGCCGACGGCCGCCTTGCGGTGATGAACCACCGCTTCGGCGAGCTGATGGCCTTGCCCGAGGATCTCGTCAAGCGCGGCGCCACTGCCGCCGATATCGTCTCGGCCTGCGTTTCCGCCGGGTCGATCTCGGCGGAGAGCGGCGACCAGATCCTGGCCGAAATCGAGCATGCGCGGGTCTGCGAGATCGTCACCGCCGATCCCGACTCCTCGCGCGCCCGCACGCTGGCCTGGACGTTCCAGCCGATGACCGGCGGCGGCACGGTGCTGCTGCTGGAAGACATCACCGAACGCACCGTTGCGGAAGCCCGCATCAGCCATCTGGCTCGTTATGACGAGCTCACGGCACTGCCCAACCGGGTCAGCTTCCACGACGAGATCCAGCGGCTGCTGGCGAACTCGCATCATGCCGAGCGCCTCTCCGCGCTGCTCTTCGTCGACCTCGACCAGTTCAAGCAGGTCAACGACACGCTCGGTCATCCCTGCGGCGACCAGCTGCTGTGTGCGGTCGCCAATCGTCTGCGCGAGATGCTGCGCCCCGAAGATTTCGTCGCCCGCTTCGGCGGCGACGAGTTCGTCGTGTTCCAGCAGAACATTTCTTCGGCGGAGGACGCCGCCGCGCTTGCCCGCCGCATCGTCGAGCGGTTGAGCGAGCGCTACCGCATCGACAATCATCTGGTCGAGATCGGCGCCAGCGTCGGCATCGCGCTGACCTCGCCGGACGAACCCGTCAGCGCCGACACCCTGCTCAAGAACGCCGACATGGCGCTGTACCGCGCCAAGGCCGACGGCCGCGGCACCTTCTGCTTCTTCCGCGACGAGATGGCGGCGACCGTCGAGGCGCGCCGCATCCTCGAGCTCGATCTGCGCAAGGCGCTCGCCAACGAGGAGTTCGAGCTGTTCTATCAGCCGCTGGTCAATCTGAAGTCCGGCAAGATCACCACCTGCGAGGCGCTGCTGCGCTGGAATCATCCGGTGCGCGGCACGGTCTCGCCGGTCGACATCATTCCGGTCGCCGAGGACATGGGCCTGATCGTCGATCTCGGCCGCTGGATCCTGCGCCGCGCCTGCATGGAATGCATGAAGTGGCCGGAGGGCGTCAGCGTCGCCGTGAACTTCTCGCCGCAGCAATTCCACCAGCGCGACGTGCTGAGCGAAATCCGCTACGCGCTCGAAGTGTCGGGCCTGCCGGCGCATCGGCTGGAGATCGAGATCACCGAGTCCTCGCTGCTGCGCAACACCCAGCTCACCCACGACATCCTGTCGCAATTGCACGCGCTCGGCGTGCGCATCTCGCTCGACGATTTCGGCACCGGCTATTCCAGCCTCAGCTATCTGCACAATTTCCCGATGCAGAAGGTGAAGATCGACCGCTCCTTCCTCGAAGGCATCGACACCGACCGGCCGCTGACGCTGCTCCGCGGCGTGGCGCGGCTGTCGGCCGATCTCGGTATGGCCGTGGTGGTCGAGGGCATCGAGACCAACGAGCAGCTCGATCTGATCAGCGCCGACGGCACCGTCTCCGAGGCGCAGGGCTATCTGTTCAGCCGTCCGGTGCCCGCCGTGCGGATGCGCCAGCTGCTCAACGCCTCGCATGGACGGCGCGGCGAAGGCCAGCTCCACGTCGCCAGCTCGCGCTCCTTCGCTTAAGCCCGTTTCTCGAAAGGTCCCATCATTTCAGGCTGTTGCAGCTCACCGTAGTGCTACGGGGTTAACCTTAACGCTTCGATTGCTTTGCATACCTGTTAAGAGAGTGTTAATAATTGCCGCGCCCGTGCAAGTTGTCTTGCGGCGATTGGCTTTGGATGCCGTGGCGTGTGTGTAGGTAGGGAGTTGGAATGCAGTCCTCAGCCAGATCTGTCATTTCGGCTGTTGGACGGGGAGCGGAGCTCCTGACCGACGTCGACTATCATCTTGCGGAAACCGCCGCGGAGAAAGAGGAGATCTACAATCTCCGCTACCGCGCCTATCTGCGGGAAGGCGCCGTCAAGCCTTCGGCGGACGCACGCGTCACAGACCGCTACGACGAACTGCCGAACGCGTGGACCTTCGGCGTCTATCTCCATGGCGAGCTCTGCAGCTCGGTGCGCATCAGCGTGCTGACGTCGGAATGGCGCGAGTCCACCTCGGCCGATGTCTTCCCGGACATCCTGATGCCGCGGCTCGATCGCGGCGAGGTCATGATCGACCCGACCCGCTTCGTCGCCGATCCCGACCAGGTCAAGCGGGTTCCGGAATTGCCATATCTGACGACCCGTCTCGCTTACATGGCCTGCGAGCATTTCAATGCCGATCTCGGCCTCGCCATCGTGCGTTCAGAGCATCAAGCCTTCTACCGCCGGGTGTTCCTGCACGAGACCATCGCCGAGCCCCGGCTGGTTCCCGGCCTCACCAAGCCGTTCGGATTGATGGCAGCGGACTTCCCGACCTTCCGCAAGAAGGTGTTCGAGCGATATCCGATCATGCGGTCGACCGCCTTCGAGCGGCGTATGCTGTTCGGGCGCGGCGGCCAGCGCCAGGTGCCGCAGCGGCCGGTGCTCGTGGCGGACGCCGCCCACGCCCGAGTCGGCGTTGGCGCGGATGCGGCCCTGGCTTGAGCCTTGGCTTTTTTGCCCGTTACGTGTCGTCCCACATCACGCCCTGCACCCAAAATTCCGGCGAATGCCGGCGTTTTTGGCCGCCGGCGACTTGCCTTCACCCTCGCGCCACATTTACAACCCATTAACCATGACGGTTGCTTTTCGCTGGTTGGGGGCATTTGATCGGCTGAGGCAAGGTTCCGTCAAGGTTGACGGAACGTTCGCTTAACCAACCCCCTGTAGACCGGACAGCAGTTGACTAACGTGAGCGTGGAGGCTCCGGAATGAAACATCCTATGCGTATCCTCCAGGGATTGAAGCTGGTTGCGGTACTCGCCGTCGCGCTGTCGATGGGCGCCTGCGCCAACAAGAATGCCGCGACGGATGCGATGGCCAATGCGGCGACGCCGGGCAGCCAGCAGGACTTCGTCGTCAACGTGGGCGACCGCGTGTTCTTCGAAAGCGACCAGACCGATCTGACCCCGCAGGCGATCGTGACCCTGGAGAAGCAGGCGCAGTGGCTCCAGAGCTATCCGCGCTACAGCTTCACCATCGAAGGTCATGCCGACGAGCGCGGCACCCGCGAATACAACATCGCGCTCGGCGCCCGCCGCGCCCAGTCGGTGCGTTCGTTCCTCGCCTCGCGCGGCATCGATCCGAACCGCATGCGCACGATCTCCTACGGCAAGGAGCGGCCGGTCGCCGTCTGTAACGACATCTCCTGCTGGTCGCAGAACCGTCGCGCCGTTACCGTGCTGAACGCGAGCTCCTGACGCCGGGATACTGACGCTCGGTCAGGCGCCGTTCATCTTGCAGAACCGATTATGCCGGCGCCCTCTCGGGCGCCGGTTTCGTTTCAGCAATCCGTGACAGAATCCACGTGGTGCCAGACACATTTTTGGCGTACTCCCCCTCAATGTGTGGCGCGTCGCATGTTCCGTCGCAGGCCATTTCGCTTTCGTCGTCAGGGCAAGATGTCATCCAGATTTAAGGTCTTTACCGGCACCGTGGCACTCGCCGCCCTGCTTCCCTTTTGCACGCCCGTCTTCGCCCAGACCGATGACGATCCCGAGATGCGGATCGAGCGGCTGGAGAACCAGCTGCGCCAGCTCACCGGCCAGAACGAAGAGCTGCAATACCGCAACCGCCAGCTCGAAGAGCGGCTGCGGGCGCTCGAGAGCGGCACGCAAGGCGCGCCCGGACAGGCGCCCAACGTCGCGGCGATGCCGCCCGCCCAGATCGGACCAGGTCAGGTCGCGCCCGGCTATCGCCAGCAGCCGCAGCAGCAGGCCGTGCAGCCGAATTACGAGCAGCCGCAAATCGCGTCTCCCGCGCCGATCGTTCAGGAGCAGCCGGCGCCCGGCGTGCCCGGGCGAAGCCGTCGCGGCGATGCGTTCGACCCGAACCAGAATCCGAATGCGCCTGGCGCGCCGCGTGCGCTCGGCGGCGGGCAGCAGCCGATGCCCGCGGGAGCCCCGGGTGGGCGCAACGCGGGCGAGCCGCTCGATCTCTCCAACAATGGCGGTCGCTATCCGCAGGCCGCGGCGCCGGCGCAGCCGGCCTATCCGCCGGTCCAGCAGGGCAATCCGGCGCCCGCCGGCGCTCCGGCCCTGACGACGCTTCCGCCCTCGGCCACGCCGCGTGACGAGTTCGACCTCGGCATCGGCTACATGCAGCGCAAGGACTATGCGCTCGCCGAGCAGACCATGAAGAACTTCACGCAGAAATATCCAAGCGACCCGCTGCTCGGGGATGCGCAATACTGGCTCGGCGAAAGCTACTTCCAGCGCCAGCAATACCGCGACTCCGCGGAAGCCTTCCTTGCCGTCACCACCAAATACGAAAAATCGGCCAAGGCCCCGGATGCGCTGCTGCGGCTCGGCCAGTCGCTCGCCGCGCTGAAGGAGAAGGAGGCCGCCTGCGCCGCCTTCGGCGAGGTCGGCCGCAAATATCCGCGCGCCTCCGCCGGCGTCAAAGCCGCGGTCGACCGGGAGCAGAAGCGGGTGAAGTGCTGACCCGCGGCGTCGAGCGCTGACAAGGCCGATGGCGTTGCGCTAAAACGGTGCCAGCATTGCTGGGCAGCGTCATGTCAGACGACGACAATTCTCCGATCTCGACACCCGAGGCGAGGCGGCTCTTCGCCGGCCTGAAGAGCGCGCCGGCGCTGGTGCTCGCCGTGTCGGGCGGCCCCGACTCGGTCGCGCTGATGTGGCTTGCGGCGCGCTGGCGGCGCAGCCTCGCGCGCGGCCCGGTTCTCACCGTCGTTACGATCGATCACGGCCTGCGGCGAGAGGCGGCGCGCGAGGCGCGTGAGGTCAAGCGGCTCGCCGCCGAGCTCGGATTGCCGCACCGGACCCTGCGCTGGCGCGGTGCAAAGCCGACGACGGGTCTGCCGGCGGCGGCGCGCGAGGCGCGTTACCGCCTGCTTGCGCAGGCCGCGCGTGCCGTCGGCGCGAGCCACGTGTTGACCGCTCATACCCGCGACGACCAGGCCGAGACCCTGTTGATGCGCCTGTTGCGCGGCAGCGGACTTGCCGGGCTGTCGGCAATGGCGTCCCTCAGCGAGCGCGACGGGATCGTGCTGGCGCGTCCGCTGCTCGAGGTGCCGAAGGCGCAGCTGATCGCGACCTTGAAGCGGGCTGGAATCGGCTTTGCCGACGATCCCACCAACCGCGACACCGCCTTCACCCGGCCGCGGCTACGCGCGCTGCTGCCGCTGCTTGCGGCCGAGGGCGGCGATGCCCGCACGCTGGTGCGGCTCGCGGCCCGGCTGGCGCGGGCCAATGCGGCGGTCGAGCTGCTGGCCGACGGCGCCGAGCGCTTCCTCCGTTTGCGGGATCGCGGCGATGCGTCGCAGGTCGGCGTGCGAAGCTTCGAGGCCTCGGCCTTCGCGGTCCTGCCGGAGGAGGTCCGGCTGCGGCTCCTGCTGCGCGCCATCAACGCGCTCGGGCACGAAGGGCCGGCGGAACTCGGCAAGGTTGAATCCCTCCTCGCGGTGCTCGACCAGGCCATCGCCGCAAGCCCTCGCGCAGGCGCAAAGGGCCGGCCGGCCTTGCGGCAGACCCTTGCGGGAGCCTTGATCAGCCTTGCAGGCGGGCGTATCCACATCGCGCCGGCGCCGGCCCGGCGTCGCCAGGGCGGATAGGCACGGACGAGGGCGGATCATGACACCGGCCGTTTCCGGGCGGCTAACGTCAGGTCACCTTAACCAGGCAGGAAAAACCCCGGCCGGGTCGCCATTATTTCAGCGGGAATCGCTCTAAGATGGGATAAATAGTCCCATCTCGTTCCCTTGGCAGCGACCGGGGCGGCACCTAAATTGTATTCGTCTAACGATGAGGATTCCTTGGGGATTTCCTCGTAAAGCCCAAGGATGAGGCCGCGATCCGCGCGACCACGAAGGAAGATCGATGAACGCCAATCTGCGCAATTTCGCCCTCTGGGTCATCATTGTCTTGCTGCTGTTGGCGTTGTTCACGCTCTTCCAGAATCCTGGTCAGCGCGCCTCCTCGCAGGACATCGCCTTCTCCCAGCTGCTGAGCGAAGTTGACCGCGGCAACGTGCGCGACGTCGTGATCCAGGGGCCGGATATCCACGGCACCTTCACCAACGGCTCCAGCTTCCAGACCTATGCGCCGAGCGACCCGACGCTGGTGAAGCGCCTCTATGACAGCAAGGTTCAGATCACCGCGAAGCCGCCCGGCGACAACGTGCCGTGGTTCGTCTCGCTGCTGGTGTCCTGGCTGCCCTTCATCGCGCTGATCGGCGTCTGGATCTTCCTGTCGCGGCAGATGCAGGGCGGCGCCGGCAAGGCGATGGGCTTCGGCAAGTCGCGTGCGAAGATGCTGACCGAAGCGCATGGCCGCGTCACCTTCGAGGACGTCGCAGGCGTCGACGAAGCCAAGCAGGACCTCCAGGAGATCGTCGAATTCCTGCGCGACCCCGGCAAATTCCAGCGTCTCGGCGGCCGCATTCCGCGCGGCGTGCTGCTGGTTGGCCCTCCCGGCACCGGTAAGACCCTGATCGCGCGTGCGGTCGCGGGCGAAGCCAATGTGCCGTTCTTCACCATTTCAGGTTCGGACTTCGTCGAAATGTTCGTCGGCGTCGGCGCCAGCCGCGTCCGCGACATGTTCGAGCAGGCCAAGAAGAACGCGCCCTGCATCATCTTCATCGACGAAATCGACGCGGTCGGTCGTCACCGTGGCGCAGGCCTCGGCGGCGGCAATGACGAGCGCGAACAGACGCTGAACCAGTTGCTGGTCGAGATGGACGGCTTCGAGGCGAACGAGGGCGTGATCCTGATCGCCGCGACCAACCGTCCCGACGTGCTCGATCCCGCGCTGCTGCGTCCGGGCCGCTTCGACCGCCAGGTGGTAGTGCCCAATCCGGACGTCGTCGGCCGCGAGCAGATCCTCAAGGTTCACGTCCGCAAGGTGCCGCTGGCCCCCGATATCAACCTCAAGACCATCGCGCGCGGCACGCCCGGTTTCTCCGGCGCCGACCTGATGAACCTCGTCAACGAAGCCGCGCTCACGGCCGCACGCCGCAACAAGCGCATGGTGACCCAGGCCGAGTTCGAGGAAGCAAAAGACAAGGTGATGATGGGCGCCGAGCGCAAGTCGCTCGTCATGACCGAGGAAGAGAAGTTGCTGACGGCCTACCACGAGGGCGGTCACGCCATCGTCGGCCTCAACGTCGTCGCGACCGACCCGATCCACAAGGCGACCATCATTCCGCGCGGCCGTGCTCTCGGCATGGTCATGCAGCTGCCTGAGCGCGACAAGCTGTCGATGTCGCTGGAGCAGATGACCTCGCGGCTCGCCATCATGATGGGCGGCCGTGTCGCCGAAGAGCTGATCTTCGGTCGCGAGAAGGTGACCTCGGGTGCGTCCTCCGACATCGAGCAGGCGACACGTCTGGCTCGCATGATGGTGACGCGCTGGGGTCTGTCCGAAAAGCTCGGCACCGTCTCCTACGGCGAGAACCAGGACGAGGTGTTCCTGGGCATGTCGGTCTCGCGCACGCAGAACGCTTCTGAGGCGACCGTGCAGAAGATCGACTCCGAGATCCGGCGTTTCGTGGAAGAGGGCTACAACGAAGCGACGCGCATTCTCACCGAGAAGCGCGCCGATCTCGAAGCTCTCGCCAAGGGCCTGCTCGAGTTCGAGACGCTCTCCGGCGACGAGATCATCGATCTGCTCAAGGGCAAGAAGCCGAACCGTGAATCGGTGCTCGAGCCGACCACGCCGCGCGCCTCCGCGGTGCCCCCGGCCGGCAAGTCGCCGCGCCCGCGGCCCGATGCGGATCCCGGCCTGGAGCCGCAGCCGCAGGCGTAATCGCGAACGGCAGATGAGATTGCAAAACGCGGCGGAAACGCCGCGTTTTTCGTTGGCTGGTGGTTCGCGGATGCAGGGCGTCCCCGGCGCGAGCGGAGCGCGCGGCTCCCGGGGCAAACGCGGGAATCACTAAAGAAGAACTTAACGCTTGCGTCCTATTTTGGCCTGCCATGACTGACCAGGTCGTCCACAGCGCGGTTCAACCGTTTTCGGCACGTGCAGCGCTCCCCTGGGCCGTGGGCCTCGGCGTCTATGCCCTGCTGCTGGTCGTCGGGCCGTGGCTGCTCGGTGATCCCGACAGCTATTCTCATATCGAGGTCGGGCGCTGGATCATCGCGCATGGCGCCCTGCCGGAGAGCGATCCCTTTTCGTTTTCCAGGCACGGCGCGCCCTGGATCACGTTCGAATGGCTCTCGGAAGTCGTCTACGCCGGAGCCTACGCATTGTCCGGCTGGCCTGGCGTCGTCGTCGTCGCGGCAGCGGCGATTGCGCTGGCCTTTGGCCTGTTCACCTTCTTCCTGCTGCGTGAGCTCTCGCCGGCCCTGACGCTGCTCATGGTGATCGCGGCCGTCATCCTGCTGGCGCCGCATATGCTGGCGCGGCCACATGTCCTCGTGCTGCCGGTGATGGTGACCTGGGCGGCTGCCTTGGTGCGTTGCATGGATCGCGGCGGGCCTCCGCCATACTGGGCGCTGCCGCTGCTGGTGCTGTGGACCAACCTGCATGGCAGCGTGGTGTTGGCGCTCGGGCTGATCGGCCCGGCGGTGCTCGAGGCGCTGTTGCGTGAGGGGCGAAGCGAATGGCCGCGCGTGCTGCTGCGGTGGCTGCCCTTCTCGACCCTTGCCCTCGCTGCGTCCTGCCTGACGCCGCACGGGCCGGAACCGCTGCTGATGCCGCTGACGACGCTCGGCCTCGGCTCTGCGCTCGCCTGGATCGGGGAATGGCGGCCGCAGGATTTCAGCCATGTCGGTGGCTTCGAGCTGCTGCTGCTGGCCGGCATCTTCGCGCTCGCGCGCGGTGTGACACTGCCGGTCGTGCGGGCGCTGGTGGTGATCGGCCTGCTCCATTTCGCCCTGGCGCAGGTACGCAACGCGGACCTGCTGGCCATGCTGGCGCCGCTCTATCTGGCGGCCCCCTTGGGTCGAAAGTTCGGCGGGCGGATCACGGACGACGAGGCGGGCGCGTCGCGCGGCATGAATCTGGCCGCGTTCGGTGTTTTGATCGCGATGAGCGGGGCGGCGCTGGCGCGCGACATCCGGCCGGCTCCCGTCATCACCCCCGAGGCCGCCATCGCTCGAACCGACCTCGCCAAGGCGGGGCGCGTGCTCAACGATTATTCCTTCGGCGGCTATTTGGTCTTTGCCGGCATTCCCACCTTCATCGATGGTCGCGGCGAACTGTTCGGCGGACCGTTCATCGACCGCTACAATCGTGCCTTGGCGCTGGTCGACCTCGCAGATTTTCTCAAGCTGCTCGACGAGTACGACATCGGCGCGACGCTGCTCGCGCCGCGGACACCCGCAGTCGCGTTGCTCGACCGGCTGCCGCAGTGGCAACGCGTCTATAGCGACGACGTGGCGGTCGTGCACAAGCGGCGGGATCCGCCGCAGAGATAGAGTCAGGCGGACCCGAAGGCTGCGTATTGACCGCCCAGCGACACGCCGCTCAAGGCATCTTCGAGGCGACGCGCCGGTTTGGTGTCCCAGGGCAGCAGCAGGAAATGGCGCGCGCCGATCCCGCGCAAGCCGCCCGCCGCCATCAGCTTTCGGGTCTTGCCGGCACTGAGCAGGACGGCGTCCCGGTCGAACTCACAGCGCGCAACGGCAAGACGTGTCAGCGGGTTGTACGGATTGTGCTCGATCACGCAGACGAGCCCCCCGGGGCGTACCACCCGCCGCATCTCGGTGATGAAATGCGACCATTCGGCCGGCACGATGTGGTGCATCACGCAGATGGCGGTGACGAGATCGAAGCTGGCGTCCTCGAAGGGAAAAGTGCGGCCGTCAAACTCGCGGTAGTCGACCCCGCTGTTGGCCGCGCTGGCCTGCGCCAGGCTGGCCGATGAAACGTCGATGCCGCTCAAGTTGCCGACCATGCCGTGCAGCAGCGGATGAAGGCTGCCGACGCCGCAGCCGACGTCCAGCATGTCGGGCTTGTCCGTGTCCAGCCGCTGCGCGATCAGATCGCGCAGCAGATCGGCCTTCGCGCGCATGAAGAAATCATGCGGCAAGCCCGAGAAGTCGATCGAGGATTGCACGACGTCGCGGTAGTTGGCGTGATAGCCGTCGAAGAGCTCGCTCATGCGCCTTGTCACTCGTTGACGGCGTGGATCGCAGGCACGGTCGCTGCCTCGTTGCGATCGAATCCGGCGCGCGTCTGAACCACATAGAGCGGGCGGCGTTTCACCTCGGCATGGATGCGGCCGACATAAAGCCCCACGATGCCCGTCATCAGCATGTTGATGCCGCACAGCAGGGACACGACGACCATGGTCGAGGACCAGCCGGTGACCAGATGGCTGTCGTTGCTGAGCCACAACAAGATCACCCAGCCGCCGTACAGCAAAGCCAGTCCCGAAACCGCCAATCCGCACCAGATTGCGAGCCGCAGGGGCAGATCGGAAAAGCCGAGCGCGGCGTTCATCGCGAGCCGCACCATCTTGAACAGCGGGTATTTGGTTTCGCCCGCTGCGCGCTCGAGGCGGTGGAAGGCGACCTCGGCCTGCCGGAAGCCGAGCCAGGCGATCATGCCGCGCACGAAGCGATCCTGCTCCGGCATCTGCCTGAGTGCGTCGAGCACCTTGCGATCGATCAGGCGGAAATCGCCGACGTCGGCGGGGATGCCGACAGAGGACATCCTGCCGAGGAGCCGGTAGAACAGGTGTGCAGTCGCGCGCTTGAACGGGCTTTCGCCCTCGCGCGACAGGCGGCGGGCGTGGACGACGTCGTTGCCTTCCTTCCACTTCGCGATCAATTGCTCGATCACTTCCGGTGGATCCTGCAGATCGGCGTCCATGACGATGATCGCTTCACCTTCCGCGGCGTCCATGCCGGCGGTGATGGCGACCTGATGGCCGAAGTTTCGCGACAAGCCGATATAGCGGAAGCGGGGATCGCGCTGGGCGAGCGCCTGGAGCACGATGGAGCTGGAATCGCTGCTGCCGTCGTCGACGAAGATCGCTTCTGCAGGCCCGTCGAGCCGGGACAGGACCAGGTCGAGCCGGCGCAGCAGGACCGGCAGCACGGCTTCCTCATTGAACACGGGAATGACGAGGCTGTAGCGGATCGATCTGGACTTGGCCGCCATGCGAGAGCTTCCGGCTGGGTTGCAGGGGCGGAAGTCTAGTTCGGCGGTGGTTAAGGTCACCTTGCCGCAACTGTTAAGGATTGGGCGACAGGGGCGACTGAGGGGAGGCGGAATGGATGCGATGCCCGATGATTAGCCTTGCGGTGGAGCCGCAGCTTCGGTCCAGAATGTGTACTCATAAACGTCGGCTTACCGGGGCAAAGCGGAAGCTGCCCACCTTTGGCGCAATCGGCGGCTTGTGACCCAAAGCGGACGTGACATCGGGGACAAATCTGCGTCGGCTCAGCGAACCGGCGTGCGCAATCGATACACTTCGAACTTGATCGCTAATTTCGCCAAAGCTGATTTTCGTCCCAAGCTTGCTACTTGAGGGGCCTGTCTCAACTTCAGAGAGTTAGCATTTTCAGAAAGGCTGGCTGCACAACATGACGTGCGTTAACATGCGCAGGGAGGGTATGCGATGTCCAACCTCATCGATCGAATTTACGAGTGCGCCTTTGTACCTGACCTTTGGCCCGGGATTCTCGCTGAATTAGTCCAGATCGACGGCGCGCTGGCCGGCTGGTTATGTATCTCGAACGGAAGCGTCATCCGATGGTCTGCTTCGAGCCAGCAGGCAAGAGAGGATTTGCGGCCATTGATGGAGAGCGGATGGATTCCGCGATCGGAGCGTTTCAACCGCCTGCTTCGCGCGAAACAGACCGGCTTCATACCGGACAGCATTCTGTATACGCCCGAAGAGATGCGCAACGATCCGGCCTACAGGGACATGCTGTACCCCCGCGGTATGGGATGGGCCTCAGCGACCGCGATCGCGCTGCCAACGGGCGATGACATGGTGATCGCGCTGGAGCGAGCATACGACCGAGGATCGGCGTCTCTCGCTGTACTGGGACGACTCAACGAGGTGCACGCTCATTTGGCCAGGGCTTCGTTGGTTGCCGCCCGCATGCAACTGGAACGCGCCCGGGCCGCGGCCCAGGCACTCGCTCTGCTCGGCATTCCTGCGCTCGTGTTCTCGCGCGAAGGGAAAATCTTGGCTGCGAATTCGCTAATCGAAGGCTTGAGTGGCTTTATCTCTTGGCGAGCGCAAGACCGCATTGCGCTAAAGGACGCGCGCGCCGACGCACTGTTGCGGGACGCCATCGCAACGGTGGATCAGGACGATGCCCCCGGTGTGCGCTCATTTCCCACCCGCGATATCAGTTCCACGATGATTGCGCACGTCGTGCCCATTCGCGGTTCAGCGCGCGACACCTTTTCCCGATGCGCGGCCATGTTGATGCTGACACCCGTCACTAGGCCGGAGGCTCCCTCGGTCGACCTCATACGCTCTCTTTTTGATTTGACCCCCACCGAAGCTCGCGTCGCGAGGGGCCTGGCCGTAGGCCAGACGGTCAAGGCGATGGCAACAGAGAGCGGCACATCCCCCAATACTGTTCGTTGGCATGTCAAGGTTGTACTGAGTAAAATGGGCTATAATAGGCAGTCTGACGTCGTGGCGTTGTTGAATGGACTTCGCCCGCCCGGCTGCGTGAACGATCCCTAAATCATATAGCCCCTCGGAACGCGGCGACCGGGCGGCTCACGAGTGCTGTGGACGGCCATTAGCGCCGATGTCCTCCGTACGCTCTTGAGTTAGCCGACCGGAAATATTTGGCGCCTCCCCCCCCAAACGGATGGGGCGCCGCACGCCGAAGCGCGTCCAGATAGGCCGGAGACATTGGCCGAGACCGGGAGGCGCCACAATGAGCTCAATCCACCAAACCACCGAGCCAAGACAGGAATCCGTAAAGCGACAGGTCTACAGTCCTATCGAAGCATTTTGGGATGCATTTCAAGGGTGGCGCAAACGCGAGACGCTGCGAACTCAATTGTGCCGCCTGACCGAAAGGGAGCTTGCCGATATCGGCATCACGCGCGGTGAGATCGACTACGTTGCCTCCAAACGAGGAATTGCAGCATCGCATCACCCCAGGGGATGGCACGGCGGCGCTCTCGTCACTCTAATACTCTGCAACGCGTGCATTCTCCTATTCGCGACCGAAGCCAAAGCTCAATGCACGGCGAGAGATGTTTTGCAGGCTCGCCTTGCGCTCAAGGAGGCTTCCAGAGTTCGCCGGCCGCAGACTGGCGTTGGATTCGCTGTCGATGTTCCGGTGTGGAGGAAGACGACGGTAGGGACGTTTCCAGATTCGGTCGCTCTTCGTAACGCGTTGAGTGCGCGAGGGTGTGGTGTTGGAGATTTGGCCAGTGAAATCATGGCTCGACCAGCCTTTACTCTAAGCACCACGAAAGCAGACTTGGAGCTCGTCACGGTTTCGGCGGCGGAGCTCGGCTTTCTGACCGAGACGGTGTCGCTCGGGCAAATTTATGGCCGTGCCCAACAACTGGGCTTTGGGCTTGCGCCAGCAGAGATTGCTCCGCAACTGAGGCTTCAATATCTGGATCAGCCGATCGGTGAATTTCTCTCCATCGGAATGAACCCGATCAAGACATCGAAGGGCGAGCCCGTCATTCTGAATGTAGCCAATGGCGGAGCGGGACTCATTCTCATCGGGCAGGATGGTCGCGCGGACGCGGAAATGTTTGTTGGGTCCGTTTTTGTGTTCCTGCGGCCGAAAGAAGCGGTACCTGCGGAGACAACGCTCGTCCATCGCTGATTTCCAAGGCCGCATGGCCTCGCCGGAAGGGAAAGGCATTCGGAAGCCGCATAGGTCAGTTGTATTCTGTACGTCCCGTGAGCCCGCAGTTTGCTGTTTGTCAAAGCAACAAGCGGAGCGGATGCTGCAGGGATGTCGCCATGCACAATTACCGCGTATGGCCTCAACGGTCCGTTCCCGGCCTTTGACCGATTGTTCAGTATTCGCAATCAGCGCAAAGCCCTCGGGTTCACCCGACCCGAGGGGCTCGTTCTAGATTGCGACATCAAGCTCGCGATGCGCATGCTTCCGCTTGGCCCTTCGGCGAAGTGGCGGCGTCGCTCCACGAGGTCCGCTTATCGAGGCATGGCGGACAAGATCTACTCAGGTTGAGTTCTTCGCATTTTGACCCGCAACGGACTTCCCGCCGATGCGTGCCCAGGGCCGCTGACCCAACGCGGCCTACCCAGCATTTAGCCAGGGGGTGGGTGCAGCTCATGCCACTTTGCGCGAGCAGTTTCTTCTGATCCGCCGCGCCGTACTTCATCTTGTCTAAAATCTTTCCAATACCGGTAGGTGCAATATAGCCCGCACAGCCAAAGGAAAACCAGAAGCAGAGCAAGCGGAAGAATGAAGCTCTTCCCGAACTCGGTTGGATCGAAAATCTTCAGCAAGAAAATGAGGGCGAGACATACAACTCCAGCAACCGCAAAGCCTCGCACTCGAAACCGCCAAACTCGGGGCTCCCCTGAAACAGTCACCCCTGTTCCTCCAGGGTGCGTACGCTCTCGAGCCTAACTGGCTCTGCGACTTTCGTCTTCGAATGGCGGACGACTGAGATGTCGCTTGAGACGCCCCTCGTTGCCCCATCCGTAGCGCTTAGCGAATGGAACGTACGCAAGGCAGGCTACGCCCAACGTTATCAGTACCACGACGAGGCTGAGGCCGAGGAACATGTAGGCGCTTGACGTGCCCCCGACGACGAGGACGAGCATAAGGGTGGAGCGAATGCTGAAAGGTGCCATGCTCGCTAAAGTAGCACGAAGACCCTCTTATCTGGCAGCTCTCTGGCGATTAGGGTTTGCAGACCATTAAGTCAGCTTCTGGCCCATCTGCGACCTCGGAGGTCTTCCGCTTTTCGACCGATGCCGGCAGTAAACCGGACATCAGGGGGCCAGCCGCGTAATGAGTTCACGCCCTAAGGCCTGCGGTGGATCTTGTAGAGAACAAATCGCTCCGAGGTATCCAGCACCTCCAGCAGACCCGGCAGCGGGTTCGCAGCCGGCGGCCCAAGCACGTAGAGATAATCGAAATCCCGATACCAGGTGCGGACAAACGGCGGAACGCCCGCCGGCGGTTGGCTCGTCGCGATCGCGGCAAGCAGCTCCGACGGCACCGGTCCCCCATAGGGAATCGCAAGACCGCGCACGCCCTCGCGTGGCCGCACCGGCTGCTTGCCCGCTTCCGTGAATAGATTGGGCACGAACGCGTTGGCATAATGCACGGCCAGCGTCGGTGCATAATACATCGGATAGGAGGTGAGGTCGGCGAAGGGCGGGTCACCATTGTCGCCCGTGCTGCCAACGAGGACGCGCGAGCCGCGCTCGATCTTCTGGAACGAGGCGATGATCGCTGCATAGTCGGCGCGGTAGGGCAGCCACACCACGAGGACGACGGCGAGATTGACCAGTATGATGCCGCTGATCGCAGCGAGCGCGGCTGTTCTCCAGGCACGGCTCGGCAGCGTCAGCGAGCTGAAGGCGGGCAGGATCAGAGCTGCAGCGGGAATGACGCGAAGGTCGACAAACGCGGTTCCAAACAGCTTCGAGGGGATGACGAGGTAAAGCAGCGCAAAGCCGATCGCGAGCCACGTCCCGGCCGGCTCGAGCCTGAGGACGCCGCGCCGTGCGGCGAACAGCAACGAGATCAGCAGCGCCAGGCCGGTCGCTGCCGCAGCCGTCAGATTGTAGCCGTTCATGATGCGCAACGGCCAGACGGGCTTGAATCCGAAGAACCAGCTCGTCCCTTCGCTTCCGATCGAGCCCGCGGTCATTTGCATGATCCCAAACAACACGAGCGCCGGCAGGGCCAGCGCGCCGAGCCGCGCGGCGACGACCCGGTACGATGTTTGCTGTCCGCGAATGCGCGAGAGCTCGTAGAGGCCAAGCGTCGCACCGTAGATGCCGAGCGAGAAGAAATGCGCCGCATACAGCGCAGCGACGAACACCAAATTGGCGACGAAACGCAGCGGCCATGGGCCTTCGGCCAGCATCAGGTAGATGGCGATGCCCCAGAGCGCGAGGCCGAGGCCGAACTCGAAATTCACGAAGCCCCAGCTGAACGGAAGACAATAGAGGAAAGCGAGCGCAGCGAAGCCGGCAAGCTGGACCCGTCCCTTCCGGGCCCACTCCAGCAGCAGCGCGCCCCCGACGATCAGCAATTGGCTCAGCAGCAGAAACAGCCGTGTGGCGTTCTCGACGCTCATCAGCCGCGCCAGCTGCGGTACCAGCAGATCCATTCCAAGGTTGGGATAGAAGGCCCAGGCCACCTCGTAATACGGATTGGCGTCGGGAGTGCCGTTCTGGCTCAGAATGTACATGCGGGCGAGGTGATTGGGATAATCCACCATCGCGGGAATGGGGGTCAGCAGCACCGGCAGAAACGAGACGGCCGCCAGCACCGCCAGCACGGCGATCGCCAAGGATCGCTCCGAGCCGAACCGAGACGGGATTGTCAAAGTCGGCCTGTCAAAAGAGGACATGTCGCGGGATCGCCGGGGTTTGAGCGCAGTGGTCGTGTCCGCGGCGCATTTGCTCACGGTTACGGGTGCGTGCCCTCAAGTGGGTGCTCACTTCGAAGGCGTCGCGGCTGCGCTGTCCGCATGGTCTCGCACATGGATCACGGCGATGTCGTCGGTATAGATCCGCTTCCAGCCCTTGAGCTGGTCGAGGATCTGCGGGCCCGGCGCATCGGCAACCAGAAGGGTCGCGTCGATCTTGTACTCGTCGAGCAGGCGGGGCAGCAGCTCGGGCTTCTTGCCTTCCGTCGCCTTGAAGAAGTCCACGACGAATTTCTCGCCATAGAGCTCGGCACGGCCGTCGACGAAGACCGGAATGTTGCGCGAGATCAGATAGCCGCCGAACTGGTAGGCATTGAAGATGCGCTGCGCCTTGCGTTGCTCGAGCAGATCGACGGCCGCAACCGGCGTATGCGTCGTCGTGAAGGTGAAGCGGTGGTGCCCCATGTAGAGCGACGTCGAGGTCCAGCTCGCCGCCACGATCATCAGCGCGCCAAGCGCGGTGACATAGCGGGCCGGCCAGCGCCCGGCATCGGCGGCGTCAGGCGCCGGGCGCGGGAACATCTCGCCGAGCGGCTTTGCCAGCACCAGCGGCACCAGGAACGCAAATGCCTCGATGCTCCTGACATGGGTCAGCGCGCCCCAGGTCAGGAACAGAATCAGGAAGATCCGGGGCGCCGACAGCACCAGGCCGCGATAATAGCCGAATGCGATCAAGCCGAGCAGGGCGCCTTCGAATGGCGTGAAAGTGGAGAAGTTCGCAGGCATCCATTCGAAGATCAGCGACAGCAGCTCGCCGAGGCCGAGGATGTTGGTCGCGCCCAGCAGCGTCCGCCAGCCGTACGGCGTGAGGCAGCTCGCAACCAGCGCGCCGATTCCGAACAACACCCAGCGCGTGAACAGGGCCAGCCGTCGTCCCTTCTCGGCATGCTCGACGGCCTCGAGCGAGATCGGGCCGATCAGCGCGAGGCCCAGCACGAAGCCGCCATGCAAATTCGCCCAGAGCGCCATCAGCGGCAGCCAATACCAGGACGGCGCGCTCTTGCGGTCGGCAGCCGCCATCAGCACGCCGACCCACAGAACCATGACCGGCAGCGCCAGGATATGCGGACGCGCCAGCACGTGATGGGTCGACAGCAGCAGCGCCAGCATCGCAAACAGCACTGCGCGTGGTGCCTCGATCTGCCTGTCGAGCAGATAGACGAAGATCGCGACCGTGATCGCGACCGCGACCGCGGTGAGGATGACGGGACCTGCCCAGTCCAATTGCGCATGGGAATAGGCGAACAGCACCTGCGACAGCCATGACGTCGAAATCCATGGCGCGCCCGTGCGCGTGAACGAATAGAAGTCGGTGGTGGGCATGGCGCGGTGATCGAGGATCCATTGCCCGATCTTGACCTGCCAGAACGAGTCGGAGTCCTGGAGCCGCGTGTCGCCGAGGTAGAGGAAGAACAGATAGACGCCGGCGCCGACGCACAGCGGCACCAGCGCTCGCGCGCGGCTCTGCGCCGCGATGCTGTTGGCAAAGGAAAGGGACATGCCGCCTCGTCGTCCTGTTGTTCTTGTCGGTCGGGCACGATCCGGAGCCGGAGTTGGCGCAATGTGTGGCGCGGTTTTCCGGGAGGATCATGCTCGAACAATCACCTGAAGCGCGATGAATGGTCGATCTCGTCGCGCGTCAGTCCGGGCGAGCGGCATTGGACCACGGGCGGTCATAACTTCGGGTAAACTGGTCGGTCACGCCGGCTTCATGTCCCGACAATTTAACGGATTGTTTTGGATTTCAATTTACCATCAGCGAATACACGCAAACCGCTTGGTGTTTACGCAGTCGAATTAACTGCGGCGCAATTCTTTGCCTCTACGTTCGGTTCCATGGTCGGGCGGCGCTGGGAAGCCGAAAAGACCAGATCAGTTGTAGCCTCGTGTACTCATTTGGAGCACTCTATGAAGAACCTCGTTGCGCGTTTCCTGAAGGATGAATCCGGCGCCACCGCCATTGAATACGGCCTGATCGCTGCCGGCATCGCGCTGGCGATCATCACCGTCGTCAACAACCTCGGCACCACGCTGAACACCAAGTTCACCGCGATCTCGACCAGCCTCAAGTAAGGCCGGGCGAACCAGAGATTTCCGAGAGCCCCGTCCCTGACGGGGCTCTTTTCTTTTGGGCGAAGCTTGGGCAGTTCGGCCGTCAGTTCAATCAGTCAGTGTTCTTGGGCGAGGGTTGCCAGCCCGGTTGACGGCGCCGTTGCGGCGGCCGCGCGCGGCGCGCTCCTGCAGCCAAAGTAGAATTTCGCGGCCCAGATCGAGGCTGCCGCGAGCGCGACGCCGGCCGCGACATCGATGATGTAGTGCGCACCGATCACCGGCGTTGCCGCGATCATCGACAAACTGAGCGCGGCCGCGATGCCGCCGAGCCAGCGCACCGGCCACAGCGCCCACATGTACAGCACGGCCGATGCCGCGTGAAAGCTCGGAAAAGAGACGATGCCGGAGAGCGAGAACAGCCGAAGCTGTTGCAGGCTGCCGTCCCGAAGCGCGAGGATGTCGCGCAGCTGTCCGGCATAGACCGCGGTGTCGATCTCGGGCAAATGCGCGGCCGGCAGATTCAGTCCGTAATAGGTGCCGATCGCGGGCACCACGGCGGAGATCGTGATGGTGACCGCGAGCGCGAGGCTCATCGCGAGCATGAATAATTGCAGCCGCACATAGCGCGCCGTCAGAGCCAGCACGACGGGAATGCCGAGCAGCGGAAACTTGATCAGGCCGTAGGCGTGCGCCAGGCAGATCGCGAGCCAGGGATGATCGTTGACGTAGCGCGCGATCGGTTCCGGATCGAGGCCCAACGCCCGGTCGATCGCCAGAAGTGCCTGGTCCTCGAGCGGCCAGTTCAGCTTGCCCGCGACGTAACTCAGCGGTCCGGCGATCGCGCAGGTGAGAATGACCTGTCCGATGGTGCCGAGTGAAAACACCAGCTTCGGATTCGCAAGCTTGCCTTTGACCATCCGGTGGCCATAGGCGACCGCGAGCAGCGCCGTGGCGATCGCCACGGTCGCGCCGAAGGCGACCGGCTCGAGACTCAGTCCGGTCGAGGCAAGGCCAAGCGCCAGCAGGGCCCCCATCCCGAGAATCGCAAACCAGTTGAGGTGGAAAAGCTGCCAGGCGGTCCGGGAGTCCGTGTCGAGCATGGTGTACCGAGATGGAATTGCATTGCCTCCGTACTGTTACGGACCCGCGTTAAGATCCCGGTAAGAAGTGTGGTTATCGATTTTACAACCTCTGCTCGGTGCTTTTATTTGTTTGCGGCATGAGGCACGGTCGGCCGGTCGCTCGTTTCCTTCTATTGATTGAATCGGATTGTTCCCGCCATCGAGAGGCTCTTACCGCTGTGGGGCTCTATAAAGTTCTATCATCGTTCGAGGCGGTACTTCCTCGCACCGCATGACGGTGCGAGGTCGCGCTGCATCGCCCTCGATGCCTTCGATCGCGATGGTCTGGCGGCTTCTGCTCCATACGACCCGGCGCGGGACATCGAAATTCATCGACAGCGTGACCTCATCCTGGCCGGCATCCGTGACCTCGCCGCGAAACCCTCTTCCTTCCCTGCCACGCTCATAGAGTGCTGTTTTCGAAGCGGCATCCATCGTAAAGTACACCGCGCCTGTGTGTTCACAGCGCACAGAGATCGGATGCAGAATGGGATCGCGAACCCGGAAGCTCAGTATGCTTCGCGGAGGGGTGTCGGTGCACTTGTGGACCAGCGTCGGCCGAAAGGTGGGGTCCTCTAGTCCCTGCCAAGTCATGGTCTTTTGATTGCGATCAAAGATCAGATCGACCCGCCCTGGACCGATGCGCACTACAAATTCGAACTTTCCATTGCTTGTGGAATTGATCTCTCCTGAGTATGCATTGATACCGAAATTTGTTTCGACGTTGATCGGCGGCGTTTCAAAGACGACCGTTTTGGTATCGACATCGAACGTCGCAAAGTATGGGCGGACGGGAACGCCACCCTCACACCGCACGGAAAATGGCTCAGCGGCTGCTGCGGGATCCGGCGTCAGCATGAGAAGCAGAATGAGTGCGAGAGGGAGGCCTGCGAGCCGCTTCATGCTGGCCGCTCCGTTCGCGCATGACAGCGGAGCCCGCAGCGAAGCTGTAGTTGGAACTCTCGACATTGCCTGTGATAAATTGGCTGCGTGGCCTTGGTGAGCGCGCAATGAAGTGCGCCGCGCAAATAGTCTCTGAATGTATTCCAAACGCCGGTCACAACCACGGCCCTCGAACATCGATGCCGCCTGCGCACTGCGCGCGGGCCGACGTCAACGTCGTGTTGCGGACACTACATAAGAACTTCGAGATGTAAAGAAGCGGCACACAACCTCGTGCTTTTCCGAGGACGTGGCGCGCTGACACGCGAAGCCGCGAAGATTCAAATCAAATTGGAACCCGCGAGTCCAAGCATTTGAAGTTCGATCGCTGTTCAATCGCCATCGATTTCGTTTGCCAATGACCGCAATGAGACAGCGAATGAGATCGCGCTCGTTTTGCTTGTTCATCCTGATAGGCTGCTTGGGATTCGTTTTCATCGCACGAGAGATACGGGCTTGGCTTGAGCGGCACAAATCCGGCAGATAGGGATGGATCGTTGCCTTCGTGGGTGATCCTCCGCGGTACCGGTGGCTTCACAGTGTGCCGATGTTGGCCAAGGTTCTTGGGACATCAGGAATGAAACTCTCGCTTCCAGACTACACTTTGTCGCGCGCCCCTTGGGCAGAGCGGACCGGTCGGATGATGGCGATTGTATCGGTACCGATGGTTTGCGCGGTCATCATTTGCGCGTCGGAGGCTCGCTGCTCCGAACTACAGCAGTTTGCCTGGCCGGTCGCTTGCGAATTGGGAACGACCTGTTTCATCCAGAACTACGTCGACCATGATCCCTTGGACAAGACGTTGGACTTTCGATGTGGTCACCGAACCTATGATGGCCATGACGGCACCGACATCCGGCTCCCCGATCTGGACGTTCAGCGACAAGGGGTCGAGGTCGTTGCTGCCGCCTCGGGGCGCGTTGCCCACACGCGCGACGGTATGGATGACGTCTCGGTCAAGGTCGTCGGCAAAGCCGCAATCACCGGCAGGGAATGTGGCAACGGCGCAGTCGTCGAACACGAAAATGGCTGGAGCACGCAATACTGCCACATGGCCAAGGGCAGTCTCAGAGTGAAGCCCGGTGACAGCGTCGGCTCCGGGCAAGCGCTTGGGCTGGTGGGTCTGTCCGGAAATACCGAGTTCCCACATTTGCATTTCACGGTGAGGCATGACGGGAAAATTGTGGATCCATTCGCCTCCGGTGCCGCGAAGGGCGAATGCAATTCCGGCCGTTCGCTGTGGCAGCCGACGCAAAACTCCGTTTCGAACTATCCGTCCGCAGAGATCATCAATGCCGGCTTTGCCGATCGAGCGGTGACCATGGAGGAGATCGAGACAGGTGAGGTCAAGCGATCCTTGCCTGGCTCTCAATCGGCCGCCATCGTGGCTTATGTTCGTGCAATCGGACTTCAGGCGGACGACGAGCAAGCGCTCGAGCTGAGGTCACCCGAGGGGCAGGTCGTCGCGGAGTATCGCGCGCCGAAGCTGCCACGGGACCAGGCCCAGTATTTCATCTCGGCGGGGCGAAAGCGCGCAGGCTCCGCTTGGCCGGCCGGCACCTATCGGGCAACTTTCGTTTTGCGCCGACAAGGTGCCGAGATCGCGCGGCGGTCCTTCCAAATGGACGTCGCGCGATAGCCCTCTCGTCTCCGCTCGTTCCCTTGGGCAGTTTCCGGGACGAGGCCTTTCACAAGCAGGGTTGGCGCCCCAGTCCGGTCGCCGTGACGCTTCACGCATTTCGCATCTTGTCATCCCTCCTGAATAGTTGTTCAGTCTTTGCGGGGCGATTTGCATCTTTTGACGTGACGAAGCGTTTGGCCGCAGGGCGTGCGGCGGCGTGTGGGACAGGAAGCGCGCCATGGTTTATCGGCGGACGCATCAAGTGGTTAAGCGCCTGGCGGCGCGGCGCAGTGCGATCTTGACGGCGGCACGGGAGACGGCGGCGGAAGGCGGCATGGCGGCGGTGCAGATCGCACCGGTCGCGGTCCGGGCCAATGTCGCGGCGGGCACGGTCTACCGCTACTTCCCCTCCAAGGCCGAACTGATCTCCGAACTCATCGCCGAGGTCTCCCGCGACGAACTCGCCGCGATCCGCCGGGCGGCCGATGCCGCGCCGGGGCCGTCCTCGGCGTTGGCCGCGGCCGTGACGACGGTAGCGGTCCACACCCTGTCGCAGCGCCGATTGGCCTGGGGCATTCTGGCTGAGCCCGTCGATGTCGATGTCAGTGCCTCGCGCCTGGCCAGCCGGCGCGAGATCGCGGGCGAGATGGCTGCCCGGATCGACGCTGCGGTGCGGGCCGGTCACCTGCCGGCGCAGGACACAGCGCTCGCCGCCACCGCCTTGCTCGGCGCGCTGCATGAAGCCCTGGTCGGGCCGCTCGCGCCTGACAATCTCGACGATCCCGTCAAGATGCGCGACGCGGTGCAGACCGTGACGCTGTTGGCGCTGCGTGCGGTCGGCGTCATGGACGCCCGCGCCAGGGGTCTCGTGGTGCAGCAGACGCTGTTGCCGACCGCAAAGGCGCTGGTTGGGGCGTAGAACCGCCATGCACACGAGTGGCCGGCCTTACGGCGCTCAGGTCGTTGACCGAGCGGGCCTTTTCGCAAAACCGCAGCAGGCTCGCCGAACCCTCCGGCTACTTTGCATGGGGTTGTTTTTCGACTTTTAGTTCGGCGGGCCCTAGATGTCAGCGTCGCCCTCGGGGCCGACCGAGGCGATGCGCACCATATTGGTGGTGCCGGGAATGCCGAGCGGCACGCCGGCGACGATGAGCACGCGCTGACCGGCGCGGACGAAGCCATCGCGGAACGCGATCTGGCCGGCGCGGTTCACCATGTCGTCCTGGTCGCGCGCATCTTCTGCGACTACGCAATGCACGCCCCAGACCACCGCGAGCCGGCGGCCGGCGGTGATGTTCGGCGTGATCGCCACGATCGGCGGCTTCGGCCGCTCGCGCGCCACGCGCACTGCGGTCGAGCCCGATGAGGTCCAGCAGATCAAAGCGGGCAGGTCGAGCGTCTCGGCGATCTGCCGCGCGGCGTCGGCGATGGCATCGCCCGCGGTGGCTTCCGGCGGGGGGCGCTGCGCGGTGAGCACGGAACGATAAATCGGGTCGCGCTCCACCTCCTCGCCGATGCGGTTCATGGTCGAGACCGCCTCGACCGGGAATTTGCCGGCCGCCGATTCCGCCGACAGCATGATGGCGTCGGCGCCCTCGTAGACCGCCGTGGCGACGTCGGAGACTTCAGCGCGGGTCGGCACCGGCGACTGGATCATCGATTCCAGCATCTGGGTCGCGATCACCACCGGCTTGCCGGCACGGCGCGCCATCCGCGTCATCTGCTTCTGCAGGCTCGGCACGCGCTCCAGCGGCAGTTCGACGCCGAGATCGCCCCGCGCCACCATCAGCGCGTCGGAGGCTTCAAGGATGTCGGCAAGACGGTCGATTGCCTGCGGCTTCTCGATCTTGGCCATGACCGCAGCGCGGCCGCGGATCATCTTCTTGGCTTCGATGACGTCGTCGGCGCGCTGCACGAAGGACAGCGCAATCCAGTCGACGCCGGTGGCCAGTGCGGCCTCGAGGTCGGCGCGATCCTTCGGCGTCATCGCCGAGACCGCGAGGTCCGTATCGGGCAGGCTGACGCCCTTGCGATCGGACATCCGGCCGCCTACCACCACGCGCGTCACCGCGTGTTCTTTCGAGGTCTCTTCCGCGATCAGCCGCACCTTGCCGTCGTCGAGCAGCAGCGCGTGGCCGGGCCGCAGCGCAGCCAGGATCTCCGGATGCGGAAGATGGACACGCGTGGAATCGCCGGGGGTCTTGTCGGAATCCAGCGTGAAGGTCTGGCCGTTCTGCAACTGCACCGAGCCTTCGGCGAAGGCGCCGAGCCTCAGCTTTGGGCCCTGGAGGTCGACCAGGATGCCGATCGGCCGGCCGTAGCTGCTCTCGACGTTGCGGATCGTCGCCACCAGCTCCCGCATCTTGTCATGCGGGGTGTGGCTCATGTTGATGCGAAACAGGTCGGCGCCGGCTTCGAACAGGCGGCGGATCATCGCGAGGTCTGAGGAGGCCGGTCCGAGCGTCGCGAGAATCTTGATACGGCGAAGACGCCTCATGGCTTACTTCCAGACGGTGGCGAGGGAGCTGGCGGGAGGCCAGGCGCGGCGGGGGGCGTACCACCGGGCGGCCCATTGGGCAAACCCGGAACCCCGCCACCCGGGCCAACTGGGCCCGGCAGGCCGGGCACACGCTGCTGCTGCGACGGCTGCTCGTTGGCGTCGGTGAGCTGCACCGTCCAGGCCCGCTGCTCGCCGGTGTCGACCTCGAAATAGCCGGTCCGGTCGTAGCCCCGCGCGAGGCAATCCTCGGTGCCGCGGATGGTGAACTCCTTGTCGCGCGAGCACATGAAAGCCTGCCCCGACCACTCGCCGCCGCGGTCATAGTCGATGGCGTAGATGTAATAATAACGGGCGACCAACGTTCCCCGCAGCAGGGTCTCGCAGGCGCGGGACGAGATGTTCCACCAGCCTTCGGTGGTCCACCCCTCGGCGTCCTTGTAGCCGAGCGCAATGCCGACCCGACTCGAGGTGTTGTTGCAGAGACGGAAATCGGCCGAGGCCGGGGTGGCGTAGAGGCACAGCCAAGCGACCACCAGCACCGGGACCAACCGGGCGAGCAGGCGAAGCGGGGAGCGGGGAGATTCGGCGATCATTGTCGCGGAAGCTATATCAGATCATTGACGATTTGGCGCAGGGGACGAGGAACTGCCCCGAGGCCGGGTTCGGGTTCGTTTGCGCCGGGATATGGCAAAATCTGTGACAGGACCCACCTGATCCCGTAAGGGTGACCAGCACCGGGGGCAGGCCCAAGGGATATAGCCATGGCAATCGACGACAAAACCAGAACGGAGCTCGAGGCGGCCGCTTTCCGGCATCTGGTCGAACATCTGAAGACGCGGACCGACGTCCAGAACATCGACCTCATGAATCTGGCGGGTTTCTGCCGCAACTGCCTGTCCAATTGGCTCAAGGAGGCCGCCGACGCGCAAGGCGTCGCCTTGAGCAAGGACGAGAGCCGGGAGGCCGTCTACGGCATGCCCTATGAGACCTGGAAGTCGAAATACCAGGGCACAGCCACGTCCGAGCAGCTCGATACGATGAAGAAGGTCCACCCACACGGCCACGGGCACTGAGCGGTCCTGCGAAGCCACGCCTGAGTCGCATCACACAACAGCTTTCTCGGCCTCGCCGCAGGAAGGTGTGGGCGCGCTGTGGACGAGCGCGATGCTGCCTTGAACGCAGTCGGTACGGACCCTAAGGGTTCTAGCCAGCACGCGCGGTGAGGATGCCGGCGTCACCTCGTTTTGCCAGTTCCATGTGGAGTACCAAGATGGCCACCACCGCCGCCGTCCGCGACGACGAGCCCGCGACGAAATTCGCCAAGGACCAGCTCAAGTCCATCATCGAGCGCATCGAGCGGCTGGAGGAAGAGAAGAAGGCGATCTCCGACGACATCCGCGACGTCTATGCCGAGAGCAAGGGCAACGGCTACGACGTCAAGGCGCTGCGCACCATCGTGCGCATGCGCAAGCAGGATCCCAACGAGCGCGCCGAGGCCGAGACCATTCTCGAGACCTACATGCAGGCGCTGGGGATGCTCTGAGGCATCCTGCCTCGAACACCGCTGCCGTAGCCCGGATGGAGCGCAAGCGAAATCCGGGTTTCTTGCTGTGCGGGCGGCGTCCCGGTTACGCCGTCGCTCGATCCAAGCTACAAGCGTGGGATGTCGCACTTGGCTTGTGATCGGAGCTTGCCGTGACCGCGCCACCGCTGCCGCGCGAGGTGGGCCGTGCCTTCGGCGCTCTTCCCCTGCCGATTGGCAAGCGGCTGCTTCAGGTGCGCGCGCTGATCTTCGCGACCGCCGCGGCGCATGAAGAGGTCGGCCGGCTCACCGAGACTCTGAAATGGGGCGAGCCGGCTTATCTGACCGACGAGTCCGGCAGCGGCTCGACGATCCGGCTCGGCCGCGTCAAGGACTCCGCACACGCTGCCATCCTGTTCAATTGCAAGACGACGCTGATCGATAGCTTCCGCGAACGCTTTCCCGATCGGTTCGAGTACCGGCAGACGCGGGCGCTGTTGTTGCCGATGGCGGGCAGGCTGCCGAAGCGGGAACTATCGGTCTGCCTGTCGCTGGCGCTGACGTATCATCTGGACCGGCGGGGAAGGAAGGCGAAATCGGCGCACCCGTAGCCCGGATGATGAGCGAAGCGATATCCGGGATGTCTCAGCGCGCACAACTTTCCCGGATGTCTACCCGCTCATCCGGGCGACGAGACTGAATTCGCGGAGGGAGCTCGGTGCCTCAGCGCAACGCGGCCGTGCGCATGACGAACGATGTCGTCTGGAGCTTCGCAGTCGCGCTGCCCGAAAAACTGTCGCAGGACAGGCCGTGCATCGGGTCGTCGGCAAAGCCCATCGCGATCACGGCATGCGGCTTGACGAAATAGCCGCGCAGCGCGGCCGTATCGAGCTCGCCCATCAGCGTGACCGACATCGCGCGGCTGGCGCTCGGCGACAGCATCGCGATCTTGAGCCAGATACTCTCGCTCTTGGCAGCGGAGAGGCGGGTCGCGGTCGCGACTGCGCCGTCGACGTTCTTGCCGACCACCGTGTTGATTTCGGTGGCCTGAGCGACACTGCGCGATGCGGGACGGGCGGAGCGGGGGATCGGCGCAGAGGCGGCAACGACATTGGCGCGATCGACCGGGGAGGCGGCCGGCGCGTAAGCCAGCGCCTGAAGGGCTGCGTT
This sequence comes from Bradyrhizobium symbiodeficiens, assembly GCF_002266465.3. Lineage (NCBI taxonomy): Bacteria > Pseudomonadati > Pseudomonadota > Alphaproteobacteria > Hyphomicrobiales > Nitrobacteraceae > Bradyrhizobium > Bradyrhizobium symbiodeficiens. The sequence continues at coordinate 6,110,448 of NZ_CP029427.2, read as the reverse complement.
GGGCAGGCTCGCGGTTGCCTGCGGATCGGTGGCAGAGGCGAGCGCCTGGCGCGCCTTCAGAGCCGCGATTTGCGCCGGCGTCGCCTGCTGCGCCGCGGCCGGGACATCATCCCAGAAGCCGCGGGCATTTATGATGTCTGCCGGCGTCTCCGGCTTGCCGTCCGCAGATTTGTTGGCCGGCTTGTCAGCCACGGCCGCGGGCTTCGGCTTGGGCGGCGCAACGAGCTGCGCGTCGGCCGAGGCGAGCTGGATCGTGGCGGCAATCTGCGGCTTGGCGCGCGGCGTCGGCACCGGGTCGGCGGGCTTGGCTGCAACCACGGTCGGCGCGGCTGCCGGCTTGGCGGCCGGGGCGGGCGCGCCCTCGTCATCCTCGTCGCTGCTGGCGGCCGGGGCCGGCTTGCCCTTGAACAAGGCGGCGAAGAAATTCGGCTTGCTGCCGGAATCGCCGGCATTGCCGCGCCGCTCGATCTCGGCCTTGGCGAGCTCATAGCCCTTCAGCGGAACGCCGTCGGTCGGCAGATGCACCGTCTTGCCATCCGGGAACACGCGGGCGAGCTGGTCATGCGTCATGCGCGGCCAGTGCCGGACACTGCCGGTATCCAGATGCACGAAGGGCGATCCGGAGGTCGGATAGAAGCCGACGCCGCCGCGCTGCAGGCGCAGGCCGGCGAAACGGATCTGCTCCAGCGGCACGCCCGGAATGTAGAAGTCCATCGCATGTCCCAGCATGTGCTGGCTGGCGCGCGCCACACCGGAGGAGCGGCGGCGGAGCATGGCGTTGGTGGCGGGGGAGCGGTAGGAGGAGATGATCTGGATGGGCTGCTTGGCGTCGACGTCGCGGTAGACGTCCCAGAGGATGTCGAAGAGGTGACGGTCCATGACCGTCTCGTCCTGGGTGCGCCAGTCGCGCAGGAAGTGATTGAGCTGCTTCAGCGCCGCTTCGTCGTAGCGGCCCTCGCGCTTGAAGGTGACGGTCAGGTCTTCGCCGGAATGGGTGTGGTGGAAGGAGAGCGTCTTGGTTTCGCTCAACGCGGCGGCGTTATGGACTGAACCCGCGGCAGCAAGCAGCAATACGGCAGCGAGGCCGATCCGGGATCCGGCCTTCACTCCCGCATGGGACAACGACAGCACAGTAAATCTGCGTGCGAGACCAGTCAGCACGTTAGAGCCCACCCAGTCGACCAGCGTTCAAAATGGACTCTCCCGCCAACCCCGTTAGCGCGCGAAAGAGGGTGAACGCTTTCTTAAAGCGAGAAGGTTAATTCGAGGTTGACCTTCTCGCCCCCAAACCAAGTCAGAATACAAACCTAACCGGGTGAGTGTGGCAAAAAAACGCCCGCTGCCCCGAGCGAGGTGGACAATGGTTAACGTTAAACGGCCCCATCCATGGGATGGGGCCGTTGATTTCGTTGTGGAATTCAGAAAAGGAGGGCCGTGCAGGCTTACCGGGTGAACACCCGCTGCTGCTGAGGCCGGCGCCCGACCGGAGCCGGCGGGGGTGTCGGCGCCCCGAACAGCCGCTCGAAGAAGTTCGGGCCGGACGAGCCGAAGCCGCCGCCATTATTGGCCACCGCAACGCCGGAGGGCAGGGTCGTCGCCGGGCGCGAATAGCTCGGCTGCGAGTGCGCGACGACGGCTTCGAGATCCTTGCCGCGGTTGTTCTTCAGGATGTTGATCATGGTCGCGTCGCGGCCATAGACGTCCTTGCGGAACTGCAGCTTGCCGGCGTCGTCCACGAAGGCGGTCTGATAGGTGATGTTGACCGGGATCGGGGTCGGAAATTTCAGGTCGATCTCGCTCTTGCCGTACATGCTGCGGATACGCTCCGGTGTGTACTTCTCGTTCGGCAGCGCGATGCCGAGCAGAACGGAGGCGTACTGATCCGGGTTCTGCACGCGCATGCAGCCGTGGCTGAAGGCGCGCTCGTCCCTTGAGAACAGGTTCTTGTCCGGCGTGTCGTGCTGATAGACCAGGAACTTGTTCGGGAAGTTGAAGCGGATGCGGCCGAGTGCGTTGGCTTCGCCGGGCGGCTGGGAAATGTGCACGGAGCCGTCGCGGTTCTGCTCGAGCTTGAGACCCATGCGCTGGAGCACGGTCGGGTCCTGCTGAAGCGCCGGCAAATATTCGTTGTAGACGATCGACGGCGGCACGTTCCAGGTCGGGTTGACCGTGATGTACTTCATCGTCTCGGTGAGCAGCGGGGTCGCATGCGTTCCCGGCTTGCCGGTCACGACACGTGTGGTCCAGACCTGCTGGCCGCGCTGCATGACCTTCAGAGTGTAGTCTGGAATGTTGAGGATGACATAGGCATCGCCCAGCGAGGGCACGCCAAGGTCGCGCGGCAGCCAGCGCCAGCGCTCCATGTTCACCAGCACGGTGTCGATCTGCTTGTCGCGCTTCGGGGTGTTGATCGCCTTGACCGTCTTGTCGTCGAGGATACCGGTCGCCTTGATCTCGGCGCTGGTCTGGAATTTGCGCACGGCTTCGGCGACCGTCGCGTCATACCGGGTGTCGCTCGCGTTTTCGGTGATGCCGAGCTTGGCGCGCAGCTGCGGCACGCGCGGATCGTCGACGACGATTTCAGCCTGCTTCTTACCGCGGGCAGGCGTGTATTTCAGCGCCGGACCATCGGCGATCTCGATCACCGGGCCGTTGCCCTGACCGCGAAGCTCCGCGAGCTTGGCCTTCAGCTCCTTGTAGAGCTTGTGCGGCGGATTGTAGCTGTCGAGCGCAGCGGAGGCATCCGTCGCGGTCGTGACCTTGGCGAGCACCTCGTTCGGATCGACCGGATGCTCGGGATAGAGGATGTCGCCGCTGACCTGCGACCAATGCATGCGGCCGCTCTGGGCTTGGCGCGCATAGTCGAACATGCTGGCGGTGAGCTTGAGCTCTGCATCGGCCAGCGCATCGGGCGTGATGGCGCTGGCGAAGTCGGGCACCGCATAGTCGGCGGGATTGAGGCCGTCGGACGCCGCGTCCTTCAGCCGTGCGATGACGCCCTTGGCTGCGGGCGTCAGGCTGCCGCCTTGGGTCCAGACCGGCGCGAAGTCGCGTGCGCCATAGAACTTTTCGATCGCGGCGCGCTCGTTCTTGCGGTCGAAATGGCGCGAGGTCTTGGCGCCGATGATGTCCTTGAGCTTGTCGGCGACCGGCTGGTCGGCGGCGGGAACGTTGCTCGCGGCCTTCACGGGCTCAGCGGCAGGAGCCGCAGCGGTGGCGGGTGCCGGCGCGGCCGGGGTAGTGGCTGCAGGCTCGGACTTCGCGGTTTCGCTGTTCGGCGCTGCGGGCGCAGGCGTGGTGGCGACGTCAGACGGGTTGGTTTCGACCTTCTCGGGGGCCGGGGCCGGAGCGACGTCAGCCCTTACGGGCTCCTTCGCTGGTTCCTTGGCGGCGTCCTGAACCGTGGCGGTGGTGTCGAGCTTGATGTCCGACGCGGTCGGGGGCGGGACGTTGGCCGGCTCGGGACGCGGGATCGCGGCTTCGATTGCGAGCTCGGCGGCGCTGCTGCGCGCCTGATCCTGGGCCAGGGCCGAGCCGGCGGACACCGTGAGGAAGGTTGCCGCGACCGTCATCAAGACACGATCGAAGCCTGCACGGTGGTTCAAACAGTCACGCATTGTGTCGCACCCCTCGGGTGAACTGTCCCTCGTGGAACAGCTTTGTTATCGCCTATTGAGCTTCGGCTAAACGGCGCCGGCCTCTCGAAAGTTGCACGCCTGCACGCAACGATTCCTACGCAGACGATATACAGGGCCCGGTTTTGCAGCCAGCGCTAACCGGGACAACTCACGGCAAACTGACTTCAAGGGAGCCTCTTGGCAACGGATTGTGCGCTTTCCCGACGCGCTTTTCCCTGTGTCTGTCACTTCCAAGTCACGGTTCAAGCCACAGTCGAATTCTGTCGTCATGCGAACGGCTTACAGCTGGTCTCGCAGCGTCCCGCGAACCTCCGTTTTCTTGAGGCTCAGTGCGTCTCCTCGCCGCTTTTCCCGCCATGTCCGGGAACGCCGGCCTCGTCGAGTTTGCGGTACAGGGTGGACCGGCCGATTTTGAGGCGGCGGGCCACCTCGGACATCTGGCCGCGGTAGTGCGAGATCGCGAAGCGGATGATCTCGTTCTCCATGTCCTCCAGCGAGCGGACGTCGCCGGTCGCGGTGAGCAGGGCGAGAGTTCCCCCCGCCGGAAGCGGCGCGATCGGTATTTCATTGCCTGATACCATCGACGGGGCCGCGGCCGGCTCGAGCATAAGCGGGGCGGTTGGAATCTCGGTTGCGGGATGCGGCTGCGAGGCGAGCAGAGGGAAATCGCCAAGGCCGAGCTGGTCGCCCTCGCTCATCACCACCGCACGGTAGACCGCGTTCTCCAGCTGGCGGATGTTGCCGGGCCAGTCGAGCTGGGCCAGATGCGCCATGGCCTCGCCACTGATGCCGGTGATCTGGCGATTCTCCTCGGCGGCAAAGCGCGCCAGGAAATGCCGGAGCAGATGCGGGATGTCCTCGCGCCGGCTCCTGAGCGAGGGGATCGTCAGCGGCAGCACGTGCAGGCGGTAGAACAGGTCTTCGCGGAAGTGTCCCTGTTTCACCCGCTCCAGCAGCCGGCGATTGGTTGCCGAGACGATGCGCACGTCGACCTTGACGGGCTTGCGGCCGCCGACTGCCTCGACGGCGCCTTCCTGGAGCGCGCGCAGCAGCTTGACCTGCGCAGCCAGCGGCAGTTCGCTGACCTCGTCCAGAAACAGCGTGCCGCCGTGGGCTTCGACGAACTTGCCCATGTGCCGCTCGGTGGCGCCGGTGAAGGCACCCTTTTCATGGCCGAACAGGATGGACTCGACGAGGTTGTCGGGGATCGCGCCGCAATTGACCGCGACGAACGGCTTTGCCTTGCGCTCGCCGCTGCCATGGATGGCGCGCGCGAACATCTCCTTGCCGACTCCGGAATCGCCTTCGATCAGAACGGGAATCGCGGAGTTCGCCGCCTTCTGCGCGGCGCGCATCACGCCGGCCATTGCCTCGGCGCGGGTAATGATGTCGGAGAAGGTCAGCCGGCCCTCGCGGCTGTGCCGGATGCGCTGCAATTCGCCCTTGAGCGCGGAGGCGTTGAGCGCGTTGCGAAGTGAGACCTGGAGCCGCTCCACACCGACCGGCTTGACCACGAAATCGGCCGCGCCGGCGCGCATCGCCGAGATCACGTTGTCGATGCCGCCATGGGCGGTCTGCACGATGACGGGGACGCTGAGACCCGCTTCGCGGATTTTCGCCAGCACGCCCATGCCGTCGAGACCGGGCATCACGAGATCGAGGATGACGGCGTCGATGGCCGGCGCATCGGGGGCGGTGAGGGCGGCGATCGCGGCGTCACCGGAGTCCACGACGACCGTCTCATAGCCGCATTTCTGTACCATGTTCTCGACCAGCCGGCGGGCCACGGCATCGTCGTCGGCGATCAAAATACTGGCAGCCATGGTGTTCCCCGCACGCTACTACTATCTGTCTCGAATCGGGGCACTCTGGCCGAAGCCGATTAACGCACTCTTAAACCTTGATGCCCTCGCCCGCCGCTGCGATTGTTGAACACAGGTTTCCCACACAATGAATTCGCGCTCCAAGCCTGCTCTCAAAACCTCCGCTCTCAAGAAGTCCGCTTCCAGCAAGCCCGCGCTTCGCAATCCGAAATCTGCCGCCAAGGCCAAATCCTCCAAATCTTCACCCACGAAGCCTGTGGGCAAGACCGGCAAGCTTCCGGAGTGGAACCTCGCCGATCTCTATTCCGGGATCTATGCGCCGGAAGTGGCGCGCGATCTCGAAAAGATGGATGCCGACTGCGTCGCGTTCGAGACCGACTACAAGGGCAAGCTGGCGACAGGGACAGCAAACGAAGATGGCGGAAAATGGCTCGCGGGAGCCGTGCGACGCTATGAGGCAATCGACGATCTTGCCGGCCGGCTAGGTTCCTATGCCGGGCTCGTCCACGCCGGCGACAGCGTGGACCCTGCGATTTCAAAGTTTTATGGCGATGTGTCGGAGCGGCTGACCGGGGCGTCCACACATCTTCTGTTCTTTGCGCTCGAGCTCAATCGTATCGATGACGATATTTTGAACCGCGCGATGCAAGCCCCCGAGCTGGCGCACTACCGTCCCTGGATCGAGGATCTGCGCAAGGAGAAGCCGTATCAGCTCGACGACAAGCTCGAGCAGCTTTTCCTCGAGAAGGCGCAGACCGGCTACTCCGCCTTCAACCGGTTGTTCGACCAGACCATCTCCGGGCTGCGCTTCAAGGTCGGGTCCAAGGAGCTCGCGATCGAGCCCACGCTCAATCTGCTGCAGGACCGCGACGGCGCCAAGCGCAAGGCTGCGGCTGAGGCGCTGGCACAGACCTTCAAGGCCAATGAGCGCACCTTTGCCCTGATCACCAACACGCTCGCCAAGGACAAGGACATCTCCGACCGCTGGCGCGGGTTCAAGGATGTCGCGGATTCCCGCCATCTCAACAACCGCGTCGAGCGCGAGGTCGTGGATGCGCTGGTCGCCTCGGTCCGCGCGGCCTATCCAAAGCTGTCGCATCGCTATTACGCGCTGAAGGCGAAGTGGTTCGGCAAGAAGCGGCTCGCTTATTGGGATCGCAACGCCCCGCTGCCCTTTGCCGCGACCGATACCATCGGCTGGCCCGACGCCCGCAACATGGTGCTGACGGCCTATCGTGGGTTCTCGCCCAAAATGGCTGATATCGCGGAGCGCTTCTTCACCGATCGCTGGATCGACGCGCCGGTGCGACCGGGCAAGGCGCCGGGCGCGTTCTCGCATCCGACCACTCCGTCGGCGCACCCCTATGTGCTGATGAACTACCAGGGCAAGCCGCGCGACGTGATGACGCTCGCCCACGAGCTCGGCCATGGCGTGCACCAGGTGCTGGCGGCGAAGAACGGCGCGCTCATGGCGCCGACGCCGCTGACGCTGGCCGAGACCGCCAGCGTGTTCGGCGAGATGCTCACTTTCAGGCGGCTCCTTGCCCAGACCAGGAATGCGAAACAGCGCCAGGCGCTGCTCGCCGGCAAGGTCGAGGACATGATCAACACGGTGGTGCGGCAGATCGCGTTCTACTCGTTCGAGCGCGCGGTCCACACAGAGCGCAAGAACGGCGAGCTCACCGCGACGCGGCTCGGCGAGATCTGGCTGTCGGTTCAAGGCGAGAGCCTCGGTCCGGCGATCGAGATCAAGGCGGGCTATGAGAGCTACTGGATGTACATCCCGCATTTCATCCATTCGCCGTTCTACGTTTACGCCTATGCGTTCGGCGATTGCCTCGTGAACTCGCTCTATGCGGTCTACGAGAACGCGGCCGAGGGTTTTGCCGAGCGTTATCTCGACATGCTCGCCGCCGGCGGTACCAAGCATTATTCCGAGCTGCTGCGGCCGTTCGGGCTCGATGCCAAGGACCCGAAATTCTGGGACGGCGGGCTCTCGGTCATCGCCGGCATGATCGACGAGTTGGAGGCAATGGGCTGAGGGGAGGTAGCGGTGCTCCAAGCGCCCAACAGGGCGTAAAACACCTGTTGAACAGCGCTGGTCAACAGTGTTATACATATGTATAACGCCCCTAAGGCAAGCCCATGAAGATCGAGATCAAGAAAATCGGCAATTCCGATGGTCTGCTGCTGCCGCGCGAATTGATGCAGCGTCTCGATCTCAAGCGCGGACAGCAATTGCACATCGTGGAATTACCCGGCGGTGGTTTTCAGTTGTTGCCCTACGACCCCGATTTCGAGCGGACGATGGAAATCGCCGACGAGGTGATGGACAAGTATCGCGACACGCTTGCTGCGCTTGCAAAATAGCCTGCCAGGCGCATGAGCGATCTGCAGGAGCCGCTCTGGATCACTTACGAGCAGGTCGTCGCAATTCACGGTCGACAACTCCGGCGCTTCGGCGGTGCGCCGGGATTGCGCGACGAGGGCATGTTGCGCTCGGCGCTGGACCGTCCGATCAACAAATGGCGGTACGAGCAGGCGCCGATCGATGAATTCGCCGCGGCCTATGCATTTGGTCTCGCGAAAAACCCAGCATTCGTCGATGGAAACAAGCGCATCGCCTTCATGGCGTTGATGGTCTTCCTCCACAAGAACGGCGTGGCCTTCAGTCCCGATCCTGCGGAAGCGACAATCATCATCCTCTCGCTCGCCGCCGGCGAAGTCAGCGAGGAGAGCCTGACGCGCTGGATCCGCGACAATTGGGATTCCAAATGACCTGATTTGCGGGAAAACCGCGCTTGCCTGCCGTTGCCCTGCTCGAAGGTTTCAGGTATCCCAGCCCAAGAATTCGACTTTCGACTGGGGACATTCCATGGCTGACCATAGCGAAGTGGCCTACACCACCGCAGACGGCAACGACTACATTGCCCACGAGCAGACCTATGAGGGCTTCATCAAGCTGGTGAAGTACGGCACGGTCTCGGTCGCGCTCATCGTGATCCTGATGGCGGTCTTCCTGACCTGATCCATCGACGGTTGCATCCGCCAGCGCCGGCGGCTGCTCATAAAATTTGCATACAAGCCGGTTCCAAAACCGGTATCGAAACGTTGCGGGAGTAACGCTAAGTTCGCGTGCGCGTTTTTGTCCGCGTCGCCGGAGGACCTATGAAGATCGCCGTTGCCAAGGAAATCGATCCGTCGGAGCCGCGCGTTGCCGCTTCGCCTGATACGGTGAAGAAGTTCAAGGCGTTGGGTGCCGAGATCGCCGTCGAGCCGGGCGCCGGCATCAAATCGGGTCTTCCGGATTCCGAATTCACGGCCGCCGGCGCCACCGTCAGCGCAGATGCGCTGAAGGATGCCGACATCATCATCAAGGTGAAGCGCCCTGAGGCGTCCGAGCTCGCGCAATACAAGCGCGGTGCACTCGTCATCGCGATCATGGATCCCTACGGCAACGAGGCCGCGCTGAAGACGATCGCCGATGCCGGCGTCTCCGCCTTCGCGATGGAGTTGATGCCGCGCATCACCCGCGCGCAGGTGATGGACGTGCTGTCCTCGCAGGCGAACCTCGCCGGCTACCGCGCCGTGATCGAAGGCGCCGAGGCGTTCGGCCGCGCCTTCCCGATGATGATGACCGCGGCCGGCACCGTGCCTGCCGCAAAAGTGTTCGTGATGGGCGTCGGCGTCGCCGGCCTCCAGGCGATCGCGACCGCGCGCCGTCTCGGCGCCATCGTCACCGCGACCGACGTGCGTCCCGCCACGAAGGAGCAGGTCGAATCGCTCGGCGCGAAATTCCTCGCCGTCGAGGACGAGGAGTTCAAGAACGCGCAGACCGCCGGCGGCTACGCCAAGGAAATGTCCAAGGAATACCAGGCCAAGCAGGCCGCGCTCACCGCCGAGCACATCAAGAAGCAGGACATCGTGATCACCACTGCGCTCATTCCGGGCCGGCCGGCGCCGAGGCTCGTCTCGGCCGAGATGGTCAAGTCGATGAAGCCGGGGTCGGTGCTGGTCGATCTCGCCGTCGAGCGCGGTGGCAATGTCGAGGGTGCGCGGCCGGGCGAGGTCGCTGAGGTCGATGGAATCAAGATCGTCGGCTACACCAACGTCGCCGGCCGTGTCGCGGCGTCTGCTTCCAGCCTCTACGCGCGCAACCTGTTCAATTTCATCGAGACCATGATCGACAAGGGTACCAAGGCCCTCGCCGTGAACTGGGACGACGAGCTCGTCAAGGCGACCGCGCTCACGAAAGACGGCGCCGTGATCCACCCGAACTTCCAGCCGAAGGCGTAAGGAGAGATCGCCATGGAGCATGTTGCACAGGTCGTCGACCCCTTCGTCTTCCGGCTGTCGATTTTCGTCCTCGCCGTCTTCGTCGGCTATTTCGTGGTGTGGTCGGTGACCCCGGCACTGCATACCCCGCTGATGAGCGTGACCAACGCGATCTCCTCGGTGATCGTGGTCGGCGCGCTGCTCGCCGTCGGCGTCGGTATGATCTCGAGCGGTTCAGGATGGGCGCGTGCCTTCGGCTTCATCGCGCTGATCTTCGCCTGCGTGAACATCTTCGGCGGCTTCCTTGTCACCCAGCGCATGCTGGCGATGTACAAGAAGAAGGTAAAGTGACCGGCGTGCACCTCGGGGTGACGAAGACAAAGGGGACCTGAGATGAACGCCAATCTGGCAGCAGTTCTTTATCTTGTGGCGGGTGTGCTGTTCATCCTGTCGCTGCGCGGGTTGTCCAGCCCGGCGACGTCGCGCCAGGGTAATTTCTTCGGCATGATCGGCATGGCGATCGCGGTCGCCACCACGCTGGCAAGCCATCCGCCGGCCGATGGTCTCGCCTGGGTGCTGGTCATTCTCGGCATCGCTATCGGTGGCTCGGTCGGCGCGGTCATCGCCCGCCGCGTGCCGATGACCTCGATGCCTGAACTGGTCGCCGCCTTCCACTCGCTGGTCGGCATGGCCGCGGTGCTGGTGGCCGCCGGCGCGTTCTACGCGCCCGAAGCCTTCGACATCGGCACTCCCGGCAACATCCATTCGCAGAGCCTGGTCGAGATGTCGCTCGGCGTCGCCATCGGCGCGCTGACCTTCACCGGCTCGGTGATCGCGTTTCTGAAGCTGTCCGCGCGCATGAGCGGCGCGCCGATCATCCTGCCGTTCCGCCACATCATCAACATCGCGCTCGCTCTGGCGCTGGTGTTCTTCATCGTCGGGTTGGTGATGTCGGGCAGCGCGCTCGACTTCTGGCTGATCGTCATCATCGCGCTGGCGCTCGGCGTACTCATGATCATCCCGATCGGCGGCGCCGACATGCCGGTCGTGATCTCGATGCTGAACTCCTATTCCGGCTGGGCTGCGGCCGGCATCGGCTTCACGCTCGGCAATTCCGCGCTGATCATCACGGGCGCGCTGGTCGGATCGTCCGGTGCGATCCTGTCCTACATCATGTGCCACGCGATGAACCGGTCCTTCATCTCGGTCATCCTCGGCGGCTTCGGCGGCGAGACCGCGGCGGCCGGCGGTGGCGGCGGCGAGCAGAAGCCCGCCAAGCTCGGCTCGGCCGACGACGCGGCCTTCATCATGAAGAATGCCCAGAAGGTCATTATCGTGCCCGGCTACGGCATGGCGGTGGCGCAGGCGCAGCACGCGCTGCGCGAGATGGGCGACATCCTGAAGAAGGAAGGCGTCGAGGTGAAGTACGCCATTCACCCGGTCGCCGGCCGCATGCCCGGCCATATGAACGTGCTGCTGGCCGAAGCCAACGTTCCCTATGATGAGGTGTTCGAACTCGAGGACATCAACTCGGAGTTCGCTCAGGCCGACATCGCCTTCGTGATCGGCGCCAACGACGTCACCAATCCGGCGGCCGAAGAGGACAAGACTTCGCCGATCTACGGCATGCCCGTGCTGCAGGTCTGGAAGGCCGGCACCGTGATGTTCATCAAGCGCTCGCTTGCCTCCGGCTATGCCGGCATCGACAATCCGCTGTTCTATCGCGACAACACCATGATGCTGCTCGGGGACGCTAAGAAGGTCACCGAGAACATCGTCAAGGCGATGTAGCACGCGAAGGAAACCGACCGTGGCCATCAACAAGGAATGGCACCGGTCTCATCGCATGCCGCTCAAGGCAACGCGCGAGCAACGCGTCGCATGGCATGCCGCCCACAAGGCGGCGTGCGGTTGCCGCGACGTACCGGCGAGCCTCCGGCCCGACGTCATGAAATTGCTGCGGAGCCGTCGCAAATCCTGAGCCTGAACCAGGGCCGGCCGCGCCATGATCACCATCGCCAAGTGGACCGTCATCCTGCTCGCTGGCGTCTATCTCGCCGGGCTCGTCGTGCTCTACACCCGGCAGCGCGAGATGCTGTTTCCGATACCGACCGCCAAGCGGACCCCGCCTGAGGCGGCGGATTGTCCCGAGGCGGAGGAGCATGTCCTGACCACCTCGGATGGCGAGAAGATCATCGTCTGGCACGTGCCGGCGAGGCCCGCTCGTCCCGTGATCCTGTATTTTCCGGGCAATGGCGATTTTCTCGCCGGCCGTGTCGGTCGCTTCAAGGCGATGACGGCTGACGGCACGGGGCTCGTTGCGCTGTCCTACCGCGGCTATGCCGGCTCGAGCGGCGCGCCGAGCGAGGAGGGGCTGCTGCGCGATGCCGCCGCGGCCTATGCCTTCACCACGGCCCGCTACACGGCGGACCGAATCGTCGCCTGGGGCTTTTCGCTCGGGACCGGCGTGGCGGTCGCGCTCGCCTCGGAACGGCGTGTTGGGAAACTCGTCCTGGAGGCGCCCTATACGTCGACGGCCGACATTGCATCTTCGTCGTTCTGGTTCGTGCCGGTGCGCCTCTTGATGCGCGATCCGTTCCCTTCCGACGAGCGGATCGCGCGCGTCACTGTGCCGCTATTGGTCATGCATGGCACCAATGACCTTGCCATTTTGATCGTGTTCGGAGAGCGTCTGTTCGCGCTCGCGCATGAACCGAAGCAGTTCGTTCGCTTTGCGGGTGGCGGACACGACAATCTCGATGCGTTCGGTGCGATCGAAACAGCAAGGCAATTCATTGGATCCTAAACAGCTCGTCACCCGGCTCTGGAGCATATCCCTTGCCGCCATCCTCGTATTGTTGCCGCAGCAGGCATGGGCCGCAACCGGCCTCGATGGTGCGGCGATGCGTTGGCCCTACGCGCTTCCCTTTGCAGGCCTGTTGCTCTCGATCGCGCTCGGACCGCTGCTGTTTGCGAAAGTCTGGCACCGTCATTACGGCAAGATCACCGCTGCCTGGTCGCTGCTGGCGCTGGCCTCGCTCGTCATTTTTGCCGGAAGCATGGCGACGCTGGCGGCGTTAGTCCATGCCATGCTAACTGAATATCTCGGCTTCATCGTGCTGCTGTTCGCGCTCTACGTCGTGGCTGGTGGCATCCTGATCACGGGCGACATCAAGGCCACGCCGGCGACGAATGCAGGCATTCTCGCGCTCGGCACCTTGATGGCGAGCATCGTCGGCACCACGGGTGCCGCGATGATCCTGGTCCGCCCGCTGATCCGCGCCAACCGGCCCCGGCGCTACAATGCCCATGTCATCATCTTCTTCATCATTCTTGTCGCCAATGTCGGCGGCGCGCTGAGCCCGCTCGGCGATCCCCCGTTGTTCGTCGGTTTCCTGCACGGCGTCGACTTCTTCTGGACCACGCGGACCATCTGGTTGCAGACCGCGATCGTTGCCGGATTGCTGCTCGCGATCTTCATCGTTGTCGATCTTTGGCGCTTCCGCCGCGAGCCTGCACTCAGCGACCCCAGTCCTGCAGCCCCCGTCCGCATCCGCGGTCTCGTCAACCTCGTGCTGATCGCAGCGATCGTCGCGAGCCTGCTGGCGTCGGCGATGTGGAAGCCCGCTATTGCTTTCGACATTCTCGGAACGAAGCTGGAGCTCGAAGACATCGCCCGCAATCTGGCGCTGCTTTCCATCGCGGCGTTGTCAGTGTGGCTGACACCGGATGAGCACAGGGAGGCCAACGGCTTCACCTGGGAGCCGATCCGCGAGGTCGCGAAACTGTTCGCGGGCATTTTTGTCGCCATCATCCCGGTCATTGCCATGCTCAATGCCGGCCATCACGGTGCCTTCGCCTGGCTGTTGTCGGCCGTGACGGGGCCGGACGGCGCGCCGCGCGAGGTCGCCTATTTCTGGTTCACCGGCCTGATGTCGGCGTTTCTCGACAATGCGCCGACCTATCTTTTGTTCTTCCAGCTTGCCGGCGGCGATCCGCAGACGTTGATGCATCAGCTGTCGGGCACGCTCGCGTCGATCTCGATGGGCGCCGTCTACATGGGAGCGCTCACCTATATCGGCAATGCGCCGAACTTCATGGTCAGCAGCATCGCCAGCGAGAACGGCATCGAGATGCCGAGCTTCTTCGGCTATTTCTTGCGCGCCGGCGCGGTGCTGATCCCGCTGTTCATGCTGCTGACGCTGCTGCCGGTGGCGCCGATCCTGCGCTGGCATTGAATCTGCCTGCCGATTTGCTACTGCTCGTCTTCAGCGATTGGAGCCGGTAGATGAGCGCGCATAATCCGATGCCCAGGTCGGCCTGGATCTTTCCGGCGCTGGCCGTGCTGTTGTTCGCAGCCGTCAGCGCGACCGGCTACGTCTTCACGCTGTCGCTCGGCGGGCTCGTCTTCGCCATCGTCCTCCTGGTCATCCTGTTTGGCACGGTGTTCGCCGCGGTTCATCATGCCGAAGTGATCGCCGAGCGGGTCGGTGAGCCCTATGGCACGCTGGTGCTGACGCTCTCGGTGACCGTCATCGAGGTGGCGCTGATCACCACGATCATGCTGGGCGACAAGCCCGCCCCGGAACTGGCGCGCGACACCGTGTTCGCCGTGGTCATGATCGTCTGCAACGGTCTCGTCGGGCTCTGCATCTTCATCGGCGGCCTGCGCTATCGCGAGCAGGGCTTTCAGCTCTCGGGGGCGAACGTTTATCTCAGCGTCTTGTTCGCGCTCGCGACCATCACGCTGATCATGCCGAACTACACGACCACAACGCCGGGGCCGGCCTATTCGGCGGTTCAGCTCGGCTTCGTCGGTGTGGTCACGCTGGCGCTGTACGGGGTGTTTCTCTACACTCAGACCGTCCTGCACAAGGATTACTTCGTCCATGAATGGGCGGACGGGGGGAGCGGCGAGGCGTATCTGTCGGGCCGGATCTTGGCGCTCAGCGTGGTGCTGCTGCTGATTGCGCTGCTGGCCGTGGTGCTGCTCGCCAAGAAATTCTCGCTGGTGATGGACGCCGTCGCGGCCAAGATCGGGGCGCCGCCGGCCTTTGCCGGCGTTCTGGTCGCGCTTCTGATCCTGATGCCGGAAGGCGTCGCGGCCGTCGCGGCGGCCCGCAAGAACGACCTCCAGAAGAGCATCAACCTCGCCTTGGGGTCGTCGTTGGCGACCATCGGGCTGACCATCCCGGCCGTCGGGGTCGCCACCTACGCGCTCGACAAGGAGCTCACGCTCGGCCTCAGTTCCCAGGGCAGCGTGCTTTTGCTGCTGACCTTCTTCCTGAGCATGCTGACCTTCGGAACGGGCAGGACCAATGTCCTGTTCGGGCTGGTCCATATGGTGGTATTTGCCGTTTACGTGTTCATGGTTTTCGTACCCTGACGTGCTAAGTCCCAGGAGAGGTTCCAGATGCTTGCCGCCAAGTCCGAGGTTCAGGTCGACAACGAGGAGGTCCGGGTGACCGAATGGCGCCTTCCGCCCGGCGGCGCCAGCGGCCATCACACCCACGGCATGGACTACGTGATTGTTCCCGTGGTCGCGGGGGAAATGACCATCGTCGCGCCCGGCGGAGAGCGGTCCAAGGCGCAGCTGGCAGCCGGGAAATCCTATTTCCGCAAGGCCGGCGTCCAACACGACGTACTTAACGAAACCTCAACCGAGATCGTGTTCCTTGAGATCGAGCTGAAGCCGTAAGTCCGCCTTACAACTTGCCATCGATCCGTCGCAGTTGATCCCTTACAATGCCCCAAAGTTCCCGCATCTGATCGCGGGGAGTGGCCGGAATGCTGAAATACCTCGCTAAAATTTCGATGGATATTTTCCCCTCGGTGCTCGCGACGATCATCGGGGCGTACATCGTTAACCACTACATCAACGCCAGGCCGGCGGCTGATGCCCCTGCGGCCGTCGTGGCCCCTGCCGAAGCCGGCAAGAACGGCAAGCCCGCCGATGTGGCCAATCTCCCTGCGCCCGGCGTCAAGGCCAAAGGCATCCTCGAGAAGAGCGTGACGGACAAGCCGACGGCTGTAAAGGCTGGCGATCAGCCGTCCGCCGAGCACAAGTCTGCCGACGGGGCCCCGGCCGAGGCCGGTCCGCGTGGCAAGCCGTCGGCGCGCGAGAAGGCGGCGGCCAAGTCGACTCCGGCCGCCGGCACCCCCGCTCCGGTGGTAGAGGCCAATTCGGCGCCGGCTGCTGCGGCCCCGGCCCCCGACGCCAACGACCTCGTGCGTGCCGCGATCGAGCGGCTGCGCAAGTCTCCTGAGGGCAAGTCGTCCGAGGGCAAGTCGTCCGAGAGCAAGTCCGCCGAGGTCAGGCCGTTCGAGGCCAGGCCTGCCGAAGCCAAGTCAGCCGAGAGGCCGATCGAGCCTGCCGTGCGGGAAGCCGCCCGCACGCCGGAGGCCCCGCGGATCATCAGCATGGAGCCGGCTACGGTCCGTCCGCTGCCGCCGCCGATCACGGTATCGACGCCCTTGCCGGACGCCTATGACAAGGATGGCTCCTCGCCGGCCAATCCGCCCTACACGGCCTCGGTCGGTAACGATGACCCAAATCGGATGACGCCGCCGGCTGACATTCCCGTGCCGATGATCGCGCCCCCGCTCGATCTGCGCGCCGACGCCGGCGCCTCCATGCCCCGGCCGAAGAAGACCAATGTCGCCGACGAGATGCTGTCGGGCATGAAGTCGATGTTCCACTCGGTCCTGCCGAAGGGCGCCACCCCCGATTAAGACGGCGCCCGCGCCGCCAAAACCGTCAGCCGCCGACGCGGGCGAGGCCGCTGCGCGCGGCGTCGTCACGTGGGCGAAGCGAGACAGCCCTGGTGTAGGACGCCGCCGCCTTGGCCCTGTCGCCCAGCCGCTCATAGGCCTGTCCGCGCGCGGTCCAGACCTGCGCGTTGTGTGGATCGGCCTCGGAAGCCTCATCCAGATCGGCCGTGGCCTCCTTGACCTTGCCGAGCGCGAGATAGCTGGTGGCGCGGCCGAGCAGCGGCTCGACCTTCTGGGGATTGAGCCCGCTCGCAGCGCTGAAATCTGCGATCGCGAAATCGTGCTGATTTTTGCCCTGGTAGATCAGGGCACGGCCATACAGCGCCTGCGCATTGTAGGGATCGAGCCCGACCGCGCGATTGAATTCGTCGAGGGCTGCCGCGACCTCGCCTGACTTCGCCAGGGATTGGGCTTTTGCGGTGAGGGCCTGGGCCTCGGCGACGTTGCCCGCGCTCACTGCGCTCTCGGCCGGCGCGGCCGCCTTGGGGGCCTCCTGCGGCTTGTCCTTCTCCGGCATCAGCGATCCCAGATCGAAAGAACAGCCGCAGAGCGTAATCCCCATCAACGCCAGCGCGAGCGGCTGCCAGATCTGGCGTAGCCGCGCCAAGCCGCGCTGGGGGAAGGGGGAGGCCATCTACGGTTCGCTCGCGCTAGAGCATGATCCGGACCCGAAGGCCGCGTTGGCGAAAAGCATGCAGCGGTTTTTCCTCGCGACAAACGCGGAACGCGTTTGCGTAGAGATCATGCTCGAACAACAAACCAAAGCGCGACGACGTTCAATCCAAATCTCATCGCGCCTGTGTGCCGCGCCCCTGGTGCCCGGCCCGGAAAGGCTCCGCGCACAAACAATAACGCGGGCCAGAGGCCCGCGTCATCGAAAACTCAAAGTCTTTCAAGATTCGGTAAATCAGCGCGGTCCGCGCGGACCTGCACCTGCACCCGGGCCGCTACGACCGCCGCGATCACCGCCGGGACCGGCGCCGAACACCGGCTTGGGCTTCATCGGCAGCAGGCCTTCGCGCTGCAGCTTCTTGCGGGCCAGCTTGCGCGCGCGGCGCACGGCTTCGGCCTTTTCGCGGGCCTTCTTCTCGGAGGGCTTCTCGTAATGACCGCGGAGCTTCATCTCGCGGAAAATTCCCTCGCGCTGCATCTTCTTCTTCAGCGCCTTGAGGGCTTGGTCGACATTGTTATCGCGAACGAGAACCTGCACGCGGCATCCTCTTCAGTGGATCGGATTTGAATTCTGGTAAGTCAAAGGGGATGGCGAAAACGCGCAAGCCCTTAACCTTGAGGGCGCGGATGTATCAGACAAAACCCGGGATGTCCACCGGCCAAGCGGGGATTCGGGCCAAGTTCAGCCATTAAATGAGGCAAAATACCTCTGCGCGGCCCTGATTTGGGAGATTTGACGCCAAGGGTGGGGCCGCTTCCGGAGCTTCGTTCCGGAATCTTTGAAAGCAGGGGACGACACATGGATATCAAGAAATACGCCGCTGAGGCCATCGGCACCTTTTGGCTCACATTCGCAGGTTGCGGTAGCGCGGTGATCGCCGCCGGTTTTCCGCAGGTCGGAATCGGCCTGGTCGGCGTCTCCCTGGCGTTCGGCTTGAGCGTCGTCACCATGGCCTATGCGATCGGCCATATCTCGGGTTGCCATCTCAACCCGGCGGTCACCGTCGGGCTTGCTGCCGGCGGCCGTTTTCCCGCCGGGCAGATCCTGCCCTACGTGATCGCCCAGGTGGCCGGCGCGATCGTGGCCGCCTGGCTCCTCTACGTCATCGCGAGCGGAGCTCCGGGTTTCGATGTCAGCAAGGGCTTCGCCTCCAACGGCTATGATGCGCATTCGCCCGGCCAGTACAGCATGATCGTGTGCTTCCTCACCGAGGTGGTGATGACCATGATGTTCCTGTTCATCATCATGGGCGCGACCCATGGCCGCGCGCCCGCAGGCTTCGCGCCGCTCGCGATCGGGCTCGCGCTGGTGATGATCCATCTCGTCAGCATCCCCGTCACCAATACCTCGGTGAACCCGGCGCGCAGCACGGGCCCTGCGCTGTTCGTCGGCGGCTGGGCAACCGCGCAGCTCTGGCTGTTCTGGGTCGCACCGCTGATCGGCGGCGCCCTGGGCGGGGTGATCTATCGCTGGCTCAGCGAGGAGCCCGCTGGCGTCGTCGCAGGCGCGAAGACGGCGTAGTCGCAAAGCGGGATCGCAGCGATTGCTGCGGTCCCGTTACCTGCCCGTGGTGGAAAGCACTTCGGTGACGTGGCCCATCTTCCGGCCGGGGCGCGGCGCACCCTTGCCGTAGATGTGCACGGTCGCGCCCGGCACGCTCAGCCACTTCTCGTAATCGTTGATCTCGTCGCCGATCAGATTGGTCATGGTGACGATTTCGCCGTGGCGCACGGGCTTGCCGAGCGGCCAGCCGGCGATGGCGCGGATGTGCTGCTCGAACTGCGAGACCGACGCGCCGTCGAGCGTCCAGTGCCCGGAATTATGCACGCGGGGGGCGATCTCGTTGACCAGCACCTTCGGGCCGGTGCCGTTGGCGAGCACGAACATCTCGACGGCGAGCACGCCGATATAGTCGAGCGCGCTCGCGATCTTGCCGGCGATGCTGCGGGCTTCCTCGGCGAGCGCGTCGGGAATTCGGGCGGGCGCTCGGGATATCTTCAGAATGTGGTCGCGATGCTCGTTCTCGGTGACGTCGAAACACTCGACCTGGCCCGTGGCCGAGCGCGCGGCGATCACGGAGATCTCGCGCTCGTAGGGCACGAAGGCTTCCAGAATCGCGGATTTGGTGGCGAGGCTGGTCCACACCTTGGCGATGTCGTCGCCCTCGCGGATGATGGCCTGGCCCTTGCCGTCATAACCGAAGCGGCGGGTCTTGAGCACGGCCGGAAGGCCGATCCTGGCGATCGCCTCGCGTAGCGAGGACACGGAGGTGACGTCGGCATAGGCCGCGGTGCCGATGCCGAGCCGCGTCACGAAATCTTTCTCGGCGAGCCGGTCCTGGGTGGTCTCGAGGATCTTGCGGTTGGGCAGCACGGGTCGACGCGCGTCCAGCACCATCGCGGCGGCCGATGGCACGTTCTCGAATTCGTAGGTGATGACGTCGACGTCGTTGGCGAACAGTTCGAGCGCTTCGACATCGGCATATTCGGCGCAGGTCGCGTTCAATACGACGTCGAAGGCCGGCGAGTCCGGATCGGGCGAGAACACCTGGCAGCGCAGGCCGAGCCGCGCCGCAGCCATGGCCAGCATTCGGCCCAATTGTCCGCCGCCGAGGATTCCGATGGTGTCACCGGGCTTCAGCTTCACCTGCCTGGTGTCGCTCACGCCTTGTCCTCCGGGCGCTCGGCGACCGCCTCGGTTTGCGCCTTGCGCCAGGCGGCGAGGCGATCGGACAGCGCCGGGTCGGACAACGCCAGGACGGACGCCGCCAGCAGCGCGGCGTTGATCGCGCCGGCCTTGCCGATGGCGAGGGTGCCGACCGGGATGCCGGCGGGCATTTGGACGATCGAATAGAGCGAATCGAGGCCCTTGAGCGTCTTGGATTCGATGGGAACGCCGAACACCGGAAGCTCGGTCAACGCCGCCGCCATGCCGGGCAGGTGTGCAGCGCCACCGGCGCCGGCGATGACGACCTTGAACCCGGCAGCCTTGGCCCCCTTGGCGAAAGCAAACAGGCGGTCGGGGGTGCGGTGGGCCGAAACGATGCGAGTATCGGTGGCAATGCCGAGCGCTGCCAGCGTGTCGGCGGCATGTCGCATCGTGTCCCAGTCCGACTGGCTTCCCATGATGATGGCGATCGGCGCGGTCATGACGTCAATTGTGCCCGAAAAACAGAAAGATGGGCCAGATTAACGGTTCCGGCCGGCGGCTCGCAAGGCGGTGGCAAGGAGAAGGGAATCCACTATCCTGTCTTGGTGAATCCCCGCAAGCCTTCATTGAGCAGGATGCCTATGAAGAAACTAAAAAGGGCGGACGCTGCGAAGGCCAAAAAGGGCCGGAAGACCAGCGCCGGCCGATCCAAAGCCGCCCCCAGGCTGACCAAGCGTCCGGCGAAGCCGCCGCGGCGCGGCGCGTCGGGCGATGATGGAGCCAAGGATACCGTCAGGGCGACGATCCGGGGCTTGCGGACCAAGCTCAAGGAGGCGCAGCGACGGGTTGCGGAACTCGAAGCTGCGGCCGACACCGATTTCCTGCTCGAGATTCCGAACCGGCGCGGCTTCGAGCGCGAGCTGGCGCGCGCCGTCGCCTACATGAAGCGCTACCGCGCCAGTGGGGCGCTGATCGTGCTCGACGTCGATCGGTTGAAGCCGATCAACGATTCGTTCGGTCATGGCGCCGGCGACGAGGTACTCAAGGCGATTGCCGCCACGTTGACGCGGCAGGTCCGTGCCTCCGACGTGGTCGGCCGGCTCGGGGGCGACGAGTTCGCGCTGCTGCTCTGGAATCTCAGCGGGATCGACGCCAAGGCGAAGGCGGTCGCCTTCGAGCAGGCGGTCGACGAATTGTCCTTTGTCTTTCGCGGCCAGCATGTGACCGCGGGCGCCTCCGCCGGTGTCGCGCTGCTGGGGGCGCAGTCCGACCCGGGCCGCGCCCTCGAGGAGGCGGATGCCGCCATGTATGTGCGCAAGGCGCAGCGGCGGCACGAGCCGCGGATCAGGCTGGTCGGCAGCTAAAGCGCGCTGAGATCCGGCGGTACGGTACCGAATTTCCGCAGCAATTTTGCGTCGCCAAACTCGCCGGTCAGGGGATCGCCACTGCGGCTGAAGGCGACGGCGCCGATATGGCCGGTGCCGTGCGCCAGCATTTCCGCACGACGCAGGGCGGCAGCCGATGTCTGACATTCCTCGGCCGCGCCTGCCACCGGCGAGCCGTCCTCGTCGGTCAGGAAGGGCAATGCAACGTAGTAGGTGACGTCGGGCATGGTCGGCTCCGATCGGCTGACGGTTCAGGCGGCGCTGCTCTTGCTCCGCATCTTGCTGCGCGAAGTGTCCGGAATGCAGCCCGCGGAAATCGCCGCCTGCAATTCCTCCAGCTCGGCCTCCAGATATTCGTTGGCCATGATCAGCGCCTTGATGGTGCTGCGCAGATTGCCGTCACACATCGCGATCGCCTGATCGCAGGCCTGTTCATAATGGCTGTTGTCGAGAAGGGCGGCTGGCGACATCTGCGTTTCCTCGTGCGTTCCAGGGGGCGGCGTTGGCTATCGAATGTTCTTATTTTGTTCTTTTCGAGTCAAGCGGATTCGATCCCCCGTGGCTTGGCCGCGCACAGGTCTGCGGATCAGGCGATGATGTCGGGGGTGATCTGGTCTTCGATGAACGCGATGCGGTCTCGTAACAACAGCTTGCGCTTCTTCAACCGCTGCAGCCGCAATAGGTCGGGGGCGGGCGATTGATGCAGTGCATCGATCGCCGCATCGAGATCTCGGTGTTCCTGCTGCAACCGGGTGAGCTCGGCTTCGAGCTCACGCTCGTCTTCATTGGTCATGTCTGCGGTGGCCGAAAACCGATAGGCGTGGGATGAAGGCTGTGGATGCCCTGTGGAAACTATCGTCCTTGCGCGGCGTGATCGCAAGCGATCTGCGACCACCGTTCGCCGATCTCCAGCGAGATATTTCCGCTGATCGCTGCGGCGCTGCGCAAGCGCATTGATATCATGGATTTTTCCCGCGCGGTTCCTTTACTCACGCTTCGTTACATATGAATTTTCAAAAATGAAGCTGCGACGACGGATACCCATCGACAGAACGAATCGGTGATGTAAACTTCGTTGTCCGGATCGAATCCTGAGGTTCAACCCTACCGAGGAGGTTTCGAATGACAATTCAGGCACATCTCGTTGAATTGGAGCGGAAGCACAAAATTCTCGAAAACGAATTGCACGATGCTCTCGTGCACCTTTCAACAGACGACCTGCAAATTGTTGAGTTGAAGCGCCGGAAGTTGATGGTCAAGGACCAGATCGAGCGTTTGAGGCACGGCGACACGCTCCACTAGCACCCCCCGTAACAGCGTAGAGTTGATCGCACCCTTATCCGCAGGGGTGAGAGCTTTTGCGCTCATCCCTGCAGCAAGGTGCGCACCGTGCAGAGAAGCTCGCGCTGTGTTTGGCTTTTGTCGGAGCGCGTATTCTTGCCGCGAACAGGTATCCGCCTCGCTCGAAAACGCTTCAGATCTCTGCGAGCTCGGCGACGTGATCTGCGATCGCGAGCGACGACGTCAATCCCGGCGATTCGATGCCGAACAGGTTGATCAGGCCAGCGACGCCGTGATCGCGCGGGCCCTGCATCAGGAAGTCCTGCGTCGCCACCGCGGGCGGTACGATCTTCGGCCGGATACCCGAATAGCTCGGCATCAACGCGCCGTCAGGCAGCGTCGGCCAGTATTTGCGGATCGCCGGGTAGAACCGCTCGGCGCGTGACGGGTCGACCTCGTAATCGATCGTCTCGATCCACTCGACGTCAGGGCCGAAGCGCGCCTGGCCTGCCATGTCCAGCGTCAGATGCACCCCGAGCCCGCCCGGTTCGGGCACCGGATAGATCAGGCGCGAGAACGGCGCCTTGGCATTGCAGCTGAAGTAATTTCCCTTGGCGAGATAGGCGCGCGGAATGCGGTCCAGCGGCATGCCGTCGATATTGCGCGCCACATGGGTCGCCGAGAGTCCCGCGGCGTTGACGAGGAGGCTGCATTGCAGCGTCATTGGCGCCTCGCCGCCGGCGTCGATCTCGATCAGGCCGTTCGCAGCCTTGGCGCGGACCAGCGGCGTGTGAAACGCGAAGGCCGCGCCGGCTTCCTCGGCCTCGCCGCGCAGCGAGAGCATGTAGGCGTGGCTGTCGATGATGCCCGTCGATGGCGACAGCAGCGCGGCGTCGCAGGCCAGCGCCGGCTCCAGCGCGCGTGCCGCCTCGCCCGTGAGCAGCTGCATGTCGAGCACGCCATTGGCCTCGGCATGCGCCTTGATCGATTGCAGCTTCTCGGTCTCCTTCGGGCTGGTCGCGACGATCAGCTTGCCGCAATTCCTGTGCGGGATGCCGCGCTCGGCGCAGTAGCGGTAGAGCGCGTGCTTGCCGTCGACGCACATGCGCGCCATCCAGCTCCCGGCGCGGTAGTAGATGCCGGCATGGATCACCTCGCTGTTGCGCGAGGAGGTGATGGTGCCGATCGCCTCGGCCTCCTCGAGCACGATGACCTCGCGCCCGGCCTGCGCAAGCTTTCGAGCCACCGCGAGCCCGACCACGCCGGCTCCGATGACGACGCAATCGACCCTATCCATGGCTGTGCAGGATGTCCGCTGGAAGCACCGGTGGCATCCGGCCTGGAGAGAATGGCGCGGGGCCATTTTCCGTTAAGGAAGAATTTATCATGTCAGGGCAATTGCCGTATTTCACGTCACATTTTTTCCGTTGCGGGTACAGGCGTTTACCCGATCCAAACCCGTGAAGCCAGACAATCCAACGTTGAAATCGCGGGTGGCTGATGGCTGAGAAGAACTGGCACGAGGGCAGCACGCTTCCGATTGCTGTGCAGGCCGTTGTGTGCCTCGCCGGCACGGTTGCGCCCGCGCGCGCCTTTGCGCTGTCCGACAGCTTCGCCGCGCCGAGCTATCTCGGCGAGCTCGATCCCAACGTGGTCTGGGAAGTCCTGATCGCGGGCATCGTCGTCTGCGCCTTCCTCGCCGCGATCGCGCTGTGGATCCATTCCTCGCTGCGCCGGACCCGGCGCTTGCAGCTCCGGCGCAACGCCTTCGTCTCCTCCGCCATGAACAATCTCAACCAGGGCGTGGTGATGACGGATGCGCAGCGCCGCATCATCTTCTGCAACGACCGCTATCTCGAGATCTATGGCCTCAAGCGGTCGGACCTCTGGGCCGACATGAACGGCTACGAGCTCCTCGCGCTGCGACGCAAGCGCGGGGTGCTTGGCGCCTCCGATGACGAGTTCTACGAGAAGGCAGCAAGCCCCAACGGTCTGATCACCGAGCTGCCGGACGGGCGGGCCATCCTGGTGAAATATTTCGTGCTGCCGAACGGTGGCTCGGTGGCGACGCATCTGGATGTCAGCGAGCAGCGTAAGCTGTCGCGACAGCTCGCCTCGACCAAGCAGTTCCTCGAGACGGTGCTGGACAACGTGCCGGCCTGCGTGGCCGCGAAGAACATCGAGGACGGCCGCTACATCTTCGCCAACAGCGCCTATGAGCGGTTCTGGGGGTTCTCGCGAGACCAGGTCGTCGGCAAGAATGCGCGCGAGCTGTTCGCGTCCGCCTCGGCGGCCACTATCGATGCCACCGACCGGGCGGCGTTCGATTCGCCGGACGGTCAGTTCCGCAACGAATTCGAGGTCGATCGTGGCGGCGAGCGGCGCATGGTCGCCTCGATCCGGATCGTGGTCCGCAACGAGAACAACAAGCCCGAATTCCTGATGCTCGTGTTCGAGGACGTCACCGACCGCCGCTCGCTGTCGAAGGAGCTGGAGAGCACCAAGAAGTTCCTTGAGCTGGTGGTCGACAACATCCCGGTGGCGTTGATCGTCGAACAGGTCAAGGACGGCCGCTATCTGCTCGCCAATCGCAGCGCCGAGACGATCCTCAACCGCCGGCGCGAGGAAGCAACCGGCCTGACCGCGTCGGACATCTTCAATCCCAAGGAAGCCAAGCTGATCATCGCGCGCGACGAAGCCGCGATCAAGAAACGCGGGATGATCTCCGAGGAGCACCCGATCTCGACCAAGGCGGGCTTGCGCCTGTTCCTCACCCGCCGCGCCACCGTGGTCAACGATGCCGGCGAGCCGCAATATCTGATCAAGACTCACGAGGACGTCACCGACCGCCGCCAGACCGAGTCGCGCATGGCGCACATGGCCTATCACGACGGCCTCACCGACCTGCCGAACCGCGCCGCCTTCCTGCAGGCGTTGAACCAGATGATCGAGGCCTGCGAAGGCACCGGCGAAGAGTTCGCGGTCCTCTCGATCGACCTCGACGGCCTCAAGGAGGTCAACGACGTCTTTGGCCATGCGCTCGGCGACAAGCTCCTGATCGAGGTCGCGCAGCGGCTCCAGGACGTCGCGCGCGGCGGCCTGGTCGCGCGCCTGTCGGGCGACGAGTTCGGGCTCATCATCGACGGCAAGCAACCCGAGGCGGGACTCGCACTGGCGGAGCATGTCGGCGAAGCCGTCTCGCGGGATTTCCATATCGACGGCCGCCCGGTGCGGGCGGGCGTGACCACCGGCATGTCGATCTTCCCGCATAACGGCACCGACGGCGCCTCGTTGCTCGCCAACGCCGGTGCGGCGCTGTTCCGCGCGAAGCAGAAGTCGCGCGGCACCATCAGCCTCTACCAGCCGGAGATGGACCAGCAGATCCGCGATCGCCGCGTGCTGCACCAGGACCTCTCGGTGGCGATCAAGAACGGCGAGCTTTCGCTGGCGTTTCAGCCGCAGGGCGCCGCGGGCCACAGCGTCGCCGAAAGCGAGATCATCGGCTTCGAGGCGCTGGCGCGCTGGCAGCATCCGGTGCGCGGCCAGGTCTCGCCGGCCGAATTCATACCGATCGCCGAGGAGAGCGGCCTGATCGTCGAGATGGGCGAGTGGATCCTGCGCGAGGCCTGCCGCGAGGCGGCCTCCTGGCCGAAGCCACTCCAGGTTGCGGTCAATCTGTCGCCGGCGCAGTTCATGCACGGCGACGTGGTCGGGCTGGTCCATTCGATCCTGATCGAGACCGGCCTTGCGCCCGGTCGGCTCGAGCTGGAGATCACCGAGGGCGTGCTGATCGAGGATTTCGACCGGGGCCTCGCGCTGCTGCGCCGCCTGAAGGCGCTCGGGGTGCGCATCTCCATGGACGATTTCGGCAGCGGATATTCCTCGCTGAGCTACCTCCAGGCGTTCCCGTTCGACAAGATCAAGATCGACCGGGCGTTCATCACCAATCTCGGCCGCAACCCGCAATCGGCTGCGATCGTTCGCGCAGTGATCGATCTCGGCCACGGTCTCGAAATGTCGATCGTCGCCGAGGGCGTCGAGACCATCGAGCAACTTGTCTTCCTCGCCAAGGAGGGCTGCGACGGCGTGCAGGGCTATCTGCTCGGCAAGCCCCTGCCGATCGGAAAATATGCCGGGCTCGTCGGCCGCGCTGAGATCATGGAGCTTGCGCTCAAGACCGGCTAGAGCGTTTCCGAGCGAAGCGGACACCGGCTCGTGTCGAGAAAACGCGTCAGAATGAGAATCCAGAGCCCCGTTCCGATTTCATCGGAACGGAAATGGCTCTAGTGATGATGGGGCGCTTTGCTCCTTCTCGACGGCTTCATGGCGGATTACGACCTCGCGATCATCGGCGGCGGCCTGAACGGTGTCAGCCTCGCGCGCGATGCGGCAGGCCGCGGCCTGCGGGTGATCCTGTTCGAGCAGGGCGATCTCGGCGGCGCGGCATCGTCGGCGACACCGCGGCTGATCCACGGCGATCTGTCGGTGCTGGAGCGGCGCAGGTTCCGGCGGGTGCGCCGCGCCCTGGCCGAGCGCCGGACCTGGCTCCGGATCGCGCCGCATCTGGTCCGGCCGCTGCGCTTCGTGATCCCCGCGCATTCCGACGAGCGTCCGCCGTGGCTGCTGCGCGCCGGCCTGTATGTCTATGACGGTCTCACGAACCGGGGCGGCCTGCCACCATCGGCGACCCTCGACATCACGCACCATCCGGTCGGCAACGCGCTGAAGCGCCCGTTCGGCACGGCGTTCGAATATTCGGACTGCGTCGTCGACGACTCTCGCCTGGTGGTGCTGACGGCGTTGGATGCGGCCGAACGTGGCGCCGCGATCCGGACTGGTGCGCGTTGTGTGCGTGCCGACAGAACTGATACCTGGCGGCTCGCGGTGGTCGATCGCGGCCATCGCCGCACGGTCACGGCGCGGGCGCTGGCCAACGCCACCGGCGCCTGGACGCCGATGGTCGCCGATACCGTGCTGCGGCAGCCGCAGCCCGCCATGGCGGCCACGCAGATGAGCCAGATCATCGTGCCGAGGCTGTTCGATTCCCAGAACGTCTACGTCTTTCAGAACAATGATGGACGGCTGATCTTTGCCCGGCCCTTCGAGCGCGACTTCACGCTGATCGGCACCGTCACGCACGCCTTCACCGGCGATCCCGCCATTGTCGCGATGCCGGGGGCCGACGTCGGCTATCTCTGCGACGCCGCCAGCCGCTATTTTCGGGAGCGCGTTGCCCCGACCGACGTGGTCCGGACGGTCTCCGGCGTCAACCTGACGCTGGCGTCCGCGCGCGGACGCGACGGCACGATGCTGTTCCATGCGCGCCGGCGCAAGGCGCCGCTGCTGACGATGTTCGGCGGCGACGTCACCACCTCGCGCCTGCGCGCTGAATGGGCGGTGACGAAGCTGACGCCGTTCTATCCGATGTCGCCGCCCTGGACTGCCGGCGCCGCGCTGCCCGGCGGAGATTTTGCATGGGACCGTTTCGACACCGAGATCGACCTCGCGCGCGACCGCTGGCGCTTTCTGTCGGAGCCGGAGGCGCAGCGTCTGGTCGCGGCTTACGGGTCGCGGTTGTCGGCCGTGCTCGGCGAGGCGAAGACCCGCGACGAACTTGGTCCGGGCTTCGGCCCTGAGTTGACGGGTGCCGAGATCCGCTACCTGATGGCTTGTGAATGGGCGCGCTTTCCGGACGATATCCTCTGGCGCCGATCCAAGCTGGGCCTGACCATGCCTGCGGCGGACCGCGACGCAGTTGCCACGTTCATGGCGAATGTGATGTGAACGATCTTTCCCGACGCGGTTGAGCTAGGGAGGATCGGCGGCTAGCGTGCGGCGGAATCGGGGTTGGCAGGAACATGACGGACGAGTTGCCCAGAACAGACGGCGTGGCCAATACGGGCGGCGGAGATGCGCTTCCTGCGGCGGGCCAGCCGCTGCTGCGCATCGAGGGCGTAGTCAAAACCTTTGGCACCTTCCGCGCCGTGGACGGGGTCTCGCTCGATATCAGGGCCGGCGAATTCTTCGCGCTGCTCGGTCCCAGCGGTTGCGGCAAGACCACCCTGCTGCGCATGCTTGCCGGCTTCGAGGCGCCGGATGAAGGGCGGATCCTGCTCGGGAATAAGGATATCGCGCAGGCGCTGCCGCATGAGCGGCCGATCAACATGATGTTCCAGAACTACGCGCTGTTTCCGCATCTCTCCGTGCGCGACAACATTGCCTTCGGCCTCAAGCGCGCTGGCATGGCGCGCGCCGAGATCGCCATCCGTGTGACCGAGATGGTCGCGCTGGTGAAGCTCGAAGGGCTGGAGAAGCGCAAGCCGGATCAGCTCTCCGGCGGCCAGCGCCAGCGCGTCGCGCTCGCCCGTGCACTGGCGCGACGCCCGCAATTGCTGCTGCTCGACGAGCCGCTTGCCGCGCTCGACAAGAAGCTGCGTCAGAGCACGCAGGGCGAGTTGATGGAGCTGCAGCGCCGGCTCGGCATGACCTTCATCATCGTCACCCACGATCAGGAGGAGGCGATGACGATGGCTGATAGAATCGGCGTGATGAACGCCGGCAGGCTTGCTCAGGTCGCGAGCCCCCGCGAACTCTATGAAGCACCGCGCTCGCGGTGGATCGCGGAGTTCGTCGGCGACATCAACCTGTTCGACGGCGAGACCAAATTGCGCGACGGTCATCGTCTGGTCATTGGCACGCGTGATGCGGGTACGCTGGTGGTGGCCGAGCCGCGCGAACCGGTCGGTGCGGGAAAATTCTCCATCGCGATTCGCCCCGAGAAGATCAAGTTGTCCCGCCGCGCCCCGGTGAGCGAAGCCGGCCGTGAAACCACGATCAACAGCCTGGACGGCGTGATCGCGGACATCTGCTATCTCGGCGGCACCACCACCTACAAAGTGAAGCTCGATACCGGCGGGATCGTACGGGCCTCCGTCGCCAATAGCGCGCGCCTGGATGTCGACGCCTATAGCGTGGGCCAGCAAATCGTCGCCTGGTTCACGCCCGATGATTGCGTGGTGCTGCCGTCATGAGCGCCCGCCGCATCTTCGCGCGGCCGGCGCGCTTTGCCGCGATCGCGCCCTATGTCTGGATGGTGCTGTTCTTCCTGGTGCCCTTTGCCTTCGTGCTGAAGATCAGCCTGTCGCAGACGGCGATCGCGCAGCCGCCTTACGAGCCGGTATTCGACCTGACGGCGGGGTGGGACGCGCTGAAGGCGGCCTTTGCCGCACTCTCGATCGACAATTTCAGGCTGCTCGTCTCTGACGACCTCTATGTATTCGCCTATCTGCGCAGCCTTACGGTCGCCGTGACCTCAACGGTGCTGTTGCTGCTCGTCGGCTATCCCATCGCCTATGGCATGGCGCGGCTGCCGAGGCGTTGGCAGGCGGTGGCGATGGTGCTGGTGATCGTACCGTTCTGGACCTCGTTCCTGATCCGCATCTATGCCTGGATCAACATCCTCCAGCACGACGGGCTGCTGAACCAGATCCTGCTGGCGCTGCACCTGGTCAGCCAGCCGGTGGTCTGGCTCTCCACCGACAGCGCGATGTATATCGGCATCGTCTATTCCTATCTGCCGTTCATGATCCTGCCGCTCTACGCCACGCTCGCGAAGATGGAGCCGGTGCTGGAGGAGGCAGCCTCCGATCTCGGCGCGCCGCCGTGGCAGGTGTTCTGGCTCCTCACCTTTCCGCTGTCGCTGCCCGGTGTCGGCGCCGGCGTGCTGCTGTGCTTCATTCCCATCGTCGGCGAATTCGTCATCCCCGATCTTCTGGCCGGCTCCAATTCGCTGATGATCGGCCAGACCCTGTGGCTCGAATTCTTCACCAACAAGGACTGGCCGGTCGCCTCTGCCGCCGCCATTGTGCTGCTCGTGGTGCTGCTGTTGCCTCTGTTGCTGTACGAACGGCTGCAGAAACGGCAGCTGGAACAGGGGCGCTGACGCCATGCGCAAGGTCTCCCGCCTGTCCCGTTTCAACATCGCCTCGCTCGCGCTGGGGCTGGCCTTCCTCTATCTGCCGATCCTCATCCTCGTCATCTATTCCTTCAACGCCTCGCGGCTGGTGACGGTGTGGGGCGGCTGGTCGCTGCGCTGGTATCATGAATTCTTCAACGACCGCGCCATGATCGAGGCGGCCTGGATGAGCTTTCGCGTAGCGGTCTCCTCCGCGACCATCGCCACGCTGCTCGGCACGCTCGCCGCGGTCGCGTTGTCGCGCGGCGAGCGCTTCCGCGGCCGCACATTGTTCTCCGGCATGCTCTATGCGCCACTGGTGATGCCCGAGGTGATCACGGGGCTGTCGCTGCTGCTGTTGTTCGTCGCGCTGAACGCCGAGCGCGGCTTCTGGACGGTGACGATCGCCCATACCACGCTGACGATGTGTTTCGTCGCCGTGGTCGTGCAGTCCCGCCTCGGCTCGCTCGACCGTTCGCTGGAAGAGGCGGCGATGGATCTCGGCTGCGATCCGGTGCGCGCTTTTCTTTCGGTGACGCTGCCGCTGATCGCGCCCGCGATCGTCGCCGGCTGGATGCTGGCCTTCACGCTGTCGCTCGACGACCTCGTGATCGCGAGCTTCACCACCGGTCCCGGCTCGGCGACGTTGCCGATCCGGATCTATTCGGAGGTGCGGCTCGGCGTGAAGCCGGAGATCAACGCGATCTGCACGCTGGTGATCGCCCTGATCGCGGTGGTGATCGTCATCGCCTCGCTGGCCTCGAAGCTGTCGAGTTCGCAGGGCGAGAGCGCGGCGCCGCTTTAGATTCCGGGCTACGCTCTGACCAAAACGACTACGACTTCACCGCACCCGCCGTGAGCCCGCCCACCATGTAGCGGCGGAAGGCGTAGTAGACCGCGGCCGGCGGCAGTGCGTAGATGAAGCCGGTGGTCATCAGCAGCTCCCAGGGCGAGTCGTCGGCGGCGAGGAAGTTGCCGAGTGCGACGGGCAGCGTGAGCTCGCGGTCGTTCGACAGCAGCAGGAACGCGTAGAGATATTCGTTCCAGGCCAGCAGCACCGCATAAGTGCCGATCGCGACCAGCGACGGCATCATCAGCGGCAGATAGACCAGCCGGAAGATCTGCAGCGTCGTGGCGCCGTCCATCACCGCGGCCTCGTCCAGTTCGACCGGCAGCTTGTCGGAGGCCTGCTTGAGCACCCAGATCGCGTAAGGGCTGGCGATCGTCACCATGGCCAGGATCAGCGACCAGTGATTGTTGAGCAAGCCGTAATTGCCCATGGTGCGGTACATCGGCACGGCCAGGAACGCCGCGGGGATGAAATAGGTGAACAGCGCCAGGTTCATCACGATGCGTCCGCCCGGCACCCGCAGCCGGGAGATCGAGAACGCCGCCGCGGTGGCGATGACCAGGGTCAGCACGCCGACGGCTGTCGCGATAACGAGGGAATTCCAGAACTGGATGTAGAAGTCGCGCAGGAAGTAATGCTGTTGCTTGAACACGATTTCGAAGTTGTGCAGCGTCGGATGATCCGGCCACAGCTTGCCCGAGAACGCGTCCTCCTTCGGCGAGATCGCGAACAGGAACATGTGGTAGATCGGGATCATCGTCCAGATGAAAACGGGAATACCGATCAGCAGCAACCGCGCTTCGGTTGCAACGTCGCGCCAGGAAAATTCGCTTACGCCAGGAAGCTTCATCGGGATAGCCGTTTCATCATGAAGTACATCAGCGGCAGGACGAACGGTATCGCGCAGACGATGGAGGCCATCGCGAGCGAAAGCTGGTCGAGCCGGAGATAGCGGATGCCGAGCGTCGACAACACGTGCGTGAGGTCTGCAGGGCCGCCGCCGGTGAGCAGGTAGACGCTGTTGAAGTCGCCGAGCGTCCAGATCATCGAGAGCAGCGTGCAGGTGATGTAGAGCGTCTGCATCGACGGCCAGGTGATGAAGCGGAATTTCTGCCACCAGCTCGCGCCGTCGACCTCGGCCGCCTCGAACAGGTCTTGCGCGATCGCCAGCCGGCCGGTCATCAGGATCAGCGTCCAGAACGGTAGCGACTTCCAGATGTGCACGGCGATCGCCATGGTCAGCGCCACGGTCGGATCGTTCAGCCAGTTCGGGCCGTCATCGCCGGTCAAGGAGAAGATGTAGTGGTTGATCATGCCCCATTCGGGATTGAGCATGAAGCGCACTGACAGGATGGTCGGGATCGACGGCACCGCCCAGGGCAGGATGAAGATCACCGAGAGCCATCTGATCCAGGTGCGCTGCTGGGCGAAGAAGCCGGACAGGAACAGCGCGATCAGCATCTTGATGTTGATGCCGATGACCAGGAAGATCAGCGTGTTGACCGCGGCGCGCGCGAAGATCGGGTCGTTGTAGAGCGCCACATAGTTCGACGGAGCGCGCGCCAGCCACAGCCCGTAGCAGACGGGATAGACAACGAAGGCCAGGAAAACGAGCAGATAGGGCGCGAGCAGCGCGATGCCCCATATCTGTGCCGGGGTCAGTCGCGACGACAGGGGCGGGCCGGGGAGTGCCTGATCGCCAGAGAGCGTGATCGCCATTCTTTTCGGACTCTTCAAAGAGAAGCCGGCCGCGAAACGCGGCCGGTGGTTGTTCTAGCACCTCTCCCCGCGAGGCGGGGAGAGGGAGAGGATGATTTAACCCGCGACCTGCTTGATGCGGGCGATCAGTTCGTCGACGGCCTTGTCGACGGGAACCTTCTCGCTGACGACGCGGTTCATCGCCTTCGCCCACACGTTCTCGTTGTTGAGAATCGTGAACTTCCAGTTCTTGGTGAAGTCGAACGCCGCGGTGCCGCCCTTGAACTGCGCATAGACGGCCTTGCGGTGCTTGTCAGCCTGCCAGAACGGGCTTTCCTGACTTTCCTTCGTCACCGGGAACCAGCGGCCGAGCGCGCCCTCGATATAGGGACGGACGTTCTCTTCCTGGAGCAGGAAGCTGATGAACTGCTTGGCCTCGGCCTTGTTCTTGGCGGCGGTGAAAACCAGTCCGGTCTTGACGTCGGAGCGGTACTTGATGGTCGAACCATCGGGCGCCTTGGGGAAGGATGCCGTGATGATGTCCTGCTCATAGGCCTTCTTGCCGGCCTCGCGCTGCTCGGGTGTGAGAGCCTGATTCTGCGAGTCTTCGTACCACTTCGCCGCGATGGAGATCGTGAAGTTGTGGGTCATCACGATCGTCTTGTTGTGGAAGGCGACGTTGTTGTCGGGATCCTTCCAGGTCGTGGAGGAGGGCGGCGTGCAGCCCTTGATGTAGGTGTCGGTATAGTCCTTCAGCGCGTGGATCAGGTTCTCGCGAACCTTGGGATCGTCGACCGTGAGCTTGCCGTCATCGTCGACCAGCTTGACGTGGTAGGCGTCCATGAAGGTGTAGAACGACTGGAACGCGTCGGTGGATTCCACGCCCATCGGCTGGCCGACGGCGTAAACGCGCTGTCCGGTCGCCTTGCGGATCCCGGGCTGCACCTTGTCGCACCAGAACGTCCAGTAGCCGGCCCAGTCGTTCGGGATATCGGCCTGCTTGAAGCCGGCTTTCTCCAGCATGTCGTTCCAGATCTGGACGTGCATGCTCTGCTGCTTCAGCGGGAAGCCGTAATAGGCCTTCTTCTTGGTGACGTCGTTGTAGAGGATCGACGCATCCAGCGTGTTCTGCACGAAACGGCCCTTGATCGGCTCCATCACGTCGGAGAGATCCTCGAGCTTGCCCTCATAGGCCCACTTGCCCTGCGCCTGCACGTCATAAGAGTCGGAATAGGCGACATCGGGCACGGTGCCGGCATCGAGCGCGGCGACCGTCTTCGGAATCATGTCCTGGATCGCGTATTGCGACAATTCGACCTTGATGCCGGTCTTGGCTTCGAACTTCTTGATCGTCTCGAGAAGCGCGTCGTCTTCGGAACGATAGAAGCCCTTGCCCCACCAGACCGTGATCGTCTTCTGCTGCGCAAATGCGGGTGCAGCGGCTGCAAACAGCCCGGCCGCAGCGACCGCCAGTGATACTGCGCCAATAACCTTGGATTTCACGTTTTTCTCCCTCAAACGGCCGGTGTTTTTAACCGGTCGTATAAAACACTAGCGCAGGATGGTAGCGCAATCAACGCATCTTGTCAGACCTGGGTCGTGGGGGGCGGGCCAGAGCGGATGCTCAACGCGTGCATCGATCCAATCGTCGCATCAATTCGGCCGGATCAATTCGCGATGGTCGCGCCGGAGAGTCGCCGTCCTCAGCTGAAACTCACCTGGGTCACACGTCAGCTGAGTTGGACCTGTCAGTTGGACTTGGCGTTCTCTTTGGAATTTTCCGCCGTCGGCGCTTCCGCCGGCGCGGGACGCTTTCTGCTTCCCGTGATGCGTTCGATCGCGGAGCGCACGGCGTCGCCCCCCTTACGGTCCTTCAGCATGTCGAGCAGCGGCGCGGAGGCCGGCGAACGGCGGATCAGGCTTTCCGGATCGGGGAAGATCAGGGGATCGTCCCACGGGCCCTGCACCACGAATGGGAGTTCGAAGCCCGACGTGCTGTTGAGGCTCGCCACGCCCTTCATGTCGTATTCGCGCGTCGGCACCGAGGCGGTGCCGGTGAGCGTGATCTTCGCCGCCGGCCCTTCGACACGGATGTCCTCGGCGGTGGCGACCCCATCGGAGAATTTCACGGCGATGGTGAGATTGTTGTAAGGCGTCGAACCGTTACGGAAATTGCCGCCGCCCGACAGCGGCCGCCGCTCCAGGCGCTTCAGCAATTGCTCTGCATTGAAACCCGCGATCGCGCCGTCATGACCGGTGACGGTGGCGCTGCCGTCGAGCGATTGCACGAGACCGAACGGGCTCGATCCCGAAGCGAAGAGCGACACGTTGATATTGCCGCGGCCGGACAGCTTGTTGAGGCCGAAAAGTTCGGCGGCGCAGGCCTGGAGATCGACGTCGGTGAACTGGAATTGCGCCTTGATGTCGGCGATGGTGTCGGAGCGCGCGATGCCGAACGAGCCCTTGGCGATGCCGCCATAGACCTGTGCCTCGCCGACCGAGAGCGCCAGCGTGCCGTTGCGCAAATTGGCGCCGATCGCAGTGCGGCCGAGCTTGGTCGGTCCGACCGTCAGCTTTGCCGCCGACAGGCGCATGTCGAGGTCGGTCGTCGACAATCCGTTGAGATCGAACAGCTGCCTGTTCCAGTCCCGCGCGCCGCTCGCGAGCAGGCGGAAGGTCGAGATATAAGGTGTGAAGTCGAGTGCGTCGGCGGCAAGCGTCGCCTGCAGCGTCTGCCGGCCGTTATTGGCGTAAGTCATGACGCCCTCGGCGGCGTTGCCGTCGAGCTCGACATTGACGTTGGTGAGCGCGATCGAGGCGCCCACGACGTTGGCGCGCGCTTTCAGCACGAAGCGGCCGAAGCCGCCGCTGGCGGGCTGCGGCTGCCCGGTCCAGCGCAGCGCATTTCGCAAGGAGGGGCTGTCGACCGTCAGCATACCTTCCATCATCGGGCTGGTGCGGTTGGCCACGCTGCCGTCGAAGGCGAGCTTGAGCGGCGCGCTGGCGATCCGCGCCTTCAACCCCGAGCGCTCCCCGGAGAGGGCGGCGACGAAATCGGAAAAACTGATCGAGCCGTCGACACGCTCGCCGCGCCAGTCGAACTGTCCGGTCGCAGCGAAGGATCGCGAGATCGAGGGCCAGGCCAGCGACAGGTCGATGTCCTCGAACTTCTCGGTGCCGTGGGTGGCGTCCTCGTAATCGAGCACGCCGTCCTGGATCCGGATTTCGGAGAACGAGACCTGATTCTCGGCACCGGGCTTCATGGTGCGCGCGATGGTCTGGATGAACGGCGTCCAGTTGCTCTGGCCGTCCGGCTTCAGGCTGACATGGATGCGCGGCCGCAGCAATGTCAGGTCGGCGATCTCGAACCGTTGCAGCAGCAACGGCAGCAGCCGCAGATTGGCGGTGAGCACGTCGACCTGGAGCGCGGGATCGCTGGTGCCGCCGCCCTTGAGGCGGACGTCACGGAAGGAAATGTAGCTCGCCGGCAGCACCGAGATGTCGATCGCGCCTGCGACACTGAGTTCGAGCCCGGTGACGTCGCGGATCTGCGCTTCGACCGCCTTGCGCAGCGCGTCGCGGTTGATGAGCCATGAGGTCGCGATCAGGGCGATCAGCGCAACGCCGAGCAGCGCCGCGATCGGCGTCCCGAGGCGCTTCATTCCTTGGGCCATGGTCAATGGCATGTCCTGATCGGGTTGGTCGTGGGAGCCAGAAGGGCGGGTCGGGAAACCTGCGTGCCCACGCCCAACCCCCGCAACTTGATGGGTTTTCTTGTCGCTTTCAAGGCCGCGGACGGTTCTGCCCACGGTGTGGGCAGCTTCTATCACCCGGGCGCGGTGTGGAGAACCCCGTATCATTGACGGCTTTGGAGGATTTCGCCTAATAATCGCCGCCAATAGGGCGCGACGCCTCCAAGCCGAAGGTTCAGTCGAAGGTTATTTGCATGAACAAGGTCTATCCCGACGCCAAGTCGGCTCTGTCAGGCATTTTGAAAGACAACATGATGATCATGTCGGGAGGCTTTGGCCTCTGCGGCATCGCCGAGGAGCTGTCGGACGCGATCCGCGAGGCCGGCGTCAAGGGCCTGACGGTCGTCTCCAACAATGCCGGCGTCGACGGCATCGGCCTCAGCCGTCTCCTGGAGACCCGGCAGATCAAGAAGATGATCTCGTCCTATGTCGGCGAGAACAAGCTGTTCGCCCAGCAATTCCTCGCTGGCGAGCTGGAACTCGAATTCAATCCGCAGGGCACGCTGGCCGAGCGCATCCGCGCCGGCGGCGCCGGCATTCCGGCCTTCTACACCAAGACCGGCGTCGGCACGCTGATTGCCGAAGGCAAGGAAGTGAAGGAGTTCGACGGCGAGAAGTATCTGATGGAACGCGGCCTGTTCGCCGACCTCGCCATCGTGCACGCCTGGAAGGGCGACACCGCCGGCAATCTCATCTATCGCAAGACTGCGCGCAACTTCAACCCGATGATGGCGACCGCCGCCAAGGTCACGGTGGCCGAGGTCGAGCATCTGGTTCCGGCCGGCGAACTCAATCCCGACCATATCCACACGCCCGGCATCTTCGTGAAGCGCATCGTCGAGGTCGGCACGGCCAAAAAGCGCATCGAATTCCGCAACACCCGCCCGCGTCCGACCAAGGCGCCGGCCGCCGGCACTGGAGTTGAAATCTGATGGCCTGGACCCGTGAACAGATGGCCGCACGCGCCGCAAAGGAACTGCGCGACGGCTATTACGTCAATCTCGGCATCGGCATCCCGACGCTGGTCTCGAACTACATCCCCGACGGGGTCGATGTCAGCCTGCAGAGCGAGAACGGCATGCTCGGCATGGGTCCGTTCCCCTATGAGGGCGAGGAAGATGCCGACCTCATCAACGCCGGCAAGCAGACCGTGAGCGAGCTGCCCTCGACCTCGTATTTCTCCAGCGCGGATTCGTTTGGCATGATCCGCGGCGGCCACATGGACCTGTCGATCCTCGGTGCCATGCAGGTGGCTCAGAACGGCGACCTCGCCAACTGGATGATCCCCGGCAAGATGGTCAAGGGCATGGGCGGCGCGATGGATCTCGTCGCCGGCGTCAAGCGCGTCGTCGTGGTGATGGAGCATTCGGCCAAGGACGGCTCCAAGCTCCTGAAGCAGTGCAACCTGCCGCTGACCGGCGAGCGCGTGGTCGATATGGTCGTCACGGATCTGGCCGTCTTCACCATCGACAAGCACGGCGACGGCGGCATGGCCCTGATCGAGCTCGCCGACGGCGTCTCGCTCGACGAGGTCAAGGCCAAGACCGAAGCCGAATTTCGCGTCGCGCTGAAGAACACGTAAGGTCTTCGCAACGGGGACGCGCATGACGATACGGTCAGCGCGTCCCGAAGACGCTGCTTTCATCGCAAGAACCATCCTGTACTCGATGCGCGGCTACCGGCCGCGCGGCTGGTTCGACGTTGCGCTCGGCTGGCCCGAAGCGGAGTGCCTCGATTTCGTCGCGCGCGTCGCCGTCGCACGCGCGGTGTCGATGTGGCACGTTTCGCGGTTCCTGGTCGCCGAGATCAATGCCGAGCCTGCTGCTGCGCTTTGCGCCGTGCCTGCGGCCGGCACCGGACCCGCGGCCTGGCGCGCGCTCGAAGAGGTCGGTCTCTCAACTGGGCTCACGGCGCCAGACCTGGACGCCATCCGCCGGCGCGGCGCTTACACGCGGGCCTGCTGGGTTCAGGGCGGCGAGGGCGAGTGGATGATCGAGCATGTCGCGACCGATCCCGTTCATCGTGGCCGTGGCCTGGTGCAGGCGCTGATCGCGCATGCCCTCGATGCCGGGCGAGCCGCAGGCTTTCGACAGGCCTCGATCTCTTTCCTGATCGGCAACGATGTCGCCGAGCGCGCTTATGCCAAGGCGGGATTTGGTTTTGTGGAGGAGAAGCGCGATCCGGCGTTCGAGGCCATCATCGGCGCACCGGGCTTTCGCAGGTTCGTGCGAACGATGTGATCAGGATCCGCAGCGGGCCCGCCCTCTGCAACAGGTACGCCGCCATTGCCATGCCAATTCGCACGTCCGAGGGCATCTGAG
Source organism: Bradyrhizobium symbiodeficiens (assembly GCF_002266465.3). Lineage (NCBI taxonomy): Bacteria > Pseudomonadati > Pseudomonadota > Alphaproteobacteria > Hyphomicrobiales > Nitrobacteraceae > Bradyrhizobium > Bradyrhizobium symbiodeficiens. Next base: position 6,071,378 of record NZ_CP029427.2, on the reverse strand, counting down.
CTCGAAGTGTTGCGCTAGATCAATCGCATTGGGCGTCGTCCGCATATTTCTGCTTGGCAGACTTCCTGGGCGAGCAAAAATCGATGCGCCGCGATCGTGTACCGGACTTCGACGAGTTCTCACTCGTCCTGGGCGGCCCTCTCTTCCAGCTTCTGCGTCGGGCGCATCTGTCTGACGACGCGATGACGCTGGTGCGTCAACGCATCGTTGTGTTCTCCTCGTTGACCTGGCTGCCGCTCCTGTTTCTCTCGGCGCTGGATGGCAAGGCGATCGGAAGCAGCGTAAAGGTGCCATTCCTGCTGGACGTCGAAGTCTATACTCGGTTCCTGGTGGCAATGCCTCTTCTGGTCGTCGCTGAGCTTGTCGTGCATCATCGCATGCGATTCCTGGTCGCCGAATTTCTGGAGCGAAATCTGATTCCCGAGCACGCGCTCGCGCAATTCAAGGCCATCATTGCTTCGGAGCTTCGATTGCGAAACTCCGTGCTCGCCGAGGTGCTGCTTCTCGGAGTTGTGTACATCGCCGGCATCATGATCATCTGGCGTCACTATTTCACGCTCGATGCACCTACCTGGTATGCGAGCCCAGTCGCCGATGGCTCTACACTCTCGTCTGCCGGGATCTGGTATGGCTACATCAGTTTGCCGATCTTCCAGTTCCTGCTTTGCCGTTGGTACTTTCGAATATTCATATGGATGCGCTTTCTCTGGCAGGTCTCGCGCATCGATTTGAGCTTGGTGCCCACGCATCCCGATCGCGTCGGCGGCTTGGGATTCCTGTCCGAGACGGTCTATGCTTTTGTTCCGCTCCTCGTTGCGCACGGCACACTGCTTGCGGGATTGCTGGGCAATCGTATTCTCCACCTGGGCGCCACACTGCCCTCTTTCATGCTTGAAATCGTTGTCCTACTTGTCTTTCTCATATGCCTGATCCTCGGTCCCTTCGTGGTGTTCTCGCCACAACTTGCTCGGGTGAAGCGCATGGGAAAACGCGAGTATGGTTCACTCGCGGAGCGTTACGTGCGAAAGTTCGATCAGAAGTGGCTGCGCGATGGTGCGCCTGCCGAGGAGCCCCTGATCGGCAGTGCCGACATCCAGTCGCTCGCCGATCTCGGCAACAGCTACGAGATCGTGCGGACGATGCGCGTGATACCGTTTTCCAAGGAGGCGATCCTCCAACTTGCCGCCGTAACGGTCGCACCGTTAGCGCCGCTGCTGCTCACGATGATGTCGCTCGAAGAGATTTTGAAGAAGCTGATCGGGATTTTATTCTAGCTGCTGGCTATTTCGGCGCATCCAGTTGGCCTCGCCCGCACTTCACGACCGCGCCGCCCGCATCTTGCTCCATCGTGCCGACACGCTTGCAACCCATGACGTTTCCTCGCGCACCAGGCGGAAGCCGAGATTGGCAGGCGGTACGCCCTGGGCGCAGCCGCCGGCGCGGGCGTCGCGAATGAAGTCGGTGACATAGGCGCGGTGGGCGCCCTCGGCGACACGCACGCCGCAGTTCACGGTAGGGCGGCCGGCATTGCCTGAAGCGTCGACGCGCGAGCGCACGAAGCAGGTCGAGGTCCACTCCCAGACGTTGCCGGCGAGGTCTTCGACGCCGTGCTCGTTCGGGCCGAACTTGCCGAACGGATAGGCCGTGCTGTCGGAGAGGTCACGTTCGGATTCGCGTTCATAGCGGCTGATCCAGCGTTTTGAAGGATCGTCGGCATCGACCGCGACACCATCATCCCTGAATTTGGAGCCGGCCGCAAAAGCCCATTCGGCATCGCTCGGCAAGCGGTAATGCTGGCCTGTCTTGCGCGACAACCAGCCTGCATAGGCTTCGGCATCGTGCCAGCTCACCTGTACCGCGGGGCGATCAGGAGCCACGGCGACGTCGCGATCGAGCGCGCGGCAGGCGCCATCCTGCACGCAAAGCTGATAGTCGGACGACGAGACCTGGTTTCGCATGATGTGCAGGGGACGGTCGACGCGCATCGCGCGCAGCGGCGCTTCCGCCTGCTGCCCGCCGCGCGTGAAATCGCCGGCCTCGCGATAGGACAGGCTTCCCGCTGCGACCCTGACGATCGCAGGCTCGGTCACCGCGCCGTGGACGGCCATGTCCGAGACCAGCGGCGCCATCGCGATCGGACCTGCGAGCCCGGCGGCGCAGGCGAGTGCGAGTTTGAGCTTGAACGCGATCAGCATGGTCATTCCCCGAAGGAAGAAGGGGCCGAGGGGCCGGTGATGACCGGCCCCTCGTCGCGTCTAGTTGGTGTTGGCGGCCGGGATTTCCGCGGGTGCCTTCACCTGGGTCATCAGATCGTCGTTCCACTTGCCCTCAACCTTGAAGTGCGCGGTGGCGCCGAGGTCTGCGGCCTCGATCAGATTATGCGTGACGTAGGCATAGATGCCGGGCTGCATGAACTTGTACAGCGCAGCGCCCGCCGAACCGCCGCGGATGAACCAGGTCTCGAGCCCGACCTCGGGTGCATTGCCGAACTTGCCGGTCTCCCAGACATAGTCGCCATGGCCGCCGATCAGATGCGGACGGCTGTCGCGATTGGCCTGCGAATGCACGATCAGCACATTCTCGCCGACCTTTGCGGTCAGTGCGTCCTTGCCGGTGAGCGCGCCGACCTTGCCGTTGAACACGACATGGGAGGGGATCAGCTTCTTCATCACCTCTTCGGTGTCGGTGAAGGCTTCGCCCGGCGAGTCGTAGGACTTGAAATTGCCCTTCTCGTCGCGCGGCACATACATGTCCTGCTCGCCGACATAGTACACCTTGTCGTATTTCAGCGCGTGACCCTTGCCGTCGTTGAGGCCATCGCGCGGCAGCACCATCACGGCGCCGTTCATGCCGGAGACGACGTGCCAGGGGATCATCGGGCCGCCCGGGGCGCAGTGATAGACGAACACGCCGGTCTTGGTCGCCTTCCAGCGCAGCACGACCTGCTCGCCGGGGTTGATCAGCGTGAGCGCGCCGCCGCCGAGCGCGCCGGTCGCGGAATGGAAGTCGATGTTGTGCGGCATGGTGTTGGTCGCGGGATTGACCAGCGTCGTTTCGACGTAGTCGCCCTCATGCACCACCATCAGCGGGCCTGGCATCGAGCCGTTGAAGGTCATCGCCTGGAAGGTAGTGCCCTTCTCGTCGATGACGACCTTCTTCTCCTCGATCGTGAGCGTGAACTCGATGATCTTGGGGCCTTGCTTGGTCGCCTGCTCGTGCGCATGCACGAAGGGGGGAGCGACCAGCTCGACCTTCTGGCGCGGCAGTTTGAGATCTTCGGCAGCCAAGGCGGGGGTCGCCAGCATCAAGGCTGTCGCGGCGGCGCTGATCAATGCGGCTCTGCGGGTGAACATCGGAAGCATCCTTCATCTGGAAAGGTTTTGATGACGGATGCAGTGTGCGCCGATCGCGGCAAGCGTGTTTGCGCTGCGACAAGGTATTGCCGGATTCAGCTCCGCAACAGCACCTAGGTGTTTCAACGGGAGCTGGATCGGTGACACCGAACGCGCGCTTGGATGAGATCATGATCGGGGCCGCGGAGAAGATGCGGCTAGAAGAGATGTGCAGCGAGCCGGACCGCAGCCCAGATCGCCAGCGACAGCACGACGAGGACGGTGATTGCGGCGGCCAGGGCGCGCGCGGCGCTGGCCGGGGCCGGTGCGACCGGGGCTGGGCGGAAATCGTCGAAACGCGGGATATGACCGCGGACGTCGAGCAGGGAGAAGATCAGTTCGAGTGCGAGAAGCCTCATGGGCAAAAGCTCCGGATGGCGTGCGAATTGCCGTAAACATGGCCCCGAACCGGCCGCTGCGCTTTGCGCGAGCGCAATCTTCGGCGGGCACGCCCGGTCGACTTTGCGCGAGCGCAAGGTCGCCTCCTCGGATCCAAGGTAATGGAGTGCATTCCGTGATTTGCCGTGAGCTCTGTACACGGCGGAAATTTACGAATGGGTAAGATATGAGAGCTGATCTTGCGGCGAGCTACGGCGAAGAGCGATTGCCACGCTACACGAGCTATCCCACCGCACCGCATTTCTCGTCGGCTATCGGTCCGGACACCTACGCCCGGTGGCTGGCAGAGCTGCCGGCGGGTGCAAGCGCCTCGCTCTATCTCCACGTTCCGTTCTGCCGCGAGATGTGCTGGTACTGCGGCTGCCATACCCAGATCGTCCGCCGCGACGAGCTCGTCGCCGGTTATCAGCGGACGCTGCGCGACGAGATCGCGCAGGTCGCCGAAACCATCGGCCGCCGCATCAAGGTGGAGCACATCCATTTCGGCGGCGGCACGCCGACGATCATGCAGCCGGAAGCTTTCGCCGAGTTGATGGCGACGATGCGCCAGAAGTTTTTCGTGCTGCCCTCGGCCGAGATCGCGGTCGAGATCGATCCTCGCACATTGACCGCGGAAATGGTCGATGCCATGCGGCTCTCCGGGGTCAACCGCGCCAGCCTCGGTGTGCAGAGCTTCGATCCCGTGGTGCAGCGGGCGATCAACCGCGTGCAGAGCTTCGAGCAGACGGCTTCCGTGGTCGACATGCTCCGGCGCGCCGGCATCGCGGGACTCAATTTCGACCTGATCTACGGCCTGCCGCACCAGACCGTCGCGTCGTGTCTGGATACCGTCCGGCGCAGCCTCACTCTCTCGCCCGACCGCTTCTCCGTGTTCGGTTATGCTCATGTGCCAAGCTTCAAGAGGCACCAGCAGATGATCAACGAGGCTGTGCTGCCGGACGGTCTCGCGCGCCACGACCAGGCCTGCGCGATCGCGAATGCATTGAAGGAGGCCGATTACGTGCAGATCGGGCTCGATCATTTCGCGCGACCCGGCGATTCCATGGCGGTGGCCTTCGAGGAACGGACGCTGCGGCGCAATTTTCAGGGCTACACCACCGACAAGAGTGAAGTCCTGCTCGGTTTCGGCGCCAGCGCGATCGGGCATTTGCCGCAGGGTTACGTCCAGAACGAGGCGCAGATCGGCGCCTATGCGCAGAGCATCGCCGCCGGCCGTCCCGCCACCGCCAAGGGCTATGGGCTCACCGACGACGACCGGCTGCGCGCGGACATCATCGAGCGCATCATGTGCGAGTTCAGCGCCGACCTCGGCGATATCTGCGCGCGCCATGGTGCAGAAGCAGGAGCGATGCTGGACTCGGCATCGCGCCTGAAGCCGCTGATCTCCGACGGCGTCGTGCGGCTGGACGGCAACCGCCTCGCAGTTGCAAAGGATTCTCGCTTCCTGGTCCGCAGCGTCGCGGCCGCGTTCGACGCGCATCTCAATCCGGCGAAGCAGCTGCACAGCCGGGCTGTGTAAAGTCTTCCGCTTGTCAGTCCAGGCTCGCGCCAAGAGGCGCGCCCCGAAATGACGGCGGGAGAGAAGCCGCACCAGCTTGCGCTGCCACAAAGAAACTCCGCTTCCCTCCGTTATCGTCGTGTCGGAACGGAGTTGTCCATGTCTTTCGGATCCGACGATCTGGTCGATGACATCATGCGCACGGCGCCCCACACGATCCGGGTGTTTCTGGCCTTCAGGATGGCTTGTGTCGGTTGCCCGATCGCAACCTTCCACACGGTGGATGACGCCTGCCGCGAGCATGGCATCGACCGCGAAAAATTCCTCGCCGCATTGTGCGATTGCGTGCCGGCGTGAAGCAGTCTGGAATTCGCGCGGGCGCGCGGATTCCCGGGTGAGGGGCGGCTTTCGCTGTAAGCGGAAGCGCCCTCACCCCTATCTCGACCTATCCTGTGCGGAGATGTCCCGGTGCGGCTGTCATGCCGCGCCGCTGTCGGCGCTCCGCTCCGCCAGCACGACGATCCTGTGCGGTTCGCGCAGGATGATGCGCTGACGGCCGCTCTCGACGAGGCCCTGGCTCTCCCATCCGCTCAGGATGCGGCTGACCGTGTGCAGCGTGGTGCCGGTCATCTGGGCGATGTCCTGGCGGCTGATCGGGAAGTCGATCTCGATGCCGTGGTCGAGCTTCTTGCCGGATTGCTTGGCGAGGCGCAGCAGCGCATGCGCGATGCGCTGCTCGACCTGCTGCGTCGACATTTCCAGGATGCGGGTGTGGCTCTCCTGCAGGCGCGTGCCGACGGTCTGGAGCGTGTTGGCGGCCAGCGAGGGAAATCGCTCGACCAGCCGCGGCCAGGCCGAGGTAGGCCAGATCAGCACCACGCTGTCGTCGACCGCGATCGCGGTCGCCGGATACTGCACGGCACCGATCGCCATGGCGAGCCCGAACGTTTCGCCGGGCGCGACGTAGCGGACCACGATCTGCTCGCCGGTCGGCGTGGTCTTGGCCGCGCGGACATGGCCGTGCAGCAGCAGGAAGAAGGACTGCGCATCCGCACCCTGCTCGAAAATGGCACTGTTCTTGGGATAGCGCGCCGAACGGGCCTCACGCAGGATCTCGTCGAGCGCTTCCGGCGTGACGCCGGCAAACAGCGGTAAATGCGCAACCAGCGATGTGTCGACCTTGGCCAATTCAGCCTCCTTGGCGCTCGGGAGTGTGATGGCACCTGCAATCGTCCTGATGTTTGCGATAGCGCAAAACGGAACGGCCGACTGGCAGTATTTTTCCAGACAACGATCTGAATTTATTGGAGTTGACCCCATGGCTGGCACCCGATCCCGCAAGTATGAGGGCTGGCCGCTGTTTGCGAATAGTTTTCGGCCCTTTTTCCTGCTCGCCGCGATCCAGGCGGGGCTGTCGATCCTGGCTTGGCTGCCGATGTTCTATGGCGAATTGTCGGTGAGTTCCGCGTTCGCGCCGCGCGACTGGCACGTCCACGAGATGCTCTATGGCTTCCTGCCGGCGGTGATCACCGGGTTCCTGTTCACGGCCATCCCGAACTGGACCGGGCGGCTGCCGATCCAGGGCACCTCGCTGGCGGCATTGGTGTTGGTCTGGCTTGCCGGGCGTGTCGCGGTGACGTTGTCGGCCGACACTGGCTGGGCATTCGCGCTTCTCGTCGATGCCGCCTTCCTGGCACTGGTCGTCGCCGCCGCGGCGCGCGAGATCATCGCAGGCGGCAACTGGCGCAACCTGCCCGTGGTGGTGCTGGTGTTTGTTCTGCTCGCCGGCAATGTCGCTTTTCATCTCGAGGCGCATGATCAGGGTGCCGCCGATGTCAGTATCCGTGTCGGCATCGGTGTGGTCACGCTTCTGATCTCGCTGATCGGCGGCCGCATCATTCCGAGCTTCACTCGCAACTGGCTGGTCAAGTTCAATCCCGGCCGCCTGCCGGTGCCGTTCGGACGCTTCGATGGCGCAGTGATCGGATGCAGCGCGCTCGCGCTCATCTCCTGGATCGTGGCGCCGCTGAATGCCGTCACCGGTGTCCTGATGGCGCTCGTCGGCGGGCTGCATCTGGTACGGCTTGCGCGCTGGGCCGGCGATCGCACTTTTCGCGAGCGACTGCTGGTGATCCTGCATATTGGCTACGTCTTCGTGCCGCTCGGCTTCATCCTGAACGCGCTGGCGGTTTTCGGCGCGCTGCCGCCGAGCGCAGGCATCCACGCCTGGATGACGGGTGCGGCGGGAACCATGACGCTGGCGGTGATGACCCGCGCGAGCCTCGGCCATACCGGACAGGCGTTGACCGCTTCGCCGGCGGTCCAGGGAATCTATGCCGCCATCATCATTGCGGCCCTGGCGCGGGTCGCCGCCGTGGTGTTGCCCGCCCACAGCGATGCGTTGTTGCACGTCGCTGCCTGTGGCTGGCTCGTCGCGTTCCTCGGATTTGCCGTCGCGTTCGGCCCGCTGCTCGCGGGCAGCCGGCGGCGTGCCCTCGCCACGATGGGCGTGCCGGCGCCGGCGCGCTGAGCTCAGGCTGCGGTCGCCGAGGGCGTATCGGCAGGGGGCCCCTGTGGCCGCACGCCCTTGCGCCAGTCGGTGATGGTGCAGCCGAAGCGCCCGCGAAACCAGCGCGCCATGGCGCTCTGCGCGGAGAAGCCGAGCTGGGTCGCGATGTCGGCCAGCGGCCGGTCGGGATCCTCGATCAGCTGGATCACGAGATCGGCGCGCTGCGCATCCAGGATGGCCGAGAAGCTGGTGCCGGCTTCGGCCAGATGCCGGTGGATGGTACGGCGGGTGCAGGCAAGATGCTCGGCGACGCGCTCGACGGTGCAGTCGCCGCTGGCGAGCAGGGTCCGCACGACCTCGTCGACCTTCTCTTCCCAACTTGCCGGTCGGGTCTCGATCGCCTCGATCCGCTTGCGCAGATAAGTCGCGATCAGGGGATGCGCGCTCGGGATCCGGCGCTCCATGTCGTTCGCCGACAGCAGGATCGCATCGGCTTCGGCGTTGAACGTCACGCGGCAGCCGTAAAATTCGCGGTAGCGCTTGCGATCGCGCGGCGGCGGATAATGCAGGCGGACCTCCTGCGGCCGCCAGTCTTGGCCGTACAGCGACTGGATGATGCGGTGGATGCTGCCGAGCGCCATGTCGATCGACTGGCGCGGCGGGATCGGCTGCCGGCCTCGCAGGTGCAGCGTGACCGTCACGATCTGCCCGTCGCGGGCAACATCCAGCCGCATGCCGTCATGATGGACGTGGATGAAGCGCGAGAATGCTTCGATTGCTTCGCCCACGGTCGCCTGCTCGCGCACGATCAGGCCGACCGCGCCGAAATTGGTCAGGCCGCCGCGCTCGGCGAGGCGCAAGCCGAAATCTTCGGCGCCGGACGTCTCTGCCGACAATTCAAGCAGCCGGCGCAGGCCGGCAACGGCGATGGGTGTGTCGGGCTTGTCGAGGCAGGCGAGCGGCAGTCTGGCCTTGCGCATCATCTGTTTGGGATCGAGCCCGACCGACCGGGCGATCTCCGGGTAATAGCTCAAGCCCGCGCTGCGAACGAGGTCGGTCATGCAAACCGTTCCTGCCAGCCATTCTCGCAGATGTCCCGAAATGTAAAGTTTCTGTCCCGGTTCGTCAAATCCAGGAACCGGCCGGAACATACATAGGGGAAACCGAAGCATTGGCGTGAATGCCATGCTCATGACGGCGCGGCAGGGCGATGGGGCCCGCCTTCCGTCTCGGACCATTGACCAAGACATTGCTGGATCGGGATTATGCCGGGGAACATGCTTTCCAAGGGCGAGGTATTCGTCATCGACACCGACGCTGCCTCCCGCGAACAACTTTCGACCGCGCTCCAACAGAGCGCCTATGACGTAATCTGCTTCGCTGACGGTGCCTCACTCCTGTCCGAAGCAAAGGCGCGGATGCCGGCCTGCGTGTTGATGGAGCTGCCGCCCGATCGCTCCGGCCTCGATATGCTGAGGCGGCTGCGCGAGGAAAACTGCATGGCGCCGGTGCTGGTGACCTCGGCGAATGGCAGCATCGCCATGGCGGTCGACGCCATCAAGAGCGGCGCGGCCGACTTCATCGAAAAGCCGTTCCGCACCCACGACATCATCGGCCGGATCGATGCCGCCATCGACGAATTCGCGCAACCCGGCACGAGCCGGCAGCGCTGGCTGCCCGGCTGCGAGCCCTTGACCGAGCGTGAAGGCGACGTGCTCGAGCACCTCGCTGCCGGCCTCACCAACAAGGAGATCGCCCGGCGCATGCATCTGAGCGCGCGGACCGTCGAGGGTTATCGCGCCGGCATCCTCAAGAAAGCCGGAGCCAGGAACGTGACCGATCTGCTTCGCCGCATTTTCGGACAGGGGGCGTCGGTCCAGGCCTGAGACCTGCCGGCACTGCGAGACGTTCCGCGGCCTTGGTGCCGCCGCCACGGCGCCCCACGGAAACCCCAATCGAACCAGTTCCTTCCGTGCCGCGTCCAACCATGTTGGCGAGGCATTTGATCGCGCGCGTCCGGCTGGCGGCGCGGCGATACCGCAGGAGGGACTTCATGCGCATCACCGCAAGATATCTGGCAACGACGAGCCTGGTTCTGGTCACCATGGCGGCGGGGGCGCCGTCATGGGCCGCCGACCTGGACGCCACATCGGCGATCGACACCGTCACGGTTTACCCCGACGGCGCCACCGTCACCCGTGTCATCGCGGTCGACCTGCCGTCCGGAGATTCGACGCTGGTTGCCAAGGATTTCCCGCTTGGTCTCGATACCTCCTCCATCCGGGTCGAGGGTGAGGGCGGCGCAAAGCTCACCATCGGCACGATCGATGCGCGGTCGCCGCGCGCCGCGCCGGTCAACCTGCCTGAACTGGACAAGCGTATCGAGGCATTGAACGATCAGCGCGCCGATTTGCAAGGCGCGATCGACTCGGCGAATGCGCGGCGCAAGTTTGCGGAGCACTTTGCGGAAGCCTCCCCCGCGGGTATCGGCGACAAGGGCGAGGCGCGGCCGATCGCGGAATGGCGCGCGGCCTTTGCTGCGGTCGGCGAAGAAATTGCGAGCGCCGATACCGCCGTCCGTGACGCCACGCGGAAGATGCGGGAGATCGACCGGCAGATCGCCCAGTTCGAGGTGGAGCGCAAGGCCAAGCCGCCGAGCAAGCTTGAGGTTCGCATGGATGTTGCCGCGGCGGCTGCGACGAAGGCGACGTTGCGCGTGACTTATGCCGTACGCAATGCGCGTTGGGTACCGCTGTACGATGCCCGGCTCGACACCGGCGCCAAGGACCGCAAGCCACTGCTCGAGCTCGTTCGTCGCGCCGAGATCACGCAATCGACCGGCGAGGATTGGTCGAACGTTGCGCTTGGCGTCTCCACGGTGCGGATCGGCCGCGGCGGCAGTGCGCCGGAATTGAACTCGCTGGTGGCACAATATCCTCAGCTGCCAAAGCCGATGGCGGCGGGTTCAGTCTCCGATCTGGCGCGGCCCGCACCAGTTCTGCGCCAGGTGCAATCGCCATCGATGGCCAAGATCGCGGAGTCGGCCGAGCCGCGCGAACGTGCCGATGAGCAGCAGGCCGTTGCCGACATCGGAAGCTTCCAGGCCACGTTCAAGATCCCCGGCCGCGTCAGCCTCGGCGCCCAGGAGGGTGCCAAGAGCATGCGCATCGCGGCCATGACCGTGCCCGCCGATCTCGCCGTGCGCGCGGCCCCGGTGATCGACCCCACCGCCTTCCTCGAAGCCAGCTTCAAGCAGACCGACGACACGGCGCTGCTGCCGGGCAAGGTCGCGATCTACCGCGACGGCGTCTTCGTCGGTCGCGGCAAGCTCTCCGCTTCCGCCAAGGACGACATCGTGCGGCTCGGCTTCGGCGCCGACGACAAGATCAGGATCGAGCGCGCGGTGCTCAAGCGCAACGAGGGGTCGGCAGGCCTGCTGGTCACGACGTCCAAGACCGACGAGCGCACGTTCAAGACCACGATCCGAAACGGCCACGACTTCCCGATCAAGGTCGCGATCGAGGATCAGCTGCCGGTCAGCGAGAGCGAGGACATCGTCGTCGAGATGCTACCCGCGACCACGCCGCCGACCGCCAGCAACATCCGCGACAAGCGCGGCGTGCTGGAATGGTCGTTCGACGCCAAGCCGGGCGAGGTCAAGGATATCAACTTCGCCTGGCGCATCCGCTGGCCGAAGGACAAGAGCATGGTGATCGTCCCGGCGGGGTAGATTTAGCCACGAACGAAAGTGCACTCCCTCTCCCGCTTGCGGGAGAGGGCTGGGGTGAGGGCTCTGTCCTCTTGGGGGTTCTCAATTGTGGAGACACCCTCTCCCCAACCCTCCCCCGCAAGCGGGGGAGGGAGCGGACCGCCTTCGCAGAAGCAGTGCGACTCGTTTGGCTGCGGGCTAAATTCCGGTCTCAACCGCCCGCATCGATTGCGGCAATACGTAAGGCACGCCGTCATCGCCCTGATGGACGACGGCGTCGATCTCGAAAATGTCGCGGATGGTCTCACGGGTGACGACATCGGCGCGCGAGCCATCTGCGGCGAGCTTGCCGCCGGCCAGCACGACGAGCCGGCCGGCGAAGCGGATCGCGAGATTGAGGTCGTGCAGGATCGCGATCACGGCCGTGCCGCCGGCGGCACGGCGGCGCGCGGCCTCGACCAGGTCGATCTGGTGACGCAGATCCAGGCTCGAGGTCGGCTCGTCCAGCAGGAGAAGTCCCGGACCATGCTCGGCTTCGCCGCAGGCGAGCTGCACCAGCACGCGGGCGAAATGGGCGCGCTGCTGCTCGCCGCCTGACAGCGTCGGCAATTGCCGTTCGCGGAAATGCGTAAGCCCAACCTCGTCGAGGGCAGCGTCGACGAGCGAGCCTGCTTCACGCGCGCTGCGCTCGCCCGCGCCCATCAGCACGATCTCCTCGACGGTGAAGGGGAAGGTGACATTGATGTGCTGGGACAGCATGGCGCGGCGCGCGGCGAGCTCGCGGGGTGCATAGCTGCTGATATCGCGCTGTTTGAGGCGGACCTCTCCGGCATTCGGCCGGAGATCGCCGGAGAGCAGCCGCAGCAGGGTCGACTTGCCGGCACCGTTCGGGCCGATGATCGCGACCATCTCGCCGGCCGCAACCGTCAGGCCGACGCCATCGAGCAGCGTCGCGCGGCCGGCGCGCTTGCTTAAAGCCCGCGCCTCGATCACGGCACTCATAGCGAGGCGAGCCCGCGCTGTCGCAGCAGGATGAAGAGGAACACCGGCGCGCCGACCGCTGCGGTCAGAATGCCGATCGGCATCTCCGCCGGCGCAACGATGGTGCGCGCCAGCGTGTCGGCGCCGACCATCAGGATCGCGCCTGATAGCACCGAGGCCGGCAACAGCAACCGATGCGCTGGGCCAATGACGAGACGGAGCAGATGCGGCACGACGATGCCGACAAAGCCGATGACGCCGCTGATCGACACCGCGACGCCGGTCATGGCGGAGACCATGACGATCGAGATCCGCTTGAGACGCTCGACGTCGATGCCGCCGTGAAAGGCGTCGGCCTCGCCGAGCACCAGGAGATCGAGGCCGCGCGCGATGAAGGCGCAGGCGATTAGCCCGATGACGAGGATCGGCGCGAGCACGGCGGCCTTTGTCCAGGTCACGCCGCTCATTGAGCCCAGCATCCAGAACGTGATGTCGCGAAGCTGCCGGTCATCGGCGACGAATACCAGAAGTCCGATGCCAGCATTGGCGATCGCGGTGATGGCGACGCCGGCGAGCAGGAAGACCGCGATCGAGGTGCGACCCGAGCGGCTCGAGATGCCGTAGAGGATCGCGGTCGTGGCCAGCGATCCCGCGAACGCGGCGAGCGGCAGCAGCTCGGTCTGGAGGAAGCGCAGCATCTCGCCGAAGCGGGAATCGGTGAACACGATCGCGCTTGCGGCTGCGAGCGCACCGCCGCTGGAGACGCCGACCAGCGCGGGATCGGCGAGCGGGTTGCGAAACAGTCCTTGCATGATCGCGCCGGCCGCGGCGAGCAGGCCGCCGACCATTGCCGTCGCCGCGATCCGGGGGACGCGGATCGACCACAGCACGAGCTGGTCGCGGGCCGTCATGGCCGTGCCTTCGCCCGATAGCCCGAGTGCGGCAGGCAGGCGGGAGAGGGGAATGCCGGCGGCGCCAAAGCCAAGCGCTACGACCGCGGCGACCGCGAGCACCGCGATCAGGAGAGGGATGGCGAGCGATGCGGCCCGCCGTCGCGCGCTGGCGCGTCGTCCCAAGCCATGCGCTTCAGTGCCGATTGCCACGCTCATTGCCGGCAATTCGCCGCCGACAGCGCCGAGGTGAATGCAGCGTCCGGTCCGGCCAATGTCGGAAAGAGCTTGACCGAGAGATCGCGCGCCGCCGCCGCCGTGCGCGGTCCGAAGCCGAGCAGATAGAGCCCGTCCATCGTGATGAAGCTCTTGTTGGCCGCGACCGGCGTCAGGGCGAAGCCGGGATGGGCAAAGATCGCGTCGGCTGAAAGCGAATCCTTGCCGCGTTCGATCGACAGCGCGACGTCGGGTCTTGCCGCCGCGATGGCCTCGTCGCCGATGATCTTGTAGCCGTCGAATTCGTCGATGGCGTTGGCGGCGCCGGCGAGCCGGATGATCTCGTCGGCCGCGGTCTTGTGGCCGGCGACCAAGGCGCGTCCGTTCTGGAGCGACATCACGAACATCACGCGTACCGGCTTGGTCACCCTGGCACGCAGGGCGCGAAGCTGCGCAAGATCGGTACCGACGGCGGCGCTCAGGCACGCGGCGCGCGCGTCGACGCCCATGGCGTGGCCGACCAGCCTTATCTTCTCGATCAGGCCGTCCTCGGAGAAGGTGTCAGGCACCAGCACCAGCGGCACCTTCGCCGTCTCCAGGATGTCCATGGTCTCGCGCGGTCCCGAGCCCTGGATCGCCAGGATCAGGGTGGGGTTGAGGCCCAGCACGCCTTCGGCGGAGATCTGGCGCATGTAGCCGACATTGGGTTTGTCGTGCAGCGCCGCTGCTGGATAGAGGCTCGTGGTGTCGATGCCGACGAGCCGGTTCTCGAGCCCAAGCGCATAGATGATCTCGGTGATGGCGCCGCCGATCGAAACCGTGCGCGCGACGTCGGTCACGGCGATGTCGCGATTGCGCGCGTCATGCACGGTGATGCCGGCGGCGTGCGCGACTGGGGCGAGCGCGATCGTACTGGAGAGCAGGAAGCATTTGAGGCTGCGGCAAAATGTCATTGCAGGTTACTTCGTCAGGATCAGCTTGTTCTGCGAGGTCAGGCGAAGCCGATAGCTGTCCTCGCCATGCGCGATGATGATCTCGCGCTCGGCCGCAAACAGCTCGCGACTGTCGATCCGGCTCCCGCGCATGGTGAGCGTTCTCGTTGCCGCAGAAGGGCTTCCAGCCGACCCCGCCGCGCTGCCGCCGTCTCCTGATGTTGCTGACATGTTGGGTGTGATGCGCTTTCGAAACTCTGGAGTGCTGCTTGTTTGTACAGGCGGCACGAAGCGCATTCCAACGGCCGCGATTTACAATCGATATAAACTGCAACCTTGTGACATTGACCGTCAGAGTGTTGCCACGTAACCAATTATGGCGGCGCGGCGACTTGCCCGCGTCTCGAGAAAATCAGCCAGCCAGTCGTTCGCGTTGCGAACGCACGCCAGCCAGAAGACCCTAAAAAACAGAGTGAAGTGCAGGCTGGGGCTGATATGGCTGACGGGGCTAGGTATTCGCGCGCCTTGATTTTGGGCGCGTCGGTGGTTTCATTTGCGGCATTGACGACGGAGAGCGGTCTTGCGCAGACCGCGTCGCCGCAAGCTGAACGCGCGTCGACGGAACGGCCGAAGCAGGCCAGGCGCAAGCAGGCCAAGCCGCCAGTCGCGCAGCAGGCAACGCCGGAGCTCCTCGACGCCCGGGCCCAGGCCGGCGGAACGGCGCCGGTTCAGGCGCTCGACACCATCACCGCAGCCGCAACGAAGACCAAGGAGCGCGCCATCGACTCGCTCGCGCCCGTCAGCTCCATTTCTCTCGATCAGATCCAGGGAATTCAGCCCAACCGGCTGTCGGGCATCTTCTATGCGGTGCCCGGCGTCTCGTTCCAGGAGCGCGGCGATGATCCCGCGACCGTCATCAACATCCGCGGTCTGCAGGAGTTTGGGCGCGTTGCGGTGGTCGTCGATGGTGCGCGCCAGAATTACCAGCGCACCGGCCACAATGCGAGCGGCTCGTTCTTCCTCGATCCTGAACTGGTCGGCGGCGTCGACGTCGTGCGCGGTCCGACCGCGAACATCTACGGGTCCGGCGCGATCGGCGGCCTGGTCTCGTTCCGCACCAAGGACATCGACGACGTGCTGCGTCCCGGTGAGCGCTGGGGTGTCGATCTCTCGGGCTCCTACGGATCCAACAACAATCGCGGCCTCGGCTCGGTCTTCGGAGGCGTGCGCGCCACGCCCGACGTCGATATCTTCGGTGGCGCGGTCTATCGTACCCAGGGCAATTACAAGGACGGCAACGGCACCGAGATCGGCAACACCGGCAATCAGGTCGAGAGCGGCCTGATGAAGCTCACGGTGCGTCCCGCCCTCGGCCATGAGGTCAAGTTCGGCGCCATTTTCCAGGATTATCAATACGATGTCGGCCAGTTCAACAGGGGGCCCGTCGCGACCGCAGCCCAGCGGGCGCTCTATCAGGGCTCATCGGTCTACGCTTCCGATGCCAAGAACTACACCGGCACGATCACCTGGAATTATGCGCTGCCGAGCGACAATTTGTTCGACTGGCACATGTCGGTCTACGGCAACCGCGTCGACAACGACCAGACCAAGACCTACCACTATTCGACCTCGGGTACGGCCCTGTGCGGCACCGGAAATTTCGGCAACAACATCTCCGGCTGCGTCGGCGACAAGCGCGGCTATGTCCTCAATACCTACGGCATCGACGCCAACAATACCACGCGGTTCAACGTCGGCGACTGGCGCAACGCCCTCACCGTCGGCTTCGACGCGTTCCAGGACGACGTGATCACGACCGACAGCCGCGGCAATTCCAACATCACCACGCCGAGCGGCATCCGCACCGTGTCCGGCGGATTCCTGCAATTGAAGCAGAACTACAGCACCTGGTTCGAGGCGGTGAGCGCGATCCGTTACGATCGCTACGATCTGGAGTCGGGCATGACCAACGGCAGCGGGGACCGTTTCTCGCCGAAGATCACCCTCGGCGTCACGCCCGTTCCCGGCTTCCAGCCCTATGTGAGCTATGCCGAAGGCTATCGCGCTCCATCGATCACCGAAACCGTGATCTCCGGCGCGCATGCGACCGGCGGCGGACCGGCCTTCTTCCCCTGTCCCGACGGCACTGTCGGCCTGTTCTGCTTCCTGCCGAACCCGAACCTGCGTCCGGAGGTCGGCAAGAACAAGGAAGTCGGCTTCAATCTGAAGTACGACAACATCTTCTCGGCCTCGGACTCCTTCCGCGGCAAGATCAATCTTTTCCGCAACGACGTCAGCGACTATATCGACCTCGTCGCCTCGGCGCCGGTCGCGGTGCCGCCGTTCGGCTCTTTCAGCCAGTACTACCAGTATCAGAACATTGCGCAGGCCCGCATCCAGGGCTTCGAGGCGGAGACGATGTATGATGCCGGCAGCTGGTTCATCGGTGTCGCCGGTCATTACATCCAGGGCAAGAACGCCGTCACCAATGTCGGACTCGCCACCATCACCCCGCGCAAGGTCGTCACGACCGGCGGTGTCCGCCTGCTCGATCGCAGCCTGATCCTGACGGCGCAGTGGGCCTCATACGGTGCCAACAATGACGTACCCGCCGGCTATCTGCCCGCGACGGGCTACGAGCTGGTCAATCTGTACATGACCTACAATGCGACCCGGGACATCGTGTTCTCGGCCTCGATCGACAATCTCTTGAACCAGTACTACCGGCCTTACGCCATTCCCGGCAGTTCGACCGACGGCACCACGCAGAACGACGTGCTGTGGTCGAGCGCGGGGCCGGGCAGGGTCTACAAGGCCGGCATGAAGATCCATTTTGGAGGCGCGTAGGCGAGGGCCCGCAACACTGCCAATCCCGCCGGGCCGCGCTGATGCTCCAGCGCGGCTTCGGCACGTTTCGTTTTGATCAGAAGGAGAGACTTTGATGTTCATCGCCATGAATCGTTTCCAGGTGAAGAAGGGCGCGGAGACCGCGTTCGAAACAGTCTGGGCCACCCGTGAATCCTATCTCGGCAGCATGCCGGGCTTCATCGAGTTTCACCTGCTGAAGGGCCCGGAGGCAGAGGACCACACGCTCTATTCGTCGCACACGACCTGGGTCGACAAAGCGGCGTTCGAGGGCTGGACGCGCTCGGACCAATTTCGTCGCGCCCATGCCCGCGCCGACAATCAGACCGGCGAGAGCCTTTATCTCGGCCACCCCAAATTCGAAGGCTTTGAGGTGATCCAGAGCGAGCGCAAGGCCGCGGCCGCCTGAGCAGAGACAGGGGAGCCGGACATGCTGAGCACCGATCTCGCCGACCTCAAGGCGTACATGGCCGACAATCCCGGTGCGGTGATTGAGGACGTCGCGCGCGAGCGCAAGGTCTCGCCGCGCGTCGTGATCGAGGCGCTGCCGCCCGAGATGGTGCGCATTGGCAGTGGTGAGCACTTCGCCGCCGCCATGCAGGACATCGCGGCGTGGGGAGAAGTTACCCTGATCGTCCACACCGATGACGCGATCTTCGAGTTCACCGGCGCAATTCCCGCCGGCGAGATCGGTCGCGGCTATTTCAACCTGATGCAGCCGCAGGGTCTGCACGGCCATCTCCGCCACGAGCGCTGTGCAGGCGTTGCCTTCGTCGAGCGTCCCTTCATGGGCAAGAGTTCGGCCTTCGTCGCGTTCGTTAATGCGGACGGCGGCATCATGTTCAAGGTCTTTGTCGGCCGCGACGAGACGCGGGCGCTGCGCGGTGACCAGTTCGCGCGGTTCCGGCAGCTTGCGGACCGGATCGCGGCGTAGCGTCTATCTGTCTGTCGGGAGATCAGTATGCAGGGCATATTCGGGCTTCGGCGAATGATCGTGGCAATTGCGCTGGCGCTTGCGCCGGCGCCCGCCCTCGCGATCGACGAAGCGCTGCTGCCGCGCAATCTGTCGCCTTGGGGCATGTTCATGGGAGCCGACATCGTCGTGAAGGCGGTGATGGTCGGCCTAGCCATAGCGTCGCTGGTGACCTGGACGGTATGGCTTGCCAAGTCCATCGAGCTGCGCCGCAAGGGCGCGCGAGCCTTGCAGCGAACGCGCGCCCTCGAAGGCAACATCAGATTGACCGAGGCGGCCGAGCGGGTCGGCGACGCACACGACGCGGTCGCCCAGCTCATTCAGTCCTGCGCAAAGGAAGCGGAGCTGTCCGGCGGTGTCCTCGACGACGGTCTTCAGGAGCGGATTGCGCTCCGGCTCGAGCGGGTCGAGGCGGCGATGTCCAGGCAGATCGCGCGCGGCACCGGCGTGCTCGCGACCATCGGCGCCACTGCGCCCTTCGTCGGCCTGTTCGGGACCGTCTGGGGCATCATGAACGCCTTCATCGGCATCTCCGAGAGCCACACCACCAGCCTTGCGGTGGTCGCGCCGGGCATCGCGGAGGCGCTGCTTGCCACCGCGCTCGGCCTCGTCGCGGCGATCCCGGCGGTCGTGATCTACAATCACCTCGTTCGCGGCATCGCCAATTATCGGGCGCTGCTCGGCGACGCTTCGGCGCAGCTCCTGTTGCTGGTCAGCCGCCAGCGCGACATCAGGGAATTCCGCCTGGCACGGGCGGCGGAGTAGGCCATGGGCGCAAAGCTCGGCGCATCGAAGCTCGGCTCGCGCGGCGACCCGGATGATCTCGACGTCACCCATGAGATCAATGTCACGCCGTTCATCGACGTGATGCTGGTGCTGCTGATCATCTTCATGGTGGCGGCCCCACTCGCCACCGTCGACATCGGCGTCGAGCTGCCGGCCACCGCGGCCGAGCCGGCGCCGCGCCCCGATAAGCCGGTCTTCGTCACCGTCAAGCCGGACCTGTCCATCGCGGTCGGCGAAGACATCATCGCTCGCGAGATGCTCGGCACCTCGCTCGATGCCGCCACCAAGGGCCGCAAGGACGAGCGGATCTACCTGCGCGCCGACAAGGCCGTCTCCTATGGCGACCTGATGGAGGTGATGAACACCTTGCGCAATGCCGGCTACCTCAAGGTCGCCCTCGTCGGCCTCGACGGACGCACTTGATGAGTGCCAACGCCTTCGCCCTGCACGAACCGCTTCGAGAGCGCGAAAACGCGCGCTGGGGCCTCTCGGCGGCGGTGATCGTGATGTTGCATCTGGCTGCCGCGCTGCTTGCGATGAATTGGATCAGGTCGCAACCGGAGCAGGGCGTCAGCCTGCCGGCAATCATGGTCGACATGGCACAGGTGACCTCGGCGCCGCGGTCGACGCAGGACGACGTTGCGCCGGGACCGGTGATGCAGGAGGCGGACGCCTCGCCGCCGGAGCCCGTGCTGCAGCCGGTGGTCGAGGAGACCATTGCTCCGACGCCGCTGCAGGAAAAGCCTGATGTCGTGGCGCCGCCGGAGCAGAAGCTTGAGCCGACCCCGGCCAAGCCGGAGCCCGCGAAGATCGTGCCGGTCGAAAAGCCGGCCCCAGCGAAGCCGAAGGTGGTTCGCCGCGAGGCCAAGAAACCGTCCGATGCGACGCCCGCGCCGCGCACCAGCGCAGCCCCGCGCGCCGAGCGCGAGGCTCCGCTGGCATCGGCCCAGAGCGCTGGCGCGGTGGCGTCGGCGGTCGCGTCCTACAATCAACGCGTCCGCGCGCATCTGATGCGCTTTCACTCTTATCCAAGCGGCGGCGGCGGTCAGCGCGGCATCGCCAGGCTGAGCTTCACCCTCACCAGGAGTGGGCAGGTCACATCCAGCCGCATCGGCGGTTCGTCCGGTGTTGCCGCTTTCGATGCCCAGGCCATGTCGATGATCCGCCAGGCCTCGCCGTTTCCGCCGTTTCCGGACGAGATCAGGAACGGCGCGATGAGCTTTTCGATCCCGGTGGAGTTTACCGTGCGGTAGGCCCTCCGCTGTCATGCCCCGGCTTGACCGGAGCATCCAGTACGCCGAGACCGCGCTGTTTGATGACAGGCGTCTCGGAGTACTGGATCGCCGGTCAAGCCGGGCGATGACCGTGTTGAGAGAACCTCTCCCTACTTTGCCTTCAGGAAGTCCGCGACCTCGAGCAGCATGAACTCGTCGTCGTCGGCCTTGTTGGGATCGCGGCTGGAGGAGAACGGCAGATTGTTGTCGTTGCCGACGATGATGTGGGTGTCGTCGACGCGATCGACGTTCTCGATGGTGAAGAACGGGAAGGTGTAGACGCCGTCATTGAGCGGCTTCCTCGCCTTCTTGTCGGGATCCCTGATCTTCATGAGATCGATATAGCCGATCTTGCGCACGGACTTGCCGACATTGGCCTCGTTGAGCTCGATCTTGTAGACGCGCTTGAACTTGGCAAGATCCGGGAAGCAATTCTCGCCGCGGGTGCCTTGCGGGCAGGCCTTGTCGGCCGTGCCTTCGCCATTGTCGCGCTCGATGATGAGGCCGGAGGCCTGGTCGATCATGTTGAAATCGCCGATGGCGTTGCCGTTCTGCTCGAACACATATTGCCAATAGCGGCCGGTGAACTTCCCGGCGGCGACGTCGAATTCGAGGATGCGGGAGGCTTCCTTGCCGTCGACCTTCTCCCAATCTTTCTTCTCGGCATCCCACAGCGGTCCTTCGAGCAGGCCGTACAGGAACTTGCCGTCCTTGGAGGAGGCAAAGCCCTCATAGCCCTTAGAGCGGCGGAGGTTGACGTTGGTGTAGGTCGCACCCGGTGCGGCCGGCGTTCCCACGGCCCAATGATCCGGCGAGCGCACCGGCTTACCGTCGGCAACCGTATCGAACACACCGAGGATCTTGCCTGATTTGTCGGCCTTGAGGATGTAAGGGCCGAACTCGTCGCCGATCCAGAAGCTGTCGCCGATGATCTGGAAGCCTTCGGTGTCGAAGTCGGCGCCGGTGAGGTAGCGCTTCGGCGTGTCCTCGTGGACGATGCGGAACGGGACCTTTCTGTCGGGATCGTGCAGGAAAATGGTTTCCAGCCGCTCGATCTTGCCGCCGGCCCAGTCCATCTTGTAGCGGTTCAGGTACAGCATCGAATCCGGCGAATTGGCGCGTGCGCCCATGCCGTTGTCTGTGATGACCCAGAAGCTGCCGTCGGGCATGGTCTTGATGCCGGAATGGCCCTGCAGCGGCTGGCCCTTGAACGGCAGCGACACGCCGGTCGCCCGCTCATAGGACTTGCCCATCACGGTGCCGAGCGCGTCGACCCGCTTGCCGGTGGTGTATTTGCCGGAGGTCTTGAGATCGGCAGGAGCATCGGCGGGGGCGTCGATGAAGGTCGCGGCCGGCATCACCACGTGGCCGGCGAGCTTGGCGGGGAATTCACCCTCGCTCTGCGCGAGCGCGGAGCTCGCGGCGAGAACGATCGTTGCGACGGTGCTGAGAAAAATCGCGCGCATGTGCGTCTCCTGTTGGCGGACGCACGCGTTATGCGGATCGCGTGTTGCAGTATTGTGAAGCCGGGCCAAACGCCGCAGCTGACGGCGGCGCCCTACACGCCCTGGTAGACCAGCCTGGTGAAGAAGCCGGGATCGATGACGAACTGACCCCATATCGCGTCAAAGGCCGCTGTCGGCTTGGCCGCAACGGTTTCGTCCCGCGTTCGTCCCTGCCTCTTGAGCCGGGCGACGTTGTCGCGGATTCCGACGAGCATGTCGCGAAAGGCCTGAAACTCGGCTTTGTTGCTGACCGGCTTGCCATGTCCGGCGATGACGATCGTGTCCTTGTCCATTGCCGCAAGATTGGCGTCGCATGCAGCGATCATCCCGTCGATGCTTCCGCCGGTCGAATAGTCGATGAACGGATAGATGCCGTTCCAGAACAAATCGGCGACGTGAACGACGTTGGCGTCTGCGAAGGTGACGGAGATGTCGCTGTCGGTGTGCGCGGGCCCGTGGTATTTCAGGCTGATCGAGGTTCCGTTGAGCTTGAGCGCGTGGCTGCCTGCAAAGACTTCACTGGGAATTCCACCCGCGCCGAGCGGAAGGAAATTGTAGTCCCAGTCGTCGACGCGCTCGACCTGGAGGAGATGCTTCCGGGTGTTTTCGTGTGCAATGATCCTGGCGCCGGCTGAATGCAGCCATTCGTTGCCGTCGGCGTGGTCGAAGTGCCAGTGGGTGTTGACGAGGTGCGTGACGGGATCCACGCCCAGATCGGCCAGCGCCTTGGTGAGCTGGGGACGCGAGACACGGATGCCCGCATCGATCAGCAGCTTGCCGTCCGGGCCGGTCAGCACGGCGATGTTGCCCCCGGATCCTTCGAGCACGCTGATGTTGTTGCGCAGCTTGTAGGTCGTGATCGGCGATGTCGCGGCGCTGTCCTTGATCAAGCTGACGATACCGCGGGCCTCGGCATAGGCCCGCCTCGGCGTAAGCCAACCTGTCGTGGCGGCGAAAGCGCCTCCGACGCAGCACAGGCAAAAGCCTCGCCGGGACAGTGAGGGGAGTTTGGGCGATCCCATGGAATCCTCGCTTTCTCGAGCGAGTGTCGGTAGCGCCAACGCTCCCCCACCGCCGATGCAGCAGGTAGCATCGGAGCAGGGATGCGATCTATCACGATAGCACGATCGTTCGTGCGAAGCGGGTAGCTACTCCTTCACCGCGCCGGTCAGCGAGGACACGTAGTAGTCCACGAACAGCGAGTAGAAGACCGCGACCGGCAGCGAACCGAGCAGCGATCCGGCCATCAGCGCACCCCATTGGTAGACGTCGCCGGTGACGAGCTCGGTCAGGATCGCGACCGGCACGGTCTTGTTGGCGCCGCTCTGGATGAAGGCGAGCGCGTAGATGAATTCGTTCCAGGACAGCGTGAAGGAGAAGATGCCGGCCGAGATCAGCCCGGGCACCGCCAGCGGCAGCGTGACGCGGCGCAGGATCTGCAGCCGCGTGGCGCCGTCGACCAGCGCGCATTCCTCGAGCTCATAGGGAATCGACTTGAAATAGCCGATCAGGAGCCAGGTGCAGAACGGCACCAGGAAGGTCGGATAGACCAGGATCAGGGCCAGAGGTGAGTCGAACAGGCCGAACTGCACGATGACGGTGGCGAGCGGAATGAACAGGATCGACGGTGGCACGAGATAGGCGAGATAAATGCCGAGGCCGACATAAGGGCTGCCGCGGAAACGCAGGCGCTCGATGGCGTAGGCGGCGAGCGTGCTCGCGATCAGGGACAGCGTGGTCGAGCCGATCGCCACCGTCATCGTCGTCCACAGCCAGCGCGGATAGGAAGTGTCGAACAGCAGGTGCTTGATGTGGGCGAGCGTCGGCGAGGAGATCCAGAACGGGTTGTGCTCCTTGTAATTGAGCAGCTCGGCGTTCGGCTTGAACGAGGTGATCGCCATCCAGTAGAACGGAAACAGCAGGATCAGCACGAAGCAGCCGAGCGGCAGGTAGATCATCATCAGCCGCCGGAGCCCGGAATCCCAGGCCATGGTGTCGGGTGCCGCTTTCGCGTTGGCCACGGCGGCGGTTTGCGCGACGGTGTCAGTCATTGGCCTCTCCCTGCTGCCATTTGCGGCGGGCCAGGCCGAAATAAGAGAATAGCGTCGCGAAGATCAGGAACGGGATCATCGACACCGCGATCGCCGCCCCTTCGCCGAGCTCGCCGCCGGCGATGCCGCGCTGGAACGCCAGGGTCGCCAGCAGATGGGTGGAGTTGACGGGCCCGCCGCGGGTGATGGCATAGACCAGCTGGAAGTCGGTGAAGGTGAAGATGATCGAGAAGGTCATGACGATGGCCAGGATCGGCATCATCATCGGGAAGGTGATATAGCGGAAGCGCTGCCAGGCGCTGGCCCCGTCAAGCATCGCGGCCTCGTAGAGCGAGGGCGAGATGGTCTGAAGCCCAGCCAGCAACGAGATCGCGACGAAGGGAATGCCGCGCCAGATGTTGGCGGCGATCAGCGAGAAGCGCGCCGGCCAGGCCGAGCCGAGGAAGTCGACATTGCTCGACCGCCAGTGCAGCACGTCGACCAACAGATAGGAGATGATCGAGAACTGCGGATCGTAGATCCACCAGAACGCCAGCGCCGAGAGCACCGTCGGCACGATCCAGGGCAACAGGATGATCGCACGCAGGATGCTCTTGAACGGAAAATGGTTGTTGAGCAGCAGCGCGAGCCAGAAGCCGAGCGCGAACTTCCCGAAGGTCGCGATGCCCGTATAGACCACGCTGTAGAAGACGGCGTTCCACCACAGGGGATCGGTGAGCAGGTACTGGAAATTCTCGAAGCCGACGAAGACGCCGCGGCGGCCGATCGTGGTGTCGGTGAAGGCGAGCCAGATGCCGAGGCCGAGCGGATAGGTCAGGAACACCGACAGCAGCCCGATCGCGGGCGCCAGGCACATCGCGATCAGGAACGGCTTGTAGTCGAACAGCCGCACGATCCAGTTCGGTTGCCGTTGCGCCAAGGCTGGGGAGGAAAACGTCGTAACGGACATCAGGTGTTGTCCCGTCTGTGAAAGTCACCACACCCGTCAGTTGGAGCGAAGCGAAGCAATCCAGTCTGTCGCCGCGGCTGCAGTCTGGATTGCTTCGTCGCTTCGCTCCTCGCTATGACGGTCGTTCGGCTGCTATCGCTGCCGCCGGAAGTACCGCTTGCAGCGTTGCTCGGCTTCCGCGGCTGCGGCCTCCGGCGTGGCCGCACCGGTCGCAACGGACGCGCACATCTGGATCAGCACGTAGTCGGCACTGACGGCTCCGGTCGCCGTCGAGATCGGGCCTTTGTAGCCGTCATAGTAAGTGCTGTTCATCGTGTCCTTGAAGATCGAGACCTTGGGGTCGCCTTTCCAGACGGCTGCCTCGGCATAGGCAGCCAGCGGCTGCGACCAGTACCCGGAATTGGCGTTGAGCCACGGCTCGTACTGGTCCTTCTCCAGCATGTATTGCAGGAAGGCCTTTGCGGCGTTGGGATACGGGCTGTGCTTGAACAGCATGGCATTGAGGGTCAGCCCCGCCATCGGAGAGACCTTGGCCAGGCCCTTGGGCAGCAGCTGATGCTCGCTGTCGTCGGCGATCGCCTTGGTCGCCGGGTCGTTCTTGAGCGAGAAGTACAACGAGACGCCGTTGGCCGTCAGCGAGATTTCCTGCGAGGAATAGGCGCGGTTGTTGCTGACGTCGTTCCATGACGGCGTGCCGGCGATGAAGGTCGGGTAGATCTGCTTGACCCAGTTCAGTGCCGCGATGGTCTCCTTGCTGTTGATGATGACGTTGCCCTCCTCGTCGAGCAGGGAGGCGTTGTGCGACCACAGCGCCCAGTTGGCGAAGCCGTTGCCGTCGCCCTTGGCGTTGCCGAGCGCGAAGCCGGCCGGTTTACCGGCCTTGTGCAGCTTCTGGCACAGGTCGAGGATCCCGGCATGGTCTTCCGGCACCTTGTCGAAGCCGACCGATTGCAGGATCGACTTGCGGTAGATCAGCGGTCCCGCGGTCGCACCGAACGGCAGGCCGATCCAGGCGTCGCTCTTGTTCCTCTTGCCGTAGCGCTGCGCCAGCGGCAGCCAGCCGCCATAGCGCTTGCCGACATAGTCGGCGACGTCGGTCAGCTCGATCAGCTTGTCGATGTAAATGTGCGGCGCGTCGGAGAAGCCGATGATGATGTCGGGGCCGGCGCCGGAATTGGCGGTCACTGCGGTCTGCTGGTTGATGTCTTCCCAGCCGACGAAGTCGACCTTGACCTCGACCCCGGTCTCCTTGGTGAACCTTGCCGCATTGGCGCGGAAGACGTCCTCGTCGGCCTGGACGAAGCGCACCGGGCGCAGCATGCGCAGGGATGCACCCTTCTCGATCTCGCGCTTGGGGGCCGGAACATCGGCCGCCTTGATAGTGGATGTTTGCGCCGCAGCACCGGTGGCAGCAAGCGTTGCAGCGGACAGGCCCAGCGCCAAGGCATCACGGCGTGTGATGTCGTTCCTCATCAGTACCTCCCTATGATGTTCCCTTCCCGGCGTTGATCGCCGGTGAAGGGTCGTCCGGTTCCGGCGCCTTTGCGCCGGCCGCCTAGCTGTTCGGCCCGCGATCCATGCTGACGGGTTGCCAGCGGCGGAGCGTGGTGTCTTGCAGCACCGACGGATTGACGCAGCTTACCGGCCACATGCCCTGAAGTACCAGTGACAATTCGTAGCCCACCCGGCGCTTGCGCGCTTCGTCAAACCGTGCCGAGGCCGAGGCGACGTGGGCGGTCAGGGTCACGTTCTCCATGCCGAGCAGGGGATTGTTGTGGGAGGGCGGCTCCTTCTCCAGCACGTCGAGCGCGGCGTGCGCGATCCAGCCTTCCTGCAGCGCCTTGATCAGGCTCTCCTCGTCCACGGTGGCGCCGCGCCCGGTGTTGATGAAGATCGAGCCTTTCTTCATCTGCCGAAAGTGCTTCTCGGTCAGCATGTGATGCACCTCGGGCCTTGCCGGGGCATGCATCGAGATGAAGTCGGACTGCGACAGCACCTCGTTCAGCGTCGCCGGAATCACGCCGTGGTCCCACATCAGCGTTTCCTGGATGAAAGGATCGTAGGCCATCATGCGCAGGCCGAACGGCGCCGCGCGCTTCGCAACCGCACGCGCGACGCGGCCGAACGAGACGAAGCCGAGCGTCTGGCCCATCAGCCTGGGGACTTTGAGCAGCGCCGGCCGGCCCTCGGCCCAGCGGCCGCTGCGCACCATACGGTCCTGCTCGACCAGTCGGCGGAAGCCGGCGAGCAGCAGCATCATGGCGTGATCGGCGACCTCCTCGATGAAGGTGTCGGGGATGTTGGTGACGGGAATGCCGCGCGCGGTGGCGGCCTTGACGTCGACGCTGTCGACGCCGACCGAGCCGAGCGTGATGACCTTGCAGCTCTGCAAGCTGTCGATGATGGTCTTGGTGATCGGGATGCCCTTGGCATAGATGGCGTCCGCGCTCTTTGCGGCGGCGATGAACCCGGCTTCGTCGGCGGGGGCCTCGATGATCTCGGCGTCGATCGGATCGAGCGCCTCGCGCTCATAGGAATAGTCGCTGCCAGCGACCGTGAAGCTCGCGCCCTTTGGCGTCACCACCCTGTATTTCGGCATGTCCTGCTCCCGATTTGGTTTGTCGGTTCTTGTTGTGACACGTCCCTTGGGGGGCGGGCCTTTGCGTCTTTTACGCGAAATCGAGGTCGATGCGTACAATCTAAGGTTGCTGTTGCTGCGATTTTATTCAGCCGTTCGGGCGTTTTGTCCGGGCTTCTACGGAGCCGCCCGTAACTGCTTGATAAGGGGTCACACACTAAAACTTGAATGGATTTCGATCGATCACTCGCGTGCCCGTATCCCCTTTTACTGCCGGAGCTATCCCCCGTGAAATTGAGCAATCTGAAGATCGCCTCCAAGCTCGGCATCCTTGTCGGCGTCACGCTGTTGGGCCTCTGCATCTCCGGTGTACTTGCCGGCTATCTGATGAAGCGCGAGATGGTGAATGCGCGCATCGACCAGGCCAAGTCGATCGTCGATATGGGCCGCAACTACGCCCTCGCCCTCAAAAAGCGGGTCGATGCCGGCGAGATGACAAAGGACGCGGCGCTGGCCGACCTTCGCCGCTACGGCAATTCGATGACCTATGACAACGGCTCGGGCTATCTCTTCGGCACGTCCTATGACGGCATCACCCAGCTCGCGCCTGATCCGAAGCAGATCGGCGCCAACCGCATGGACGTCGTGACCAACGGCCGCAAGCTGTCCGCCGAGCTGATGGACGGCGTCAAGGCCAACGGCTCGATTCTTCTGTATTATGAATATGCGAAGCCGGGCCAGGCAGCACTGATCCGCAAGATCGGCTACGCCGTCGCCGTCCCCGGTTTCGACATGTATCTCGGAACCGGCGCCTATCTCGACGACATCGACGCCAAGATGGGTCCGGTCTACTGGCTGCTTGGCCTCGCCATGCTCGGCATCGTCATCGTCGCCGGCAGCGTCGCCTGGCTGATCGGCCGCGGCATCAGTCGTCCGCTCGCGCTGCTCGGCACCCGCATGAAGGAACTCGCCGACGGCAAGCTCGAGGGCGAGATCCCCGGCGTCGGCCGCGGCGACGAGGTCGGCGCGATGGCCTCCACCGTCCAGATCTTCAAGGACAACGCGGTCCGCATCCGCGACCTCGAAAAGACCGAAGCCGATGCCCAGGAGCGCGTCGCGGCGGAACGTCGCAGCGCGATGGAGGGCATTGCCAACGACTTCGAACGCAGCGTCAACGGCATCGTCCGCTCGGTCTCCTCGGCCGCGGCCGGCATGCAGACGACGGCGCAGTCGATGACCGCGACCGCCAGCGATGCCTCCTCGCGCGCGGCGACCGTCGGTGCCGCCTCGCAAAAGGCCTCCGGTAATGTCGGCACGGTCGCGGCGGCCGCCGAAGAGCTGTCGAGCTCGGTTGCGGAAATCTCCCGCCAGGTCACCCGCTCGACCGAAGTGGCGAGCCGCGCCGTCAGCGATGCCGAGCGTACCAACGCCACGGTGCAGGTGCTCTCGACCGGCGCCGAGAAGATCGGCGAAGTCGTCAAGCTGATCCATTCGATCGCCGCGCAGACCAATTTGCTCGCGCTCAATGCCACCATCGAGGCGGCACGCGCCGGTGAATCCGGCCGCGGTTTCGCGGTCGTCGCCTCCGAGGTCAAGGCGCTCGCCAACCAGACCGCCAAGGCGACCGAGGAGATCTCCGCGCAGGTCGCGGCGATGCAGACCTCGACCAGCGACGCGGTCACGGCCATCTCCGGCATCACCCAGACCATCGCGGAGATGAGCGAGATCACCGCGGGCATTTCCGCGTCGATCGAGCAGCAGGGCGAGGCGACCCGCGAAATCGCCCGCAACATCCAGTCGGTTGCGGCCGGCTCGAGCGAGATCAATACCCATATCGGCGGCGTCACCTCGGCCGCGGAAGCGACCGGCTCTGCCGCCACCGACGTGCTCACCAACGCCCGCGAGCTGGACAACCAGTCCGGCGCGCTGCGCAGCGCGGTGGACGGCTTCCTCGCCAAGGTGCGTGCGGCGTAAGCTTTCACGCAAGCCGATCTCTATCCACGACGTCGTCATGCCCGGGCTTGTCCCGGGCATCCACGTTCTTGGGCACGCATGTGCGGATAGACGTGGATGGCCGGGACAAGCCCGGCCATGACGGAGAATGCGGCCTACGCTTTCGCGCGCCCCTACTGCTTCTCGATCTTCGCGTTGGTGATCAGCTTCTCCCACAGCACGAGCTGTTCGTTCACGAACGTGCCGAGTTGTTCCGGCGTGCCCGAGAACGCGTCCATGCCGAGAGTGGCGAGCTGGGCCTTGATCTCCGGCTTCTCGATGATCTTCCGGATCTCGGCGTTGAGCCGGGTCACGATCTCCTTCGGCAGGCCGGCGGGGCCGAAATAGCCCTGCCAGGACGTGATGTCGAAATCAGGTACGCCCGCCTCCTGCATCGAGGGCAGGTTCGGCACCAGCGGCGAGCGGTCCTTGGTGGTGACGGCGAGCGCGCGCAGCGCGTTGCCATTGACGTGGGGAAGGCCGGTGAGGATGTCGACGAACATCATCGAGACGCGGCCGCCCATGACGTCGTTGAGCGCCGGCGGCGAGCTCTTGTAGGGCACGTGCAGCAGGTCGAGCCCGGCATTGTGGGCAAAGGTCGCACCCGAGACGATCGCGGAGGACGATCCCGAGGCGTAGCTCAGCTTGCCCGGATTGGCCTTGCCGTAGGCGATCAGCTCGCCGACGGTCTTGGCCGGCACTTCCGGATTGACGACCAGCATGAAGGGCAAATCGCCGGTGCGCGCGATCGGGGTGAAGTCCTTGACCGGATCGTAGGTGAGGCTCTTGAGCAGATAGGGATTGGCCGAATGCGTGGTGTTGGTGGTCACCAGCAGCGTGTAGCCGTCGGGGGCGGCCTTGGCGACATAACTTGCGGCGAGCATGCCGTTGGCACCCGCCTTGTTCTCGATGATGATGCCGACGCCGAGCGCCTGCGACAGATGCTGCGAGATCAGCCGTGTCGTCGTGTCGGTGCCGCTGCCGGCCGCAAACGGCAGCACCAGCGTGATGTTGCGGCTCGGCCAGGTATCGGCCTGGGCGGTGGATGCGGCGGCAAGACAAAGTGCGGCCGTGCCGACGGCACGCAAGTTTCGAATCAACGCTGAAAGCATGTCTGGTCGTTCCCTCTTTTTTGTTGGCGGGGAACCTAGCGTCTCCTCGTCGAAATCGGAAGCGGTGAGTTAACTTGCTCCTGTGCCCCGGGCGCAGTGCAGCGCGCCGCCCTTTGCGGCGTGGTGCGCTGCTGAACCGGAGCCCATGCCTGCGGCAATCGGGATCCCGGCTCTGCGACGCAGCGCTTGCGCGCTGCATCTAGTCCGGACACAGATATCACTCCGTTCATCCGCCCTGCGGAATTATTTCACGGCCGAGCCCTGGCGTGAGGCGATCACGACGCCGGCGAGCACCAGCGCGTAGCCGATCAGGTGGAACGCCTGCAGCTTTTCGCCGAGCAGCAGGATCGCCATCGCCGAGCCGAACACCGGCACCAGGTGGAAGAACGGCGCGGCGCGGTTCGGGCCGATCAGCGCGACGCCGCGGTTGAAGAACAGATAAGCCAGCGTCGAGGGAAAGATCAGGATGTAGCCCAGCGTCGCCAGCGTGATCCCGTCGAATTGCAGCACGCGGCCGCTTGCCGCCTCCCAGATCGCGGCGGGGATCAGCATCGTCGCGCCGCAGCAGGTGGTGAAGGACAGGAAGGAGAGCTGGTGGATCTTGGGCCGGCGCGGGATGAAGGCCGAGTAGATCCCGAATGCCACCAGCGAGGAGGCGAACATGATGTCGCCCCTGTTGAAGCTGATGCTCGCGAGCGCGGAGAGATCGCCGCGCAGGATGATGATCAGCACGCCGACAAGCGAGATCGCGATGCCGGCGAACTGGGCCCCCGTCAGCCGTACTCCGAACAGCACCAGCGACCACAGCGCCACGAACAGGGGACCGGCCGACTGGATCAGCAGCGCGTTCAGCGCCTCCGTATACTGCATCGCCCAGTACGAGATCGCATTGTTGAAGGCGAAGCCCACCAGCGACAGGAACAGCATCAGCGGCAGGCTGTTGCGCAGGGCAGGCCAGTCGCGCTTGAGATGCGGCCAGGCGAACGGCAGCAGGATCAGGAAAACGCCGAACCAGCGGATCGTGGTCACCGTCAGCGGCGGCACATGCGCACCGACATGGCGCGCGAGCACGATGTTGCCGGCCCAGAACAGCGAGCTCAGGCTGAGCAGCAGATAAGGCTGGTTGTTGAGCCAGCTGGCCGGACTGGAGGCGGGTGGCGCGGGTGAAGCGGTCGTCATTGGCGTTGGATACGACCTTGCGTCGGATTGGCATCGTGGCACAAGTCACGCGGCCGCAATGCTACAATGCAGGCAAACCCCGAGGAGGCGCCTTTGCCGGTTAATATGTTGAACATCGCGGGCCTGGAACGGCTCGATCCGCAGGCACCGGTGGTGATGCTGAACCTGATGCGTTTCCACGCCCGCTCCCGCGACGGCGACGGATCCGGCTGGGACGCCTATTTGCGCTACAGCGCCGTCACCGTGCCGATGATCAAGGCGCGCGGCGGCACCTTGCTCTGGACCGGCGAGGCCAAGGCCGTCGCGCTGGGACCGCAGGCCGGCAACGACTGGGATTTCGTCGCGCTGGTCCATTACCCCACCGTCGCGGCTTTTTTGGACATGATGACGTCGGAGGCCTACGAGCGTGAAGCCGACCCGCATCGGGTCAACGGCTGCGCAGAAACACGTGATCATCGCGACGAATGAGGCATACAGCAAGTTGAAGGTAAGCTCACAACGAGATTCGTAGATTTGTAGGGTGGGCAAAGGCGCGCTCTTCGCGCGCCGTGCCCTTCCCTGTTCCGCCTGGCATGGTGGGCACGCTTCGCTTTGCCCACCCTACGAAGGCTCAGCTCAAGCCGCCGCCTGCTTCCGTGACGCCACGAACACGCCCGACAGCACCAGCGCAAACCCGATGAAGTGGAACGCCTGCGGGTGCTCGCCCAGAAACGCCATCGCCATGATCGAGCCGAACACCGGCACGACGTGGAAGAACGGCGCGGCGCGGTTGGCGCCGATCAGGCGGACGCCCCGATTGAAGCAGAGATAGGCCAGCGTCGAGGGAAACACGGCGACGTAGAACAGCGTCAAGAGGTTCGGCCAGTCGAGCTTCATGACCGGGCGCGCGGACAATTCCCAGATCTCGAGCGGAATGAGGCAGGCCGCGCCAACCCCGAAGGTGAAGGCGAGGAACGACAGGCCGTGCATCGGCGGCCGTTTCAGCGTCAGCACCGAATACAGCGCGAAGATGATAAGCGCGACGATGAAGATCAGATCACCCTTGTTGAAGTCGATACTCGACAGCGTGGTGAAATCGCCGTGCAGCAGAATGGTCAGCACGCCGCACATCGAGAGAGCCACGCCGAACGCCTGCGCCGCGGTGAGCCTGACGCCGAGGATGGCCAGCGACCACAGCGCCACGACCAGCGGCGCCGCCGACTGCAGCAGCAACGTGTTGAGTGCCTGGGTATGCTCCAGCGCCCAATATTGCAGCGTGTTGAATGCGCCGATGCCGGTGATCGAGAGCGTGACCATCAGGCCGAGCCTGCCGCGGATCGCTGGCCAGTCCTGGGCAAGATGTTTCCAGGCGAACGGCAGCACCAGGAGGAAGGCGAAGAACCAGCGCAGGAACGACAGCGTGACCGGCGGGATGTGGCCCGCGGCGAGCCGCCCGACGATGGCGTTGCCGGCCCAGCACAGCGCGGTGATGCAGAGCAACAGATAAGGCTGGTTGGCAATCCAGCTGTGGCCGGATGTTTCGGTGCTGGCGGTCTGGCCGGTGGCGGACATTGTGATTGTTATGGTCCCGCGTCGATAGCGCCGAGACCCCGGCCCGGGTCGATCCGGGCCGGCTGATCGCCCGGCCTCGCTCAAAGACACGGAAATGCGCCCGATATCAATGGTGCGAGGCGCATCGCGACCATGCGCAGTGCGATGCGGCCGGAACCGCGCTCAGTCCTTTCGTCCGGTGCGGATCGCAAACGGCTTCAGCAACTCGGCGCAGGCGAGGTAGACGACGACCAGAAGCGCGATGCCGGCCATCATGATCGGCGGCGGCGTGACGAAACCGAACCAGGCACCGACCGGCGTGAACGGCAGCACCATCGCGACCAGCAGGGCAACCAGCGAGGAGGCGGACAGCAACGGATCCGGCCAGTTGCGCCATGGCCGCCCATTGGTTCGGATGATGAAGATGACAAGGATCTGGGTCGCCATGGATTCGATGAACCAGGCGGTGCGGAATTCCTCCGGGGAGGCCTTGAATAGATAGAGCAGGGCGCCAAAGGTCAGGAAGTCGAACACCGACGACAGCGGCCCCATGATCGCGGCGAAGCGCGCCAGCCGCCTCATGCTCCACACCTGCGGCTGCGCGGTTGCGGACGGTGAGACCTGGTCGAAGGGAATGCCGAGCTCGGAGAGGTCGTAGAGCAGATTGTTGAGCAGGATCTGCGTCGGCAGCATCGGCAGGAACGGCAGCGCGATCGAGGCGATCGCCATCGACAGCATGTTGCCGAAATTCGAGCTCGCGCCCATGCGGACATATTTCAGGATGTTCGCGAAAGTGCGCCGTCCCTCCTCGACGCCGTCGGCGACGACTTCGAGGTCGGACGCGAGCAGGATGATGTCGGCGGCGGCCTGCGCCACGCCGCTCGCGCCGTCGACCGACAGGCCGATATCGGCGGCCTTCAGCGCCGGCGCGTCGTTGATGCCGTCGCCGAGAAAGCCGACCACCGCGCCGCTCGCCTGCAGCGCTTTCACGATGCGGGACTTCTGGTCGGGTGCGAGCCGGCCATAAGCATCGGTCGATTGCACCTGTACGGCCAGCGCGTCATCGCTGAGCTCGGCGATGTCGGCGCCCGACAGCACGCGGTCTGCGTTCAGTCCGACCAGGCCGGCAAGCCGCTTCACCACCACGGGATCGTCGCCCGACAGGATCTTCAGCCCGACGCCGCTCGCTGCAAGCCGGGCGATGGCGGCCGCCGCCGTCGGCTTCGGCGGATCGGCGAAGGCGCAAAGACCCTCGAAGACGAGATCGGTCTCGTCCTCGGTCTCGACCTCGCGCGTTGCGCCGGTCCAGGGGCGCGAAGCAATGGCGATGCAGCGCAGCCCCTCTGCCGCGAGCTGATGCACGCGCGCGATCGCGGCCGTTCGCGCATCGTCGTCCATCGCGCTGCTGTGCTGCGTCGTGCACAACGCCAGAACCGCCTCCGGCGCGCCCTTGACGATAAGCAGCGCACCTTCGGGACCGGTTGCGAGTACTGATCCCAGCCGGCGCGAGAAATCGAACGCCTGCCGGCCGGCAAGCGACCAGCCTTTTACGGCATTGGACTGGCCGGCAACCAGCGCCGCATCGAGCGAGCCGCGATCCCCGCCCAGTTCTGCGGCGATGGCGCCGAGCCGCGCGGGGCGGACGTTATCCTTGCCTTCGGCATCGAGGCTGCCTGCGAGCGTGATCTCGGCCGAGGTCAGCGTGCCGGTCTTGTCGGTGCATAGGACGTTCATGGCGCCGAGATCGTGGATCGCGGCGAGGCGTTTGACGATCACCTTGCGGCCGGCCATGCGCAATGCGCCGCGCGACAGCGTCACTGTGGTGATCATCGGCAGCAATTCCGGGGTCAGCCCGACCGCCAGCGCGACCGAGAACAGCAGCGAGTCCATCACCGGGCGGCCGAACACGACGCGGACGGTGAGCACGACCAGCACCAGCGCCAGCGTGGCGCGCGCGATCACGAGGCCGAATTCGCGCAGGTCGCGTTCGAACGGCGAGGGCACCTGCGCTTCGGCAAGTGCGGATGCGGCCGTTCCGAACACGGTGTCGCGGCCGGTCCTGACCACGAGCGCGATCGCCTCTCCGGTCTGCGCCACCGCGCCGCGGAACAGCGCATTCGATGTATCGTCGGGGTCGGTGACCGCGCCGGCGCGCTTCTGCACCGGATAGGGCTCGCCGGTCAGCGCCGCCTCACCGGCGGTGAACGCGGTGCTTTGAAGGATCAGCGCATCCGCCGGGATGATGTCGCCGGCGCGCACACGCAGGATGTCGCCGGGCACGACGTGATCGACGTCGATCTCGCGGAAGGTTCCGTCGCGCTTGACCTCGGCCTTCAGCGCCACCGAGCGGCGGAGGACTTCCGCGGCGCGGATCGCATGACCTTCCTGGACGGTGTCCAGCCCGATCGAGAGCGTCAGGATCAGGACGATGATGAGCCCGCCGACCTCGTCGCCGGTGAGCATCGAGACGATGCCGGCGACCAGCAGGATCAGCGACAGCGGCTCCAGCAACCGGCGCAGGACTGCCCGCATCGCACCTTCGGTGCGCGCCGCCGCATCGCTGTTCGGCCCGAAACGGTCGAGGCGCCCGGAGGCGTCCGCCGCAGCCAGGCCGGCGAGCGTGCAGTCCAGGCGCTTACAAAGCTCATCGGGTGACAGACGCCAGAAATGGTTGTCGGCGCGCGCTGGATTGTCCGGCAAGCGGGTCTCCCATTTGAAGGCATCTTGCTGGTCCACGTGCCGCTAAATTCGGCGTAACGTGTTGACCTGCCGCAATCCGGTCTGCTGTGAGCGCGCTAGCTTCGCCAGTATGGTCGAGCAAGCAATGATCCTGCCGCAGCCCAAGCGCCGGTTCTCGGTCGCGTCGCTATGGTCGGGATGTCTCAGCCATAAATGGTTCATCCTCGTGGTCGTCGTTCTTCTCGGCCTCGGGGGCTGGCAAAGCGCGCGGACGATCCTGGGACCGGCGATCGTCGTCGATCAGGTCAAGCGTGGACACCTGATCGAGACGGTGGTGGCGAGCGGCCATGTCGAGACGCCGTTCCGGGTGGAGATCGGCAGCCAGCTCACCGGCACGGTGCAGGAGGTGCTGGTGCGGCAAGGCGAGAAGGTCACCAAGGGGCAGCCCCTGATCTCGCTGGAATCGCGCGAGCTGAAAGCGAGCGTGGTGCAGGCGCAAGGCGCGGTGGCCCAGGCCGAAGCACGCATCAGGCAGATCGAGGAATTGACGCGGCCCTCGGCTGAAGAGGCGTTGGCGCAGGCCAAGGCGACGCTGCTCAACGCCCAGAAGACCTATGACCGCGCCGCGCAGCTGGAACATAATGGCTATGCGACGCGCGCGGCCCTCGACGATGCGCAGAAGACGCTCGACGTCGCCCGCGCCCAGATGCGCTCGGCGCAATTTCAGGTCTACACGGCAAGCCCGGGCGGCAGCGACTATGTGATGGCCCAGACCCTGCTCAACCAGGCCCGCGCCAATCTCGACACTGCCGAATCCCGGCTCAATTACGCGACGATCGCCGCGCCTCGCGACGGCGTCCTGATCACGCGCAGCGTCGAACGCGGCACCGTGGTGCAGCCGGGCAAGGCGCTGCTGGTGCTCGCGCCGGCCGGCGATTCGCAACTCGTGCTGCAGATCGACGAGCGCAATCTCGGCAAGATCGCGCTCGGGCAGAAGGCGATTGCCTCCGCCGATGCCTATCCCGACCGGCGCTTTCCCGCCGTGATCACCTATATCAATCCGGGCGTCGACATCTCCCGCGCCTCGGTCGAGGTGAAGCTGACGGTCGCCGATCCCCCGGACTATCTGCGCCAGGACATGACGGTCTCGGTGGATATCGAGGTCGCCGCAAAGGACGATGCGCTGGTCCTGCCGTTGCGCTCGGTGCACGACGTCCTGTCGGGCGCCCCCTGGGTGCTCGGCATCAAGGACGGCCGCGCCAGCCAGCGACCGGTGAAGATCGGCCTGCGCGGCAACAGCCATGTCGAAATCACCGACGGCCTCGCCGCCGGCGACGTCGCGATCCCGCAGAATTCAGGCGTCCTGACCGGGCAGCGCCTGCGGCCCGTGCTGCCATGAACCGCTGGCTGCCCTTCGAATGGACCATGGCGGTGCGCTTCCTGCGCGAGGGCCGGCTGCAGACCATCTTCATCATCGGCGGCATCTCGATCGGCGTCGCCGTCATCGTCTTCATGTCGGCGATGCTCGCCGGGCTCCAGGCGAACTTCATCAAGCGCGTGCTGACTTCGCAGCCGCAGATCCAGCTGCTCGCGCCGGACCAGGTCGCCCGCCCCTTGCGCAAGGGCGCAGGCGTGCTCGAAGACGCGGTGGTGCAGCGCCCGAGCCAGCGGGTGATCTCGATCGATCAATGGCCGAAGATCGCGAACCAGATGCGCGCGATGTCCGAGGTCACGGCGGTATCGCCGACCATCCTCGGCTCGGTGCTCGTGGTGCGCGGCGACGCCAGCCGTTCCGTCACGCTATCCGGCGTCGAACCGGACTCCTACTTCAAGATCGTCAAGGTGCCGGACTACATCGTCGCCGGCGAGCCGCGCCTGACCAGCGAGGACATCATCATCGGCATCGAACTCGCCAAGGATCTCGGCGCCACGGTCGGCGACAAGCTCAACGTCCGCGCCGCGTCCGGCGCAACTCGCGTGCTGACGATCTCCGGCCTCGTCGATCTCGGCAACAAAGGCGTCAACCAGCGCATCTGCTATGCCGCGCTGCGCACGGCGCAATCGCTGCTCGGCATGATCGGCGGCGTCACCACCATCGATATCACGGTCACGGACATCTATGCGGCCGAGGAGATCGCGCAGCGCATCCAGGCTGCCAATGCGGTCGAGGCCGACAGCTGGATCAAGACCAATGCGCAATTCTTCACTGCGGTGCAGGCCCAGCAGAACACCAACACCCTGATCCGCCTGTTCGTCGGCCTGTCCGTCGCCTTCGGCATTGCGGCCGTGCTGGTCGTCTCGGTGATCCAGCGCTCCAAGGATATCGGCATCCTGCGCGCGATGGGCACCTCGCGGGGACAGGTGCTGCGTGTGTTCCTTGTGCAGGGCGGGCTGCTCGGTTTCGTCGGCTCGCTGTTCGGCGCGGCGATGGGCGTGTTCGCGCTGGTCTACTGGCACTCGTTGGCGCGCCAGGCCGACGGCACGGAACTGTTTCCCCTGATGCTGGAGCGATCCCTGTTCATCTACACGGCCTTGCTGGCCACCGTCACCGGCCTGCTGGCCGCGATGGCGCCGGCTGTGCGGGCCGCGAAGCTCGATCCGGTGGTGGCGATTCGTGGCT
The DNA here is from genome assembly GCF_002266465.3 of Bradyrhizobium symbiodeficiens. Classification (NCBI taxonomy): domain Bacteria; kingdom Pseudomonadati; phylum Pseudomonadota; class Alphaproteobacteria; order Hyphomicrobiales; family Nitrobacteraceae; genus Bradyrhizobium; species Bradyrhizobium symbiodeficiens. The sequence goes on along the minus strand of NZ_CP029427.2, from coordinate 6,032,759 downwards.
AGCGAGATCCTCCGCCTCGAGAACGTATGCAAGGCCTACAATGTCGGCCTGCCGACCGAGACCGAGGTCCTGCACGACATCGACCTCAAGCTCGACCACGGCGAGTTCCTGGCGCTGATGGGTCCATCCGGCTCCGGCAAGAGCACGCTGCTCAACATCGTCGGCCTGCTCGACCGGCCGACGTCCGGTCGTCTCCTGATCAAGGGACAGGACACGGCCGCGCTCGGCGACGCCGAAATCACCCGGCTGCGCGGCCACACCATCGGGTTCATCTTCCAGTATCACCTCCTGATCTCGGCCTTCACCGCGCGCGAGAACGTCATGATGCCGATGCTGGCCGATCGCGGCTTTCCCAGTGCGGAGATCGAGGCGCGGGCGGACCGCCTGCTGGGGCAGGTCGGGCTGGAGAAATTCGCCGGGAACCTCGCCAACAACATGTCGGGCGGTCAGCAGCAGCGGGTGGCGGTGGCGCGCGCGCTCGCGATGAGCCCCGACCTCGTGCTGGCGGACGAGCCGACCGGCAATCTCGACACCAGATCGGCCGATGCCGTGTTCGAGCTGATGCGGCAGGTCAACCGCGACAGCGGCACGAGCTTTCTGCTGGTGACTCATAACATGGACCTGGCGCGGCGCTGCGACCGTATCATCGAAGTGGTCGACGGCCGTATCCGGGCCTAAGGTCGTAAGGGCCGCCCCACGAGGCGGATTTTTAGGGGATATCAAAGGCTTGGAGAGCGCTTTGGGCCCGAAAAAAGCCCGGTTCTTGCTTGCCTAGAGGGGCTGCTTCCTTTATCCGGTTGGACCGCCTCGCGTGCGAACGGCCTTGGGCCGGGAATTGGGCTGGGCGCAGGCATGATTCCGGAAAAGTGGGTACCAATTTTCCGTTCGGATCATGGCACCTACAGAGAAATCTTCGAAGGATTACCCACGAATGGCCAATGTTGTCGTCGTCGGCGCCCAGTGGGGCGACGAAGGAAAGGGCAAGATCGTCGACTGGTTGTCGGAGCAGGCGGACATCGTCGTCCGCTTCCAGGGCGGTCATAACGCCGGCCACACCCTGGTGATCAACGGCAAGACCTACAAGCTCGCGCTGCTGCCCTCGGGCGTGCTGCGCGACCAGAAGCTGTCGGTGATCGGCAATGGCGTGGTGTTCGATCCCGCCGCCTTCCTCGACGAGGTCACCAAGCTGCGCTCGCAGGGCGTCGCCGTCTCGCCGGAGAATCTGCGTGTCGCCGAGAACGTCACGCTGATCCTGCCGCTTCACCGCGAGCTCGATGCGCACCGTGAATCCGCCAATGCGGCGACTGCGATCGGCACCACCCGCCGCGGCATCGGGCCTGCCTATGAAGACAAGGTCGGCCGCCGCGCCATCCGCCTGATGGACCTCGCCGACCTCGACACGCTCCCGCACAAGATCGACCGGCTGCTTGCCCACCACAACGCGTTGCGGCGCGGTCTCGGCCTGCCCGAATTCGACGGCAAGGTGATCTTGAAGGAGTTGAGCGCGCTGGCGCCGGAGTTGCTGCCCTATGCCGAGACGGTATGGCGGCTGCTCGACATCAAGCGCCGCGAAGGCAAGCGGATGCTGTTCGAGGGGGCGCAGGGCGCGCTGCTCGACGTCGATCATGGCACGTATCCCTACGTCACCTCGTCCAACACGGTGGCGGCGCAGGCGGCGACCGGCTCGGGCCTTGGCCCCGGCGCGGTCGGCTATGTGCTCGGCCTGTGCAAGGCTTACACCACCCGCGTCGGCCAGGGCCCGTTCCCGACCGAGCAGGACAACGAGACCGGCCGCAGGATCGGCGAGCGTGGCCGCGAGTTCGGCACCAATACCGGGCGGCCCCGTCGCTGCGGCTGGTTCGACGCCGTGCTGGTCCGCCAGGCGGTCCGCACTTGCGGCATCAATGGCCTCGCGCTGACCAAGCTCGACATCCTCGACGGCTTCGACACCATCGAGGTCTGCACCGGCTACAAGCTCGACGGCAAGGAGATCGACCATTTCCCCGCCGGCGAGGGCGCCCAGGCCCGGGTCGAGCCGATCTACGAGACCATCGAGGGCTGGAAGGAGCCGACCGCCGGGGCGCGGTCCTGGGCCCAGCTGCCGGCCCAGGCCATCAAATATGTCCGTCGGATCGAGGAATTGGTGGGGTGCCCTGTCGCACTGCTTTCCACCAGCCCCGAACGCGAGGATACTATCCTCGTGCAAAACCCGTTTGAGGCTTAACGATCTCTTACCAGGACGCGCGTATAATTGAGTTGAAATGGCTGATTACTATCCGCTGATCGCCCGCGCTATTGCCGCCCTGGACCCCAACGCTCCCGGCGAAAGCCGTCGCGCGCTCTATGAGCGGGCGCGTACGGCGTTGATCGCCCAGCTGCGCAGCGTGCAGCCGCCGCTCTCCGAATCCGAGATCACCCGCGAGAGGTTGTCGCTGGAGGAGGCCGTCCGCAAGGTCGAATCGGAGGCCGCCCAGCGCGCCCGCGAGGCCTCGCGCCCTGGTGGCGGCGCCCGCAGCGGCAGTAGCGGCGACGCCTTTCGCCGCGCCAGCACCCGGGCCGCCGAAGGCGCCCCGGCTGCGGCTGCGCCGGCCCCTCCGCGCACGCGTCCGGCCCCGCCGCCGCCGCGCGCCGACCGTCCGTCCTTCAACGTCGATGACCAGAGCGAGGCTCCGCGTCCGCCGCGCGCTCCCCGTTTCGACGCCCCGCGCCAGCCGGGACCGTCCGCCCCGCCCCCGCCCCCGATGCCGGAGCCGGCGGCCGGACGCGATCGCGCCGGTGCGCGTCGTCCGCCCGATGTCGGAGCTCCGCCGGCGCTGCCGCCGGCACCGGGTGTGCGCGGCTTCCGCGACATCACGGCCGACGCCAACGATCTCGGCGGCGCGGCCGCGCAGGCCAGCCGCGCCGCCCGCCGCACCTATGCCAACGTGCCCTCGCCCTCGCCGGAATTCGACCGGCTCGAGCCGAGCCTGGAAAACCGCGCCGGCGAGCAGGATGCGCCCTATTCCTACGACGAGTCGATCGAGGAGGCCGAGCGCTACGCGCCGCAGCCGCAGCCGCAGCCGCCGTCGCCGCGTCCGCGCATCGCGCCCGAGCGCGATGCCAAGAAGCGCGCCCGCACCCGTTCCGCCTTTCCGTTCAAGAGCGCGATTGCCGTCGGCATCGTGCTGATCCTCGTCGGCGCCGGCATCCTCTGGGGCAAGCAGCTGGTCCAGACCGCGACCAATTTGTTCAAGTCCTCGCCGACCCAATTGGTCGAGGCGCCGAAGGATCCGTCCCAGCCGCAGAGCAAGCCGAAGATTCCCGATCGAGTCGGCCAGCCCTCGGCCAGCGACCAGCCGGTCGCGCCGGTGGCGCAGAAGGTCGTGCTCTACGACGAGGATCCGTCCGATCCGAAGGGCAAGCAATATATCGGCTCGGTGGTGTGGCGGCTGGAGCCGATCAAGGCCTCGGGTGCCCAGAAGGCCGACGTCGCCGTGCGCGCCGACATCGAGATCCCCGAGCGCAAGTTCAAGATGACGATGTCGTTCCGCCGCAACACCGATTCCTCGCTGCCGGCGAGCCACACCGCGGAGCTGACCTTCATCCTGCCGCCGGATTTCCCGGGCGGCAGCATCTCCAACGTGCCGGGCATCCTGATGAAGTCGAACGAGCAGGCGCGCGGCACGCCGCTCGCGGGCCTCGCGGTCAAGGTCACCGACGGCTTCTTCCTGGTCGGCCTGTCAAATGTCGACGCCGACCGCTCCCGCAACGTCCAGCTCCTGAAGGAGCGCTCGTGGTTCGACGTGCCGCTGGTCTATGCCAACCAGCGCCGCGCCATCATCGCCATCGAGAAGGGCGCCCCGGGCGAACGCGCCTTCAACGAAGCCTTCGCGCAGTGGGGCGATTAGGTCTACGCCGTGAGTCCTCGGCCTGCATGGTTCGAGACGCCCGCCTTGGCGGGCTCCTCACCATGAGGGTTTGATGTCTCGCCGCGACACGAGACCTCATCCTGAGGGCCCGCCCATCGGGCGGGCGTCTCGAAGGATGGCTGCAGGCTCTCTCTTTCCTACTGCGCCGCCGCTTCCCGCTTGCGCGATGTCGTGGCTGCGTGCTCGCGGTCCATCACGGCGCGGCAGCCGGGGCTGACCTCCGCTCTCTTCTGCACCATGCAGGCCCTGACCCTCGGAATGTCGGGGATCTCATTGGAGCACAGCCGCATCGCATCGCCGGTGCACATCTGCTGCGCTTCGGACGAGAAGGCGAGGCCGGGTGATGTCTGGAGTGCGAACGCCGTGGTGGCGAAGGCGAACAGCGAAACGATGGTCCTGTAGCGTGTCATGAAGAATGCATCCCCGAGTTCCGTGGGTTGAACCACTTTGTTTTGGGGCGCCGCACGCTGCTTGATCTGCCGCATGTCACAGCCTTCACGTCGGGACCTCTGGTCCCGCATGTGGTCGCTCGATTTCTTGATTGCTCGAATCGAAAAGTGCTGCGCCGCCCGAGCGAAGTATGCGCCATTGTCGCGTGGCTGCAATGGCAGGCGCAAAGGAATTTGCAATTGTTGCGTGAACGTCACGCAACAGGCGCGTGCACGCGATCAGATCAGTCGTTCGGAGGATGCGCTCGCCTGTTCGTCGTCGCTCGCGCCGAGCGCGGCGGCGTGTTCCTCGACAGCGGTGGCGCCCTTGGCGGTGAGTTCGAACAGATCGCCGTCCTTCATCACGTAGCCCTCGGCGATGAGCTCGCCGATCTTGCCGTGGCGGTCGTCGGCAAAGGCAACGGATTGGCTGATGTCCCGGAGGATGGAGAGTTGTTCGTCGCGTAGCATGGCTTCACGCTCCATTCGCCGGGACGGTGCCGGTTCTCACATGCCGTGGCTTCGAAACACCTTGTTGCATGACTTCGACAGCTTGGCCCGGTTGGCTTGCAGGCAGCCCTGCACAGCTAGGTCGTTGCCGAGGTCCTTGCGGCAGAAGCGCGATGCGTCGCGCGAGCAGGCCTTCTGCTCCTGCGGCGTGCCCATGTGGCCTTGCGCGAAAGCACGTGGCTCCAGGAAGACGGTCAGGGCTGCCAGCGTGATCGTCGCCAGGAGAATTTTGCGGGCCATCGGCACTCCAATCTTCCAAAGTTAAATTCGGGTCCTGTCTGAACTCGTCGTCCTGCCTCTTGTTCCCACAAAGGCCGAACCGCACGCTATTCAAGGTTCCCGCGGCGCTGCTATAATCAGCGAAGACGTGTGAGGTGTTTGATGAAACGCTATCTGGTGTTTGCGCTGGTCGGCCCGTTCGTCGGCGGGTTCCTGCTGCTGCTGACGACGACCTATCAGTCCGGCTATTGGGCCCAGACCAATCTCGGCGAGGTCGGCAAGCTGTTCGCGGTGTTCTTCAAGACGCTGCAATACAGCTATCTGTTTGGCTTCCTGCCTTCGCTGATGATCGGCGCGATCGACGACATCCTGGTCCACATCAGGCGGATCGGCCCGGTCTTGCGGATGCTCCTGGTCGGCCTGTTCGCCTTCGTGCTGGCCTCGCTCACCTACAGCTCGCGCGGGCCGGATTCGGGTGCGGTGCAGTTCATCCTGTATGGCCTGGTCGGGTTCGTGCCGGCGGTGATTTCGTCCTGGCTCGTGCATAAATACATCAAGGAGCCGCAGCCTATGCCGGCGCCGACCTGAGCGCGACGTTCGGGCGCGGCGCAGCAACTTCCGCCGCGTCCGCGCGTTCCCTGAAGGCCATGACCATGTCCGACGACGACATCCTTGCTCCGCGCAGATCCCGTTCGGGGAGTTCGCGCACGACCTCTTCCGGCCCGGAGGCGCGCGGGCCGATCATCGACCAGGACGGCCGGGAAATCCGCCCCGAAACGCTGGAGCAGGGCTTTCGCGAGTTCCGTTTCGAGCTTGGCAAGGACAATCCGTTCGCCGGGAGCCCGTTCGGCAATCTGACGCGCGAGCAGCGGATCGCGCGGCTCGAGGCGATCGCCAAGCTGCTCGACGTCGCCTTCATCCTGCCCGGCACCAACATCCGCTACGGCATCGACGGGTTGATCGGCCTGATCCCCATCGTCGGCGACATCATCACCACGGCGATCGCGCTGTGGCTGGTGCGCGAGGCCCGCGCGCTGGGCGCGCCCTGGTATGTCACCGCTCGTATGCTCGGCAACGTCGCGCTCGACGGCGTCGTCGGCATGGTCCCGTTCGCGGGCGACGCTTTCGACGTCATGTTCCGCGCCAACATGCGCAACGTGCGTCTGCTCCGCCGCTGGCTCGACAAGCAGCCGCGGATGTGAAGATTCTGGAATTTTGAGAAGTTGATCGAGCGTCGGTCTCGGTGCACCTCTCCCGCTTGCGGGAGAGGTCGGCGCGGAGCGCCGGGTGAGGGCTTTCACCTCTTGGGGGTTCTCGATCGTGGAGACACCCTCATCCCAGCCCTCTCCCGCAAGCGGCGAGGGAGAACTAAGCAAGCAAAAAGCGCGACAGCCTTTCGGCCATCGCGCTTTCTGCACACATCGGGCTGGGCGAAAAGCTTACGCCGCGTCGGCGTCGGTCTCGGCGGCCACGGGCTCCGGCTTGCGGTGGCGCTCCAACGGGAAGGCTTCGCTCTCGTAGAGTGAGCGGATGCCGTTCTGGTCGAAACGCGCTTCCTCGACCTGGAGATAGGCGCCGTTCAGCGAATCCGTCGGCAATTGCTCCATCGCGAACTGCACGGCTTCGGCCGCGGTGCCGAAGCGGCGATAGGTGAACCCTGCGCGCTTCTTCTTGCGGATCGCAGCTGGGAAGAGTTCGGCGGAAGTGTTGAAGTTGAACGGACGCAGTGGACGCATGGTCAAAGACCTCGTGATCTTCTCTGGGGCTTTAAGCGCGTGGGGTCTGGGAGGGCAGGGGCCGCAACCGAGCGAGCCCGCCGCACATGCCATTTTCGTCCCCTAATATAGGCCGATTTGACAAAAATGCGACCCCCGCGATGGGAGATGATGAATCCGCGCATGGCAGCCCCGCGGATGAAATTAGTCTATTATTTCCAATGACTTGTATGGCTTAAAACTTGCCAAGAAGCAGCAGGACGACCAGCACCACCAGGACGACGCCGCCGATCCCCATGCCGGAATGGCCCAGGCCATAACCGTAACCGCCCACGCGGCCGGACAGGCCGCCGAGCAGATAGATGATCACCAGGATGATCAGGACGGTCCCGAGTGACATGGCATCCTCCCTGGCGGCCGCCAGATGCGATGATCGGACGCACCGCCAGACAAGAAAAGCACATCGCGCGGCCGGGTTCCATGTTGGAACCCGGCCGCGCGCAGCGTTATTTCGGCTCCAGCTTCAGCGCTGCCGAGTTGATGCAGTAGCGCAGCCCGGTCGGCCCGGGGCCGTCGGGGAAGACGTGGCCGAGATGGCCGCTGCATTTGGAGCAGAGCACCTCCGTGCGGATCATGCCGTGGCTGACGTCGCGCTCCTCGTCGACATGGCTCTCGACCGCGGGCTGGGTGAAGCTCGGCCAGCCGCAGCCGGAATCGAACTTGGCGTCGGATTCGAACAGCATATTGCCGCAGCCGGCGCAGACATAGGTGCCGGCGCGGTGGTCGTGCTCGTACTCGCCCGAGAAGGGACGCTCCGTCGCCTTCTCGCGCAGCACCGCGTACTGCATCGGCGACAATTCGCGCCGCCACTGCTCTTCGCTCTTGATGACCTTGTCGTCCGTGGTTTTCATTTTGGTGTCGGGCATGGGTCTCCCGTTTGTTTCGGTGATCTCGCGATCAGTTGGTGGCCTTGCTGGCACTCACCAGCGTCGGCTTTTCAATGTAGTTATCGGCGAACAGCTTTTTCAGGTTCTCGACCTTGGGCAGGTCGTTATAGGCGATGTAGGGCTGGTTCGGGTGCAGCGTCAGATAGTCCTGGTGGTAGGCCTCCGCCGGGTAGAACGCCTCCAACGCGCCGACCTTGGTCACGATCGGCTTGCTGAAGACCTTGGCGCCGTTGAGCTGGGCGATATAGGCCTCCGCCACCTTCTTCTGCTCGTCCGAGGTGGTGAAGACGGCCGAGCGATATTGCGTGCCGGTGTCGGGGCCCTGGCGGTTGAGCTGGGTCGGGTCGTGCGCCACCGAGAAGTAGATCTGGAGGATCTTGCCGTAGGAGATCTTCTTCGGATCGTACTTGATCTCGACCGCCTCGGCATGGCCGGTCCGGCCGGTCGAGACCGTCTGGTAGTCGGCGGTCGCCTTGGTGCCCCCGGCATAGCCGGAGACCGCGTTGACGACGCCCGCGGTGTGCTGGAACACGCCCTGCACGCCCCAGAAGCAGCCGCCGGCGATCACGGCGGTCTGGATCCCGCTCGCAGGTGCCGCATCCATGGCAGGGGCGGGGATCACGACCGCATCCTCCGCAGCCCGGGACGGCGTGGCAAAGGCAAGCGCAAAGGTGAGCGAAAGGGTGGTGGTTGCGGCGAGCAGGGAGGCGAGGGCAGGTCGGCGCATGGCGGATCCTCTTTCGGAAGGTCTGACAGTCTAGGGCGGTCGGGGCCGGACGAACAGTTGCCCGGCGGCGTTTTCGCACTATCCGAGGTACGGACGCGGCCGCCGATTGTTACGGCCGGACGGACACGAGTCCGTGAAATGAGCCGTGCGGGATAGCGCCGACGGCTTGGCGAGACCGGGAACTCCAAGCTAGATGAACCGCGCGCCGACTACCGCGCTGCCGCCTATTCGCTGACGAAGTTGAAGCTGGTCGACAAGGGCTTCTCCAACATCGAGCCCGGCGCCGGCTTCGTGGTGGTCTACACCGCCAAGCATGGCGAGACCGCGATGGACGGCGACGGCAGCGCCAACAGCCCGTTCGCCACCGCGCTCGCCCGCGAAATCAGGCAGCCCCGCGTCGAGATCCGGAAACTGTTCGACATCATCCGCGACGACGTCTGGGCCGCGACGAAGCACGGGCAGCAGCCGTTCACGTATGGCTCGCCGCCGGGCCGCGAGGATTTTTATTTCGTCGCGGGGAAGTGCCGCGCGTCGGTTCACACCATCGAATTGAACCAGTCGAGCACGGTGGACTGTCCGTTCAACACGGCGCTGTTGCCATAGAGGCTCGCCAGGAACGTGACGCGATGGCTTGCGCCGTCAACCGGAACAGCGTCCGCGAAATGTCCGCCGGCGGCGATCGCCGGCTTGACCAGGCGCGGATGCAGCGCCTCGTCGGCCAATCCGTAATAGAACCGGATCGGGGAATCATAATCCCAGAAGGTCGCGCTGTTGTTGCCGAGCTGGCGCAGCAGTCTGCTGTTGGTGTTCTTGGTGAAGCGATCGAAGAACCCGTCCGTCAACAAATCGCCAGCCGGCGGAACGCTCTTGGCGGTCTCGCCCTCCAGGCTGTAGTCGACCCAATATTTTTCCGCGAACGCCTGATATTGCGGTTTGATGGCCGTGGTGAACAGATCGCTCAATCCATAATACCGGCGGTAGCTTCCCAACAGGACGATCAGGCAGGGCGTGATCCAGGCCGGAGGCATTGGATAGGACGGCTCCGTAGAGGGAATATAGGATGCCGGGTTGACCCAGTAATGGAAGCTCTCGGTGAGATTGTTGAACGGGCTCTGGGCCGCGGTTGCGGTCACCTTCATGCCACGGCGTTGCATCTCCTGCTTGAGCCATTGCGTGTTCAGCGCGCCTTGCGACCAGCCGTTCAGGAACAGCGCCGATTGCCGCAGGCCGAGCGCTTTCAGTTCGAGCAGACCGGCATCGAGAACGTCGAGGCAGCACTGCACCGTGGCGCCTTTCACCGCGTAGGCTTCGCCGCGACCGTTGCGATACGGACCCTTGCCGATATAGTCGGCGGCGATGACGGCATAGCCGTTGCCGGCGAAGCGCTGGATGTTGAACAGCGTTTCCAGCGAGTCGACATTGTCGCGGAGCTGGTAGCCTTCGTCGCCGAGCCGCAGCAGGTTCGAAGGAACCTGATCGAACGACAGGATCGTGCCGTGTTGCCAGGACAAGACCGGCAGCGCGCCGCTTCTGCCGACAGGGATTGCGACGAGCGCGCTGACCTTCACGCGCTCTCCTGTCTCAGGCACATGCGTAGAGGTCACGATGCGCCGCAGCTCGACGTCGTAGCGCGCGGCATGCTTCTCGGAAAAGTCCTTGGGCAGGATGTCGCGTTCGTTGAACACGGCATAGGATTTCGCCGCCAGCTCGTTGAGGCGTTCCTTCGAAACCCGCACCGGCTTGCCCGGCTGCGATTGCGCCGCACGACGCGGAGCGGATAGCACTATCCCTGGCGCTGCGACGGATGCCGCGAGCGTGCCGGCCGCGATGCTTGCCGATTTCAGAAACGAGCGACGGCTCGCGCTGGAGATATCATCGGGCGCGTCGCGGGTATCGGTTCTTCGTTCAGCCATGCGCGTCCCCCTGCCGACTGCGCAGTGATACATCGCAAAGCCTAGCGCTTGGTGAATTGTCTGCCCGGTCCGGGCTAGGGCATCACACCACGATACTCAGCCGCTTCGCCGCCCGCGTAATCCCGGTATACAGCCACCGTGCTCTGGATTCCTGAAACGCAAAGCTCTCGTCGAACAGCACGACGTCGTCCCATTGCGAGCCCTGCGATTTGTGCACGGTGAGCACGTAGCCGTAGTCGAACTCGTCATAGGGCTTGCGCTGCTCCCAGCCGATCTGCTCGACGCCACCTTCGAAGCAATCGGCGCGCACCGAGACCTTGGTCACCTTGTGGCCGAAATCCTCGTCCGGCGACAGCCGCATTGACAGGATGCGTGATTTCGAGCGCGAGGTGTTGCGCGACTTCACGCGCCACAGGCCGCCGTTGAACAGGCCTTTCTTGCGATTGTTGCGCAGGCACACCAGCTTGTCGCCGGCGACCGGGAAGACGTCCTCGATGTTCTGGCGCTGGCGCACCCGCATGTTGTAGGCGCGCCTGGTGTTGTTGCGGCCGACCAGGACCTGGTCGGCGCCCATGACGCGATCGGGATCGAGTTCCTTGCGCGAGACCACCTCGCTCTCGCCGTAGCGGCCGATGTCGAGCTCGCGTCCCTCGCGCACGTCCATCGACATCCGCACGATCGGATCGTCCTGGGCCTGGCGGTGCACCTCGGTCAGCATCGCATCCGGCTCGGTGTTGGTGAAGAAGCCGCCGCCCTGGATCGGCGGCAGCTGCGCGGGATCGCCCAGCACCAGCAGCGGACAGTCGAACGACATCAGGTCGCGCCCCAATTCGGCGTCGACCATCGAGCATTCGTCGATCACGATCAGCTTGGCCTTGGAGGCCGGCGCGTCGTCCCACAGCTCGAAGCTCGGCTGCTCCTCGCCGGATTCGCGGGCGCGGTAGATCAGCGAGTGGATGGTGGAGGCGTCGTCGCAGCCCTTGTTGCGCATGACGAGGGCGGCCTTGCCGGTGAAGGCGGCGAACTTCACCTCGCCGTCGACGCCGTCGGCGATGTGCCGGGCCAGCGTCGTCTTGCCGGTCCCGGCGAAGCCGAACAGGCGGAACACCGGCGGCGTGCCGTTACGGCCCGGCTTGGCCTTGAGCCAGTCGCCAACGGCCTTGAGCGCGGCATCTTGATGCGGGGTGAAGGTGGCCATGTCTGTCTTGAGAAGGGATCCGGCGATTCGCCGCTTCTCGGAAACTAACCATTGCGGCCGGCCGTTCAAGCGGCGGACAGGCCGTCCTGCCGGTCCTCGGCTATTTGTCGATCCGGTCGTGCAGCTGCCAGAATCGCAGTGTGCGCTCGGCCGTCGCGGGGGACAGCTTGGCGAAATCCGTGCCCGCGAGCTTCAGGGTGGCCTCGTCGATGCGGTACTTGGCCGGACGATTGCAGAGGATTTTTTCGACCGTGGGCCAGCCGAGGCCTGCCGATTTGCAGGGAATCAGCACGAGATCGGCACGCGGCCCTTCCAGAACCTTCGCCATCAGCTCAGTCGGTGCGCTGTTGTTGAGAAGCCCGAGCGCGGCGGCAACCTCGTCGAATCTCTTGGTTTCCGCGAACCGGGCGATGGCGGCATCATTGAGTTCGTTGAGGCCCTTCATCCGCTTGACGGCCGCTTCAGCCAGGCTGAAATCCCGCTTCGGCTCCGGCGGCGCCGCCTTGCAGGTGATCGCGGCGAGGATGCGCTTGATCTCGGCCTGGAGCTCCGGCGGAGCGATGGTCGCAAGGCGCGCGCGCACGGCCTCGGTCGCGCGCTGCAGCAGGTCGCGAAGATACTTGAGGGGAAGATCGATGCGCAGGCCGAGCGATTCGGCGAGCGCTTCGTCGGCTTCCGCGTGCGCGATCATGCCGCCATAGCCTTCCTCGGAAAAGCGGGCCGTCGTGTTGTCGGCAAGGCGGCGGATGACCTTGCGCTCGCCGCGCTCGACCAGGACGTCCGTGACGACCTCCGGCAGGTCGGCGCGGCCGGAAATGGCGAACAGGTGATCCTGCCCCTTGGCTTTCGCGATCTCGACCAGCGTCGGGGTGCTCAGGCGATTGGACTCGGTCAGCACCTTGCCCGCGACGGCGATCTCGTCGTCCCAGGCGAGGCGTTCGAGCACGCCGGCGGGTGCATAATCCAGCGGTGCCAGACGATCGCCAAGCTCGGCCCTGACGCGACTTTCCACCCGCGTCGCCAGATGCGAGAGCACATGATCGAAGACCTCGACCTGATCGTCGCTGAGGCGCTGCCCCTGGTCGAGAAACAGGTCCGTGACCCGTCGCAAGGTCTCGATCCGCTTGGCCGAGGAGCCGTTACGGACGGCATCTTCGAGCTCGTCGATGATGGAATTCGTCTGCTGCTGCATCATGCTCTTCTGGCCACCGCAGTAGGACTTGGGACAGCTTGCGTCGCGAGCATGATCGGCCCTGTGGTTTAAGCAGGGGATAACGCAGTGGTATAATGAAACTGCCGAATGGAACTTTCGCTATTAGAATTCGGCGTGTCTGACGTCGTCCGCTCGCCGCGCCCGGCGAGCGGTGTGCCAGGAGCGGAGCTTACTGCCAGCCCGGAACGCCGCGCATGTCGGGCAGCTGATGGGCGATGCCCTTGTGGCAGTCGATGCAGGTCTTTTCCTTGGTGAACAGGAAGCGCTGGTGGGCGACCGAGGCGCGCGGCGACTGCTTGGTGATGTCCATGGAATCGGCGCTGTGGCAATTGCGGCATTCCAGGGAATCGTTGGACTTGAAGCGCGCCCACTCATGCGCGGCGAGTTCGAGGCGGTGGTCCTGGAATTTCTCCCGCGTGTTGATCGTGCCGAAAATCTTGCCCCAGACTTCCTTGGAAGCCTGCATCTTGCGGGCGATCTTGTCGGTCCAGTTGTGCGGCACGTGGCAGTCCGGGCAGGTCGCGCGCACGCCGGAGCGGTTGCTGAAATGGATCGTCGACTTCAGCTCGGCGAAGACGTTGTCCTTCATCTCGTGGCAGCCGGTGCAGAACTTCTCGGTGTTGGTGATTTCCAGCGCGGTGTTGAAACCGCCCCAGAAGATCACGCCGGCAACGAAACCAGCGAGGACCAGGGTGCCGAGCGCGAACACCGAGCTCGGCCGGGTCAGCACCCGCCAGAGCTCCAGCGCAAAGACCCAGCTTCGCGCGATGACGCCGCGCTTGGTTTTCAACTCCGGATTGGGCCCGTCAGCGGTCGTCGTCATCGCCGTCCACCGGGGCTCGAGCGCGACAGCAGCGTGTCGATGTCGGTGAAGTCGTTGCTCACGGGCGGCGTGGTGACGTTCTGCGGCACATGGCATTCCGTGCAGAAGAACCGCCGCGGCGAGACCGAGGCCAGGAACTGGCCGTCACGGTCCATGAAATGCGTGATCGAGACCATCGGCGCCTTTGATTCCGCGATGCGTGCCCGCGCGTGGCAGGACAGGCACTTGTTGCCGTTGAGGTCGACCTGGTAGCCGTCGATCGAATGCGGGATCACCGGAGGCTGCTCCGGATAGTTGCGCACCTCCCGTTCCGACGTGTTGCGCATCGGCGTCATCGGCGGCGCCGGGCCTTCGTCGTTGAGCGGGGTCGGGCCGCGCAGGCCGGAGGTCAACGTCTGCGCGGTCAGCGAGCTGACGCCCGCGGCGATCACGACCGCGAGCAGGGCGATTGCTGTTCGTTTCATCATGACAGGTTCACCCGCTCGATACGGACGGCGCACTTCTTGTAGTCGGTTTGCAGCGAGATCGGATCGGTGGCGTCCAGCGTCACCTTGTTGATCAGCTTGGATTCGTCGAACCACGGCACGAACACCAGCCCACGCGGCGGCCGGTCGCGGCCGCGGGTCTCGACACGGGCGCGGATGAAGCCGCGGCGGGACACCACCTTCACCTCGTCGCCACGCCGGATCTTCGCGTCCTGCGCGTCATCCGGATGCATGAAGCAGACGGCCTCGGGGAACGCCTTGTAGAGCTCGGGTACGCGGCGCGTCATGGTGCCGGAGTGCCAGTGCTCCAGCACGCGGCCGGTCGAGAGCCAGAACGGATATTCGCCGTCGGGCGATTCCGCCGGCGGCTCGTAGGGCAGCGCGAAGATGCGCGCCTTGCCGTCGGGATGACCGTAGAATTGCACGCCGGTGCCGGACTTGACGTAGGGGTCGCTGCCCTCGCGGAAGCGCCACCTGGTTTCCTGGCCGTTGACGACGGGCCAGCGCAGGCCGCGCTCCCGGTGATAGGTGTCGAACGGCGCGAGGTCGTGGCCGTGGCCGCGGCCGAACGCGGCGTATTCCTCGAACAGTCCCTTGTGGACGTAGAAGCCGAACGCCTTGGACTCGTCGTTGAGATAGCCCGCCTCGATGTCGGAGACCGGGAACTTGTCGACCTGGCCGTTCTTGTAGAGCACGTCGAACAGCGTCTTGCCGCGAACGTCCGGCTTCTTGGCGATCAGCTCCTCGGGCCAGACCTCCTCGATCTTGAAGCGCTTGGAGAACTCCATGAGCTGCCAGAGATCGGATTTCGACTCGCCGGGGGCCGCCACGAGCTGATGCCAGAACTGCGTGCGCCGCTCGGCATTGCCGTAGGCGCCTTCCTTCTCCACCCACATCGCGGTCGGCAGGATCAGGTCGGCGGCAAGCGCGGTGACCGACGGATAGGCGTCCGAGACCACGATGAAATTGTCGGGATTGCGGAAGCCCGGATAAGTCTCCTCGTTGGCGTTGGGACCGGCCTGGAGGTTGTTGTTGACCTGCACCCAATAGGCGTTGATCAGGCCGTCCTTCAGCATCCGGCTCTGCAACACGGCGTGCGCGCCGGGCTTGTCGGGAATGGTACCCTCGGGGAGCAGCCAGAGGTGCTCGGCCTTGGTGCGGTGCTCCTTGTTGGTCACGACCATGTCGGCCGGCAGCCGGTGCGAGAAGGTGCCGACCTCGCGCGCGGTGCCGCAGGCCGAGGGCTGGCCGGTCAGCGAGAACGGGCTGTTGCCGGGCGAGGAGATCTTTCCGGTCAGGAGGTGGATGTTGTAGATGAGGTTGTTGCACCAGACGCCGCGGGTGTGCTGGTTGAAGCCCATGGTCCAGAACGAGACCACCTTGGTCTTGGGGTCGGCATAGAGCTCGGCGATCGCCTCCAGCCGGTTCATCGGCACGCCGGACATCTCGGCCGCCTTCTCCAGCGTGTACTCCGAGACGAACTTGACGTATTCGTCGTAGGTCATGTCGGTGGAGTCGTTGGCCTTGGCCGCGCCGGTCGCCTTCTTCTGCAGCGGATGCTCCGGCCGCAGGCCATAGCCGATGTCGGTCTGGCCGCGCTTGAACACGGTGTGCGCGGCAACGAAGTCCTTGTTGACCCGGCCGGTCTTGATGATGTGGTTGGCGATGGCGTTGAGGAGGTAGAGGTCGGTCTGCGGCTTGAAGATCATGCCGATGTCGGCGAGGTCGAACGAGCGGTGCTCGAAGGTCGAGAGTACGGCGACGCGGACATGAGGCGCGGAGAGCCGGCGGTCGGCCACGCGCGTCCACAGGATCGGGTGCATCTCCGCCATGTTGGAGCCCCACAGCACGAAGGCATCGGTGGCCTCGATGTCGTCATAGCAACCGGGCGGCTCGTCGATGCCGAAGGTGCGCATCATGCCGGCGACCGCGGAGGCCATGCAGTGCCGCGCATTGGGATCGATGTTGTTGGTGCGGAAGCCGGCCTTGAACAGTTTCGAGGCGGCATAGCCTTCCCAGATCGTCCACTGGCCGGAGCCGAACATGGCGACGCCGTTCGGGCCGCGCTTCTTGATCGCCTCCTTCCACTTCACCTCCATGATGTCGAAGGCTTCGGTCCAGGACACGGGCGTGAACTCGCCGTTCTTGTCGTACTTGCCGTTCGTCTTGCGCAGCATAGGCTGCGTCAGGCGGTCGTGGCCGTACATGATCTTGGAGAGGAAGTAACCCTTGACGCAGTTGAGGCCGCGATTGACCTCGGCCTTGGTGTCGCCGTGGGTGGCGACGACGCGGTTATCCTTGGTCGCGACCATGACCGAGCAGCCGGTACCGCAGAAGCGGCAGGCGGCCTTGTCCCATTTCAGTTCGGCGACGTCGCGCTCGGCGACGAGGTTGGCGGCGAGCGCCGGCACCGGCATGCCCGCGGCGGCGGCCGCGATCGCGGCGGCCTCGAGCTTCAGCATCTGGCGGCGGTCGAGCTTTGGCGATGTCATGATGGCTCTTCCTTGCTCAGGCGGTTTCGATGGCGTGGAAAACCAGCGCCGCGGAATAGACGTCGGGCAGCGACTGGATGGTGTTGAGCAGGGTGCCGAGGCTGCCGGAATCCGGCGCCTCGGTCACGACGATGAGCTTACCGCGCGGATCGCGGCCGTGGATCTCGCAGCCGGCAAGGGCCGTGATCGCGGCTTCGAGCTCGGCGAGGCGCTCGGGGCGCGCCTGCACGATGATGCTGGCGATCTCGCAGCCCGGCGGAGCGACGACCGGGTCGGCACTGAGCACCCGGCCGGTGATCAAGGCGCGGCGATTGAGCGTGGCGTTGGCCATGATGCCTGTCCTTCGTTGTCGGGGATCAATGCGGGGAGGGCGGCGGGCCGGGAGGTCCGGCAAACATCTGGTAGATCCAGACGCCGAGGCCGTAGCTGCCCACGGTTCCGACCGCGAGGACGGGCATCACGACCGCGGTCAGGAACAGGAAGGCGAAAATCTCCATGCGCTTACGGCGCACGCGCGACATCGCGTCGTCAGGGGCCGACATATTCGGTCTCTCAAAATGTGATGGGAATCGGGACGGCATCCGGGCCGTTACCTTGCTGCATTTTAGATGCAGCCGCGCCGCTGACGCGTTGATCTGGATCAAGCCGCGGGCCAGCACTGATGTCGCAGCGCTGCGCAAGGCAAGGCAAGGCAGGTGTCCGCCGCCATTCGCGGCAAGGGAATCAATCTCCCGCGCGGCGGAATTGTCGCTCCGTAGACAGCGGCGCCTCGCGCATTAAGATGAGCCCAACCATAAAAAAACGGGGAGAGCGACGCCATGAAGTTTGGCATCTTCTACGAGCTGCAACTGCCGCGGCCCTGGGTGGCCGGCGACGAGCTCGCCCTCTACCAGAACGCGCTGACGCAGATGGAGCTCGCCGACAAGCTCGGCTACGACCACGCCTGGGTGGTCGAGCATCACTTCCTCGAGGAATATTCGCACTCGCCCTCGCCGGAATCCTTCCTCGCCGCCGCCAGCCAGCGCACGAAGAACATCCGGCTCGGCCACGGCATCCTGCAGCTCACCACCAACCATCCGGCGCGCGTCGCCGAGCGGGTCGCGGTGCTCGATCTGCTCTCGAACGGCCGCTGCGAATTCGGCATGGGCGAGAGCGCCTCCATCACCGAGCTGACGCCGTTCGGCCGCGACATGGAGACCAAGAAGGAAGTGTTCGAGGAGGCCGTCGCCGCGATCTTCCCGATGTTCAGGGATGCCGGCTCCGAGCATCACGGCAAGTATTTCGACATCCCCTTGCGCAACGTCGTCCCGAAACCCGTGCAGAAGCCGCATCCGCCGCTGTGGATGGCGTGCTCGCAGCTGCCGACCATCGAGCGCGCCGGCCGCCACGGCTTTGGTGCGCTCGGTTTCCAGTTCGTCAGCGCCGACGCCGCGCATGCCTGGGTGCACGCCTATTACAACGCCATGACCAAGCGGCTTCATAAGCTCGCCGACTACCAGATCAATCCGAACATGGCGCTGGTGTCGTTCTTCATGTGCGCCAAGACCGACGAGGAGGCGCGCGCGCGCGCCGACGGCGCCACCTTCTTCCAGTTCGCGCTGCGCTTCTACGGCGCCGCGCAGAACCGCCAGCGGCCCGCGCCCTACACCGTCAACATGTGGGACGAGTACAACAAGTGGAAGCGCGACAATCCGGAAGCGCAGGAGGCGGCCTTGCGCGGCGGCCTGATCGGCTCGCCCGAAACCATCCGCAAGAAGCTGAGGCGCTTCCAGTCCTCGCATATCGACCAGGTCATCCTGCTCAACCAGGCCGGAAAAAACAGCCACGAGCACATCTGCGAATCGCTGGAGCTGTTCGGCCGCGAGGTGATGCCGGAATTCCAGAACGATCCGGCGCAGGAGGCCTGGAAAAAGAGCGTGATGAGCGGCGCGATCCAACTGGAGGAGATCGACACGCAGGCCTTCACGGATCGCTACGGCAAGCTCGCGATCAACGTTCCGCCGGCCAAGGCTGCGGCGGGGTAAGACAAACTCCGCAAGTCTTCCCAGCCAGGTCTCTGGCCGACATGAGACCTGCGGCGGGACGTCACTTGGATTCACGTCCCGTCTGGAAGTTCTGAGCGGCTCCGTTCACCGGATTCCATTGCACCCGACCATCGGAAGCGGACAGGTTCAGACCTCCGCCGGTCCCGTAGAGAACCATGTGACCCGAGCTGGCGGTGTCGACGGCCAGCGTGGCACGGGGAAGTTTTCCGGCATTGAACATCGTCAAGGACGCATCCTGATGATCGTTCAGAGACAGCACGGCCCGGGAGCCCTGCTCCGTATCCAGGAGCGACACCGAAGGTGCACCATCCTGGCGCAGCCCGATGCTAAGACGCACCTTCTCGCGGCCATCGAACAACGAGATATGCGGCGTTCCCTCGGACGTGGATGAGATCAAGGCGACGATTTTGCCGGTGTCATTGCGTAAGGCGATGGTTTCCACGGACAAGGTCTTGGTTTTGACCGCGCCGGCACTGACGGACGAGTGCCATAGGGATGTAAGGATCGCCGCAGACGCCATGATCGTAGCGCCAAGAACACTCCACCGCAGAGCCTTCAGCAATTGGTCCTGACGCTGGATATGCGATGCCAGATTTTCAAGCGTGGGTTCTGCCTTCAGCATAACTTCTCCCTTGCGTTCGAGTATGCCTGAGAACCCAGGCGAGGGCCGATGCCGGGTGCGGATTCTGCGCACCCGGCAGAAGATGCCGGCGACAAACCGTCGAGACAGTCAAATCAGCGGCCGCCCGGAAGGTAGTTCCGCTTGCAAGTTTCGATGTTCTTGTTCCGGTTCGGGTAGTCGGCACCGAAGGCCCCTACGTATTTCAGGCAGTCCATGTATGACTTGTTTCCCATCCACCCGTATTGAGAGCCCCAGCCTGCTGCAGCCGGTGACAGGTGGGTGGATCCGAGGAGGGAGCCGAGCCCGATGAGGGCGGCGAAGAGAGCAAGGCGGGCGGTTTTCATGTGAGGACCTTCTGTCTGGGCGGCGGGTTTGCGGCCACGATCCACAGTGCCGCAATCGCCTTGAACCTTCAGTGACCCACATCACCTGATGGACGTTGGCGGGCTTTCCGGCCGCATGCACCATCAGGGCTCAGAACCTTTTACAGGCCAACGCCGTTGACGGCAGTTCACCAGCGCCAGCGTGGTGAACAACGTCGTGCAATGCATCCGACGGCCGGCGCCTTCCGCTGCGCGCTTCTTGCTGATAAATTTCGTCCAAAGACGACAGGGAGAGAAGGATGCGCCCTCACGGGACGCCCGTAAATCCGGCGGCTGGCGATGTCACCTCCGCGGTGCTTGCCATCGGCCGCCCCGATTTCCCAAATGTGCTGATCGACACGCTGCGCCGGCACGCCGATGTCGGCCATTGCATGGTGTTCGCGCTGAGCCGTGCCGGTGCCGCGACCTGCCTGCTCGATGCCGGCAATATTCCGACCGGCGGCGATCTCGGCGCCGCCTATGCCGGCCAGTTCCACGAATCCGATCCCAACCGCGATGCGCTGTTCGAAGGCGAGGGCGCTGCGCCAATCATGCTGCCGGCCTTCGCGCCGCGGATGTACGGCGCGCGCTACCGCAAGATCTTCTTCCACGATTCCGGTATCGTCGACAAATGCGCCACCGCGATCTGGATCGGCGACACCTGCTTCTACGTCAATTTCTACCGCATCACGACGCAGGGTCGCTTCAGCGCCGCCCAGCGCGAGCGGTTGCAGATGATCGCACCGGCGATCGGCGCCAGCGTGGCGCGCCATTTCCAGTCGAGCACAACGCCCTCGCCGTCGCTCGCGGAATTGCTCGCGACGCGCGCGCCACTCTCGAACCTGACGCCGCGCGAGCAGGAGGTCTGTTGCCGCATCCTGCTAGGTCTCAGCTCCGAGGCGATCTCGCAAGGCCTCGGCATCAGCCTGCATTCGACCCTGACCTACCGCAAGCGCGCCTATCAGCGGCTCGGCATCTCCTCGCAGAACGAATTGTTTGCGATCGTGCTGGGTTTGCTGGCAGGACCACACGGCCTGAATTGAGGCGGAGATGCCCGCTTCCGGAAGCAAGGTGGACGCCGGCCCGGATCGCCGCGGTTTCGTGCCGAACAGTCGAAGCCTGCCGCCTAGCGTTTCGTGGCGGGTACGGGCGGCACCGGCAGAATAATTTCGGAGGCGATCTTCCAGTCCGCTCCGATGCGAAGCCAATTGATGATCATGAGAAACGGTCGGGCTGTTCCATCCTGTCCCGCATAAGAGACCGTGATGTTCATCGGCACGTAGGACTCGGCGACATCGCGCGTCAGCCCGACAACCCTGAGCTTCGAATAGTCTGGTTCGAGCACGACCGGGCCGGAACTGCCGATATCATGCAGTTTCCGATCAATCGCCTCGTTGCCCCAGAAACCGGCCCAGTTTCCTTCGGACGGGATCGCGCTCTTCGCCACCAGCAGAGCGGAGGGCGATTGCCAGAACATGTCATGCAGAGCCTGGAAATCGTGCCTGTTGGCCAATTCCATGAGCGTGCCGAATTTTGATTTGATCGTACTCAGCTCGGCAGAATCCAGCGGCTCCCCGGGCGATGCGGCTGCAGCGCCGGAGGAAACAGCCGACACCATGAGAATGGCAAGAAGCAACCTGTTCACCAGAACTCCCCTTCGATTGTTCGAGTATTCGTGTGGCGGCACATCTCAGCGCCTGCGGCATTGTGCGAACGAGATGAGATCACATTCGGTCGACAGAAACGGCATCGGAGATCGTCAGCCCGCGCATTCGCGCAGCAAGCTCGTCACCTTCGCATCCAGATCCCGGGCGACGGCAAGGGCTTCCGCGTTGGCATAATGCAACAGGTAACTCTCCATCTGGTCGTAAGACAGGTGCACGCCGTCGGAGCGTTCATCGACCAGGATGGTGATTGGGGCGTAAGATCCGGCATCGGGCACGTGCTTGACCATCTCCTTCATGATGAGTGGATTGCCGATGACAAACCGCATGATCCTGG
This sequence comes from Bradyrhizobium symbiodeficiens, assembly GCF_002266465.3. NCBI lineage: Bacteria > Pseudomonadati > Pseudomonadota > Alphaproteobacteria > Hyphomicrobiales > Nitrobacteraceae > Bradyrhizobium > Bradyrhizobium symbiodeficiens. The sequence goes on along the minus strand of NZ_CP029427.2, from coordinate 6,011,151 downwards.
GTGTCGCGGCCCCGGTTTCACGACGCAGAATGTCGCCCAGGTCGAACTCCGCGAAGCGCATGAGACCTGTACGGCCAAGGCCGCTCTTCACGACACGCTCCAGATCCCGGAATTCATTCGTCGCCCGCGTGGCCCTGAAAAATTCGTTCATGTCGGGCTGCCCCACCGCCGATCTGAGCATGGCCACCACCGCGTCGAACGGCTTTGAGCTCGTGACGCTGAATCGCGATACCTGAATTTGCACGATTGTCATTCCATCCTCTTCAATGCTCTCAAGGCCCGCGTCGGAGTCACGCTGCCGTAGACCGTGTGTCGAGAAACCTCCGGACGTGGTCGACGAAGATTTCGTGGTGCTGAAACAGGGCGCCATGACCTGAATCGGGATAAAGCACCAGCTGCGCATTGCGGAGTTGCTTGAACATTGCGTAGGCGTTGTCCGCGGGCAGCATCGTGTCATGGCTGCCGCTGACCACCAGGGCGGGCTGATGAATGGCGCGCAGAATCTCATGATCAGGATCAGGTGTGGCGCACCAGGTGATCAGGGCCTTGGCCTGCGGATCCGTCACCGCTTTGCCGTTATCGGTATCGCGATCGTCCGAGCGCACTCTCGTTCGCTTGAGAAACGCCAATCCTGAAGCGCGGCTATTGGAGGATTTGGTGAAGAACAACGGCAAGCGCGGGTCGGGCGCGTCCGCCTGGGAAAACGCGTCTTGCAGAACTGCCAACAAATGTTCCTCTCCCCCTCGCGGCGCAGTCGCTACAAGGATGAGCTTGCGGACCGGCCCTCCGTGCTCGGCGGCGATCTGCTGAGCGACGCAGCCACCAAGAGAAAAGCCCAACAGGTCGACCTCCGCGAGGCCAAGCGAGTTGATGAACTCGACCGCGTCTCGTGCCATCGCCGCGACGTTGTCGGGCGTTTGACCGCTCGAGCGGCCGACCCCGGCGTTGTCGAAGGCGATCACGGGGCGATCGGCGGCAAGGGAATTGACGACGGCGGGATCCCAGGCATCGATGTTGCCCGAAAAATGCTGCAGGAGAACGAGCGGGGTTCCGGTCGCCGGGCCCAGGCGACGATAGGCGAAGCGGATGGTGCGGCTTTCGACATAGCGGGTCGGCGCCGTTTCAAGCGTGGCTCCATCGTGGCTGGGGATATCGAGTTCAGTCATTTCATCCTCGATGAACAAGTTGCCGTGGGGTGAGCGGGTGGCGCAGCCTTGCGCGAGGGCGGCGATGCGGAGACCGCAGCCGGGGCAGGATTTGCTATTTTAAGTTGATCGCTCCCGGCACGTGTGCGCCGGGAGCGGCGTCGTCACTTTGCGAGCGAGGCCTTTTCGATCACCGCGGCGACTTCTTTCGCATGAACGACGAGCGAAGCATGGCTGCCGGCGACTTCCGTCGTCTGGGCCTTCATGGCGGCTGCAAAATGCCTCTGGACCTCGGGCGCGATCACCTTGTCCTTCGTGGTGACCACATAGAAAGTCGGCTTATCGCGCCACGCGGCAACATCGACCGGGGCCTCGAACGCGACGTGGTTCAGCGGAAGCTGATGGTTGGCCAAGGCTTCCGCGATCTTCGGCGGAAGGTCAGCCGCGACCGCAGATGGGAACACCTTGGGATCGATGTAGAGGTTGCCCTTGTCGTCAGGATGGATCGCCGCGGTGCCCTCGGTGGCCGGACCGCTCTTGGCGAGGGTCGCCAGAGATTGGCCGACGTCAGGCGCGAAAGCGGAAACGTAAACGAGCGCCGATACCTTGGGATCGTTGCCGGCCTGCGTGATCACCACGCCGCCCCATGAGTGGCCGACGAGGACGGTCTTGCCGCTCTGCTTCGCCAGCGCCTGCTTGGTGGCATCGACGTCGGCGGCAAGCGACGTGAGCGGATTCTCGACCAGCGTGACGTTGTAGCCCTTCTTCGTGAGAATTTCGGCGACGGGCTGCCAGCTCGTCTGGTCCACGAAAGCGCCGTGGACGAGCACGATGTTGGGGGCCGCTCCCTTGGGCAGTTCGGCGGAATGAGCCGAGCCGACCAATGTCGTTCCGGCCAGAAGTACGGTGGCGGCAGAGAGGAGAATATTTCGCATGAATCGTTCCTGTTGGCATGTCGGACGAGCACGGTCCGAAGGAATGGACAGGCGTTTCCGGTAAGGTCGCGGTTTTTTCCATCCGCCCCTGGGCGAAGGGTTGCCGCTCCTGACGTCGGCCCGCGCCGGCATGACCTATTGCGCGGATCTTCCGGACGATAGAGATCGATCGTCCGGATGTTGTGTCCAATCGTCCACCGGACTAATCTCGGCGACATGGACATACTCGCCCAAGTGCTCGATCGGGTTCGTCTCGGCGGGACGCTGCTGTTTCACTTCGAGCTCGGCCATCCCTGGCACCTCGAGTTGCCGGCGCGACCGTACGCTCTGTTTCATTATCTCAGCCAAGGCTCGGCTACTCTCGCCCTCGAACAGGGAGAGCAGATCCAGATGTCCGAGGGCGATTTCGTCGTCATCACGCGGGGAGAGCCCCACGTGTTCTATTCGGATCGCCGCGCCAAGCCTTTGCGGATCATGGATATCGACCGAACGTCGGCGCGCCTTGGCGTCGTTCGTCACGGCACAGGTGCAAAGCCGCTCTCGACGATGATTTGCGGCAATTTCACCGTGTCACGGCCTCTGTTTGGCAGTGTGCTGGAGCTGCTTCCACCCGTGCTGCTGCTGAAGCGGACCACCGATGGTGGTTGGCTTGAAGCGATCCTCCGCCGTATGGTCAGCGAGTCCGCGCTCGAGCGTCCAGGCCAACGCGTCGCGCTTTCACGATTGACCGAAGTGCTCTTCGTCGAGGTGCTCCGAAGCTGGATTGCATCTCTCAGTCCCGGACAGGGCGGCTGGCTTGGTGCAATATCCGACCCTCATATCGGACCGGCGCTCAAGCTGATTCACGAAAACCCCGAGCGGCCCTGGACACTGAGCGATCTTGGCCACCGTGTAGGGCTCGGCCGCTCGGTATTTTCGGCGCGCTTTACCAAGCTCGTCGGCCAGTCCATGCACCGTTATGTGATCGAGCGCCGGATGGCGGAGGCTGCGTTCCTGTTGGAAACCAGCGATGAGCCTATCGCCCGGATTGCGAGCCGGGTCGGTTACGAGACACCTGCGGCATTTTCCAAGCTGTTCAATCGATATCACAGCCTATCGCCCGGTCGGTACCGGGCAGCCAGACAATCCAACGGCGACGAAAGACAAACGAGCATTCCGGAACAAGCTGCCGATTGACGATCGGCTCTCGCGGAGCCTGAACTGAAGCGGCAAGCGGCCTCAGCCTGGGAAGGGTAATGAGCTGAGGCCGCTGACGCTTCGGCACGGAGGCGAATCCAACCGAGGCCGGACGAGGTTAGGCTTTCTTCCTCGTCGCACGATGTTCACATCTGAACGTTCGCGCGACGTTGTTCTGTTCGATGCTTTACATCTCGTGAATGCCCTTGCGGCATCCCGGCGGTCTCATGCGTACCGAAGCGAGCCGAATGCAATCAATTTTCGATCGTCCGAAGCGGCCGATCGGCCGGGTCGCGCGACGGATCAGCCAGGTGCTCGGGCCATTCGATTGGCCTGCAGACGAGCCCGCGACGCTCGATCTCCTTGAACAGACGATCAGCGCGGTGTCTGGCGGGTAGCCCGATCAACCTGGTGCCGGCCAAGGCATCGGCCTGCACCTCGTTGCGAATGAACTCGTGCATTCGCATGATGAAATGATCGGAAAGCCCTGCAAATTCGCTCATGGTAAGCCGCGCTCTACCTAGAAAAAAAGCCACTCGATCAGGCGCCAGCCGACCCATGCGATTGCGGCGATCCATGCGATCATGGGGATGCCGACGGCGCCGAGGAATGCCAGCCCGACGGCGTAGTCGTGGGCTTCGCGGCGCTTGGCCTTCGACAGCGTGTGCTGGTCGGTCCTCTTGAGCATGTCATCCCTGCCTGGTTGCCAGGCTAGCGAGGGCGGCTTCGATGGACAAACGCCGGCTCGAATTAACCTCACCGGTCAACCTTACCTGCGCGGCATGGCGGCGGAGTGAGTGCGTGTCCTTATGGCCAAGCTCGCCGTTCGGATGCGGCGTTACTGGCGCGTCAAGGTGCGTATGGATTCCAGGAGCCGCTCGAGTCGGTAGGGCTTGTGGAGCATGATGCTCCCGGAAACCGGGCGCGGATCTGATTGAGTGTATCCAGTGGCGTAGATGACGGGAATGGCGGGATGACTCTGCCTGCATCTTATTGCGACGTCCCACCCGGAAATCTGCCCCGGCAGCCTTACGTCCGTGAAGATGAGGTCCGGAGTGACTTCGGCGCAAAGCTGCAGCGCGTGCTCTCCGCTCCCGGCTTGAAGAACTTCGTGCCCGTGACCCTCCAATATGTCCACGACCACATCGCGGATCAGGTCTTCGTCTTCAACGACCAGAATTTGCAAATCATTCTCCCGGCAGGCGCGCCCTGTTATTCCGGGCTTGCCTCGCTGTAGAGCGCGCATTGTGAAGCATCAGGATAAAAAGCGTTAACCATCGCCAGCGGTTCCATTCCGGGCGGGATTGCTTCGATGTTTCTTAAATCTTGCTGGGTACCTCTCTTGGGCAGGGTGACTTGGGCAGGGTGACTTGGGGAAAGCGATGAAGAAGCGGGCCAAACGCGGAAAGGCGGAGACTTTCGCTCTCCCGATGGCCGCGCGCGTTGCGATCGGCGTCGTGGCCGTCGCCGTCGTGGGCTACGGTTTGCTGTCCAAACCGGCGAGCGTGCAGCCAGTCCGGAAGCCCGCGCAGGAGGCCAAGGCATCGTCGACGCCGGTTTACGTGGCGCCTCCGGTTCATGCCGCAGCGGTGGCTCCAGTCCCGGCTGCAGCTCCGATTCCGACACCGGCTCCGGCGCCTCTGGCCGAGCCGCCAAAAGCCGACGCCGAGGGTCCCGGGGCATTGGTCCGGCAGGTGGTTGACTACGCAAGCCGCCAGACGCCCGGCACCGTGATCATCGATACCGGAAACACATTCCTTTATCTCGTCCTGAACGACAGGCAGGCGTTGCGCTACGGCATCGGTGTCGGCCGCGAAGGTTTCACCTGGTCCGGCGAGCAGACCGTGGCCCGCAAGGCAGAATGGCCGGATTGGCATCCGCCGACTGAAATGATCGGGCGTCAACCTTATCTGCCGCGGTTCATGGCGGGCGGCCCCGGCAACCCGCTCGGCGCGCGCGCGATGTATCTCGGCGAAACCGAATATCGCATTCACGGCACCAACAACCCCAATACGATCGGCAAGCGAGTGTCGTCCGGCTGTATCCGGCTGACCAATGACGACGTCACGGACCTCTATGAGCGGGTGAAGGTCGGCGCGAAGGTGATCGTGCTTCCGGCAAGCGCCGCCCGCAGACCATCCCAGGGCACGCCGGCCGACGCCGCCTTCCGATTGCCGGACCCGGCATCGCCGTCGAAGCGGCCGTTGGCGGCTAACGCGCAGATGCTGTCATCCGGACCGAGAATCGCCGAGGCGCGGTAGCTCCAAGGTCTGGCTCCAAGGATCTGGCAGAGCCGCGCAGCGTCGTCCGGCACGCGCAGCTGGACGGGCGGTGTCAGTCGCCGCCTTCCGCCAGTTGTCCGGCTCCAATGACGTGCCTTCCCGGTTCGCCGGCAACAGCGGCCTCGATGAGCTGGCGGGCCACGTTGGTCACCGAACTGACGCGCGCAACTGGCGGCAACAGGGGAGATATGAAGCCCAGGACGTTCCGCACGGCTCGCTGTACCGGCCTGCTTTCGGCACGCTCGCCATCCAGGAATCCTGGCCGCAGGATCGTCAGGGACGGGAAAGCGAGCGCCTCGACCGCTTCCTCCACCTCGCCCTTCGTCCGTGTGTAGAGAAACAGGGATCGCGGGTCGGCGCCCAGGGACGATACCAGCGCGAGCCGACCGACTCCGGCGTCGCGCAGCCGCCGCGCGACCAGCAGCACCAGTTCGTAATCGACCGCGCGAAATGCTGCTGCCGACCCTGCCGCCGCCCGCGTCGTTCCGAGCGCGCAGATTGCGCCGTCGGCTCGCCATTCCTCACCGCCGGCACCGGCAATCAGATCATCGAGCCGGGGATTGCTGACCCGTTCCTCGGGCGGCAGCGCACGCCGCGTCGGCGCGATGATGCGCGTGACGCGAGAGTCCGCAAGAGCGAGCGTCATCGCGCGGCCGCCAACCAGCCCCGTCGCGCCTGCGATGAACAATGTGGTCATGACCATCCCGTCCCGGCTTTGCAGGCCAAACTTTGCAGGCCAAGCCTCGCAGGCCAAGAGTACAGGAACCGGTTGCCACGGCAAATTCGGGGATGTCCTTGCCGTTTTGTCCCGTCAGCCCGACTTGCACCTATGACTTGCACCTAAATGCGCTCCTGCCGTTCGTCCCCATCACTAGGGACAGACGCCGGCGCTGTGGTTCGCTAGTCTGGCCTGAAGGATATGACAACCTCGGGAGGCCGCCTTGAGCACCGCGCCGCGCATCGATATCGACCCTGTCGCGTTCTGGGCCGATCCCTATCCGATGCTCGCCAAAATGCGGAAAGAAGCGCCGATCGCCTTCGTGCCGCAGCTCGGCTCGACGCTGCTGACCAGCCGCGACGACATCTCGATCTCCGAGAAGCAGATCGACGTGTTCTCCTCGCACCAGCCCGCGGGCCTGATGAACCGGCTGATGGGCCACAACATGATGCGCAAGGACGGCGAGGCGCACCAGGTCGAGCGCCGCGCGATGTTCCCGACGGTGTCGCCGAAGACGGTGAAGGCGCATTGGACCGCGCTGTTCCAGGCCCATGCGGACCGCATCCTCGACGCGATCGAGCCGGGGCGGATCGACTTCATGCGCGACTTCGCGCTGCCGTTCTCCGGCGAATGCCTGAAGTCGATCACCGGGCTCACCAACATCGGCTATCAGGACATGGACGCGTGGTCGCAAGGCATGATCGAGGGCATCGCCAATTACGCCGGCGACCCTGAGGTCGAGGCGCGCTGCCATGCCGCGACATCGGGCATCGATGCTGCGATCGACGACATCCTGCCGGTGGTGCGCGAGCATCCCGACCAGAGCATTCTCGGCGTGCTGCTTGCCTCCGGCATGCCGATGGAGAGCGTGCGCGCAAACGTCAAGCTCGCGATCTCGGGCGGCCAGAACGAGCCGCGCAAGGCGATCGCCGGCACGGTGTGGGCGCTGCTGACCCATCCCGAGCAGCTCGATCTTGTCAGGCGCGGTGAAGTCACCTGGCTCCAGGCGTTCGAGGAATATGCCCGCTGGATCTCGCCGATCGGCATGTCGCCGCGGCGCATCGCCAGGCCGTGGAGCATCCGCGACGTCGCCTTCGAGGCGGACGAGCGCGTGTTCCTGATGTTCGGCTCGGCCAATCGCGACGAGACCCATTTCGAGCGTGCCGACGAGTTCGACGTGCGCCGTGATACGACCAAGAGCGTCGCGTTCGGCGCCGGCCCGCATTTCTGCGCCGGCGCCTTCGCCTCCCGCGCCATGATCGCCGACGTCGCGCTGCCGACCGTGTTCGCGCGGGCGAAGCAGTTGGAGATCGTCGACGACGAGAAGGTGCGGATCGGTGGCTGGGCGTTTCGCGGACTGCAGAATCTGCCGGTGCGATGGACCCGTCGGGCTGCCGTGTAAGTCATTGATCTCGCTACTGCCGGCTACTGTGCATGGGGTTGTTTTCGCGATTTTGAGGTCGGAGCCTCGCGTCGCCGAGACAGAGCCGTGCGGCGCTCGCATTCGCGTGCGGGAAGAATTACCCTGCATTTGCCCCGTCGATTGGAAGATTGATCGCGCCTGCGGCCGCGCGACAGTTTGCGTATCGTTCTTGGTCATGACATCTCGACACCTCCGGCAGGCCGCTCCATAGTTTGGCGGTGTCGGAGGCTCTCGACGCCCCGGTCCTCGAGCCATCTGTTGTCGGCGGACGATCGTACCTAGATAAAGAGCAACCCCGCGTCGGGGACCATGCCATGAATGTAGTGCCTCGCGATCTCATGACTGAAACTGCCATCTCGTCCGCCGATTTCCGCGGCGCCATGCGCCATCTCACCGGCGGCGTCAGCGTCATCACCGCCGGGCGGGGCAAGGACATCACCGGCATGACGGTGACCTCGGTGACCTCGCTGTCGGTCGAGCCGCCGACGCTGCTGGTCAGCATCAACCGCGATGCCTCGTCCTTCCCCTTGATCCGCCGCCACGGCGCCTTCGGCGTGAACATCCTCAACGCCGACCAGCTCGATGTCGCCGAGCGCTTTGCCGGCAAGGGCGGGCTGAAGGGCGCCGATCGTTTCAAAGGTGCCGAGTGGGTGACGGCGGTCTCGGGCGTTCCGCTGCTGGTCGGCGCGCTGTCGGCGTTCGATTGCGAGGTCGAGGAGATCGTGGAGCGCCATTCGCACGGCATCGTCATCGGCCGTGTCAGGGGCATCAACAGCTCGACGCGCACCGCGGCGCTGGCCTATTGGCACGGCCAGTATGTGGCGGTCGACCAGGACGAGGACGCCGCCACGCTTGCGGATGTCAGCGTTCCCGCGCGCAGCCGGCGCGGCGTTTGACCGCCGCAGGCTGTCGGCGCAGAGGCTGGTCTTTTCTCCGTCATCGCTCTAGAAGCGCCCTGAACCTTCCCGCCGGGACGGCAACGGAGCGGAACGATGAAGCGTATCGCGACCTGGGCGTTCTATGCCATCGGCGCGCTGGCGATCGCCTATCTCGCGCTCTACGCCTACGCGATGTTCTCGGGCCAGCCCGTGATCATTCCCGGCGATCCCATCCACATCTTCCGCAAGCCGGACGCGCCGAGTTATTCGTAGAAACTTGGGAGGTCTCGTAGGGTGGGCAAAGGCGCACTTGCGCCGTGCCTACGAGCTTTACATGGTGACAGAGACGGTGGGCACGCTTCGCTTTGCCCACCCTACGGCAGCTGCCTTCACCCCCGCAAGATCGCCAACGCTAGCGCCTGCGCGCGCGGCACGATGCTGTCGATCTCGAGATATTCCTCCGGTGTGTGCGCGAGCCCGCCGACCGGGCCGAGGCCGCAGATGGTCGGGGTGCCGACCGCGGCGGTGAAGCCGGAATCGGCGCAGCCGCCGGAGAATTCACCCTGCAGCGTGGTGAGGCCGGCTTGTCTGGCTGCGGCCTGATAGCTTTCGAACAGCGCCTTTGAATCCGCGCTTTGCACCACCGGCACGAACTCGCCCTTGATCGTCAGCGTCGCATGCGTGCCCGGCACGAAAGATGTCGCGACGATGGTCTGGATCGCGTCCATCACCCGCGCGCGATCGGCCGGATCGACATAGCGCAGGTCGATCTGCCCTTCCGCGTAAGGCGCGGTGGTGTTGACGGACTGCCCGCCCGAGACCAGGCCGACATTGAGCGTGATGCCCTTGTCGAGATCGGTGAGCGCGTGGATCTGCACGATCTTGTGCGCGAGCTCGCCGATCGCGCTGACGCCGGCGGCGAAATTGGCGCCGGAATGCGCGGCTTTGCCGGTGATGGCGAGATGCATGAAGATGCCGCCCTTGCGCCCCGTCACGATGTTGCCGGTGGGGCGGCCCGGCTCGGAATTGAACACGGCGCGGGCCGAGCGGCCTTCGCGCTCGATCACCGGCCGGGAGGAGGGCGAGCCGATCTCCTCGTCCGAGGTGATCAGCAGCTTGATCGGATGCGGGTTGCCGCCGAATTTGTGGAAGGCGGTGGCGACGAAGATGTTCATCACGACTCCGGACTTCATGTCGGCGACGCCAGGCCCATAGGCGCGGCCGTCCTTGATCGTGAACGGGCGCCGCACCGCTTCGCCCTTGCCGAACACGGTGTCGCGATGTCCCATCAACAGCACCGGCTTCTCGTTGCTCCCGGGCTTTGCGACGTCGGCATGGATGGCGTCGCCGAAGGTGGCGTCGGCTTCGCGCCGGCACGGAATGCCGTGCTCGGCAAAATGCCGCTCGAACCGCGCACCGACCGCATCGACGCCTTCCTTGTCATAGGAGCCGGAGTCGATGTTCACGACGTCGCGCAGCAGATCGATCATCGCCTGCTTCTGCGACGCCAGCCAGTCCGTGATTTGAGCTTGAGACATGTGGTTCCTCGCGTGGTTTTCATGCGGGGTTATAGGGCGTGGTGTCGCCGCGACCTAGTCGCCGGATGCGGTGCCGCCATGTGTTCGCTCCCGTAGCCCGGATGAGCGAAGCGATATCCGGGATGCCACAAGGAGGGGTGTCCCGCATGTCGCTGCGCTCATCCGGGCTACAAGACCATCGCTGAGGGTGCACAAATAAATGCCCGGGACCGGCCCGGGCATTCGCAATCTCAAGCAGCGTGGGCGCTGCCCTCAGGCCCCCATCATCGGCATGCGCGGATACTCGCCCGGCGTTCCCGCCGGGGTGATCGGGATGCCGCCGTCGGAATATTCGTTGAGCTTGTTGCGCAGCGTGCGGATCGAGATGCCAAGGATGTTGGCGGCGTGGGTGCGGTTGCCGAGGCAGTGCTTCAGCGTTTCCAGGATCAGGTCGCGCTCGACATCGGCGACCGTGCGGCCGACCAGCGCCCGAGTCACCTGCTCGGCGGCCATCGTGGCATGCGCCACGGCCGGCACGGTCTTGGCGAGGTCGAGGCGGTCGCCGTCCGGCGTCAGGATGGCGTCGGGGCCGATCTCGTCGCCCTGCGCCATCAGCACCGCGCGATGCATCGTGTTCTCGAGCTCGCGGACGTTGCCCTGCCAGCGGTTGGCCGAGAGCACGCGGCGCGCTTCCGCCGAGATCGGGCGCGCCGGCACGCCGTTGGCCTCGGCGTATTTCTTCACGAAGTGCTGGGCCAGCTCGAGGATGTCGAGGGGCCGCTCGCGCAGCGGTGGGATCTTCAAGTTCACGACGTTGAGGCGGAACAGCAAATCCTCGCGGAACGTGCCTTCGCGCACGGCGTCCACCAGATTGCGGTTCGAGGTCGCGATGATGCGAATGTCGACGGGGACGGGCTTGGTGCCGCCGACGCGATCGATCACGCGCTCCTGGATGGCGCGGAGCAGCTTGGATTGCAGGCGGACGTCCATCTCCGAGATTTCGTCGAGCAGCAGCGTGCCGCCGGTCGCTTCCTCGAACTTGCCGATGCGGCGGGCGATCGCGCCGGTGAAGGCACCCTTCTCGTGGCCGAACAGCTCGGATTCGAGCAGATGCTCGGGGATCGCGGCGCAATTGATCGAGATGAAGGGACGCTTGGCGCGGGCGGAGCGGGTGTGGACGTAGCGGGCCAGCACTTCCTTGCCCGTTCCGGACTCGCCGGTGACCATCACCGAGGCGTCGGAGCCGGCGATCTGCTGCGCCAGCTTGATCACCTTGGCCATCGCCTCGTCGCGATAGACCAGCTCGCGGGAATCGTTGGCGACCGCGGCCAGCACCGCGGCGATCAGCTCGGGGTCCGGCGGCAGCGGGATGTATTCCTTGGCGCCGGCGTGGATCGCGGCGACAGCGGCGCGGGCGTCGTTGGTGATGCCGCAGGCGACGATCGGGGCGTGGATGTGCTCGGCCTCGAGCCGCATCACGAGGTCGCGGATGTCGAGGGCGACGTCGACCAGCAGGAGGTCGGCGCCCTTGCCGCCGCGCAGCACGCGCATCGCCTGATCGTGATCCTCGGCATGGGTCACGGTGGCGCCGTTGTCCATCGCGATCTTGGTGGCGGTGGTGAGCTGGCCCTTCAATGTGCCAACGATGAGAAGCCGCATGTCAGTCTCCTGTCCGTCTGGTCGCGCGCGCTATCAGCCGCGTTCGGTCTTGATGATTTCGGTCATGGTCACGCCGAGCTTGTCCTCCACCAGGACGACTTCGCCGCGGGCGACCAGCTTGTTGTTGACGTAGATGTCGATGGCCTCGCCGACGCGGCGGTCGAGCTCGAGAACGGTGCCGGGTCCGAGCTTCAACAGCTCGCTGACGTCCATCTTCGAGCGGCCGAGCACGGCCGAGACCTGCACGGGAACGTCGAACACCGCCTCGAGGTCGGCGGCGGCACGCGCCGCATATTCGTCCTCGCTGTAGCCGACGTCCGTGCCGGTCGGCGGCATCGGGCCGTTGAGATCGGGCAGCGGGACCTGTCCGTCGGTGTCGCTCATGGCTTAGCTCCCCCTGCGGGACGCGACATAGCGTCCAACCATTTCGTCGATCTTGGCCGCGATGGCGCCGCGCTCCAGCACGACACCGCCATCGGCCCATTCGATCCGGCAGTCGCCGGTCGCAATCTCCGGCTCGGCCAGGATCACCAGCCGTCCTTCGAAGCCGCTCTGCTTGGCGAGCCGCTCGATCTTCTCGCGTGCGCTGTCGTAGAGCGCGTCGTTGATGCGGACCACCAGATGCGGCGTCGCGACCAGATGCGAGAAGCAGTCCTTGACCAGTGCGACGATCTCGCCAAGCGGCTCGGCGGCGACCAGGTCGGCGCACAGCTTGCGCGCGACCGCCACTGCGACGTCGACCGCCTCGGTCTCCATCTTGGATTCGATGTTGCCGATCCCGGACGCGATGCCGCGGATGCCGATGTTGATCTCTTCCATGGCCAGCGCGACGCGACGGTCGCTCTCGGCCTTGGCCTCCTGCTGGCCGGCGGCAAAGCCGTCCTGATAGGCGCGCGCCTCGGCTTCCGCGATCCGCTGGGCGATCTCCGCGGCGGTCGCGGCCTTCTCCCGCGTCGTCCTCTCGGGCGCCGCGAAGTCGGTATCGAACAGGAATTTTGCCGGAGCGGCCATCAATACACCAGTTCGTCGTCGGCGCGGTTCTTGGTCAGCATGATCTCGCCCTTGGCGGCGAGATCCTTGGCGAGATTGACCAGCAGCGCCTGCGCCTCGTCGACGTCGCGCAGGCGGACCGGGCCCATCGCGGCCATGTCGTCCTGGAGCATCTTGGCGGCGCGCGAGGACATGTTGCCGAAGAAGAAGTTGCGGACGTCCTCGTTGGCACTCTTGAGCGCGACGCCGAGCTTGTCCTTGTCGACGTTGCGCATCAACGTCTGGGCCGAGCCGGAATCCAGCTTCACGAGGTCGTCGAAGGTGAACATCAGCGCCTTGATGCGCTCCGCCGATTCCCGGTTGTCCTCTTCCAGCGAGGTGATGAAGCGGGTTTCGGTCTGGCGGTCGAAATTGTTGAAGATTTCGGCCATCACCTCGTGGGCGTCGCGGCGGCGGGTCTGCGACAGGTTGGACATGAATTCGGTGCGCAGCGTTTTCTCCACGCTCTCGATCACCTCCTTCTGCACCGCTTCCATCTTCAGCATGCGGTTGACGACGTCGAGCGCGAGCTCCTCGGGGAAGATGCCGAGCACGCGCGCGGCGTGTTCCGGCTTCAGCTTCGAGAGCACCACCGCGATGGTCTGCGGATATTCGTTCTTGAGATAGTTGGCGAGCACCTCTTCCTGCACGTTGGAGAGCTTCTCCCACATGTTGCGTCCCGCGGGGCCGCGGATCTCGTCCATGATGCCGTTGACGCGCTCCGGCGGCAGGTACTGCTGGAGCAGCCGTTCGGTGGCGTCGAAATTGCCCATCAGCGCGCCCGAGGCCGACATGCGCGAGACGAACTCGAGCAGCATGTCCTCGACCGTGTCGACCTCGACGGTGCCCAGCGTCGACATCTCGAGCGAGAGCTGGCGCACCTCGTCGTCGTCGAGCATCGACCAGATCTTGCCGCCATACTGCTCGCCCAGCGCCAGCATCAGGATCGCGGCGCGCTTGGGTCCTGCCACCGCCTCGGTCTGCCCCGCGCGACTGCCGGCACGCTGGCCGAGCGTGGAGATCACGTTGGTGATGTCGTTGGAGTTGGCGTTTTGCAGATTTCCGGCCATGTCAGATCACTTCTTGATTCACTGCTAGGTTTCTTGGCTAGGATTACTTGGTTCGGATCACTTGGTTGGTTCGGTCAGCCACTGGCGGATGATGGCGACGGTTTCGTTGGGGTTGCGCTCGGCGAGCTCGCCGACGCGATGAACGGACTGGGCGTGAACCTGGCCCTGGACGGTGGCGACGTCGATCGCGCTGGCGGCGCCGCTCGGCAGCAGTGCCTGGCCGGCTGGCGCGGTCTCTTCCGAGGCGGCCGGGCCGGAGAGCACGCCGGAGATGGCAGCGGCGACTTCGTCGGAGGCCAGGATGCGCTTGACCAGCGGGCGGATCACCAGGAACAGCACGATCAGGCCGAGCAGCATCATCACGCCGAGTTCGACGAAGTACATGACGTCGTCCTTGGTGAACTGGAGCATGCCGAGGAAGCCGGAGGGCTCGCTGATCGGGGTGGTGGAGGGCGCATCTGCAAAGCGCAGGTTGACGACCTCGACCTGGTCGCCGCGCTTCTGGTCGAAGCCGATCGCCGAGCGCACCAGGGTGGCGATGCGGTCGAGCTGCTCCTTGGTGCGGTCGGTGTAGACCAGCTCGCCCTTGTCGTTCTTGGTGTAGATGCCGTCGACCAGCACCGCGACCGAGATGCGGTTGACCCTGCCGGCCTCGGTCACTTCGGTCTTGGTGGTGCGGGATATCTCGTAGTTGTTGGTCTCTTCGGACTTCTTGCTCTGGTCCTTGGCCGTGGCGCCGCTGTTCTGCTGGTTGCCGGGCAGCTCGTTGTTGACGGTGACCTGGCCGTTGTTGTCGGCGGTCATGCTCTGCTCTTCGCGGGTCTGGCTCGAGCGCAGCACCCGGCCCTCGGGGTCGAACTTGTCCGAGGTCTGGGTGATCTTGTTGAAGTCGAAATCGGCGGAGAGCTGGACGCGGGCGCGGCCGGAGCCGACCACCGAGGAGACGATGTCCTCGACCTGCTTGCGGATCCGCTTCTCGAAGTTGATGCGGCGCTCGTCGCCGACCGCCTGCTCCGGGTCGGTGGCGGCGCCGTCGGCGAGCAGCTGGCCGGCCTCGTCGACGATCGAGACCCGCTGCGGCTTCAGGCCGTTGACGGCGGAGGCGACGAGGTGACGGATGGCGCGGATCTGCTGGGCTTCCAGCGCGCCGCGGACCCGGACCACGATCGAGGCCGACGGCTCCGGCGCCTCGCGGGCGAACAGCGGGCGCTCGGGCAGCACCAGATGGACGCGGGCGGCCTGGATGCGGTCGATGGCGCGGATGGTGCGGGCGAGCTCGCCTTCCAGCGCGCGGAGGTGATTGATGTTCTGGACGAAGGAGGTGGTGCCGAGGGCGTCCGACTTGTCGAACACCTCGTAGCCGACGCCGCCGCCCTTGGGCAGGCCGCCCTCGGCGAGCTTCATCCGCAGGCGCGTGACCTTGTCCTTGGGCACCATGATGATGCTGCCCTCGTTGCGGATCTCGAACTGGATGCCCTGGCGTTCCAGGTCCTTGATAATGCCGGAGGAATCCTCGACGCTGAGGTCGGTGAACAGCGTCGTCATCTGCGGCGTCGTGACGCGCATGATGACGAACGCGAAAAAGCCGATGAGCGCGGCGGTGACCGCGATCATCGCCCCGAACCGGGCGGCGCCGATACTCTTCAGAAAGTCCGCAAGACCTTGCAAGCAACCGCCCCAACAGATTCGGCCGCTTTCACCGGAAAGGCCGACTGGGCAATTATTGCCTAGGTGATGGTTTCGATATGGTTAACGAAGGTTAAGAGGTCGGACAAAAGTCGCGCAAAAGGCGGACATGAAAAAAATCGGCCTCGCGGGGCGGGGCCGATTTTCGTCAAAAGCCGCAGATTTCCGGATCGCCTACTGGCGATATTGCTGGATGCGGGTGGTGCGAAGACCCGCCAGACCATGCTGGTCGATGGAAAACTGCCAGGAAAGGAATTCGTCGACCGTCAGGGTATAACGGCTGCAGGCCTCCTCAAGCGAGAGAAGTCCGCCACGGACGGCGGCGACGACTTCGGCCTTGCGGCGGATGACCCAGCGTTTGGTGCCGGGTGCAGGCAGGTCCGCGATCGTCAACGGACTGCCGTCCGGCCCGATGACGTATTTTACCCTCGGGCGATGGGGTTCTGTCATGGCGTACTCACAAACTCTCAACCACTGAACTCACTTCACAACCCTACGCATCGCGGCTTAAAAATCCGCTAAGCCTAAGGCTTCAATACAATTCTCGTTGAAACTTGCTGGAACGCGACCGGCCCGAGGCGCTGAAAACGCAATTTCAGCGGGTCGGGCGGGGTCTTCGTAAATACTTTACTAACGAACGGGGCCTGCGCGGTGGTGCTGCAAGGCCTTTGTAGTCGTCCCGGCGAAGGCCGGAACCGATACCGCGTGATCTATCGATGTGACGCGGGTAGCACTACCGAGAATGTCTTAGCCAAATTGCCTTTGGTGGTTATGGATCCCGGCTTTCGCCGGGATGACATCTTGGGTGTGGCTTTTGCGCGGGCCTCAATTGCTGCCGGTGGCGATGATGCTCTTCACCTGGCTTAGCGTGTAGCTGGCGCCGTCGATGGTGAGCAGCGGCGGCGATTGGGTCAAGTCGACCGAGGACACCACGCCCTGCACCTGGGCTGCGATGCCGACATTGTTGTTGGCGATGTCCTTGCCGGTAGCCGTGATGGTGTACTTGCCGTCGGGCCATTGCGTGCCGTCATTGCCCATGCCGCCCCAGGTGAAGGGGACGTCGGTGCCGGCGCCGGCGGTGTATTTGCCGGTGAACACGGTCTGGCCGGTGGAATTGGCGACGGTGATGTCGACGGTGGAGTCGGTCGGCACGTTGAGATGCCAGGTCGCGGACGAGTTCGTCATGGTCGCGGTGGTGCCGTCGACCAGAGCGGTCTTGCCGACGAAGCCCAGCGCCTGGGTCGCCTGCGTGGTCTGCTGCAGGGTGACGAGCTGGGACAGCGAATCGTTGGTCTTGAGCTGCTGCTCGACGCCGGCGAACTGCACCAACTGCTGGGTGAACTGGTTGGTGTCGAGCGGATCCAGCGGGTTCTGGTTCTGCAGCTGCGTGGTCAGCAGCGTCAGGAAGGTCTGGAAGTTGCCGGCGAGCGTCGATCCCGTGGTCGAGCCCAGCGAGTCCGACGAGGAGGATTTCGGGAGGTCGGTGGTCCCGGAGACGACGGTAGGAGCGGTAGCGCCAGTCGTGGTGGTCATGTCGAATACTCCCTCACACTCTGATGTCGACGCCACCGCTCGGCCCGAACATGCGGCCATAGCCGCGCCCGACGGGTGCGGCAGCAGTGGTGTCGTCCTCGCTGATGATCAGCCGGCGTGCATTGCCGCCATTGTCGTTGTTCTGGCCGGAGTTCTGGCCCGATGAATTCTGGTCGCGCAGGCTGAAGGACAGCCCGTTGCTGCCGGACTTGAGGCCGGCATCGTCGAGCGCGCGCTGCAATTGCGGCGCGTCCTGGCGCAGTAGTTGCAGCGTCTCCGGCTTCTCCACCGTGAGATGCGAGGTGACGTTGCCGTTGCGGTCGACATTGATGCGGACGTCGATACGGCCGAGCTCGGCCGGGTCGAGGCTGATGTCGAAGCGGGACTTGCCGGAGCGGATCGCCGCCGCGATCTCCACCGGCACGCCGTTGATCGGCACCGTCGTCGCACCGGCCGCGGTTGCGGTCAGCGTCGCGGTCGAAGCGGACGCAGTCGAGGTCGTATTGGTGAATGGCGCCTGCACGGCGGAGGCGGCCTGCGCGCTGGTGTCGGTCGAGGCGACCGCGCCTTGCGCGCCCGCATGAGGAAGCGTGGTCGGCGCGCCCTGGGTTGCATCGGCGGTGCGGTCCGAGGCCTTGGCCTCGGTCCCTGCGCCATCCGCCTGCGGCTTCGCGGCTTGCGGATGCGCGGCGGTGTTGGCGGTCGCAGCGCCCGGCGCTTGTGTCGGGGCCGCGTTTGCCTGGCCGGCGTCCTGGCCGATATCGGAAACGTCGGACTGTCCTTGCGCGGTGGCGACGGCGGCCTGGAACGAGGTCTTCGGCGTGCCCTGGTTGACGGGGATCAGGCCGCCATTCGGCTTGGCGTCGGTCGCGGCTGCGTCGGTTGTCGCGGTCGCGGCATCGGCCAGCGTCGCGGAGGTGTCGGCATCGACCTTGGCGCCGGCGGTCTTGGCGCTCTTGTCGGCCGGCGTGGCGGTGTCGGTCTTGGTGCCCGCGATCTGCGCCGCGGTCGAGGCGCTGGCGGCGATGCCGGCGGCGGCGATCGTCAGCGGCGAGGTGGTGGCGGCCTGGTCGGCAGCCGCGTTCGGATCGGCAGGGACGACCGGCGCGGCAATCGCGATGGCATTCGGATCAGGCACGGCGGCCTGCGTCGCGTCGGCCGGCGCGGTTGCTGCGGCATCGATGGCGGCGGTGAGCGTGTCGGTGCCCTCGGTCTTGTCGTCCTTGGTTTTACCGGAGGTATCAGCCGATTTGGCGTCTGATGCCTCGGCCTTATTCTTGTCCTTGTCCTTTTCCTTGGCCTTGCCGGCGTCCTTGGCCGGATCGGTGGTCGTGTCGTTCGTCCTGTCGTCCCTGGCGGACGCCGATGTGTCGTCGCTCGCCCTGCTCTGCGAGGATTGATCGGTGGGCGAGGTGTCGCGCAGGCCCTTGTCAGCGGAGGACGGATCGCTCCGCCGCGGCGCGCTATCCTGGGCCTGCGAGGCCGCATTGCTGTCGATCGCCTGGGTGTTGCTGTCGACCAGCGAGCCGAAGGAGTCGTTCGCGGACGCCTCTCTGGCGCTCTGCGACCGCGCAGGCTTTTGCTGCGCGCTCGGAACTGGCACGCTGGCCACGACATCTGACGTACGACTGACCACAGGCGACCCCTTGGAAACAACTTCGCATCCAAGGGAGCAAGGAGCGGGCCAGCGCCGCGACATGTCTATTTATATAATAAGATCAATATGTTGATCATTTGACCCTGTCGCCGCGGGGGCAGCCGCGACCCCGTCATTTCTGCCTCCCCGGC
Organism: Bradyrhizobium symbiodeficiens; assembly: GCF_002266465.3. NCBI lineage: Bacteria > Pseudomonadati > Pseudomonadota > Alphaproteobacteria > Hyphomicrobiales > Nitrobacteraceae > Bradyrhizobium > Bradyrhizobium symbiodeficiens. Next base: position 5,992,312 of record NZ_CP029427.2, on the reverse strand, counting down.
AAGAATTGCCCTAAGCTGGCGGCGTGCGTGATTGCTTCACCGGAGTGCCGCCTATATTAAAGAGGTTACTCTCAGCCGCTTTCGACCGGGCAGTCGTGCCTTGCGGGAACCAAAGTTCCCGGGGATCGACGACGTCCCGCGAGAGGCATGAAATCGCGGATCGCCGCACGCCGCCGTCACAACCCTCAAAGGCCCATGCTCAACAGTCTGGATCTCGAAGGCCGTCCTGAGGACACCAGGGTCGTCGTCGCCATGTCGGGCGGGGTCGATTCCTCGACGACGGCTGCGCTTCTCAAGGCGGAAGGCTACGACGTCGTCGGCATCACGCTGCAGCTCTACGACCATGGCGCGGCGACCCACCGCAAGGGTGCCTGCTGCGCCGGCCAGGACATCCACGACGCCCGCGACGTCGCGGCAAAACTCGGCATTCCCCATTACGTGCTCGACTACGAGGATCGCTTCCGCGAATCCGTCATCGACAATTTCGCCGACAGCTACGCGCTCGGCGAGACGCCGGTGCCGTGCATCGAGTGCAACCGCAGCGTCAAGTTCCGCGACCTCCTGAAGACCGCGCGCGAGCTCGGCGCGCAGGCGCTCGCCACCGGCCATTACGTCGCCTCGCGCCGCCGCGACGACGGCTCGCGCGCGCTGGTCTGCGCGGCCGATGCCGACCGCGACCAGAGCTATTTCCTGTTTGCGACCACGCAGTCACAGCTCGACTTCCTGCGCTTCCCGCTCGGCGACATGACCAAGCCCGAGACGCGCGAGCTGGCGCGCCGCTTCGGCCTGTCGGTTGCCGACAAGCACGACAGCCAGGACATCTGCTTCGTGCCGACGGGGCGCTACACCGACATCATCACGCGCCTGCGTCCCAATGCGATGGACCCCGGCGACATCGTCGATCTCGACGGGCGCGTGCTCGGCCGCCACAACGGCATCGCCAATTTCACCGTCGGCCAGCGCCGCGGCCTCGGCATCGCGGCTCACGCGCCGCTGTTCGTGGTGCGGCTGGAGGCAGCCAACCGCCGCGTCGTCGTCGGCCCGCGCGATGCCCTGAAGATGCACCGCATCGCGCTTCGCGACGTCAACTGGATCGGCGGCGGCGACATCGACCGCGCCGTCGGCGCCGGCCTCGAATTGTTCGTGCGCGTGCGCTCGACGCGCGCGCCGCAGCCCGCCTGGCTGCGCGGCGCAGGCGGCCATTACGAGGTCGAGCTCGTCGGCGGCGAGGAGGGCGTCTCGCCGGGACAAGCCTGCGTGTTCTACGACGCGCCCAGCGGGCAGGCGCGCGTGCTCGGCGGCGGCTTTATTCAAAGCGCCGCGGCGAAGATCGCGAGCAATAGCGCGAGGCCGCTGGTGGAAGCGGTCCGCGGCTAAAAAAATTCAGGGCAGGGGGCATGGCAGCAGATATCTCGCGGGCCGGGGTCGCGAAGGCCTATGGCCGCTGGGCGCCGGTCTATGATCTCGTGTTCGGCAAGGTGTTCGACGCCGGACGGCAGTCGACCATCGCGGAAGCCGACCGCATCGGCGGCCGCATCCTCGACGTCGGCGTCGGCACCGGGCTTTCGCTGTCCGACTATTCGCGCACCACGAAGATCTGCGGTGTCGACATCTCCGAGCCGATGCTGCGCAAGGCGCAGGCGCGCGTGCGTGCGCTGCGGCTCTCCAATGTCGAAGTGCTCTCGGTGATGGACGCAAAGAATCTCGCCTTCCCCGAGAACTTCTTCGACGCGGTGGTGGCGCAATATGTCATCACCGCGGTGCCCGATCCCGAAGGCACGCTCGACGAGTTCGTGCGCGTGCTCAAGCCCGGCGGCGAGCTGATCCTGGTCAACCACATCGGCGCCGAGAGCGGTCCGCGCAAGCTGTTCGAGCTCGCCTTCGCCCCCATCGCCCGCCGCCTCGGCTGGCGCCCGGAATTCCCGTGGGCCCGCTTGGTGAATTGGGCGGCCAGGCACGGCGGCATCACGCTGGCCGAGCGGAGGCCGATGCCGCCGATGGGGCACTTTTCGCTGATCCGCTACCACAAATCGTGATCGTGTCGCGGGAACACGCGCCGTGATCGGCGCGTTTCCCTCCCATGCGCACCACATCGAACATCATTCTGGTCAGCCTCCTCATCGCCGCCTCAGGCAGCGCGATCGCGCAGGCTCCACCCGCCCCCGCGACGCCGCCGCAAGCGACCGCGCCGCCGTCCCGCAACATGCAACCAATTGCGCCCCGCAGGACCGCCCGAACCGCGGCCCCGACGGCACCACCACCGGCCAGTCCCGGGAACCGCTCGGCGACAGGCTGGCAAAATCCGACGGCGTGCTCTGCCCGCCCGCCGGCGTCGATCCCGAGATGCACGCCCCGGCACCCGAGTCTGGCGGCACCACCCCGGTGATCCCGCCTCCCGGTAGCCCCGGCGGCGACCCCAATGTGAGGCCGAAATAGGCACGATTCTCTCTGCCTCTCCCGGCACGCGGGGAGAGGCCGGAATCCGCGCCGAACGGGCTGTTTATCCACCCCCAAAGCGGCTTGTCGCGCCGAAGCTCGCGCGAAGGCGGATTGACTTCCCGCCGCCCCCTTCTTTATATGCCGCGCGTTCGCGAGATCGGCGTTTAGCCGCCGTTCGCGATCCCTGTGGCGGGGTAGCTCAGCTGGTTAGAGCACGGGAATCATAATCCTGGGGTCGGGGGTTCGAGTCCCTCTCCCGCTACCAACAATTTCCAACCACTCCCGATATCTGTCGCGCAAAGCTCGGACTAAGGCTTGGCCCCGAGCCGCGTTGGCGCGCCGCGTCTCTGCGCGCGCGCATTGGAACTCCCGCGCCCGATCGAAGCTTGACTCGGCGGGCCAGCATCGCCGCCGATCGCTGGCCTGCACGGCCCCGCCTCCAAAGCCCCCATGCCCCCCAGGGTGGGGCCGTGCTTCATCAGAGGAGACGAAAAATTGTCCGAGCCGACCGAGCAAGACATCAGAGAACGCGCGCACCGCTTGTGGGAGCAGGCCGGCAGGCCCGAAGGCCGTGACGATGAGTTTTGGAATGCCGCCGAGCAGGAGCTGCGCAACGAGGACAAGTCGAACACGCTGCGGACGCCGGATACGTTGTGACCGACGAGAATTGCCCCTTCTGCCAGGGTCTGGGATGGGTCTGCGAAAGCCATCCGCTCCGGGCCTGAGGCGAACAACTCGGCGCTGCCGCTGCGGTGAGGGCATGCCCTGGACCTGCAACACGACCGAAGATCCGGAAACGCGCGCGGTGATCGTCGAAGCCGACACGACGTGGCGCTGAGCTGCGTTGTCCCGCCTGAACCCGACCGCCTTCGCCTCACTCTCCCCGTCGCAATTGCCGAGGGAACGGACCCTCCCCGAAGGAATTCGATCTCAGAACAGCAAAGGCGCTGAAAACAATCCTTTCCCACGGCAGGGTCGGCGGTGGACGAGCAGAAGAAGATTGAGCACCAGATCGAACTCGCCACGCGAGCGGCCGCGCTCGTCAGGGACGAAACCACCGGCCAGCGCTTCCGAAGTTTTGCCGAGGAGATGAAGCGAAAGCTCGGTCGCCTGATGCGGCGTGGCCAGGTGCGCACGCGTGCCTACGAACTCTGGGAGCGTGCGGGCCGGCCAAGCCATCGCGAGCTTGAGTTCTGGCTCGAAGCGGAACGGCAGGTCGAGGCCGAGCGCGAGGAGCGGAAGGGCACGAGTGGCTCATAGTTGCGGCGCGCCCCGGTCGCAGCGCCCTCGTCGATGCGAAGCATCGGTCGGTGCGCGGCGCTGCTTGCGGCGTTGAAGTTCCAAACTGTGCTCTGGAATGAGGGAACCCCCTCCTCGCCTTCGTGTGCGCTTCCATCCAGACGAAATCGGTGACCGTGACTGACGCAGGCGCAGCGGCTTTCTGACGCACGTCCTGATGCGTGGTGCCGGCTCCGCCGTTCAAGCCGAGCACGGCAAATGCACCGCATGCTTGCGTGCGTCGAACACCGCACGCAACCTTCGCAGCGACGCAACGACATTTGCACAGTGTTCAGCGTGAGATGTCATGCACCCCGCGCAGTCGTTCCGTCGTTGCAGTCGATAACGCATCAAATGCAAGCGATTACCGCGCCTGCAATTCGCAATCTGCCTATGGGCTATCTCACACATCGAAAATTAGCGGCCTCACAATTTGCTGACGCGATGCCAATCGACTTCCGTTGCTTTGTCTAATTCAGGTTGTATGGTGGCCGCGAACATTTCGACCCGGTCGATGACGTGTGGGCGGTGGGTGCTGTCCGCATCGTTGGCGATCATGGTCAGAATAAGAATGTTCGCGCGTGCATGAAGTGAGGGACAGAGGACAATGACCGAAGGACAAGGACAATGTCGCTGCTCCAAATCAATCTCTTCGGCGGTGTCGAGGTAGTTTCTGCTTCCGGTGAGTCGGTACTGATCCCCAGCCGCAAGGCTGCAACTCTGCTGGGCTATGTCGCGCTCAGTTCCCCACGGGCCATTTCACGTGGCAAGCTCGCGACGCTGCTATGGGACGGCCACTTCAGCGATCGCGCACGCGCCAGCCTTCGACAAGCTCTGCTCACATTGCGGCGCGTGCTGCCGCAATATCCCGACGTGATCTCGGCCGATCGCGACGACATCCGGATCTGCCCGGCCGCCATCAGTACCGATGTCGGGGAATTCGAGCGCCTGCTCCGGGAAGGCGATCCCGAAAGGCTGGCCCGTGCGGCGATGCTTTATCGAGGCGACCTTCTCGACGGCCTCGGCTCGACCTCTTGCCAATTCGAGGCCTGGCTCTCTGCCGAGCGCCAGCGACTGAGAACACTGGCGATGCAGGCACTCGCAGGCCTGCTGGACGCCGACAAGCGCGAACACATGGATGTCGCGATCGCGCTCGCGCTGCGTATTCTCGCCATCGACCCGCTTCAGGAGAATGTCCATCGCATCTTGATGCGCTGTTATGCGCAGCAAGGCCGCCGTGCCGACGCGTTGCGTCAGTATGATCTTTGCCGCTCCGTGCTGTGGCGGGACGTTCGCGCAGTGCCGGAGCAGGAGACCGAACGACTGCAGAGCGAGCTTCGCCGCATGTTCTGCGCGTCGCCGAGATCTGTCTCGCTCAAATTGCCCCGCGCCAAAAACTTTGACGCAACTTTCACGCTCGACGTGACGCCTGCATCACGATCCCTGTCGTAGCTTCAGCCGCTCGCACCAGTGATCCCGACTCCTTCGGGAAGCAATTGTCGCTCGCGGGTCAGGCACTTCATCAGGAGATTTTGATCATGACTGGAACACAGCAGCAGTACGAGGATTACGGCCAACTGGACCCGCAGGGGATTTTCGGCTCCATCCTCGGCGGTGCGGCCGGACGCGTTATCGGTAATCTGCTCGGCGGCAAGAGGGGAAAGAACATCGGCGGTATCGTCGGAAACATCGGCGGAGGTTTCCTGCCGTTTTCCGCCGGTCCGGACATGGCGCAAGGTTCGGCGCAAGGCTCCGTGCAGGTCTCCGACATGGAGCTGCAGAGCTTCTGGAGCGTGCTGAAGAAGATCGGCCAGGGCGTGCAGACCGGCGTGAACATCGGTCACCAGCTCGGTGTGTTCAGCGCCGGCCAGCCGGGCCTGCAGCCGGCCGCAGCCGCGCCGCCGACCGACATGGAGCTGCAGAGCTTCTGGAGCGTGCTGAAGAAGATCGGGCAGGGCGTGCAGACCGGCGTGAACATCGGTCACCAGCTCGGCGTGTTCAGCGCCGGCCAGCCGGGCCTGCAGCCGGCCGCGGCCGCGCCGCCGACCGACATGGAGCTGCAGAGCTTCTGGAGCGTGCTGAAGAAGATCGGCCAGGGCGTGCAGACCGGCGTGAACATCGGTCACCAGCTCGGCGTGTTCAGCGCCGACCAGCCGGGCCTGCAGCCGGCCGCGGCCGCGCCGCCGACCGACATGGAGCTGCAGAGCTTCTGGAGCGTGCTGAAGAAGATCGGCCAGGGCGTGCAGACCGGCGTGAACATCGGTCATCAGCTCGGCGTGTTCAGCGCCGACCAGCCGGGCCTGCAGCCGGCCGCGGCCGCGCCGCCGACCGACATGGAGCTGCAGAGCTTCTGGAGCGTGCTGAAGAAGATCGGTCGGGGCGCCCAGACCGGCCTCGATATCGGCCACCAGCTCGGCGTGTTCAGCGCCGGCCAGCCCGGCCTGCAGCCGGCCGCGGCCGCACCGCCGACCGACATGGAGCTGCAGAGCTTCTGGAGCGTGCTGAAGAAGATCGGCCAGGGCGCCCAGACCGGCCTCGATATCGGCCGCCAGCTCGGCGTGTTCAGCGCAGGCCAGCCGGGCCTGCAGCCGGCCGCGGCCGCGCCGCCGACCGACATGGAGCTGCAGAGCTTCTGGAGCGTGCTGAAGAAGCTCGGCCAGGGCGCCCAGACCGGCCTCGATATCGGCCGCCAGCTCGGCGTCTTCAACGCCGGCCAGCCCGGTGGCACGATGCACTAGACCCGACACGCAGCGGGCGGGCGCAAGCCCGCCCCTGCACACAGAATGAAGGGAAACCCGATGGCGGATTCGAACACATCGCAGCAATTCATCGTGCAGGGAGACCCGGTCCGGTCCGGTCAGCTCAACGAACACCTGCGGCGTGAACCCGGCGTGACGCGAATAGCGCAGGTCGCTCCCGACGTCGTCGTCCTTTCGATGACGAAGACACAGGCCGATCGCCTGAAATCGACGTTTGCCACGCTCGTGGTCGAACCGGATTCAGCGCTGAAGCCATTCGATGCCGACTGATTTCGGTCGGCAAACATTGGACACGCAAAACATCAAGGAGGCTGGAATGGCCACGAGAGGCAAACCAGGAACGTCCGGGCCGGCTGAGAGCAATGCGACCGAACCGGCGGCAAACGGCAACGGCGCGCATCCCGCACTCGAGGCCGGCCAGTCGCCGGCACCAGGGCAGGGGCCCGTCACGATCGCATCGCGCCGATCGCAATTCATGATCGCGCCGCAGCAGCAGCCCGGGCTTGCGACCTTCAGCGTCGACTTCCTGACCCAGCAGCTCACCAACAGCCCCGACATCGAAGTGGTGAAGACGGTCTCTCCGCCGCGCCTGTTCGGATTTCAGAGCGCGGAACTCGGACAGGTGCCGCTCAGTCCGCTGGTTCTCGCCAAGATGACTCCCGACAAGGCCAAGCTGCTGCAGACCCAGGCCCAGGGGCGTTGCGCGGTGGAGCGTGACGAGCGGCTGGCCTACATGCTCGACCCCTCCACGCCGCAGCTTCCCAATCCGGGCGTGCTGACGCCGCTGGCCGACGGCTTCACCACGACGATCGAAGTGCTGGGCCAGGACGGCCCGCTGCCCGAAGCCGAGGTCTATGTGTTCGGCAGCATGTGGCCGGCTCAGGGCATCACCGACGCCAGCGGCCGTGCCACGGTGACCCTGCAGGGCGAAACGCCGGAGACGATCCGCTCGATCCTCGTCAAACCCAAGATCGACTACTGGACCTTCTGGCTCGATCGTCCGCAGCTCGTTCCCAACAGCGTCAACCGGATCGCCGTGAGGGCGCTCGGCGCGGTCTTGCGCAACTTCCCCGGCCAGCAATTGACGGGTTGGGGCGAGCGCGCGATGGGGCTCGATCGCCTGCCGCCGTCCTTCAATGGCGCCGGCATCAAGATCGCGATCATCGATTCCGGCCTGGCGCCGACCCATCGCAATTTGCACGGCATCACGGTGGGCACCAGCATCGTCGGCAACGACAAGGCGGCGTGGACCGTCGACACGATCGGCCATGGCTCGCATTGCGCCGGGATCATCGCCGGCGGTCCGGTCGGCCCCGGTGGCGGAATCCGCGGCTTCGCGCCGTCGGCGGAAATCCATGTCTGTCGCATCTTCCCCGGCGGCAGGTTCAGCGATCTCGTCTCTGCGCTCGATTACTGCATGGAGCACGGCATCGACGTCGCCAATATGAGCCTGGGTGGCGGCGACCCCTCGCAGATCATCGAGGAACGCATCATCCGCGCCAAGCAGATGGGCATGGCCTGCATCATCGCGGCCGGCAATTCCTCGGGGCCGGTGCAGTTTCCCGCGTCGACGCCGCATTGCCTCGCGGTCGCTGCGCTCGGCAAATGGGGCGAGTTCCCCGACGACAGCTATCATTCGCAGCAGGCGCTCGACGGCTTCCAGAGCCGCGACGGGTATTTCCCGGCGAAGTTCTCCTGCTTCGGACCGGAGGTCGACGTCTGCGCACCCGGTGTCGGCATCGTCTCGTCGCTTCCAGCCGACGGTTTCGGTGCATGGGACGGCACCTCGATGGCGACGCCGCATGTCACGGGCCTCGCCGCGCTCGTGCTGGCGCATCATCCGGACTTCACCAAGGGCAACTTCCAGAATCGCGATGCACGCCGTGTCGAGCGGCTGTTCCAGATCCTGAAGGAAACCGCAACGCCGCTGCAATTCGGTGACCCCAACCGGACCGGGGCGGGACTGCCGAACGCGATGCGGGCGCTCGGCCTCGAAACCGGCGTCGCCCCGGTTGCGTCCGCGACCGATCCTGCGCTGGCGACGTTGCGTCGTCTGCTCGGATTGCCGCCGGCCGAAGCACCGAGCATGGTTCCGGCGAGCGCCCCGGCACCGCAGTCGGCCGCTTCAATGCACGCCGGTGCCGGGTCAGTGGCGCGCGGTCCGGCACAAACGGCAGGCGCGATGACGCTGCAGTCCGTCGATCCCACGCAAAGCGGTTCGAGCTACGTCGCCCGCGGTCCCGCACAAACGGCGAGCGCGGCATTCGTTCCCACCATGATGGATCCTGATCCGGCTCAGATCCGGCAGATCATGCACAAGGTCGGATTGCTGTAACGCGCGCCTTGGCGACTTGCGAAAAGGGGCACAGCGGCAGTCGTCGCTGTGCCCCGATCGTTTGACGCGCCGTGGCAATCACTGCGGCAGTCGTAGGATGGGTTGAGCCCTCGCGAAACCCATCATGCCTCCGCTCGCAGAGGTCGTCATGCCCGGGCTTGTCCCGGGCATCCACGTTCTCCGTGCGCTATGGCAAGACGTGGATGGCCGGGACAAGCCCGGCCATGACGATGTGGGTGCTGTGTGCCCCCTACCGATACCTTATATGCGATAGCCCCGCCCCACTCGCTCGTCATCGGCTGCGGCCTGATGGCCCTGATGTTCTACAGCAGCCGGCGCGGCCACGACGAATCCGCCGATCCGTTCCGGAAGAAGGAGCGAGATAGTTCGTAGATGGGTAGAGCACTTGCGAAACCCCATCGTGTGCCGGCGTCAAACACGCCTTGATGGGTTTCGCTTCGCTCTGCCCGTCCTATGGGCTGAGCAATTCAGGCGGCTCCGCAGCGGGCCAGACCTCGACCAATTCATCCAGCGTGCAGGGCACCGCCGGCACCAATGCCAGCGGCACCATCCATACCAATCAGGGCAACAGCTACGGCAACAACGCCGCCGGTGGAGCGAGCCCGGGCCACGATCGGATGGGGCAGCCCGCGACGAACGATACGACGTCGGGGAAGGCGGGGCAGGGGAGCAAGTAGAAGGCAGTGTGTAGGATGGGTAGAGCGAAGCGAAACCCATCATGCCTCGGTGTCGAAAATGTCAGGGTGGATTTCGCTTCGCTCTACCCATTCTACGAGCTCAGTGGCAATCGAGAAAAAAGCCGCCGGGTTCTTCACCCTGGCGGCCTCGAAAAGTCCCTAAGCTGTTGATCGCTTCCGCAGCCTCGTGCGTACCGCCGTTACCTTGTTTGCGGCCATGCACGGTATGTGTAGGCGGAGGCACGTGATTCTGCTGTGACCTGGAGCACACAGTGGAAAAGATGATGGCGGAGGCTTGGGAAGGTGCCGCGCGAGCGCTCGGTGCAGCAGGATGGGCAGAGCACTTTTGAAAAACCATCATGCCTCGGTGTCGCAACATCTTGATGGGTTCGCTTTCGCTCTACCCATCCTCCGAGCTTCGAGGTCGCGCGCGACGCAGATATTCCGGCACGCTGCTCGGCCACGGTCATCTTGCCATGAGAGGTGGGCGCGGAGGGCGTGTAGCGAGCTCTCGTAGGGTGGGCAAAGCGAAGCGTGCCCACGATCTGCGTGTGACTGGCAAGAATTCGTGGGCACGTCGCGCAAGAGCGCGCCTTTGCCCTACGGTACCTACGGCATCTTGCTGTGTCGCCCTCTGTCAATCCACGCGCGCGAAAATATTCCACTTTACCGAAATTCGGTTTCGGCGTATGTGTCGTTCATCCCGGCTCACCCAAGAGGGGCGACGTGAAGTCGTCATGTTCGCGAGCCGGGGTTGCGGTGGACGCGGCAGCGTCGGCATGAGAGGTGCGGGCAGGGCGGGTAGTCCCTGTGAGTCCGTAACCGCGTGCGGACGACGGCGCTGCTAGGCTTCGTCTCGTCTGTAAGTTTCCGGCTCTGTCGACGGAGTCCGGGAATACTGCGGCGACATGGCGGGCCGTGCGTACGGCAAAACCGTGTGGTCCTGGCCGTCGTTGCCACGGTCAAGCTCTTGCGAAGGTGCGAGCGAGCCCAACCGGGCAGACTGCATCATTTAAATTCGCGGGGCGAGGGAGGCCAAAAGGAATGGTCGGCTCCCGGGAGATCACGGCATAAGCCGTCCGACCACTGCGCAGGGAAGGCCGAGTGATCGGCGACACCTGTATGCTGCTGTGCGGTCTTTTTTGCGCGTGCCTTTCGCGCAGCGGACCGCGGGTGCCAGCCGGCACCCGGCCTTCCCTGTGCCCTCTTGGATTTAGAGGGTGAAGATGAAGCAAAGCTCGGGCGCAACGCGCCGCGAGAACGAGAAGCCGTGTCTGCAAGCCGAGCTGCGTGCCACAAGCTCGATCTCGTAGGGTGGGCAAAAGCGAAAGCGTGCCCACGTCTTTGTTGCTTATGGAAGGAGATCGTGGGCACGGCGCTGTGCGCCTTTGCCCACCCTACGGCACCGCGTCGCATATCGGCAGATTCTGCCGGGACGGATTTGCCGGCGTGACGGAGCTGCGATCTGCAATTCGCGATAAGTCCTTGATGAACATGAATCCGCGAGCTGGCATGCGCGTTGCACGCAGTAGCTGCGTTCGCAAATGAGCAGTGGAGTTCGCATATGAGTGTCGGCAGCTTGAACAGCATCGGCGGTGGCAGCGCGGCGGGTTCGCCATTCTCCGCCGGTCCATCCGAATCGGCCGGCGGCTCGCAGAACGACGTTTCGGCCTTCTCCTCCATGCTGCAGAACGACAAGCCCTACGATGTGATCAAGATCGACCTGCCGAACGGCATGTCAGTCGGCGTCTTCCACGTCGGCGGTGGCGGCTTCGATAGCCAGACCCTGAAATCCATCGAGGATTTCGTGCGCGGGCTTGCGGACAAGGAGACGTCGGGCCAGCAGGCGCCGAGGGTCGATCAGGCCGGCCATGACGGCACGCCCGCCGCGGTTGGACTCGACAAGATCCATGTCGATCTTCCCAACGGGATCTCGTTCGAGATCCTGCATTCCCCAGGCAAGACGTCGACCGACAGCGCCGCGATCATGAAGCAGCTCACCGATGCCGCCGAAGAGCTCGCCGAAACGCTCGGGCATTATTCGCCGGCATCGAGCGCGGCGTCTGCCTACGCCGCGCAGCAGGCCGCCGCGTCCGGCCGGAAGGGTCTGCTCGACGCCCGCGGCTGATGCGCGCAAACGGCCTGACGATGTCATGCCGGCGCTCGCCGCGCTCCCTCGGCCCCCCTCAGCTCCGATACCACGCCGCCAGATTCCACGTGATGGTGTCCCAGCCCGACATGTCGACCACGAGGTTGTTGACGCCGGCGTTGACGATGGGGCGCGAGAGCAGCGGCAGGAACACGTGGGCCTCGCAGAAGATCTCGTCGACCTTCATCAGCAGCGCGGCGCGCTTGACCGGGTCGAGCTCGTTCTGCGCGGCCTTGTAGGCCTTGTCGGCTTCGGGGTCCGAATAGCGCGAGTTGTTGCGGCCGAGCCATTTGTTGTCCTTGGTCGCGATCTCCCAGGACACGCACTGGTTCAGCAAGCGCTCCGGATCGGGCTGCGGCTGCGTCGTGTTGTACATCTCCATGTCGGCATAGAATTTCGAGTAGGTGTCGGGATTGCCGACGTCGGAGGAGAAGAACACCGAGGCGGTGACCGCCTTGATCTCGATCTCGATGCCGGCCTTCTGGCAGGCCTGCTTGATGATGGCCTGCGTCTTCTGGCGCGGGGCGTTGGTCGAGGTCTGGAACACGTATTTGAGCTTCTTGCCGTCCTTCTCGCGGATGCCGTCCGCGCCCCTGGTCCAGCCGGCCTCGTCGAGGATCTTGTTGGCCTTGTCGATGTCGAATTCGTATTTGAGCTTGGGCGACTTGAACTGCTTCGGCGCGTTGACGAAGCTCGCGGTGGCAATGCCGCCGCGGCCGTAGATGAATTTCTGAATCGAATCGCGGTCGATCAGGAGGTTGATCGCCCGGCGCACGGCGGGATCGGACAGCGTCGGATGCCTGGACTTGACGCTGGAGCGCTCGCCGTCGATCTCGGTCCACGGGTCCGTCGTGTTGAGGATGATGAACTCGACGTTGCCCGACGGCGTGATGTCGAGCTTGCCTTTGCCGCTCGCCTCCATGCGCTTGAGGACCTCCTCCTCCACCTGCATGTTCCAGGCAAAGTCGTATTCGCCGGTCTGCAGCACGGCGCGCGCCGCGGACACCGCATCGCCGCCGCCCTTGACCTCGAGCGTGTCGAAATGCGGCTGGTTCTTGACGTGGTAATCGGGGTTGCGTTCGGCCCGGATCATGTCGCCCGGCTTGAACTCGACGAACTTGTACGGGCCGGTGCCGACCGGCTTCAGATTGCCCGGGGCTTCGCGCGACTTGGCGCCGACATAGTCGCCGAAATGATGTTTCGGCAGGATCTGGCCGACTTGCCCGCCAACGAACGGGTCGGCCCAGAACGGCGTCGGCGCCTTGAAGATCACCTTGACCGTATGGTCGTCGATCTTGTCGACCTTGATGTCCTTGTAGGAGCCGGTGGTGAAGGCCGCAGTTGCGAGATCCGCGGCGTACTGCCAGGTGAAGACGACGTCGTCGGCGGTGAAGGGCTTGCCGTCGTGCCAGTTCACGCCACGCTTCAGCTTCCAGACCACGCTCATGCCGTCCGGCGCAAGCCCGCCGTTCTGCTTGGTCGGCACCTCGGCGGCGAGACAGGGGATCAGATTGCCCTCCTTGTCCCAGCTGGCGAGCGGCTCGAAGAAGATGCGCGAGGCGATCTGGTCCTTGGTGCCGAGCGCGAAATGCGGATTGAGCAGGGTCGGGGCCTGCCACAGCAGGATCTTCAGCGGGCCGCCGCCGCCGGCCTTGGTGGGCTTGTAGTCGAGCGTGGCATCGGCCATTGCCACATCGTGCCAGACCAGGATCTGGCTCGCGAGGGGCGCCGCGATTCCGAACGCGGCCACCTTCCGGATGAACGAGCGCCGCGACAGCGTGCCTTGCTTGACCTCCGCGACCAGGCCCCGGATCTCGTTCTCGTCCATCAGCTAACCCTCCACCTCGAAGACATCGGTCGCCGGCATCATGTGGCATCATGCGGGAGGCGGCAATGCCGGCGTGACCGCAAGGCCATGCGACGAAATGACGATGGGGAGAGCTGTTGCAGGCCAGGAGCCGGATCGCCGCCCGAGAGACCCGGGCGGCGACCCAGTGCGAACTTGGGTGAACTTGGGGAAGTTCAAAGGTCGCGCCGGAACGCTAACCCGGTCGCTGCGGGCGCATCAAGTTTCGTGATGTTGCGGCGCCCGGAGATTCATTGCAGCCGCCACGACATCGCCACACATGAACCCTCGGAGAGCCGGCATCACCCGTGCGTGGCCGCCGTCGTGAATTCGTTTCGCGTATGCTGCCGGAAGGAGAAAGCGCACCCGCCACCGGCACTCAATATGGATTTCCATTTCATTGATTTCGGCCCGCGGAGAAGCGAATACGGTTCCAATCATTGCCGCAGACTCACGGAGACCAAGATGTCGTTTCGCCTTCCCCTGATCCTCGCAACCGTGCTCGCCGCCTGGTCGGCAGCAGCCTTCGCCGAGACCATCAAGATTGGCGTGACGCCGGGACCGCATGCGCAGATCCTCGAGGCGGTGAAGCCGATCGCCGCGATCCTGCGCGACGACCCCAAGAGCCCCTATGTCAACCTGATCGCCGTGCGCGCCGCCTACCACTCGCCGGAGGTCAAGGAGTTCGTCCTCGCCAAGTTAAAGGGCGCGGTGCTGCCGAGCTGGTAGGCAATCTGCCCAGCAGCAGCGCAGCAACGCTCCCGGCGGACGACGTTGCGTACGAGCCTTGCGCATTGTCCGCTTGTCTGGGGCAGCAGTAACCGACATCATCGGCAGTCTGGTCATCCCGGTCCGACAGGGGTCGCATGAAACGCTTTGCAAATCTGAAACGCCTGGGATTTTTCACGCGGCTTTTGGACGAGGCCCCGCCCGCCGAGCGCTATCGCTTCGCGGCCGAGCAGATCGTGCACGCCGAAAAGGCCGGGCTCGATTCCGCGTGGATCGCCCAGCATCATTTCCACGAGCGCGAAGGCGGCCTGCCGTCGCCCTTCACCTTTCTCGGCTATGTCGCAGCCCAAACCTCGCGCATCCGCCTCGGCACCGGCATCGTCACGCTGCCGCTGGAGAACGCGGTGCGGGTGGCGGAGGACGCAGCCGTGCTCGATCTCCTCTGCAACGGGCGCTTCGAGCTCGGCGTCGGCACCGGCGGCAATCCCTCGGCCTTTGCCGCCTTCGGCCTGGACAGCGCCCAGCGCAACGATATCTTTGCGCGCAATCTGGAGGTCGTCCGCACCGCCCTGGTCGGCAAGCCGCTCGAAGGCGGCGATACGATCTATCCGCAACGGCCGCAATTGGACAAGCGGATCTGGCAGGCGACGTTCTCGGTCGCGGGCGGCGCGCGTGCGGGCAAGGCCGGCGATGGCCTGCTGTTGTCGCGCACCCAGCCGCGGACCAAGGAAGCGCCGAAGGCGACGCTGGCCGAGATCCAGAATCCGGTGATCGATGCCTATCTGGAAGCGCTGCCCAAGGGGGCCGAACCCCGCATCATGGCTTCGCGCAGTGTCTTCGTCGCCGACGATCATCGCGAGGCGTTGCGACTTGCCGATATCGGTCTGCGCCGCGCGCTGCCGCAGTTCATGAAGGGCGGTCACCTTCCGCCGGGCGAGACGCTCGAGGAGATGATCCAGGCGTTCGACACCCATGTCGGCGATGCCGACCACGTCATCACCTCGCTGCGGGCCGATGCGACGCTGGAGCGGGTGACGGATCTCGTCTTCCAGGTGCATTCGGTCGATGCCCCGCATCCCCATGTCCTGCGTTCGATCGATCTGGTCGCGGAGAAGGTCGCGCCGGCGCTGGGCTGGATCCGCACCGCGCCCGATGTGGCGCTGGCGGGCTGATCGGACATGAAGAGCATCGCGTTGCACGAGGCTGAATGATGAGTACGCAGGATATCATCGACACACTCGCCGGGATTGAGCCGGGCTCGGCTCTGGACGCCGTCCGCGCCCGCCGCCTGCAGGCGCGTGAGAACGCGCAGAAGAGCTATCTCTCCCTGTTCGAGCCGATCGACGCCGGCGATGTCTCGCTGCTCGAACGCGCCGCGGTGGCCGCCTTCGTGACCGGACTGCATGGCGAGTCCCCGGTTGCCACCTTCTATCGCGAGAAGCTCGCGGCGAGCGCGGGCGGCGCGGCTCTGCTTGGAGCGATCGACGCCGAGATCGCGCGCGGCAAGACCTCGGGTCCCTATGGCTCGTATCCCGCGGGCCCGTTATCGGTCGAGAACACTGCCGGCCTGATCTATCGCGTGAGCGCCGCGAGCAAGCCGGCGCTTGGTGCGAGGCTCGCAGCTGCGCTCGAACATGCGCATCTGCTGGTGTTCCGTCCTCGCGATGCGGCCGCCGCCGACATGAAGGCCCTGCTCGACGCCGGCTGGTCGGCTACCGGCATCGTCACGTTCTCGCAGCTCGTCGCGTTCCTGTCGTTCCAGGTGCGTGTCGTCAGCGGCTTGCGCACGCTCGCCGCCGTGAACGCATAAAAGGAGGCTGCATCATGAGCGCCACCGTCAATCCACCCGTCGCTTTTACCCAGGACGAGCTCGGCTGGGTCTCCTGGATCGATCCGCTCCCCGAGGCGGAACTGACCGAGCGGCATTACGCGGGCCTGGTCGATCGCTCCCGCGCCAAGTCGGAATATTTCCGCCTGCTTGTGCGCGATCCCGAAGTGCTGGAAGCCCGTACCAAGACCGACAAGGACATCTTCTATAACGTCGTCGACGGCCTGCCGCGCGCCGAGCGCGAACTCGCGGCGGCCGCGACCTCGCGCTACAACGGCTGCATCTATTGCGCCTCGGTGCATGCGCGCTTCGCCAGCACCTATTCCAAGCGCCGCGACGACGTGCAACGCCTGCTCGATGAAGGGGTCAAGGCCGATCTCGGCGAGCGCTGGAATGCCGTGGTCAAGGCCTCGGTCGCATTGGCCTCGACCCCGATCGCGTTCGGCCCTGCCAATATTGCGGAACTGCGCCGCGCCGGTCTCGACGACGCCGAGATCGTCGACGTCATCAACGGCGCCTCGTTCTTCAATTGGGCGAACCGGCTGATGCTGTCGCTCGGCGAGCCCTCGAAATAGGCAATCTCACCGGCACGAGAATTGCTGTCTTATTGAACTGGCGTTTCAACACCTGAGTGGATGGAGCCGTGCATGAGCAACATCGATCGTCGTACCCTGATGAAGGGCTCGCTTGCCGCCATGATGGCGGGAGCGGCCTTCTCACGCGGCGCCTTCGCTGATACCTCCGAGCCGATCCTGCTCGGCGTCAGCGGTCCCCTCACGGGACCCAACGCGCAATATGGCACGCAGTGGAAGCAGGGCTTCGATCTCGCGCTCGACGAGATCATGGCGGCCGGCGGCATCAACGGCCGCAAGCTCGCCTATCAGTTCGAGGACAGCCAGAGCGATCCGCGCCAGTCGGTGGCGATCGCCCAGAAGTTTGTCTCCGATCCCCGAATCGTCATGGAGCTCGGCGACTTCTCCAGCCCCGCTTCGATGGCGGCCTCCCCGATCTATCAGCGCGGCGGCCTCGTGCAGTTCGGCTTCACCAATTCGCACCCCGACTTCACCAAGGGCGGCGACTTCATGTGGAGCACCTCGGTCAGCCAGGCCGACGAGCAGCCGCTGCTGGCCGCCTATGCCGTCAAGCGCCTCGGCCTCAAGAAGCTCGCGGTCCTGCACCTCAACACCGATTGGGGCCGCACCAGCCGCGATTATTTCACCAACGCGGCCAAGGAATACGGCGCCGAGATCGTGGTGACCGAGGGCTACATCGCGGAGGAGCGCGATTTCCGCTCGACGCTGGTGCGCGTGCGCGACGCCAATCCAGACGGGCTGATCCTGATCTCCTATTATTCCGACGGCGCACTGATCGCCCGTCAGGCGCGGCAAGTCGGCCTGAAGCAGGTCATCTGCGCTGCGAGCTCGGTCTACTCGCCGAAATTCATCGAGCTCGGCGGCGAGGCGGTCGAGGACGTTCACGTCGGCACGCGCTACTTCCCCGAGGATACGCGGCCCGAGGTGCAGAAGTTCATCGCGGGCTTCAAGAAGAAATATAACGGGCAGGAGCCTGATGCCTTCAACGCTTATTCCTATGACGCGATGAACATGGCCGCCGCCGTCGTCAAGATCGGCGGCACCGACCGCAAGGCGATCCGCGATGCCTTCACGAAAGTGAAGGACGTCTCCAGCGTCATCTTCGGCTCGGCGACGTTCGACGTCGCGAGCCGCCGCGTCAAGGGCGCCATGAACGCCGAACTCGTCGTGCGCAAGGGCCAGTTCGCGCTCTGGGACGGCAAGCCGACCTGACCTGATGGGCGGTGCATTTCGCCCCGGCCCGTTCTCCCTTCAGTAGGAACGCTGCGTGTCTTCCTGGCTCGATTACACGATCAACGGCCTGATCGTCGGCAATGTCTACGCCCTCGTTGCAGTCGGGCTCGCGCTGATCTTCGGCGTCAGCCGGCTGATCAACTTCGCGCAGGGGTCGATCTATCTGGTCGGCGCCTATATCGGCTGGGTCGCGGTGGTGCAGCTGCATACGCCACTGCCGCTCACCATCATCGTGGTGGCGGTGGCGGCCGCCATCGTCGGGCTGATCATCGAGCGGTTCGGCCTGCGTCCGCTGCAGAACTCGGTCCGCATCGCGCCGCTGCTCGCCACGATTGGCATTAGCTTCGTGCTCGATCAGCTGGTGATGCTGACCTTCTCGCCCAATCCGCGCGCGCTGCCGAGCCAGTTGCCGGATGTCCGCTTCCAGGTCGGCGGCGGCACCATCGGGCCTCTTGACTTGCTCATAGCTGGCGTCGGTCTCACCAGCGCGATTCTGCTGTTCGTGTTCCTGCGCTACTCCAAGCTCGGCTGGGCGGTGCGCGCCACCGCGCAGGACCGCGACGCCGCGATGCAGATGGGCGTCGACGTCAATCGCGTCAATCAGGCCGTGTTCGGCATCGCCGCCGCGCTCGGCGGCGTCTCCGGCTTGCTGGTCGGCATGTACTACAACCAGATCGACACCGCGATGAGCCTGCAGGCGACGCTCAAGGGCGTCGTTGCGGAAGTGGTCGGCGGTGCCGGCAACGTGCCGGGTGCCGTGATCGGCAGCCTGCTGCTGGGATTGGTGGAGAGCTACGGCGTCGCCGTGTTCGGCACCAGCTATCGCAATCTGTTCGCCTTCCTGCTGCTCGTCGTCGTGCTCGTGCTGCGGCCGAACGGCCTGTTCGCGAGCGCGCGGCAGGCGCCGCCGGAGCCACTCACCGGCACCTTCATCGCGCCGAGCCGTCCGGTCCGCATTCCGCGATGGGTGCTACTGGCTGCGGCCGCTATCTTTGCGATCCTGCCGTTCTTCCCGGTGTCGTTCTACGTGCTGCAGACCCTGATCAATGCCTGGCTGCTCGGCATGCTCGCGCTCAGCCTGACGCTGGTGGCGGGCACGATCGGCCAGGTCTCGCTCGGTCACGCCGCACTGCTCGCCATCGGCGCCTATACCTCCGCGCTGCTATCGTTGACTCTCAACGTTCCGGTCGGCCTCGCCATCATCTGCGGCGGCCTGATGAGCGCTGCGCTCGGCACGTTGCTGATCTCGCCGTCGTTCCGGCTGCGCGGGCATTACGTGTCGATCGCAACGCTTGCCATCGGCGAGATCGTGTCGCTGGTGATCCTGAACTGGGAGAGCGTCACGCGCGGCCCGATCGGCATTTCCGGCATCCCGCCGCTGTCGCTGTTCGGCTACGAGCTGATCAGCCCGACCTCGATCTACTGGTTCAGCTTCACGGTGATGGTCGTGCTGGCGCTGCTGCAGGGCCGGTTGCTCGGCTCGCATCTCGGCCGCAGCTTCCGCGCCATCCGCGACGACGACATCGCCGCGCGTGCCTATGGCCTCAGCCTGAACCGCTACAAGTCGCTCGCCTTCATCTTCGGCGGGTTTGCCGCCGGCGTCAGCGGCGGCATAGCCGCGCATCTCTATTCCTACATCAACCACGAGACCTTCAACACGCAGCAATCGATCCTGGCGCTGACCGTCGTCATCCTCGGCGGGCTCGGCAACGTCGTCGGCGCGATGTTGGGCGCGGTGGCGCTGGTCGGCCTGCCCGAAGTGTTCCGGATCGCGGCGGAGTACCGCATCCTGATCTACGGCATCGTGCTCCTGCTGCTGGTGCGGTTCAGACCGCAGGGCCTGTTGGGGACCATGTGATGGCGCAGCTCAATTCCATGCTGTCCCTGCGCGGGCTGACGCGGCGCTTCGGCGGCCTCACCGCGGTCGACGCCATCGACCTCGATCTCGCCAAGGGCGAGCTCGTCAGCATCATCGGCCCCAATGGCGCCGGCAAGACGACGCTGTTCAATCTCGTCACCGGGCTGGACCGGCCCGACGCTGGCGAGGTTCGCTTCGAAGGCCAGGACATCACGGGTCTGTCGCCGGAACGGCTCGCGGCCGGAGGCATCGCGCGCACGTTCCAGCTCGGGCGCGTCTTCGGCAATCTCAGCGTCATGGACAACGTCCTCATCGGCGCGCATACGCGGCTGCGCGCAGTGAAGCCGGCGGTGCCGGTGATCGGCCCGCTGCTTGAACTGGGATTGGCGCTGCTGCGTCCCGCTAGTGTCAAGGCCGAGGAGGAGCGGCTGCGCGAGGAGGTGAAGGTCATCCTCGCCCGCTTCGGCGAACGGCTGCTGCCGCGGATCGACCAGCCGGCCTACAGCCTGTCCTACGCCAACCGTCGCCGCGTCGAGATCGCGCGCGCACTGGCGTTGAAGCCGCGCCTGCTGCTGCTGGACGAGCCGACCGCCGGCATGAACCCGACGGAGACGACGGAGATGCAGGGCCTCGTTGCCGAATTGAAGGCGGAAGGCCTCACCATCCTCCTGATCGAGCACAAGCTGGAGATGGTGATGCGCCTGTCCGATCGCGTCATCGTCATGGACGAAGGCAAGAAGATCGCGGAAGGGCCGGGCGAAGCGGTGCGAGGCGATCCCAAGGTGATCGAGGCCTATCTCGGCCATGGGCTGTCAGGGGCGTCGGAGCAGGAGAGCGCGGCATGACGGCGAGCACACCAGAACCGCTGCTGGCGCTGTCGGAGGTCAACACCTTCTACGGCCAGGCCCAGGTGCATTTCGACCTGTCGATCACGGTCGCGCGCGGTCACATCGTCTGCCTGCTCGGCGGCAATGCCAGCGGCAAGTCGACGACGATGAAGATCATTCTGGGTCTGGTGAAACCGCGATCGGGCGATGTCACGTTCGACGGCGCCTCGCTCATCGGATTGACCACGCCGCAGATCGTCCGCCGCGGCATCGCCTCCGTGCCGGAGGCGCGGCGGCTGTTCGCGGACATGAGTGTGCGCGAGAACATCCTGATGGGCGCCTTCGTGCGCAACGACCGCGAGGCGATCATGCAGGATCTCGACAGGATGCTGACGCTGTTCCCGAAGCTTGGCCAGCGGCTGTCGCAGCGCGCGGGCTCGTTGTCGGGCGGCGAGCAGCAGATGGTCGCGATGGCGCGGGCGCTGATGAGCCGTCCCAGGATGATCGTGATGGACGAGCCGACCATGGGCCTGTCGCCGCTCTATGTCGACCGCGTGCTCGAGCTGATCCGCACCATCAACCAGGAGGGCGTCTCCGTGTTCATGGTCGAGCAGAACGCCAGCCTCGCTCTGGAGATCGCGCATGAAGCCTATGTGCTGCAGACCGGCAAGATCGTGCTGTCAGGCTCGGCACGCACGTTGAAGGATGATCCTCGAATCCGCGACGCGTATCTCGGCGGCGCCGAGGCCGCGTAACGTTCACGCCGAGGCCGTGCTCGCGACCGGCTCCGCCGGCAGATCATCGCCATTGGGATCGCCGGGCGCGGTGGCCCAGGCCAGCTCGACCAGCGTCACGATCCGGCGTCCGCCGCCGTCGAGTTGGACCACGATCAGGCCCTGCTCCTCCATGTAGCCGAGCAGCCGCTGCGCGCGGCGCAGCGAATGCGAGCCGTAGGCGCGCGCGATCGCGGCATCGCCGGGGCAGGGCCAGCCTTCCTTGGCCGCGCGCGCGATCATCATGAACACGCCCTGCATGTCGTCTGGCAAAATGGATGCGCGCAGCGACACGTCCTGCCAGGCGTCGTCCTCGGCATGTTCCGCGCCGAGCCCCGCGCGTGCGCGCGTCAGCATGCGGCGGAATTCGGTGAGGTCAGGGACGGCCGAGCCCAGTCCCTCGATGCGGCAGCGGACCACGAACTCCTGATAGAGCACGCCGACGGCGCGAAAGCCGGCGTCGGGTGCGGCGAGCACGGCACGAAGGGTGCGATCGACGCGTTCGCGCCGCTCGGCGAGCTCCTCGGCGCTAACCGGCACCTCGTCGACTTCCGGCTGGATCACCGGCGCGGCGGCCTTCGCGGCGCGGAGCTGCTCGAGCAGATCCGGCGCCGGCCGTCGTTGCGGCCGGCTGGCATCGGGCGGCGGCGCGGCCAGAATCATGGCGCGCATATCTTCCGTGGCCGCTTCAGGCAGCGGCATCAGCCGCGGCGTGGAGTTGCGTGGGGAAGTATCGGTCGGGCCGATGTGCAAACGCAGCGGGCGGCGCGACAGCGCAGGTCCCAGCGCCATGAACTGGCCGCGCTCGAGGTCGCGGAAGGATTCGGCCTGCCGCCGCTCCATGCCGAGCAGATCGGCGGCGCGCGCCATGTCGATGTCGAGGAAGGTGCGGCCCATCAGGAAGTTGGAGGCTTCCGCCGCGACGTTCTTGGCGAGCTTCGCCAGCCGCTGAGTGGCGATGATGCCGGCAAGGCCGCGCTTGCGGCCGCGGCACATCAGGTTGGTCATGGCACTGAGCGACAGCTTGCGCGCTTCGTCCGAGACCTCGCCGGCAAC
This sequence comes from Bradyrhizobium symbiodeficiens, assembly GCF_002266465.3. Classification (NCBI taxonomy): domain Bacteria; kingdom Pseudomonadati; phylum Pseudomonadota; class Alphaproteobacteria; order Hyphomicrobiales; family Nitrobacteraceae; genus Bradyrhizobium; species Bradyrhizobium symbiodeficiens. Next base: position 5,969,911 of record NZ_CP029427.2, on the reverse strand, counting down.
CGCGGGGGCAAACAATTGCGCCTCGTCGACGACCACGAGCATCGGATACCAATGGTCGCGATCGACCTCGAACATCCCGCCGAGAAACGCGGCGGCGCGACGCATCTGGTTTTCGGCGTCGAGGCCTTCGAGATTGAGCACGGTGGAGACGCGATGCAGCCGCGCGCGCTCGCCGGCGACCTGAAGGCCGCGCTCGGTGTGATCCTCGGCCTCGATCACCAGATGGCCGAAACGCTCGGCCAGCGTGACGAAATCGCCTTCGGGGTCAATGATCGCCTGCTGCACCCAGGGTGCGCTCTGCTCCAGGAGCCGCCGCAGCAGATGCGACTTGCCGGAGCCCGAATTGCCCTGCACGAGGAGGCGGGTCGCCAGGAGTTCCTCGAGGTCCATGGCGGCCGGGGCGCCCGCCGTGGTCTGCCCCATCTCGATCGCAACCGTCATGCCCGACTCAAGTCCCCGTCATTCGCGAACAGGGGCTTATCAATCCCGTCGCGGCGCGTCGAGCGGCACGGCGTTGGTGGGGCCGCGTTGCCCACGGCGGCGTTCAGGCGTGATTCGATAGCCGTAAGAGTGCGGGCCGATAGGGGGCTTGCGGATCGTCGTCCTCGTTCTCCGGGATGACGCAGGAGCCGAATTCCTGCCTGATCCGCTCGATCTCGGCGATGCGCTCATGCAATCGCTGCAAATGTTCCGGCGACGTCGCCCGCCAGAACCGGAACGTGTCGGCCGTCATCGGCACGAAGGCCGTGCCAAACAGCGTCGGTTCGGGAACGACCGTGCGCCCGAGCAGCAGGAAGCGGTCGGCGCCGGAAACGATCAGGGTCGCATAGCCCCGGTTTCCGATCCGCCTGATGCCATTCAGCGACCATTCGGCGAGCTTGCTGAAATAAGGCTCCTCGCGCCAGCGATCGGGGCAATGGTCGTCCACCGTGACGTTCACGGCATCTTGGCTGAAATGGACGATGATCCCCGACTTCGCCGGGAACCAGTCGTCGTCGAGATGCCCCTGCAGCCAGGCGCAGACGAAGGAGCGGCACATCTGGGGGCGGCGGTCGTAGATGGTGCAGCCGGTGCCCGTCTGCCAATGCTTGCAGAGCTGGTTCACCGGCTTGTCGATGGCCGCGACTTCCAAAATATCGCAGCAGGCGTTGCACGATCCGCATTGTCGGGGCAGCGGTGCCGTCTTCGGCAGGCCGGTCGCACGCAAGCCCCGGCCGTCGCGCACCAGCAGCTTCTGCTTCTCCAGCGCGTTCAGCGCACGTTCGATCTTGAGACGGGACAGTCCGGTGGCGTCGATCACGCCCTTCGTGGTCGTCGCGCCTGCCTCGATGGCGCGGACGACGCTCAGCATCATCTGGTCCATTTTTATTGTTCTTGGTCTTCTGGTCCGGTTCCGTCAGCCAACATTACGACCCGGGCCGAAACAGGAGCGGCAAACAGGTCTCAGACATCTGATAGAAAAAACTATGTTGCTCATCGATCTGCTTGCCAGGCAAGAAGCCGCGCCCTTCGCGCTCGCATGCAACGTTTGCGCAAATGAAGGATCATGCACGGCGCTTTGCGATCGTGTTCAAGCCGATTGCGCGCAGCGGCCGCGACGGTTTTGGCTCAGATCGCGGCGAAACGAGCGCAGTTCGACGTGATGCGCCCTCAAGATATGATGAGCGGCAGGCGTTTTTCACACACACGTGATGTTCGCGCTGCACGCATTCCCGCGCGCGGAAACGACACGTTCGCGTGATCATGGGTGGATCGAGCGAGACCTTGCATCGAGTTGCTCGCGCGTGACATTCGGAACCGGCAGTGCGTCGTTCGTGGGGCCAAGGTGACCCGTGCGATCGCGATACCGTTCGAACCGTTTGCCGTCGGCTCGCCCTGATCGCGCTTCAGATCGTCACGGCGGCCGTGGCGTGGGTGGCATGCACGACGTCCGCTGTCGCGGAGGAACGCGCGCCGCTACTGCGCGCCGGATCCGCCCTGCACGATCTTCTCGTTCAGCTTGAGATCGACGGTCTCGACGGTGCGGTCGATCTCGGGGTTGGGCGCGCCGAGCTGATGCGAGATCAGCTTCACCAAGAGGTCGACGCGCTCGATGAAGGGCGCGCCGCCCGCGACCGCGCGCGCGGCCGATGACGGCTTGAGCAGGCTTTCGGCGGCCTTGGCGTATTTTGCGAACGGCACCTGGTCCTGCGGATCGGCGCCGAGCTTGCGAGCGATGGCATCGACATGGTCGTAGATCGTCTGCGAGCGCTTCAGGTCGCCGTGCACGGCGTCGCGGATCGACTGCGGCTCGTGCGGCGTGATGCAGCGGTAGTTGCCGGTGAGCAGCATCGACCATTTCGCCAGCGGCACGAACAGAGAATCGAACACTTTCAGCTTCACCGGCACGTCGTGGCCGTCGAGCGTCACGGCGTTGATGTCGGCCTCCAGCTCGCGCAGCAGCTTGTTGTGCTTCTCGTCGGCGAACACCGACGCCTTGAAGTTGGTGGGCAGGCCGACGTGAAGCACGTTCGTGGCTTCTTCCGGCGGACGGAAGGCCTGCGGGTCGGGCGAGCAGAGCGTCACGAGGCCCGGCTCGAACCGCTCCCACACCTGCGCATTGGTGTAGGCCTCCTCCAGATCCATGCCGGCGAGCGCCGGGATGCGCTTCAGATAGGGCAGCGGCGGCATGTTCATGATCGACAGGCACGGCAGCTTCGCCGCGGCGATCTTCACCATGAGCATGCGCACCGTGTGGTTGGTATATTGCGGCTCCTGCATCGCAAGGCCGACCAGATCGTAGCGGGAGAGGTCGACATTGGCGGGGGTCACGGCGTCGAGCTTTCCGGGCAGGTTGCGCGAGAAGATCGCCCGGTGCACCGCCTCGTCACGCAGCTTGATGCGTACCTCGGTACCTTCGCGATTGATCAGCTCAGCGGTCTTGGCGCGGCAGACCAGGGTCACATTGTGCCCGGCCATCAGCAGCTTCGTGCCCAGCAGCGAGCCGTAAGAAGCCCCGAGAATCAATATGTTGCGCGCCATATTCCGTCCCTTTGACAATGTCTGTGATTTTTGGGCCCGGCCGTCATCCGCGGGCGAGTTTGTCGGCATGTAAGGCGAAGTTCGCGGGGATGGCAACTGGGATAATGCATACAAGGCAGTGCCGAGTTCCCGGCCGCAGGGTGGGGGCATCAGGACCCCTCGCTCGGAATCGCCGACCCGTTGGCTGCATCGGGGCTGCTTGCCCGACCGACGAGACCCGCTTTGGGGCCGTCAAAGCCGCCCGAAGTTCCACTTAACCGAAATTAGCTGCGAGATCGGCAAGAAGTGTCTGCGAGTTGAAGAGTCGCGCCGTCGAACCTGGCACCGTCTTGCGGGCGCGGCGCTCTCTCAGCCCTGGCTTGCGACCCGCGCGCGGTCGAGATGCTCCTCGATCTTCGGGCGGTCGCGGGTGCGTTCGAAGCTGGTGCACAGCAGTTCGGTCTCTTCGAGCGAGATCGGAGCGCGATACAGCCGGCACATGAATTCGGCGCTCGCGCGTGCCTTCGAGGTAGCCGGGCCGCGTTCGGCGAGAAACATGCAGTCGCGGCAGACGCTGGCGTCGAGCCGCTGATGGGCTGCGTCGAGGTGGTTGAGAACCTCGCGGAGCGAATCGCGCAGCCTGACGCATTCGTCGTTCCCGAGCGAGGTGACCGCATTGACCACGTGATTGATAGGGTCGTGCTGGCTCAGGCATTTCTCGCCCTGGGCGGTGATGTGCAGGACGACGGAACGCTTGTCCTCTTGCGACGGCTTGCGCACCAGAAAGGACTTGCCCTCCAGCGTCTTCACGATCTGCGATGCGGTCGCTCTGGTGGCGCCGATGAAGCCGGCGAGCGCGGAAGGCGTGCGCGAAAATCGGTTGGCGCGGCCGAGAAAGCGCAGCGCCATCCATTCCCGATCGCGCAATCCATGCTGATTGCCTTCGAAATACCATGCCCTCGCCGCCTGGACCAGCAGCTCGACGGCTTCCCGTGCCAATGGCATGAATCTACTCCGCCCCCGGGACTTCGTTTGCGGCGCTCAGGAGCCGCTTTGCGCTCCGGCCTGCGAATCCATCGAAAGACATCGAACGGCTGCTGTCGGGCGAGCGAATCGTGTCGAGCTCTGGTTCGAAAGAAGGAATTGCAGCACGTCCCGCCTGGATCGCTGGGGCTCGCGTGCTCCGGAGTGAGAAACCGCGTCGTTGACATGCCAACAGCGTCGTCGTCGCGCGGGAGCCCGAGTTGTCGTCGTCAACGGACGATGGATCGGAATAGTTCAACCGGAGCCCCTGAGTTCAAGTCACACGCAGACGTTTCTTATGTTCCGCCGAAACGATGAATGAGCTTCTCAACAAAATCAAGTAGAGACGCTCGCGGAGCTCGGATGTCGCTGCAGGCGAATGTAAAGTTCAAGACAATCTCGCTGCTCGGGACACATCGTGGTGAACGCAATACGCTGTCAGGCAAGCAACATGCACTCAACTCTGCGACGCCATGATTGCACAGCATCCTGCTGTCCATGATCGATGCAGATTGATCGAAGCTTGTGCACGATGACGATGAGTTCGGCGCGTCATCCACAACTTGTGCGTGGATCCGCGGAATCGACAGGGGAATTCGCAGGAATTGCACGTGCCGGTTGTTGGCTTGGTGCCCGCCAAATCGCCCGTGCGGTGGCTTGCGGCAGCGCTGCTATTCGCCCTTCAGCATGTCGCGCAGCTCCCGGAACGGATCGGCGCTCGGGGGCGCCGAAGCGTCCTGCCGCATCGCGCCGTAGATTCTCGGAACCATGTCGACCGCCTGGTCGAGGCCCGAATCACGTCCCGGCTGATAGCCGCCCATCAGGCGAAGGTCGCGCGTGTCCTCGTATTTGGCGATCAAGGCGCGCAGCTTGCTGACCAATTCGCGCTCTTCGGGATCCCAGACGTTATGCGCGAGGCGGGAGACCGAGGCCAGAACGTCGACAGCCGGATAGCGCGCCTGGTCGGCGATGTGCCTGGAGAGCACGATGTGCCCATCGAGTGTGCTGCGGATGGTGTCGGCGATCGGCTCGTTGTGGTCGTCGCCGTCGACCAGCACGGAGAAGATCCCGGTGATGGTGCCGGCACCTTCCTCGCCGGGCCCGGCGCGCTCCAGGAGGCGCGGCAGATCGGTGAAGACCGTCGGCGCGTAGCCGCGTGCGACCGCAGGCTCGCCGGCAGCGAGCGCGACCTCGCGGGCGGCATGGGCGAAGCGGGTGATCGAATCGACCATGAGCAGGACCGATTCGCCCCGGCCGCGGAAATATTCCGCGACCGCCATGGCCGTCTTCGGCGCCAGCCGCCGCATCATCGGGCTTTCGTCTCCGGTCGACACGATGGTGACGGCGCGTTGGCGATCGTTGCCCAGCACGTCCTCGATGAACTCGCGCACCTCGCGGCCGCGCTCGCCGACCAGGGCCAGCACCACGGTGTCGAAACCCTGGCTGCGGGCGAGCATCGCAAGCAGCGTCGATTTGCCGACGCCGGAGCCGGCAAAGATGCCGACGCGCTGGCCGGCGCAGATCGGCGCGAACAAATCGATGACGCGTACGCCGGTGCGCAGCGGCTTGTGCACGCGTGCGCGCTTCATGGCCGACGGCGCCTCAGCCTCCGCCGAGACCGCCTGGGGGCCCGGCGTGAGGGGCCCCAATCCATCCAGCGGCGCGCCGAGAGCGTTGATGACGCGACCCTTCCAGCTCGGATCCGGCGCAAAGGACAAGGGCGGCATCCGGTAGGCGACCGAGCCGAGTCCGCCGGCGAACTGGCGGTCGAACGGCTTGGCGACGATGCCCTCGCTGTCGATTCGCACCACCTCGCCGATCTGCGGCTTGCCGCCCGAATTGACGCCGATGAGTTCGCCGAGCCTGACGAAGCGCGACAGGCCGGAGACACGGAAATGCGTCGGCGCGATCTCGGAGATCGCGCCGCTGACGCTTGCCAGGGGCGTGCTCTGCTGAAGCTCCAGCAGTGCCCACTCGAGTTGTCGAAGAGCGTTCAAGGAAACCGTCCAACCTCAATCTCAATGCGCGCGGGGCGCAGGCTATTTGCCGGGTTCGCCCAGCGTCCGGATCGCGTTCTGCAGCGAGCTCTCGGTGCCCTCGATCATCGAATTAGTGCCCTCGAAGGCACGCGAGGCCGCGATCAGCTTGGTCAATTCCATCATCGGGTTGGCGCCGGAGCCCTCGACATAGCCTTGCTTGAAGCCGTCGCGGGAGAAATCGGCGATGGCGCTCGCAGGCCGGTCCGGTGTCACGCCGGAATTGCCGTAGCGCTCGAGATTGGCATCAGCAGGGATGCTGAACAGGCCGATCGTGCCGATCTCGTTGTTGTCCTGGGTGATCGCGCCGCTGCGCGCGATGGAGATCGGTCCGCCGTTCGGGTCCAGCGTGATCTGCGCGCCGCCGGAATCGACGACGGGGAAACCGCTCACGGTCTGAAGATCGCCGTTGGCGCCGATCTGGAGCCGGCCGTCGCGGGTATAGACCGTGCCGTTGGGACCGGCGAAGGCGATCCAGCCCTGGCCGACCACGGCGACGTCGAGCGGATTGCCGCTCTCGGTGATGTTGCCTTGCTCGCGCGAGATGATGTTGTCGCCGGGCGAGGAGAACGCGACCGGGTTCGCGCCGGCCTTGGACAGCACGGTCTCGAACTTCACCACGTCGGTGCGGAATGCCGCCGTGTTGACGTTGGCGACGTTGTTGGCGATCGTCTGGAGGCGCTTTTCGAGGGCGACCTGGGCCGACAATCCCACATAGAGGGCCGATTGCATGACTTACCTGTTGAACCTGATGTTCTGAAGAGTAGCCAGCATGTTGGTATCCATGCTGGCCGAGGATGCGCCGCCGATCAGGATCAGCGCGGAATTGGTCGAGCTGTCGCTCTGGGCCTGGGTCGCGTCCCACATCGCCGCGAAGCGCTGCACGAACTTGGTGACCTTGGCAGGGTCCTGAAAATCGGTGAGCTTGACCTTGTTCGTGATCATCTTGGCCTGGGCGTCGATGTCGGCCGAGCTGATCGTTGCCGGCAGGCCGAGCGCGGTCTGAACCACCTGCGTCAGCGCCTTGTCCGCGAGCACCTGGTAGGCGGTCGTGATCGTGGAGGCCTTGCGGGTGAAATAGAGCGCCAGCCGCAGACCCTCGTTCTGGTCGCCGGCCTTCTGCTCCATCGTCTGCGTGACGTAATGAGTCGCCGTCCCGGTCGTGGCCTGGGCGGTCTTCGTCGCGTTGCTGCCGAGGGCGGCGAAATTGAAGGCGGTGGCGAATTCCCGGTAGCGGGTGTCGGTCAGCTTGTTGGCGAAGGTGTTCTTGTTCCCGACACCCTCGGTCAGCACCTTGCGCATGAACGCCTTGGCATAGGTCATGTCGCTGAGGCCAAAGGCCTTCATGGCGTAAGAATAGAGGCGATAGTCCTTCAGGAAGTCGTCGATCGTCTTCACGTTGCCGATATGGCTCAGGAAATAGTCGGTTTCGCGACTGACATCCGGCTGTGTCGCGACCTGCGTCAGCGACTTGCCCATGTCCTTGGTCAGCCTGGTGTAGTCCGCGATGGTGGATAGCATGACGCGCCCCTCTGGCCGCTGTTGCGACGCCGCCCCAAGCTGCCGCCGATTGCTTGCGCGGGGCTGGCGACGCGGGAAGCCAGCCTCGCGCAAGGCTCGCCGACTAGATATTCCCGGTGGGGTCGGCGATGGAGCGGCGCGTTGGGCAGTTTCGTGGGGATTTTCATCACGGTAGCGGCGCTGCTTGGCGGATTTGCCGCGATGGGCGGGCATCTGGCCGTGCTCATGCAGCCGTGGGAGTTCGTGATCATCATGGGGACCGCGGTCGGCACCTTCATCGTGGCCAATCCGTGGAAGACGGTGGTGGATACCGGGGTTGCCTGCATGCAGGCCATCACCGGCGCGGTGCCCGGCCAGCGCTACTACCTTGATCTGCTCGGCGCGCTCCACGCCCTGATGCGCGAGCTCAGGGGCAAGGGCCGCAACGAGGTCGAGGCGCATATCGACGATCCCGCGTCCTCCGAGATCTTCAAGGCGTTTCCGAGCGTGCTTGGAGATCCCTCTCTGCTCCAGTTCATCTGCGACTACGTCCGCCTCATCATCATGGGCAACGCGCGCACGCACGAGATCGAGGCGCTGATGGACGAGGAGATCCACACCATCGTGAAGAGCAAGCTGGCGCCCTATCATGCCCTGGTGACGGTGTCCGAAGCGCTGCCGGCGCTCGGCATCGTCGCCGCGGTGCTCGGCGTCATCAAGGCGATGGGCGCGCTCGACCAGTCGCCGAAGCTGCTCGGCGGCTTCATCGGCGCTGCCCTGGTCGGCACCTTCGCCGGCATTTTCCTCTCCTACGGCGTCCTTTCGCCCTTCGCGATCAAGATCAAGATGACGCGCGAGAAGAAGTGCCGGCCCTACATCATCGTCAAGCAGACGCTGCTGGCGTTCATGAACGGCGCCATGCCGCAGATCGCCGTCGAGCACGGCCGCAAGATGATCGCGAGCACCGAGCGGCCGTCGATCGACGTCGTCGAGAACGAGACGATCGCGGGTCCCAAGGCGGTCGTCACCGAGCCCGAACCCAAGGCTGCCCGCGCATGATGGAAGACGTCGAGGTCGATCAGCGCAAGCAGCTGCCGAACTATTTGCTGGACGCCGCCGGCATATCGATCGAACGCATGCCGATGCTCAATGTGATCTTCGATCGCATGGCGGCATCCTGCACCGACAGCCTGCAACCGATGGCGGGAACGCCGTGCTATTTCTCGGTCAACGGCATCACCAACGATCCGCTCGGCGACATCATCAAGGACTACGAGGGTAACGCGGTCGCGGCCGTGCTCTATGCCGAGCAGTGGGACTCGCGCGTGATCATCGTGCTGGACCGCGACTTCGTGTTCACGATGGTCGAGGCGATGTTCGGATCCGACGGGGCAGAACCGCCGCTCGATGTCGAACGCACTTTCTCGAACATCGAGATCCGCCTGGTCCAGGCGCTGTTCGAGCGGTTCGCCAAGGCGCTGCAGAACGCCTTCGCCGGCACGTCGAACGTCACTTTCCGCGTGGAGCGGGTCGAGACGGCGATGGCCTCGCTGGCGATCGGGCGCGCCAGCAACATGTCGATCTGCGCGAACATGATGGTGCAGGCGCTCTACCGCGGCGGCCAGATGTTCCTGATCATTCCGCACTCCGCGCTCAATCCGCTCAGGCAGAAGCTCGCTCACGTCGTCGTCAGCGACGGACGCGCGACCGATCCGCGCTGGCGCGAGCAGATGGAGAGTGAGGTCCAGCGAACCGAAGTGACGCTGAGCGCGGTGCTCGACGAGAAGATGATTTCGCTCGAGGACGTCGTGAAATTCAGGGTCGGACAGGTGATCGAGCTGGAGGCCACGCCGCGCACGCTGGCCCGTCTCGAAAGCAATAACCAAGTGCTGTTCTGGTGTCAGATCGGTCAGCTCGATGGCTATTACGCCATGCAGGTGGCCGATCCTGTCGATCAGAAACGGGAGTTCGTCGATGATATCTTATCTCGTTGATGCCGTGCTGTTGATCGCGCTCGCCTTCACCAGCATGCGGGTGACCCGGATGCACCGCGAGCTGGCGCGGCTGCGCAGCTACCAGGGCGAATTCTCCACCATCGTCCACGAGACGGCGGGCGCCTTCGACACGGTCATCACCGCGGCGCATGATTCCACCGCCAATCTCGGGCGCCTCGCCAACGTGCTGAGCACCAAGATCGATCAGGCCCACGAGGCGATCGCGGCGCTCGATGCGAGGAGCGGGCTCGCGCCCGCGACTGCAGGCGGCGCCGAGGTGAACAAGCACTGAAGCGAGAGCCGGCAGAACCCATACGAGCGGAACGCCAGGGCGCTCCGGGAGTGGAAATACCAAGAGGCAATACCAGATGGCGCAATCCTTCGACTATGACTCTGCCACGCGAGCACCTGCCGCCGACGAGGGGCATGCCGACACGACCCCGCTGGAGCGGCTCGCGGAGATCGCCGCGCGCACGGCGGAGGAGACCGGCAAGTTTGCCAATGTCGATGCCATCCTGCGCATTCCTGTCACCATGCAGGTGGTGCTGGGATCGGCGACCATTCCGGTGGCGAACCTGATGAAGCTCGGACGCGGCGCGGTGGTTCCGCTCGACCACCGGGTCGGCGAGCCCGTCGACGTCGTCGTCAACGGCCGCATCGTCGCCCGCGGCGAGGTGGTCGTCGTCGAAGAGGACAATTCCCGCTTCGGGGTCTCGCTGACCGAGATCGTCGGGCCGCTGGGGCAGGGTGACAGCTGACCATGGCGGCACAGGTCGGCATCGCTCCCGTCAAGCAGCGAGGCGTTGCCACGCTGGGCGGCACGGAAAAGGTCGCGGCGCTCCTGCTGGCCATGGGCCGGCAAGCGGCCGCGAGCGTGCTCGCGCAATTCGAGCCGCAGGACATTCGCATCGTTACCAAGGCCGCGGCCGAGCTGCGGCCGATCACGGCGCAGGAACTCGAATCCATCGTCGAGGAGTTCGCCCAGCAGTTCTCGATGGGCGCCAACATTCTCGGCACCCTCGGCGGCTTGGAGGCCGTGCTCGGCGACGTGCTTCCTGCCGATCAGGTCACGGCGATCATGTCGGATCTGCTCGGCAATTCGAGCCGGTCGGTCTGGGATCGCGTCTCGTCGGTGTCGGAGAATTCGCTGGCGACTTACCTGTCCAAGGAGCACCCGCAGACCGCCGCGCTGATCCTGTCCAAGGTCAAGCCGGCCTGCGCCGCCAAGGTCATGAGCCAACTGCCCTCGAGTCTGCGCAACGAATTGATGCGGCGCGTGCTCAGCCTCAAGCCGATCGTCGACGATGCGATGAAGGTTCTCGAGAAGACGCTGCATGAGGATCTGACGCTCAATTTCGCCCGCAACCTCGGCGCCGACACTTACGCCCGCGTCGCCGACATCATCAACAAGATGGAGCGCGGACATATCGAGGACATGCTCAATAGCCTGTCGGAGAAGCGGCCGAAATCGGCCGAAGTGCTGAAGGAGCTGCTGTTCACCTTCGACGACGTCATCAACCTGGCGCCGAAGGCGCGCACCATGATCTTCGACCAGGTGCCGACCGATCGTATCGTCGTCGCGCTGAAGGGCACCGACAAGCATTTCCGCGAACTGATCCTGTCCGCGGTCGCCTCGCGCGTGCGCCGCGTCGTCGAGCACGAACTCGCCATCGGCGAGCCGTCGAACCAGCGCGACGTGCTGGAGGCGCGCCGCGTCATCACCGACCTCGCGCTCGACCTCGCGGAGAAGGGCGAAATCGAGCTCAACCCCGACCAGGAGGATGAGCTGGTCTTCCGCTGACCGCTGAACGGGCATGGCAGAATCATCCGATCAGGAGAGCAAGACAGAAGAGCCGACCGAGAAGAAAGTCCGTGATGCGCTCGAACAGGGCAAGATCCCGGTCTCTCGGGAGGCCTCTATTTTTGCCTCGATGGCCGCGCTGATGGTCATTCAGGCGTTCCTGATCGGCCAGGGCGTGCAGCAATTGACGCCGACCTTGAAGAACCTGCTGGACGATCCCGACGGCTTCCCGCTCTCCACCGGCGCCGACGCACAGAACCTGCTCACCGTCGTCAGCCTCGAGGCACTGCGCTTCCTGGTGCCGCTGGTCGTCACCCTCGGCGCGTTCGGGCTCGCCACCTCGCTGCTGCAGAACGCCCCGCGCCTGGTGCTGGAGCGCATCAAGCCCGACCTGTCGCGAATCTCTCCGATCAGCGGCTGGAGCCGTCTGTTCGGAACGCAGGGACTGGTCGAGTTCGCCAAGTCGCTGTTCAAGCTGGCCGCGGTGACTTCCGTGGTCGCCTTCGTGCTGCGATCGTCCGAGGCGAAGGCGTTCGAGGCGATGTACACCGATCCGGTTGCGCTGCCGGAGATGATTCTCAACATCGCGATGCGGATCGTCTCGGCGATCTGCATCGCGACCATCGTCCTGGTGGCGATCGATCTCGCCTGGGCGCGCTTTCACTGGCGGCGCGAGCTGCGCATGACCAAGCAGGAGATCAAGGACGAGCACAAGCAGGCGGAAGGCGATCCGCTGATCAAGGCGCGCTTGCGCTCGCTGGCGCGCGACCGCTCGCGGCAGCGGATGATCGCGTCCGCATCGCGCGCGACGCTGGTGATCGCAAACCCGACGCATTTCGCGATCGCGCTGCGCTACAACCGCGAGGAAAATCCCGCGCCTCTCGTCGTGGCCAAGGGCATGGACGTGATCGCGCTGAAGATCCGCGAGGTCGCCGAGCAGAACCGGATTCCCGTGATCGAGAACAGGGCGCTGGCGCGCGCACTCTACGAGGCGGTCCAGGTCGATCAGGTGATTCCGGCGGAGTTCTTCCGGCCCGTGGCCGAGATCATCTACTTCCTGCAGTCGAAGCAGGCGCCTCGGACCGAGAAGGTCCAGTAGATTTCCGAGGACGACGTCCTGCCCAACAGCTTGACGAAAGCTTAACGCCCTAGGCTTCTCCCGAATGGACCTGAACGGGGTTGTCGTGGGACCGCTTTATCTCTTCGAACTCGCATCGTCGCAGGCGCGGTACCTCGAGCTCCGCCAGTCGACCATTGCCACCAACGTCGCCAACGCCAACACGCCAGGCTTCAAGGCGCGCGACGTCGAGCCCTTCAACAAGGTGCTCGAGGGCATGCCGGTGAGGCTTGCCACGACGTCGCCCTCGCACATGCAGCTGGCCGCGGCCGAGACCGACACACGGGCGACCGCGAAGAAGGACAGCTGGGAAGTCGTTCATTCCGGCAACTCGGTCAGCCTCGAGCAGGAAATGATCAGGGGCAGCGACGTCAGCCGCGACTATTCGATGAATTCGGCGATCGTGCGGTCGTTCCACCGCATGGTCCTGTCCAGTGCGAAGGCCTGAGGTGAACTGACATGCTGGACTCACTGCAAGCGTCATTGACGGTCGCGAGCTCCGGGCTCGAAGCGCAGTCGACGCGTATGCGCATCGTTTCGGAAAATCTCGCGAACGCGACTTCGACGGGGCGCACGGCCGGTGCCGATCCTTATCAGCGCAAGACCATCACCTTCGACGCCGCGATGGACCGTGCTTCTGGCTCGCAGCTGGCGAAGGTCAAGGAGATCGGGGTCGACACCACGCCGTACCGTGTCGAATACGATCCGGGGCATCCCGCCGCCGACAAGGCCGGCTACGTCAAGATGCCGAACGTCAACATGATGATCGAGATGGCCGACATGCGGGAAGTCAACCGGTCCTACGAGGCCAATCTCCAGGTCGTGAAACAGGTGAGGTCGATGCTCGGCATGACCATCGATCTCTTGAGGAGCTGACAATGCTTGAAGCGATTTCATCCACGGCGGTCTCCGCAGGACAGGCGGCGAGCCGCGCGACCGAGGCACAGGCCATCGCGCCGACGGCGCCGACCGCCATTCAGTCCACCGACGATGTCGGCTTCGAATCGGTGATGAAGCAGGTGACGACCGACGCGATCGGGACGCTGAAGGCGGGCGAGGCGGCGTCGATCTCGGCGATGCAGGGCAAGGAATCGACCCGCAAGGTCGTGGAGGCGCTGATGTCGGCCGAGCAGGCGCTGCAGACGGCGGTCGCGGTGCGCGACAAGGTCGTGCAGGCCTACCAGGAAGTCGTCCGGATGTCGATTTGATCTGAAGGAGTGGGATAAGTGAAATCGCTCGCCATTGCGGCCACGGGCATGAACGCCCAGCAGACCAACATCGAAGTCATCGCGAACAACATCGCCAACATCAACTCGACGTCGTACAAGCGTGCGCGCGCCGAGTTCACCGATCTGTTCTACCAGATGGACCGCATGCAGGGCGTCGCCAACGTCAACGGCTCCTCGCCGATCCCGGAAGGCGCCAATCTCGGTCTCGGCGTCAAGTCGGCGGCGATCCGCAAGCTGCACATCCAGGGCGCGCTGACGCAGACCGGCAACCCCTACGATATGGCGATCAACGGCCGGGGCTGGTTTCAGGTGCTCGGCCCGAACAACGAGGTGCAATACACCCGCGCGGGTTCGTTTACCCCCAACGCCAACGCCCAGCTCGTCACCACGGACGGCTATCTGCTGGATCCCGCCATCACGATCCCGCAGGGAACCGTCGAGGTCACGGTCAACCAGACCGGGCAGGTGTTCGCCAAGCTGGATACCGAGGTGAACCCGCGTCAGATCGGCCAGCTCAACCTCGCCAACTTCGCCAACGAAGCGGGCCTCGAACCGCTGGGCAGCAATCTCTATCGCGAGACCATTGCGTCGGGCACGCCGGTCGTCGGCCTGCCGGGCGATTCCGGATACGGCAAGATCAACCAGAAATGGCTGGAAGCATCGAACGTCGACCCGGTCAAGGAAATCACCGAGTTGATCTCGGCGCAGCGCGCCTACGAAATGAATGCCAAGGTCATCCAGGCCTCGGACGAAATGGCCCAGACGGTATCGAAGGGCATGCGCTAGTTCCGGTGTCGCGATGTTGAACAGGATGGATCTGATCGTGCGCGGGTTGGCCGCCGTGCTGCTGGTGCTGGCTTCGGTGCGCCTCGCCATGGCCGAGGAGAAGCGGCTTCCCGTGCCGGCGGTGTCGATCCGCGCCGGCGAGCTGATCCGGGACGATATGATCACGGAGCGCGCCTTCGCGCCGAACGGACTCGGCGTCGCCATGTTCATCGTAGGACGGCAGGTCCTGGTCGGCCGCATGGCGCGGCGCGCGCTGCTGCCGGGCCAGCCCATCCCGACCAACGCGGTGGAGGACCCCTGGACCGTCGCCCGCGGCGCCATGGTCAAGGTCGTAGTCGAGGACAGCGGCCTGTCCATCGTCACTTACGGCTCGGCGATGCAATCGGGCGCGTCCGGCGCGCTGATCCCGGTGCGCAACACGGATACCGGGGTGATCATCAGGGGCGTGGTCCAGCCCGATGGCACCGTGAAGGTCATGGACGGGTCATGACCAGAATCCTGCTTGCGCTCGTCCTGCTGCTTTCGGCCGCCTGTGCCCATGCCGCCGTCCGCATCAAGGACATCGCGGACATCAAGGGTCTGCGTGAAAACCAGATCGTCGGCTATGGCCTCGTCATCGGCCTGAACGGCACCGGCGACACGCTGCGCAACGCTCCGTTCACGGAGCAGTCCCTGCAATCGATGCTCGAGAACATGGGCATCAACGTCAGGAACGAGACCACGAGCACCAACAATCCCCCGCGCCCGACGACGCTGCGCACGCGCAACGTCGCGGCCGTGATGGTGACTGCGGACCTGACGCCCTCGATCGGGCCCGGCGAGCGCATGGACGTGACGGTGTCGTCGCTTGGCGATGCGACGTCGCTGCTCGGAGGTACGCTGGTCATGACATCGCTGCGCGCGGCCGACGGCGCCGTCTATGCGGTGGCGCAGGGCGCGATCACGGTCGCCGGTTACAGCGTCGGAGGCCAGGCGCAGAACGTCAGCCAGGGCACGCCGACGGCCGGACGCATTCCGAACGGTGCGCTGGTCGAGCGCGAAGTGCAGGGAAATCTCCATGAGATGGAGTTCCTGGTGCTGCAGCTGAAGAATCCCGACTTCGTCACCGCGACGCGCATTCTGGATGCCATCAACCGCTTCGCCGGCGGACGTTACCGGTCGCAGATCGCCTTCGAGCGCGACTATCGCACCATCGTGCTGTCGAAGCCGCGCCACATCGGCCCTGTCCGCTTCCTCGCCGAGATCGGCGAGCTGACGGTCGAGCCGGATACGCCGGCGCGGGTGGTGATCAACGAGCGCACCGGCACCGTGGTGATCGGGCGCGACGTGCGGATATCGACGGTTGCCGTGACACACGGCAACCTGTCGGTCCGTGTCACGGAGATGCCCGTGGTGTCGCAGCCGGCGCCGTTCTCGCGCGGGCAGACCGTGGTGGTCCCGCAGACCGTGGTCGAGGCCAACGAGGCGGGATCGCAGGTGGCGATCCTCAGCGGGGTCGATCTGCAGCGCCTGGTGCGCGGGCTGAACCAGATCGGCCTGAAGCCGTCGGGCATCATCGCGATCCTGCAGGCAATCAAGACGGCTGGTGCGCTCCAGGCCGATGTCATCGTGCAATGATGCGCAAGCGTCGTGCAAGCATGCTCGCTCAATGCTCGGGTCTGAAGCGAGAATCGCACGCGGCCCGATGCTGAAGCTGGATCACAAAGCCAAACTCCTCCTGCTGGTCGCGGCCTCCGTGCTCGCGGGCGCCTCGCCCGTGCTGGCCCTGGACGAGGCCAAGCCGTCGAAGCCGCTCAACCTGCTCTCCTTCGCGCGCGCGCGCGCCTCCGGTCCGCAGAAGCCGCAGCCGGTCACGGCGTTGCCGAGCGACAATGCGTCGATCCGGGCGACGGCATGGGCGGCCGAAGACCAGGGACCTGCGACCACCGGCGCGGTGCCTGCTTCCGAGGCGCCAGCGGCTGCACCTGCACCACCACCTGGATCTGCTCCGGCGCGTCCGGCCAAGCCCGGCAGCGTCACGGCGCCGCCGAAACCTGCGCCGCCGCAGGCCGCGGTCGCCGCGGACAACGATGTCGCCCTGTTCTGCAGCAACGTCGCTGATCCCGCCGTCGATGCCAGGCTGGCCTGGCAGCTCAAGGAGCTGGAAAAGGCCGAGAGCCTGCTCCGCCAGCGGATCGCCGAGGTCGAGGCCAAGCGCGCCGAATACGAACAGTGGATGGCGCTGCGCGACGACTTCCTGAAGAAGGCCGAAGCCAGCGTCGTCGAGATCTATTCGCGCATGAAGCCCGAAGCTGCGGCGACCCAGATTGCCGGCATGGCGGACGAGACCGCCGCCGCCGTGCTCGCCAAGCTCAGTCCGAGGAACTCGAGCGCGATCTTCAACGAGATGGATACGGCACGCGCGGCGCACCTCGCCGATCTGCTTGGCGGAATGCGTCGTGTCGATGACGGAAAGACCAAATAGATGAAGAAGCCGATCCTCATCCTCTCGCTCGTGCTGGCATCCGTGCTCCTGGCCGGATGCTTCCATGATCCGTCCGAGGTCCTGACCGGCCCGCAAATGTCGCCGGTCGGCAGCGGCCTCAGGACCCAGGCCGATCCGATCCCGGTGACGCCGCGCATGCGCACGCCTGTCAGCTATCGCTCGACCTGGGACGACGGCACCGATCTCTATCGCGATCCCCGCGCCCGGCGCACCGGCGACGTGGTGACGGTGATCATCTCGATGCAGGACAAGGCCAAGCTCGACAACAAGACCGGCCGCTCGCGCGATTCGCAGATCAAGTTCGGGCTCGACTGGCTGATGGACGTCGCTGGGTGGAACGACAAGGGATCGGCAAACGCCAACCTCAGCACCAACACCCAGATCAAGGGCAACGGCCAGATCGATCGCACCGAGGATATCAAGCTGTCGATCGCGGCCATCGTCACCGACGTGTTGCCGAACGGCAATATCATGATCAGCGGCTCGCAGGAGTTTCGCGTCAACACGGAGATGCGCGTGCTCAATGTCGGCGGCATCGTGCGTCCGCGCGATATCTCGCGCACCAACACGATCTCCTACGAGAAGATCGCAGAGGCGCGGGTGTCCTATGGCGGTCGCGGAAATCTGTCCGACGTACAACAGCCTGGATGGGGACATCGGATCTATGACGCCGTGGCACCATTCTGAAGTCCGCGCCGGTCTGGCCGCGCCGCGAGAGCAGAGGACGTGATGCGCCTGATTGCAGCCATCATGGTGCTGACCCTTGTCGCGATCGGTGCGGGCGCGCTGGCGGGCCTGCATCTGTTCGCGGCGGCCGAGCGCGTCGCCGACGCGAAGAAAACCGCCACGCCGCCGCCGCTTGCCTCGAGCTACGCCGGCAGCGCGCGGCTCCGGAAGCTGTCTCCGATCGTGACCAATCTGGCCGCGCCGGCCAACAACTGGGCCCGGGTCGAAGCCTCCATGGTGACCGAGAGCATGAGCGACGAGGACGCCGGCATCCTGGCCGCCCACATCAGCGAGGACATCGTCACCTATCTGCGGTCGGCGACGGTGACGCAATTCGAGGGATCGCGCGGGCTTCAGCATTTGCGCGACGACCTGACCGAGCGCGCCAACATCCGCTCGTCGGGCAAGGTGCGCGAATTGATCATTGAGACCCTGGTGATTCAGTGAGAGTGAAAACACTGCTGCTCGCGTTGGTTCTGGTCGTGCTGCCCGAAGTGGCGCTCGCCCAGATTCCGGACCTCAACTCGCTGCTGCCGCCCGGAAACGGCTCGACCAGCGGCCGGATCATCCAGCTGATGGCGCTGATCACGGTGCTGTCGGTGGCGCCGGGGCTGCTTATCATGGTGACGAGCTTCACGCGATTTGCGGTGGCGCTGTCGTTCCTGCGCGCCGGTCTCGGCCTGCAGACCACGCCGGCCAATCTGGTGCTGATCAGCCTCGCCCTTTTCATGACCTTCTACGTGATGGCGCCGACCTTCGATCGCGCCTGGGAGACCGGCGTCCAGCCGCTGATGAAGAACGAGATCTCGGAAGAGCAGGCTTATCTGAAGATCACCGATCCTTTCCGCGAGTTCATGCTGGCCCATGTTCGCGACAAGGATCTGCAGACCTTCGAGTCGCTCGCCGCGGAGAGCTTTCGCAAGAAGTTTGACGACAAGCGCGTCGATTTGCGCGTCATCATCCCGGCTTTCATGATCTCCGAGCTGAGGCGGTCGTTCGAGATCGGATTTCTCATCATCCTGCCGTTCCTGGTGATCGACATGATCGTGGCGACGCTGACGATGTCGATGGGCATGATGATGATGCCGCCGACGATCCTGGCGCTGCCGTTCAAGATGCTGTTCTTCGTGCTGATCGACGGCTGGAATCTGCTCGCCTCCGGACTGGTGCGCTCATTCTCGTAACGGCAGCGATCGCCTGGCGCCCCGTCATGGTTAGCGAAAAGTACCGCGCTATGGTTAGCGTTGGGTAATATTAACCATCTGATATTGCTATGGAATTCAAGCCGTCCTTAATCCGGCGGCAAGATTCGGCGTGTTAGCAATGCCTCACGGCGGGTTGGACCCCACCCCTATCAGTCCAAAGGCATGATGCCGCCCCTCCGTACCGGTGCAAGTCCGGTATGTCCCCTGATGAAAATGTAACGCGTACATAAAGGGACATTCGCAATGTCAAGCCTGCTCACGAACTCGTCCGCCATGACCGCGCTCCAGACCTTGCGGTCTGTCAGCTCGCAACTCTCCACCACGCAGAGCCGGATCTCCACCGGCCAGCGCGTGGCCACGGCCGCCGACAACGCCGCCTACTGGTCGATCGCCACGTCGATGCGCGCCGACAACGCCGCGCTCTCCGCCGTTTCCGACTCGCTCGGTCTGTCGGCCGCGACCGTCGACACCGAGTACACCGCTCTGAACAAGGTTATCGGCGACAGCAACTCCGGCCTGACCAAGCTCCAGTCGCTGCTGGTCGAAGCCAAGACCGCCGGTATCGATCGCAGCAAGATCCAGTCGGAAATCACCCAGATTCAGCAGGACATGAAGAACGTCGCCAGCGCGGCGACCTTCAACGGCGTCAACTGGCTGAGCACCAACGCTTCCACGCCGACGACCGTCAATCTGGTGTCCTCGTTCTCGCGCGTCGGCTCCACGCCGACCACCAGCTCGATCACCGTGACCGTCGCCAACTACTCGCTCTACACTTCGAGCACGGGTGGTATCCTCGACACGGTGGCCGGCAGCGCGTCGGTCGACAGCCTCAACATCGGTGCGCTGACCGACTCGACGGCCGACCAGACCATCCTCGATGGTTACATCGCCAAGGTCACCGCAGCGATCGGCACGGTGTCTTCGGGTGCCGCCAATCTCGGCGCCATCAAGAACCGCATCTCGAACAACTCGGAGTTCGTGAAGTCGCTGATGGACTCGGTGGATCGTGGTATCGGCCAGCTTGTCGACGCCGACATGAACCAGGAGTCCACCCGCCTGGCGGCCCTCCAGGTCCAGCAGCAGCTCGGCGTTCAGGCGCTCTCGATCGCCAACAACAACAGCCAGAGCATCCTGTCGCTGTTCCGCTAAGCCCTTAGACGATCTCGGGAGGGCCGCGCTTCTCGCGAAGCGCGGCCCTTTCGCTTGCCTGACGCGCGCACCGAGATTTCGGCGGCCCTGTTGCCGCAGGGGCACAGCGCCACAAGCCCCGCACAAGCTTCGCTCGCTATCCTTGCCGTTACGACAGGTTGGGCCCACGCGCATTTCCGCAGCCCAAAGGCATGACGCCGCCCTGTCGTACCGGTGCAAGTCCGGTATGTCCCCATCCAATCTGCTTTCAAAGGGACATCAAAGATGGCTTCCAGCCTGCTTACCAACTCCGCTGCAATGACTGCGCTCCAGACCCTCCGGAACGTCAGCGCCAGCCTGCAGACGACCGAAAACCGGATCTCCACCGGCCAGCGCGTCTCGACCGCTTCGGACAACTCGGCCTATTGGTCGATCGCGACCTCGATGCGCGCCGACAACGCCGCGCTCTCCGCCGTCTCCGACTCGCTCGGTCTGTCGGCCGCGACCGTCGACACCGAATACACCGCCCTGAACAAGGTCATCGGTGACCAGAACTCCGGCCTGACCAAGCTCCAGGCGCTGCTGGTCGAAGCCAAGACCGCCGGTATCGACCGCACCAAGATCCAGGCCGAAATCACCCAGATCCAGCAGGACATGAAGAACGTCGCCAGTGCGGCGACCTTCAACGGCGTCAACTGGCTGAGCACGAACGCCTCCACCCCTGCGACCGTCAACCTGGTATCGTCGTTCTCGCGCGTCGGCGGCACGCCGACGATCAGCACCATCACGGTGACCGTCGCCAACTACTCGCTCTATACCGCGACCACGGGTGGTATCCTCGACACGGTGGCCGGCAGCGCTTCGGTCGACAGCCTCAACATCGGTGCGCTGACCGACTCGACGGCCGACCAGACCATTCTCGATGGTTACATCTCGAAGGTCACCGCCGCGATCAACACGGTCAGCCAGTCCGCCGCCAACCTCGGCGCCATCAAGAACCGCATCTCGAACAACTCGGAGTTCGTGAAGTCGCTGATGGACTCGGTGGATCGTGGTATCGGCCAGCTCGTCGACGCCGACATGAACGCGGAATCGACCCGCCTCCAGGCGCTGCAGACCCAGCAGCAGCTCGGCGTTCAGGCGCTCTCGATCGCCAACCAGAACAGCCAGAGCATCCTGTCGCTGTTCCGCGGCTAAGCGGCGCTTTCGAAGACGACCGTGCTCCCTTGAGGGAGCACGGTCCCCGCCGTAACCGGCGGACGTGACGGCACGACGTGCCCGCAATCGATCTCCCGACGTCGATTTTTCATGCGACACGCTGCGGCCGATGGTGCGGCCAAGCGTCCCGGTGCGTTGCCGCCGACCTGATTGCGTCGCCAATGCTTCTTGTGAGATGGGCTTCTTGTAAAAGAGGCCATCTTGTAAAATTACAACGCCTCGCCTGCGAACTGACACATTCGTGTCCTCGCGCAACCTTCAGACAAGGTTGGCAGCGGAGTGTCCTCACCGTTCGCATTGGTACGAGGTCATATGCTCA
Source organism: Bradyrhizobium symbiodeficiens (assembly GCF_002266465.3). NCBI lineage: Bacteria > Pseudomonadati > Pseudomonadota > Alphaproteobacteria > Hyphomicrobiales > Nitrobacteraceae > Bradyrhizobium > Bradyrhizobium symbiodeficiens. The sequence continues at coordinate 5,948,344 of NZ_CP029427.2, read as the reverse complement.
GTCGTGCGCAGGTACAGCAACTGCTCAACAATCTGCTGGAGCTTGGGCCGCGACGCCTGATGGCCCTGGGCCTGATCGGCTTTGCCGTTCTCGTGACCGTCGTCGGCGGCGCGTACTATCTGAGCCGGCCTGAATTCGAGACGCTCTATACCGGCCTCACCCGCGAGGACGTGACGCGCATGGGCGCGGCGCTGCGCGAGCAGAACATCACCTTCGACGTCAATACGGCCGGCGACGCGCTCTCGGTGCGCCCGAGCCAGACCATGCAGGCGCGGATGCTGCTCGCCGAGAAGGGGCTGCCGACCAGCGCCAATTCCGGCTACGAGCTGTTCGACAAGATCGGCTCGCTCGGGCTGACCTCGTTCATGCAGGAGGTCACCAAGCTCCGGGCGCTGGAAGGCGAGATCGCGCGCACGGTACAGTTGATGAAGGGCGTCAAGGCGGCGCGGGTGCATATCGTGCTGCCGGTGCGCGGCTCGTTCCGCGCGACGCAGCAACCGCCGTCCGCCTCGGTCGTGCTGCGCACAGACGGCGCGATCGAGGCACGCACTGCGCAGTCGATCCGCCATCTCGTCGCCGCCGCCATTCCCGGCATGAGCCGCGACAAGGTGACGGTGCTGGATGCCGACGGCTCGATGCTGCTCGCCGAAGAGGACGAGGCGAGCGCCGCCCCGACCAAGATGGCGAGCCTGCAGAAGACCGTCGGCGGCATGGTGCAGGAGAACATCCGCAAGGCGCTGACGCCGTATCTCGGCCTTGACAATTTCGAGGTCAGCGTCTCGCCGCAGCTCTCCACCGACAAGCGGCAGGTCAACGAGACCGTCTACGATCCGGAGAGCCGCGCCGAGCGCTCGGTGCGGAACGTGCGCGAGAAGGAATCGTCGCAGAACGCCGACCGTTCGACGCCGACGACGGTGCAGCAGAACCTTCCCGATCAGCAGGTCAATGCCGGCGGCGGCAAGAACTCCAGCGAGGACAAGACCCGCCGCGAGGACGTCACCAATTTCGAGGTCTCGTCCAAGACCACGACGACGGTGAGCGACGGCTATTTGGTGAAGAAGCTCTTCATCGCCGTTCTGGTCAATCGTGCACGGCTGGTCGCCGATCTCGGCGACAAGACCAACCAGGCCATCGTCGACAGCAAGCTTGCCGAGATCAGCCAGCTCGCGGCGACGGCCGGCGGACTGGACAAGACGCGCGGCGACCAGATCCAGGTGACGGCCGTCGACTTCATCGAGGGCTCGCGCGAACTGGCGCCGGTGCCCCCGATCAGCTTCGTCGAGATGATCAACAAGCAGCTCGGCAGCGTCATCAACGCGGTGACGATCCTGGCCGTCGCCTCGATGCTGGTCTGGTTCGGATTGCGGCCCGCGGTCAACGGAATTCTGACCCATCGCGCGCAGCAGGAACAGGCGGAGGCTGCCGAGGTCGCCGAGCTCGAAGCCGCCGCCGCCCTCGCGTTGCCGGACAGCGAGGAGGCCGAGCTCAATCTCGTCGAAGACCTCGAAGGCAAGATGCAGCGAACGCCGCAGAAGCGACTGGAGCAGATCGTCCGGCTCGACCAGGCGCAGGCCGCAGCGATCCTTAAAGACTGGATGCGACGCGAGGAGGCGGCATGAACGCGGCAATCGGAAAATTCCTGACGCAGTTCGACGCGAACGGCCGGGCCAAATCACCGCCGCCTCCGCCGTCCAGGATCCAGGACGTGCTGACGAGGTCGAAGGAGGTCATGCGCGAGCCTTCGCCGCAGCCTCAGGCCCAGCCGCAACAGCTGCCGCCGTCGCCGTCGTCGGCGCCGAAGGCGGAAGCCCCGCCGGCCAGTCTCCTGGACGATGCCTACCGTCGCGGCCATGCGGCCGGCGTCGCGGACGGCGACGCCAGGCTCGCCGAGGAACGCGTCCGCAGCGCGATCCGGCTCGGCGAGGAGCGCGCCAAATGGTCAGACCAGCAGGCGATCGCGATCGTCGGCGGTTTCGAGACCGCTTGCCGCGAGATCGAGACCAACATCGCAAGCTCCGTGGCGCGGATATTGCTGCCGTTCCTCACCGAGGCGGTCCGCGACAAGGCGATCGGATCGTTGGTGGAGCATGTTGCGGCGCTGACCGGCAATTCGCCGGTGCCGGTGTTCAAGGTCACCGGCCCGAGTGAGCTGCTCGACCTCGTGAAGACGCAGCTCGAGGGGGCGAGGCGAACCGGTATCGAGTACGAGGCCGCCGATATCTTGGAGGTTCGCGTCGTGGCCGACCAGACCGTGATCGAGACGCAGATCACGGCCTGGAGCGAACGCCTGAAGGAAGCGCGCCGGTAACCCGCCATGGAAGAGGTCAAGCAGGAGCTCGTGATCGTCCGCCGGCGCAGCGCTTTCGCCGAGGAGGCGCATCACGGCGGCGTATGGAAGATCGCCTATGCGGACTTCATGACCGCGATGATGGCGTTCTTCCTGGTCATGTGGCTGCTCAACGCGCTCAATCAGGATCAGAAGCAGGTCGTCGCGAGCTATTTCAATCCGATCCAACTCGCGGAAAATGCCCCCGCGCCGAAAGGTCTGAAGAATCTGCCCAAGAAGGAGACGACGTCGCTCGAAGGTCAGGACGGCAAGCGTCAGCCGGCCGGCTCGAACGAAGAACGGCGCGGTGACTCGCCGACGGCCGAGAAGCCGGCCTCCTATGAAGAGAAGCTCCTGTTCCGCGATCCCTACGTGACGCTCGCCGAGATCGCGAACAGCGCGAACCAGTCCTCGGGGCAGCGCCGCGCCGGCGCGCTGACATCCGCCGAGGAGGACGGCTTCAAGGGCGGCGACGCCTACCGCGATCCCTTTGACCCCGGCTATTGGAAGCTCGCGCCGCAAGCGTCGTCCAAGGATGCCGATCGGATGATCGAGAGCGAGCTCAGGCCGAATGCCTCCGCGCGCGACGGCGCGCCGGGCACAAATCAGGGCGAGCCGCAGCAGCGTCGTGCCAAGGCCGACGATGCCGGCGGAAGCCTGGCGCCAAACGCGGATGCGTCGTCAGCAAACCTCTCGCCATTGCTGCCGCCGGGGGCCGCACCGGCGCAGGCCTCGCGCGAGGGCAGCGCCCAGGCGACCGTTCAAGCGACCGTTCAAACCAACGCCGCCGCGCAGGCGCGTCCCGGCGATACGACGAAGGGGCCCGAGCCGCGCGATGCGGCGCAAGCCCAGCAGCCGACCGTCAAGCAGCTTCAAGCCGCCGTCACGGAGGCGCTGTCCGACATCAAGGCGGGCGCCGGGCCGGCGGCCGAGGTGCGTCAGGTCGAGGAGGGCCTCCTGATCAGCCTGACCGACGATGCGAGCTTCGGCATGTTCGCGGTCGGCTCGGCCGAGCCGCGGCCCGAGCTGATCCGCGTGATCGACAAGATCGGGCCGCTGCTGACGAAGCGCCAGGGCGTGATCATCGTCCGCGGCCATACCGACAATCGGCCGTATCGTTCGGAGACTTACGACAATTGGCGGCTGTCGACCGCACGTGCGCAGATGGCCTATTACATGCTGGTTCGCTCCGGCGTCGACGCATTGCGGATCGAGCATGTCGAAGGCTATGCCGACCGCCGGCCGAAGCTTCCGAACGATCCGGCGGCCGCGCAGAACCGCCGGATCGAGATCCTGATCCGTGAGAAGCGCCCTTGATCAGGCCGCTCCTTCGCGCCGCATTGCTGCTCCTGCCGTTCACGGCAGCGAACGCGCTTGCGGAGCCCGCGCGCCAGCCGGGCGAGCCCTACGAACTCGTCCGCGGGTTGCAGGCGGTGCAGGACGGCATCGCCAACGGTGACACCGCCGCGCATGGCAGTCACATCGCGCTGATTCGACAGATCGGAGAGAGATTTCTCGCCGCCGATCCGGGCGTGTGGAGCAACGCGCAAAATAGCCAGGCTGCGGTCATCTACCTGCTCAGCGGCGGCGCGCCGCAAATCGTCCGCAAGCTGCCGCGCGACAAGATGAACATCGACGAGCGGCTGTTCAACGGCGCGCTCGCCTATGTCGAGGGTCGTCAGGAGGAAGCGCGGGAGCAGCTCAAGGACGTCAAGCCGCGGACGCTGTCCTCGGGCCTCGGCGGACAGGTCGCGCTGGTCCAGGGCGCCCTGTTCGCGCGTGCCGAGGCATCGCTCGCGATCGAACGTCTCGACGACGCCCGCCTGCTCCTGCCCGGCACGCTGGTGGAGGAGGCGGCCTTGCGCCGTGAGATCCTGCTGGTGGGGCAGGCGGAGGATTTCGACAAGTTCGAGTTCCTGGCGCTGGCCTATATCCGCCACTACCGCAACTCGATCTATGCCGGCGATTTCTGGCAGCGCTTCTCCACGAGCCTGGCGCAATCGAGTCTCGCGCTCGACGAGCGTCGCTTCGCGCGCATCGCGGCGCTCCTCGAGCAGATCGAGCGCGCGGGGCGACTCAAGCTCTATCTCGTGATCGCGCGCGCGGCGATGCTGCGCGGACAGCTGGCCGTCACGCGGCTTGCCGGCGAGCGGGCGCTGACGCTCAGCGCCGACGCCTCGGCGGATCGCGAGCGGGCGCATTTCTTCCGCGGCGTCGCGCGGGCACTCACCGACGAATATGACGGCGGTCTCGCCGAGCTGAAGGCACTCGACCGGTCGAAGCTGCCCGAGCGGGACGTCCTCCTTCTGAATGCCACGGTGCAGCTCGCGCTCGATGTTCGCAAGCCGCTTCCGGGCGGATCCGCCATTGCTGCCGACAAGCCTCCGGCAACGCCGGCGCGTCTCGATTTGGCGTCATCGACGGTGACGCTCGCGCGCGCGCATAAGCAACTCGGCGAACTCGAACTCCTGACCAGGGACCGCCGTCCATGACCAAGCTCAGTGGAACCTCCGAACAAATTTTCTCGGGTCTCGCCGAGAGCCTCAACATTCGCGGGACGTCGCGGTCGGCGAAGAGCGCTGGGGCCAAATCGCAGGGCGCCTCGTCGTTCAACGATCTGCTCCACACCGTCTCGAACCTCGCCAAGCAGGCATTGACCGATGAGGGCAGCGACACGACCGCGAAGGCCGGAACGCTGCGCACGCATCTGGCCCACCCGGCGGGCAAGGACAAGTCGAAGGACGAGACGGACGATCGCACCGAGGCGATCGACGTGATTGGGGCCGGCGACCAGACGACCGACAAATCCTCGGAGACGCAAGGTCCGGTCGGCCATGACCCCAAGCCGGACGTCTCCAACCGCCCGACCGTTGCCGCGATCATGGGACAGGATCTCATTGCTGCATCGGCTGTAAAGCCGACAATGCCGTCGCAGTCGGGTGACAAGAAAGACGCGCGCGAGGAGCGCTCATCCGGCGCGAGGCGCGAAGTCCCGGCCGCTGGCATGGCGAAGGCAAGTACGGCGGATTCCGCGCCATCCGCTGCGGTTCCGACCGGCGCGCGTGCGCAAGGCGGGGCCTCGCAAGCCGCGGCCGTACAGCAAGGCAGCGACGCCTCCGCCAAAGCCATGCCCGCGACATCAGGCTTCGAGGCCGTCACGGCCAATGTCGAACGCGTCGCCAAGGCGTCGACGCGTGACGCATTGCCCGAGACGACCAAGGTCACCGTGGTCCAGCAGGAGACGCATCTGCCTCCGGCGCAGTTCAACGCCCCGCAACAGGTCGCCAATGCTGTCGTCGCCGAGCTGAAGGACTCCGCGGGCCCGGCGGCGTCTGCAGCGCCCGATCTCTCGGCATCCCAGACTAATGCGCCCGATCAGCCGCTCAAGATCCTGACCATCAATCTCGAGCCGCCCGCGCTCGGCAACGTCACCGTGCGCCTTCGCCTCGTCGGCACCGAAGTGTCCGTCCACCTTGCGGCCGCGCGCAAGGACACCAGCCAGATGCTGGATCAGCAGCGCGACCAGATCCGCGATCTCATGCAGTCGGCGGGCTATGTCGCCGACGTCGCGCCCGTGCAACACGGCTCGCTGGACGGATTCCAGAGCGGCTCCGGCCAGTCGCAGCCGCAGCTTTCGGGCCAGCAACAGCCCTCGTCGCAGTCGCAAGGAACGTTCGGCGGCGCAGGCACGTCGTCGGGGCAATCCGACGGCGGCGCGAAGCAGGCCCGCCAGGAGCGCCAGCCCAGCCAGGAGACGCGTCATGACCAGGACGTGGGGCCGCATCTTCGTCGCGGCCCTGTTTATCTGTAACGCCGGCGCCGCGGCCGCGGCCACCGACGGCGCGGGCCCCTGCGAGCGCGAGATGGCGCGCGCTGCCCAGCAGCACGGGATTCCGCTCGGCATTCTCTATGCGGTCGGTCTCACCGAGACCGGGCGTCGCGGCGCGTTGCATCCTTACGCCCTCGGCGCCGACGGCCAGACCGTGTTCGCCAAGGACATGGACGATGCGATCGCAAATTTCCAGGCCATGCGCGGCAAGGGCATCAAGCTGATCGACCTCGGCTGCATGCAGATCAATCATTACTATCACGGCGACAAGTTCGTTTCGGTGCGCGCCATGTTCGATCCCGCGAAGAACGTCGAATATGCCGCGCGCTTCCTGAAAGAGCTGAAGCAGCGCGAGGGCAGCTGGACCATGGCAGTGGCCCGCTACAATGCCGGCCCCAACAACCAGCCGGCGCAGAAGCGCTATGTCTGTCACATCGTGGCTCACCTCGTGTCGAGCGGCTTCGGCGCCTGGACCGACAAGGCGCGCTCTTTCTGTCAGCCGAAAACGACATGACGATTTGAAGTTGTGCATGGTCCCGAACCATCAGCCCCGCGCAAGCAAGATCCCCCATTGTAACTGCAACCTACCAAAGGAGCCCACTTCATGAGCCTGTATGGTGTTATGCGCACCGGCGTTTCCGGCATGAGCGCGCAGTCCAACAAGCTGTCGACGGTTTCGGACAACATCGCCAACGTCAACACCACAGGTTACAAGCGGGCTTCGACCGAATTCTCCTCGCTGATCCTGAAGAGCGGCTCCGGCAATTACGACTCCGGCGCTGTCGAAACCACCGTCCGTTACGCCATCAGCGACGCCGGGCATACGCAGTTCACGACGTCGTCCACGGACCTTGCCGTGCAAGGCAACGGCTTCTTCGTCGTCTCGAACGCCAACAACACGCAGCAATTCCTGACGCGCGCCGGCTCGTTCGTCCCGGACGCTCAGGGCAACCTCGTCAACGCGGCCGGCTACTACCTTCTGGGGCAGCCCGGTAAAGTGACCAATTTCTCGCAGAACAGCCTGGCTGGAATGCAGATCGTCAACATCGCCCAGGTCTCGCAGGTGCCGGTGCCGTCGACGGCGGGCACCCTGACGACCGGCAATCTCGATCCGAAGGCGGCCGTCATCGCCGGTCCGCCCGGTCCGGCGTCCTATTCGTCGAAGAGCTCGATCGTCGCCTACAACAATATCGGGCAGGCCGTTACGCTCGACGTCTATATGTCCCACACCGCGACGGCGGCCGGCTCCGACACCTGGCAGATTCAGGTCTACGACTCCGCAACGGGCACCTCGCTCGGCGCCGCCACCACGTTCACCTTCGACACCACCGCGGCCGGAAAGGGCGCGCTGGCAGCCGCGAGCCCGACGGGTCTCACCGTGACCGTCCCGGGCGGCGCCGCGCTGACCATGGATCTGTCGAACATGACGCAGGTGGGCACCGACTTCAGCTTCAAGGCAACCGTCAACGGCAGCGTTCCCTCGGCGATCGACAAGATCGATGTCGACGAGAACGGATACGTCACAGCCGTGCTCAAGAACGGGCAGCAGACGACGCTCTACACCATCATGCTCGCCGACGTCGCGAGCCCCGACAATCTGACGCCCGAGCCGGGCAACGTCTATTCAACCAACATGAACTCGGGCAATGCGCAGGCCGGGAATGCCGGCACCGGCGGGCTCGGCACGGTTCAGTCCGGCGCGCTGGAGGACTCCAACGTCGATCTCGCGGACGAGCTCACCGGGATGATCGAGGCCCAACGCGGATTCACCGCCAACTCGAAATCGTTCCAGACGGGCGCCGACCTGCTCGACGTCGTCGTCAACCTGAAGCGCTGAATTCTTCGGCGCTCACCCCCGGCAAGAGCAGATCATGTCCCTTACCGCCGCTCTCGACTCCGCTCGCGCCTCGCTCATGGCGTCGGGCATCCAGTCGTCGACGATCTCGCGCAACATCGCCGGTGCCAGCGCCACCGGCTATTCGCGCAAGATCGCCGTGTTGGACAACCTCCCCGGCACCGGCGTCTATGTCGCGGCGATCCAGCGTGCGGCCAGTTCGGGCCTCTATTCGAACGTGCTGACCGCGACCTCGTCGTCGGCCAAGCAGAGCGTGATCTATGACGGCCTGCAGAAGATCGCGGCCGCGACGGTGGACGATCCCGAGCTCGAGCAGTCGCCGACCGCCCTGCTCAACAAGCTGAAGCAGGCGCTGCAGCAATACGCCAACTCCACCGACAACGCGACCCTGGCGCAGGCCGCCGTGACGTCCGCCAAGGACATGGTGAGCGCGCTCAACCAGGCCACCAAGACGGTGCAGTCGGTCCGTGAAGGAGCCGACGCCGACATGGCGAATTCGGTCGCCAACATCAACCAGCTGCTGTCCCAGTTCCAGACCGTCAACACGGCCATCGTGAAGGGCACGATCTCCGGCGACGACGTCACCGACTATCTCGACCAGCGCGACAGCATCGTCTCCAGGTTGTCGCAGGAGACCGGGGTCTCGATGTCGATCCGGGCCAATGGAGACGCCGCGCTCTATACCGACAGCGGCGTCGTGCTGTTCGACAAGATTGCGCGGACGGTGAGCTTTGCGCCGACCAACGCCTACACGGCCGGCACCACGGGCAATGCCGTCTTCATCGACGGCGTGCCTGTGACCGGCGCCAATTCCGTCATGCCGCTCAAGTCCGGCAAGCTCGCCGGCCTCGCCCAGCTGCGCGACCAGGACACCGTCACGTATCAGAGCCAGCTCGACGAAATCGCGCGCGGCCTGATCGACGCCTTCAAGGAGAGCGACCAGTCGGGCCGTCCCGACGCTGGCGGACCGGCCCGGCCTGTTCACCTATCCCGGCGCGCCCGCGATGCCCGCGAGCGCCACGATCTCGGTGGGCCTCGCGGGTCAGATCGCAGTCGCCGCCTCGGTCGATCCGGCCATGGGCGGAAACCCGGACCTGCTGCGCGACGGCGCCATCAGCGGCCTTCCGGCCTTCAACTACAACACGACCGGCAATGCCGGCTTCTCGACGCGGCTCCAGCAGCTCATCAACAACATGGGCGCCCCGCAGCCGTTCGACGCCACGGCTCAGGGCAAGCCGAGCGGCAGCGTGATCGAGTTCGCATCCTCCTCGGCGAGCTGGATCGAAAGCCAGCGCAAGACGGCCGACGACAACGTGCAGTACCAGAATACGCTGCTCGACCGCAGCACAGCGGCGCTGTCCAACGTCAGCGGCGTCAATATGGACGACGAGATGGCGTTGATGCTCCAGGTCGAGCGCACCTATTCGGCGTCGTCGAAGATCATTTCCACCGTCGACGAGATGCTGCAGAGCCTGCTGGCTGCCGTGGGGAACTAAGTCATGATGAGCGCGAACTACATCTCGACCCTGATGCTGTCTTCGTCGCTGAGGTCGTCGATCACGAACAACCAGAGCGCGCTGACCAAGGCCTCGAAGGAGGCGACCACCGGCCGTTTTGCCGATGTCGGCCTCGAGCTCGGCACGGGGGCGGGCCGCGACGTGGCGCTGCGGGCCGATTTCAACTTCGCCGATCAGCTCGTCGACACCAACGAGCTGGTTGCGGGGCGGCTCGACGTCACCCAGAACCGCATCACGCAGCTCGGCAAGACCGCGTCGGAATTCCTCAAGAACCTGATCGCGGCCCGCGACGCCGAGAGCGGCGCGGAGATCATCATGCCGAGCGCGTCCGCGAACCTCCAGGACGTCATTGGCGCGCTCAACGTTTCCTACAACGGGTCGTATCTGTTCGGTGGAATCAATACACAGACCGTGCCCATCACGAACTACACGGCCGGCTCGGCCAGCAAGAACCAGGTCGATGCGGACTTCCTGGCGACGTTCGGCTTCTCGCAGTCTGCCCCCGGCGTGAGCACGATCACGCCGGCGCAGATGCAGAATTTCCTCGACAACGCCTTTGACGCCGAGTTCGCGAGCCCGGCCTGGAATACCAACTGGTCGTCGGCCACGGACCAGACGCTGTCGAGCCGCATCTCCACGACCGAGGTCGTCGACAGCTCGGTCAGTGCCAACCAGCCCGGCTTCCGCAAGCTGGCCGAGGCCTACACCATGCTGACCGATCTCGGCACCACGAGCCTGAGCAAGGACACGTTCCAGGTCGTCGTCGACAAGGCGATCGGCTTGGTCAGCGGCGCGATCAACGATCTCGCCGTGCTCGGCGGCACCGTCGGCTCGATCCAGCAACGGGTCACCGGCGCGACCGAGAAGCTGAAGATCCAGAAGGACATCCTCAACGACCAGATCGTCAAGCTGGAGGCGGTCGACCCGACCGAGGCTTCGGTCCGCGTCAACACCCTGCAGACCCAGATCAAGACGGCGCTGGCGCTGACCTCGCAGCTCCAGCAGATCAGCCTCATCAACTATCTCTAGAGCCGAGGCTCGCAGCCTCGTCCTGTTATCCGGTCTCCTGCGCAGAGTGATGCTGATGACGTTTGAAGCCTATGAATCGGTCGTCGACGAGAGCGGTTACGAGGCGCGGGGCCGCGAGCGGCAGGCGCTCAGCCTCGGCATCGACCGGCTCGAGCGGCTTCAGAGAGGCGTGTTCCGCCTCGAGGATCTGGTCGAGAGCCTGCTCTATGTGCGGCGGTTGTGGACGATCTTCATCGAGGATCTCTCGCATCCGGAAAACGGGCTCCCCGACAAGCTGCGCGCCGACATCATCTCGATCGGCCTGTGGGTCGTCAAGGAAGCCGATCGCCTTCGCGAGGAGAGGTCGAACGACGTGATGCAGCTCATCGAAATCAACCGCCTGATCCGAGACGCTCTTTGATGAAGATCTCCTTGCGCGCGGGCGAACGGATCTACATCAACGGCGCGGTGCTGCGCGTGGACCGCAAGGTCTCCGTCGAGCTCGTCAACGACGTGATGTTCCTGCTCGAAGGGCAGGTCATGCAGGCCTCCGACGCCACCACGGCGCTGCGGCAGCTCTACTTCATCGTCCAGCTCATGCTGATGAACCCGACCGATATCCGCGACGCCGCGGCGCTCTATGGACAGCATCATGCGGCCCTGTGCGCCGTGTGCGAGAGCCGCGAGATGCTGGACGGACTGGGCGTGGTCGACGAGCTGGTCGGGGCGACCCGCTACTTCGAGGCACTCAAGCGGATCCGGGCCCTGTTCCCGGTGGAGCAGGCCATCCTGGCCGGCGCCATCACCGAGTCCCCATTCCAGGCTGCCTGACAGCGGAGAGGCACATGAACGTCACCAGCGCGACCGACAAATCCAGTTCAACCGGCTCCCCCAATCCGACCGCGAGCAACAGCGTCGACTACAACACGTTCCTTCAGCTTCTCGTCGCCGAGATGAAGAACCAGGATCCGACCAATCCGATGGATACCTCGCAATATATGAGCCAGTTCGCGCAGCTCTCGACGGTCGAGCAGGCCATGCAGACCAATTCGAAGCTGGATGCGCTGCTGTCCTCGCAGTCGTTGTCGCAGGCCAACGGCCTGATCGGCAAGACCGTCAGCTTCACCGACGCCACCGGCGAGAGCTTCAGCGGCAAGGTCGTTTCGGTCTCCATCAACGCCGACGGCTCCATCGCGACCCTCGAGAACGGCACCAAGGTCGCGGTCGGGCCGGGGCTCACGATCAGCCAGTCATGAACGAACGGGACGCTCTCGACATCGTCCAGGCGGCGATCTGGACCATCATCGTCGCCTCCGGGCCCGCGGTCGGTGCCGCGATGCTGGTCGGCACCGTCATCGCTTTGATCCAGGCCCTGACCCAGATCCAGGAGGTGACGCTGACCTTCGTTCCGAAGATCATCGTCATTCTCGTCGTGGTCGCCATCTCCGGCTCCTTCATCGGCGCGCATCTTTCCACCTTCACCGAGATGGTCTATTCGCATATCGAGCGCGGCTTCTGATCCGCCCAGGACTCGGCACCATCCCCGCGTAAGCTTTGCGGGGCAGATTAGAGGTGGACCCTCTGCCGGTGACCCATGGCCGATACGTTAGCTGCTAGCCTGCCGACCCCACGACGATTGGGGGCCGACGCCTTCTTCGCCGGCGGCATCGTGGCCATGCTCACGATCCTGTTCCTGCCGATCCCGCCGATCCTGATCGATCTCGGTCTTGCGTTCTCGATCGCGCTGTCGGCGCTGATCCTGATGGTCGCGCTGTGGATCCAGCGGCCGCTCGACTTCTCGGCCTTCCCGACCGTGCTGCTGATCGCGACGATCCTGCGGCTGGCGCTGAACGTCGCAACTACCCGCCTGATCCTGTCGCGCGGCGGGGAGGGCGAGCAGGCTGCCGGCCACGTCGTCGCCGGCTTCTCCAAGTTCGTCATGGGTGGCGACTTCGTCATCGGCCTGATCATCTTCGCCATCCTGGTCACCGTGAACTTCGTCGTGATCACCAAGGGCGCGACGCGAATCGCCGAAGTCGGCGCCCGTTTCACCCTGGATGCCATCCCCGGCAAGCAGATGGCGATCGACGCGGACCTGTCCGCGGGCCTGATCGACGACAAGGAAGCCCAGCGCCGGCGTCGCGAGCTCGAAGAGGAAAGCTCCTTCTTCGGCGCGATGGACGGTGCCTCGAAATTCGTCCGCGGCGATGCCATCGCCGGCCTGATCATCACCGCGATCAACATCTTCGGCGGCATCATCATCGGCGTCACGCATCACGGTCTGACGCTGTCGCGCGCCGCCGACGTCTACACCAAACTCTCCGTGGGCGACGGTCTGGTCACGCAGATGCCGGCACTGATCGTGTCGCTGTCGGCGGGCCTTCTGGTCTCCAAGGGCGGCACCAGGGGATCGGCGGAGCAGGCCGTGCTGCGGCAGCTCGGCGGCTATCCCCGCGCGGTGTCGGCCGCTTCGCTGATGATGTTCGTGCTCGCCTTGATGCCGGGGTTGCCGATGAGCCCGTTCGTGCTGCTCGGCGGCGTCATGGCCTTCGTCGGCTATTCGCTGCCGAAGCGACAAGCCGCGCGGGAGCGGAAGGAGGATGCGCGCAAGGCCGACGAGCGCGCTCAGGCGGAGGCCAAGGAATCCGTCAAGGACCAGCTCAAGACCGCCGAGATCGAGCTGGCGCTCGGCGGCCATCTTTCGGTCCATCTGCTGGGCTCGCGCACCGAGCTCGCCCACCGCGTCGCCAAGATCCGCAAGAAGTTCGCCAAGCAGTACGGCTTCGTCATTCCCGAGATCAAGCTCAGCGACAATCTGTCGATCGATCCCAAGGGTTACCAGATCCGGATCCACGACACCCGCGTTGCCCATGGCGAGCTCAGGCTCGGCGAGGTGCTGGTGCTGGTCGACAAGGACGGCAAGCCCGACGTGCCCGGCGAAGAGGTGGTCGAACCCGCCTTCGGCATGAAGGCGCTGTGGGTGACGGAAGCCTTCACGGACGAAGTCAAGCGTCAGGGCTGCAAGCCGGTCGACAATCTGTCGGTGCTGCTCACGCATTTGAGCGAAGTGCTCAGGGCGAACCTCGCCCAGCTCTTGTCCTACAAGGACATGCGCGCGCTGCTCGACCGTCTCGATCCCGAATACAAGCGCCTCGTCGAGGATCTCTGCCCGTCGCAGATCTCCTATTCGGGCCTGCTGGCGATCCTGAAGATCCTGCTGGCCGAGCGCGTGTCCATCCGCAACCTTCACCTCATCCTCGAGGCGATCGCCGAGATCGCACCTCACGTGCGGCGCTCCGAGCAGGTCGCCGAGCACGTGCGGACCCGGCTGGCGCAGCAGATCTGCGGCGACCTCTCCGACAACGGCGTGCTCAACGTCGTCAGGCTGGGCAACCGCTGGGACCTGGCGTTCCACCAGAGCCTGAAGCGCGACGGCAAGGGCGACGTCGTCGAGTTCGACGCCGATCCGCGCCTGATCGAGCAGTTCGCGACCGAAGCCAGCGCCGCGATCCGCAAGTTCACCGAGAACGGCACCAGCGTGGTGCTCGCGGTGACACCTGAAGCACGGCCCTATGTCCGGATGATCCTGGAGCGGGTGTTCCCGACTTTGCCGATCTTGTCGCATGTCGAAGTCGCGCGCAGCGCCGAGATCAGGGCGCTCGGAGCCGTGTCGTGATCAGCGGCCTTGCCGACAGCGTTCTGGTGACGTTCATCGTGTTCTGCCGCATCGGCGCCTGCCTGATGCTGGTGCCCGGTTTTTCCAGCGTCAACGTTCCGGCTCAGGTCCGCCTGTTCGTGGCGCTTGTCACCACGTTCGCGCTGACGCCGATCCTGATCGCGGTGCTGAAACCTCTCACCGACAACGCCGCGCCGCTGACGCTGGCGCTCCTGATCTGCTCCGAGCTCGTGGTCGGCAGCGTCATCGGGCTCGGCGGACGGGTGTTCTTCCTCGCGCTTCAGACCATGGCGACCGTGATGGCGAGTGCGATCGGGCTCAGCAACATTCCGGGGACGCCGGTCGCCGACAGCGATCCGGCGCCCGCGCTGGTGCCGCTGATCATGGTGTCGGTCACCACGCTCTTCTTCATGACCGACCAGCATTGGCAGGTCCTGCGCGGGCTGATGAATTCGTACGACGTCTGGCGTCCCGGCGACAGGCTCGGCGGCGGCATGGCGCTCGAGCTGCTCGTCGGCCGCCTGTCGGAAGCGTTCGTGCTGACGCTGCGGATCGCGAGCCCCTTCATCGTCTATTCGGTGATCGTCAATCTGGCGGTCAGCCTGATCAACAAGCTGACGCCGGCGATCCCGGTCTATTTCGTCTCGGTGCCTTTCGTGCTGTTTGGCGGCTTCCTGCTGCTCTACCTCACGAGCGACGAGCTGCTGACGCAATTCATGCTCGGCCTCTCGTCCTGGCTGGCGGAGTGACGCCGTGACCATTTCGCGCGCGGACAAGCTTGGCCGGATGGTGTCGCTGGTGAAGCTCCAGCTCCGGCTGTCCGAATGGCAGCTCGCGCAGCTGCGGCAGCAGGAGCGAAGCCTGCAGGACGAGCAGGAATGGCTGGTGGGGGCCCTGAACGACGGCAAGCCGCCGGCGGGGTCGTCGAGCGATTCGATCGCGCGGCGCTTGAACAGGACGAGCGTCGGTGCGCGTGCGATCCAGGCGCAGGCCGCCCGGCAGCTCGACCAGATCCGCACCGAGAGCCGCCGCGTCAAGCAGCTCGAGCAGGTCGCCAAGGCGGCGCTGGCCGACAAGCTCCGTGACGCCGAGAAGCGCACGCTCGAGGAAATGACGGGAATAAGCCCAGCCGTGCGCGCATGGACGCCACGGCCAGCCAACCGGAACAAGCCATGATCGTGACCGCGACACCCGACCTCGTTCTCGACGTCCTCGATGCCGGCGATCCCGTGACGCAGCGCGCGGCGGCCGCGAAACTCGACGCGCTGAAATCCTCCGACGCGGATTTCGCCGCCACCATGGAGGCCGAGGCCGGCAAGGCGGCGGCGGCCGCCGAGCAGCCGGCGACGAAGGTTTCCGAGGCGCCGTCGGATGCGTTGAACGGGGCGCCGGTGCGGATGATCAAGGCGCCGGCATCCGTCGAGGCTTACCGGAAGTTCGAGGCATTCATCCTCCAGACCTTCGTCGAGACGATGTTGCCGAAGGAATCCGAGCAGATCTTTGGCAAGGGCACGGCCGGCGGCGTCTGGAAGTCAATGCTGGCGGAGCAGCTTGGCAGCCAGCTGGCAAAGGGCAACGGCATTGGCATCGCCAAGCAGCTGGCCGCCGCGAATGCGGCGGCGCCGAACGGTGCCGGCAAGGCCGGATGATGATCGGCGAACGGGTGACAGAAGTTGAAGGGTGAATTTCCTATGCAGGCACGAGACAGCGCGGCGGCCATGGTGATCGAACAGCAGGTCGCGGACACCGGGGTGACGACGACGGAGGCAGCGGCAGGCGATGCGCTGCTGCCTGTGCTGCTGCCGGTCGTGAGCGACGAGGCCGTGGCCGACGGCGCGGATGCGGCGAGATCGGATGAAGTGCGCGGCCTGCTGGCGGCAATCCGCCGGCTCGAGAGCATCGTCGAGGAGGAGACGGTCGCGCTCGCGACGCGCCAGAAGATCGATTTCGACGATTTCAGCGCGCGGAAGAGCCGCAGCATGCTCGAATTCGTCCGCCTGATGCGGGCGCGGATGCATCTCGGAGGCGACGTCGAGGTCACCGAGGAAATCCAGCGGCTGCGCGAGAAGCTCGAGCGGAATCGCTCGATCCTCGAAATGCACTATGACGCGGTGCGCGAGATCGCGAGCGTCATCGTCAAGGCGATCAAGGAAGCCGAGTCCGACGGCACCTATACCGGTCGCGCAGCGCAGGACGGAACATGATCAGACTGGTGCTGGCCGGGCTCTGGGTATGCATCCTCACCGCGGGCACGAGTTACGGCGTGGCCTATTGGAAGGAAAACGGCAGCCTGCTGCCGGCGAAGGACGAATATCTCGACGGCCTGCAATACCAGAAGACGCGAGCATTGAGCGTGCCCATGGTCGAGAACGGCAATGTGCAGGGCTACATCGTCGCGCGCTTCGTCTACACCGCGGATGCACGGACCCTGCATCAGCTCAACGTTCCGCCGGAGCCGTTCGTCGTCGACGAGGCCTTCCGCAGGATCTATGCCGACGAGCGTCTCGATTTCAGGAAGCTCGCCCGCTACGACCTCGCCATCCTGACGACCGCCATCAAGCAGCGCGTCAACGAGCGGATGCAGGCTGAAGTCGTCCAGGACGTCCTGGTCGAGGACTTCAATTACGTCTCCAAGGAAGAATTCCAGCAGAAGCCGTAGCTCTTTTCTGCTGCCATCCTTCGAGACGTCGCTATGCGGTTCCTCAGGATGAGGACGGAATGCGCGGCTCCAGTTTCAGCGCGCACCGGGGACCGATTAGCCTCATCCTGAGGAGGCGCGTCAGCGCCGTCTCGAAGGATGAGGCGTGCGCTCTGCTCGCCGCCTCCAAACGCGCAACGGCCTTCCGCGAAGGTGCTTCGCAGAGGCCGTTGTCGGTTTCGCCGGAGGCCGTGTCAGTTTCCGGCCGGGTAGGCCGCCGGGACGGCATGCGCCCTGTTGAGGATGATGCCGACCTCGTCGAGCTCCTGCATCGGCACGTCGAGGGTCTCGCCGGCGGGGATGTCGAGGCGGTATCCGACGTAACGCCGGGCCACGATCGCGTCGAAGCCGAGGCGGTCGCGGAGCTTCTTGCGCAGCTTGCTGACGTGACTCTCGATCACGCTCTCGTCGAAGGTGGACTCGAAGATGCCGTAGACCGCGTTGAAGATCTGCGTCTTGGTGATCCACTTGCCGTGATTGCTGACCATATATTCGAGAATGCGCAGTTCGCGGCGGGGCAGGGTGAGGGCGTGGCCCGCGATCTCGGGGTCACGGCCGTTGAAGAAGACCTGGATCCT
This sequence comes from Bradyrhizobium symbiodeficiens, assembly GCF_002266465.3. NCBI lineage: Bacteria > Pseudomonadati > Pseudomonadota > Alphaproteobacteria > Hyphomicrobiales > Nitrobacteraceae > Bradyrhizobium > Bradyrhizobium symbiodeficiens. Next base: position 5,930,857 of record NZ_CP029427.2, on the reverse strand, counting down.
GCTCTCGCAGGGCCTCGGCAGCTCGCCCACCCGGCGGCGCGCGATCGCGGCCGTTCGGGCCAGGATCTCGCGCAGGTGGATCGGCACGTGCACGACGTCGTCGACGCCCGATTCGAACAGCTCCAGCGTGTTCTTGAGCATCTTCTGGCCGCTCATGGCGATGATGGGAGCGGAGGAACGCTTGCGCATCGCCCGCGGCAGGCTTCCGCGGGCATCGCAGTCCCCGAGGAGGAAGGCGTCCACCGCTGCCAGATCCGATTCACTCGCGGATTGCAGCCAGTCCCAGAATTCCCCGGAGGAGAAGCCGATCGACGATACGCCTTCGCGAACGAGCCCTCCGACATAGCTGTTCGCGACGCTCTCGCGATCATCAACGATTATATACATCAGTCTTTCGCCCCTGTTTCGCACCTGTCGCGGCCGGATGGTTGTTATGATGCCCGGCTCGGCAACGATGCTGTTTGACGACATTCCTTCCCGCGAACCGTTGTTATGGTCTCGATATTCGCGGGCAGCCCTACGCATTCAGTGCCTGCGTCTCGCAGGCCTGGTACTTCAACTCGATACTGAACGCTTACTGCGTGAGGCCCGGCGGGTGTCTTACGGATCACCTCGCGGAGCGGATTGAGAACCGACCTAGACCAGTTGCGCCAAGTTGCTCATCGCGTCCGAACACGACTGAATCTGTGTCGATCTCCTCGCCAACTGGCGAGAATCACTTGAGTAGGACCGTAACAATTGCCGATTTCCGATCAAGCGTGCGTAACAAAGCGTTTGCTACGTGTGCTTGATGCTGTTGATTTGTTTCTGGTTGTTTCTTGATATCTTCAAGCGCATCAGTTGCTTCGGAAACCAAACTAGTTCTGCACCCTGACGGTTCTAAGGTTCCGCATCCCCGTACAATAACAGCTATTTTAGTGGTGCTGTGGATCAGGCATATCGAGGGGATTTCAACCCGGGATTGACTCGGGTGCGCGGGTTTCCACATGCGACAATTCGACTCACGTGTGGCGGCGAGACTCCAGCTTGGCGAAATCTTGGCGAGTGTGTGTCTTTCGAGTCGCACTCTCGCCACGTGCATGACGCGGTTGACTGATGTGACGTCGCATCGCGCGCGATGAAAGATTTTCGATACGCACGTTTCAGGCAAGCTTCGGCACCTAACGTCACCGTTCGACAGATCGAACCGAACGGAGCATTTTCACATGTTGTCCGATGGACAAGCGCGCCCCGGCGCGACCGCTGATGTTTCCGCAACGGCGAAGCCGGCTCCCGAAGCACGCGAGACAAAGGATGATACGGCGCGAGCGGCCAAGCCTGCTGCGGGCGCAAAGCGTGTGTCGGCCGCGGCGAGCGACGAAGTTCTCGCGAAGGAGGCACTCGAGGGGCTGAAACGCATTCGCGCCAAGGCGCGTCTCGACAAGATGGCGATTTCCAAGCCGGCGCCGACCGTGATCAAGCCGGCCATAATCGTCGCCAAGCCCCCGCCGCCCCGTCCGACATGGGTTGCGCCGCTCGCAACATTGGCGGTCGCCGCCATGTTGGTGGTCTGCGCCTGCACCGGCGTGATCGCCTATCTCACCACGCAGCCCGCCCAGAACAACGTTGCGGCCAATACGGAGATCAGGAATCTGCGCGAGACCGTCGCGCAACTGCGCAAGCAGGTGTCCGGCGTGTCGGAAAATCTCGACGGCCTGCGCACCGCGGTGGATCAATCGAGCAAGGCGACCAATGACCGTTTCGGCAGGTTTGCCGAGAATTTGGACCGTATCGAGCGGGTGAGCTCGTCCTCGACGGTGAAGCTCGACAAGCTTGCTCAGGCGCAGGTTCAGACGCCGGCGCCGGCCATGGTGCAATCGCAGCCCGCGCCACAGCAAGGGGCGATGGTGGCCTCGGTCGCAGCGCCCGAGTTCACGGGTTCGGTCTCTCCGTCCGAGCGCGCGCCGGCGCCGCGCAAGGTGATCAAGGGCTGGTCGGTCCGCCAAGCCTATGAAGGCATTGCGATCCTGCAGAGTCCGAACGGCGTCATCGAGGCGGTGCTGGGACAGCAGGTGCCGGGCCTTGGTCGCATCGAGGAGATCAGGAGCGAGAACGGGCGCCTGGTGGTGGAGGCGAGCGGCGGCGTCATCTATTCGTCACGCAAGGCAACGCCCTGATCGAGGGCTGTCCTCTATTGGCGGTGATGCTCGAAGCTGGTGCATAGCAGGTCGACTTCCGCCTCCGCGATCGGCGAGCGAAACAGGCGACAGCTGAACTCGGCCGCGGCCTTGCTGTCGGTGGCGGTGCGCTCCTCCCGGAGGAAGATGCATCGCTTGCAGACGTCGGTGTGGTGCCGCTGCTCGGCCGCGTCCGACTGATCCAGCACGTGACGGAACGTGTCGCGGAAGCGGATCTTGACCTCGTCGTCGAGGACGGCGATCGCCTCGACCAGAACGTTGACGGGATCGCGCACCAGGAATTTCTTGCCCTGCTGCGTCACGCTCAGCATCACCGACCGCTTGTCGGTGGCCGAGCGTTTTCGCTCGATATAGCCCAGCCGCTCGAGCTCCCCGATGATGAACGAGGCGGTGCCGCGCGTGGTGCCGACGTAGCTCGCGAGCGCCGAAGGCGTCCGGGAAAAGCGGTTGGCGCGGGAGAGGAAGCGCAGCGCCATCCACTCGCGGTCGCGCAAGCCGTGCTTGGTGCCTTCGAACCACAGGATTCGTGCAACCTGTTCCAGCAGTTCAATCGATTCGCGAGCCAAATTCATTTCAATTCCAGATCGGATAGACTTTATTCAATTGAGCCTTGGGGGTGCGCAATCCGTGTGGGACGAGAATGAAGTTCGTGCGTGGCCCTTCGTCCGTTGCCGGACGGCGGACCGCGCGTGGGAAGAAGCTCTCCGTTGCGGAGATGGAACTTCCGGCCGTGGAACTACGGTGTCACGAAGAAAGTTCGAGTAAATCGCACGGCTCAAGTCCTCTGAAAATTTCAATCAAAATCACGACGGCTCGCGTCCAGTTGTCGGTGATATGCGGAGCGCGAGCAACATGATGTGTCATTGCGGCGGCTGCGGTATCCATTTGTTGCGAGTGAGCGTGTCGAACGCGCACGGATGCGCATCACGTGCAGCACCTGGCGGTGCGGCCGGCCGGGAGAGAACGCTGTTTTTTCGGTTAACGGATGTTGCAATGCGGTGCAGCTAGACGGTTAAGTCCGGCACATCGGCGATGGGAATGTCGGAGTGTCGTTGGGCATCGACCAAGCAGCGCCGGTCAACGTCAAACGTGCAGCATGAGCCGCCACCGTAGCCTCCTGCGTGCCGCGGTCGCCGGACTTTGTCGCGATGGGCTGATGGCCGAGACCGCGCCGCTGAAGAAACGGCAGGGCCCTGCTGAAAGCGCGCGTGCTCGCAGGCTGGTGATTTGCGTTTCGCTGGCGATTATTGGCGAATGCGTCGCCCCGGGGGGGCACCATGCGCAGCAGGAAGGGATCGATTGATGAGCTTCGAGACCACCATGACTTCGGACGTCGTCGGGCTGACGAAAATCGCCCCGGTCTCGCGCCGCGGTTTCATGAGTGCCACCGCGGCCGTCGCCGCCGGCTACACGCTTGCGGCCGGGCCCGTGCGCGCCGAGGCGATCGCGACCGACACCAATGGCCTGCAGGTCGGCGACGCCAGGATCAAGGTCGGCTCCGAACAGATGCCCGCCTATTTCGCCCGTCCCGCCGGCAACACCAAGGCGCCGGTGATCATCGTGGCGATGGAGATTTTCGGGCTGCATGAGTACATCAAGGACGTGACGCGGCGCCTCGCCAAGCTCGGCGCGTTCGCCGTCGCGCCTGACTATTATTTCCGCAAGGGCACCGACCTGACCAAGATCTCGGAGATCAAGGACCTCTTGTCGGTCGTCAATGCCAAGCCGGACGCCGAGCTGTTGTCCGATCTCGACGCCACGGCGGCGTGGGCGGGATCGCAGGGTGGCGACGCCACCAGGCTCGGCATCATCGGCTTCTGCCGGGGCGGCCGCACGGTCTGGGAATATGCCGCCCACAGCGGCACGCTCAAGGCGGGCGTCGCCTTCTACGGCACGCTGGTCGATCCCGCCAATCCGCTCTGGCCGAAGAGTCCGATGCAGCTCGCGCCCGAGATGAAGGCGCCGGTGCTCGGCCTCTATGGCGGTGCGGATACCGGCATTCCCGTCGCACAGGTCGAGCAGATGAAGGCCGCGCTGGCGGAGAACAAGAAGACCGCCGAATTCAAGATCTATCCGGAGGCGCCGCACGGTTTCCATGCCGACTACCGCGGCAGCTACCGCAAGGACGCCGCGGAAGATGCCTGGAAGCAGGCCGAGGCGTGGTTCAAGAAGTACGGCGTCCTGAGCTGACGCCTGGACAAACAAAGGGCGGCCCGATCGGCCGCCCTTGCTCGTTCAAGTCAAGCCGGTCTCACTTCGTCATCGCGCCATAGACGATGTCCTGGACCTGCTCGCGATAATACTTCCTGAGCTCGCCGGGCGCGGCCGTCCCCACGACGACCACGAGACGTTCTTGATCTCGGGGCCGAGATGGTTGGTCGTCATGTGATGCACAGTCTTCGGACCGAGGATGCGCTGGCCGTCGAGCTCGCCGCCGTTGAGCAACATCTGTCCGAAACGGGTGTAGTCGCCGACCGTCGCGAACGAGCACGCGCCGCCGCAATCGAACTTGGTCGGGGTGTCCAGCAGCTTGATCGCCTGCGGCTTGCCCGTCAGCGGATCCTTGGCGAACGGACGGGCGAGACGAGGGCGCTGCGCGTCGGTCGGGTGGAAGGTCGCGTCCTTCATGCCGAGCGGCTGCCAGACATTGGCGGCCAGATAGTCGCCGAGCTTCTGCTCGCTCACCTTCTCGACGACGGCGCCGAGCACGTCGATCGAAAAGCCGTATTCGAACTCGGTCGAGGGCTGATGCGCCAGCGGCAGCTTGGTGATGCGGTCGATGAAGGCCTGGGTATCGCCCTCGATCGCCGGCGCTGTGCCGTCAGGGTATTGCCGTGCCACCGGGCTCGATGAGTCCGGGCGACCGCCATACATCAATCCGGAGGTGTGCCGGTAGAGATCGTGGATGAAGATCGGCGTGGCCTGCGGCTCCAGCTTGAGCGAACCGTTGGCCTCGGTCACGCCGACCTTCATGTCGGCAAAGCCGGGATAGTAATTGGACAGCTTGGCCTGGAGCGGCAACCGTCCCTGCTCCATCAGCGTCAGGCCCGCGACCGCCGCCATCGGCTTGGTCATCGAGGCCAGCGCGAAGATCGCGTCGACCGGCATCGGCGTGCCTTTGTCCGGATCGAGCATGCCATAGGCCTTGTAGTGCACGAGCTTGCCGTCGCGCGCGACGGCGACGACCGCACCGGGGACGCGCTTGGCGGCGATCTCGCGGGCGAAGAAATTGTCGAGGCGCGCAAGGCCCTGACTGGAGAAACCGACGTCGTCGGGTTTGGCTTCGGGCAGCGGCGCGGCGTTGGCCGTACCGAATGTGATGACGGTAGCCGCCGCCGCGATCACAGCGATCGTCTTGTTCATGATGTCCTCCCGCGCGAGCTCGTTGTGAGAGTGGCTCGCTGGACGCCTAGATCACGACTGCACCGGCGCGAAGTCAAGCGCGAGCGGGGTATGTCTGGGACGCGTCGGAGATGCCGGAACTTATCGTGCTTCGCCTGCGTGCCACAACGCATCGAGGCCGCGCTGATAGGTCGGGTGGACGAGTGCGACGCCGAGCTCGCGCTTCAGTTTCGCATTGGAAACGCGGGCGCTGCTGGCATAGAAGCTGCGCGCCATCGCCGACATCTCGGCCGTCGCGAAATCCTCTTCCGGCGGCGGCGCAACGCGCATCAGTTCAGCCGCATAGGCGATCACGTCCTGCGGCGGCGCCGGCTCGTCGTCGCAGACGTTCCAGATGCCGCCGCTTCCGTGTTGAATGGCGGCCATGATCGCGCCCGCGATATCGTCGACATGGATGCGGTTGAAGACCTGGCCGGGCTTGATGATGCGCCGGGCCGTTCCCGCCCGCAGCGTCGCCAGCGCGTTGCGGCCGGGGCCGTAGATGCCGGCAAGCCGCAGGATCGCGGTATCGCCAATGTCCATCCAGGCCTGCTCGGCGGCAACCCGCATGCGGGCGCGGTCGAGCGTCGACTGCGGCGGGGTGCTCTCGTCGAGCCAGCCGCCGCCGTGATCGCCGTAGACGCCGATGGTGGAGAGATAGACGATCCTACGGCGGCCCCCAGCGAGCACGTCGCCGAACGCCGCGATGGCGGGATCGCCGGTGGTGCCGGGCGGGATCGACACCAGAAGCACGTCGGCATCACGAACTCTCTCGACCGTCTCGCGTGCGGGGGATCCGCCGGAAAAGCCGTGCACCTCGATGACGGCGAGGTCATCCCGCTTTGCGGGATCGCGCACCGTGCCGGCGATATGCGAGAAGCTGCCGCCGTGTTGGCGGGCGAAGTGCCGGGCGCTGTAGCCGAGGCCGAGGATGAAGAGCCGCATGCGTCTCCCGTGCAGATGAAAGTTCCCGCGCAAGCTGCGCGTCCTTCGCTCATAAGAGATTTTTGGGTCCGGCAAAAGATATTACGATTTGTCTCGCCTCATGCCCCGGGCGATGTTCGGCTGTCACAGGGAGGCACCGATCATGCGGGCAGAGGCGCCGGTTTTCGCACCGGCGGACGCCAATGAACTGATCCGGCGCGCCGCCGCGCTGATCCTCGACGTCGACGGCACCCTGGCCGAGACCGAGGAGCTGCATCGGCAGGCCTTCAACCACGCCTTCGCCCACCACGGTCTCGACTGGCAGTGGGACCGCGCCCTCTACAAGGACCTGCTGCGGATAACCGGCGGCAAGGAGCGCATGCGCGCCTATCACGCCCGGCTGGGAGGCGCGGCGCCTCTGTCGGACGTGGACATCGCGGAACTTCACCGCATCAAGACCGTGCATTATGCCGGGCTGGTCGAGACCGGCTGCTGTCCGTTGCGGCCCGGCGTGGCCGAGTTGCTCGCCGCGGCGAAGGCGCGCGGCCAGCGGCTTGCGGTTGCGACCACGACCTCGCACGGCAATATCGATGCGCTGCTGTCGCAGGCACTGGGGCCGGGCTGGGCTGCAGGGTTCGACGCCATCGTCGCCGGTGACGACGTCAGGCACAAGAAACCCGCGCCGGACGTCTATCTGGAAACCCTGGCGCGGCTGAAGCTGGGCGCGGCCGACTGCGTCGCCATCGAGGATTCCGCCAATGGGCTGATCGCGGCCTCGCGCGCCGGCATTCCGGTTGTGATCACCCGCAGCATGTTCTTTGCGGATGATGATTTTTCCGCGGCGCGGTGCGTGCTGGACGATTTGTCGGAACTTGCCGGCAAATCAAGAATGGAAAAACAACCCCATGCACAGTAGGTCACGCCGGCGTGTCGGCCGCGGTCAGTGCACCCGGTGGCTCGCTCTATCGTCTTCAGCCTGCTCGACTATCTGCGCGATCGGGCTCGACTGGTGGTGCACCAGCCGCCACTCGTCTCCGACGCGGCGGAAATGGTTCGCCGCGGCCAGAGCGGTGCCGTCGACGATCTCGATGCAGAGCACGCGGGCGCTGTCGCCGTCGACGATGACCTGCGGCTCGGCGCAGACGATTTGGGGACGCTCCGGGTTTTGCAGGATGTCGCGCCAGCTTCCGATCACGGTGGCGCGGCCGATGATGGCCGGCCAACCGGGATGGATGCAGGAAATGGCGTCGTCGGCCGCCCACATCTGTTCCATGCCGTCGAAATCGCCGGTCGAAAACGCGGCGTAAAAGGCCGCGTTGGCGGCGATGATCTTGCTGTCCTTTGCCATCGCTCTCGGGTGGGGCAAGGACAGCCAAAAATCAAGCGCGACTTCCGTCGATCTTGGCCGCAGTGCAGCATTCAAGATCGCCCGCTCTGTCGGCGATCCCCGCGAGGTCCGGCAGGGGGCAGGCGGACGAAGCCGCATCACCCGATCGCGAAATCGGCCGCCGTCTCGGCGTGAATGGCCGTGGTGTCGAAGGTCTCGACCGAGGTGTCGTCAGGGCCGACCAGCATCGTGATCTCGGTGCAGCCGAGGATGATGCACTCCGCGCCGGCGGCCACCAGTGCCGCCATCACCTCCCGATAGCGGCGGCGCGAAGGATCGGCGACAACTCCAAGGCAGAGTTCGTCGTAGATGATGCGGTTCACGTCGGCGCGGGCCTCAGTAGGAGGAACCAGCACGTCGAGATCATGCGCGCGCAGCCGGTCGATGTAGAAGTCCTCCTCCATCGTGAACCTGGTGCCGAGCAGCCCGACGCGCCGGTAGCCCTTCGCCCGGATCCGTTGCGCCGTCGCATCGCCGATGTGAATGAACGGAACGGTCACGCTGGAGACGATATCCGGCGCCAGCTTGTGCATCGTGTTCGTGCACAGCACGATCGCCCGTGCGCCGGCGCTTTCGAGGCGCTGCGCGACCTCCGCCAGGCTAACCGCCGCCTCGCTCCAGTGGCCGGCATACTGCATCTGCTTGATCGCTTCGAAATCGTAGGAATACAGCAACAGCGGGGCAGAGTGCAGCTTGCCCATGCGATCGCGGACCCGCTCATTGATGAGCTTGTAGTAGAGCGCCGTGCTCTCCCAGCTCATGCCCCCGATCAGGCCGATGGTTTGCATTCCGGTGTCCTCGACGATGTGGTCCGGCCGGACCGTAGACGAAGATGGCGAGGCTCGGTAGCGCCCTCACGCGGGCCACGCATGCCGGGCTACAAGACCTTGCGTTGCCCGACGGGCGATACACGCCAGCGCTGGGTCAATCAACCTCGGCCAAAATATTCCACTTTACCGAAATTCGGTTTCCGCGTATGTGTCGCCCATCCTGATCCGGCGAAAGGGGCGGTCGTACGTCGTCACGAGCCGCGGATCGGGGAGCGGTGGACGCGGCAGCGTCGTGCACGAGAGGCGGGAGCAGGGCGGGATGAACCCCGTGAGCTCCAGGCGTCGTGCGGACGAACGGCGCTGATGCGTACGGCCAAATCGCGTGGTCCCGGCTGTCGTTGCTACAGCCAAGCCTTTGCGGAGGTGCGCCGAGCCCGACCGGGCAACGCGCACCATCAATTCGCGGGGTGACGGAGACAACAGGAATTCGTCTCCGGGGAGAGCGCGCCATACGCCGTCAAACATCGCGCAGGGAAGGCCGGATGATCGGCTGCCCTGTGTCTCCCTCGTGCATTGCGTGTGCAATGTGTTCGCACGGGGGTCTTGCGGGTGCCAGCCGGCACCCGGCCTTCCCTGCGCCCTTTCTTCGGAGAGGGCGTGAAGAGGTCAGCAAAACTCGGGCGAAACAAGCCGCGAGATGGTGAAGGTGTGTCTATTGAACAGAGGTCGTGCCCCGGACGCAGCAGCGCTGCTTCAGCGGTGCGCCGCAGAGCCGGGGCCCATCTCGCCGGGGGTGCGCTCGATCGTTATCGTCATATCATCGCGAATGGGCGGTCGTGCAAGGGGCACCGACGGGCATGACCTCTGCGCAGGCTACCAGGGCCTTTCGACCTTGCGCGCTCTCTCGACCTGTCTTACGCAGTTCCCGAATAACTGCGCATCGCCAGATCCCCGAGGGAGCCGACATGACCATCCGCAACACCCGCACCGGGGGCCAGATCCTGATCGATCAGCTCGTCGCCCAAGGCGTCGAGCGCGTCACCTGCGTGCCGGGCGAGAGCTATCTCGCCGCGCTCGATGCGCTGCATGACAGCCCGATCGACGTCATGATCTGCCGCGCCGAGGGTGGTGCTGCGATGATGGCGGAAGCCTATGGCAAGCTCACGGGGCGGCCGGGCGTCTGCTTCGTCACCCGCGGCCCCGGCGCGACCAATGCCAGCCACGGCGTCCACATCGCGATGCAGGATTCGACGCCGATGATCCTGTTCGTCGGCCAGGTCGATACCGGCATGCGCGAGCGCGAGGCGTTCCAGGAGCTCGACTACAAGGCGGTGTTCGGCACCATGACGAAATGGACGGTCGAGATCGATCGCCCCGATCGCATTCCGGAACTGGTGGCGCGCGCCTTCCGCGTCGCCATGCAGGGCCGCCCCGGTCCTGTGGTGATCGCGCTGCCCGAGAACATGCTGACCGAAACCGCCGCCGTTGCCGACGCCATGCGCATCGAGCCGGCCGTGAGCTGGCCGGCGCCGGCCGATATCGACAAGCTTGGCGCGATGCTTGCGGGCGCCAAGGCGCCGCTGGTCATCCTCGGCGGCTCGCACTGGACGGATGAGGCGACCAAGAGCATCGCGCGCTTTGCCGAGCGGTTTGACCTGCCGGTCGCGACCTCGTTCCGCCGGGCCTCGCTGATCGACGCCGATCATTCGCACTATGCCGGCGATCTCGGTATCGGGCCGAGCCCGGGCCTGAAGGCGCGCATCGACAACGCCGATGTCATTCTTCTCATCGGCGGACGCATGTCGGAAATGCCATCCTCGTCCTACACGCTGTTCGACATTCCGACGCCGAAGCAGAAGCTGATCCATGTGCATCCGGGCTCGGAAGAGATCGGCCGCGTCTATCAGCCGGAGCTGGCGATCCAGGCGACGCCCGCCGCGTTCGCCGCCGCCGTCGAGACGCTCAAGCCTGCCGGGACGGTGGCCTGGAAGGGCGAGCCTGCCAAGGCGCATGCCGATTATCTCGCCTGGACCGAGAAGGCGCGCGAGCTGCCGGGCACGTTCCAGTACGGCCAGGTCATGACGTGGCTGCGCGATCGCCTGCCGAAGGACGCGATCGTCTGCAACGGCGCCGGCAATTATGCCGGCTGGATCCATCGTCATCACCGCTTCCACAGTTTTGCTGCCCAGCTCGCGCCGACCTCGGGCTCGATGGGCTATGGCGTGCCGGCGGCGGTGCTGGCAAAGCGGCAATATCCGGATCGCACCGTCGTCGCCTTTGCCGGTGACGGTTGCTTCCTGATGAACGGCCAGGAATTCGCGACCGCCGTGCAATACGACGCGCCGCTGGTCGTCATCATCGTCGACAATTCGCAATACGGCACCATCCGGATGCACCAGGAACGCGACTATCCCGGCCGCGTCGTCGGCACCCAGCTCAAGAACCCGGATTTCGCGATGTACGCGAAGGCGTTCGGCGGCCATGGCGAGCGCGTCGAGCGCACCGAAGAATTCGCACCCGCCTTCGAGCGTGCGCTGACCTCGGGAAAGCCGTCGATCCTTCACTGCATCATCGATCCCAGGGCGATCTCGGTCGGCAAGGATTTTGCGCCCGCGGTGAAGGCTTAGGCGATGTCAGGGAGCCGCCACGTCGCCATCATCGGCGCCGGCGCGGTCGGCGTGATCAGCGCCATCGAGGCGCTGCGCGAGGGCCACCGCGTCACGCTGATCGATCCTGGCGAGCCCGGCGGCGAACAGGCAGCGAGTTATGGCAATGCCGGCTGGCTGTCGTCGCATTCGGTGATCCCGCCGGCCGAGCCTGGCATCTGGAAGAAGGTGCCGGGCTATTTGATGGACCCGCTCGGGCCGCTGGCGATCCGCTGGTCGTATTTGCCGAAGGCGCTACCCTGGCTGGTCAAATATCTGCTCTCGGGCTGGACCGAGGCGCGGGTCGAGAGGACCGCCTTTGCGCTCCGCGACCTGTTGAAGGACGCGCCGCTGCTGCACCGGACGCTCGCCGAGGAAGCCGGCGTACCTGAGCTTGTCGAGCGCAACGGCGTCATGCATGTGTTTCCGTCGCGCGGCAATTTCGACAACGATCTCGGCTGGCGCCTGCGCAAGAAGGTCGGCGTCGAGTGGCTCGAGCTCAACGCCGACGAGATGCGTCAGCGCGAGCCCGATCTGCATCCGCGCTACACCTTCGGCGTGGTGGTGGAAGAGGCCGGACGCTGTCGCGATCCCGGTGCTTATGTCGCAGCGCTTGCCAATCATGCGATCGCCGGCGGTGCCAAGCACGTGCGCGCCAAGGCGACCGGCTTGAGGTTGAACGGCGACAAGCTCGTGGCCGTCGTCACCGAGACGGGCGAGATCGCTTGCGATGCCGCGGTCGTCGCCGCCGGCGCGCATTCAAAACGGCTCACCGCATCGGTCGGGGATCCGCTGCCGCTCGAGACCGAGCGCGGCTATCACGTCATGATCGAGCATCCGGAATCGGGTCCGCGCAGCTCGATGATGGCGTCGGATGCAAAGATGGTGGTGAACTGGACCAACAAAGGCCTGCGCGCCGCCGGCACCGTCGAGATCGCGGGCCTGGAGGCGGCGCCGAACTGGAAGCGCGCCGAGATCCTGCGGGATCATCTCTTCAGCATGTTTCCAAAACTGCCGAAGGACATTCCGGCCTCGCGTATCAAGACCTGGTTCGGGCACCGGCCGAGCATGCCGGACGGCATTCCCTGCATCGGCCATGCGCGCGCCTCGCGCGACATCGTCTATGCCTTCGGCCACGGCCATGTCGGCCTGGTCGGTTCGGCCCGTACCGGCCGGCTCGTTGCCCAGCTCCTGAGCGGCAAGCCGCCGGAGATTCCGCTGGCGCCATTTGCGCCCGAACGTTTCCTCTGAGGTCGCAGCATGACCATTTCAGCCAATTCCCCCCTACGTATCGCCCGCGGCGGCAAGGCCATCTATGGCGCGCCGCTCGGCATCCTGATGCTGGAAGCGCGCTTCCCCCGCATTCCCGGCGACATGGGCAACGGCGCGACCTGGCCATTCCCTGTGCTCTATCGCGTGGTGAGCGGGGCATCGCCGGAGAAAGTAGTGCTGAAGGGCGCGGCGGGTCTGCTGCCCGACTTCATCGATGCGGCCAAGGATCTGGTGCGGCTCGGGGCCGAGGCCATCACCACCAATTGCGGCTTTCTCTCCCTGTTCCAGAAGGAGATCGCGGCCGCGGTCGGCGTTCCCGTTGCGACCTCGTCGCTGATGCAGGTGCCGTGGGTGCAGGCGACCCTGCCGCCGGGCAAGCGCGTCGGCCTCGTGACCGTGTCGGGCTCGACCTTGACGCCGGCCCATCTGGAAGGCGCAGGGGTGCCGCTCGACACGCCGCTGGTCGGCACCGAGCACGGCAAGGAGTTCTTTCGCGTGCTGATCAAGGCCGAGAAGGACGACATGGACGTCGCGCAGGCCGAGCGCGACGTGGTCGAGGCCGGCAAGGAGCTTGTCGCCAAAAATCCCGATGTCGGAGCGATCGTGCTGGAATGCACCAACATGCCGCCTTATGCGGCAGCGCTTCAGGCCGAGGTCGGGCTGCCGGTCTACGACATCTATTCCATGATCACCTGGTTTCACGCGGGCTTGCGCCCGCGCGTTTTTGCGTGAACGCGTCCGAGAGATCGTCACAAGTCCTGGAGTGAAGCCATGAAATTATCCGGCAAGGTTGCCGCCATCACCGGCGCGGCGCGCGGCATCGGCAAGGCCTGCGCGAAGAGATTTTTGGACGACGGCGTCAAGGTCGTGATCTCGGACGTCGACGCCGAGGGCCTCGCTGCCACGGCGGCCGAGCTCGGACATCCCGATGCCTTGCGCACCGTCGTCGGCAACGTCGCCAGGCGCGCCGACGTCGACCAGCTCGTCGCCACCGCCGTGAAGGAATTCGGCCGGCTCGATATCATGGTGAACAATGCCGGTGTCGCCCGCAATCGCGACATTCTGGAGATCACTGAAGAGGAATTCGACGAGATCATCGGCATCAATTTGAAGGGCGCGTTCTTCGGCGTCCAGGCCGCGGCCAGGCAGATGATCGCGCAAGGCGGCGGCGGGGTCATCATCAACATGTCCTCCGTGAATGCGCTGCTGGCGATCCCGGCGCTGGCGACCTACGCGATGTCCAAGGGCGGCATGAAGCAGCTCACCTCGGTCGCCGCCGTCGCGCTCGCCCCGCACGGCATCCGCGTCGTAGCGGTCGGGCCGGGCACGATCCTGACCGACATGGTGGCGTCGTCGATCTACACCTCCGAGGACGCCCGCAAGACCGTGATGTCCCGCACGCCGGCCGGCCGCGGCGGCGAACCGAGCGAGGTCGCGTCGGTCGTCGCGTTCCTGGCGAGCGACGATGCCTCCTACATCACCGGGCAGACGATCTATCCGGATGGCGGGCGATTGGTTCTGAATTACACGGTGCCGGTGAAGGACAAGTAGGGCTCTCACTCCGCCGCGATCGTCATGCCGTAACCGAGCCGCTTCGAAATCCCGCCCGCGCAATCCCGTAAGGCATGCGCGATCGGGCTGTCCCAGCGGGCGTCGAACGTGCCTTCCGGGCCCATCGCGGTGATGACCAGTGCGACATGGCCTGAATGGTCGAATACCGGCGCCGAGAACGCGTTGACGCCCGGCAGGGGATCGCCGAGTGCGCGGGCGAGGCCGTGCTTGCGCACCTCGGTGAGCATCTCGGCGAGCTTGGCGCCCTTCAGGGTGCGCTTGGGATTGTAGCCGACGCCGTGGCGATCGAGGCCGCTCTCGAGTGCGGCGTTGATCGTCTTTTCCGGCAGGAAGGCCGCAAAGGCCCGGCCGGTTGCGGTCTCGAGCAGCGCCATCACCGAGCCCGCGCGCATGACGATGTGGACGGGCTGGGCCGGCTCTTCGAGCTGCACCACGGTCGGGCCGTGCGTGCCCCATACGGCGAGAGACACCGCATGTCCGATCTGACTCGCGAGCGCGGCGATCTTCGGCCTTGCGATGCGCACGCCGGAGAGCCGGCGCAGGCTGATCAGGCCGAGCTCCAGCGCCAGCGCGCCGATCTCGTAGCGGCCGGTTGTCTCGTCCTGCTCGATCAGGCCGATGCGGGAGAAGCTGGCGAGATAGGGATGCGCCTTGGCCGGCGTCATGCCGGCCTCGCGGGCGAGATCGCGCAGCATCATCGGCTCGCCGCTGCGGGCGAGCGCCCGGAGCAGTTCTCCGCCGACCTCGATCGATTGGATGCCGCGACTCTCTCTCTTCATGCGCCTCCGAATGCGCTACGCCGCGTCGCGCTTGGCGGCGCTGTCGGCGAGATGACGGCCGGCAATGTAGCCGAAGGTCAGCGCCGGCCCAAGCGTGATGCCGGCACCCGGATAATTGCCGCCCATGATGCTCGCCATGTCGTTGCCGGCGGCATAGAGGCCGGGAATCACGCGGCCCTCGGCGTCGAGGGCCCGCGCGTTCTCGTCGGTGACGATGCCGGCATAGGTGCCGAGGTCGCCGATCACCATCTTGATGGCATAGAACGGCCCGTTTTCGAGCGGCGCGACGCAGGGGTTCGGGCCGTGCATCGCGTCGCCCTGGTAGCGGTTATAGGCCTTCGAGCCCTTGCCGAAGGCGGCGTCGTGTCCCAGCGGCGCCGTCGCGTTGAACTGCCTGACGGTCTCCACGAAGGCGCTAGCATCGATACCGGCCTTCGCCGCCAGCGCCTCCAGCGTATCGCCGCGCATCAGATAGCCGGACTTGAGGTGATGACCCAGCGGCATCGGGAAGGGTGGCACGCAGCCGAGGCCGTATTTCCGCAGCGTTGGGTGATCGCAGACGAGATAAGCCGCGATCTCCTCGCCGGGCTTGGCGGCCTTGACCATGGCCTGGACGAAGTCGTGATAGGAGTTGCCCTCATTGGCAAAGCGCCGGCCGTCACGCATCACCGCGATCACGCCGGGCTTGGCGCGGTCGATGAAATGCGGCATCACGCCCTTCGTGCCGTCCTTGCGCGTGGTCAGCGACACCGGCACCCAGGCCGCCGCGTTCGGCAGGCGATCCTCGACGTGCCCGCCGGCGGATTCCGCCAGACGCAGGCCGTCGCCGGTGTTGCCGGTCGGGCCGGGCGAGAAATGCTCGTTGCCGGTCGGCGCGTGCGGAAACATTTTTCTGCGCCGTTCGACATCATGCGGGAAGCCGCCGCAGGCCAGCACGACGCCCTGCCGCGCGCGGACGCGTACGTCGCGTCCCTCGCGCGACACGATGGCGCCGGTCACGGTGCCGTTCTCGACCGTCAGCTCGCGCACGGGCGAGGACAACCACATCGGAATCTTCAGGTCGAGCGCGGATTTCGCGAGGCGCCCGGCGAGCGCATTGCCGTTGGTCAACGTCATGCCGCGGCCATAGCGCAGCACGTCCATCAAGTGCCGCGACAGTCGCTTGGCGACATAGACCGCCGAGGTCAGCGACTTCGTCACCCGCATGAAATGGATGATCTCCTTGCCGCTTCCCAACATCATGCCGAACACGGTGAGCTCGGGGAGCGGCATGCCCAGCGTCTTGACGAGGTCGCCGAGCTCGCGGCCGTCGAACGGACGCGTCACCATGGAGCGGCCTCCTTGCGCGCCGCCGGGCGCCTCCGCGTGATAGTCGGGAAACACCAGCGGCATGTCGAATCGCAGCGCGGTCTTGCTGGTAAAGAAATCGACCGCCTCGGGACCGGCGCTGAGGAATGCATCGACGCGCGCGGCATCGTAATTGTTTCCGGCCTCATGCCGCAGATAGGTGTGGGCCTGCTCCGGCGTTTCCGCGATGCCGTAAGCCTTCGCCAGCGAGGTGCCGGGGATCCACAGCCAGCCGCCGGAGCGGGCGGTGGTTCCGCCGAAGCGCGGCTCCTTCTCGACGATCAGCACGTCGAGACCGCGATGGCGCGCGGTGATCGCGGCCGACATGCCGGAACAACCCGATCCGGCCACGAGCACGTCGCACTCGTAAGTCTCAATTGCGCTATGCTCGTTGCCGGTCATCACTCACCTCACTTCTTCAGGAGCGGACATTTGGACTCGGAGACTGGGCGGAAGGCGTCCTCGCCCTTCACGGTCTTGACGATCTCCAGGTAATCCCAGGGCTCCTTCGATTGCGCGGGCGTCTTCACCTTGGCGAGATACATGTCGCGGATGACGCGGCCGTCCTCGCGCAACTTGCCGCCGTGGACGAATGTATCCTCGATCGGCAGCTCGCGCATCTTGGCCATCACCTTGGCGGAATCGTCGGTGCCAGCGGCCTTGATGGCCTTCAGATAATGCAGCACCGAGCCGTAGACGCCGGTCTGGATCATGGTCGGCATCACCTTGGTACGCTCAAAGAATTTCTTCGACCAGGCGCGCGTTGCCTCGTCCATGTTCCAGTACGACGCGGTCGTCATGTAGGTGCCCTGCGCGGCCTTCAGGCCGATCGCGTGCACGTCGGTGTCGAACATCAGGAGGCCGACCAGTTTCTGGCCGCCCTGGACCAGGCCAAACTCGCCAGACTGCTTGATCGCGTTGTCGGTGTCCTGACCGGCATTGGCGAAGGCGACCACGTCGGATTTCGAGCTTTGCGCCTGCAGGGCGAAGGAGGAGAAGTCCGCAGTATTGGTCGGATGCTTGACGCCGCCGAGCACCTTGCCGCCCATCTCGTTGACGAAGCGCGTGGCGTCCTTTTCGAGTTGCTGGCCAAAGGCGTAGTCCGCGGTGATGAAGTACCAGGACTTGCCGCCTTCCTTGATCACGGCGGATGCCGTCACCTTGGACAACGCGTAGGTATCGTAGGTGAAATGCACGGTGTTCGGGCTGCACAGCTCGTCGGTCAGAGAGCTCGCGCCGGGACCGGAGAGCAGCGCGATCTTGTTGCGTTCGCGCACCATGTTGTGCACGGCGATCGCGATACCGGAATTGGGGATGTCGACCACGGCGTCGACCTTGCCGTTGTCGAACCAGCCGCGCACAATCTGCACGCCGACGTCGGTCTTCATCTGGTGATCGGCACTGATGATCTCGATCGGCTTGCCGAGCACGGTCGGACCGAACTCCTCCACCGCCATTTTGGCGGCCTCGACCGAGCCAGGTCCTGAGTTGTCGCGGCCCCAGCTCGACAGATCCGTCAACACGCCGATCCGCACCGCGTCGTCGGAGACTTGCGCGGTCGCCGCTGTGGTCATGGCAGCCGAAGTCATGGCCGCGAGCATGGCGCAGGCGAGATGCCCTCTCATGGTTGTTTCCTCTGTTTTATTGGCCGCTTGGCGCGGCTGGCTGGTTCGGAGGTAAATTAGATATAGGCAAACTGGTTTGTCAATGGCGAATGAGATGACGTGGCTTGGTTCGACGATGGCGTGTGACGCCGTTGCGGCATTGGCCTGCCGACCGTTTGTTTCTAAGAACGCCTCTGAGGAAACGAGTCCCCCAAGCCAGGGAACAGAACCATGACGAAGACGTATCGAGGTGACGTGCTCGCTGCGCCGGCCACGATGACCGCGGCGAAGCGGCGCCGGCCGCTGCGCAGGCTGCACCGAGGCCGATCTTTCCGGTGCCGATGGTGACGATCCCGATCGTCGGCGAAAGCCAGGTGTTCCAGGTCCGCCGCATCTACTGCATCGGGCGCAACTACGCCGCGCACGGGATCGAGCGCGGCTCGGATCCGAACCGCGAGCCTCCGTTCTTCTTCCAGAAGCCGACCGATGCGATCCAGAACGTCGCGACCGGCGAGATCGCCGATCATTCCTATCCGTCGCTGACCAGCAACTATCATCACGAGGTCGAGCTGGTCGCCGCGCTGAAATCAGGCGGCACCAACATCCCGGCCGATAGGGCGCGCCGGAAAATGTCGGCCCCGTGGTGAAGGGGGACGTGCTGCTCTGCAAGCTCGACGGCTTGCCGGATATGTCGATCAAGATCGTGTAGCGGCGGCTTTCGTCGCCTCTCCCCGCAAGCGGGGCGAGGGGGCGGACAGTCGGGGCAGCTCTAAGTTACGCCGCTGCTTTCGGTCGCAGCCGATCGACTGTCCGGGCGATCAGTGCGGCCACCTCAGCCACCCTCGGCCCGATCCGGAATTCCGGACCGGCGACGACGACGGACAGCCGGCGGTCGCCGATCGGCAGCGGGATCGCGGCGCCGGCGAGATCGCGGCTGTAATCAGCAAAGCTCTGGCAATAGCCGCGCGCGATCGAGTTGCGCAGCTCGGTCTCCACCGCCTCGATGCTGATCGGCGTCGATGGGCCGTATTGCCTGAACTCGATCTTGCGATAGACGGAGTCGCGCTCTTCCTGAGAATATTGCAGCAGCAGCGCGCGACCGCTGGCGGTCGCGTGGATCGGCACGCGGTGGCCGATGGTGGCGAAATAGCGGATCGCGGCCGCGGATTCGACGACGTCGATGAACACCGCCATCACGCCGGCCGGCGCCACGATCGATGCGGTCTCGCCGGTCTCGGCGGAGAGATCGGCGATCAGCGTATGCGTCCATTGCGGCAGCGGCTCGACCTCTGAGATCATCCGCGCCATGGCGAGCCATCGCGGTGTCGGATAGAAGCCGGCGCGTGGCCGCGGCTCATAGAGATAGCCCTTCTCCGACAGCGTCGCGAGCAGGTTGAAGGTCGAGGAGCGCGGCCAGCCGAAATGATCGGCGATCTCCGCAAGCGTCGCCGGCTTCTTCACTTGCGCGAAGAATTCCATGATCTCCAGGACGTTTGCGGCTTGGCGAACGATCATGGTGGCGTTGCGTCCTGCTTCTCTAGGGCTGGCCGAGGATCTTCTTCGCGGCGCGAAGATGTGGCTTGTCGATCATCTGGCCGTCGAGCCGCAGCGTGCCGGAATTGGGATTGCTGGCGAACGCCGCGATCACTTTCTCCGCCCAGGTCCGTTCGGCTTCCGTCGGCGCGAACGCGGCGTTGACGACATCGACGTGCTTCGGATGGATCAGCGCCTTGGCCGAAAAGCCGTCGCGCCGCGCTGCGCGTGTCTCCTGCTCGAGACCTGTGAGGTTGTCGATGTCGGTATAGACGGTGTCGATCGGCGCAACCTCGGCTGCGGCCGCCGCCATCAGGCAGAGATCGCGCGCGAGACGATAGGGGCTGTGGAACACGCCGCCCGAGGCCTTCTCGGTGGCGCCGAGCGAGGCCGACAGGTCTTCCGCGCCCCACATCAGGCCGGCGAGGCGAGGGGAGCAGTTCTTATAGCTGCCGAGGCCGAAGATCGAGCTTGCCGTCTCCGTCGCGACGCAGACGATGCGGGTGGTGCCGATCGCGATGCCGGCCGCCGCTTCCAGGGCTTCGAGCCAGGTCGCGACCTGGCGCACGTCGTCGCCGCCTTGCGATTTTGGCAGCACGATGCCGTCGGGCCTGCCGGGCATCACCGCCGCGAGATCGGCCAGTGTCATGCCGGTGTCGAGCGCGTTGACGCGGACATAGAGCTGGTGCTGACCGGGGCGGCCCTTCAGCATGGTCAGCGTCAGCCCGCGCGCCTCTTCCTTCTTCTCGGTGACGACGGAATCCTCGAGATCGATGATCAGCGCGTCGGCCTTGCCTTCGCTCGCCTTCTCGAATTTGCGCGGGGAATCGCCCGGCACGAACAACATCGAACGCATCAGACCGGCCTCTTGTGCATCATCGCCATGCGGCGGCATTTTCCGACGATCTCGTCGTTCTGGTTCAAGGCATGGTGCTCGAACTCGACGATGCCCGCTTTCGGGCGCGATTTGGATTCCCTCAACGAAAGCACCTTCGTCGTCGCCCGCAAGGTGTCGCCATGGAAGACCGGTTTTGGAAAGGTCACGTCGGTCATGCCGAGATTGGCGACGGTGGTGCCCATGGTCGTATCATAGACCGTCATGCCGATCATGATGCCGAGCGTGTAAAGACTGTTGAAAATGCGCTGGCCGAACTCGGTCTTTTCGGCGAAATGCGCGTCGATATGCAGCGGCTGCGGATTGAGGGTCAGCAGGCTGAACATGGTGTTGTCCATCTCGGTGACGGTCCGGGTCAGCGGATGCCTGAACTCCTGGCCTACGGAAAAATCTTCGAAATAAAGTCCGGCCATCGCGGTTTCCTCCCTGTATTGGTGCGATTTGGCCCGCGCTGCCGTTACGGCGGCGCGGCCAGGTGAACTCCTTTTTGCTCTGCGAGTTGCTCGATCTCCTCCGTCGAGAAGCCGGCCTCGCGCAAGATGTCGCGGCCATGCTGGCCGAGAGTCGGGGCTGGGCCGGCCGGTTCCGGCTGGGTCACGCTCCAGGTGGAGGGCACGCGCATTTGGCGGATGCGGCCTTCCACGGGATGATCGACTGTCCGGAAAAAATCGACCGCATTGAGATGCGGATCGTCCAGAATCGTCTCCAGCGTGTGCATCGGCATCACCGGAATGTCGGCGCGCTCCAGCAACTCGCGCCATTCCCCGGTCGAGCGCGTTGCGAAGATATGGCCGATCTCCTCGTAGATCTCATCGATGTGCCGGGTGCGCGCGGCGTGGTTGGCGAAGCGCGGCTGATCCAAGAACTCAGGCCGGCCGATCGCTTCGAAGAAGCTGCGCCAGTGCTTGTCGTTGTAGATGAGCACGCAGAGATAGCCGTCGCTGGTCTTGTAGGGCTTTCGGTAGCGCGACAGCAGGCGGGCATAGCCGCCGTGGTCGAGCGGCGGGTCATAGGTGAGGCCGCCCAAATGATCGACCAGCACGAACTCCGCCATGGATTCGAACATCGGCACGTCGATGCGCTGGCCGATGCCGGTGCGTTGCTGGTGCATCAGCCCGCCCATGATGGCGTTGACCATCATCAGCCCGACGATGCGGTCAGCGATGGTGACGGGGACATAGCGCGGCGTTCCGTCGCCGGCGGCTGCGAGCAATGTCGGAATCGTGGATGCGCCCTGGATCAGATCGTCATAGGCGGGCTTGGCCGCATAGGGGCCGGACTGGCCGTAGCCGAACGCACCGACATAGACGAGGGCGGGATTGATCGCGGCAAGCGTCTCGTAGTCGAGACCGAGCCGCGCCATGGCCTGCGGACGCACATTATAGACCAGCGCGTTGGCGCGCTTCGCGAGCCGCAGCAGCGCCTCGCGCCCCTCCGGCTTCTTGAGGTCGAGCACGATGCTCCGCTTGCCGCGATTGGCGTTGAGGAACATCCCGCCCATGCCGGGCGTGCGGCCGGGGCCGATTTGGCGGACGATGTCGCCCTCGGGGCTTTCGACCTTGATGACGTCGGCACCCATGTCGGCCAGCACTTGGGTGCCGTAGGGGCCCATCAGCACCGAGGTCAGGTCGAGAATGGTGAAGCCGGCGAGCGGTCCCATGAAGCCTCGTGTGAATTCATATAGGTGGAGTTAGAGTTCAGAAAACGGGAGTGTCAATTCGATGCTTCCTCGCATTGGTGCATGGCCCTATGCATCGTTCATATGCTTGACAGATAAATTCACATATATGTACATTTTCCTCAAGCAAGAAGTGGAACCGGACGGGCGGGCAGCAAATGGCTGCCGCCTTCCGCGTGAGGGCGCGTCAAGGAGAAGCCAAATGAAGAGGAATTGGGTCTGGGTGGCAGCAGCGTTCGCACTCTCGCTGCCGGTCTCGACGCTGTCGGCACAGGCGCTGGAGCTGAAGGTCGCAGACAGCTTCCCCGCCGACCACTATCTCGTCCGCCTGATGCTGAAGCCGTGGATGGACGATGTCGCCAAGCGCACCAACGGCGCCGTGACATTCACGCATTATCCGAATCAGCAGATCGGCAAGGCCACCGACATGCTGCGGTTGACGCAGTCCGGCGTGATCGACATCGGCTACATCGGGCCATCCTACGTCTCGGACAAGATGCCGCTCTCCGAGGTCGCGCAATTGCCGGGCGCATTCCAGACCAGCTGCCAGGGTACGCTGGCCTATTGGAAGGCGGCGCGGGAAGGCATCCTCGCCAAACAGGAGTATGCGCCCAACAAGATCAAGCTGCTGATGGCCGTGGTGCTGCCGCCCTATCAAGTGTGGACGGCCAAGCAGAAGGTCGAGACGATCAAGGACATGCAGGGCCTGAAACTGCGCACCACCGGCGGCGCACAGGATCTGACCGTGCGCACGCTCGGCGCAGTGCCGGTGCGAATGGCCGCGCCCGATGCCTATGAATCGCTGTCGCGCGGCACGATGGACGGGCTGCTGTTCCCCATGGACAGCGTCGTCGCCTATGGCCTCGACAAGCTCGTCAAATACGCCACCGACGGCGTCAGCTTCGGCAGCTTCATCGTCGCCTACTCGATCAATCAATCGGTCTGGGACAAGCTGCCCGACGATGTGAAGAAGGCAATGGACGCGGCCTCGGAAGCGATCACGCCGAAGGCCTGTGCCGAGGTCGACAAAGAGCAGGACGCGACGCGGCAGAAGATGAAGGACCAGGGCATCAGCTTCACCGCGCTCTCCGAGGCGACGCGCGCGGAGATGAAGGAGAAGCTCAAGGGCGTCGCTCAGGAATGGGCGGCCGGGCTCGACAGCCGCGGCAAGCAGGCCTCCGCAACCCTCAAGGAGTTCGACGGCCTGCTCGCCGCGGGCGGCGCCAAGTAGCGCGACACGATCGCAGCGGAAGAGGAGACGCGGGGGATGATCAGGCGGGCAACGGATGTGCTCGGCGCGCTGGAGCGCGCGCTGACAGTGATCGCCGCGATCGCTCTGTTCGCGATCATGGCGCTGGTGGTGGCCGACGTGTTCATGCGTTACGTCCTCAACAGCCCGTTCTCCTTCACCTACGACCTGATCGGGCTTTATCTCCTGGCGGCCGTGTTCTTCCTGACGTTGTCGGATACATTGCGCGTGCATGCGCATGTCGGCGTGGACATCCTGCTGACACGTTTTCCGACGGCGGGCCGGCGCCTCTCGGAAATCGTCACCGCGCTCGCCGGCCTGTTCGTGTTCGGCCTGATCAGCAAGGTCGGGTTCGAGCGCGCGCTGGAGAATTACGAGCAGCACGACGTGCTTGCCGGCGCCATTGCGTGGCCGACCTGGATTTCGGCCGCGCTGGTGCCGTTCGGCTGCGGCGTGCTCGTGCTGCGGCTGGCGCTGCAACTCGTCGGTAACTTCCTCAGCCTCGTCTCCGGGCGTGATCTGTTTCCCTTGCCGCCTGTCAACGAGACCGGCGAAGCCCATTCCTTCGAATAACGGCGGCAGCGATGACAGTCATTCTCGTGCTCGGACTGCTTTTCGTCCTGCTGGCGATCGGCACGCCGGTCGGTTTCGCCATGGGATTTGCCGGCTCGGTCGGCCTGCTCATGGTCGGCGGCACCGGCACGCTGTTCGGCATTCTCCAGACAGCCCCGCTTTCGACGGTGTCGTCCTATGAGTTGATCACGATCCCGATGTTCCTGCTGATGGCGGATCTCGTGCTGCTGTCCGGCGTCGCCGACGACATGTTCAAGACGGCTTCTGCCTGGGTCGGCCGCATTCCCGGCGGGCTCGGCATGGCAACGGCGCTTGCCGGCGCGGGCTTTGGCGCGATCTGCGGCACTTCGACGGCGTCGGCAGCGACGCTGGCGTCGACGAGCCTCCCTGCGATGATCCGACAGGGCTATGAGCCCAAGATGGCGGCCGGCGTCGTGGCCATCTCGGGAACGCTGGCCATGCTGATCCCGCCAAGCGTGGCGCTCGTCATTTTCGGTTTGCTCGCAGAAGTCAACATCGGGCAGTTGCTGATCGGCGGCATCATTCCGGCGATCCTCGTGACGGCAACGATCATGGCGACGATCGGCTTCCTGGTCTGGCAGGATCCTTCGCGAGCCCCGCGCGTGGAGCCGGTGTCGTGGCGGGAGCGGTTTGCATTGCTGTGGCAGGTCGGCCCGATGGTGCTGCTGTTCTCGCTCGTCACCGGCACCATCTATCTTGGCATCGCAACCCCGACGGAGGCTTCGGCCCTCGGGGCCGCGGGAGCGCTGGTGCTCGCCATCGCCAAGGGCAAGGTGACGCCCGGCACGCTCTACCGCGCGCTGCTCAGCGCCAGCCATGGCACCTGCATGATCGTGACGATCCTCGTCGGCGCCTCGATCTTCGGCTACTTCTTCACGCTCACCCACGTGACGCAGGATCTCGTTGCCTGGGTCGGCAGCTTGCCGGCCTCGCGCTGGGTGATCATCACGCTGATCCTGTGCGGCTACATCGTGCTCGGCTCGTTCATGGATCAGATCGCGATCCTGGTCTTGACCGTGCCGATCGTGCTGCCGCTGATCAAGACGCTCGGCTTCGATCCGATCTGGTTCGGCGTCATCAAGATCGTCACCGCCGAGGTCGGCATGATCACGCCGCCGGTGGGGCTGAATTGCTTCATCGTCGCGCGCTATGCCAAGCGGCCGGTGGCGGAGGTGTTCCACGGCACCTTCCCGCATTTCATCGCGCACCTGATCGCGATCGCGATTTTGGTGGCGTTTCCGTCTATCATCCTCTGGCTACCCTCGCAGATGGGGCGCTAGGATCGGAGCTCGCGGCTCCCAAGAAGGAGATCAAGAACGTGGATTTCGCGCTCACCGATCAGCAGGAAGCCATTCGCGACGCCATCGCCAAGATCTGCGAAGGCTTTCCGGACGCCTATTGGCTGAAGAAGGACCACGACGGCGGCTTCCCGCACGATTTTCACAAGGCACTTGCCGACGCCGGCTGGCTCGGCATTTGCGTGCCGGAGGAATATGGCGGCTCGGGGCTCGGCATCACCGAAGCCGCGATCATGATGCGCACCATCTCCGAATCCGGCGCCGGCATGTCCGGTGCCTCTGCGGTGCACATCAACGTGTTCGGGCTCAATCCCGTCGTCGTGTTCGGCACCGAGGAGCAGCGCAAGCGCATGCTGCCGCCGATGGTCGAGGGCCGCGAAAAGGCCTGCTTCGCCGTCACCGAGCCCAACACCGGCCTCAACACCACGCAGCTGAAGACCCGCGCGGTTGCCAAGAACGACCGCTACATCGTCAACGGCCAGAAAGTGTGGATCTCCACCGCGCAGGTCGCGCACAAGATCCTGCTGCTCGCGCGGACCACGCCGCTGGAAGAAGTGCGCTCGCCGACCCATGGGTTGAGCCTGTTCTACACCGATTTCGATCGCAACAGGATCAAGGTCCACGAGATCGAGAAGATGGGCCGCAAGGTGGTCGATTCCAACGAGTTGTTCTTCGAAGACTTTGAGATTCCGATGGAGGACCGCATCGGCGAAGAGGGCAAGGGCTTCCAGTACATCCTCGAAGGCATGAACCCGGAACGCATTCTCATTGCGGCGGAAGCGGTCGGCCTAGGAAGGATCGCGCTGTCGCGCGCCACCGAATACGCCAAGACGCGCGTTGTCTTCAATCGCCCGATAGGCAAGAACCAGGGCATCCAGCATCCGCTCGCGGTGAACTGGATCGAGCTCGAGGCCGCCTGGCTGCTGGTGATGCAGGCAGCCTGGCAATACGACAAGGGCTTGCCCTGCGGCGCTGGCGCGAATGCGGCAAAGTATTTCGCCGGTGAGGCCGGTTACCATGCCTGCGAGCAGGCGGTGATGACCCATGGCGGCTTCGGCTATGCCAAGGAATTCCACGTCGAGCGCTATTTGCGCGAAGTGCTGATCCCGCGCATCGCGCCGGTCAGCCCGCAGCTCGCGCTCAGCTTCATCGCCGAAAAGGTGCTGGGCCTCGCCAAGTCGTATTGAGCTCACGCCCGCAATGTCCGTGGACTCGCCGCCGATAGACTTCTACGGCCTGATCCGCGAGGGCGATCTCGTGGTATGCGGGCAGGCGACGGCGGAGCCTGTCACGCTGACCGAAGCGCTGATGGCGCAGGCGGCGCAGCTTCCGTCGTTTCGCATGATGATCGGGCCGGTGTTCTCGGAGACGTTCTCCGCGTCGTGCGCACCCAACGTCTCGTTCCAGAGCTACGGCGTGATCGGCAATGCGCGACGGCTCGCCTGGGCCGGACGGCTCGAAGTCATCCCGAGCAACTACAGCGCCTTTTGTGGCGACTTCGCCGCCCACCGCCACAAGGCCGATGTCGTTCTGGTGCAGCTTGCGGAAGCCGGTGACGGCCGCTTGAGCGCGAGCCTCTCCAACGACTACGTCATCGACGCCGCCCGCGCTGCGCGCCTCGTCATCGCCGAGATCAATCCGGATGCGCCTTTTACGTTCGGCGCGGAATGGCCCGAGGGCTTGCCGATCCACATGCGCGTGGCCGCGCGCCGGTCACCCGTCGAACTGGCTTCGACGCCGCCGGACGACGTCTCCCGGCGCATTGCGGCGCATGCGGCGAGCCTGATCATCGACGGCAGCACGCTTCAGTTCGGCGTCGGGCGGATTCCGGACGCAATTCTCTCGTCGCTGTCGCACCTGCACAATCTCGGCATCCATTCCGGCCTGATCAACGACGCCGTCGTCGATCTGATCGTGTGCGGCGCGGTGACGAACGCAAAAAAGGGGATGGATCCCGGCATCACGGTCACCAACCAGGTGATCGGCACGCGGCGGCTCTACCGCTTCGTCCATGAGAACAGGACGATCGCGGTGCGGCCGACGTCCTACACGCACAGCCAGAACGTGCTGGCGCGGCTCAACCGGCTGGTCGCGATCAACTCGGCGCTTCAGGTCGGGCTCGACGGCAGCGTCAATTCAGAGACGTTGAACGGCGTTGCGATCGGCGCGATCGGCGGCCAGCTCGATTTCGTGCGCGGCGCCAATGCCTCTCCCGGAGGAAGAGCCATCATCGCGCTGCCGGCGACGGCGTCAGACGGAACCAGCCGGATCGTCGCCCATGTCGAGACGGTGACGACGCCGCGCGCCGACGTCGATGCCATCATCACCGAATGGGGCATTGCGGAGTTGCGCGGCTGCGGCCTCGCCGAGCGCGGGCGCCGCATGATCGCGATCGCCGCGCCCGAACACCGCGATGCTCTGTCAGCGCAGCTTCGCGGGCGCTAGCTCAGTTCATCATCGCGGCCGTCGGACGCTGGCTCTCGCCGGATCCGATGATCCCGGGAAGGTCCGTCGCCTCGCCGGCGATCATGTGCGACATTTCCCAGAACAGATGGGCGAGGCGGGAGAATACCATGCGCTCGCGTTCGGCAGCAACGGTGCCCTCGGGGATCGTGACGGTCTCCAGCCCGACCACCTTCTTGAAATCCGGCCAGATCGTCATCGATTGCGCGATCACGGAGTAGCAGCGCGGATCGTCGTCGCTCTCGTCGGGTGCCGGCGGCAGGCCCGGATACTGGGTCGGCGCGGCGTAGAATTTATAGGCGCCGTAGCCGAGCTTGAGCAGGAATTTTTCGGGCACCGCGACGTCGGCGGCGAAAGACACCAGCCGCGCCTCGCTCAGCACGTCCGGGTCGATCGCGCTGAGGTCCGATGCGCGGAGTGCCGAGCAGAAGGACAGGTCGCGACGATGCTCGCGCAGCAGATTGGCCAGCGGCTGCTGCTGTTGCACGGTGTCGGTGAGCAGGATGATAGTCTTGAGCATTTCTGGTCTCTCAGGGGAAGAGCCGGCGTGCGGTCATGACCGCATCGTCGCAGGCGTTGGCGGCGAAGAAATCGTTGGCGATGTGTTGTCCCGGCGCGATCTCCAGGATGCGGTACCGCGCCAGGCCGGCGGCTTCACGCGCGACACCGACGTCGTCCTGCCAGGCGCAGAGCGACAGCTCGAGCCGGCCGAAGCCGCCGCAATCGGCGGCATAGGCGCCGGTCACGGCCTCGAGCGTCGCGGCCACCGCACCGGGATCACTGACCGAGACGTCGCGCAGGATCACGGCGATGCCGTTGCCGGTCGCGGCCTTCGAGGTCATCACCATGAAGGCGTCGCGGGCGCCGGTGCGGCCGGCGCGGCGAGCCGTTCGCACGATGCTGGCAAAGCCGGGATCGGGTCCGAGTTCGAGCGTCGTCGTCTGCTGGTCGTGCAGGATCGTGGCACGCGAGGCGCCGAGGTCGCCTTGCAGCGCGTGATAGGATCGCGGCAGCCATACGGTATCGAGCGGCACCTGCGACGATGTCAGGCTCCAGGCTTGGTCGAGCAGATAGCCCTCCCAGATCGCAGGGTAGGACGCAGCGAGTTGCTGCCAGGTACGCAGGAGCAACTCCGCAGCCTTGGTACGGCCGAGATACAGCGTACGCGCCGACATCTCCCAGCGATTCCATTTGTGAACCGCGACGTCGCAGCCGAGGAAAGACGGCAGCAGCGGGGCTTCGCGCAAGGTCGCGCCGGCTTCGACGAACAACAGTGGCTCGCGATATGTGGTCCACATCCGCAGCAGGAACTCCGCCTTCTCGAAGCAGAGGACGCGGTCGGCGAGCTGGGTTTCGATTGCCTCGATATGGCAATTGAGCTGCAACCGCTCGAGCGATTGCCTCAACTCGTGTGCGGCCCCATCGTCGCCGCCGCGCGGATGGCAGGAGACGATCCGCGGCCGGGCCGTGCAGTCGTCGGCGGCGGACAGGAATTTCGACCAGCCGATGCCGCCCCACCACATCTCGTGCGGGCCCTCCGCGCCGCAGGGGCCGACGGTTCCGAATTCGGTCAGCTTGGACTTGAGGAAATCGAAGCCGGGATTCTCGCTTCCGGCAATGACGACGGCGCAGGCGGGATTGAGCGAGCGATAGAACAACTCGGCCGCCGCGCCACTCGGCGGTTCCTTCAGAATGACGACGCCGTTATGCCGTCCGTCCGGAACGCCATCGAGCGTCGGCGCACCGTACTGGCCCACCAGCCAGCCCAGGCGGTCGTGCTGGGTCCGGCCGAGCCGGATGCCGCCGGACTGCAGCAAGTGATCGAGATTCGCCTGCGTCCTGTCCCGCAATTCCGTGCCCCCTCGTAAGCCCTGGCACTTCAACGGCCGGGGCGGCGCGATCAGGCGCACTATTTGGGGTCGGCTCCGAGCGGGGTGATCGCGATGGAGTAGACCGCGATTTCCCGCGTCATCGCGGTGACCGGGATCAGCAGGCAGCCGTCTTCAGTGTCGGCGCGATAATGGCCGCCATTCCATTGTACGCCAGCCCAGATCAGCCCGTCGGCGGCGATACCGACAACGTCCTGGCTCTCGGCGGCATCACGAACATCGTCGCCCCGCTGCACGGTCACGCCATGAAGCAGCCCCTCCGGTGCGAATTTCGCCAGCGGCAGCGCGATCATGGTGATCGCCATGCCGCGCGATAGAGGGATGCGCAGACGCAGCTCGCCGAGCCCGGTGCGATGGACGGTCACCGCCTCCAGCGACGCATCGCCGCTCGCACGGAACAGGCCGACCTGAACCGGGCGAGAGGGCCGTTCTTCAAAGACGTCGGCCGGTAGGCGGTTGGCGCCGAACAGCACGTAAAGATAGTTG
Organism: Bradyrhizobium symbiodeficiens; assembly: GCF_002266465.3. Taxonomy (NCBI): domain Bacteria; kingdom Pseudomonadati; phylum Pseudomonadota; class Alphaproteobacteria; order Hyphomicrobiales; family Nitrobacteraceae; genus Bradyrhizobium; species Bradyrhizobium symbiodeficiens. The sequence goes on along the minus strand of NZ_CP029427.2, from coordinate 5,900,914 downwards.
TAGGACGGTGACAGGCCGGCGAAGCTGCCGGCGAGCCACATCGGCGGCGCTGCGGCCGTGCAAGCCGCCGAGAGGCCGCGCGCGGTGATCTGATTGCGCACGAACTGCTGGTCGAGCAGCGGCGCGAGGGCGTGGGTGCCGAGATTGACGTCGTGTTTCAACGTGCCGAGCAGCGCCAGTTCGTCATCGTCGGGCAGCAGCAGAAGCCGCGCCAGCGTCGCCGCGCACCAGCTCGCTGCGACATCGGGTGCCGCATAGGGATCGAGGCCGTAGTCGCGCGCGATGTCGCCCGCGCTGGCTGCGAAAGTCAGCGCGCCGGCCTGGATCTCGGCGGCAAGCGCCATCTGCTCCGGGGGACGCGGATTGATTTCGCGCAGCACCGCCCCGTCGTCGTAGTCACGCACCGAGCCGGCGGCGGAGCAGCAGGCCTGCTCCAGCAGCGCGACATTGCGGATCAGCATGCGCTTGACGTGCGGGGTGACCACGAGGTCGGAGATGAAGCCTGCTGCGCTGTCTTCCGCGGTGAGATCGTCGAAGGCGTCGTCGAGCGACATCAGATAGGCGCCGTGGAGTCGGATCTCGATCCCTTCGAGGTCGAAGATGCGGCGCAGCGCCTTCTGCACGCTGCCGGAATAGCCGAGATCGGCCAGCACGAGATCGGTGCAGTCGTCGAAGCCGGGGATGGTTCGACGCAGATAGGCGAGCAGCCGGGCGCGCAGACCCGCGGCGAGCGCGACGATCTCGGCTGGATCGATCAATCCCGGAAGCGCCTCGGCGAGTTCTTCGCCGGAGGCGATGCCGCCGGGAAATGCGGCGAAGAAGGCCGCGACCTTCGGCGGCATGATCTTCATCATGTCGTGGAAGGTCGGCGCGTCGATCTTGAACACCTTGCTCAGCAGATCGACCAGCGGCTGCATCGTATCGGCCGAGGCGATCAGGCTGACGCGGCGGTTGATCTCAAGATAGGCCGATGTGGTGTTATGCAGCTCCTGCCGGATCCGGTGCGACAGAAAACCGTCGCGGCCGAGAAAGCCGAGCGAGACCTTGCGGCCGGGACCTGCAATCTCCCCGCAGCGGCGCGTCAAATAGGCGTCGAACGCGGTCACCACCGGGCCGAGCACGGTCAGCCCGAGATGGAAGGCTTGCGATCTCTCGGCGTTGTGGCCGGCGACCATGCGCCGCAGCGTGCGCGCGCCATGATCGAGCCGCGATGGCGCGCCGGTGCACAGCAGCTCGAACAGTGCCGTCTCGCGCTGAAACTTCGAGGCGAGCTGTGCGGTCGCCTGCGGATAATAGCGGGGGTGAATGCCGTGGCGCTTCGCGCCCTTGATGTCGGCCTTCTCATTGTCGCCGACGTGAAAGGAGGCGCCGGCGTCGATGCCTTGTTCTGCGAGATAGGTGGCGAACAACGTCTCGCTCTTGCCGCTGCCATGGTCGCAGGACGCATAGAGGAAGTCCCAGACCAGCCCGGGGCGGCAAGCGCGCAGCAGCCGCGCCAGCCGACCGGAGTCCCAATAGGTGTCCGAGATGAATCCGACGCGATGGCCGGCGCGCTTCATGTCCAGATATTGCCGGACCATGTCCGGGTTGGCGCGGCAAAGCTCGACCTCGGCGGCGAACTCGGCTTCGACCAGATCGTTCAAGTCGCCGCGTGAAAGACTGAACAGCTTGAACGGAAAATAGGAATAGATCTCCTCGATGCGCACTTCGCCGCCGCCGCGCTTCTCCTTCGCGGTCCGACGCGCCCGCGATTCGGCCTGGATGCGATGTTGAACGAAACTCGCGGAAACATTCGGACAGGATCGTGAAATACCCGACAGCTCGTAAGTCCTTTCAAACACGCCATCCGGCGTCGTGCAGGCGCGCAGAAGAAATGTATCGAAAACATCGAAAGACCAAGCAGAAACAATTTTCGCACGGCGCTCTGCGCCGGCCGTCGCTGACTTCATGCTGCGATTCCCCGTCCACCGAGGCATTAACGCGCGCACGTGAGGAGTCAGGCGCCACAGATGCGAAAAAAGTTCACGCGCGATTCAAAAACGCATTCGTCGCGACTGACAGATTCAAAAATATCGCTAGGTTCGAAGAAGGTGATTCGGAAAAAATTGCCGAGTGCGAAAGTCGTCTCGTCTTCGTTCACAGTCGGAAACAATCGCTTCTCGATGCGCCACGCGCGTGTCGCGTGCGATCACCTAGTGCCGCGTAATGTCAGCGTTTTCTCTCAACGACATCTGTTCAGGATGAATGATCCGTCATGGCGCGAGACGATGCGATGATTGCAGGCTTGACGCACGAATGTCGTGCGCGGTCGGCAATTCTTGCCCGATGCTCGGCAAAAGATACCGACTAACATCTTGAAAAACAACAAAAATTCTCCGCCTGGATTGTTTTGGCCCTGCGTTCAACGCCTGGAAGCCGTGTGGCATGTGCGCCGCCGGCATTGCGGGTTGGAGATTGCGGGATGAGTTACGCTGCTGATGTCTGGGCTCCCGCCGAGGCCGAGATCACGACGACGGCGTCGGTCGATGCGATCGTGCCGGTGATGCCGTCGGTGCCGCTCGCGCCCGATACCGCCGATGTCGTCTACGACGAGGACAGCGAGCTCCTGGACAGGCTCGCAACCGGCGACGAAGTCGCATTCCGCATGCTGGTCGAGCGTCACATCGATCGCGCCTACGCGATCGCGCTCCGCATCGTCGGCAATGCGGCGGACGCCGAGGACGTGGTGCAGGACACCATGCTCAAGATCTGGAGCCACCGTGGGCGCTGGCAGCATGGCCGCGCCAAATTCTCGACCTGGCTCTACCGCGTCATCTCCAATCGCTGCATCGACCTCAGGCGCAAGCCGCGCAACGAAAATGTCGAGACGGTGCCTGAAGTCGCCGACGGTCAGCCCGGCGCCGTCGAAATCATCGAGCGCAACGAACTGAACGGCATGCTGGAGCTCGCGATGCGGCGCCTGCCCGAGCAACAGCGCATCGCGGTGATCTTCTCGTACCACGAGAACATGAGCAACGGCGAGATCGCGGAGGTGATGGACACGACGGTGGCGGCCGTCGAGTCGCTGCTCAAGCGCGGCCGCCAGCAGCTTCGCCAGCTCCTGCGCAAGCACGAACGCGACATCCGCGCCGCGTTTACCGATTGCTAACCATAAAAACCGCCTCTCGAAGATTTCCGCGCCTGATCTGCTGGCGCTCCACCGTTTGAGCGAACGGACGGGGCTGCGGTCCGCGTCGTCGTAGGTCGATTTCAACGATGCGGCACGCTTGCCCATCAGCACAGGAGCTTCCAATGCCCGCAATCAACACCAATACCGCCGCCAACGCAGCGGTCCGCTATCTCAACATCAACTCCGCGCAGGAGAGCAGCTCACTCTCGAAGCTGTCGAGCGGCTCGCGCATCACCTCGGCATCCGACGACGCCGCGGGCCTTGCGATCTCCACGCGCATCTCCTCGGACGTCACCACGCTTCAGCAGGCTGCGACCAACGCCTCGCAGGCTACCGCGATCCTGCAGACCGCCGACGGCGGCGCTTCGAACATCTCCGACATCCTCGCGCGCATGAAGTCGCTGGCCTCCGAGTCCGCCTCGGGCACCACGACCGACTCCAGCCGCGCCTATATCCAATCGGAATTCTCGCAGCTCAATTCCGAAATCGACTCGATCGCGACCGGTACCCGCTACTCCAGCCAGAGCCTGCTCGATGGATCCAGCGTGTTTTCGTCCGGCGTGTCCGTGCTGGTCGGCTCGGACGGCTCCGACACGATCACCATCACGTTGACCAGCCTGACGGCGTCCTCGCTCGCGGTCAACTCGCTCGACGTCAGCACCCAGTCCGGCGCGACATCGGCGCTCGACGCACTCGATACCGCAATCGACACGGTCTCCGCCGCGCGCGCCTCGATCGGCGCACAGGAATCGCGCTTCAACTTCTCGTCGGATTCGATCTCGACCCAGACGCAGAATCTCCAATCGGCAAACTCCGCGATCAAGGACGTGGATATCGCGGCCGAGCAGTCCAAGCTGTCTTCGGCCGAGGTGAAGACCCAGGCCGCCGTGTCGGCGCTGGCCGCCGCCAACCAGATGCCGCAGTATCTCCTCAAGCTCCTGGGCTGATGATCAACTTCCGGGCCGGCATGATGCCGGCCCGGTCCTCTCTGTCAGGGACGGCCGAGCCAAGTGACCAGCGTCAGTTCGAGCACCAGCAGCACAAGTTCGGGAGTCTCCGTCACCACGAGCGGAACCACCAATTCGAGCAGCATCGATTGGACGGCGCTGATCCAATCCGCCGTCGACGCGAAGACCGCCCAGGCGGACACGATCTCGACCACGATCACGAACAACGAGGCCAAGATCTCGGCCTATCAGACGCTCCAGAGCGATCTGAAGACGCTGTATTCGGGGCTGGCGTCGCTTTCGACCGCGGTGGTCAACTCGCTGTCCACCAGCGCATTCGCGACGCGCGCGGCGAGCATCAGTTCCACCGGCGACGTGAGCGCCTCGTCGGCGCTCTCGATGACGCTGAAGAGCGGCGCCGCCATCGGCGACCACACGCTGACGATCAGTCAGCTGGCCGCCGCTCAAAAGGTTTCCGGCACCTCGCAATCGAGTCAGACCGACGAACTCGGTTACTCCGGCACGTTTTCCATCGGTCTGGAGGGCGGTGCTACGTCCGACATCACCATCACCAGCACGATGTCGCTTCAGGACGTCGTCGATGCCATCAATGCACAGACTTCGACGACCAACGTCCAGGCCTCGATCGTACAGGTCTCCAGCACGTCCTTCCAGATGGTGCTGACGGGCACGGAGGATGCCGCCGACATCACTTATTCGAGCACGTCCGGCGACGATACCCTGAACAAGCTCGGTGTAACCGACAGCTCGGGGAGCTTCACCGACGTGCTCCAGGAGGCGCAGGCCGCCGAGTTCACGCTCGACGGCATCGCGATGACCCGCGACACCAACGACATCTCGGACGTCCTGAGCGGCGTCACCTTCAGCCTGCTCCAGGAGACGCCGGACGGGGCGACGCTGAACATCAGCATCGAGACGGACACCAGCCAGATCCAATCGACGCTGGAGACGTTCGTCACCAACTACAACGCCTTTCGCGACGAAGTGATCGCCCAGCAGGCGACCGCAACCGACGGCACCGCCGATTCGAGCGCGGTGCTGTTCGGCGACGGAACCATGCGCAACATCATGGATGCGCTCCAGAATGCCCTGAACACGACCGTGGGCGACATGACCATGGCCGATCTCGGCCTGTCCTTCAACGAGAGCAATGAACTCGAGCTGGATACCAGCACGCTGTCGGATATCCTGAGTACGAACCTGAGCGGCGTCACCAAGCTGCTGTCGGCGCAGACAACGACGTCGTCGAGCCAGCTCAGCGTCGTCAACACCGGAACGTCGCCGCAATCCTTCACCCTGGATCTCGCGGTCGATTCCGACGGCAACCTCACTTCGGCCTCGGTCGGCGGCGACGCGTCGCTGTTCACGGTCAGCGGCACCACGATCATCGGTGCTTCCGGTTCGATCTACGCCGGCATGGCCTTCACCTATAGCGGTTCGACCTCGCAGTCGATCACGGTGACGTCGACCTCCGGCATAGCAACGCGGCTCTATCAGATCGCGAAGGACTATTCGTCGTCGACCGGCGTACTGCAAACGCAGATTACCAGTCTGACGACCCGCGACGACGAGCTCCAGCAGAGGGTCGACGACATCAACAGCGCCGCGTCCACGCTCCAGGCGCAGCTCGAGGCGCAGTACGCGAAATACCAGGCGGCGATCGAGAGCGCCAACAGCACGCTGACCTACCTCAAGGCGCTGCTGAACAGCTCATCGAGCAGTTGATCGTGTAAAGCAGAGTGATCGATGATGCATAATCAGATGGCGTACATGGCCAACCAGGCCTATCGGGGCGCGGCAACCAGCGTGCCGCCGCTCAAGGCGGTTTCGATGCTGCTCGGTGGCGCGATCACCTTCCTGCAGAAGTCGCTGGCCGCGCAGGAGGCGCGCCGCTTCGAGGAGGGCCACGAATACCTGATGAGGGCGACCGCGATCCTGCGCGGGCTGAGCCACAACCTCGATTTCGCCAAGGGCGGCGCGGTGGCGGAACGGGTATTCCAGACCTATCATGCGATGATCCTGGCAAGCCACAAGGCGTTCGGCCGCCCGCATGCGCACGCGAGCTTCGGGCGTATCATCGCCGGGCTCGCCGAGCTCAGGGAGGCCTGGGAGTTCGTCGACACGACAGCGCGGGGCGGGGTGGCCGCGCCGGCCGATTCGGCGCGCAGGGGCTGAGGCGGCGCTATCTCTCTCCGATGCGGAGGGTGGGCGGCCGATGACGCCGGACTTCCGTTTCGGCGCTTTCCGTCGTGTTGCGGGCTCTTTTGGCGGAAAAACCAGCGCGAATCCGGTTTCCGGCGCGCGCGCAATGCTTTATGACGGGCCCGACTTTGGCGGGACCGGCGGGCGATGGACGTCAGCGAGTTTGAGGAACTGATCGACCGGCTGGGCGAGGATCTCTCGCTCTGGCCCGACGATCGGCGTGGGCTTGCTGAAGAGTTGCTGGCGCGCTCGTCCGCCGCGCAGGCCCTGCTGGAAGAGGCGCGCGCCGTACGCCAGGCGCTCGCCGCACCGCCGGTCCGCGCGCCCGCAGGCCTCGCCGACCGCATCGTCGCCGCCGCTGCGAAGCTGAAGGGCGACACCGCCGAGCCGCGCACCGAGGGCGAGACGGCCGAGAGCTGAACGGCTCTTTCTGACATCGAATATTACGAGACGTCGTCATGCCCGAGTCCGGCCATGACGCTGTTGCGCTCCTCCATAAACCAGCCTGACTCTCCCGCGCCGCTGAATGCGTGCACGCGGCAGATTTTGCCGTGCCGAAAGCCGTTTTCGCGCGCGTGAATCCCCGCCTGAATCCGCGCGCCCACCCGTTTCATCAGCACACAGATTTCAAGCGCCGCCGACCGACATCTGTTCGCCGGCGGTGAGGGAAAGCCGGAGCTTCTGATGACCGTTTCCGCAACGAGTTCTGCGTCGACCGCCACCACGACAACGTCGTCGTCGAGCACGTCGTCCAATTCGACGCTGACTTCCAGCGATTTTCTGAGCCTGCTCGTCAGCGAGCTCCAGAACCAGAATCCACTGGAGGCGACCTCGACCACCGACCTCGTCAATCAACTCACCTCCTACGCGAACTTCACCTCCCAGCAGTCGATCAACTCCAACCTCAATTCGCTTGCGAGCTCGTTCTCGAGCCTGGTGACGCTGAATTCCGTGAACTACATCGGGCACACCGTCGAGGCGAAGACGGACACATCGACCTTGAGCAACGGCTCGGCGACGTTTGGTTACTCGCTGTCGTCGGCCGCCTCGGATGTTTCGATCAGCGTCAAGGACTCCTCCGGCAATACGGTGTGGACCGGTACCGGGACCGGGAATGCCGGATCGAACAGCTTCACCTGGGACGGCAAGGATTCCAGCGGGACACAGCTCTCCGACGGCGGCCAGTACACGATCTCGGTGACCGCGACGAACTCCTCCGGAAACTCGGTCCTGAACTACACGACCGTCACCGGGACGGTAACCGGCATCGACACCTCGACCTCGACACCCTCGCTGACCGTGAACGGCGTTTCCGTCAGCGCCGCCAACATCATCGGCGTCACATCCTGATTTCGTCCGGAGTTTTATCATGAGTCTCAGCGGCGCATTATCCTCGGCGATCTCGGCGCTCAGTGCGCAGAGTCAGTCCCTGTCGATGATCAGCGACAACATCGCCAATTCCGACACGACCGCCTACAAGACGACGTCCGGGATGTTCGACGCGCTCGTGACGGCGTCGAGCAACACGACTTCCTACGCCTCGGGAGGCGTGACCGTCTCGGGTCGCGCCAACATCACCCAGCAGGGCCTGCTGGCCGCGACCTCCAACGCCACCGACGTCGGCATCCAGGGCTCCGGGTTTTTCGTGGTGACCAACGCCACGTCGGGCGGCACGGTCGCCTACACCCGCAATGGTGCCTTCACCACTGATAACGCCGGCTATCTCCAGAACAACGGCTATTACCTCGAGGGATGGCGCACCGACGCCGACGGCAATGTCGTCGGCAGTGAATCGGCGAGCAATCTCGAAGCGATTAACACCCAGGTCGCCTCGACCAGCGGCAGCGCCACTACCAAGACCACGATCGCGGCGAACCTGCCGTCGGACGCCGCGACGGGCGACACCTATACCAGCTCGATGACGGTCTACGATTCGCTTGGCGCCGCGAATTCGATGCAGATCACCTGGTCCAAGACCGGCACCAACACCTGGAGCGCGAGCTTCGCCAACCCGACCTCGGCCTCCGACACCACCACCGCGACGGGTACGGCTTCCGGCACGATCGATATCACTTTCAACAGCGACGGCTCGCTCGCCAGCACCAGCCCGGACCCGGCGACCGTCTCGATCACAGGCTGGACCGACGGCGCGGCCGACAGCACCGTCACCTTGGATCTCGGCACCGCCGGCAAGACCGACGGCCTCACGCAATATGCCTCCGGCGAGACCACACCGTCCGTCAACGTCACCAGCATCGATTCCGACGGCCTGTCCTATGGCAAGCTTTCCAGCATCGCGATCGGCGATAACGGTGTGGTCAACGCCACCTATTCCAACGGCCAGACCATCGCGATCTACAAGATCGCGGTGGCGACCTTCGCCGCTCCCAACGGGCTCGCCGCCTCCAGCGACGGGATCTATTCGGCGACCGTGACGTCGGGCAATGCCGCGTTGCAGGCCCCCGGCGAGAACGGCGCGGGCACGATCTTCGGCGGCGAGCTGGAGTCCTCGACCACCGACACCTCCAGCCAGTTCTCGAGCATGATCTCGGCGCAGCAAGCCTATTCGGCCGCGTCCCAGGTCATCTCGACCGTCAACAAGATGTACGACACCCTAATCTCGGCGATGAGGTGAGTGGTGCGCAGTGGAGAGTCCAGAGTTGTCGGAGAGGCATTGCTGCGTCGGCTGCAACGACTGGTGTCGCGGGCCGCGACCGCCAAGGGCGGCGACCGCAGGCAATTGCTCGCGCTGATCGACGATGTCGAGACGGCGCGCCGTGGCCTGCTGCGGGAATGCGCGGAGGTCGAGGGTGAGATGAGGCAAGCATCCGTCAGGAAGACCGCGATCGGCGCTTACCTGCGTAACGCGCAGGCCGGCCGCGGCAAGCGGAATAACTAGAAGAAGGCGATAACCATGACTGTAGCCAAAGCCAAGAGCCACGCCACGAGAACGAGCGCCGCAAACGGCGACACGCGGATCAAGTCGCTGATCGCACTCATCGACGTTCTGACCGCGCTGGTCGCCGAGGAGAATGTGGAGCTGGCCAAGGGCCTGCCGGCCTCGCGCCTGAAGCAGGTCGACGAGAAGAACCGCCTGGCGGAGATGTTCGAAAGGACCGTTGCCGAGTGCGCGGCGGGCACGACCAGCCTGAACGTCGCGGACCGGATTCTGCGCGAGCAGCTCATGGAACGGATCCTGAAGCTGCGCGCGGCGATGGACGAGAACCTGGTGCGCCTGCGCGCGGCGATCGAGGCCAGCAACCGCCGGATCGAGGCCGTCATGCAGGCGATCCGCGAGCAGATCGCGGCGGTGTCGCCCTATGGCGCTTCCGGCCGGGTCGCCGTGCGCTCCGTCTCCAGCGGCACCAGCCGCAGCGCCTGACGAGTCGGGGATCCCGCCGTGTCACTCAATATCGCGCGATCGATCGCCTTCAGCGGGCTGTCGGCCACGTCGGTGCAGATCAGCGTGACGTCGTCGAACATTTCGAACGCGGACACGACGGGATACACCACAAAGACAGCGAACCAGTCGAGCAGCGTCACCAACGGCGTCGGCACCGGCGTCACGGTGACGGGCATCACCTCGACGGTCGACAAGCTGCTGCTGAAGTCGCTGATCTCCGCGACCTCCGAGCTCGGATCGGCCGACAAGACCAACACCTATCTGACCTCGCTCGAAAAGCTCTACGGCTCGACCAGCAGCACCGATGGGAGCTCCACGGGAACCTCGCTCGCAAACAGCATCGCCACGCTGGAATCGGCGCTGTCTTCGCTGGCGAGCACGCCGAGCAGCGCCTCGCTGCAATCCAATGTCATCAGCGCACTCGATGACGTCGCGAGCCAGTTGCGGGAGACATCGAACGGGATCCAGAAGCTCCGTGGCGATGCCGACCAGGACATCTCGTCCTCGATCGATGACGTCAATGCGGATCTGGAGCAGATCGCGGATCTCAACGCAGCAATCAAGCAGACGGCGGCGGCCGGCCAATCGACCGCGGACCTGGAGGACCAGCGCAACACCGCGCTCCAGGACGTCGCCTCCAAGATGAACATCAGCTATTTCACGGCGTCGAACGGCGATCTCCAGATCTATACCACGTCCGGCCAGGCGCTGGTCGACAGTACCGCGCACACGATCAGCTATACCGCCGCGGCCAACGTGACGGCGTCGACGACTTACACCGCCGGCTCGTCGTCGAGTGGCTTCAGCGCGATCACGGTGAACGGGGTCGATATCACCTCCCAGATATCAGGCGGCGATATCGGCGCGCTCGTCACCTTGCGCGACAAGACCCTGCCGGACGCGCAATCCCAGCTCGACCAGCTCGCCCAGCAACTCGCCTCGGCCATGAACAGCGTCTCGAACAGCGCGTCCGCAGTGCCGGCGCCGACGAGCCTCACCGGGATGACCAGCGTCAGCAGCACGGCGCTCTCCGCCACCGGCACGGTGCGCATCGCAGCCACCGACCAGAGCGGCAATCTGGTCTCCTACGGTGATCTCGACCTCTCGTCCTATTCCACGGTCGGCGATCTCGTTACCGCGATCAACGGCATCTCCGGGCTCTCCGCATCGGTCGATTCGGACGGCCATCTCTCGATCACGGCGACCGGCTCCGGCAATGGCGTCGCCGTCAACGAGATGACGAGCTCGGTGGGAAGCTCAGGCGAGGGATTTTCGGAGTATTTCGGTCTCAACGATTTGGTGACTGGAACGAGCGCGTCGGATATCGCGGTCAACAGCAAGATCCTGTCCGGGACCAACGAGCTTCAGCTCGCGACACTGGACTCCTCGTCGAGCCTGACGGTCGGCGATTCGGTGCTGTCGTCGGGGTCCGCCACCGTCGTCAATGCCTTCTACGATGCCTTGACGGAGTCCCGGACATTTTCCTCCACCGGCGGGCTCGCCGCCACCACCGGCTCCCTCGCCGATTACGCCTCGGCCGTCGTCTCCGATGTCGCGAGCAAGTCGTCGCAGGCCTCCACCAACTACACCGCCAAGGAGACCGCGCAGTCGACCTATGCGAACTCGCTGTCGTCGCAGTCGGGCGTCAACCTGGACGAGGAATCGGCGAAGCTCAGCACGCTCCAGAACAAATATTCGGCAGCTTCAGCGCTGATCCAGGCCGTCAACTCGATGTATTCGTCGCTGCTCTCCGCCGTGCAGTCGACATAGGAGGCAGTGGGGCATGGTGGCGATGCGGGTCGCGACCTTCGCGCAGTCGAGCAAGATGATCTCCGACGCGCTGCGCGTGCAGGCGGTCATGGCCGAGAAGCAGGTCCAGGAATCGTCCGGCATCATCTCGAGCGATCTCGGCGGCTACGGCTCGGACGCCCAGCACGTCGTCAACCTCCAGGTCTCGGTGACGCGCGCGCAGTCCTATATCGACGCCGCGACGCTCGCCGACAGCAAGGTGCAGGTGATGTATTCGGCGGTCGGCTCGATGACCGATATCATCACTCAACTTCGCTCCCAGCTCAGCGCCGCCTCGACCGGAAGCTCGACCGAGACGAATTCGGTGATCAGTTCGGCCCAGCAGATGCTGGAGGAGATGGGGTCGATCATGAACACGCAGTATGACGGCCAATATGTCTTTGCCGGCGGCAGGACCGACACGGCCCCGGTCGATCTCACGGGCTTTTCGTCCGGGACGGGGTCCCTCACCACGGCGGACAGCAGCTACTACGGCGGCGACGACGAGCTCGCCTCGGTGCGTGTCGGCGCCGGTGAGACCGTCTCCTATGGGGTCACCGCCGACAATTCGGCGTTCGAGGAAGTGATGCGTGTGCTGAAATTCGTGGCCAACAGCACCTCGCTGTCGTCTGCGGACATCTCCAGCGCGCTCGATCTTGCCAGCACGGCGCTCGACGACACTGCGGCCGTGCAGGCGAAGCTCTCCAGCGCGGCGTCCTCGATCGAGACGGCGAGCGCGCGCCAGGCCGACTACAAGAGCTATGCCGAGACGTTGTCGAGCGACCTCACCAGCGTCGACGTCGCCGCCGTTACGGCGGAGCTCTCGACCTACGAGTCGCAACTTACCGCGTCCTATTCGGCGCTTGGCAAGATCCTGAGTCTGAATCTTGCGAGCTATCTGAAATAGGCCGGCCTCATTCGGCCGCGATGCGCTCCATCGCCATGGCACGAAGCCGGGCGCGCTGGATCTTGACGCCGTTGGCGCTGTCGGTGACGGGAAAGGCTTCCACGACATAAATCCGGGCTGGGACCTTGTAGCCGGCGAGCCGCTCGCGCAGGCGCGCGATCAGCGTCTCCTGCATTGGTGGCTCCTTCGCCGGGATCACGAAGGCGACGCAGCGCGCCTGGCCCTTGAGATCGACTGCAACCACCTGGGCGTCGGCCACGCCGTTGCACGATTTGAGCTCGTCCTCGATCTCGCCGGGCGCGACGAGGAAACCGCCGAGCCGCATGGCATCGCCGGCGCGGGTCTCGTAGACGAAGGAACCATCGCCGCGGAGCCGGCCGATGTCTCCGGTGCGGAAGAAGCCGTCCGCTGTGAACGCATCGCGCGTCGCATCGGGATTGTTGAAGTAACCGAGGAAGCGGGACGGCGCGTTGATCTCGATCTCGCCGGAAACGCCGAGCGCTGCGAGTTCGCCGGTCTCGGTGTCGCGCACGCGCACCTTTGCATCGGCCGACATCGGCCAGCCGCCGCCCTCGATCCGGTCGGCGAAGGCATCGCCGGCGCGGGCGATCGAGAACAGGGCCTGCACCTCGCTCGAGCCATACAAGCCGAACAGCGGCAGGCCGCGCGTCTCGGCCTCCGCGGCAAGCTCGCGCCAGCCGGGCTGGAACGCGGCGAAGCCGCAGACTTCCAGATGCGGGAACGGGCGTGGTGCATCGGTGAGGGCGAGGATGCGGCGGAACATCTCGTCCGAGCCGAAGGCGTGCGTGATGCCTTGCGTGCTGAGGATCTCCAGTGCCGGTGCCGCCTCGAAGGCGTCAAGCACGTGAACGGTCGCACCCGCCGCGACGAAGCCGAGCAGGCTCGTCATGCCGAAAGTTCCGCAGAACGGCAGCATGGCCAGCAGCGCATGACGCTGCGGATCAAGCTGGAGCGCGCGGGCAACGGAATTGGCGTGCGTGGCCAGCGTCCGCTGCGAATGCGCAACGAGCTTCGGCCCCTTGGTAGTGCCTGAGGTCGTGTAGAGCAGCACCGGAAGATCGACCTCATCTTGAGCTGGTGCCGGCGGATAGTTCGTGTCGAACGCATCGAAGCGTACGCAGGGCCAGTGCGCCGGGATCGCATCCGCACCGACCACCGCGAGCCGTTGCAGTGCCGGCACCTCGTCCTTTGCGACATCGGAGAGGATCGCAGCAAAGTCGATCGCACGGAATGCGGCCTCGACCACCATCAGCCTGGCGCCGGACAAACGAAGCAGATGCGCGACTTCCGCGCTGCGGTAGCGCGTATTGACGGCCGCGACGATCGCACCACAGCGGGCGGCGGCGAACAGCAGCGCGAGCCATTCGATCCGGTTGACCAGCCAGACTGCGACCACGTCGCCCCTGCCGATCCCCTGCGCCGCAAGCCAGGCCGCGGTCTGCTCGATCCTTTCGGTGAACTCCGCGTGCGAGACCGGCGTACCGTCGCATACGAAGGCGGGATCGGCGACGGACTCTGACCGGATCAGCGATTGCAGCGAAAACGCGTTGGCACTCATGGCAAGGGGAGTAACCCGATCGCGCCGACCTGTCTACTTGGTGCCGAACATCCGGTCGCCGGCATCGCCCAGGCCAGGCACGATGTAGCCGTGGTCGTTGAGTCGCTCGTCGATCGCGGCGGTCCAGATCGGCACGTCCGGATGCTCGCTCTGGAACTGCGCGATACCCTCGGGCGCGGCCAGAAGGCACACGAAGCGGATGTCGCGGGCGCCGCGGGCCTTGAGCAGGGAGGCGCCGGCGCAGGCCGAGTTGCCGGTCGCCAGCATCGGGTCCATCAGGATCACGGTGCGGTCGGACAGGTCCTGCGGCGCCTTGAAGTAATATTCCACGGCCTGCAATGTTTCGGGATCGCGGTAGAGCCCGATATGGGCGATGCGCGCCGAGGGCATCAGCGCCAGCATGCCGTCGAGGAAGCCGACGCCGGCGCGCAGGATCGGCGCCAGCGTGAGCTTTTTACCGGCGATCTTGGGCGCCCGCATCGGCGCGATGGGCGTCTCGATCTCGACCAGCTCCAGCGGCAAATCGCGCGTCACCTCGTAGCCGAGCAGCATCCCGATCTCGTTCAGAATCTCGCGAAAGCTCTTGGTCGAGCGATCCTTCTCCCGCATCAGCGAGAGCTTGTGCTGGACCAGGGGATGGGCGACGACGTTGACACTGCCTGTGCTCATGAAACCGCTCTACACGGTTCCCTGGAATTGTGCCAGATCGGCGCGGCGTTTTCCGCAGGACGGCCCGCCTCGGCGGGCAACGTCACCGCACTGTGGGCCGGGTTGCTCGCCGCGTAGGCAGTCAAGTTCGATTCACGGTCGGAGCAAGAAGGGGCTAGACGCCGAGCCCGCGCGCGACAAGCGTGATCACGAGCGTCAGGATGGCGCCCCAGATCAGGCTGAGCGTCATGGTCAGGATGGTCGTTGTGACCGCCTGCTCGAGATTCCCCTTGAAGGGCTGCATGCTAGCCGTCCGAGGCCGGGCGCGCGGTGACGCGCGTGCCCAGCAGCAATGCGCCCAACAATGCGACCAGGATGACGATCTTGAGCTCGATCATGTCGTTACCTCACAAGGCGGGCCAGATTTCGCTTCATCCCGTCCAGCCATCGGGCCGCAAGCGCGACCAGCGGACTGCCCTGGTTCTCGATGTCGAGCTCGAAGGTCTCGGCCGGAAACACCAGTGCGCATCGGGCCGGCGCGCTGCGGCGGTGGGCGAATTCGACCGCGGAACTCTTGAACAGGAAGAGACCGCCGGCGCGGCCCTGCGCCTCGCGGGCAACCCAGAGGCCGGCACGGTTGTGCCCGATGAAGAAGGCGGGAATGGCGGGGCTGACGACATCGGGATCGAGCGGCTTGAGCGCCGTCGCCGCGCCGATATCAGGCGCCCCGGTTCGTGACTTCGATGCGCGGTGCACGGCTTGTAGAGCAACGGCAGCCATGGCGGCCTCCTCACACATCTGCAGGGTCATGATGTCTGCCGCGGTGGATCAGGGGTGGAGATGCCAGACGTAGATTGCGGTCCGCAGCGCAATGAGCGCGGTGAGCACGCTGCCCATCGAGAGCAAAGTCAGCGCGCCGAGCGCGAGGCGCTTGAGCTGTGCCTTGCGCGCTTCCGAAATCAGCACCGGGCGCTCCGCCCAGGCGAGAGGCCGTTCAAGGCCGTGGGTCAGCATCGACATCTTCGGAAGTCCTTGTCTGTGGTGCGGCGAGAGCCGTCCTGATCCGTCTCGTAGGATGATGATCCCGGCGTAGGATTGCGAGATGAGCGCCAGGGCAGTCATATAGGAATGTCATAAGGAAACCGGACGTCGCGCCGTCAGCCCCTTGAAGAGGTCGGCGCGCAGCTTCGATCGAACCCCAGGCGTTACTGGGGCCGAATGCGTCATGCCGATGGCTGCGGCGAAAGCGAGCCGTAGGCGTGGTTCTTCGATCTGGCTGAAGAAGCCGTCCAGGGTTGCATCCGCATTCTGTTGCTGCCCGTGGATTGCCGCGCACAGTTTTGAGGAGCTTCGCCGGAAGAAATGGAGGGTATCATCAAGCTCGCGCCGGCCGCCGAGACGATCGAGCTCTGTGGCGAGCGCGACGACATTGAGCCTGTCGGGTTCGTCCAGCGTCACCGCAAAGCGCAGCACCGCCAGTTGCCAGGCCCGAAGCAGCCTCTGCGGTTCTTCAGTCGATTGCAGCATGTGAGAGCCGGATGGCCGCGCCGCATCAGGCTCCGACGCCATCGATCAGCTCCTCGTCGGCGATCGCGGCGAAGGCTCTTGCGATCTCCGCGCGGCCAGCGGCGTCGGACGGCACGATCGGCAGCCGCGTGTCCGGCCGCATCAAGTTGAGCAT
Organism: Bradyrhizobium symbiodeficiens; assembly: GCF_002266465.3. Classification (NCBI taxonomy): domain Bacteria; kingdom Pseudomonadati; phylum Pseudomonadota; class Alphaproteobacteria; order Hyphomicrobiales; family Nitrobacteraceae; genus Bradyrhizobium; species Bradyrhizobium symbiodeficiens. Next base: position 5,884,569 of record NZ_CP029427.2, on the reverse strand, counting down.
GGCGAGGGCGCTCTTGAGGGCCGCCGGGCTTTCCCTGGAGAGGCAGGTGATGAGCGGGATCAGGCGCTTGTGCAGGTAGCGTGCGGATTGCAGCCGGCCTTGCCTGACCTGCGAAAAGATCGTGCGGCAGAGATCCGGCGCGATGTTGGCAACTTCGGAGATCACGCCATCGCCGCCGTCCGCGATGTAGGCGAAGGCGGTAACGTCGTCGCCTGACAGCAGGCGAAAGCCCGCAGACAGGTGCCGGGACAGGCGCATCGGGCGGGTGATGTCGCCGCCGCCGTCACTCAAGCCCACGAATTGGCGGGATTCGGCCAGACGCAAAAGCGTCTCGTCGGCCAGCGGGCGCAGCGTGCGGGAAGGAACGTCGTGCAGGATCACCGGCAAGCCGATCGCACCGGCGATCGCGCGGAAGTGCGCGAGCATGCCCTCCTGCATCGGCTTGTTGTAGGCGGGCACCACCGCCATGACGGCATCGGCGCCGGCTGCCTCCGCCCGCCGCGCGAGTTCGATAGCATGGCTGGTCGCATTCGACATCGCGCCGGCGATGACCCGCACGCGGCCGCGGGTGACATCGACCGCCGTGCGGATGACGAGCTCCTGCTCGGCCGGCGAGAGCGTCGGCGCCTCGCCAGCGGTCTCGCAGACCACGAGCGCGGGAACGCGGGCCGCGACCTGGCGCTCGCAGAGAGCTGCGAACGCCTTGAGATCGATCGCGTCCGCCGTATCGAACGGAGTCGGCATATCCGGGATGAAGCCGGTGAACCAGGCTGAGGGAGGAGTGAACATGGCTTTTCGCCCGTATGCGCCGGCTCAGGCGGCGCGGCGTGCGCTGTTGCTGCTGGGGCTCTTGCCCATGTCGAGCTCGATCTCGCGCGGCAGCTCGACGATGGTTTCGGGATGCTGGCCGTTCTCGAACAATGCGTACTTGATGGCCTGGACGCGGCTGACGAACAGGCCGCCATAGAGGCCGTTTTGTTCCTGCGCGACCCACTGTCCGCTGTGGTTGCGGCCGATGAAGACGATGGTCGAGGGCGAGTTGCACGAGGGAGGTTCGACGAGTTTCACGGACTTATTCCTTCCGATTGACAGAGGTGGCGGGCGCATGTCCCGCAACCGTCTGATCAATATCGTTTCAAGCAGATATGAATTCGAGTGAGGCTGCGCGGCGATCTCATAAGCGCGCCATAAAGGCCTGGGTTCAGGTCAGCTCGTTGACGGCATGGACCAGCGCGAACAGCGCACCGAATGCGGCGCATTCGTCCCAATGATTGAGGGCGCGACCGAACAGCGGCTCGCGCCGCAGGAGGGCGACGGCGGCGCACAGGACGATCGACATCCAGAGCAGTGCTGCCAGGCTCCGCCCGAAGCCGATGCTGCCGAAGGCGGCAAAGGCGGCGAGGAGTACCACGCGGACGGCAAAGCGCGCGATCGCGCGTGTCGGGCTCAGGACCGGCGATATGTCCGAAGATTGCGGCAAGGCGCTAACCTCCGGCTAGCTCAGCTGAAGTTTTCGCAGCCGAGCGGCTCGTAGAACGGGTCCGGAGCGGGACGCACCGTGGGAACGCTTGGCCGCGATGTCTCCACGGCTAACGCCTGGACCTCGAGGAAGGCCGACAGCAGCGCGAGCGCCAGGTCGGCGTGACGTGCCTCGACCGCGTTGTCGAGCCAATCCGGCAATTCGCGCTCTCGCGAGAGCGCGCAATGCCACTCACCCTCGTCATAGGCGATGCGGCGGACCTGCCACAGCGGCAGCTCCAGCTCCATCAGCGCCAGCACGGCATCAGCCCAGGCCTCCACGTCGACCAGGCGCATCACGCGCGCAGCGCGATCGCTCTGACCGAGTGAGGGAAAGCGCCGGCAAGCAGTGTCGATGATCTCGAGCATCAGCGGCTGCGTCATCGCATGCGCATCGCGCAGGCGTCCGCTGAGTGAGGGGGGAGCATAGCGTCGGAGAGCGGCGGTCATGTCAGGCCTCCTGGAATTGGCGTCGGTCAGTCGGCCGGCCTCTCCAAGATGGCCGGAAGGACATTTGAAAACGAGATGGGGAAGAGGCGGGAGATATAAGGATTTCATAAATGCACTGTCGCCGCCAGTTCGGGCGTCTGGACTGCGTTCAATCTCGACCGCAGTCTTTGTGCGAAGCAGGCATTTATAGAAGCAGGCCTTTTGAAAAGACCTCGGCCACCGTCCGAGGTAACAATCGGCAGCGAGGACGATGGTAGATCGCGTACTTGCGTCGCCGGTCTGAACGACCGTTTGGAATGCGCTGTCGGGGGCGTATGGCCACCGATCACGACGTCCCGGGTTTTTATAAGATTCCTATAACTTCGCCATAGCCCTCATCTCGAAAACCTATGCCCGGGGTGGCACTTGAACGCGGTGAAAGTTCCGGCCAGGAGCCGCGGGGCCTGCGTTGCGCTTGATCCAACGCAAGCCCCCTGCCGGGAATAGAGACACAGTTGCCTCCGGGATGGAGTGCAACGAGGAGTATTCCAATGATGGACATTCTGATGCTGGCGCTGGGCTTCGGCTTCTTCGCGCTTGCGATCGGCTACACCTACGCCTGCGAACGGCTGTGAGGGACGGATCATGATCTTCGATTATTCGCTCGCCGGTGCCGTGTCGCTCGGCCTGCTGTTCTACCTCACCTACGCGCTGCTGCGGCCCGAGCGGTTCTGACCCGTGCTGCTGCTTCTCGAATTGCTGCTGGCCGACGCCGCGCTCGTCGCCTGCCTGCTTGCGTTGCTGCTGCCGCTTCTGCGGCGGACACAAAGTCTGAAGGGTTAATGCCATGACTATGATCGGTTGGCTCCAGATCATTCTTTTCTGCGCGATCATCGTCGCGCTGACAAAACCGCTCGGCTGGTACATGACGCGCGTCTTCAACGGCGAGCGAACGTTCCTGTCGCCGGTGCTGCGCCCGATCGAGGCCGGGATCTACTGGTTCTCCGGCGTCGACGAGAAGCGCGAGCAGCATTGGCTGACCTATACGGTCGCCATGCTGCTGTTCCATGTCGGGGGCTTCCTCATCATCTACGGCGTGATGCGCCTCCAGGCCGTGCTGCCTTTCAATCCGGCAGGCCAGGGCGCGGTCGCGGAAGATCTTTCGTTCAACACTGCGATCTCCTTCATCACCAACACCAACTGGCAGAACTACGGCGGCGAGAGCACGTTGTCCTATCTCGTCCAGATGCTCGGCCTGACGCATCAGAACTTCCTGTCGGCGGCAACCGGCATCGCGCTGGCGATGGCCTTGATCCGTGGTTTCTCGCGCGCCTCGATGCGTACGGTCGGCAATTTCTGGGTCGACGTCACCCGCACCGCGCTCTACGTGCTGCTGCCGATCTGCGTGGTCTACACGCTGTTCCTGGTCTCGCAGGGCATGCCGCAGACGCTCGGCCCGTATGTCGAGGCGACGACGCTCGAGGGCGCCAAGCAGACCATCGCGCTCGGCCCGGTCGCCTCGCAGGTCGCCATCAAGATGCTCGGCACCAACGGCGGCGGCTTCTTCAACGCCAACGCGGCGCACCCCTTCGAGAACCCGACCGCGCTGTCGAACTTCGTGCAGATGCTGTCGATCTTCACGCTCGGCGCGGCCATGACCAACGTGTTCGGCCGCATGGTCGGCAATCAGCGCCAGGGTTGGGCGATCCTGTCCGTGATGGGCGTGCTGTTCATCGCGGGCGTCGCCGTCACCTATTGGGCGGAAGCCAGCGGCACCGCGACGATGCACGCGCTCGGCCTGACAGGCGGCAACATGGAGGGCAAGGAGGTTCGCTTCGGCATCGTCGCGTCCTCGCTGTTCGCCGTGATCACGACGGCCGCCTCGTGTGGTGCCGTCAACGCCATGCATGACAGCTTCACCGCGCTCGGCGGCATGATCCCGCTGATCAACATGCAGCTCGGCGAGATTATCATCGGCGGTGTCGGTGCCGGCCTCTACGGCATGCTGCTGTTCGTCGTGCTCGCGATCTTCGTCGCAGGCCTGATGGTCGGCCGTACGCCGGAATATGTCGGCAAGAAGATCGAGGCGCGCGAGGTCAAGATGGCGATGCTGGCCATCCTGGTGCTGCCGCTGATGTATCTCGGCTGGACCGCAGTCGGCGTGGTCTATCCGGCGGCGGTCGCCTCCATGGCGAATGCCGGCCCCCACGGGTTCACCGAAGTGCTCTATGCCTTCACCTCGGCGACCGGCAACAACGGCTCGGCTTTCGCGGGCCTCACCGGAAACACCTTGTTCTACAACCTCACGCTTGCAAGCGCGATGTTCGTCGGCCGCTTCTTCATGATCATCCCGGCGATGGCGATTGCAGGCTCACTGGCTGCCAAGAAATCGATTCCGCCGTCGGCGGGCACGTTCCCGACCACCGGCGGGCTGTTCGTCGGTCTCGTCGTCGGCGTGATCCTGATCATCGGCGGCCTCACCTTCTTCCCGGCGCTCGCGCTTGGCCCCATCGTCGAGCATCTCGCGATGAACGCCGGCCAAGTGTTCTGATCTACAGCCTTCTGATTGTCTGGAGTGACCTCCATGGAAACCATGAAACTGCAAAAACGCGCGTCCGTCTCGGCAATGCTCGATCCCAAGATCGTCGTGCCTGCGATCCGCGCCTCCTTCGTCAAGCTCGATCCGCGGCTGATGGTCAAGAACCCCGTGATGTTCGTGGTCGAGGTCGTGGCTGCGCTCACCACGGCGATCTTCCTGCGCGACGTCCTTACGGGAGGCGCTGGCCTGGGCTTCACCTTCCAGATCATTCTCTGGCTCTGGTTCACGGTGCTGTTCGCCAACTTCGCCGAAGCGGTGGCCGAAGGCCGCGGCAAGGCGCAGGCCGACTCGCTGCGCAAGACCCGCACCGAGAGCCAGGCCAAGCTCCTGACCGGCTCCGACACGACCTATCGCCTGGTGCCGGGCACCAGCCTGAAGGTCGGCGACATCGTGCTGGTCGAGGCGGGGGACACCATCCCGTCCGATGGCGAGGTGATCGAGGGCGTTGCTTCCGTCAACGAGGCCGCCATCACCGGCGAATCCGCGCCCGTCATCCGCGAGTCCGGCGGCGACCGCTCGGCGGTGACCGGCGGCACGCAAGTGCTGTCCGACTGGATCCGCGTCCGCATCACGGCAGCCCAGGGCTCGACCTTCATCGACCGCATGATCAAGCTGGTCGAGGGCGCCGAGCGCGCGAAGACGCCGAACGAGATCGCGCTGAACATCCTGCTCGCCGGCCTCACCATCATCTTCGTGTTCGCCACGGTCACCATTCCGAGCTATGCGGCCTATGCCGGCGGCTCGATCTCGGTGGTCGTGCTGGTCGCGCTGTTCGTGACGCTGATCCCGACCACCATCGGCGCGCTGTTGTCGGCGATCGGCATCGCCGGTATGGACCGCCTGGTCCGCTTCAATGTGCTGGCGATGTCCGGCCGTGCGGTCGAGGCCGCCGGCGACGTCGACACGCTGCTACTGGACAAGACCGGCACCATTACGCTCGGCAACCGGCAGGCGACCGCATTCCGTCCCGTGCGCGGCGTCACCGAGCAGGAACTGGCGGATGCAGCCCAGCTCGCCTCGCTCGCCGACGAAACGCCGGAGGGCCGTTCCATCGTGGTGCTGGCAAAGGAGAAATACGGCATCCGCGGCCGCGACATGGCCGAGTTGGGAGCGACCTTCATTCCCTTCACGGCGCAGACCCGCATGAGCGGCGTCGATGCCGGCGGCTCGTCGGTGCGCAAGGGCGCGGTCGATGCCATGCTGAACTATGTCGGCGGTGGTGCGCCGCTGGCGGTTGCGTCGGGCAACGTGGCGCGGGCGATCCAGCCGGCGGCGCTGTCGGACCTCGGTCGCGAGGTCCAGACCATTGCCGACGACATCGCTAAAGCCGGCGGCACGCCGCTGGCGGTCGCGAAGGACGGCAAGCTGCTCGGCGTGATCCAGCTCAAGGACATCGTCAAGGGCGGCATCCGCGAGCGATTCGCCGAGCTGCGCCGCATGGGCATCCGCACCATCATGATCACCGGCGACAACCCGATGACCGCGGCCGCGATCGCAGCGGAGGCAGGCGTCGACGATTTCCTGGCACAGGCGACGCCGGAGGACAAGCTCAAGCTGATCCGCGACGAGCAGGCCAAGGGCAAGCTGGTCGCCATGTGCGGCGACGGCACCAACGACGCGCCGGCACTGGCGCAGGCCGACGTCGGTGTCGCCATGAACACGGGCACGCAGGCCGCCCGCGAGGCCGGCAACATGGTCGACCTCGACTCCAACCCGACCAAGCTGATCGAGGTGGTCGAGATCGGCAAGCAGCTGCTGATGACGCGCGGCGCGCTGACAACGTTCTCGATCGCCAACGATGTCGCGAAGTACTTTGCGATCATCCCGGCGATGTTCCTGGCGTTCTACCCGCAGCTCAACGTGCTCAACGTCATGAACCTGTCGAGCCCGCAGAGTGCCATCCTCTCGGCGATCATCTTCAACGCGTTGATCATCATCGGGCTGATCCCGCTCGCGCTGAAGGGCGTTGCCTATCGTGCCGTCGGTGCCGGCGCGCTGCTTCGCCGCAACCTCTTGATCTACGGCCTCGGCGGGATCGTCATTCCGTTCATCGGCATCAAGGCGATCGACCTCGTCGTTGTCGCCTTGCACCTGGTCTAAAGGAGACCCAGCATGCTCAGAGAAATCCGCCCCGCCATCGTTCTGTTGCTGGTGCTTACCGCCATCACGGGCCTCGCCTATCCGCTCGCAATGACCGCCATTGCCGGTGCGATCTTCCCCTCACAGGCGCAAGGCAGCCTGATCGAGCGGGACGGCAAGGTGGTCGGCTCGGCCCTGATCGGGCAGGAGTTCAAGGACGACAAATATTTCCACGGCCGCCCTTCGGCGACGCTCGCGCCGGACCCGAATGATTCGACCAAGACGGTGTCCGCGCCCTACAACGCCGCCAATTCGGGAGGCTCCAATCTCGGCCCGACCAGCAAGGCGCTGGCAGACAGGCTCAAGGAAGATGTGGACAAGTTGAAGGCGGAAAATCCGAACGCTGCCGTACCGGTAGATCTCGTCACCACCTCCGCCAGCGGCCTCGATCCGGACATCTCCCCGGAAGCGGCGCAATTCCAGGTGCCGCGCGTTGCCAAGGCCCGGAATATGCCGGAAGACGCGGTGAAGCAGCTTGTGGCCTCCAATGTCCAGGGCCGTCTGCTCGGCCTGCTGGGCGAACCGCGCGTTAACGTATTGGCGTTGAACCTCGCGCTCGACCGCACCGCCGCGAAGTAGCGGACTAGGCTCGCGGCGCTCCCATGATTATATTGTCCCGATGGTCCGAGAGCGCCGCGATCCCGAACAACGTCCGTCTCCCGAGGCGCTGCTGGAAGCCGCGCGGCGGGAGGAGGGTGCCAGCGGCAAGCTGAAGATCTTCGTCGGCGCCGCGCCCGGCGTCGGCAAGACCTACGAGATGCTGCAAAGCGCCCACGCCCGGCGCAAGTCGGGCGTCGATGTCGTGGTCGGATTCGTCGAGACCCATGGACGTGCCGAGACCGAGGCGCTGGTGCGCGACCTCGAAGTGATCCCTCGCAAGCGGCTGGACTATCGCGGGCAGATCGTCGAGGAGATGGACCTCGACGCGGTGATCGCGCGCCGGCCACAGATTGCACTGGTCGACGAGCTCGCCCACACCAACGCGGCCGGCAGCCGCCATCCCAAGCGCTATCTCGACGTCGAGGAATTGTTGTCCAACGGCATCGACGTCTACACCGCCGTCAACATCCAGCACATCGAGAGCCTGAACGACGTCGTCGCGCAGATCACTCACGTCCGGGTGCGCGAGACGGTGCCCGACTCCGTGTTCGACCGCGCCGACGCGATCGAGCTGATCGACCTCACGCCCGACGATCTCATTCAGCGCCTGAAGGAGGGTAAGGTCTATGTGTCCAGGCAGGCCGAGCGGGCGCTGGAGCACTATTTTTCGCCGGGCAACCTGACCGCGTTGCGCGAGCTTGCTTTGCGGCGCACCGCCGAGCGGGTCGACGAGCAACTGCTCACTCACATGCAGGCGAATGCCATTGTCGGTCCCTGGGCCGCAGGCGAGCGCATCCTCGTCTGCGTCAGCGAGGATCCGCGCGCGGCCGGTCTCGTCCGCTACACCAAGCGGCTGGCCGATCGGCTGCATGCGCCGTTCACCGCGATCTCGATCGAGACACGGCGATCCCTGCAATTGTCCGACGAGCAGCGCGACCGGCTGGCCGATACGCTGCGGCTCGCGGAATCGCTTGGCGGCGAGGCGCTGACCATTCCCGCGGTCGGCCGCCGCATCGCCGACGACGTCGTCAGCTTTGCTCAAGGCAACAACGTCACCCAGATCGTGATCGGCAAGTCCACGCGCTCGCGCTGGTTCGAGATGACGCGCGGCTCCGTCGTGAACGACCTGGTGCGTCGGGCCGGCAATATCAGCGTTCACGTCATTCCAGGTGACGAGCTGACGAGCGAGCCGGCGCCGAAGACGGCGGTACAGACCGCTGCACGGTCCGAGCCATTCGACGCGATTCCTTACTTGAAGGCGCTCGGGATCACCGCGCTCGGCCTTGCCGCAGCGGTGGCCATCAAGCCGTATTTCGGCATCGAGAACGTCGATCTCATGTTCCTGACCGCGGTGGTTGCCGTGGCTGTCCGCTATGGGTTGTTGCCGTCGCTGCTGGCGAGCATTGCGGCGTCGCTGGCGTATAATTTCTTTTTCCTGCCGCCGGTCTACACCTTCACCATCACCGATCCGACCAACGTCGCGGCGTTCTTCTTCTTCATGCTGATCGCATTCGTGGTGTCCAATGTCGCCGCGCGCGTACGCACCCAGGCCGACGCCGCCATCGGCCGGATCAGGATGAGCGAGCAGCTCTACGCTTTCAGCCGCAAGCTCGCCGGCACCGCGACGCTCGACGACGTGCTGTGGGCGAGCGCCTACCAGATCGCCCTGATGCTGAAAGTTCGGGTGGTGCTGCTGCTGCCGGAGGAAGGCCTCCTCACCGTGAAGTCCGGCTACCCGCCCGAAGACGAGCTCGACCAGGCCGACCTTGCCGCGGCCAATTGGGCCTGGAGCAACGACCGCCCCGCCGGCCGCGGCTCGGACACGCTGCCGGGTGCAAAACGGCTGTTCCTGCCGATGCGCACCGGGCGTGGCCCGATCGGCGTGATCGGCATCGACAACGATCGCACCGGCCCGCTGCTGACGCCGGATCAGCGCCGGCTGCTGGATGCGCTGGTCGACCAGGGCGCGCTGGCGATCGAGCGCGTGCTGCTCGTCGAGGACATGGACCGCGTCAAGCGCACCGTCGAATCCGAACGCTTGCGCTCCGCGCTCCTGACCTCGATCTCGCACGATTTGAAGACGCCGCTCGCCTCGGTGCTGGGGGCGGCCTCGACCATGCGCGATCTCGCCGGTGCGCTATCCGACACCGAGAAGCGCGATCTGCTCGCCACCGTCATCGACGAGTCCGAGCGGCTCAACCGCTTCATCGCCAATCTGCTCGACATGACCAAGCTCGAATCCGGAGCGATCGTGCCCAACACGGCGCTGCACGATCTCGGCGAGATCGTCGGCAGCGCGCTGCGGCGCGCCAGCAAGATCCTGATCGCCCACAAGGTGGAGCTGCAGTTGGCGGCAGATCTGCCGATGCTTCAGCTCGATGCCGTCCTGTTCGAGCAGGTGCTGTTCAACTTGCTGGACAATGCCGCAAAATACTCACCGCCGGACACCACGGTTTCGATCAAGAGCAGGCGCGAGCGCGATCAAATCGTACTGGATGTCGCCGACGAAGGCGACGGCATCCCGCCTGATGAGCTCGAGAGCGTGTTCGACAAATTTTACCGCGCGCAGAAGGGCGATCACGTCCGTCCCGGCACGGGGCTCGGGCTGGCCATCTCCCGCGGCTTCGTCGAGGCGATGCGCGGCACGATCTCGGCCGCCAACCGCCGTGACTGCAGTGGCGCCGTCCTCACCATCCGTCTTCCCGTTCCGGCAGACAGCCGCGCATTGGACACCGCCGCATGAGTGCTGCCCTGATCAAGGTCCTGGTCATCGACGACGAGCCGCCGATCCGGAAATTGCTGCGGATGGGGCTGACGACGCAAGGCTATGAAATCCTGGAAGCGTCGAACGGCAGGATGGCGCTGGAGAAGCTGGCCGAGGAGCCGGCGCTGATCATCCTCGATCTCGGCCTGCCCGACGTGCAGGGACACGAGCTGCTGCGCACCATTCGTGCCCGCAACGAAGCCGTGCCGATCGTGGTGCTGTCGAGCCGCGGCGACGAAGCCGGCAAGGTGCAGGCGCTCGATCTCGGCGCCGATGATTATCTGACCAAGCCGTTCGGCATGGAAGAGCTCCTGGCGCGCCTGCGCGCCGCGCTGCGGCACCAGCTCCAGATCCAGGGCGAGCGGCCGGTGTTCCGCACCGGCGATCTCTCGGTCGATCTCGTCCGCCGCATCGTCAAGGTCGGCGAGCGTGACGTCAAACTGTCGCCGAAGGAATATGATCTTTTGCGCGTGCTGGTGCAGCACGCGGGTAAAGTGCTCACCCACCGCTTCCTGCTGAAGGAGCTCTGGGACGAATTGACCGACGCGCAATATTTGCGCGTCTATGTCCGCCAGCTGCGCCAGAAGATCGAAGCCGATCCTGAGCGGCCGCAATTTGTGCTGACCGAGACGGGGATCGGCTACCGGTTGAAGGCGGGGGATTGAGACCCGTAGGGTGGGCAAAGGCGCAAAGCGCCGTGCCCACCATTTTCTCGTTCCGATAAGGTGGTGGGCACGCTTCGCTTTGCCCACCCTACGATATCCCGTGCTGGGCGAGCAGTTAGCCCGCCTTGCGGTGCCGCGCCGTGGACCGATGCGCCTTCTTGGCGGCCTGCCGCCGCCCCGTCCCACGGCGCGCGTGCGGCTTCGCCGCCGTCTTCTTGCCGCCGCGTCCCTTCAGGCTCTGCTTCAGCGCATCCATCAGGTTGACGACGTTGCTGGGGCGCTCCTCGGGCTCCGGCAGCTCGATTGTCTTGCCGCTGGCCTTGCGCTTCACCAGCGCCTTCAGCGCGGTCTCATATTCGTCCTTGAACTTGCCGGGGTCGAAATGTGCCGCCTTGGTGTGGAGGATGTGGCCGGCGAGCTCGACCATGTCCTTGGTGATCTTCGGGCTCTTGATGTCGTCGAAGAACTCGTCCTCGTCGCGCAGCTCGTAAGGAAAGCGCAGCGTGGTGCCCAGCAGGCCCTTGCCGAGCGGTTTGATCGCGATGATGTGCTCGCGGTTGGTGAGCACGATCTTGGCAAGCGCCACACGATCCTGGTCCTTCATGGCGTCGCGGATCACCGCGAACGCATCGACCGCGGCCTTGCCGTCGGGCGCGATGTAATAGGGGTGGTTGAGATAGCGCTCGTCGATCTCCTCGCTCGGCACGAAGCTCTCGATGTCGATGGTGTGGTTGCTCTCGATCTGCACCGCCTCGAGCTCCTCCGGCTCGATCTCGACATATTTGCCCTTGCGCAATTCGTAGCCGCGGCCTTTCTGGTCGCTCTCGACGACGTCGCCGGTCTCGGAATCGATCATCTGCTGCTTCAGCCGGTTGCCGGTCTCGCGGTTGATCATGTGAAACCGCGTCTTCTCGGCCGCCGTGGTCGCCGGATAAAGCACGACCGGGCAGCTGACCAGCGACAGCCTCAACGTTCCCTTCCAGTAGGCGCGCGGTGCCATTCCATTCTCCGGTGTTCAAGGCGATTTGGAACCCCAACCGCCCCGTGGGGTTTTGGTTCCGGATGGGACTTGGGCCGTGATAGGCTTGAATCCCCGAATGAAAAGCGGGACTGGCCGTGCTGCAGAAACTCTCAACCTATCGACAGAAACGTGATTTCGAGAAGACGCCGGAGCCGTCGGGCAAGACGGCGGTGACGCCGTCGAAGCAGCGGCGCTTCGTGATCCAGAAGCACGATGCGAGCCGGCTGCATTACGATCTCAGGCTCGAATTCGACGGCGTGTTCAAGTCCTGGGCGGTGACCAAGGGCCCCTCGCTCGATCCGCACGACAAGCGGCTGGCGGTCGAGGTGGAAGACCACCCGCTCGACTATGGCGATTTCGAAGGCACGATTCCGGAAGGGCAGTACGGCGGCGGCACGGTGATGCTGTGGGATCGCGGCACCTGGGAGTCGGAAGATCCCGAACGCGGCTTCAAGAAGGGCGATTTGAAGTTCACCCTGCATGGGGACAAGCTGCACGGCAGCTGGGTGCTGGTGCGCATGCGCAATGACCGCAGCGGCGGCAAGCGCACCAATTGGCTCCTGATCAAGCACCGCGACGAATATGCGGCCGAGGGCGAGGACATTCTCAGCGAGGACAAGTCGGTCGCCTCCGGCCGGGCGATGGAGCAGATCGCCGAGGGCAAGGGGCGCGCGCCAAAGCCGTTCATGCTGGCCAAGGGCGCCAGGACCAGGGCCGACGCGGTCTGGCAGTCCAACCGGGCCGAGGAAGCGAAGGGGCAAACTGTCAAGCCGGCGCCGCGCAAGGCATTGAAGGGCAGCAAGATCGTCAAGACCAGGGCGGCGAAGAAGAAGGCCTCGACGGCGACGAATGCCAAAAAAGTCTCGGAGATGCCGGACTTCGTCGCGCCGCAGCTCTGTACGCTGGTCGAACGGCCGCCGGCCGGCGAGGGCTGGTGCCACGAAATCAAGTTCGACGGCTATCGTGTGCAGCTCCGGGTCGAGGATGGCAAGGCGACGCTGAAGACGCGCAAGGGTCTCGACTGGACCGGGAAGTTCGGCTCCATCGCGGAGGAGGCAGCCGCGCTGCCGGACGTGGTGATCGACGGCGAGATCGTCGCACTCGACCACAATGGCGCGCCGAACTTCTCCTCGCTTCAGGCTGCGTTGTCCGATGGCAAGACTGACGACCTGATCTTCTTTGCGTTCGACCTTCTGTTCGCCGAGGGGCAGGATTACCGGCGGCTGCCGCTTGCCGAGCGCAAGGCGCAGCTCAAGAAGCTGCTGGAGAAGCGCAAGCGCAAATCGGCCCAGATCCGCTATGTCGAACATTTCGAGAGCGGCGGCGATGCGGTGCTGCAATCGGCCTGCAAGCTCGAGCTCGAAGGCGTGGTGTCGAAGAAGCTGGACGCGCCCTATCGCTCCGGCCGCACAGAAAGCTGGACCAAGGCAAAGTGCCGCGCCGGCCATGAGGTCGTGATCGGCGGCTACAAGACGACCAACGGCAAATTCCGTTCCCTGATGGCCGGCGTGCAGCGTGGCGATCATCTCGCCTTCGTCGGCATGGTCGGCACCGGCTTCGGCGCCGATAAGGTCAAGCGCATCATGCCGTCGTTGAAGGCGATGGCGGCCAAGGAAAGTCCTTTCGGCGGCAAGAACGCGCCGAAGAAAGGCCGCGAGGTGCACTGGCTGAAGCCGGAGCTCGTCGCCGAAATCGAGTTCGCCGGCTTCACCGCCGACGGCAATATCCGCCAGGCCGCGTTCAAGGGCTTGCGGCAGGACAAGCCGGCCGAGGAGGTGGAGGCGGAGACGCCTGTCGACACCGAGCTCGCCGAGCCAAAAGCCGGCAAGCGCGCAACGAAGACGGCGAAGCGGTCGAAAGACGCCGGCACGGCCGAGGTGATGGGCGTCGTCATCTCCAAGCCGGACAAGGAGCTTTGGCCGGACGGCGGTGACGGCGAGGGCGTGACCAAGCTGGATCTCGCGCGCTTTTTCGAGGCGGTCGGGAGCTGGATGATCGAACACCTGAAGGGGCGGCCGTGCTCGATCGTGCGTGCGCCCGATGGCATTGGCGGCGAGACGTTCTTCCAGCGTCATGCCATGCAGGGCACTTCGAACCTGCTCGAACTCGCCAAAGTCTCCGGCGATCGCAAACCGTATCTGCAGATCGATCGCGTCGAAGGGCTTGCCGCCGTCGCGCAGATCGGCGGCGTCGAGCTGCATCCTTGGAATTGTGCGCCTGATGCTTACGATACGCCGGGCCGGCTGGTGTTCGATCTCGATCCAGCGCCGGATGTCGGGTTCGCCGATGTGGTCGAGGCCGCCAAGGACATGCGCCAGCGGCTCGTCGACCTCGGCATGGAGAGCTTCTGCAAGACCACGGGCGGCAAGGGCCTGCATGTGGTGGTGCCGCTGCTTCACGGCGCGCGCGACAAGGTGAGCTGGAAGGAAGCCAAGGCCTTCGCCCAGGGCGTCTGCCAGTGGATGGCCAACGACGATCCGGAGCGCTATCTGCTCAACATGTCGAAGAAGCTGCGCGAGGGTAAGATCTTTCTCGATTATCTCCGCAACGACCGGATGTCGACGGCGGTGGCGCCCCTGTCGCCGCGGGCGCGCGCGGGGGCCACGGTCTCGATGCCCGTCACGTGGGCGCAGGTGAAGAGCGATCTCGATCCGAAGCGCTATACGCTGCGAACCGTCCCGGGCCTGCTGCCGCGGTCGAAGGCGTGGGAGGGCTATGACGATGCGGCCGCCTCGATCAAGGCGGCGATCAAAAAGCTTGCGGGAAAAATGAAGTAGGCGGGCTCCGGACACCGCGTCCGTAGGGGCGGGCAAAGCGACTTGTCCGCCGTAGCTCGAAGAGCGAAGGCGGAAGCGTGCCCACGATCTTTTCGTCACGACGAATAGGTGGGCACGGCGCCAAAGCGCGCTGGCCCACCTACAAGTCTAAGCGGTCGTGCTTGCTAGATCCGTCCCATCAGCAGCAGGATCAGCAGGATGACGATGACGAGCCCGAGGCCGCCGCCGCCGTAATAGCCGGTGCCGTAGAACGGTCCGCCGCCGATGCCGCTGAAGCCGCCAAGCAAGGCGATGACGAGAATGATCAGAATGATTGTACCGATAGACATGCGAAACTCCTCCAGCCCTTCCTCAAAAGGGTCGTTGCCAACCTGTCTCGTTGTACGAGGGCAACTTGCCGCAGGTTTTAAAGTTCCATCTTTGAAACACGGCCGGCGCATCAACTTGCATGGAACCATTGGACACGCCGCCGGCATGACTATGTGAGTATCCGTCACTATAGGGCAGGGCCATGTCAGCACCGCTTGTTGTTTCAATTCCGCACCGTCTTGGCCGGGAGGAGGCGGTACGCCGGCTCAAGACCGGGCTTGGTCGCGCCGCCGCCAGCATTCCCGTGATGCAGGTCGAGGAAGAGCGCTGGACCGGCGACAGCATGAATTTCCGCATCCGCGCGCTCGGGCAGATCGCGAGTGGTCAGGTCGACGTCGGCGATGATCAAGTCCGGGTCGAGGTGGTGCTGCCCTGGCTGCTGCAGCGCTTTGCCGAGATGGCGCAGGCCACGATCAAGAAGCGCGGGCAGTTGCTGCTGACCAAGGACGGGGGAAAGTAGCTTCAGCCGCGCGCGCGCGGTCGCGAGGGCCTAATGGCGGTTGCCGTGCGAGCCTCGATGACGGCAGCGGGAAAATCACCGAAGGCCTGCGTGACCGGCAGTTCGTGGCTCTCATGGCCCTTTACGACATAACCTGTGATATCGACGGTCGCGTCAAAGCCATCCAGCGCGGGCCATTCCCGGCCGGCTTGGGTGAACGGCGCGAAATGGCGCCCGACCACGACGATCGCCGCAGCGCGGCCATGGCGGCGGGCGAAAGCAATGACATGGTCGGCATGTGCGCCGCGCACCGCCAGCGGCTGATAGTCGCCTTCCGCGAAAACGTCGGCGAGTTCATTGCGCAGCTTGAGCAGACGCCGTGTCCAGGCCAGCTTGATCAGGCCGTCGGGCCAGCTCTTGCTCAGACTGGTCCAGTCCGGATCGTCCAGCGCTTTCAGCGCCGCGTGCCGCGCAGCAAAGTCGACCGGGCGGCGATTGTCGGGGTCGACCAGCGACAAGTCCCAGAACTCGGTGCCCTGATAGAAATCGGGCACGCCGGGCAGCGTCGCCTTGAGGGTGACCTGGCTCAAACCGTTCAGCGCGCCCAGCAGCGCCACGCGCCGCGCCATCGTTTGCAGGGACTCCAGGAACTCACTGGATAGTGCGGGATCGAGGATCTTCTCGATGAAGCTGTTGACGCCGTTCTCGTAGGCTTCATGCGGGTTGAGCCAGCTGGTCTCTTCCTTGCCCTCGCGCGCGGCCTTCAGCGCATAGACCTGGATGCGATCGACGAAGCCGGCATCGACCGGCCCCTGCAGCGGCCAGGCCCCGAGCAGGGTCTGGTAGAGCATGTATTCGAACGTCGCCGACGGCGCGCGGTAATTGCCGTGGAGCGTGAGGTGCGGCGCATTCAATACCTTCCAGCGCGAAACCGCGCTGGTCCAATCGCCGGGAATCTCGCTGAGCGCGGCGATACGGGCGCGGGCGTCCTCGCCGCGCTTGGTGTCATGCGTGGCGGTCGCCGTCATCCCCAGCGGCCATTCCCTGGCGCGGGCCTGCATGGTCTCGTGGAAGGCGGAAATCGTGAGACCGGAGCTGGCGGGATCACCGCCGACCTCATTGAGCGCGAGCAGCCGGTGGAATTGATAGAAGGCGGTGTCCTCCAACGACTTCGCCATCATCGGCCCGGTGAATTGCTGCACCTTCAGCGCGAAGCGGCGCACGCGCGGAGCGCTGTGCGGTGGGCGGCCAGGCGCGAGCAGATCCATGGTCAGGGCGTCGCGCAGGAAGTCGAAGATGCCTTCGTCCGCCGCGAACCATTCCGCACGGGCGCGCGCGATGGTGTCGTCGATCAGCTTGCGATCGGGCGCCGTCGGGCCGCTGTTGGTCAGATAGGTGCGATACACGGGAAAATGCAGCACATAGAGCTCGAGCGCCTGCCGCAGACTGTCGGCGGAGAAATCGCGGGTGGTGTAATGCCCGTTGGCGATGCGCGCGAGCAGGCGGGTCAGCACGGTGAATTCGCTGGTGAGCAGGGTCTCCAGCACGCGCCGCTTGGCGTCCTTGACGTAAGGCGCAAGCCGCGGCGGCCGGTTGCTGATCTGCCGCCAGGTCTCGTCCAGCGCCCCCAGTCCCCCGGCATCGATCAGCACCTGGGTGATGACGTTCATCCATTCATAGCCGGTGGTGCCCTGAACGCCGGCGAAGTGCGGCAGGCGTTCGTGCTCGCACAGGATTTTCTCGATCACGGTGTAGAACGGCTTGGTGTTGCCCTGCGCGTCCCGCACCAGCCGGCGCAGCCGCTGGCAATATTGCGCGGGGTCGCGCAGGCCGTCGATGTGGTCGAGGCGAATGCCCTGCAGCTTGCCGTTGGCGACAAGCCGCTTCACCAGTCGGTGCGTGGCGGCGAAGGTGCTCGCGTCCTCGACGCGCAGGCCGGCGAGCCCGTTGACGTCGAAGAAGCGACGGTAATTGATATCGCTGGAGGCGAGCCGCCAGTGGCCGAGCTTGTAATGTTGACGCTCGAGCAGATGATGCAGCGTCAGCGTCTGCGCTGGACGATCCGGGGCGGCACGATAGGCGCCAAGGCCGCGGGCGATGATTTCGGCGGCACCCGGGATCTCCCTGAGTTCGGCCTTGAACGCGGGGGCATCCTTGCGGTTGGGACGACGCAATCCCGTATAGCGCGCCGCAAGCGAGAGCAGGCGTTTGCCCGCGTCGGTCTCGCCGGCGTCGGCCTCCTTCACGATCATGCGCAGCAGCTCGCCATAGCGCTCCGGCGCGACGGGTAGGCGATGCTCGAAATACCAGGCGGAAAAGCTTCCTTCGTCAGGATCGTAGCGCAGCTCGATGTCGCCGCGCTCGAGCGCCTCGCCATAGGACGCGCCGAGGATCGGCAGCAGCACGCCGCCGCGGGCGCGGTAGGGCAGCAGATCCCAATCGATGTCGAAGGACGCGGCGTGAGGCGAAGCCTGGCCCCATTCCAGCACGTCGAGCCACCAGGGATTGTCGGCGAAATGCACACCGACATGATTGGGCACGAAGTCGATGATGAGGCCGATGTCGTGCCTGGTCAGCGCCTCGCTCAGCCGGGCGAAGCCGGCTTCGCCGCCGAGCTCCGGATTGAACTGGCCGTGGTCGACAGTGTCGTAGCCGTGGGTCGAGCCCTTGCGCGCCTTCATCACCGGCGAAGCGTAGAGATGCGTGATCCCGAGCGTCTTCAGGTAAGGCACGACCGCGGCGGCTTTGTCGAAGTCGAACTCCGCGGTGAGTTGAAGCCGGTATGTCGCGAGCGGAATGGCCGGGGGCATGCTAACCTCCGAGGCGCCAGATGACCGACCAGGGCGGAAGCCGGCCGCCGGTCTCTTCGCCCCAGATCGTCGTGCCTGCGCCGACACTGGATGTGATCTCGTGGTCCGAGAGATTGGCGGTCAGGCGCAGTTCTGTGCCGTCGCCCATGCGCCAATGCGCGGTGAGCAGGCCGTTGTCGGCCGCCTCGGCCGCGCCGAAGCTCGCGCCCTTCAGTCGCGGCATGATCTCCTTGCGGCGGAGCGCGAGCAGCTCCCGGACCAGCGCGAGCCTTGCGTCGTGCTGCTGCGTGCGGCCGGTCCAATCGAGCACCGCCGATTGCAGCGTGGCGGGATCGAGCGGGTCGGGCACCTCGTCGCCGTATTTCTCGTAGGCCCAGGCATATTCCTGCCTGCGCCCCTTGCGGACGGCGTCGGCAAGGCCGCCCTGGAAATCGCAAAAGAACGGGAACGGCACCGTCGAGCCCCATTCCTCGCCCTGAAACAGCATCGGCACCATCGGTGCGAGCAGGGTCACGGCGAGCGCCGCTTCGATCTGCTGCGGCGATGCCAGGCTTTCGAGCCGGTCGCCGAGTGGGCGGTTGCCGATCTGGTCGTGGTTCTGCAGGAAGTTGACGAAGGTCGCCGGCGGCAGCTCGCCGCTCGGTTCGCCGCGTGGTTTCTTGCCCCAGAACTCCGAAATCTCGCCCTGGTAGACGAAGCCGGAGGCCAGCGCGCGGGCGAGATCGAGTCGCGGCGTTTGATAATCCGCGTAGTAACCGGCGAGTTCGCTGGTCAGCATCACGTGCCAGGCGTGATGATAATCGTCGTTCCACTGCGCCCGATATTTCCCGTTCGGGGGCTCCTGCGCCGCGTCGAGCAGGCAGGCGCGATTGTCGCCGTTTTCCAGCACGAGATGGATGTGCCGGCCCGTCGCCTTCGAAAGCTCGCCAGTGGCAGCGCTGAGATCCTGCAGCATCGATACCTCGCCGGGGATCGCCACGATGTGGTTGGCGGCATCCAGCCGGAGGCCATCGAAGCGATAGTCGGTGAGCCAGGACAGCGCGTTCTCCACCGCGAAGGCGCGCACCTGAGGCACGCGGTAGTCGATTGCGCTGCCCCAGGGCGTGTGCGCATCCGTGAAGAAGGCCGGCGCGTAGCGGCCGAGATAATTCCCCTCCGGGCCGAAATGATTGTAGACGACGTCGAGGAAGACCATCAGCCCGCGCAGATGCGCCTCGTCGATCAGCGTCTTCAGGTCTTCGGGCCGGCCATAGGCGCTGTCGGGCGCATACCACAGCACGCCGTCATAGCCCCAGCCGCGGCGGCCAGCGAAATCGGCCAGCGGCATCAATTCCAGTGCAGTGATGCCGGTTGCGACGAGATGATCGAGCTTGTCGATCATGGCGCGGTAGGTGCCTTCCCGCGTGAACGTGCCGACATGGGCCTCGATCAGTACCGTCTCTTCCCAGGGACGGCCGCGCCAATCGCGGGCACGCCATGCAAAGGCGTCGTGATCAATCACTTCGCTCGGGCCGAACACATCTTCGGGCTGGAAAGCCGAAGCGGGATCTGGCACGTCGATCTCGTCGTCGATCCTGAACTTGTAGGCGCTTCCGGCGGTGAGGCCGGAAATCTCTGCCACGTACCAGCCATCCTGCCGGCGCTGCATCGCGTGTCTTCGTTCGAGCAGGAGGTCGACGCGGCGCGCGGCAGGCGCCCAGAGGCGGAACGACACGCCGTCCTTCATAGGCTTCGCCCCGAAGGACGGCCTCATAGCGCCCCCGCGAAGGCGAGCACGGAGCGCGGCGGCGCCTTGCTGTCGCTGCCGGGCAGGAAGTCGATCGTATTCAGCTTGGCATCCGTCGTGTTCAGGATCTGCTGCCAGCCTTTGTATTCGGTCATTTTTGGCAATTTGAATTCGATCTCTTCGGGGGCGGCGTTCAGTACGATAAAGATTGCAGCCCCGCCCGGTTCCACCGGGCCCATCACGTAGGAAAGGAATCTCCCTTCCGGGAATTTCCAGTCGTTCTCCGTCATTTCGTCGCCGGCAGGCGTGAGCCACAATGCGCCGTAGGACACGCCGTCGGCCGGGCGGCCGTCCAGCCAGCGATGGCTACGAAGTTGCGAGAACCGGCGGCGGATGTCGGCGAGATGGCTGACGAAATCGATCATGTCGTCGCTCTCCTTGCCGAGATTGTCCCAGCCGACCCAGCCGATCTCGTTGTCCTGGCAATAGGCGTTGTTGTTGCCGGACTGCGAATTGCCGACCTCGTCGCCGGCGAGGATCAGCGGAACGCCCTGCGCCAGCATCAGACAGGCCAGCACGTTCTTGCGAAGCTGGCGGCGCAGGCTGAGGATCTTCGGATCGTCGGTCGGGCCTTCGACACCGCAATTGTTGCTGTGGTTGTCATTGGAGCCGTCGCGGTTGTCCTCGCCGTTGGCCGCGTTGTGCTTCTCGTTGTAGCTGAAGAGGTCGGCGAGCGTGAAGCCGTCGTGGACGGTGATGTGGTTGATGCTGGCGCGCGGCCGCCGGCCATCGTGGTTGAACAGGTCGGAGGACGCCGTCATCCGGCTGGAGATGTCGCCGATCAGGCTGCCTTCACCGCTCCAGTAGCGGCGCATGGCGCTGCGATAGCGATCGTTCCATTCCGACCATTGCGAGGGGAATGCGCCGACCTGGTAGCCGCCGAGGCCGAGGTCCCACGGTTCGGCAACCAGCTTGACCGTCGCCAGCACCGGATCCTGCCGGATCGCGGTCAGGAACGAGCTGCCGCGGTCATAACCGTTCGGTCCGCGCGCGAGCGTTGTGGCGAGGTCGAAGCGGAAGCCGTCGACGTGGCAGACCTCGACCCAGTAGCGCAAGGAATCCATCACCATCTGCAGCACGCGCGGATGGGTGAGGTTCACCGACGAGCCGCAGCCGGTGAAGTCGTCGTAATAGCGCGGGTTCTCGCGATTGAGCCAGTAATAGGATGCGTTGTCGATGCCGCGATAGCACAGCGTCGGGCCAAGATGGTTGCCTTCGGCGGTGTGGTTGTAGACGACGTCGAGCATCACCTCGATGCCGGCATCGTGCAGTCGCGCCACCGTGGTTCGGAAGGAGTCGAGTGCATTGTCCTGGGCGTAGCGCAGCTCTGGTGCGAAGAAGGAGAGCGTGTTGTAGCCCCAGTAATTGGCGAGCTTCTTCTCCACCAGGATGCGGTCGTCGACGAAGCTGTGCACCGGCAGCAGCTCGACCGTGGTGACGCCGAGCTTCTTCAGGTGCTCGATCATCGCCGGTGAGGACAGCCCGCCATAGGTACCGCGCAGGTTCGGCGGCACGTCGTCGCGCTTCTGCGTCAATCCCTTGACGTGAGCCTCGTAGATGACGGTGTCTTCCCATGGGATGTTGGGACGGATCTCGCGGCGGCCCCAGTTGAAGGTCTCGTCGACCACGACGCCCTTGGGCATGCCGCGGGCATTGTCGCGGCGGTCGAACGACAGATCCTCGCGCGGGCTCCCGGTGCGGTAGGCAAAATGCGCGTCGCTCCAGACCAGCCGCCCGGCGAGCCGCTTGGCATAGGGGTCGAGCAGCAGCTTGTTGGCGTTGAAGCGGTGGCCGTGCTCGGGCTCGTAGGGGCCGTGCACGCGGTAGCCGTAGAGCTGGCCGGGCGAGACGTCGTTGAGATAGCCGTGCCAGACGTCCTCGGTGCGCTCCGGAAGTTCGATGCGCTCGAGCTCGCGGCGGCCCTGGCTGTCGAACAGGCATAGCTCGACCTTCTGCGCGTTGGCCGAGAACAGCGCGAAGTTGGTGCCGCGTCCGTCCCAGCTTGCGCCGAGGCGTGCGGGCGATCCGGCAGTCAGGCGCATGTCTCAGCTTTCCGGAACGAGGAAGATCGCGGCGAGCGGCGGAATGGTGAGACGAAGCTCGCCGTCAGCGGCCTGGACCTCGCCGATATTGCCGACATTGGTGCCGCCGTAATGGGCCGAGTCCGAATTGAACACTTCTTTCCACTTGCCGGCAATGGGCACGCGCACGCGATAGTCGCGATAGACGTTGGGTGAGAAGTTGACGAGCACCAGACAACGCGAATGGTCGTCAATGCCCTTGCGCAACCAGGCGAACACGTTGCGGTTGGCATCGTCCGTGATGACCCATTCGAAGCCGGCCTGGTCGCAGTCCATCTGGTGCAGCGCCGGCACCGCGCGATAGACCCGGTTGAGGTCGCGGATCAGCGACTGGATGCCGGAATGGGACTTGTATTCGAGCAGGTGCCAGTCGAGCGACTGGTCGTGATTCCATTCGCGGCTCTGGGCGATTTCCGCGCCCATGAACAGCAGCTTCTTGCCGGGATGGCCGAACATGAAGCTGTAATAGGCGCGCAAATTCGCAAAGCGCTGCCACTCGTCGCCGGGCATGCGGCCGAGGATCGAGCGCTTGCCGTGCACGACCTCGTCGTGCGAGAGCGGCAGGATGAAGTTTTCCGAGAAGGCGTAGTGCAGGCCGAACAGGATGTCGCCGTGGTGGTGCTTGCGATGGATCGGGTCCTTGCTGATGTAGTTCAGCGTGTCGTGCATCCAGCCCATGTTCCACTTGTAGCCGAAGCCGAGCCCGCCGAATTCGACCGGGCGCGAGACTTGCGGCCAGGCGGTGGATTCCTCGGCGGCCGTGGTCGCCTGCGGGAAGCGCGCGAAGACCTCGGTGTTGACGCGGCGCAGGAAATTGATCGCCTCGATGTTTTCGCGGCCGCCATATTGGTTCGGAATCCAGGCGCCGGGTGGCCGGCTGTAGTCGAGATAGAGCATGGATGCGACGGCATCGACGCGCAGGCCGTCGATCGCATAGCGCTCCATCCAGAACAGCGCGTTCGACACCAGGAAGTTCGTCACTTCGGTGCGGCCGTAATTGTAGATCAAGGTGCCCCAGTCGAGATGGCGGCCCTGCAGCGGGTTGGCGTGCTCGTAGACGGCGGTGCCGTCGAAGCTGCCGAGCCCGTGCGGATCGTCGGGGAAGTGACCGGGCACCCAGTCGAGCAGCACGCCGACACCCTCGCGGTGGCAGGCATCGACGAGGGCGGCGAAATCCTCAGGAGTCCCGAAGCGGCTGGTCGGCGCATAGAGGCCGGTCGGCTGATAGCCCCATGATCCGTCGAAGGGATGCTCGCTCACGGGTAGGAATTCGAGATGGGTGAAGCCCATGTCGCGGGCATAGGCCGGCAGCTGTTCGGCCAGCTCGCGATAGGTCAGCCATTCATCGCCGTTCTTGCGACGCCACGAGCCGAGATGCACCTCGTAGATCGACATCGGCGCAGACAGCGCGTTGATGCCGTCCGGCGCCGGACGCGGCCGCGGCAAATGCGCTTCGTCGAACACGATGGAGGCGGTCTTCGGACGGACCTCGCTCGCAAATGCCATCGGATCGGATTTCAGCGGCAGCAGATGACCGTGCGGCCCGATGATCTCGAACTTGTAGTGGTCGCCGGCCTTGGCATGCGGAACGAACAATTCCCAATAGCCGGCGCCGCGCACCCGCATCGCATGGCGCCGCCCGTCCCAGAAATTGAAATCGCCGACCACGGACACGCGCCGTGCGTTCGGCGCCAGCACCACGAAGCCGATGCCGTCGACGCCTTCGAGACGCATCGGATGCGCCCCGAGCTTGTCGTAGAGGCGCTGATCGGTGCCTTCGCCGAGCAGATACAGGTCGAAATCGGTCAGGATCGGCGGAAACCGGTAGGCGTCCTCGAACTCGACGACATTGCCCGCGAATTTCGCGCGCAACTGATAGTGCTTCGAGCCATTGGGCAGGGCCCCGATGAAAAGCCCGGCATCATGCACGCGGTCGAGCGGAGCGACTTCGCCATGCTCGCCGACCGCCTCGACATTCGAGGCCTCGGGAAGAAAGGCACGCACCACGCTTTTGTCGCCCTCGGGATGCAGCCCGAGATAGTGGAAGGGGTCGGAGTGGCGGCCTTCGATGATCGCATAGGCCTCGGCAGGCAGTTTAGGCATGGGCTTCGCTCCCGGTGCTTGACAGAATGCGAAGCAGTCCGGTCAGCGGCGCATGGAGCCCCTCAGGCCGGTTGGACAGCTCGTACTCTACTTCATTGAACGCTTGATCAAGCAGGAAAAACCTTAACAGGCTTTCCGCGGATTTCCGATCCTCCGGCCACAGCCGTCGATCGGTCATGGCTTCGCGATAGGCGGACAGGAAGGTCGCGGCGGCGCGCTCGCGCCATTCGCCGAGCGCGGCGGTGATCCGGCCCTGCTCGTCGGAGGCCCCCGTGAGCGCCCGGCTCAGCGCCGCGTTGACCGAAAGGTCGATCGAGCGGATCAATCCGGCGACGTCGCGCGCGGCAGGCAGCTTGCGACGCTTGTCGGCCAGCGGCAGGCGCGGATCGCCGTCGAAGTCGATGATGAAGATATCGTCCTTCACGATCAGAGTCTGCCCGAGGCGGAAGTCGCCATGATGACGGATGTTCAGACCGCCGATCCCGGATGGCAATAGCGCATCCAGGTGGTCGGGCAGGGATGCCCGCATGGCGGCGAGCCGGTCGATAAGCGGCCGGTGCGCCTCCCGCAGGTCGTCGCGGCTGTCCGTCAGCCGTTCGAAAACCCGCTCGGCCCGCGCCTTGAGGTCGGACACAAGTCGCTTGACGTGCGTGGAGCCGATCGGTTCCGGGGCGAGTTCGTCCGACTTTGCCGCCGCCAGGGCAACATGCAGCTCGCCGAGCCGCCGGCCGATCTGCGCGATGAAGTGCAGATAAGGCGCTTGCTCCTGGGTCTCGCGGGGCGCTTCGCCTGCCGATAGCACGCGCTGCTCGTCGATATAGCGATCGAGATAACCCGTGGTCACGATCCAGCCGTCACCCTGGTTCTCGACATAGGCATGCAACACGCCGAGCGCGCTGCGCTGGTCGCCCTCGACCAGCTCGACGCTGCCGAGCAGCGCCGGCGTATTGGCAAATCGCGCGACCTCGGTGAGATATTGGCCGATCTCGATCTCGGGGTTGATGCCGCTATCGAGCTGGCGGTAGATCTTGGCGACGTACTGGTTGTCGACCAGTGCGGTGCTGTTCGCCTGCTCGATCGTGCGGATGCGTTCGGGCTCCTTGATGGTGTAATCGCCGAAGCGGCTGGTCGCCCTGAATTCGAGCCGCAGATTGTTCTCTTCCACCACCAGATTCTGCGACAGGTTGCGCAGGAAAAGGCCGATGAAGATCTGGTCCGTAGCAACGTCGAGCAGCGTGCCCTCGCGCGCGCCCTGGCGCACGGCGGCGAGCGCCCTCGGGTTGAAGCGCTCGCGATCGAAGCGTACCCACTCGATCTGCATCGGCAGCACGTAGCGCGACGCGGCGTCCTGCTCTGTCGTCTCGAAGAATGCGATCCAAGGCCTGTTGTCGCCGATGTCGCAGAACGGCACCGCAGAGGTCAGCCTGGTCTTGATGTGCTTGGGATTGTGCTCGGGATACCATCGCGTCCGCGACAAGAAGCCCGGCAGCACCTCGCGCTCGAACACGCCGCGCTCGCGGGCGAGCGACACCCAGTTGGAATTCAGAGGCACCACCAGCGTCTCGAACTCCGGCACCGCGCGTGGCGTCACCGGCTCGGACTTGTCGCGCTCCTGAAGCTGGAACCAGTAGAAGCCGTAGGGCCCCAGCGTGATCATGTAGGGCAGTTCGCCGATCGCGGGGAAGCGACTGCGGCCGAGCATTTCCTGCGGGATGCGGTCCTTCCATGGCGACAGGTCGAGTTCGGTTGCTTGCGCGGCACGCGACAAATTGGCGACGCAGAGGATGACCTCGCCGCGATACTGCCGGACATAGGCGAGCACGGACCGGTTGGCCGGACGGATGAAGGTCATGGTGCCGCGGCCGAAGGCGAGCGTTGATTTGCGCACCGAGATCAGCCGCTTGGTGGCGCTGAGCAGCGAGGACAGGCTGCGCGACTGCGCCTCGACGTTCACCGATTCGTAGCCGTAGACCGGGTCCATGATCAGCGGCGCGTAGAGTCGCGCCGGGTCGCAGCGCGAGAAACCGCCGTTGCGGTCCGGGCTCCATTGCATCGGCGTGCGCACGCCGTTGCGGTCGCCGAGATAGATGTTGTCGCCCATCCCGATCTCGTCGCCGTAATAGATGATCGGCGTGCCGGGAAAGGACAGCAGCAGCGAGTTCATCAGCTCGATCTTGCGCCGGTCGTTGTCCATCAGTGGCGCGAGGCGCCGGCGGATGCCGACATTGATGCGGGCGCGGGGGTCGTTGGCGTAGGTGGTCCAGAGATAGTCGCGCTCGACATCGGTGACCATTTCCAGCGTCAGCTCGTCATGGTTGCGCAGGAACAGCGCCCATTGGCAGCTCGCGGGAATGTCGGGCGTCTGGCGCAGAATGTCGGTGATCGGGAAGCGGTCCTCCTGCGCGATCGCCATGTAGATGCGCGGCATCAGCGGGAAGTGGTAGGCCATGTGGCATTCGTCGCCACGGCCGAAATATTCCTGTACGTCCTCCGGCCATTGATTGGCCTCGGCCAGCAGCAGCTTGCCCTTGGAGTAGGAATCCAGCTCCTGACGCAAGCGCTTGATGATCGCATGCGTCTCGGGAAGGTTCTCGTTCGAGGTGCCCTCGCGCTCGCACAGATAGGGAATGGCGTCGAGCCGGAAGCCGTCGACGCCGGCGTCCAGCCAGCGCTTCATCACCTGGATCAGCGCGCTGACCACGCGGGGATTGTCGAAATTGAGGTCGGGCTGGTGCGAGAAGAAGCGGTGCCAGTAGAATGCCCCGGCCTCGTGATCCCAGGTCCAGTTCGACTTTTCGGTGTCGGTGAAGATGATCCGCGTGCCCTGGTATTTCTGGTCGGTGTCGCTCCAGACATACCAGTTGCGGGCGCTCGAGCCTGCGGGGCTGCGGCGCGCGCGCTTGAACCAGTTATGCTGGTCCGAGGTGTGGTTGACGACGAGCTCGGTGATGACGCGCAGTCCGCGCTTCTGCGCTTCCTGGATGAAGCGCTTGAAATCCTTCATGGTCCCGAAATCGGGATTGACCGAGCCGTAGTCTCCGATGTCGTAACCGTCGTCGCGGCCGGGCGAGGGGTAGAACGGCAACAGCCACAGCGCGGTGACGCCGAGCTCCTGCAGATAGGGCAGCTTTTCGGTCAGACCGGCGAAATCGCCGATGCCATCATGATTGCTGTCGGCAAACGCCTTGACGTGGAGCTGGTAGATAATGGCGTCCTTGTACCAGAGCTCGTCCACGATCTCGGCAGCCTCGGCTTTTTTGGTGTCGACGGAAGACAGAACATTCATGGCGTGAACCCTTACGCCAGGCAGCGGAACAGGAGCGCGGGATCGCGGTCGGGATCGATACGCAACCTGATCCCGCCCCATTCGAGGTGGGACTGTTCGCTGGTGAGAAGGTTTTCGAGTGTCGTGACATGGTGCCGCTGACCGCTCGCGTCAACAGTGAGGTCGCCGAGCGGCAGCCAGAATTCACGCACATGGCGGGACAGAGCAATCACGATCACGACGGTGTTGGCAGGATCGGCCGCCTCCTTGACGAAGGCGATCGTCTCGCCGTCTTCGATGCCGACAAAACGCAGGTTCGCCGTTTGCTGGAGCGCGGCATTGTCGTTGCGGACGCGGTTGAGCGCGGCGATGTAGGACTTGATGTTGCCGGGCCGGTCCCAGTCGCGTTGCCGAATCTGGTATTTTTCGGAATCCAGATATTCCTCGCGGCCGGGGATCGCCTCGTGTTCCAGCAGCTCGAACCCGCTGTAGAGGCCGTAACTGCCCGACAACGTCGCCGCCAGCGCGACGCGCGACTTGAACGCCCAGGCTTCGCCGCTCTGGAGATGATAGGGCAGCAGGTCGGGCGTGTTGACGAACAGGTTCGGGCGATAGAAGTCGCGCTCGGGATAGCGCGTCAGCTCGCCGAGATATTGCTCCAGCTCCCATTTTGTCGTGCGCCACGGGAAATAGGTGAACGACTGCGCGAAGCCGAGCTTGGCGAGGCCTTTCATCAGTTTCGGCCGGGCAAACGTCTTCGAGAACAGGATCACCTCGGGATGCCGGCGGCGGATGTTGCGGATCAGCCAGTCCCAGAACGGGAAGGGCGCGGTGTCGTGATTGTCGATGGCGAAGATGGTGACACCATGGTCGATCCAGAACAGCATGGCGTCGCGAAGTGCATTCCACAGTCCAGCCCGATCGACCGATGCGAAATCGGGGATCACGATGTCGGAATAAAGGCCATCGCCCGCCCGCACCGAGCGGTCCGGTCGCCATTTGAACCATTCCGGATGCTGCGTCAGCCAGGGATGGTCCGGCGAGCACTGCACGGCGAAGTCGAGCGCGAGTTCGAGGCCATATTCGAGACAGGTTGCGACCAGCGCGCGGAAATCCTCGATGGTGCCGAGCTCGGGATGCAGCGCATCGTGACCGCCCTCGGCGGCTCCGATCGCGTAGGGCGAGCCGGGATCGCCTTCGGTCGCCACCGGCGCATTGTTGCGGCCTTTGCGACGGGTGCGGCCGATCGGGTGGATCGGCGTGAAATAGAGCACGTCAAAACCCATCGCGGCGATATCCGGCACGCGCTCGATGCAGTCGCGCAGCGTGCCGTGCTGACCTGCGACCTGGCTCTGGCCGCGCGGCACCATCTGATACCAGGCGCCGAAGCGCGCCTTGTCGCGGTCGACGGTCAGCGGGAAGGGCTGCGAGCGGGTCAGGTCAGGCCGGGACTGGCTCTCCGCCATGGCATCGCCGAGCTCGGCCGCAAGCAGCGGGGTGACATCGCCAGTCTGAAGATAATCCTCGCACTGCCTGACGATGACCGTCGCGGCGTCCTGTCGCGCGCCATGCGCCTTGGTCAGGAGCCCGGCCCCTTCGATCGCATCGAGGCTGATATCAGCACCCATTCGCTGCTTGCGCGCGACCCCGTGCGACCAGGTGGCGAACTCGTCGGTCCAGGCTTCGATCGCATAGACATACTGGCCGGGCTCGACCGGCGTGAATGCGGCGGACCAGCGGTCATTGCCGTGATGGATCATCGGCTCGCTCCGCCATTCCCGGTTCTGCTCCTGTCGCCAGATCAGCGCGGCTCCGACCACGGCGTCGCCGTCGCGATAGATGTCGGCCCAAACCTCGACCCGTTCGCCCGCGATCCGTTTCACGGCGAAGCGGCCGCCATCGATCAGGGGATAGATGTCTTCGATGAGGAAAGCGCTGCCGGCAGCGGCGCTCTCGACAGTTTGAATTGTCTTGTTCACGGTGATGCCATTGACAAGAAAGCAGGAGCCCGTTTCCCTTGCCGGGAACCTACACTTGATACCACTATAGAAAGCCGCTTGTGTGTCATTGGTTCCCAAGGGAACGGCAGGCGCGGCTTGCGAGTTACCCCTCACTAACCTCTTCCGCGACCTCGTTAAAATCAATGCCCCCGGCCAGAGAATGGCCTGCAAGCTGCGTGCCGAATGGATCTTTTAGCTCAAGCCCAGATCAAGGGCGTTCAATCCGAATTCGTGGATGCCCTCGGAAAGCTGCGGGTCACCGATCCCGTGGCGCTCAAATCCATCCTCGACGCCCTGCCGGAAAAGCGGGTCTATCGCTTCGTCGAGGGACCCGTGGTGCTTCGCGCCTTGAGACATTCGCGGACCGAGCTGGCGGCCACCGGCGGGGTGCCCCTCAAATGGACAATCACCGGCAACGCGAAGGTGATCGCGCAAGGCGAGACGCGCGAGCCCGTGATCGCATGGCCTGCTGACCTGCCGCTCGGCTACCATCGGTTGACATTGACCGACGCCGAAGGTGCGACGGAAGAAGTCCCGATGATCGTGGCGCCCGAGCGGGCCTTCGGCGGTGATTTCGACCGTGGCTGGCTGCTCGCCGTGCAGCTCTACAGCATTCGCTCGGACCGGAATTGGGGCATCGGAGATTTCACCGATCTGGCCGGTCTCGTCCGGCTTGCCAAGCAGCTCGGGGCAGACGGCGTCGGGCTCAATCCGCTGCATGTCCTGTTCGACGACCATCCGGCCGATTGCAGCCCCTATTCGCCGAACAGCCGGCTGTTTCTCAACCCGCTCTATATCGACGTCGAGGCGATCCCCGAATTCTCGGCAGACCTCGTGCCGAATGCCGCAGCGACCGCCGCGCGGCTGCGCGAGGGCGACCGGGTCCCCTATGCCGACATGGCGGCGCTGAAATGGCGGGCTTTGCGCGCCGCCTTTGACGCTTTCGTGACAAAGGCGAGCGGCGCCCGCCGCAATCAGTTCGACGCATTCCGCGCCGACCGCGCGCCGCTGTTGTCCCGCTTTGCCTGCTTCGAGGTGCTGCGCCATCGTTTCGTGTCGCCGTGGTGGGAATGGCCGGTGGAATGGCAGCAGCCGGACGACGCCAAATGCGCCGAGCTGCGCAACGGTCCCGACAAGCGCGAGGTCGAGTTCGTCGAATTCGTGCAATGGACGGCCGACAACCAATTGCATGCGGCCAAGGAGCTTGCCAGCCAGCTCGGTATGCGGGTCGGATTGTATCTCGACGTCGCCGTCGGCGTGCAGTCCAACGGCTTTGATGCCTGGAACGAGCAGATTGCGATCTCGCGTCATCTCGCCGTCGGCGCGCCGCCCGATGTGCTCAACACCGCCGGTCAGGACTGGGGTCTCGCCGGCTTCAATGCCGGTGGCCTGGAATCGCAGTCCTTCGTGCCCTTTGCCGATATGCTGGCGGCCTCGATGCGCCATGCCGGCGCCATCCGGATTGATCATGTCCTCGGGCTGAAGCGGCTCTATCTGGTGCCGCGCGGCTTCAAGCCCGACAACGGCGCCTATGTGCAGATGCCGTTCGAGGCGCTGCTCGGCGCCATCGCGCGCGAGAGCGCGGCGCATAAGTGCATCGTGATCGGTGAAGATCTCGGCACCGTGCCGGAAGGTTTCCGCGAAACCATGCAGGATTTCGGCATCTGGTCTTATCTCGTCATGATGTTCGAGCGTGACGATGCCGGACATTTCCGCAGTACCGACTTCTACAGGCCGAACGCGCTGGTGACGCTGAACACGCACGATCTGTGCACTTATGCGGGCTGGCGCTCCTTCAGCGATCTCAAGGTAAAGCGCTCGCTCGGGCTCGATCCGGGCGAGAACGAGCAGGACCGCTGGGATGCGCTCGGCATGCTCGACGAGATCCTGCGCCAGAACGGCATTACCGCCAACGACCTCTATTCGGTGCTTGCATTCCTGTCGCGCACGCCGTCGCGGCTGCTCGCGGTGTCGATGGAGGATCTGCTCGGCGTGCTCGACCAGCCCAATATTCCCGGCACGATCGACGAACATCCGAACTGGCGCCAGCGACTTCCCGTCGCGCTCGACCAGATTGCCTCGAAGGTCGACCTCACGGCCTTGCGAGCGGCAACGCGGGAACGTTCGCGGAATGGCGGGAGTTGATCGGGCGGGGATTTCCAGGCGCGAAAGACATTGACCCAGAAAATCGAAGACTATGCGCTGATCGGGGATTGCGAGACCGCGGCGCTGGTCGGGCGCGACGGCTCGATCGATTGGCTGTGCTGGCCCGCCTTCGATTCCGACGCCTGCTTTGCCGCCATCCTCGGCACCCACAAGAACGGGCGCTGGCTGATCGCGCCTGGCGAGGACGTCACGACGACATCGCGGCGTTATCTCGGCGAGACCCTCATCCTCGAAACGCGTTTTGAAACGAAGAGCGGGACCGTCGCTCTGATCGACTTCATGCCGCCGCGCGGCAAGGCATCCGACATCGTGCGGCTGGTACGCGGGGTCAACGGCACGGTGAAGATGCGGATGGAGCTCGTGATCCGCTTCGGCTTCGGCGTGGACATTCCCTGGGTGCGGCGGATCGACCATTCCCTGATGGCGATCGCCGGCCAGGACATGACCGTGCTGCGCACGCCGGTCGAAACCCGCGGGGAGGACCTGACCACGGTGTCCGACTTCGAGGTGAGGGCCGGCGAGACCGTGCCGTTCGTGCTGACCTACGGCCCCTCGCATCTCGATCCGCCTGAAGCGATCGACCCGGACATCGCGCTCCAGGAGACCGAGAAATTCTGGCAGGAATGGAGCGGCCGCTCCACGCATGACGGTGAGTATCGCGATCTCATCATGCGCTCGCTGATCACGCTGAAGGCGCTGACCTTCGCCCCGACCGGCGGCATCGTCGCCGCGCCCACCACGTCATTACCGGAAAAGCTCGGCGGCGCGAGGAACTGGGATTACCGCTTCTGCTGGCTGCGCGATGCGACCTTCACGCTGCTGGCGCTGATGAACTCGGGCTACACCGAGGAAGCGTCGGCCTGGCACAATTGGCTGCTGCGCGCCGCCGCCGGCTCGCCCGGCAACATGCAGATCATGTACGGCATCTGGGGCCAGCGGCGGCTCCTGGAATGGGAGGCGGGCTGGCTCGACGGCTATGAAGGCGCCAAGCCGGTGCGCGTCGGCAATGCCGCGCATGCGCAGCTTCAGCTCGACGTCTACGGCGAACTGATCGACGCCTTTCACCAGTCGCGCATGGCCAAGCTGAAGCTCGACGAGGAGACCTGGGCGCTGGAATGCGCGGTGCTCCAGCATCTGGCCGAGGTCTGGGACCGGCCCGACCACGGCATCTGGGAGCGGCGCGGAGAGCCGAAGCACTACGTGTTCTCCAAGGTGATGACCTGGGTCGCCTTCGACCGCGGCATCAAGAGCGCCGAGACTTTCGGCTTCAAAGCGCCGCTGCTGCACTGGCGCGCCCTGCGCGAGGCCATTCATCGCGACGTCTGCAACAAGGGATTTGACGCGGAGGAAAATGCCTTCGTGGAATCTTACGGCTCGAAAATGCTGGACGCCAGTGTGCTGCTGCTGCCGGCCGTCGGCTTCCTGCCGCCCGACGATCCGCGCATCCGCGGCACCATCGCCGCGGTCGAGACACGCTTGATGCGCGACGGCTTCGTGCTCAGGCACGATCCGCGCGAGCTGCCGGCGGGGCAGCCGCCGCTCGAAGGCGCGTTCCTGGCCTGTAGCCTGTGGCTGGCCGATGCCCACGTGCTGGCTGGCGATCTCGACCGGGCGCAGGCCTTGCTCGATCGCGTGGCCGGCATCGCGAACGATGTCGGGCTATTGGCGGAGGAATACGATTCAGTCGCGCGACGCCAGACCGGCAATTTCCCGCAGGCGCTGACCCACATCGCCCTGATCAACACGGCGCAGAATTTGTCGACGGCGAGGCAGAAGAGCGAGAAGCCGGCGATGCAGCGGTCGAAGTAGCGACTTGGACGAGCGCGTGACAGGCGTGGGCTGGATTGCCTCCACCCGCCGCTACGCGGCGACCGCTCCCGCAAGCGGGAGAGATACAGCGAGCCCGTGGCTCGATTAACGGACTCAAGGTCAGTTGACTTTAGCTACCCGCCCCATTCCGCTTCAAGATCATCTCCATCGCCTCGGCAAAACCGTCCTGCTCGTTGCTGGCCGTGACGTGCGTCGCCTGGTCCTTGACGCTGTCGCTGGCATTGCCCATGGCGATCGAGACGCCGCTGACGGCGAACATCGCGAGGTCGTTCTGCATGTCGCCGATGGTAGCGACGGCGCCGGTCGCAATGCCCAAACGCTTGGCCATCGCCTCGACGAAGGTGCCCTTGTTGAAGCCGGGTGGGGTGATGTCGAGATAATAGGTCTGCGAGCGCACCGCGGTGGCCTCGCTGCCGAGCGCCTGCTGCATCGCCTTCTCGCAAGCCTCTAAGCCCGCCGCATCGGCGCTGGCGCCGACGATCTTGCAGGCGCTCGACAGGTAAGGAGAAAAGTCCGTCACGATGGTGGGATCGGAGCGGATCGTGTGCTGCTCATGCGCGACGTATTTGCCGCTGGGGTTGTCGATCAGCCATTTGTCATAGGTGAACAGCCAGATGTCGGCGCCGAACTCGCGCAGGATCTGCAAGGACCGCTCGGCGGCGCTTGCGGGGATCAGGTGCTGTTCGACCGGGTTCATCTCGGGATCGACGATCGAGGAACCGTTGAACGGGCCGACCGGGAGCCACAGCGCCAACGGCTCTATCAGAAAGCGCATACCGATGGCGGGACGGCTGGAGGTGATGGTGAAGCCAACGCCGGCCTTGTGCAGCCGCTGCACCGCAGACCTCGCGCGATCCGTCAGCGTCTTGTCCTTGGTCAGCAGCGTGCCGTCGACGTCGGAGACCACGAGGGAGATTTGCGTCATGACAGAACCTTCAGGTTTCCAGGTCTCAGCGCTTCGTCCCGCCAAGCTTCAACTGCCGCACCACGCCGTCCACGATCGCTTCGACGGTTTCGTCGATCGAGACGGTGATCACGTGCTCGCCCGCTTCCGGCGGCTCCAGCGTGTCGAACTGGCTGGTCAGCAGCCCGGGCGGCATGAAATGGCCCTTGCGGTGCGCGAGCCGCTCGGCGATCAGCTCTCTGGTGCCCTTCAGGAACACGAAGCGGACGTCGTCGCGCCCCCGCAGCAACACGTCGCGATAGGTGTGCTTCAACGCCGAGCAGGCGATGATGACATGCCCGCCCTTGTCGCAGACCCGCGCGATCTCGTCGGCGATGGCGTTGAGCCAGGGCCAGCGGTCCTCGTCGGTGAGAGGGTGACCGGCCCGCATCTTCTCGACATTGCTGGGGGGATGGAAGCTGTCGCCGTCCTCGAAACGCCAGCCGAGCCGCTCGCCGAGTGCTTCCGCAACCGTGCTCTTGCCCGAACCCGACACGCCCATCACGATCAATGCACAAGGTGCTTCAACGCGGCCCACGAATTCCCTCCGGAAGCGCGGCCTGGTCGACCAGCCAGACAGTCTCACCATTCGAGCGCGCGCGTAATGCGGGCAGAGTCTCGCCATTGAAGAGGCGCGTCAAGATCGGCTGCTTGTCGTGCCCGGCAATCTGGAACAGCATTTCGCGGCAGGACGCCAGAACGGGCAGGGTGAGCGAGACCCGCGGCACGAAAGGCGCGACATTGGCCTTGGGCACCCCGATGACCCAGCG
This sequence comes from Bradyrhizobium symbiodeficiens, assembly GCF_002266465.3. Classification (NCBI taxonomy): domain Bacteria; kingdom Pseudomonadati; phylum Pseudomonadota; class Alphaproteobacteria; order Hyphomicrobiales; family Nitrobacteraceae; genus Bradyrhizobium; species Bradyrhizobium symbiodeficiens. Next base: position 5,849,495 of record NZ_CP029427.2, on the reverse strand, counting down.
TTCGGTCTCCTCGATTGCGGGGAAGCCCGGAAAGAGCGAGGCGGTGTGGCCATCCGGGCCGGCGCCCATCAGCACCAGGTCGAACAGCGGCCGCGCCGGATCGAGGCGTTCAGAACCGTAGAAGGCCTGTAGCTCGCGCGCATAGGCTTCGGCGCTTCGGTCCGGATTGTCAGCAATGGTCGGGATCGGGTGGATATGGCCGACGGGCGCATTGCCATCGAGAAACGTCGCGCGCGCGACCGCCATGTTGTTGAGCGGATCGCTCTCGGACACGAATCGCTCGTCGCCGATGAACCAGTGCACGCGGTCCCACGGGATCTTGCCGCGCCAGGGATCGCCGCCGAGCAGTTGATAGAGCTTCTTCGGGCTGGAGCCGCCGGTAAGGCAGATCGCGATGCGCGCGGGGTTGGCCGCGATCCGCGCCATCACCCGTTCGGCCGCCGTCTGCGCCAGCGCCCCGGCATCAGCTTCGACGATCAGCTTCGGCTGTTCGGCCGTTGCCATCACGAATACTTCCGCCAGCTTCGCCCGTCCCGCCGCAGCAGCTCGTCGGCGCAGTTCGGGCCGTCGCTGCCGGCTTCATAGGTCTCAATGCCGTTGCTGCCCGCGCTTTTCCAGGCGTCCAGGAACGGCTGCACCGCCTGCCATCCGGCCTCGATGCCGTCGGCGCGCTGGAACAGGATGTTGTCGCCGATCATGCAGTCGTAGATCAGCGTCTCGTAGCCGGTCGAGGGATCCGCCCGGAAATAGTCGCCGTAGCGGAACTTCATCTCGACGCCGTCGATGGTGATGCTCGGCCCCGGGATCTTGGCGTTGAATTGCAGCTCGATGGTCTCGGTCGGCGCGATGCCGATGGTGAGGAAATTCTGCGACAGGCGATCGATGTCCGTGCCCGAGAACATCGACAGCGGCGCCTGCTTGAACTTGATTGCGACCTCGGTGCGCTTGTGGCCGAGCGCCTTGCCGGTACGCAAATAGAAGGGAACGCCGGCCCAGCGCCAATTGTCGATCATCAGCTTCAGCGCAACGAAGGTCTCGGTGGTGCTGCCGGGCTTGACGTCCTCGGTCTTGCGATAGTCCGTGATCTCGTCGTCACCGATGCGGCCTGCGAGATATTGCGCGCGCACCGAGTTCTTCAGCGCTTCCTCCCGGCTCGGCTGCTGGATCGAGTTGAGTACGTCGGCCTTCTCGGAGCGCACCGAATGGGCGTCGAACCGTGCCGGCGGCTCCATCGCGACCAGCGACATCAGCTGGAACAGATGGTTCGGCACCATGTCACGCATCGCGCCGGTGGAATCGTAGAAGCCGCCGCGATGGCCGACGCCGAGCTTCTCCTCCACCGTGATCTGGATGTGGTCGATGTGGTTGCGATTCCAGATCGGCTCGAACATGCCGTTGGCAAAGCGCAGCACCAGGATGTTCTGTACCGTCTCCTTGCCGAGATAATGATCGATCCGGTAGATCTGGTGCTCGTCCATGATCTTCAGCAGCTCGGCGTTCAGCGCGCGGGCCGAGGCGAGGTCGGTGCCGAACGGCTTTTCGATCACCAGCCGCCGCCAGGCGCCGTTCTCCTTCATCATGCCGGTGCGGCCGAGCTCGCGCGCGGTCGGCGCGAACGCGGCGGGCGGCGTGGCGAGATAGAACAGGCGGTTGCCGCCGGTGCCTTGCGAACACTCCAGCGAGTCCAGATGCTCGCGCAAGCGGTCGAACGAGGGCGGGTCCTTCGGATCGGCCTCGACGAAGGTGACGCATTGCAGCAGCTGTTTGGCGATGTCGTCGTCGACCGGCCTTGTCGCGAACTGCCGCAGGCCTTTCATCAGGCTGTCGCGCAGCTCGTCATCCGATTGGCCTTTGCGGGCCACGCCGACGACGCAGAATTTTTCCGGCAACAGGTTCTCGGCAGCGAGATTGTAGAGGGACGGCATCACCAGGCGATGGGTGAGGTCGCCGGTCACGCCAAAGATGACGAAGGCGCAATTTTCGGGCTTGCGCTTGGCTTGCGGGTCTTTTGTCACGAATTGTCGGCCTTCGCTTGGGTACGCTTATTGTTTGGGCTTCGCGGCGCCCGGCTGCTTCGGCTCCCTGTGGCCGCCAAACCCCGCGCGCATCGCGGAGAGAATTTTTTCGGCGAAGGTGTGTTCCCGACGGGAACGGAAACGTGTGTAGAGCGCCGCGGTGAGGACCTCGGCCGGCACGGCCTCGTCGATCGCGGCGTTGACGGTCCAGCGTCCCTCGCCGGAATCTTCCACGAAGCCGGAATATTCCGTGAGCTGCGGGCTGTCGGCGAGCGCCGTCGAGGTGAGGTCGAGTAGCCAGGACGGGATCACGCTGCCGCGCCGCCACACTTCGGCGACGTCGGCGAGATCGAAATCGTAGCGGTGATCCGCCGGCAGGGCCTCGATGTTGGCATTCTTGAGGATGTCGAACCCTTCGGCATAAGCCTGCATCAGGCCGTATTCGATGCCGTTATGGATCATCTTGACGAAATGACCGGCGCCGACGGGACCGGCATGGATGTAGCCCTGCTCGATACGGGGATCGCGCCCGTCGCGTCCTTCCGTGCGCGGAATGTCGCCGGCGCCGGGCGCTAGCGCGGCGAAGATCGGATCGAGCCGGTCGACCACCTGCTTCTCGCCGCCGATCATCATGCAATAGCCGCGGTCGAGACCCCAGACGCCGCCCGAGGTGCCGACGTCGACATAGTGGATGCCGCGCTCTCTCAGCGCCTTGCCGCGCCGGACGTCGTCCTGCCAGAAGGTGTTGCCGCCGTCGATGATGACGTCGCCGTCCTGCATCACGCCCGCGATCGTATTGATCGTGGTCTCGGTGATGTGCCCCGCAGGCAGCATCACCCAGGCCGTGCGCGGCCGCTCGAGCTTCGCGATGAAGTCTTCCAGCGTCGCCGAGCCGACCGCGCCGTCTGCGGCGAGGCCTGCTACGGCCTTGGCGTCCTTGTCATAGACCACGGTCGAATGCCCGTGGCGCATCAGGCGGCGAACGATGTTGCCGCCCATTCGGCCGAGGCCGATCATGCCGAGTTGCATCTGCAATATTCCCTTAGTTCAGCGCGTCGTTGAGCGCGGCATTGAGTGCGGCAAGACCCTTCTTGAGTCCGCCCTTGAGGTGCACGCGCAGTGCGCGCCGGCCGCGCTCGGTGAGCACGTCGAAATCGCCGCGGGCCTGCGCCGCCTTGATCACGCCGAAACTGGCCTTCTGGCCGGGCACGGCGAGATCCCTGGCATCGTCGGCGGTGATCTGAAGGAACACGCCGCTGTCGGCCCCGCCCTTGTAGGCCTGCCCGGTTGAATGCAGGAAGCGCGGGCCGAACTCGGCACAGGTCGCGACCTGCCGCTTCTCGCGCACCTCCAGCCGCATGGCTTGAAGCGCGTCGATGGTCGCCTTGTCCCGCGCGATATAGCCGAGCAGGGCGACATAGTCGCCGTGGTTGGAGCGCGACAGATGCGCCTTCAGCCACGAGGTGAGGTCGCCATTGGCGCCGGCGGCGCGCAGCGCAGTCGCGTTGGCCTCGTCGGTGTAGAGATCGGCCTCATCGGTGCTGACCACCGGCTGCTCTTCAGGCAAGGTGCCGGTCTTCTCGAACGAGGCGGTGAGCTCGCGGGTCTTGAGCTTGGCTGCTTCCACATCCGGCTGGTCGAACGGGTTGATGCCCAGGATCGAGCCTGCCACCGCCGTGGCCATCTCGAAGCGGAAGAACTCCTGGCCGAGATGGTCGATCGACTTCATCACGATGCGCACCACGGGGTGGCCGGCCGCCTCGACCGCGGCAAGCTTGGAATCATGGGCGGCGTCGGCTTCGCCTTCGACGCGGATGTCGATGAAGAACCGGTCGTTGCCGTAAACAGAGGGATCGCCCAGAGGCTCGCCCTCGATCGGGATCAGGCCCTTGCCTTCCTTGCCGGTCGATTCCGCGATGAGCTGTTCGGCCCAGGCGCCGAAATCGGCGATCTTTTTCGACGACAGGATCGTCACCTTGTCGCGGCCTTGCAGGCCGGCAAGGCCGATGGCGAGGCCGAGCTGCACGCCCGGATTCTCACTTGGCGGCACGTCCGGTCCGCAGGAACGCGCCATCGAGAGTGCATGCTTGACGAAGGTCTTGACGTCGATGCCGGCGGTCGCCGCCGGCACGAGGCCGAACGGCGACAGCACGGAATAGCGTCCGCCGATCGAGGGCTCGCCATGGAAGATGCGGGCATAGTTCAGTTTCCTGGCGGCCTTTTCCAGCGATGAGCCGGGATCCGTCACCGCGATGAAGCGGAAGCCGGTCTTTGCCTTCGGGCCGAGCGCTTGCGCAACGCGCTCATGGAAATAGTCCTTCATCGCGTTCGGCTCGGTGGTGCCGCCGGACTTGCTGGAGACGATGAACACGGTGTTGGCGATGTCGATCTTCGCCTCCATCGCCCGCACCTGCGCCGGGTCGGTGGAGTCAAGCACATGCAGCTTCGGGAAGCCGGGCTTCTTCCCAAATGTCTCGGCGAGCACCTCCGGCCCGAGGCTCGATCCGCCCATGCCGAGCACGACGGCGTCGGAGAATTTCTGGCCCTTCACCCGGCTTGCGTAATCTTCATAGTCGGCGACGTCGGCCTTGGCGGCGCTGTCGAGCCAGCCGAGCCATTTGTCCTCGTCCGCGCCGGTCCAGACCGATTTGTCGCGCTGCCACAGCCTGCGGATCTTGGCGGAGGCACGCCATTCCTCGGTGCTCTTGGCGACCGCCTTGCCGAGCCCGTCGCCGAGCGAAAGCTGCTGGCGGTCGATCGCGGCGCCGAGCACGGTCGCCCGCTTGTGCGCGACCGCGCCGTAGAGCTTGTCGGCGGCGTCGGCGAACTGCTTGACGCCGTCCTTGACCAGCTCCTCGGTGATGGCATCGAGCGAGACGCCGGAACGCTCCAGCTCTTCCAGCACGCGGTGGGCGTCCTCGACATTCTCCTCCAGGCTGTCGCGCGGCTTGCCGTGGTCGCGGAACGCATCCAGCGTTGCCGGCGGCACGGTGTTGATGGTGTCGGGGCCGATCAATTCTTCGACATAGAGGACGTCGCTGTAATCCTTGTTCTTGGTGCCGGTCGAGGCCCACAGCATCCGCTGCGGCCTGGCGCCCTTGGCGGCGAGCTTGTCCCAGCGGGCACCCGAGAACAGGCGCTTGTAATCCTGGTAGGCGACCTTGGCGTTGGCGATCGCGACCTTGCCCTTGAGCGCGGCCAGCCGCTCCTTCTCGGACGGATCGTTGGCGCGGGCGATCTTGTCGTCGAGCTGCTTGTCGACCACGGAGTCGATGCGGCTGACGAAGAAGCTGGCCACGCTCGCCACATGCGAGGGATCGCCGCCGCCGGCGACGTATTTTTCGAGTCCGGCGATGTAGGCTTCCGCCACCTGGAGGTAGACCGCCCTGGAGAACAGCAACGTGATGTTGATGCTGATGCCGTCGCCGATCAGCTCTTCGATCGCCGGCAGGCCCTCGGGCGTCGCGGGCACCTTCACCATCAGGTTCTTGCGACCGACGCTCTTCCAGAGCCGCCGCGCCTCGGTGACGGTGCCGGACGTGTCGAGCGCCAGATAGGGCGAGACTTCCAGGCTGACATAGCCGTCGCCGCCCTTGAGGCGGTCATAGACCGGGCGCAGCACGTCGGCCGCGTTCTGGATGTCCTCGACCGCGACGGCCTCGAACAAATCGGCCACGGTCCGGTCGCCGCGCTTCAGCGCCTTGCCGATCGGGGCGTCATATTCGTCCGAGCTGCCGATCGCCTTCTCGAAGATCGAGGGGTTGGAGGTGACGCCCTTGACGCCGTCGGTCTCGATCAGTCGTTTCAGGTCGCCCTTGGCGATGAAGCCACGGGCCAGGAAGTCCAGCCAGACGGCTTGTCCGTGCTTTTCCAGTTCTTTGACGGGATTCATGTTGCTTATTTATCTCCAAGCCTGCGGGCGAGGGGTTTCCGCGCCGGTCCTGAGGCGCTATCCTCTAGCTTACATGCGCACCTGAGGGAACCAATCAAGGGTACAGGCGTCATACCCTCCAGTGTAACTCCGTCGCGATCGTGGCGATCCAGGCGGCAGTAGCGGTTGTTGCGTAAAAAGTCGCTGGCCGAAGGTTTGGCCGGGTCTGGTTGCGTAACGTCGGCCGCTTCGTCGTCAGCCAGTGGCTGCGTGGAGTGCCACCAGCGGATTCCGGTCCGTCTGGTACATCATGGCTCGGTCGCGAATGGCCATGCTGGGGAAAAGCATGCACGCACATCCTGAAGGTCTGGCCTTCGCCGTCGCCGACAGCCAGCAATCGGCTGCGTCGGCGATCACCATCGACGCCTCTCGCGATCTCGAAATCAGCCCGTGCACGACGTCGCTGCGACTGCTGGTGGCGGCTGGCTTTGCCATGACCCTGCTCAGCGCGGCCCTCGCCTTCGACTGGTGGGACGGTCTTGGCGATTACGACACGATGATCGGATTTGCCGGCGTGGTGGTGTTCGCGCTGATGACGATCGGGTTGATCTGGATGCTCCCCGCCGAACGAGGAGCGGTGGTGGTCGTCACCCCCTACGGCATCCGCGATCTCCGCATCGGCAATGAATTTCTGCTGTGGGATTCGATTGCGGAGATTTCGGCCGAGGAGAGCCGCGGCCACCACATGATCGTGCTGACGCCGACGCCGGCCTTGCGGCGGCAGCTCCGCTGCATCCCCGATTTGGCCCGTTGCGCGCAAAACGATCGCATTGTCATCCCGTCGGAGGGCCTGGCGACCGATTTCGAGACACTGCTGCGCGCTTGCCGCGATTGTCATGCTGCGAGCGGTCTCCGCGCCGCACTGCAGCAGGAGGAAGATGAACGGCGCCCGCGAGGTGGCGCTCAAGGCTTCGCCGTACAAGCGACATAAGATTGCCGCGCGCAGATCCCTCACTGCGGCGGTGCCGGATGGACTCTTCTCCCCCGGTAATGCCCGGATGTTGCGAGCGAGTGACATTTTCTGGAAATGAGCGATGATGGATATAGATTCGCACAAAGAACAGGCAGGTGCCTGTTCGTAACTCAACGAGTGCCTACGTTGTGCGTTGCGTCAAGTCGGCACCCGGGTGTCCAATGATCGTCATGTGCTCACGCTGATTCGAGAGTGGCGCTACGGAACGGTCCAGTCGCTGCTTTAGTTCAGTTGTGTAGCGGAACTCACGCGGAGAGGGATCATGTACAACGATTCTCTATTCAACGCTTTCGCTCGGTCGTTCGAGGCGAGAAGCCAGCACGACATGTCGATGGCGGAATATCTGGAATCGTGTCGAAGCGATCCCATGAAATACGCCAATGCGGCGGAGCGATTGCTAGCGGCGATCGGGGAACCCCAAACGATTGACACGGCCAAGGACCCACGCCTTGGCCGTATTTTTTTTGAACCGCACGATCCGCACCTATCCGGCCTTCGCCGGGTTCTACGGCATGGAAGAGACCATCGAGCGCATCGTCGGTTTCTTCCGTCATGCGGCGCAGGGCCTCGAAGAGCGCAAGCAGATCCTCTATCTGCTTGGCCCGGTCGGCGGCGGCAAGTCATCGCTCGCCGAGCGGCTGAAGTCGCTGATGGAAGTGCATCCGATCTACGTGCTCAAGGCCGGTGACGAACTCTCGCCGGTGTTCGAAAGCCCGCTTAGCCTGTTCGATCCCGATCAGTTGGGTCCGATGTTGGAAGAGAAATACGGCATTCCGCGCCGTCGTCTGACCGGCCTGATGAGCCCTTGGTGCTACAAGCGCCTTGAGGCCTTCGGCGGCGACATCTCGCAATTCCGTGTCGCCAAGATCCAGCCGTCGCGGCTGCGCCAGATCGGCATCGCCAAGACCGAGCCCGGTGACGAGAACAACCAGGACATCTCTTCGCTGGTCGGCAAGGTCGACATCCGCAAGCTCGAGACCTACGCGCAGAACGATCCCGACGCCTACAGCTATTCCGGCGGCCTCAACCGCGCCAACCAGGGCGTGCTCGAGTTCGTCGAGATGTTCAAGGCGCCGATCAAGATGCTGCACCCGCTGCTGACCGCGACGCAGGAAGGCAACTACATCGGCACCGAGAATATCGGCGCCATCCCCTTCACCGGCGTGATCCTCGCGCACTCCAACGAAGCCGAGTGGTCGAGCTTCAAGGCCAACAAGAACAACGAGGCTTTCATCGACCGCATCTGCGTGATCAAGGTGCCCTACTGCCTGCGGATCACGGAAGAGCAGAAGATCTACGAGAAGCTGATCCAGGGCTCCGAGCTTGCGGCCGCGCCGTGCGCGCCCTCGACGCTGGAGACGCTGGCGCGGTTCTCGGTGATGTCGCGTCTGCGCAAGCACGAGAACTCCACGACGTACGCCAAGATGCGGGTCTACGACGGCGAGAGCCTGAAGGAATCCGATCCCAAGGCGCGCAGCGTCCAGGAATATCGCGATGCCGCCGGCGTCGACGAGGGCATGGACGGCGTCTCCACCCGCTTTGCCTTCAAGATCCTGGCCGCGACCTTCAACCACGATCCGCAGGAGGTCGCCGCCGATGCCGTGCATCTGATGTACGCGCTGGAGCAGTCGATCAAGCGCGAGCAGCTGCCGGAGGAAGTCGAGAAGCGCTACCTCGAATTCATCAAGGCGGACCTGGCGCCGCGCTACGCCGAGTTCGTCGGGAACGAGATCCAGAAGGCCTATCTCGAATCCTACTCGGATTACGGCCAGAACCTGTTCGACCGCTACGTCGACTATGCCGATGCCTGGATCGAGGACCAGGACTTCAAGGATTCCGATACCGGCCAGCTGCTCGATCGCGAACTCTTGAACCAGGAACTCACCAAAATCGAGAAGCCGGCCGGCATCGCCAACCCCAAGGACTTCCGCAACGAGGTGGTCAAATTCTCGTTACGGTCCCGGGCCCAGAACGGCGGCAAGAATCCGACCTGGATCTCCTACGAGAAGATTCGCGAGGTGATCGAAAAGAGGATATTCTCCCAAGTCGAGGACCTGCTTCCGGTCATCTCCTTCGGCTCGAAGAAGGACGGCGAGACGGAGAAGAAGCACGGCGAGTTCGTCGCACGCATGGTGGAGCGCGGCTACACCGAGCGTCAGGTTCGCCGGCTCGTCGAATGGTACATGCGCGTGAAGCAGGCCGGTTGAGGCGGATGGGAGGCGGATGGTAAAGTGCCCATTCACATTATTGACAGGCGCCTGAATCCGGGCGGCAAGAGTCTTGAGAACCGCCAGCGGTTCTTGCGTCGGGCCAAATCCCTGGTGCAGGGCGCCGTCAAGAAGACCTCGCAGGAACGCGACATCAAGGACGTCCTGGAGGGAGGGGAAGTCACGATCCCCCTCGACGGCATGCACGAGCCGCGCTTCCGCCGCGAAGGCGGAACGCGCGACATGGTGTTGCCCGGCAACAAGAAGTTCATCGAGGGCGACTATCTGCAGCGCTCCGGCCAGGGCAGCGCCAAGAATTCCGGCCCCGGCGAAGGCGACGGCGAGGACGCCTTCCGCTTTGTCCTGTCCCGCGACGAATTTGTCGACCTCTTTCTTGACGATCTCGAGCTGCCCGATCTTGCCAAGCGCAAGGTCGCGCAGACCGAGAGCGAGGGCATCCAGCGTGCCGGATACACCACGTCGGGTTCGCCCGCCAATATCTCGGTGAGCCGGACTGTGCGGCGCGCGCTGGCGCGCCGTATCGCGCTCAAGCGTCCCAGCAAGGAGGAGATCGAAGAGCTGGAAGCCGCCATCGCCGCCTGCACGGACGACGACGAACGTGTGGTGCTTCTCGCCCAGCTCGAAAAGCTGAAGGCGAAGACCAAGCGCATTCCCTTCATCGATCCGCTCGACATCCGCTATCGCCGCTTCGAGACGGTGCCGAAGCCGGTGGCGCAGGCCGTGATGTTCTGCCTGATGGACGTCTCCGGCTCGATGTCCGAGCACATGAAGGATCTCGCCAAACGCTTCTACATGCTGCTCTACGTGTTCCTGAAGCGCCGCTACAAGCACGTCGACATCGTTTTCATCCGCCACACCGACCGCGCCGAGGAAGTCGACGAGCAGACTTTCTTCTATGGCCCGGCCTCGGGCGGCACGCTGGTCTCCAGTGCGCTGCAGGCGATGCACGAGATCGTGCGCGAGCGCTTCAATCCGTCCGACTGGAACATCTATGCCGCGCAGGCCTCCGACGGCGACAATTCCTATTCCGACGGCGAGCTCACGGGGCTCCTGCTGACCGACAAGATCCTGCCGGTCTGCCAGTTCTTTGCCTATCTCGAGGTCGGGGAATCAGGCGGCAGCGCCTTCGATCTCTCCGACTCCTCGCTCTGGACCCTCTATGAGCGCCTGCGCAACGGCGGCGCCCCGCTCTCGATGCGCAAGGTCAGCGAGCGCAGCGAGATTTTTCCGGTGTTCCACGATCTGTTCCAGCGCCGCGACACTGCCCAGGAGAAAGCCGCTCCATGACGGAACGATTGTTCGAAGGCGCGGATTGGGATTTCCACACCTTGCAGCGCATCACCGACGCTTGCGAGACGGTGGCGATGAAGGATCTCGGGCTCGACGTCTATCCGAACCAGATCGAGGTCATCACCGCCGAACAGATGCTGGATGCCTACTCCTCCGTCGGCATGCCGCTGTTCTACAAGCACTGGTCCTTTGGCAAGCAGTTCGCGTACCATGAAGCGTCCTACCGCAAGGGCCTGATGGGCCTCGCCTATGAGATCGTAATCAACTCCTCGCCATGCATCTCCTACCTGATGGAGGAGAACACGGCGACGATGCAGACGCTGGTGATCGCGCATGCTGCCTTCGGCCACAACCACTTCTTCAAGAACAACTATCTGTTCAAGCAGTGGACCGATGCCGACGGCATTCTGGACTATCTGGATTTCGCCAAGAACTACGTCATGCAATGCGAGGAGCGTTACGGCCGCATCGAGGTCGAGCGCACGCTGGATGCCGCGCATGCGCTGATGTCGCACGGCATCGATCGCTATCCCGGCAAGAAAAAACTCGATCTGCGCGAGGAGGAGAAGCGGGCAGGGCGCCGCCGTCAGCACGAGGAGGAAGTCTTCAACGACCTCTGGCGCACCGTGCCCAAGGGCGCCTCGAAGACCCGGTCCGCGATCTCGCTCGAACGGCGCCGCAAGCTGCTCGGCCTGCCGCAGGAAAACCTGCTCTACTTCCTGGAGAAGAGCGCGCCGCGGCTGGCGCCCTGGCAACGCGAGTTGCTGCGCATCGTCCGCCACATCGCGCAATATTTCTATCCGCAGAGCCAGACCAAGGTGATGAACGAGGGGACGGCGACCTACGTCCACTATCGCATCATGACGCAGCTGCACCAGCAGGGCCGCATCAGCGACGGCAACTTCCTCGAATTCCTCGGATCACACACCAACGTGGTGTTCCAGCCCGAGTTCGACGATCCGCGCTTCTCCGGCTTCAATCCCTATGCGCTGGGCTTCGCGATGATGCAGGACATCGAACGGATCGTCACCAGCCCCTCGGACGAGGACCGCGAATGGTTCCCCGATATCGCCGGCAAGAACGACGTGATGGGCGTGCTGCGCGACGTCTGGGCCAACTACCGCGACGAAAGTTTTATCGCGCAGTTCCTGAGCCCGAAGTTGATGCGGCAGCTCCGCATGTTCCATCTGCACGACGATCCCGAGGAGCGCGCCGGGATCAGGGTCGATGCCATCCACGACGAGCGCGGCTTTCGCCGCGTGCGGCGCGAGTTGGCGCGGCAGCACGATGTCGGCTACATCGACGCCAATATCGAGGTCGTCGACGTCGATCTCTCCGGCGACCGCCGGCTGATCCTGCACCACCACGTCATCAAGGGCGCGCAGCTCAACGAGACCGATACCAAGCGGGTGCTGCAGCATCTGGCCGATCTCTGGACCTACGACGTCTCGCTGATCGAGGTCGATGCCAACGACAAGGTCCTGCGCGAATATGTCGTGAGCCCGCGCCCGATCACGGCGGCGGCCTGAGGCGGGCTGTTGGCGCGTGACGCTGCGATATTTCGCCCGGGGCCATCCTTCGAGACGCCCGCCTCTGGCGGGCCCTCAGGATGAGGACGGCGTATGGGGCCGCAATTTGGCACGCGGAGATGCTGCCGAGCCTCATCCTGAGGAGACCGCAAAGCGGTCGTCTCGAAGGACGAGGCGCTTGCACTGACGTTCGCCGGGAATGTGCATCGGCTTCGCTACTCTAACTCGATCGCTTCCTGGCTGGCTTCTTCTTGGACGCATTCAACTCCACAGCCGCGCGGATCAGCGCCTTCAACGCTTTCTCGTTGATCGTCTCGCCTTCGCGAATATCGATCGCGCGCCGGACATTGCCGTCGAGGCTGGAATTGAACAGGCCGGCGGGATCATCCAGCGCCGCGCCCTTGGCAAAGGTCATCTTCACCACTTCCTTGTAGGTCTCGCCGGTGCAGATGATGCCGTCGTGTTCCCATACAGGGACGCCGCGCCATTTCCACTCTTCGACGACTTCAGGATCGGCCTGCTTGATCAGGCCGCGGACGCGCGCCAGCATTTCGCCGCGCCAGTCGCCGAGCTCCTTGATCCTGCCGTCGATCAGCTTGGAGGGTGAGGGTCCGTCCGTCACCTTCGCGGCGTTCTTCTTCGCCTCCGCTTTCTTCATGACCTCGCCTCACCATGCGTACCACGACGGCCGAGATACGGGAGCGCGAACAGATACAGCCCGGTCGCGAGCAGCGGGATCAGCGGCACAAGCGCCAGGAAACCGATCCAGGCGGCATCGAGCTGCATTATCATGGCGACGATGTTGGCGATCACCGCGAGGGTAAAGGCGATGGATAGCCAGCGATGAGTTTGTCGAATCCACATGTTCAACGGACCTCCTTGCGATGGTTGAATGGATGCGCTTACTCAGGCCGCGCCAGCAGATCGTCCAGCTTGGCCAAAAACTGCTTCCAGCCGGCATGCGCGCCGCCGTAAGCCTGCTTCTGCGTCGGGCTGAAGCCCGCCTGCTCGACGCGCAGATGCGTGCCCGCGCCGGTCGGCGTCAGCGTGAAAGTGACGACGCTCTTGAGGTCGAAGGCGGCGTCTTCATGCGAGAAATTCCAAGTGTAGGCGAGGGTCTTCTGCGGCTCGATGGTGAGCACCTCGCAATCCAGCACGCCGCCCCATTCACCGCGAAGATTGAAGCGATGACCGACATCAGGCTTGAAGTCGTTCTTCATCAGCCATTCCTCGATCAGATGCGGCTGCGTCAGCGCACGCCAGAGCCGCTCCGCCGGAAAGGCAAATTCGCGCTCTATCACGACGGAGCGCATTTCGCGCGAAGCCTCGGTCATTGGTCCATCCTCTTCAGGAGATCGTCGAGCGCATCGAGCCGGTTCTGCCAGAACCCGGCCATCTGGCTGGTCCAGTCGATCAGCGGATTGAGCGCGCCGGGCTGTGCGCTGTAATGAGTCTGCCGTCCCTCATGGCGGTCGCGCACGAGGCCCGCCTGTTTCAACGCGCCGAGATGTTTCGAGACCGCCGGCTGGGACACACCGGAGCGCACGGTGAGCGCCCCGACCGTCTGCTCGCCCTCGCGGCACAGCCGCTCGAAGATCGCCCGCCGCGTCGGGTCGGCGAGCGTCTTGAACAAGAGATCGGGGGCTGGGGACATGGAGGATCCATAACCGGAAAGTTATGGATTGACTCATAACCGTGGAGTTATGGGTGTGTCAAGCACAGAGGGTGTGGCGGGACCTCAAGACCTACGGCCGCAAGTAAAAATATCCCCGCGATTGCAGCTCTGCCAGCCGGACCACGCCGCCTTTTTCCGCGCTGACGAAGCCCGGCAGCAACTCCTTCAGCGTCACGCTTTGCGCCTTCATGGTGTTGCCGCAGGCGGCGAGCTCGACGCCGTCCTTGGAGAATTCGCCGACGCGCTTGCTGATATCGGGGTTTGCCTGCGCCGCGTGGAACGCCTTAAGCGCCGGCCCATGAATCACCAGCGCGATCGTGACGTGGTCGGGACCGCCGACGCCGTCGATGTGGTTCTGGATGTTGCCGAGCACGAAGTTGACCTTCTCGGCATCGCTGAGATGGTAGACGACCTTGAGCTTGTCCGACGGCGCGGCCTCGGTTGCCGCCTTTGCGCTCCAGGCGCCAAGCGCTGCGCCCAAAGCCGAGGCGGCGCTCCACAACATGTTCCGGCGGTTCATGGCGATCTCCCTCGACTGACTTCGTCGGAGACATATCACTTGTGGCGCAGCGCGGCGAGTTCCTTGCGGTCGGTCACGAGCGAGGCGCACTCGCTGTTATCGGTGCGATCGAGCCGGAAGATCTTGTCATCGGCGCCGGCGACCAGCGCATGCTCGGCCTCGTCATCCGGCTTGCTGTTCTGCCAGACCCGGACCTGTTCGAGCCTGATGATGGCGGACTTGTTGTCCTTGGACAGCGCCACCTCGATGCCGCCGCCCTCGCAGTCGACGCCGCAGCCCATGCGGACTTCGTCGCCCTGGCTGAGCAGCACCGCGTGGCTGCCGCACGAGCCGCTGGAGTCGAAATCGCCGCTGCGATGGCGATAGCGGAAGCCAAGGCGGAAGGAATTGTGCAGCTGCTTGTCTTCATTGTCGGTCTCCGCCGAGATCAGCAGCTTCATCGACGCGACCTTCTGCTTGGGATGCCGCGCCAGATGTTCGGAATCGTAGCGGCGGACGAAGCAGGCATAGGCCTTGTCGCCCGGCGCCCCCGCATAGACCCGCGCCGTGAAGGCCTCAGCTTCGGCCTTGGTGGTCTCCCGGACCTTGTCGGCCTCATCGGCGTAGGCGGCGCCGGTGAATGCGGCAAGGACGAGCGGCAGGATGAGGGCAAGCTTCATGGTCGCACCGAACGCGTGAGCCGTTGACGGCCCGCGACGGGACGATCAGGGCCGATTGGCCGTTAGTCGCGGGCCAAGCGTGGCACGTTCACGTTCGCTCCTCTTCGACATCGTCATCACAGGATCGACATGGAATGGAGGTCGCGAGCGGTGCTTTAGTCGCCGGTCGGGCCAGAAGGGTTCAAAGCCTTCGCTGACAGGAACTCGATATCACTACTCCTTCGACGTTGTTCCAGTTTGTCAATGTGATAGCCTTCACAGACGACTGCTTCTCGAAGTCGTAGGCTGGGGCCTGCCTTTGCAAGTTTGTGGAGTCCCCGCGCAATGGGCGAAATTCGCAACTTCAGATCCGGGAATCAGGACGAGCCACCTCCGCACGGCGCGATGCCGCGTCGTCTGGCAGCAATCATTGTCGGTGACATCGCTTCCTACAGCCGCTTGATGCAGGCCGACGAGGAAGGCACGCATGTTCGCGTCAAGCGGATCGAGCGAGATCTCATCCAGCCCAGCATCATCGAACACCATGGAAGCCTGGTGAAGACGACGGGCGACGGCTTCATCGCCATCTTCGACAGTCCCGTGGAGGCGGTTCGATGCAGCATCGTGATTCAGCAAAATCTCATCGGCCGCAACGCCTCGCTTCCCAAGCATTCCCGGCTCGAATATCGGATTGGCGTCAATCTCGGTGATGTCATCGTGGAGCCGGACGACATCTATGGCGACGGCGTCAACATCGCCACGCGTATCGAGGGCATCGCGGAACCGGGGCAGGTCTACATCTCCGGCGCGATCTACGAGCAGATCAAGCACAAGGTCGTGTGCGGTTATGAATCGCTCGGAGACCGCAAGGTCAAGAACATCACCGATCCGGTGCGCGTCTATCGCGTGCTGCCGGATGCAGACGCCGTCGGCAAGACGAGAAGCCGGCGCGAGAACGCGCTGATCTTTCTCTTGGCCATCACGCTGCTCGTCATTGCTGCCGGCGCGCTCTGGTATTTGCTCGCACAGTATCAGGGCAGGGTGGGCGAACAGATCGCAACGCCTGCCGCGTCTCCGGCCCCATCCCCGGCTCCGCAAGCTCCGCCGCGCGAACTGGCGACGCAGGCGCCGCAACCCTCTCCCTCATTGGCTTCGGCGCCTTCGTCGCCCGCCCCGGCGTCAAGCCCGTCCTCGACGTCGGTGCGCGAGCCTGAAATGATCGCCATTCGCGGCGGCAGTTTCGCGATGGGAAGCAATGATGATCCGACCGAGCGTCCCGTCCACCAGGTCACGATCAAGCCGTTCTCGATCGGAAAATATCCGGTGACGGTGCGGGAGTGGAACGAATGCGCGGCGGCCAACGCATGTGGTTTCACGGCGACAGGCAAGGACGATGCGCCGGTCAGCAACGTGAGCTGGACTGACGCGCAGCAATATGCCGCCTTTCTGTCGCAGACGACGAAAAAGCAATACCGGCTGCCGAGCGAGGCCGAATGGGAATACGCGGCCCGCGGCGGAACGCAAACGAAGTATTGGTGGGGCGACAAGCTTCAGCCCGGCATGGCCGGATGCAAGGATTGCGGCGACCTCGCGGCCGAGCAGCCGGCGAAGGTCGGCAGCTTCAAGCCGAATCCATTCGGGCTCCACGACATGGGCGGCGGCGTCGACCAGTGGGTCGAGGACTGCTGGCACAAGAATTACCAGGGTGCGCCGGTCGACGGTTCAGCATGGAGCGGTGGGGACTGCAGTTCGCACGTCCTGCGCTCGGGCTCCTGGAAGAACGATTCGAGATACGTGCGGCCATCCAACCGCGACGGTTACGATACCAACGTTCGTTACCCCACGCATGGGTTCCGTGTCGCGCTCAGTCCTTGAGTGCAGGAGTAAGTTTGATGCACATCTTTCGCTTTGTCGCGTTGTCTGCGGTTCTGGTCCTGCTTCCGGGGATTGCCTATCCGCAGGGCAAGACGGCTCCGAAGGATGCCAAACTTTACTTCATCACCCCGTATGACGGGCAAAAACTGCGCGGCGGATTTCTGGTTCGGTTCGGCTTGCGCAACATGGGCGTGACGCATGCCGGCGACGACTACCAGAACGCCGGCCATCATCATTTGTTGGTCGACGTCAGCGATCCCATCGATCCGAAGGAGCCGATCCCGCAGGACAAGTCGCATCTGCATTTCGGGGCAGGGCAGACCGAGACATTTCTCGAGCTTCCGCCCGGGACCCATACCCTTCAACTGGTGCTGGGCGACGCGAAGCATTATCCGTTCGAGCCGCCTGTCGTGTCGGACAAGATCACCATCCGTGTCAGGCCGCCGCTTCAGCGCGGCAAATGATCACCGCAGGCTGGCGTTGAACTTGTCCAGCGCCGCCGAACCCGGACACAGCGTGTCGGCTTCCAGCGTGTTGAGCGGGGTCTCGACGGTGTTGAGATGCTCGTGCAGATCTTCCGCATCGGGGTCGACATAGAGCAGGCCGGTGACGATCTGCCCCTTCGCGGCATGCTTCGCGAGGAAAGTCTGGGCCCCTAACCGGTCATGCGGATCGTAGTCCGCGTCGATCTTCCGCAGCGCGATCTTGCTGCCGTCGTGCTGCTCGACCATTTGCACCGTGCCCGGCGCATAGTCCACCGCAATGGGATCGCGGCCCACCAGCACGTCGAGCCGGTTGACGGCGTCGTTGTGCTCGCGGACATAGTCGAAGCTCTTGGTCGAGCCGGCGTGGTTGTTGAAGGCGATGCAGGGGCTGATGACGTCGATGAAGGATGCGCCCTTGTGACGGATCGCAGCCGCGATCAGCGGAACCAGCTGGGTCTTGTCGCCCGAGAACGAGCGCGCCACGAAGGTGGCCCCCAGCTGCAACGCGATGGCGACGAGGTCGATGGCGTTGTCGGTGTTGGTGACGCCCTTCTTGGATTTCGAGCCGCGGTCGGCGGTCGCCGAGAACTGGCCCTTGGTCAGGCCGTAGACCCCGTTGTTCTCGACGATATAGGTCATGTTGACACCGCGCCGGATCGAATGCGCGAACTGGCCGAAGCCGATCGAGGCGCTGTCGCCATCGCCGGAGACGCCGAGATAGATCAAATCGCGATTGGCGAGATTGGCGCCGGTCAGCACGCTGGGCATGCGGCCGTGCACGGAGTTGAATCCGTGCGAATTGCCGAGGAAATAGTCCGGCGTCTTCGACGAGCAGCCGATGCCGGAGATCTTCGCCACCCGATGCGGCTCGATCGAGAGCTCGTAGCAGGCCTCGATGATCGAGGCCGTGATTGAATCGTGGCCGCACCCCGCGCACAGCGTCGAGATCTTGCCCTCGTAGTCGCGGTGAGTGTAGCCGAGATCGTTCTTCTTCAGCCCGGGATGATGGAATTTCGGCTTGGCAATATAGGTCATGACACGGCCTTGCGGAGCGGGGTCACCTTGAGGTGATCCTGGTGGTCGCCAATGGCTTTGGCGATGAAGCGGGCGGTGATCGGCGAGCCGTCGTAATGCACGATCGGAACGAGGCGGACTGGATCGATGCCGTTCTCGTTGACGATGAGCTGGCGGAGCTGGCTGTCGCGGTTCTGCTCGACGACGTAGACGAAATCGTGCTCGGCGAGGAAGCTCGCCACGCTCGAATGGAACGGGAAGGCGCGGATGCGCAGGCGGTCGAGCTGATGCCCGCGTGCTTCCAGGAGGGCGACCGCCTCGTCCATCGCCGGCGAGGTCGAGCCGAAATAGATCACGCCATATTTGGTCGGCCGTTCCGCATTGGCCTGCAGCGGCCGCGGCACCAGGTCCTGCGCGGTCTCGAACTTGCGCATCAGGCGCTGCATGTTGTCGGCGTAGACCGAGCCTTCCTCGGAATAGCGCGCATAGCGGTCGCGCGAGGTGCCGCGGGTGAAGTAGGAGCCCTTGGTCGGGTGCGTGCCGGGATAGGTGCGATAGGGGATGCCGTCGCCATCGACGTCGAGATAGCGGCCGAAGTCGCGGCCCTCATCCAGCATCTCCGCGGTCATCACCTTGCCGCGGTCATACTGCTTGGCATCGTCCCATTTCAGCGGCCGGCTGAGCCGGTGGTTCATGCCGATGTCG
This sequence comes from Bradyrhizobium symbiodeficiens, assembly GCF_002266465.3. NCBI lineage: Bacteria > Pseudomonadati > Pseudomonadota > Alphaproteobacteria > Hyphomicrobiales > Nitrobacteraceae > Bradyrhizobium > Bradyrhizobium symbiodeficiens. Next base: position 5,830,617 of record NZ_CP029427.2, on the reverse strand, counting down.
AGGTCGAGCATCAGGAAGATCGTGGTCTGCAGCCGTTCGGCAAGATCGAACGCGGCGGCTGCGAACTCGAAGGCCTCAGCGGGATCTTCAGGGAACAGCAGCACGTGCTTGGTGTCGCCGTGCGAAGCATAGGCGCAGGCGATGATGTCGCATTGCTGGGTGCGGGTCGGCATGCCCGTGGAAGGGCCGGCGCGCTGGATGTTCATGATCACGGCCGGGATCTCGGCGAAATATGAGAGGCCGATGAACTCGGTCATCAGGGAGATGCCGGGGCCCGATGTCGCGGTGAAGGCGCGGGCGCCGTTCCAGGAGGCGCCAATGACGATACCGATGGAAGCGAGCTCGTCCTCGCCCTGTACGATCGCGTATTTCGCCTTGCCGGTCTCAGGATCGTGCCGGAATTTCTTGCAATGCGCGGTGAAAGCCTCCGCCACCGACGAGGATGGTGTGATCGGATACCAGGCGCATACGGTCGCGCCGCCATAGACGGCGCCAAGCGCGGCGGCGCTGTTGCCTTCGATGAAGATGCGGTCGCCGACCTTGTCGGACTTCTTCACGCGCAGGCCGATCGGGCACTTTAGATTCTGCAGCGCCCAGTCACGGCCGAGATGCAGCGCGTGGACGTTGGAGGAGAGCAGCTTCTCCTTGCCCTTGTACTGCTCGCCGATCAGCTGCTCGATCAGCTTCGGGTCCATGTCCAGCAGCGCGGAGAGCGCCCCGAGATAGATGATGTTCTTGAACAGCTGGCGCTGGCGCGGATCGGTGTAGGTCGAGTTGGTGATCGCGGTCAGCGGAACGCCGATCACGGTGATGTCGTCGCGAAATTTGGTCGACGGCATCGGCTTGGTGGAATCGTAGAACAGATAGCCGCCGGGCTCGATGCCGGCGACGTCCTTGTCCCAGGTCTGCGGATTCATCGCCACCATCATGTCGACGCCGCCGCGGGCGCCGAGATGGCCGTCTTCGGTCACGCGCACCTCGTACCAGGTCGGCAGGCCCTGGATGTTGGAGGGGAAGATGTTTCGGGGGGAGACCGGCACGCCATGGCGCAGGATCGCGCGCGCGAACATCTCGTTGGCGCTGGCCGAGCCCGAGCCGTTGACGTTGGCGAAACGAACGACGAAGTCGTTTACGCTGCTGAGCGGCTTTTTGTCGGACATGATGATCCCGCTTGAGTCATTTCGATGAGATATTTCTGCATGTCCCAGGCTCCGGTGGGACAACGCTCGGCGCACAGCCCGCAATGCAGGCAGACATCCTCGTCCTTCACCATCACGCGCCCGGTCTTGAGGTCGCTGGAGACGTAAAGGTCCTGGTCAGGATGCAGCGAGGGCGCCTTCAGCCGCTGGCGCAGATCGGCTTCCTCGCCATTGCCCGTGAAGGTGATGCAGTCCATCGGGCAGATGTCGACGCAGGCGTCGCACTCGATGCAGAGCGAGGTCGAGAACACGGTCTGGACGTCGCAGTTCAGGCAGCGCTCGGCCTCGCCGAGCGCGAGCTTGACGTCGTAGCCGAGCTCGACTTCGGTGCGGATGTCCTTCAGCGCGATCACCTTGTCGCGATGCGGCACCTTGAAGCGCTTGTCGTTGGAGATGTCGTTGTCATAGCTCCATTCGTGGATGCCCATCTTCTGCGACGAGACATGCACCTCCGGCAGCGGTCGCTCGGTGATGTCCTCGCCAGAGAGCATCTTGTGGATCGACAGCGCGGCATCATGGCCCTGCGCGACCGCCCAGATGATGTTCTTCGGCCCGAACGCGGCGTCGCCGCCGAAGAACACTTTTGGGTTGGTCGAGACGAAGGTCTTCGGATCGACCTTGGGCATATGCCATTTGTCGAACTCGATGCCGCAATCCTGCTCGATCCAGGGGAACGCGTTCTCCTGGCCGACCGCGACCAGCACGTCGTCGCATTCGATGGTCTGGTTCGGCTCGCCGGATGGCACGAGGTTGCGGCGGCCCTTGGCGTCGTATTCAGCCTTCACCTTCTGGAAGGTGATGCCAGTGAGCTTGCCATTGTCGTGAACGAAGGCAACGGGGACGAGGAAGTTGAGGATCGGAATGTCCTCGTGGAGTGCGTCTTCCTTCTCCCAAGGCGAGGCCTTCATCTCCTCGAAGCCGGAGCGCACGATCACCTTGACATCTTCACCGCCGAGCCGGCGCGCGGTGCGGCAGCAATCCATCGCGGTGTTGCCGCCGCCGAGCACGATGACGCGCTTGCCGATCTTGTCGGTGTGGCCGAACGAGACCGATGACAGCCAGTCGATGCCGATGTGGATGTTGGCGGCGGCCTCCTTCCGGCCGGGAATGTCGAGCTCGCGGCCACGCGGCGCGCCGGTGCCGACGAAGATCGCGTCGTATTTCTCCGCGAGCAGCCCCTTCATGCTCTCGATACGGTGCCCGCCTTTGAACTCGACGCCGAGACCCAGGATGTAGCCGGTCTCCTCGTCGATCACCGAATCGGGCAGGCGGAATTTCGGGATCTGCGAGCGCATCATGCCGCCGGCCCGGGGATCGGCATCGAACACGGTGCAGTGATAGCCGAGTGGGGCGAGATCGCGCGCCACCGTCAGCGAGGCGGGACCGCCGCCAACGAAGGCGACGCGCTTGCCGTTCTTCGCCGAGGGACGCGGCAGGCGCTGCGTGATGTCGTCCTTGAAATCGGCGGCAACGCGCTTGAGCCGGCAGATCGCGACCGGCGTTTCCTCCACGCGTCCGCGGCGGCACGCCGGCTCGCAAGGACGATCGCATGTGCGTCCCAGAATTCCGGGAAACACGTTCGATTTCCAATTGATCATATAGGCATCGCTATAGCGGCCTTGTGCGATCAGTCGGATGTATTCGGGAACGGGAGTGTGCGCTGGACAGGCCCATTGGCAATCGACCACTTTGTGAAAGTAGTCGGGGGCCGCGATATCGGTCGGTTTCATTCCTACCCTGTCCGCGCAGGCTCAAGGACCCGGCGGCCTCTTTTGTTGAGCTAGGCGAGCGCTTAACGCGCTTCGATCTGGTTCGTGAATGACGTCATTGGGTTAGCTTATTAGAACCTTTCCGAAGTACAAAGGCAAAGTTTCGCGCCTTCCCCCTTTCATGGGAGCCAAGCGCGCACAGCATTAACGGCTGCGCGCGATGCGGGTGCGGTGCAATATGCTGCGATGCGTGCGAGCGCGTCAGCCGCGCGCGATGTCGCTCTTCGCGAGGTCCCACATCAGGCTGTAAGTGCCGACCGAGACGGGCAGCGGGAAGGGTGATGCACCAGGGCCGGTGAAGCGTTCGGCGATCACGGCCGAGACCGCGCCGACATGTGTGCCGTCGATCAGCACGAACCAGTCGCGCGCGCCTTCGTTGCGCACCGCTGGAATGTCCGCGGTCGCGCCGGACAATTCAGGCTCGCTCTCCAGCAGATGCATGGAGATGATGCCGTCGCGCTGCTCCGGCGCCAGCTTTTCTTGCAGTGCATCACGCCATGCGCCTGCATTGTCGGGCGTCGGGCGCAGCCGCACCACGCCGAGCGCACCGCCTCGGCCGGTGCCATTGCTGATGGTGATGCGCGCGACCACGCGCAGCATGTCCTTGAAATGCGCCATGCTCCGGCGCGACCATTCGGTCTGATTGGCGAGCCGCGCCCGGTAAGCGGGACTGTCGAGCACGTCGAGCGTCGCGGTGGAGTACAGCGAGAGATATTTGGGGTTGGCGGCATGCGCGACATAGCGCCGCGCTTCGAGAAAGCCGTCGATCGCGACGCGCTCTTCCAGATGCTCGCGATCGTACCAGCGATTGAAATCGGCCTCATTGGCTGCGTCGATGTTCATCGACGTGAGCAGCATGCCTTTCCCGGCGAGCGGCATTTTCTTGTTGTCCTTCTTTCGCGCATTAACGCGCGGCCTTAGACGCGAGGTCGGCGATCGACTTCATCACCGCGTCTCGCACGCCGCCATCATAGAGCGAATGTCCGGCTTCTTCCACGATCCGAATCTCGGAACCCGGCCACGCTTTAGCGAGCGCGTGCGACGTCTCGGGAGGGCACAACAGGTCGTAGCGGCCCTGCACGATAATGCCGGGAATGCCGGCGAGCCGGTCCGCGTTCCGCAGCAGCTGGTCTTCGCTCATGAAGCTGTCGTTGATGAAGTAATGCGCCTCCATGAACGGCGTCGCCGGCAGCGTGCGCCAAACGTTCAGCGACGCCAGGTCCAGCCGCGTCTTCGCCGGCTTGTGCTCCGACAAGGCACGCTCGATGTCGTGCCAGGCGCGGGCCGCCGCTCCGTGAACGGCCGGATCGGCATCGAGGATGCGGCGATAATAGGCTTCCACTGGATGCACGCGTTCCTCGGGCGGCAGCACGCTCAGAAAATCCTCGGAGAGCGCGGGATAGAATTGCGGCAGCCGCTCCGTGAAGGCCGTATCGACCTCCGCCCGCGTGCCCAGAAAGGTCGCGCGGAGCGCAATGCCGGAGACGCGCTCGGGATGGGCCTCTGCATAGGCCAGCGCCAGCGTCGCGCCCCAGGAGCCGCCGACCACCATCCAGCGTTCGAAGCCGAACTTTTCGCGGATCTTTTCCAAGTCCGCGATCAGATGCGCCGTGGTGTTGTGCTCGCGCGATCCCTTCGGCCGGCTGCGGCCGCAGCCGCGCTGGTCGAACAGCACCGCATGCATCCGCTCGGGATCGAACAGCCGGCGGTGGTCGGGCTGGCAGCCGCTGCCGGGCCCGCCATGCAGATAGACCGCGGGAAGGCCGTCGCTGCGGCCGACGCTCTCGATATAGAGCTCATGGCCGTCGCCGACGTCGAGCATGTCGGAGGTCAGGGGCGCAAAGGGATCGGCACGCCTGGTCGCTGTGCCTGCGTCGGCGTCAGGCGCCATTCTCGGATTCCAGGGTGCCGCCGGCGAAATTGCGATAGAGGAAGCGGTTGGTCTCGCCCTCGGCCTCGGCTTCCGCCTGCTTGAAGATGGTCTCGTGCAGCGGCGACAGCGCGCAGGCGGGGTCGGTGTTGGCGGCATCGCCCGTCAGCGCGAAGGCCTGGCAGCGGCAGCCGCCGAAATCGATCTCGCGGAATTCGCAAGTTTTGCACGGCTCCTTCATCCAGCCGGTGCCGCGATAGCGGTTGAAGGCCTCGGAGTTCTGCCAGATCCAGGCGATCGAATGATTGGAGCGCACCGATTCGAAGTCGAGCCCGGTGACGCTCTCGGCGGCGTGGCAGGGCAGCACCTTGCCGGCCGGCGAGATGTTGAAGAACTGCCGACCCCAGCCGCCCATGCACTTCTTCGGCCGCAGCGCGTAGTAATCAGGGACCACGTAGTCGATCGTCAGCCGGCCCTTCAGCCGCTCGCGCGCCGCCTCGACGATTTCAGTGCACTCGTCGAGCTGCGCCACAGTCGGCATCAGCGCGGCGCGATTCTTCAGCGCCCAGCCGTAATATTGGACATTGGCGACCTCGAGCCGGTCGGCATCGAGATCGACGGACATCTGGATGATATCAGGCAGCTGATGCAAATTCTGGCGATGCATCACCGCGTTCACGGTGAGCGGCAGATCGAGCTCGCGCGTCCATTTTGCGACTTCGAGCTTCTTGCGGTGCCCGCCCTTGTAGCCGGCGACGCGATCGGCGAGGCCTTCCTCGATGCCCTGGAAGGAGATCTGCACATGGCAGAGCCCGGCATCGGCGAGTTCGCTCAGCTTCTCGCGCGTCAGCAGCACGGCGGAGGTGATGAGGTTGGTGTAGAGCCCGACGTCGCTGGCATGCCTGACAAGGTCGACGAGGTCCTTGCGCGCCGTCGGCTCGCCGCCGGAGAAATGCACCTGCAGCACGCCGATCTCGGCGAGCTCGCTCAGCACCTTCTTCCATTCATCGGTGGTCAGCTCGTTGCCGGAGCGATCGAGTTCGACCGGATTGGAGCAATAGGGGCATTGCAGCGGGCAGCGATGGGTGATCTCGAGCAGCACGGCCAGCGGAATGCCGAAGGTCTCCGCCGTGGAGCGGCTCTTCTCCAGCACCGCGAGGCTGTCGCTGGTTTCAGGTGGGATGGTCGGGAGCACATCGCTCATGGCGTCTTCTCCCTGATCTCGGTGAGGAAGCCCTTGTCGGCGAGATCCTGCAGCATGACGATGACGTCGGCGAGGATTGCTTCGCGCGGCGCGGCGTATTTTGCGGCCAGCTGATCGGACACGTCGCCGACACTGCGCTCGCCGTTGCAGAGCTGCAAGACCTCGACCGCGATCTCGTCCGGCGCCAGCACCCGTTCCGGCGCCAGGATGACCCAGACCTTGCGCGTCTCGTCATATTTCAGCTTGGCGTGCCGCGGCAGCACGGGGCGGCTTGCCTCGCTGACGCTGATATGACGCGGCCCGGCCATCGATTGTTCCTCAGCTCGCGCTCGGCACGAAGGCGCCTGGCGGGATGTTCCCCTCGACATAGGCGTGCTGGAGCGCATCGAGCTGTACCCACAGAACGTTGGTCTTGAAGATCAGCGCATTGCAGACCAACGCGCGCTCCTCCGGCGTTCTCGCGTGGGTCCGGACATAGTTGAGCGCGAAATTGGCGTCGCGTGGCGCCTGGGTGAGGCGGCGCTTGAAGTAGCTCATGATATCGGGGTTGACGAAGTCGTAATGCTGCAGCATGCCGGCGATGCGCTCTTCGTGCAGGTTCGGAGCGAACAATTCGGTCAGCGACGAGGCGATCGCCTCCAGCGGCGACTTCTCGCGGCAATAATGGACATAGGCTTCGACCGCGAAGCGCGTCGCCGGCAAAATGCCTTCGGTCGATTCCACGTAAGCCGTGTCGAGCCCGAGGCCGTCGGTCAGCTTGATCCAGCGCTCGATGCCGCCTTCGCTTCCGACATCGCCGTCATGGTCCTCGATGCGGTGGCGCCATTCCAGGCGCGTGGCGCGGTCGCGGAAGCGCGAGATCACCACCGCGTCCTTGATCGGGATCGTGCTCTGATAATAATAGCGGTTCAGCGCCCAGGCCTGCACCTGGCCCTTGTTGAGCTTGCCGCCATGCAGCAGCTTATGGAAGGGGTGCAGGCTGTGATAGCGCGTCGCGCCGATATGGCGCAGCGTCGCCTCGAGCTCCTCGGCGGAGTTGAGCTTGATATCCTTGCCGATCGAGAGCGCAGTCATTCCAGTCATTGAGGCCGCATTCACAGCACGATCTCCGTTCCATCCGCCGGTATCTGCCAGCCCGCCGCCTCGGCGGCCTTGCGCTCGGACGAGGCAGGCAGCAGCGCCGGGTTCGAGTTATTGATATGCAGAAATACCTTCCTGTCGATACTAAGGTCGGCCAGCCGCGCGATGGCGCCGTCCTGCCCGGACATGGCGACGTGTCCCATGCTCCTGCCGGTCTTGTGGCCTAACCCGGCCTTGATCATCTCGTCGTCCTGCCAGACCGTGCCATCGAAGAACACCAGCGAAGCGCCGTCGATCTCGGCCTTGAGCGCGTCGGTCACCTCGGCGCAGGCGGCGATGAAGTAGAAACACTTGCCGGTCGCCTTGTCGGTGATCTTCAGGCCCAGCGTGTCGCCGTCGCCGGTCTCGCCGCCGGGATGCGCCTTGCCTTCCAGATACCAGGCCGACTTGCCCGAGACGGCGAAGGGCAGGACTTCCAGTCCGGAGCGCGCACCGTCGGAGAGGCGCGGCTCGAACGGCTCATTGATGCCGATCGGCTGGCGCCGCACGTGCTTCTCGTTCAGCACGTTGAAGATGCTGTTGCTGGCAAGGATCGCCAGCACCTTGTCGTGCGCGTAGATCGTGAACGGCGAGCTCTCGCGCATCGACAATAGGCCGGCCACCGCATCCACTTCGCTGTTGGTCAGGATCACGCCCGCGACGGGCGTATGGCGCAGCGCCCCAGCCTTGGGGTGCAATTGCGGCGTGGCATTCAATTGCTGGCGCAGATCCGGGGAGGCGTTGATCAGGAACCAGTGCTCGCCGTCGCCGCTGAAGGCGACCGAGGCCTGGGTTCTCTGGAGTTCGTGACCGTTCGCACGGGCCGCCCGGCAGCCCTCGCAGCCGCAATTCCATTGCGGCACTCCGCCGCCGGCTGCGGCGCCCAGGACGACGACGCGAAGCATGACCCGTCTCCTGGAAGCAACGTCGCCAGGTGGATCTTAGGCCGACACAGTCCTTATCTTCCGGAAACCTATCGTGACCGAAAGAATCCTAACGAAAGAACTTGGGCCGAAAGATCCACCTGCGCAGAACGCAAACTCACCAACCGCTTACTTGCGGGTGGCGCTCACATACATGTTGATTTCCATGCCGCAGGGCACTTCGACGATCTTCGGGGCTTTCCAGGCCATTTTTGGCACTCCATTTTCGCGAATTCGGACGTATCCGCCCACCCGTTAAGTTAGTGCGCGCTGAGAAGTTCGCCAGTGAAATTTTCCCGAGAAGACCATGTTGCGCTGCGAAATATGACCTTGGGAACACCACTTCTGAGGCACTGCCTTGCGCCCGGCGCATTCGGTCCCGAACCCTGTCCTGATAAAGCACTTGTGAGTGCAGTGCAGCTTTCATTCCGGTACAGGCGACCCAACTGGATCCCGATGATGCCCAGATATTTCTTCAACACCCGTATCGACGACGAATTGATCGTGGATCCCGAAGGCGAGGAACTGCGCAACCCCGATCATGCCTGGGAGGTCGCCCGCCAGATGATCCTGGAGGTGGTGAAGTCCGAGGGCACCCAGCGCGCCCTGTTGGACGCCGTGATCGAGGTGACTGACGGCGAAGGCGAGATCGTGCTGGAGTTCCCCTTCACCGAGGCCCTGCTGGACATCCCTGACAAGTCCGCGACGCTGCATTAGAGGCGCGCGAGGTGCGCTCCCTCCCCCGCCTGCGGGGGAGGGCTGGGGAGAGGGTGTCTCGACAACGAAGACTCCCCCGGTGGAGAGAATCCTCACCCGCGCCTTCGGCGCGACCTCTCCCGCAAGCGGGAGAGGTTACCGAGCTTGCTGCTCGATCCAGCAATCAATTTCGAGCCCCCCCCTTCCTTCGCCCCCGCGAAATCCGCATGGCTTTGCCGCGTTCCCGGCGCTAAAAGACGCCGGTTACACGGAGCAAGCCATGCAAGATCTCTGGCGCCTGTCGGCGGCCGACCTCGCCACCCTCGTCAAGTCCAAAAAAGTGTCCGCCATGGAGGCGGCCAAGGCCGGGCTCGCCCGGCTCGATGCCGTCAATCCCAAGCTCAACGCGGTGATCGACCACCGGCCGGAGGACGTGCTCAAGCAGGCCGACGCCGTCGATGCCGCCATTGCGCGAGGTGAGGACCCCGGCGTGCTCGCCGGCGTGCCCGTCACCATCAAGGCCAATGTCGACCAGGAGGGTTTTGCCACCACCAACGGCCTGAAGCTCCAGCGCGACCTGATCGCGCGCGAGGACAATCCGGTGGTCGCCAATTTCCGCAAGGCTGGCGCGATTCTCCTTGGGCGCACCAATTGCCCCGCCTTCTCCTATCGCTGGTTCACGACCAATCTGGTCCATGGCGATACCAGGAACCCACGCGATGCTTCGCTGACCCCGGGTGGCTCCTCCGGCGGCGCCGGTTCGGCGGTCGCGGCCGGCATCGGCCATATCGCCCATGGCACCGACATTGCCGGCTCGATCCGCTACCCCGCCTATGCCTGCGGCGTGCACGGCCTGCGCCCGACGCTCGGCCGCATCCCCGCCTTCAATCCTGCGCTGCCGGAGCGTCCGATCGGACCGCAGATCATGGCGGTCTCGGGCCCGCTGGCGCGCACCGTCAATGACATCAGGATTTCGCTGGCAGCGATGTCGGCCCGCGACATCCGCGACCCCTGGTTCGTACCGGTGCCGCTCGAAGGCCCCGCGCGGGACAAGCGCGCCGCGCTCTGCCTCAATCCGGACGGCCTTGCCACCACGCCCGAAGTGAAGGCGGCGGTGATCGATGCCGGCAAGCGGCTCGAGCGTGCCGGCTGGACGGTCGAGACGATCGAAAACACGCCGTCGATGCGCGAAGCAGTCGAGTGGCAGATCAAGCTCTGGCTCGGCGACGGCTATGAGGCCCAGCTGGAGATGGCCGAGCGCGAGGGCGATCCCGGCGCGCTGGCGTGCCTGCGCGGCAACCGCGCCAGGGTCACGCCGATGGATCAGGCCAATTACGCCAAGGCGCTGACCCGTAGAGCCACGCTGACCCGCGACTGGATGCTGTTCTTCGAAAAATACGCCGTCCTGCTGACGCCGGTGTCCGGCGAGCTGCCGTTCCCCGATCATCTCGACTGCAAGGACGACGAGTCCTTCAAGCGGGTCTGGGAAGCGCAGCTGCCGCAGATCGCGATTCCCTTCATGGGTCTGCCGGGCCTCGTGGTCTCCACCGGTCTGGTCGGCAAGGCGCCGGTCGGCGTGCATATCGTCTCCGGCCGCTATCGCGAGGATCTCTGCCTGCTTGCGGGCGAGGCGATCGAGGCCGGCGGCGTGCCGCCGTCGCCGATCGACCCCGTGGGCTAGCGATGTCCGCCATCTACGACTTCAAGGCCAACTCGCTGGCCGGCGAGGAGGTCGCCCTGAAGCGTTTCGAGGGGCAGGTGCTGCTGATCGTCAACACCGCGAGCAAATGCGGCTTCACGCCGCAATATCGTGGTCTGGAGGATCTGCATCGCGATCTCTCGCCGCGGGGCTTCTCCGTGCTCGGTTTTCCCTGCAACCAGTTCGGCGCGCAGGAGCCTGGGCCGGCAAGCGAGATCCAGGCGTTCTGCTCGACCAATTACGACGTCACCTTTCCCCTGTTCGAGAAGATCGACGTCAACGGCGCCCATGCGCACCCTCTGTATGAGTACCTGAAACACCAGCAATCTGGCCTGCTGGGCGCCTCCATCAAATGGAATTTCACCAAATTCCTGGTGGACCGTGCCGGCAAGGTGGTCGCGCGCTACGCACCGACCGCACGGCCCGAAGGATTGCGCCATCAAATCGAGACCCTGTTATGAGCGAGACAATCATGAGCGACGAATTTCCGGACCGCCTGTCGGTCGATCCGAACAGCCCCTTTTACAACGCGGACATTCTGGCGCGCGACGTCGGCATCCGCTTCAAGGGCGTCGAGAAGACCAATGTCGAAGAGTACTGCATCAGCGAAGGCTGGGTCCGCGTCACCGCAGGAACCGCCAAGGACCGCCACGGCAACCCGCTGACCATCAAGGTGCATGGTCCCGTGGAGCCGTATTTCAGGGACAAGAAGTAAGCCTGCCCGTCGCTCGGTAGTCAGTCGTCAAGCCCGGCCATGACGAGCGGAGAGAGCTAGCCAGGAAGAGAGAACATGTCCGTCCGCATCGTCGACGTCCGCGAGATCACCAAGCCGATCTCATCGCCGATCCGCAACGCCTATATCGACTTCAGCAGGATGACGACGAGCCTGGTCGCTGTCGTCACCGACGTCGTGCGCGACGGCAAGCGCGTCGTCGGCTACGGCTTCAATTCCAACGGCCGCTACGGGCAGGGCGGCCTGATCCGCGAGCGCTTTGCTTCGCGCATCACGGACGCTGATCCGAAGTCGCTCTTGAATGCCGCCGGCGACAATCTCGACCCCGACAAGGTCTGGGCCGCGATGATGACCAACGAGAAGCCGGGCGGCCACGGCGAGCGCTCGGTTGCGGTCGGCACCATCGACATGGCGGTGTGGGACGCGGTGGCGAAGATCGCGGGCAAGCCGCTGTTTCGTTTGCTCGCCGAACGTCACGGCGTCAAAGCCAATCCGCGCGTGTTCGTCTACGCCGCCGGCGGCTATTACTATCCCGGCAAGGATCTCTCGATGCTGCGCGCCGAGATGCGCGGCTATCTCGACCGCGGCTACAACGTCGTCAAGATGAAGATCGGCGGCGCGTCGATCGAAGACGATCGCACCCGCATCGAGGCGGTGCTGAAGGAGATCGGCAACGACGCGCAGCTCGCGGTCGACGCCAACGGCCGCTTCAATCTCGAGACCGGCATCGCCTACGCCAAGATGCTGCGCGACTATCCTTTGTTCTGGTACGAGGAGGTCGGCGATCCCCTCGACTACGCGCTGCAGGCCGCGCTCGCCGAATTCTATCCGGGCCCGATGGCCACAGGCGAAAACCTGTTCAGCCACCAGGATGCCCGCAATCTGATCCGCTACGGCGGCATGCGCCCCGACCGCGACTGGCTGCAATTCGACTGCGCGCTGTCCTATGGCCTGTGCGAATACCAGCGCACGCTGGAAGTGCTGAAGACCCACGGCTGGTCTCCCAGCCGCTGCATCCCCCACGGCGGCCACCAGATGTCGCTCAACATCGCCGCCGGACTGGGGCTCGGCGGCAACGAGAGCTATCCCGATTTGTTCCAGCCCTACGGCGGCTTCCCCGACGGCGTGCGCGTCGAGAGCGGCCACATCACCATGCCTGATCTCCCCGGCATCGGCTTCGAAGGCAAGTCCGATCTCTACAAGGAAATGAAGGCGCTGGCGGAGTAAGGGGCGGACGGCCGCTCCGCACTCGCTGTTGTCGCGGACAAGCGCGCCTTAAGCGCGCGCCGATCCGGGACGACGACTGAGTATGAGGCTTACGACAACCGCATATCCAGCAACCGTCGCCCTTCGCTCTTTAGCAGCTTTTTCACTGCGCTCGACGCCACGACCTCGCCGTCGTTGGCATAGGCCTCGTGGTTCTTCTCGATGTCGTCGAGGCGGTAGAGATAGTTGACCATGACGCCGGCCGACTCGCGCACGCCCTTCGGCGAGAGGTCACCGAGCCAGTTGATGCGTTCAAGCCGGGCGCCGTTGCCGAGATGGAAGCGGGCGACGGAATCGATCAGTTTGCCCTTCGGCGTGCGCGCCTTCAGGAAGTAATGCGCCGCAAGCGGCTCGATCACAGCGCGCAGCAACGTGGTCGTCTCGGGGTTCTCGAACCATTTGGGATCGTCGAGGCGCTTCAGGACCTCGCGATCCTCGTCCGTCAGCGGCAGGTCTTTGTCCTGCTTCACCCACTGCATGAAGCCCGGCACCGGCGACAGCGTCACGAAGGTGTCAAGCTTTGGCAGTTCACGGCGCAACTCCTCGACCACCTGCTTGATCAGGAAGCTGCCGAACGAGATGCCGCCGAGCCCGCGCTGGGTGTTGGAGATCGAATAGAACACCGCGGTGCGGGCGCGCTCGATCGGCAGGTGCTGGCGATCGACCGCGAGCAGCGGTTGAATCGCGCCGGGGATCGTCTCGGTCAGCGCCACCTCGACGAAGATCAGGGGCTCGTCGACCATGGCGGGATGGAAGAAGGCATAGCAGCGGCGATCGACCGGATCGAGGCGGCGGCGCAAATCGTCCCAGTCGCTGATCTCATGAACCGCTTCGTAGCGGATGATCTTTTCGAGGATGTTGGCCGGGGTCGACCAGTCAATCCGGCGCAGCACGAGAAACCCCCTGTTGAACCACGAAGACAGCAGATGCGAGACGTCGCGATCGAGCGCGGCGAAATCGGTGTGGCCTTTCATCATGCCGAGCAGGTCGGCGCGCATGGCGACGAGATCGCCGGTGCCGCCCGGCGCGCGGTTGAGCCGGCGGATCAGTTCCTGCCGCCGCGGCTCCGAGGCGAAATGCAGCGAGCTTGCGTCCTCGTCGCTCGGCTTGTCGCGCCACTTCTCGATCGCCTTTGACAGGCGTTCCCGGTCCGGCCCGAAATCGCGCACGAGGCCTTCGAAAAAGGCGCGGCGTCCTGCCGCATCCAGTCCCTGGTAAATGTCGAGCACATCACGCGCGATGGCAATGCCCGATGCCTCGCCGCGGCCCGACAGCAGCGCATCGCAGAGCTCGATCAGCCCATCGGCATCCCTTTTGGTGTCGGCGGAATCGCCGCGACGAAGCAGCGTGCGGCCGCGATCGGAGATGGTGGCGAGCAGGTCGGAGAAGAAGGCGTTGGCCATCGGGACTTTCGGATCGGGTTTGTGCGTTGCGGAAGTTTACACGGGATTTGGGCGGAAGCCGATCACAATCCAGCGGAGGAATGCGGCAACTTTAGTCGGGCCGTGCGTTTCGAGAATGGCGGCATGTTGGGTGTGGGTGTTGATGGGGTTGGGCGTGCTCACCCCGGGCAAGCTCCCGTAGGGTGGGCAAAGGTGCAAAGCGCCGTGTCCACGATCTCTGACAGCAGCGAAGGAGGTCGTGGGCACGCTTCCGCTTTGCCCACCCTACGAGACCTGTGCTCGCAATGTCGTGGAGGGCTACCCCTTCCCCGCAAACTCCGTCGGCGTCCGCCCCGTCACCTGACGGAAGGCGGCCGAGAACGCCGGCACGCTGGCATAACCGAGTTGGGTCGCGAGCTGCTTGACCGACACGCCGGCCTCCGTCGACAAGCGCTGGATCGCGGCGGCAATCCGCGCACGCTGGCACCAGCTCTTGAAGCTCAGCTGGGTCTCGGTCGAGAACAGCCGCGACAGCGTCCGCGCGGAGGTGCCGACCTCGCGCGCCAGCGTGTCGATGTCGTGCAGGCCGGTGGGATCGTCGAGCACGATCATGGCGGCGCGGCGGCAGCGCGGTTCGTGCGGCAGCGGCACGAAGGTCGCGGAATCCTCGGCCTGGTGCAATTCCAGCATCACGAGCCGCACCAGGAGCTCGGTGCGCTCTTCGGTGTTGCGCGCGTCGAACAGCGCGAGGATCGCCTGGTTGAGCAGCGGCGACACCCGCACCACGAATTCCCGGGTCAGGCCGTCATAGCGCTGCTCGCGCTTCAGCCAGGACAGGTCGAAATACAGCGTGCGCATCTCGATGTCGGCGAGCAGGTCGATGGCGTGCTCGAGCCCGGCCGGCACCCACACGGCGCGGTCCGGCGGCACCAGCCAGCGGCCGCCGGGCGTCGTCACCTGCATGGTGCCCCTGGCCGCATAGATCAGCTGCGCCTCGCGGTGCAAATGCGGATCGATCCGCAAACCTCTCGGATAGTCGCGCGCAACCAGGTGGACGCCCGCGGGCGAGCGGTGGTTGCTCCGGACCTCCCGCAGGGTTGGCGTTTCCAACATTGGCCTTTCCAAGACAGTCATTGGCAGCATCCCGTCATGGGGAGGAGATATAACTCATTTCGGAGCAGGAGAGGATTCGGGAAATGAACAGCCCCAGCCGGGTGATCGGTTTCGTCAACGCAGGCCATTTCATCGACCATTATGCGATGCTGATCTTCGCCGCGGCCGTCATCATCATGGGGCCGGCGCTCGGCATGGCCTATTCGGAACTTTTGCCTTATGCGACGCCCGGCTTCGTGGCTTTCGGGGCGGGCTCGCTGCTCACCGGCTGGCTCGGTGACCGCTGGAGCCGCCGCCACATGATGCTGATCTTCTTCGTCGGCATCGGAGCGTCCATGATCTCGGTCGGCTTCGTGCAGACCCCGGCACAACTCGGCGCAGCGCTGCTCGCGATCGGCATCTTCGCCTCCATCTACCATCCCGTCGGCACCGCCATGATCGTGTCCTATGCCGACCGGCTCGGCCGCGAGATGGGCATCAACGGTGTCTGGGGCAATCTCGGCGTGGCCTCCTCGGCGCTGGTGACAGGCGTGATCGGCCAGTATTTCGGCTGGCGTTTCGCCTTCATCGTGCCCGGCATCGTTACCATCCTGATCGGCATCGCCTTTGCGATGCTGGTCGTCCACGAAGACCGCAAGGGTTCGAAGCAGGCGGCGGCGCAGGCGCGGGTGGCAAAGCAGGACATGTGGCGCGTGGTGCTGTCGCTGCTGATCGTGGTGATCGCGATCTCCACGACGTTCAACGCCGTCACCGTGGCCCTGCCGAAGCTGTTTGCGGAGCGGCTCGCGGATCTGACCAGGAGCCCGGCGCTGCTGGGGGTCATCGCGGCCTGTGTCTACGTGTTCGGTGCGATGACGCAGTACACGATCGGCCGCCTGCTCGACCGTTACTCGCTCAAGACGGTGGCGCTGCCGCTGTCCTTCATGCTGGCGCCGTTCCTGTATCTGGCCGCCAGCCTGAACAATCTGCCGCTGATCCTGGTCTCGATCGGCATCGTCATGGGCGCGTTCGGGCAGGTTACGGTCAATGACGCCATGGTCGGCAAATACACCAGCGAGGAGTGGCGCTCGCGCGCCTATGCGGTGCGCTATTTCATCGGCTTCACCGCGGCCGGCGCCTCGGTCGGCCTGGTCGCCTGGCTCTACGAGCAGGGCGGCTTCGTCACGATGCTGCACGCCTTCGCCGCGCTCTGCCTGCTGGCCATCGCAGCCGCCATCATCCTGCCCCGCGAGATCCGGACGCCGCAGCCGGTATGAGGTCCCGTCATTCCGGGGCGCGCGTAAGCGCGAACCCGGATTCCATCGGGCGGCAGAGACTGCGGAGAAATGGAGCGGGTCCGTCGCTGCGCGACGCCATGGAATGACCGGAGACGGAGCGGCACGTCACGCACGCCGCCGATCATGAAACTCTACCCCTGTTTTGCCCGACGACGCAAACCGCCTCGGCAAGGCCGAAATTTTCTCGAGCCTTTTCAACCCCATCCCTACTGTGCATGGGGTTGTTTTCACGATTTTGCTGTTGCACGCCGCCGCCCTGCATGGAACCCGTCCCACCCGTCGCGGGTTCTGTTTCGGTGTCCCCGAGATCGGGGTGAGGGGGAAATCACTGCATGCCATGGCGCCTGCTCCGTCCGGCTGGGCTTGCCCTAGCGGCGCTTATGCTCACCACCATCGCGGCCGGTGCTGAAACGGGCAAGTCGTCCGGCCCGTCCGAATTTCTGCTGGTGGCGCAGATCGTGCTGCTGATTGCTGTGGGGCGGGGTCTCGGCGAGATCATGCAGCGGATTGGCCAACCCTCGGTGATCGGCGAACTGCTTGCCGGCATCATCCTGGGGCCGTCGCTGTTCGGCTGGATCTGGCCGGAGGCGCAAGCCGCGATCTTCCCGAAGACGCCCGAGCAGAAGGCGATGATCGACGGCATCGCTCAGGTCGGCATCCTCCTTCTGCTGCTGCTCACGGGCATGGAGACCGACCTCAAGCTGGTGAAGAAGGTCGGCAAGGCCGCGATCGCAATCTCGATCGCCGGCATCCTCGTGCCCTTTGCCTGCGGCTTCGCGCTCGGTGAGTTTCTGCCCGATGCGCTGCTCCCCAATCCGCAAGCGCGACTGGTGGCCTCGCTGTTCATGGGCACCGCGCTGTCGATTTCTTCCGTGAAGATCGTCGCGGTGGTGGTACGCGAGATGAATTTCATGCGCCGCAATGTCGGCCAGATCATCGTCGCGACCGCTGTCATCGACGACACCATCGGCTGGGTCATCATCGCGGTCATCTTCAGCCTCGCCTCGCACGGCACGCTGGATATCGCTTCGGTGGCGAAAGCGGTGCTGGGCACGCTCGCCTTCCTCGCCGTCAGTTTCACGATCGGCCGCCGCCTGGTGTTCCAGCTCATCCGCTGGGCCAACGACAATCTCGTCAGCACGGCGCCCGTCATCACCGTAATCCTGCTGCTGATGTGCGCGATGGCGATGATCACGCATGCCATCGGCGTGCATACCGTTCTGGGCGCGTTCGTCGCCGGCATCCTGGTCGGGGAGTCCCCGATCCTGACGCGGCAGATCGACGAGCGTTTGCGCGGGTTGATCTCCAGCTTCTTCATGCCGGTGTTCTTCGGTCTCGCCGGCCTTGCCGCCGATCTGTCGGTGCTGCGTGATCCCAATCTGCTGATGCTCACCGGCCTTCTGGTCGTGATCGCCAGCGTCGGCAAGTTCGGCGGCGCCTTTGTCGGCGGTACCTTGGGCGGCCTGACCAGGCGGGAGTCGCTGGCGCTCGCCAGCGGCATGAACGCGCGCGGCTCGACCGAGGTGATCATCGCGACCATCGGCCTGTCCATTGGTGTGCTCAGCCAGAACCTGTTCACGATGATCGTCACCATGGCGATCGTGACCACGATGGCGATGCCGCCGATGCTGCGCGCGGCGCTGGCGAGGCTGCCGATGAACAAGGAGGAGAAGGAACGGCTGGAGCGGGAGGAGTTCGAGAAGCGCGGCTTCGTCGCCAATCTCGAGCGCCCGTTGCTGGCGGTGGACGAGAGCGTCAACGCCACCTTTGCCGCCCACATCGCGGGCCTGATCGCCGGCATGCGCGGCCTGCCGATCACCGTGCTGCATATCGGAAAGAACGCGAAAGAGCAGGAGAAGGGCCGCGGCGCGGAGGAGAGCCACGAAGCCGTGGTGAAGAAGGCGGCCGAGGCGGTGTCCGCCAACACCGAGGACGACACCGGCCGCGTCGATATCGTCACCCGGGCGCGGCGCGCGGAGCTCGGCGAGACCATCGCCGAGGAAGCACGCAAGGGCTTCGACCTCATGGTCGTCGGCATCGACAAGGTCGTTGCCGGCAAGGACCGCTTCGATCGCGGGATCGACGACATCGCCGCGCAGTACGAAGGAGCGATGGCCATCGTCGCGGCCAAGGGCAAGCACCTGAAGCAACCGAACCCCGACGGCCTCAACATCCTCGTTCCCGTGTCCGGCAGCAGCGTTTCCAAGCGCGGCGCCGAAATCGCGGTGGCGCTGGCACAGGCCGGTTCCGGCTCACTCCGGGTGATCTATGTCGCGACCACACGCGACAAGGGCGCGCAGCGCGGCGCTTCCCGCGGCCTCAGCCAGGAGGCGGGCATCCTCAAGGATACCAGCGATCTCGCCGCCCGTTACGACGTCGACATCACCACGACGCTGCGGGTGAACCGGGCGCCGGAAGGCGCGATCCTGCGCGAGATCGACACCACCGACGTCGATCTCGTCGTCATGGGCGTCGACCGCATCCAGGGCGATCATCTCTCCTTCGGCGGCGTCGCTGACGCCGTGCTGCGGCAGTCGAAGGTCTCGGTGCTGCTGGTGTCGAGCGGCGACGCCAGGCAGGCGTCAGTGGAGAAGGGTTGAGGCGTGCTATGCCCGCGCGGGCAGCGCGCCCCCTCTCCCGCTCGCGGGAGAGGGTCGGGGGGAGGGCTGGCTCCGCATCGGGACACTCTCCCAGAGGAGGGAGCCCTCACCCGGCGCTACGCGGCGACCTCTCCCGCAAGCGGGAGAGGTTACACCGAGCACGCGGAGGGCTCGCCCCCTCCAATCGCGCCTAAGGCTTCACCTCCACCACCTTCACCGCCTTCCTGCTCGCCCGCCAGTTCTCGAACCTCTGCACCACCACGAAGAAGGCCGGCACGAACAGCACCGCGAGGCAGGTCGAGGCCAGCATGCCCGAGAACACGGTGATGCCGATCGACTTGCGGGCGCTGGCGCCGGCGCCGGTGGCGAGCACCAGCGGCACCACGCCGAGGATGAAGGCGAACGAGGTCATCAGGATCGGCCGGAAGCGGGCACGCGCCGCCTCGATCGCGGCCTCCAGCACCGGCTTGCCGTCGCGGCCGTGCAGTTCGAGTCCGACCTCGACGATCAGGATGGCGTTCTTGGCCGACAGCGCGATCAGCAGGATCAGGCCGATCTGGCAATACAGGTTGTTGTCGATCTTGAGCACGGAGAGGATCAGCATCGGCCCGAGCAGCGACAGCGGCACCGCGAGGATCACCGAGATCGGCGCGTACCAGCTCTCGTACTGGCCGGCGAGCACCAGATAGACCAGCAGCATGGCGAGCCCGAACACCCAGTAGATCTGGTTCGAGACCGCCTTCTCCTGATAGGACATCGCGGTCCATTCATAGCCGGTGCCGGGCGGCAGCGTCTTGTCGGCGATCTCCTCCATCAGCTTCAGCGACTGGCCGGACGAATAGCCCTGCGCCGGCAGGCCGATCACGGTCGAGGACGGATAGAGATTGTAGAGGCTGATCAGCGACGGACCGGTGGCCGGCGTGATCTTGGCGACGGTGCCGATCGGGATCATGTCGCCGTTGGAATTGCGCACCATCATGTTGGCGATGTCGCGCTCGGTGACGCGGAAGGCGGGATCGGCTTGGGTGTAGACCTGGAATACGCGGCCGAACTTGTTGAATTGGTTGACATAGGACGAGCCGAGATAGGTCGACAGCGCCGAGAACACCTGGTCCGTCGTCACGTGCAGCGTCTGGGTCTTGACGCGGTCGATCTCGACATTGAACTGCGGCACCGACGAGCGGAACGAGGACTGCACGCGCTGCAGCGCGCTCTGGCTCTGGCCGTTCGCGACCACCGCACCCGTGATCGCCTGCAGCTTGGCGAAATCGCTGTTGCCGTCGCGCAGCTCGACCTGCATCGAGAACCCGGCGGCGTTGCCGATGCCCTGGATCGGCGGCGGGGGCAGCACGATGGTGCGAGCCTCCATGATGGTCGCGAGCTTGTCGTTGAGGCCATAGACCAGCGAACGCAGATCCTCGCCCGGCCCTTTGCGTGCATCCCAATCCTTCAGGATGATGTAGGCGACGCCGGCATTGGCAAGGCTGGCGCTGTTGTCGAGTGCGGAGATGCCGGCGATGGTGATGACCTGCTGAACGCCGGGTGTCTCCTTGATGATCTCGCTGGCCCGGTCGAGCACCTTCTGGGTCCGCTCCAGCGCGGCGCCGTCGGGCAGCTGGATCGCGGCGATCAGATAGCCCTGGTCCTCGATCGGCAGGAAGCCCGTCGGCACCCGCGAGAGGCCGTAGCCGCTGGCTCCGATGACCAGCAGCGCGAACGCGACGGAGATGGTGGCGTGCCGGCACAGGAAGGTAATCAGCCGTGTATAGCCGCGCTCGACCCTGTTATAGACCGCGTTGAATCCGCGATAGAAGAAATTGCGCTGCTCCGGCGGCACCGTCGGCCGCAGCCACAGCGCGCATTGCGTGGGCTTCAGCGTCGCCGCGTTGATGGCGGACAGCAGCGCGGTCGCCGCGATCACCAGCGCGAACTGCGAATAGATGCGTCCGGTCAGCCCGGCGAGGAACGAGGCCGGCAGGAACACCGAGATCAGCACCAGGGTGATGCCGACGATCGGTGCGAACAGCTGGTCCATCGCCTTGATCGCGGCGTCGTGGCCGTTCATGCCCTGCTCGATGTTGTGGGCGGCGCCTTCCACCACGACGATGGCGTCGTCGACCACGATGCCGATCGCCAGCACGATCGCAAACAGCGTCGACATGTTGATGGTGAAGCCGAGCGCCGCCATCGCGGCAAAGGCGCCGATGATGGTGACAGGCACGGTGGTCGCCGGCACCAGCATCGCGCGCCAGTCCTGCAGGAAGACAAGAATCACGACCAGCACCAGTAGGCCGGCCTCGATCAGCGTCATGTAGACCTCGTGCACCGAGGCCTCGACGAATTTGGTGGTGTCGAACGGCGTGTCGTACTTGATGCCTTCGGGGAATCGCTTGGCGAGGTCTGCCATCTTTTTCTCGACGGCCTGCTCGACCTGGAGCGCGTTGGCGCCTGGCGACTGGAACACGCCGATGCCGACGGCGGGCTGCTTGTTGAGCGAGAAGATCTGGCTGTAGGTCTGCGCGCCGAGCTCAACCCAGCCGACGTCGCGGACGCGCGTGACGTCGCCGCTGGTGCCGGTCTTGACGATGATGTTCTCGAACTGGCTGGTGTCGTCGAGCCGTCCGTTGACGTTGAGCGTGTACTGGAACGCCTGGCCTGGCGGCGTCGGCGGCGCACCGATCTGGCCGGCGGAGACCTGCTGGCTCTGCTGCTGGATCGCGTTGATGACGTCCTGCGGAACCAGGCCCCGGACCTGCAGCTTGTTGGGATCGAGCCAGACCCGCATCGAATACTGGCCGGCACCGAACACCGTGACGTTTCCGACGCCGGGCAGGCGCGAAAGCTCGTCGCGGATGTTGATCGTGGCGTAGTTGCTCAAATAGAGGCTGTCGAATTTTGAGTCCGGCGAGGTCAGCGTCACGAACAGCAGGATCGATGTCGACCGCTTCTGCACGGTGACGCCCTGATTCTGCACGGCGCTCGGCAGTTGCGACAACGCGCTGGAGACGCGGTTCTGCACCAGCACCTGCGCGAAATTGAGGTCGGTGCCAATCTTGAAGGTCACGGTCAGCGTATAGGTGCCGTCGGAGCCGCTGTAGGACTGCATGTAGAGCATGTCCTCGACGCCGTTGACCTGCTGCTCGATCGGCAGCGCGACGGTGTCGATCACGGTCTTGGCGCTGGCGCCGGGATAGCGGGTGGTGACCTGCACGGTCGGCGGCACCACGTCAGGGTATTGCGCGATGGCGAGATTGAACAGCGCGACGCCGCCGATCAGGATCATCAAGAGCGCGATGACGTTCGAGAGGACCGGCCGCTCGATGAAGAACTTCGAGATCATGGTTGCGGCCCCTTACTTGTTCGAGGCTTGCGGCTGCTCGATCTTCGTCACCTGCGGATCGATCTTCTGGCCCGGGATCACCCGCAGAAGCCCCGCGATAACGACGCGGTCCTCCGGCTTCAGGCCGTCCTCGATGACGCGCAGCCCGTTGTCGACCGGGCCGATCTGCACCTTGCGCTGCTCGACGACGTTGTCGCCGTTGACTACCAGCAGATAACGGCCGCCCTGGTCGCTGCCGAGCGCCGTATCAGGAACGAGCAGGGCGCTCTTCTCCTGGTCGAAGGGCACGCGGACGCGGACGAAATAGCCGGGCAGCAGCACCCGCTTGTCGTTGGGCATGAGGCCGCGCACCGCCAGCGTGCCGGTCGATTGATTGAGGGTCGGCGCGACGTAGTCGAGGTGGCCCTCGTGCGGATAGCCGGTTTCGGTCTGAAGGCCGATCTGGATCGGAAACTGCTTGAGGTTGGCCGGGGTTAGCCCACGACGGGTCGCTTCGGCGCGGATGCGCAGCACGTCCTGCTCGTTGACGGTGAAGTTCACATAGATCGGGTCCATCGCGACGATGGTGGCGAGCTGGGTCGGCGAGGAGACGCCGACGAGCTCGCCGATCGAGACCATGTGGGCGCTGACGATGCCGTCGAACGGCGCCGTCACCTTGGTGTAGCCGTAATTGACCTCGGCGAGCTTGGTGTTGGCTTGCGCCTGCTGGAGATTGGCTTGCGCGTTGTCGCGATTCGAAGTCGACGTGTCGAGCGTGGCTTGCGAGACCGCTTGGCGCTGCACCAGATCGGCCTGTCGTTTGTAATCGGCTTCCGTCTGCCGGACCGAGGCCTGCGCGCCGGCCTCGGCCGCCTGCGCCTGCTCCAGCTTCAGCTTATAGGTCTCCGGCTCGATCGTGAACAGCTGGGTGCCCTGCTTGACGAAGCTGCCGTCCTGATAGTCGATCGATTGCAGGAAGCCTTGCACCCGCGCGACGAGGTCGACGCTCTTGACCGGCGCGGTGTTGCCGGTGGCCTCGATGTAGCGCGTCACGGCGCGCTGCACCGGCGTTGCCACGTCCACCTTGGGCGGCGGCGGCGCCACGAACGTGTTCTTGTCCTCGCAGCCCGCCAGCGCGACCATGGCCGCAACGGCGGCCAGTGTCCGTCCGGCCTGTCTCCACGCTCCATTGCGCCGTGCGGGAGATGCGGGATTCGATGAGGTCATTCGGTAGCCCCCGAGTATCGTCTGTCGGTGCGGCAGGCTATCAACAAATGTCCGGCCGTGGAACACCATAGCCATGGCAGTTGCTGGCCTTGCGCGGCACAGGGCGGTGTGGCCTTCAACAGATTTGTCATGACAAACCGCTTTTCACCGGACGCACGATCGACCACAATCGTCTCAAAGGCCGCGTGAGCCAGCCGGGAAAAGCCAAGAAGAAAAGGTGAGGAGACCATGACATGCCCACGTCCCTCCGATCGGCTCTTGCCGGCCTCGGTCTCGCAGCGATGGTCGCCATGCCGGCGCTAGCAGACGGTCTGAAGGACGAGATCGCACCGACCGGCAGACTGCGGGTCGCGATCGCCATCAGCCCCGCAGGCGGGGCGTTCTGGTCGACCAAGACCGAAGCCGGCTATGCCGGCGTGCCCGTCGATCTCGGCAAGGCGATGGCCGCCCAGCTCGGCGTCCCCGTCGAATATGTCGCGCACCAGAATTCCGGGCAGATCACCGATGCGGCCGGCAAAGGCACTTGGGACGTCACGTGGCTGCCCAAAGATCCCGAGCGCGAGACCAGGATGATGTTCGGCCCGATCTACGAGGTCGCGGACGCCACCTACATCGTCAGGCCCGGCTCGAACATCACCAATTTCGCGACGCTCGACCAACTAGGCGTCATGGTGGCGGCCGTCAACGCGACGACCACCATGCGCGGTGCCATCGCGCATCTGAAGCATGCCGAGGTCACGGGCTATCAGACCTATGACGAGATCTTCGGGCTGCTCAAGAGCGGCGAGATCGACGCCTTCGCATTGTCGCGCGATCAGCTCAACAAGATGGCGCAGAAGATTCCAGGGACAAAGGTGCTGGACGAGACGTTCAAGAAGACGGTGACCGCCGTCGCCGTGCCGCTCGGCCACAAGGAGACGCTGGCGTTCGTCACCACATTCATGACCGAAGCCACGACCAACGGCACACTGCGCAAGGCCTACGACGACAATGGTTTGAAGGATTCGCCGATCCGGACGGAATAGGTCCGTCAGCTGGCTTGCTTGTGATCCGGCTAGGTCCCGGTCGCGGCTGCGTTGCGCACATGCCACGCTGAAAGCACCGCGCTTTCTTCATCGGAGCTGAGCCCGATCACTGGTCCGTGGCTTTCGCGCAGCCAATGCAGTGTATCGCGCGCTGTCTCTCCCGGCGGTCGTGAAGTCAGCCCGGCCTCGCGGGCCGGTGAGGTGTCGCGCGTCTGGAAACCAGCGAAGTCGGGCAAAGGCAGCCACATCGGCAATGACCGCGGACCTGCCCAGCGCCGCACGTCGTGGGCCTCGAGAAACTCACGATCGATCCAGGTGAACGTGCAGGACGCGTTGAGCGCGGCTGCGCATTCGGCCAGAAATTCGCCGCGCTTGCGTATCGGTCCAATCCCGTCATAGATGCCGGTGAGGCGAACCTCAGCCGCGTGCACGATCCATTGCGCGAGATCGCGCACGTCGATGAACTGGACGGCATCGTCAGGCGATCCCGGGGCCAGTACCTCACCGCCGCGCGCAAGCCGTGTCGGCCAATAGGCGAAGCGCCCCGTCGGGTCTTCCGGCCCGGCGATCAGGCCGGCGCGGCAGATGAAGGAATCGTTTCCGACCGCCTGTTCGCAGGCGACCTTGGCGGCGCCATAGATGGCGTCGGTGCTGTGTTCGATCTCCGCGGCAACGGGTTCGCGCAGCGGCGCCGTATCGGCGCGTTGTCCCGGTATCCGGTTGTCCGCATATACGCTGATCGTGGAAACGAAGGTCCAATGTACGCCCGGCCGCTTCAGCGCCGCGACGGCGCGGCGGACCTGGCCGGGATATCGCGAGACGTCGACCACGGCATCGAACGTTTCGCCCGCGAGCGGTGCAAGCCCGTCGGCCGCGTCGCGGTCGATCATCACGAAGTGCGCGCCCGCCGCGATGGGTCCTGCGACACCGCGAGCAGCGCAGGTCACGTCGTGTCCGACTGCACAGGCTCGGGCTGCGACTGCTCGCCCGAGAAACTGGCTGCCGCCGAGAATGAGGATGCGCATGTGACGGTCCGTGCTGCGAGCCAGATCGCGCAATCATACAATTACGGATTGTGGGTGCAACTCCGTCAGCGCCCCTGATCTCCGCGTATTTCGCCATCGCTTTCTCGAACTTGCGGTTGAACAGCCACATCGCCGCGAGGATCTCGCGGTAGCTGGCCGAGGTTTTCGCCCGGTCGGCCTGCCCGAACGCAAAGATGCTGTTGTTGCGCAGGTGCTTCATGATCGTGGGGCTCGACACCCTGTAGTTCAGGAGGTCGCCGGACTTGAGCGCCGCGCGCGTCGGGGTCGGCACGATCTGGATCAGCTCGAACAGCTTCATCTGGTCGATCGGGTCGGGCAGCGTCTTCACGATTCCGGGAATCTCACGGAACACATCCGCGTGCGCGTTCATCAGGCCGTCGCGCACGTTGGTCCAGTGGTTGAAGCGGTGATCGGTGCCGCGGGCGCGGGCCTCCTCCTTGTCATCGCGCGCGCTCAGGTGCGGATCGATCGCGGCGATCTCGCCCTTGATGGCCTGCCATTTTCTATGGCCGTTGCGGTCTTCGGACGGGCCGGTCTGGAAGCTGCCCATATAGGTGTTCGAGCGGCCGTTGCGGACGTTCTGCTTGCCGTTGGTCTCGGCAAAGAACAGCCCGAGGCTGATGCGGCCCGCGGCGTCCGCGTGGTCAGGCGCAAGCCCCTTGGCGCGCGCGATCACCGTGGCGAGATCGACGACGTCCTTGAACGGCGTCGCCGAATTCTGCGCATTGGCGGGCGGCGCCTCCATGACGTCGAACAACTTCGAATATTCGTCGATCAGGGGCTCGATGTCGGCGTCGAAATAGGCCGGCGGAATCTCGAACTTGTTGGGCCGCCCGATCCGCGACGGGATCGCATCGGTGAGATCCTTGTACGTGCTGATCACGGCGACGCGGGCGAGATAGACCGCCTGTCCCGGCAGGTTCGGCAGCGGCTGCTTCGCCTCGATCTGGCGCCGCCGCTCGGCAAGGATGGATTTGAAATCGCCGAGCGCCCGCTCATAGGCGGCGAGCGTCTCGGATTGCCGGGGTGTGAGCGCGCGCTGTTGTGCGACGGCTGGCACCGCGACGAAGAAGGCAACAGCCGCAAGGATTGCGAGACGTCTGGATCCCATGGCTGGTTCCTGTCGATTCGATGGCCAGGGAGATCGTAAGCATCAGAGGCAAGGGCTGGCGAGATGCAAATCCCGCTCAGCCGGAATTCTTATGCCGCCCGGTAATCCGGCGCCGTCGCCAGGAATTTCGCATAGGCATCTGCGTCCGGGGGCTGGAAGTGCCCCGCGAGCCCGCCGCGCTTCTGGTTCTTCGCGCCGATGTCGGCCATCAGCTCGTCGAAATGGCGGTAGTGATAGGGCGCGACGCAGAGGCCGCCATAGACGCCCGCGGCCGGCCGTTCGACGCGCTTGAAGTGCAGCATCATCTCGATGTTGTCGCGCATCGCCTGCGCCGTCGGCTGGTTCGCGAGCTGGCCGTCGGCATAGCGGACCAGCCAGTTGGCGGCGAGGTCGGCGCAGAGCACGGTGCAGAACGACGAGTTGAAGCCGACGAAGCCGAGCTCCGGCAAATCAGGGTTGGCGATCAGGCGGTAGAGCCGGTACTGCCCGTCGGCATCGACCAGTTTGTGCTTGTAGGCCTCGGGCATGAACGGCACGCCGAGCTTGTAGCCGATCGCGAGCACCGCGACATCCGCGCCCACGCGCTCGCCGCCGCTCATCACGATACTGTCGCCCTCGTAGTGATCGAACGTGCCGAACACAGCCTTGATGCGGCCGTCGGCGACCATCGGATAGAAGCCGGGCGTTGCGATCGGCACCGAGCAATTGACGCCGTCCTCGATCCGCTCCTTCGGCACCATTTTGCAGCGGCCAAGCTTGAGCTGCGCCTTCAGCAGGCTCTCCAGCCCGCGCCAGTTCGCCCACACCAGCGGCGCGGCGATGCGATGCGCGAGCCGTCCCATCGCACCGATGCCCCAGCCCGGAAACATCTCCTCCTGCGCGCGGATGTAGAGGATGCGCTTGAAGTTCACGAGGCCGCCGATGAAATAGGGGATGCGCCAGACCGGCTCGCGCATCACGATGGTCACCTCGCGCGCGCCCGATTTCACCGCGTTGACCGCGATGTCGGTCGCCGATTTCGAACCGCCGAGCACGACGATGCGGCGCCCTTTCGCCAGCACGGGATCGCCGTATTTCGAGGAATGCAGGATCTGGCCGCCCTGTGCGACAAAGCCCTCCTCGCCCGGGCAATGCAGCTCGCGCGGCTCGTTGAACTGCCCGGTGCAGACTGCGATGAAATCGAAATCCTCGCTCGTGCTCGTGCCGTCCTTGGCCTTCAGCGCCAGCGTCCAGCCCGGCTTGCCGTCGGCACGCCGCGCCATGCCGGCGACCTCGATGCCGAGGCGGAGCATGCGGTCGAGACCGAAGCTCTTGGCATAGTCGGCGAGATAGGCATGAACCTGCGGCCCGGTCGGCCATTCCGGATAGGCCTCCGGCATGGCGCGGTCGGTGTAGCGATAGAGCTCCTTCGGGCTCTGGGTCTGCACTTCGGGATAGGAGCGCGCCGGCTCCCAGACGCCGCCGAGATCGCCGCTGCGCTCGACGATGGTGACGTGGTGGCCGCGGCTGGAGAACGCCTTGGCGGCGGCGAGGCCGGAGACGCCGGCGCCGATCACGCAGACATGCTTGGGGCTGACCATGGGATTGCTCGCAATCGATGTGTGTTTCGCGCGCAAGCGGCCTCGTTCGGCCGCAAGGTGCGGCCGGCGGTGCTGCAAGCCGATGAAGATGGACGAAGAGGCTAGTCGTTGGCCTCGGGCGGCAGGAAATCGACCTCGTGCAGCGCCGAGATGCGCACGACCTCGGCAGGGTCGGTCAGATTGTGCAGCTGCTCGAACAGCGCCTCCAGCTTCTGCATCGGCGAGACCCAGAACAGCGCGCGGGCCGGCTTGTCGGACTTGTTGAAATAGCCGTGCGGAATGCCGCGCGGCAGGCGCACGAGATCGCCGGCGTGAGCCTTGACCCATTTGCCGTCGAGCTTGAGGTCAAGCGTGCCTTCCTGCACCAGGATGAACTCGTCCTGGGTCGGATGGATGTGCACCGGCACGAACTGGCCGGGGTCGCTGTTGGTCTCGAACGCGAAGGTGGAGTCGGTGACGGCCTTGGGGAAATAGACCTGGCCCAGGATGTTCCAGCTCTTGCCGCCATAGCCCGTGCCGTTAGCGGTAATGCCTTTTTCGAGTGCAGTCATCGCATGCTCCCATTGGATTCCGGCGAGGTTGGAGCTTCGGCCATCAAAGGGGCGCCTGTCTATCCGCTAAACGAATCCGCGAAGCGCCTGCTGCCGTGCAGCATGACGATTTTGCCGACGCCGCCCTTTCCGTGTCCGGGGAATTATTATAGGCTTAAAGCAATTCCGTGACGCGAAGCGTGGTCGACCATGTCCGCAGCCGTGCTGGAAATGAGCGCAAGGACGCCCGCGGCCGAACGGCTCGCGGATTTCGCCCGCGTCACCACCGACGATGTCGACGAGGCGGCCGACCAGATCGGTCGCATCTTCTGCCCGCACGATCTCAAGCCGGCACGGCTGCGCGCCTCCGGCTTCTCCGCCCGGCATAATTGCGCCGGCTTCGACGGCTTTTCCATCAACTACGTCGCCTATGGCGGATCGGTCGGCATCGACCCCGGCTGCCTCGAGCGCTTCTTCCTGGTGCAAGTCCCGCTCGCCGGCTCGGCCTATATTCGCGCCGGCACGACCGAGCTCGAGGCGGTGCCGGGGCGGACGGCGTCGCTACTGTCGCCGACGATCCCGACCCGGATGATGTGGCGTGACTGCGCGCAGGCGATCCTGCTGTTCGACCGCCGCATGGTCGAGCAGCGCGCCGCAGCGCTGTCCGGCAGGGTGTCAGGCACGGTCGAGTTCGATCCAATGATCGATTTGGACGCGCCGGCCGGGCGGGCGCTGCGAACCAGCCTCGCCGAGCTGATGATGCTCGCCGAGCGTCTCAGCCCTTCCGGCCGGCTGTCGGCGGTCGCGATGGCCGATTGGCGGGAGCTGCTGCTCGATCGCCTGCTCAACGGCCAGCGCCATGGCCTGTCGGATGCTATTCAAACGTTCTCCGGGCAGGCCGAGCGGCTGCCGCGCGCGCTCCGCACGGCGCGCGACCATCTCGCCGACAATGCCGGCGAGCCGCTCGATCTCGCGCAGCTCGCCTGCGCCTCCGGCATCGGCATCCGCGCGCTGCAGCTCGGCTTCCGTCGTCACTTCGGCCTGTCGATCTCGCAGATGCTGCTCGATATGCGCCTCGCCGAGCTCCACGGCCGCCTCGCGCAAGGATCGCCCGATGCCTCCATCACCGACATCGCCTTCGACCTCGGCTTTACCCATCTCGGCCGCATGGCCGGCGCCTATCGCGAAAAATTCGGCGAGACGCCGTCGGCGACGCTCCGGCGGCGGATGAGCTGAGGCGAGATAGCTATTTCCGCGATCGCGTCGCGTCGTCCTCCGCCGCCTGCCTGCGCAGGAATGCCTCGACATCCGCCTGCACCGAATAGGGCGTCGGGATCGCGTCGCCGGCGGAATCGACGGCGGTGTCGAGGCAGCGGCGCAGCATGCGGGCGAGTTCGGCCTTGCGGTAGGGCTTTCTCAAGAGCGGTGCGCCCATGGTGGCGCGGCCCTGCGTGTGCAGCGAATCGTAGGCGTAGCCCGAGGTGAACAGGACCCGCAAAGAGGGGCGCGCCGCCACCATCTGTTCGGCGAGCTCGCGTCCGTTCATGCCGCCGGCCATCACGATGTCGGTGAAGAGCAGGTCGAACGGCGTGCCTTCGGCCGCAATTGCGAGCGCCTCGGTCGCATTGGCGGCCGGGATGACCTTGTAGCCGAGGCCTTCGAGCTGGACCGTGACGTAGTGGCGGACGTCGCGGTCGTCCTCGACGCAGAGCACGGTTTCTTTGCCCCCCACGATCTTGCGGTCGTCATAGCCGGTCGGGCGCAGCGCGCTCACCTCCGCCTTCGGCAAATAGAGTGTGAAGATGGTGCCGCGTCCTTCTTCGGAGGCGACCTTGATGCCGCCGCCGGACTGCTTGACGAAGCCGAACACCATGCTGAGCCCGAGCCCCGTGCCCTTGCCGACCTCCTTCGTCGAGAAGAACGGATCGAAGATCCGCTCCAGGATGGCCTGGGGAATGCCGCTGCCGTCATCGGCGATCTCGATCTCGACATAGTCGCCGGCATAGCCGGCGCCGACCGCGACCGCCTCGCGCACGCCGAACACGACGTTGCGCGTCGTCAGGGTCAGTCTGCCGCCGTCCAGCATGGCGTCGCGGGCGTTGATGGCGAGGTTGAGCAGTGCCGAGCTCAGCTGGCCGCGGTCGGCGTAGGCGAGCCAGACGTTGCGGTCGAGCCGGGTGACGATCTCGATCTTCTTGTCGAAGGTTGCCAGCAGCAGCTTGGCGAGCTCTTCGAGCAATTGGTTGACGTCGATCTCGGCCGGCTGCAGCGCCTGCTTGCGGGCAAAGGACAACAGGCTCGACGTCAGAGCAGCGCCGCGATCGGCGGCCTCGCTGATCAGCTTGGTGATGGTCGCAAGCGGCGGGTTGTCCCTGACGGCGTCGGCGAGGATCTCGATCGTGCCTGTGATCACCGTGAGCATGTTGTTGAATTCGTGCGCGATACCGCCGGTGAGCTGCCCGACCGCCTCCATCTTCTGGGACTGCACCAACTGCTCCTCGGCCGCGCGCTTCCGGGTGATATCCCTGACGAAGGTGTTGACGATGACGCGTCCGCCCAGCCGCAACACCGTGCTGGACGCCTCGGCCAGGATCCTGTCGCCGTTCCTGTGGACCAGGGTGAGCTCGAAGCGGATGCCGGCTGGCGCGCCCGACAATTCCGGAACCAGCCGCGCCATGCGTTGCCTGAAGCCGTCGCGCAGCGGCTCGGCGACGAGGAGGTCGACGACGTCGGAACCGAGCGCCTCCTGGCGCGTCCATCCGGTCAGGGCCTCGGCCTGAAAGCTCCACTCCAGCACGGCGCCGCTGTCGTCGATCTGAATGAAGGCATCGAGCGCGGTCTTGATGACGGCTTGCATCATCTGCGCGCTGTCGCTGCGGGCCTGCGCCAACTCGGCCGATTGCGTGGCGGCGCGCCTGTCCTCTGACGTCTCGATCGCTCGCGTGCAGAGGCGCACGAGCACAACGGCAACGGCGGCGCTTGCGATGAGGGCTGCGACCTGGGCGATGCCGAACCCGGGTCCGGACACGGCATAGGAGGCGAAGAGGGCCGCCGCGGTCACGACGACCTGTGTAGCCATCGCGAGTGTCAGAAGCCCCCTGGGTCTCATGGTCTCCCACCAACGACGTCCGGTACGGACCCCCACGTCCGCCCGGCAGATGACTCCGGTCTCACGTGAGCTACAGATTCAATGGGGCGGCGTCGAGGGCAATTTCCGGCGGTACCGGGCGGCAGCGGTTCAACCTGCGGGCGAATCGGTCTGGCGCAGCGTCGTCACCCAGATCGCGCGCGCGACCTGCTGGGTCGGGTTGTCGAACATGTGCGGCACGGTGCTCGGAAAGCGGAAGCTGTCGCCGGCTTCCAGCACATGGGCCTGGTTGTCGAGCCACAGCCGCAGGCTGCCGGAGAGGATGTAGCCCGCCTTCTCGCCGGTGTGCTGCAGGAAGTCGGTGCCGGAGGAGGCGCCGGGATTGAGCGTGAGCTCGTAAAGCTCGAGCTGGCCTTTGTCCGCCGGCGTCAGCGCTTCCTTGACGACGCCGCTGGCAGTGAGCCGCAGCAGCCGCCGGCTGTTCTTGCGCACGATATAGCGCTGCACGTCGGCGGGATCGCTGGTCTCGAAGAAGTACGAGATGGGAACGTCGAGCGCGATGCTGAGCAGGCGCAGCGTCCGTATCGACGGCATGGCGCGCGCGCGTTCGAGCTGGCTGATCATGCCGGTGGACAGGCCGGTCTTGTTGGCGACGTCCTGGATGGAGAAACCCGCGCGCTGACGCAGCAGCCGCACGGTCTCGCCGAGGCGCTGGTCGACCGTATCGTCCGGCTCGATCATCGGGGCGTCCTTCGGACTACTCGTATCGCCGCGACCATCCATGTCGCTCTCCCATGCATCATTTTCAGCGCAGGGCCGCATCGGGCCGGGCTTCAGTCGGAGTGAAAAAGTGGCGCATACTAGCAATGTGATTGACAGCTGTATTTAGTCATGATGAAATTTTGACTGAAAAATTTAGAAGCACTAAAGCCCACTCCTGTCCCTTTGCCGGGGTTTTCGGGGGCGCGGGAGACGGTGCCGCGTGCGACAACGGAGAGTGGTCATGGCAGACGACACCGGCAAGTTCGGCGTTGGGGCACTGCATCTCGGCATTCCGAATCGCCGACAATTCTTTCAGCTCGGCGCTGGCGCCGCGGCAGGATGGACGCTTTCAGGCAGCTCCTTTGCCCAGACCGAACGCCCAACCAATCCGCCGGACAAGCCGCGCGGACAGGTGATTGCGGCGCTGTCGCAGGAGCCGACCGTCTTTCATCCCCTGATGCCCGGCATCGAGGTCGACCAGGGCATCTGGTGGCAGGTGTTTTCGCCGCTCTGGTACATCGAGCCCGACGGCAAGTTCGTCCCCGACCTCGCGCGCGAAGTCCCGACCATCGAGAATGGCGGACTGTCGGCCGACGGCCTGACCTGGAAGATCAAGCTGCGCAGTGACGTGAAGTGGCACGACGGCACGCCGTTCACGGCCGAGGACGTCAAGTTCTCGCTTGAGCTGATCAACAAACCGGATTTCCGTGCGCGCAGTCGCGTCGGACACAGCCTCGTCAAGGACATCAAGATCGTCGCGCCCGACGAGATCCATTGGCGCATGGAAACGGCCTATTCGCCTTATATGTCGATCCTGGCGGCGCTGACCTTCATCGTGCCCAAGCACATCCTGGAGAAGGTGACCGATCCGAATGCCTCGCCGTTCCACAACGCGCCGGTCGGCACCGGACCGTTCCGCTGGGGCGAGCGCGTGCCGGGCGACCACATCCAGTTGAACGCCCATGCCGGCTATCACGGCAAGGGCCCTTACGTCGAACGCGTGGTCTTCAAATACATTCCGGACCTCACCGTCCTCTACACTCAGTTCCGCACCGGCCAGGTCGACTACACCGGCCTGCAAGGCATCCTGCCGAACTTCGTGCAGGAGGCGAAGACGCTGAAAGGCCGCAAGATCTTCGTCTCTTCGACGTCCTCGGTCGAGCACATCGCGCCCAATCTGGAGTTCGGCCCGTTCGCCGACCGCACGGTGCGCGAGGCGCTGTATCTCGGCATCAACAAGCAGGCGATCATCGATGCGCTGAACTACGGCCTGCCGAGGCTGACCGAGAGTTTCGTGCCGCAGCAGGCCTGGTCGTTCCAACAGGGGCTGCCGCAGCACAAATACGATCCGGCCAAGGCCAACGCACTGCTCGACGCGGCGGGGTGGGTTCGGGGCGCTGGTGGCGTGCGCGAGAAGGGCGGCGTCAAGCTCGAATTCACCAACTCGACGACATCGGGCAATGCTGTGCGCGAGCAGACCCAGCAGCTCCTGATCCAGGACTGGCGCGCGATCGGTGCTGCGATGCGCGTCAACAACATGCCGGCTGCGGTGATCTGGGGCGACTTCTGGCAGCAGTCGAAATTCAACTCGGTGCTGGTCTCCGTCAACTTCATGCTCGGCAGCGATCCCGACGTGACGCCACGCTTCGGCTCCGGCGCGATTCCCGCCAAGGGCGGCCGTGGCTACAACACCTATCAATATCGGAACCCTGAGGCGGATCGCCTCCTCGCCGAGGGCGCCAGGCAGTTCGAGCAGGCGCAGCGCAAGACCACCTATGGCGACCTGCAAAAGCTGATCCGCGACGACCTCGCCATCCTGCCGCTGTTCCAGGGCTTCATCGCCGAAGGCGTCAAGGAAGGGCTGCAGGGTTTCCGGCCCAACATCAACATGTCGATCAACTGCTGGAACATCCGCGAATGGTACTGGGCCTGATGCACAGGGTTTGCTGGGCAGCCTGAGATGGCCCGATACGTCGTCAACCGCCTGACACAGGCGATCATGCTGCTGGTGATCGTGTCCGCGATCGGCTTTGCCATCCTGCACATGGCGCCCGGCGGTCCGCTGTCGCAATTCGCAGCCTCCGCGCAGATGACGCAGGAAGATCTCGACCGCGTCACCAAACAGCTCGGGCTCGATCGGCCGCTGCCGATCCAGTATTTCGACTGGTTCGGCCGCATGTTGAAGGGCGATTGGGGCAAGTCCTATCGCGATGGCGAGCCGGTGCTGTCGGTGATCTCCTCGCATCTCGGCGCCACTCTGGAATTGATGGCGACGGCGACCATCATCGCGGTGCTGCTGGGCTGCTGGATCGGTATCCTGGGCGCGCTGAGGCGATACTCGCTGTTCGACACGCTCGCCACCGTCGGTGCCATGATCGCGCTGTCGATCCCGACCTTCTGGTTCGGCCTCGTCACCATCTACGTGTTCTCGGTCAAGCTCGGCTGGCTGCCGGCCGGCAACCGGCAGACCGTCGGCGACGGCTCCTTCCTCGACCTGCTGCATCATCTGATCGCACCGGCGATGGTGTTGGCGCTGGTCGAGACCGCGATGTGGGGCCGCTTCATGCGTTCCTCAATGCTCGAGGTCATCAACCAGGACTACATCCGCACCGCGCGCGCCAAGGGCATACCGGAATGGCGTATCCTCACCGTGCACGCGTTGCGTAACGCGCTGCTGCCGATGATCACGGTCGCGGGCCTGCAGTTTCCGACGCTGCTCGGCGGCGCGCTGGTGGCCGAGACCGTGTTCACCTGGCCCGGCATGGGACGGCTGTTCCTCGATTCGATCGGCTATCGCGACTATCCCGTGGTGATGGGCATCCTGATGTTTTCGGCGACAATGGTGCTGATCGGCTCGCTGCTCGCCGACATCCTCTATGCCGTCGTCGATCCGCGCATCCGGGTGGGCTAGGCGATGGTGACTGCAACCCTCTCCACCGTCCAGCTCGCGCCCGGCCAGGCCGCCTGGCGGCGTTTCCGCCGGCATCGTCTGGCGCTTGCCGGCGCCGTTATCATTCTGGTGCTGGTGCTCGGCTCGGCGTTCGGTCCGTATCTGCTGCCGTTCGACGACACCTATATCGACATCATGAAGCGGTTCGCGCCGCCGTTCTCCGGCGCGCACATCCTCGGCACCGACGAGCTCGGCCGCGACGTGCTGGCGAGGCTGATGATGGGTGGACGCGTCTCGCTTTCGATCGGCATCGTCGCCATGGTGATGGCGATGGCTGTCGGCATCGTCGTCGGCGCTTTTGCCGGCTTCTATGGCGGCGTGGTCGGCGCGGTGCTGATGCGGTTCGTCGATGCCGTGCTGTGCTTCCCGACCATCTTCCTGCTGCTGGCGCTGGCAGCGCTCACCGAGCCCGGCCTCGTCACCACCACCGTGCTGATCGCGGCGACGGCCTGGATGGCCGTAGCCCGCGTCGTCGAGGCCCAGGTCCGTTCGCTGCGCGAGCGAGAATTTGCCGTCGCCGCACTCGCCTTCGGGTCGTCGAACCTGCGCATCATGTTCCGCGAGCTCGTGCCCAATGCAATCGCGCCGATCGTGGTGGCGGCGACGCTGAACGTGGCGAAAGCGATCCTGCTGGAATCCTATGTCAGCTATCTCGGCTACGGCATCCAGCCGCCGGCGGCGAGCTGGGGCAACATGCTCAACAACGCGCAGATCTATCTCACCAGCTCGCCGTGGCTCGCGATCGCGCCGGGTCTCGCCATCACGCTGGCCGTGACCAGCTTCAACTTCCTCGGTGACGGCCTGCGTGACGCGCTCGACCCGCGCCTGAACATCCCGTGATCTGCAAACTCATGACGAGCAAAGTCTCGGTCGAACTGAAGTCCAGGAGTGCCCCATGTCCCCGCCGCTCAACCGTATAAACAGCGACGAACGCCTGCCGACACAGGTGGATGTCGTCGTCATCGGCGGCGGCGTGATCGGCGTCTCCGCGGCCTATCATCTCGCTAAGAAGGGTCTTTCGGTCGCATTGGTCGAGAAGGGCCATGTCGGCGGCGAGCAGTCGAGCCGCAATTGGGGCTGGTGCCGCCAGCAGGGCCGCGCGCGCGAGGAGATTCCGCTGGCGCGCGAGGCGCTGCTTCTGTGGGAAGACATGCAGAACGACGCCGGCGTCGATGCCGGCTTCCGCCGCACCGGCGTGCTGTTCCTGACCAAGAGCAAGGAGGAGCTCGCGAGCTGGGAGCGCTGGGCCACGGTCGCGCGCGAGATGCAGGTCCACTCCACCGTGCTGACGCCGGCCGAGGTCGCCGAGCGCATGCCGGGCAATACCGACACATGGGTCGGCGGGCTGCACACGCCGAGTGACGGCCGCGCCGAACCGTCGATGGCGGTGCCCGCGCTCGCCACCGCCGCGCGAAAGCACGGCGTCACCATCCATCAGGGCTGCGCCGCGCGCGGGCTGGAGACGACGGGCGGGAAGGTCAGCGCCGTCGTCACCGAGAAGGGCGCCATCCGCACGCAATCCGTGCTGCTGTCAGGCGGCGCGTGGTCGTCGTTGTTCTGCCGGCGTCACGGCATCGAGCTGCCGATCGGCCTCGTCAACGCCACCGCGTGCCGGACCACGCCGGGTCCGGAGATCACCTCGGGTGCGCTCGGCACCGACTTCTACTGCATCCGCCGCCGCCTCGACGGCGGCTTCACGCTGGCGCTGCGCAACCGTGGCACGGTCGAGCTGTCGCCCGATTTGTTCCGTTATGCGCGCACCTTCTGGCCGACCTATCTGCATCGCAAGAACGGCCTGAAGCTGTCGCTCGGCAAGTCCTTCCTCGACCAGATCATGCGCGGCACCAGCTGGAGTTTCGACAAGCCGTCGCCGTTCGAGACCGAGCGCGTGCGCGATCCCGCGCCCGACATGTCGCTGGTCAACGCCGCGCTGGCGTCGCTGATCAAGGCGAATCCGGAATTGAAGGACATCGAGATCGCGGAAGCCTGGGGCGGCACCATCGACTGCACGCCCGACACGATCCCGGTGATCTCGCCGGTCGATGCGCTGCCCGGCTTCTTCCTCGCCACCGGCTTCTCCGGCCACGGCTTTGGCATCGGCCCCGCCGCCGGAAAGCTCGCTGCCGACATCGTCACCGGCGCGACGCCGCTGGTCGATCCCGAGCCCTACAGCCACAAGCGCATGATCGACGGCCGGCGGCTCGCGCCGGTCAGCCCGTTCTGAGGGCCGCATGACGGTTCTCTACAAGGCCAACATGGTTCGCGGTGCCGAGTGGGCGCGCTTCTTCGCGGAGCGCGCGCCCGACGTCCCGTTCCGGCTCTGGCCTGACATCGGCGATGCCGCCGATGTGCGCTACCTCGTAGCGTGGGTGCCGCCGGACGACATCGCGACGACGTTCCCCAATCTCGAGCTGGTCTTCTCGGTCGGCGCCGGCGTCGATCAGTTCGACGCCACGAAAGTTCCGGCGCACATTCCGCTGGTCCGCATGCTGGAGCCCGGCATCGCAGAGACCATGGTGGAGTACGTCACCATGGCCGTGCTGGCCCTGCATCGCGACCTCCTGCACTTCATCGATCAACAGAAGCAGCAGCTCTGGCGCGAGATCCGGATCACGCCGGCGAAACGGCGGCGTGTCGGCGTGATGGGGCTCGGCCAGCTCGGCCAGGCCGTGCTCGAACGCCTCAAGGCGTTCGGGTTTCCGCGTGTCGGGTGGAACCGCTCGCCGCGCGAAATCGAGGGCGTGACCTGTTACGCGGGCCCCGACACCTTGCCGGATTTCCTGGCGCAGAGCGACATCCTCGTTTGCCTCTTGCCGCTGACCGACGAGACGCGCGGTATCCTCAACGCCGATTTGTTCGCACGCCTGCCGCGCGGTGCGTGCCTTGTCAATGTCGGCCGCGGCCCGCATCTCGTCGAGGCCGATTTCCTCGCGGCGCTCGACAGCGGTGTGTTGTCAGGTGCCGTGCTTGATGTCGCCGATCCTGAACCGCTGCCTGAGGGACATCCGTTCTGGAGCCACCCGCGCATTCTGCTGACGCCGCACAATGCCAGCATGACGACGCCGGATACGGCCGTCGATTTCGTGCTCGACGTCATCGGCCGTCATCGCCGCGGCGAGGAGCTGCCGGGGCGTGTCGATCGTAGGCGCGGCTATTAGGACACTCGCATGAGCATCGGCGCAAACGAACCACACCAAGTCTCCGCCGATGCACAGGCGCCGGTGCTGTCGGTCTCCGGCCTCACGACGTCCTTCATGCTCGAACGGCAATGGATTCCCGTTGTCCGCAACATCTCCTTCGACGTCGCTCCCCGTGAAACCGTTGCGATCGTCGGCGAGTCCGGTTCCGGCAAGAGCGTCACTGCGCTGTCGATCATGCGGCTCATTCCGAAGGAGATCGGCCGCGTCGAGGGCCGCGTCATGCTCGCCGGCCGCGACCTGCTGGCGCTGCCGGAAGCCAGCATGACGGACATTCGCGGCAACGACGTCGCGATGATCTTCCAGGAGCCGATGACGAGCCTCAATCCTGTGCTCACCATCGGCTTCCAGATCGCGGAAGCGCTGATCCAGCATCGCGGCCTGTCGCGCGCGGCGGCGGAGGCCGAGACGGTGCGCCTGCTCGACCGCGTCCGTATCCCCGCGGCCAAGTCGCGCTTCCACGAACATCCGCATCGCTTCTCCGGCGGGATGCGCCAGCGCGTGATGATCGCGATGGCGCTGGCCTGCAAGCCAAGACTTTTGATTGCGGACGAGCCGACCACCGCGCTCGACGTCACCATCCAGGCCCAGATCCTGGAGTTGCTGAAAGAACTCCAGAACGAGGAGGGGATGTCGATCCTCTTCATCACCCACGACATGGGCGTGGTCGCCGAGATCGCCGACCGTACCGTCGTGATGTATGGCGGGCAGGCGGTGGAGACGGACGCGACCTCGCGCATCTTCGCCGCGCCTTCGCATCCCTACACGCGCGCGCTGCTCGCCGCCGTGCCGCGCTTGGGCTCGATGGACGGCCGGGCGCGGCCAATGCGCTTTCCCATCGTCGACAAGGTGACGGGGACCTCGGACGAGCCGACGGAGACGCCCGATACGGTCTCGCCGGCCGAGCGGCCGCTGCTCGAAGTCGCAAACCTCACCACGCGTTTTCCGATCCGCTCGGGCCTGTTCGGCAAGGTCTCGGGCCGGGTCCATGCGGTCGAGAACGTCTCCTTCACCTTGCGCGCCGGCGAGACGCTGGCGCTGGTCGGCGAGTCCGGTTGCGGCAAGTCGACCACCGGCCGTTCCATTCTCAAGCTGACGGAGCCTGACAGCGGGACCGTCCTGATCGACGGCCAGGACGTGCTGGAGATGTCCGGCCGCACCTTGCGCGACGTCCGCAAGCAGATGCAGATCGTCTTTCAGGATCCGTTCGCGAGCCTCAACCCGCGCATGTCGGTGGGCACGACGATCGCCGCGCCCTTGCTCGCCAACGGGCTCGCCTCGGCGTCGCAGGCACGGGACAAGGTCGCCGATCTGCTGGTGCGTGTGGGTCTCACCGCCGACTTGGCCGCGCGCTTCCCGCACGAATTCTCCGGCGGCCAGCGCCAGCGCATCTGCATTGCCCGTGCGCTTGCATTGGGGCCGAAGCTCATCGTCGCGGACGAAGCGGTCTCCGCGCTCGACGTCTCGGTCAAGGCGCAGGTCGTCAACCTGATGCTCGATCTTCAAGCCAGCATGGGTCTCGCCTATCTCTTCATTTCCCACGACATCGCGGTGGTCGAACGCATGAGCCATCGCGTCGCCGTGATGTATCTCGGCGAGATCGTCGAGACCGGCCCGCGTGCGGCCGTGTTCGGCAATCCGCAGCATCCCTACACGAAGAAGCTGATGGCCGCCGTGCCGGTGCCCGATCCCGCGCGTCGCGCCACGAAGCGCGAGGTCGCATACGACGAGATCAGAAGCCCGGTGCGCGCGCCGGATTACCAGCCGCCGGTGCGGCAATATCGCGAAGTGTCGCCCGGCCACGTCGTCCAGGTCTGGGGCGAGGAGTGGTCGGCCTGAGACCTCTCACGAATTGACGTGCACGAAATCCCGCAGCAGCGGATAGATCTCGTTATTCCAGCGCTTGCCCGAGAACACGCCGTAATGGCCGACGCCGGCCTGCATGTGGTGCACCCTGCGATAGGCGCGCACGCCGGTGCAGAGGTCTTGTGCCGCCAGCGTCTGGCCGATCGAGCAGATGTCGTCCTTCTCGCCTTCGACCGTCATCAGCCCCATGCGGCCGACGGCCCGGGTGTTCACGGGACGTCCGCGATGCATCAGTTTGCCTTGCGGCAGGAGATGCTCCTGGAAGACGTCGCGCACGGTCTCGATGTAGAATTCGGCCGGAAGGTCCATCACGGCGAAATATTCGTCGTAGAACGTCTTGATGGTCGCGGCCTTGTCCTTCTCGCCCTTGGCGATGTGGTTGGCGAGATCCATGTGCTGCTTGATGTGGCGCTCGAGATTCATCGAGACGAACGCGGTAAGCTGCACGAAGCCGGGATAGACTTTCCGCAAGGCGCCGAGGCACTGCATCGGCACGTAGTTGATCAGGTTCTGCTCGAACCATTCGATCGGCTTACTCTTGGCGAAGTCGTTGACCTTGGTCGGCTGGATCCGCGTGTCGATCGGCCCCGCCATCAGCGTCAGCGTCGCCGGGCGCGCGGGATGGTTGTCCTCGCACATGATCGCGGCGGCCGCGAGCGCCGAGACCGAGGGCTGGCAGATCGCCACCATGTGCGGGCGCGGGCCGAGCTGCCCGAGGAAATCGATCAGATGCTCGGTGTAGTCGTCGAGCCCGAAACGGCCTTCGCTGCGCGGAATGTCGCGCGGATTGTGCCAGTCTGTGATGTAGACGTCGTGGTCCTGCAGCAGCGTCTTCACGGTGCCGCGCAGCAGCGTGGCGAAATGGCCCGACATCGGCGCCACCAGCAGCATGCGCGGCTGCTCCGACACGCCCTCTTTCCTGAAATGCAGCAGCGAGCCGAACGGCGTCGCGTAGGCGATCTCCTCGGTGACGGCGACTTCGCGATTGCCCACCATCACGCTGTCGATGCCGTAGGCCGGGCGATGATATGTGAGGGTGGAGCGCGAGATCAGCTCCAGCGCCGCCGAGAGCCGGTTGACGACCTGGCCCGGCACGCCCTCGGGCACCAGATTGAGGAATTTGAGCGCAGAGGACGCCCCGGCCCGCCAAGGCGCGGTCAGGTCCATATGGTTCTGAAAGGCCTGATAATACATCGACATCATACTGGAATGCCCACCTTCCCCTGCCGTCATGCAATATCGACGCCAGACGCGCGCCGGATCGCCCCCGAAAATTGGCACGTCGCTTGCTGCTTATTTCACGGAAAGTACGCGTCACGGGCAAACTCGCGGGCCGGGCGGGGTGCAGGGGACAGGGAAGGGCCGATATGGCGAAGGCGACACTGACCATCAGCAGCAAGAACTATTCGTCCTGGTCGCTGCGTGGCTGGCTGCTGACGAAATTCTCCGGGCTCGATTTCGAGGAAATCGTCACCGCGCCGGACGATGCGTCGGCGCGCGCCGAAATCCTCCTGCTGTCGTCGTCGATCCTGGTGCCGTGCCTGCGCCACGACGGCGCCACGGTCTGGGATACGCTGGCGATCGCCGAATATCTCAACGAGGCGATGCCGTCAGCCGGCCTGCTGCCTGATGACCGCGTGCAGCGCGCCCATTGCCGCTCGATCTGCGGCGAAATCCACTCCGGCTTCACCACCTTGCGCGCCTCGCTGCCCGTCAATCTGAAGGGTCATTTTCCCGGCTTCAAGATCTGGTCGCGCGCGCAGGCCGACATCGACCGGGTCTGGTCGATCTGGCGCGACTGCCTGGAGCTGTCGGGCGGCCCGTTCCTGTTCGGCGAGCGGCGCACCATGGCGGATGCGATGTACGCGCCGGTGGTGACGCGTTTCGTCACCTATGACGTCAAGCTCGAGCCGCAGCTGAAGGCCTATGCCGATACCATCATGGCGATGCCCGAAATGAAGGAATGGATCGCCGCGGCGAGAGAGGAGCCGGCCGAGATCGAGGAGCTCGAGGTCGAATATTAGGCAGGCATTGCATGGCCCTGCCTCTTTCGGGGGCGGGGACCGGCCACGGCGGCCCCAGCGCCCATGCCCTTGTCGCGATTAACCTTTGGCGCCCGTGTTCGGCCCGGGCCATCCAGCACGCTGCACAGATATTGTACGCGCGCGCAGAGCTGCATCGACATCTAGCCGTGAACAGCTGCGTACGCGGCCGTTCGGCTGATTCGGACGTGATTCGTTCGGGCCGCGTTCCGAAGGTTAAGGCGAAGCGCGGCCCCGTTGCATTTTGAAACAGATGCAGGCGTCAGGCCGCCCCGCGCTGCCTCACGCGCGGCAGGCGCCAGCCGATGACGGTCGCTTCGACCGCGATACCGGCCTCGTGGTTCTGCCATCGTCCCTCGACGTAACGGCAGGCGAACGGCAGCTGGTACGTTCCGCTGTGGTCCTCGCACAGCACTTCGACTGCGAGGCCCGGCGGTGGTTCTCCGGCGCCGTCGAATTCCGCCAGACGTCTATCGCGCGTTGCCATTCCAAAAATCTCCCCTAAACAAAGCCGCGGAAAGATCGCCCACTTCTTCCGCGCGCGGATCATCGTTCCCCGTCCAAGGGAACGATGCAAGCTCAACGCGAGAATGCGGTACGAGTGTGGTAGCCTTGGGTGGCTGTGCGCAAACAGCGCACATTGCCGTGATCAATTGGACGAGGAACCGTTCATGCTGCTTCGAAACGCCGGCATTCGTTTCGCGACATTGCTGCTCGCAACGCTGGCGAATGCGCCGACGCACGCGCAGGACGTGCCCGGCATCGAGATCTGCACGGTCGAGAAGACCATGGAGCGGCGCACCAGCTGCCTGCAGAGCAATGTCGACTTCCTGCAGAAGACGATCACCAAGCTCACGCTCGACCACCGGCAGAAGCTGGACGCAGCCAACCGCCAGATCGACGCGTTGAAGGTGACGCTCGCAGGCCTGCAGAAGACGATCGGTGATCTCCAGACGGCGCAAGCGAAGCAGGCGGACGATCTGAAGAAGAAGCAGGACGCGCCGCCGGCGAAGGACGCGAAATAGGCGCGCCGGTCACGTCACGCGATATCGCTCCATCACCTCCCGATCGGGCTCGTAGCCGAGCCCCACGCCCGAGGGCACCGCGACATGGCCGGTGGCGTCGCTGTCCGCGCGGCCGCCCCAGAGGCAGGCTTCGCGTTTCAGATAAAACAGCTCGACGAGCCCATCGTCGCGTGTCGCCAGCAGATGCAACGTCGCGAGCAGGCCCGGGCCGAAATACGGAGAGTGCGGAACGATCTTGACGCCGAGCCGGTCGGCCAGCGCCGCGATCTTCAGAAACTCCGTGATGCCGCCGACCTTGATCACCGACGGCTGGGCGTGGCTCACCGCGCCGGCCGCCATCATCTGGCGGAATTGATATTCCGTGCAGGCATTCTCGCCGGCGGCAATCCCGAGCCCGCCTTTGCTGCGCACCTCGGCGAGCGCGGCGAAATCTTCCGGCGGCCACACCGGCTCCTCCAGAAACATCGGCCGCGCGTCGCGGCACGTCGTTGCGAACGCGATCGCCTGCTCGGCCGTCAGGGGGCAGTTCATGTCGACCATCAGCGGAATGGCCGGCCCGATCGCCTCCCGTGCGGCGAACACCGCAGGCGCCGTGGTCTCGTGCAGCTTGATCGCGCCATAGCCGAGCGCGAGCGCCTTCTTGCATTCGCTGGCGATGTTCTGGGGCGATCCGATCCGCAGCAGGCTCGCATAGGCGGGAATGGCCGTGCGCCTGGTCTCGCCGAGCAGGCGATGCAGGGGCACGCCCTCGACCTTGGCGGCAAGGTCCCAAAGCGCGATGTCGAGCCCCGAGATCGCGAACATGGTGATGCCGTAGCGGCCGAACAGATGCAGGTTGCGCTGGATCTGCTCCATGACGGCGGGGATGCCGGCCGCATCGGGCACCTTCAGCCCGCGGGCCTGTGGCGCGATCATCTCATCGACGGCGCTGCGCGAGGTGCGCGGGCAGACATAGGCGAAGGCATCGCCCCAGCCGGTCAGCCCTGCGTCGGTGGTGACCTCGACCAGCATCATGTCGAGCGCGGAGATCGCGGACGCGCCCTGGCGGAAGCTCGCGACACCGGCATCATAGGGGATGCGGATATGATGCGCACGCACATCGGTGATTTCCATGTCGCGGTTCCTCCGGGCTTTCTGGTGAGCGGTTCT
The DNA here is from genome assembly GCF_002266465.3 of Bradyrhizobium symbiodeficiens. NCBI lineage: Bacteria > Pseudomonadati > Pseudomonadota > Alphaproteobacteria > Hyphomicrobiales > Nitrobacteraceae > Bradyrhizobium > Bradyrhizobium symbiodeficiens. The sequence continues at coordinate 5,785,850 of NZ_CP029427.2, read as the reverse complement.
GCGCAGTGTAGCCACGAACGCCGGCTCGTTGCCAGTGGCGGTTCAAGCGCGGTCATATCGCGGCGCCGAAGGAATGCGCGCAACGCTGGCATACCATCCCGCTTGCTTGGCAAGCCGAGGCGACTTTGCCATAACCGCAGGCAAATCTTGCGTGTGGGGCCCGTGCCGGACATCCCGTGCAAGCCATAACAAGCAGCCGGGAGGGTCCCATAATGTCCAACGTTCGCGTTCTCGCCACCGACCTCGAATTTCCCGAAGGGCCGGTCGTGATGCCTGACGGTTCGGTGGTGCTGGTGGAAATCCGCGGCCAGCGCCTGACGCGCGTTTATCCCGACGGCCGCAAGGAGATCGTCGCGAAGATTCCGGGCGGCCCGAACGGCGCCGCGCTCGGCCCCGACGGCAAGATCTACATCTGCAACAATGGCGGCTTCTCCTGGATCCCGACCCGCAACATGATCATGCCGGGCCCGCAGCCCGACGATTATCTCGGCGGCTCGATCCAGCGCGTCGACCTGCAGACCGGCAAGGTCGAGACCGTTGTGACCAAATGCGGCGAGCACGAATTGCGCGGGCCGAACGATCTCGTGTTCGACAAGCAGGGCGGCCTCTGGTTCTCCGATCTCGGCAAGCGCCGCCATCGCGAGATGGATGTCGGCGGCATGTACTATCTCAAGCCCGGCATGACCGAGCTCGTCGAGGTCGTGCACGGCATCCTGCCGGCGAACGGCATCGGGCTGTCGCCGGATGAGAATACCGTCTACATCGCGGAGACGCCGACGGGTCGGCTGTGGGCCTACGAGCTCTCCGCGCCCGGCACGCTGAAGCCGCGCGACGTGATCTATCGCGGCGAGCGGGGAAAACCGATCTGCGGCCTTGGCGGCTACCAGATGTTCGACTCGCTCGCGGTGGAGGCGAACGGCAATGTCTGCGTCGCTACCCTCGTTTCCGGCTGCATCTCGGTGATCGCGCCCGATGGCACCCTGGTCGAGCAGGTCCCGACCGGCGACCGCGTCACCACCAACATCGCCTTCGGCGGCCCCGAGCTGAAGACCGCCTACATCACGTTGTCAGGCAAGGGCGAGCTGGTCGCCATGGACTGGCCGCGCGGTGGATTGCCGTTGAATTTCCTAAACAAGTGAATGTATCTGGACGAGCCGACACATCCGTCGTCATTCCGGGATGCGTGCGCCAGCACGCAGGCCCGGAATCCATCGGGCCGCAGGGTCTGTGGTTGAATGGATTCCGGGCTCGCGACTTCGTCGCGCCCCGGAATGACGGCAGTCATTATGGAGTGAGATATGCCCTGGCCTGATCCCATCACCCTGCGTGGACAGCACGCCCGTCTCGAGCCGCTGTCGCAGCAGCATCGCGAGGGGCTGGTGGAGGCCGTGAAGGACGGCGAGATCTACAAGATCTGGTACACCGCGATCCCGACGCCGGAGAACGTGGCCAAGGAGATCGACCGCCGCCTGGGCCTGCAGGCCGCGGGCTCGATGCTGCCGTTCACCGTGTTCGATGCCGGCGGCAAGATCGTAGGACAGACGACCTACATGAACATCGATGCTGCCAACCGGCGCGTCGAAATCGGCTCGACCTGGTACGGCAAGAGCGCGCAGCGTGGCCCGCTCAACACCCAGTGCAAGCTGCTGCTGCTCACCCATGCCTTCGAGACGCTGAACTGCATCGCGGTGGAATTCCGCACCCACTTTTTCAATCACCAGAGCCGCAATGCCATCGAGCGCCTCGGCGCCAAGCAGGACGGAATCCTGCGCAGCCACCAGGTCGCGCCGAACGGCACGCTGCGCGACACCGTGGTCTACAGCATCACCGCGGCCGAATGGCCGACGGTGCGAACGCATCTGAATTATCAACTCAACGAAAAGCCGCGCTGAGCGGCGGCCGAGGCATCATGGACAGATTTGATTATGTGATCATCGGCGCGGGCTCTGCCGGATGCGTGCTCACCAGCCGGCTGAGCGAGGACCCCAACACCAGCGTCTGCGTGCTCGAAGCCGGCCCGTCCGACTGGCATCCCTACATCCATCTGCCGGCGGGCTTCATCAAGACCTTCCACATGAAGAGCATCAACTGGGCCTATCAGCAGGAGCCGGGTCCCTGGACCGGCGGGCGCAGTATCTACGCGCCGCGCGGCAAGACGCTCGGCGGCTCCTCCTCGATCAACGGCCACATCTACAACCGCGGCCAGCGGATGGATTTCGACACTTGGGCGCAGATGGGCAATCGCGGCTGGGGCTATGCCGACGTGCTGCCCTACTTCCGGCGGCTGGAGAAGCGCGTCGGCGAGGGCGACGACACGTTCCGCGGCCGCGACGGCAAGCTCACCGTCACCACCATGGACTGGCGCGATCCGCTCTGCGAAGCCTTCATGGAAGGCGCGGTGTCGCTCGGCATTCCCCGCAATCCCGATTACAACGGCGCCATACAAGAGGGCGTCTCCTACTGCCAGCGCACCATCGACAAGGGCTTGCGCGTTTCCGGTTCGACCGCGTTCCTCAAGCCCGCGATGAAGCGGCCGAACGTGCATGTGCACACGCATGCGCATGCCACCGAGATCATCTTCGAAGGCAAGCGCGCCGTCGGCGTGCGCTACACCAAGGGCGGCCGCGGCGGCACGCCGATCGAAGTGCGCGCCAACAAGGAAGTGATCCTGTCCGGCGGCACCTATAATTCGCCGCAGCTGCTGCAGCTCTCCGGCATCGGCTCGCCGGATCTGTTGAACGCCCATGGCATCAACGTGCGTCACGCGCTGCCGGTCGGTGAGGGCCTGCAGGACCATTACGCCCCGCGCACTGTGGCGCGGGTCAAGGACATCAAGACCATCAACGAGCTTCGCCGCGGCGTCTCGCTGTGGATCGAGGCGCTGAAATGGGCGACCGCGCGCCGCGGCCTGCTCTCGCTGTCGCCGACCATGGTCTATTGCTTCTGGCACTCCGGCGAGAGCGCGGACTCTTCCGATCTGCAGCTCACCTTCACCCCCGCGTCCTACAAGGAAGGCGTGCAGGGCCAGCTCGAGGACGAGCCCGGCATGACCGTCGCGTCCTGGCAGCAGCGCCCCGAGAGCCGCGGCTATGTCCGCATCCGCTCCAGTGATCCCTTTGCGCCGCCGATCATCCAGACCAACTATCTCGACGCCGAGCTCGACCGCCGTGTCATCGTCGGCGGCATGAAGCTCGCGCGTAACCTGCTGAAGTCCGCGCCGCTGTCGCCCTATTACGCCTACGAGGATTTCCCCGGCCCGAACATCAACACCGACGACGAGTTTTTGGCCGCTGCGACCGAACGCGGCACCACCACCTTCCATCCCGGCTGCACCTGCCGCATGGGCCCGGCGGATTCGAGCTGGGCGGTCGTCGACGACCAGCTCCGCGTCCACGGGTTAGAGGGATTGCGTGTGATCGACGCTTCGGTGATGCCGCGCATGATCTCGGCGAACCTCAACGCCTCCACCATGATGATTGCCGACCGCGCCTCGGATCTCATCCGCGGCAAGCAGCCAATGGAAGCCGCGCGCATTCCGGACGTGGCGGTGGCGTGAGCTTTCGTAGGGTGGGTTAGCTGCGCGACTGCGCGAAGCGCAGGCCGCGCGGCGTAACCCACCACTTCTGTTAACGCCGAGACAAAAGAGGCGGGTTACGCTGACGCTAACCCACCCAACTGCTTCTTTATTTGTAGCTACAGAAAGTTGACGGCCAGCTAAATTGTAGCTACATTAAAGACAATGAAAATCGTCTGGGATGAACCGAAGCGGCTCGCCAACCTCGACAAGCACGAGCTGGATTTTGCCGATCTCAACGAGACGTTCTTCGATAACGCACTGGTCATTCCGTCGCACAACAAGAGCAAACGCTGGGTTGCGATCGGCGTGAGCATCCGTGGTGTCATCGTTGTCGTGTTCGCCCGGCTGGGACGCGAAGGCGTCAGCATCATCAGCATGCGACCGGCAAGCCGCAGCGAAAGGAAACTCTATGCCGAACGCTAAAAAGAAGTCGGGTTACACCAAGAGAGACCTGCGTGCGGTCAGCGACACGCCGGAGCTGACAAGGGCCGATTTCGCCAAGGCGCGGCCTTTCTCTGAAGTCTTCCCTGATCTCAGCGCAGCCATCCGCAAGGGCCGAGGTCCGAACAAGGCGCCGACAAAGACGCTCGTCTCCCTGCGCCTCAGCCCAGAGGTGGTCGAGCATTTCAAATCGACCGGACCGGGCTGGCAGTCGCGGATCGACGAAACCTTGCGCAAGGCGGTGAAGCGCAAGGCGTCGTGATGGATATCAAGAACGAGAAGAGCAGACTGTCAGATGCCTTGAAGCAGAATTCTGAGCAGAAGTGGGCTGCTGCCGCACTGTCTGTTACTGACGATCCGCGGGTCGTATTCGCGGGAAGCGCCGGCGGGGCGAGCAGTAAAGCCGGGGATCTGTTGCGGATATACCAGATCAGGCAAAAACACTGCGTGGAAGAGGGTATCGAGACCTATGGAATGGCTGAGCTGATCGACGTCCTGTCCGACTTCGGTGAGCGAGGCCTGATCCAAGTACAGCCGTTCCTCGGACCTGGAGGCAGCATTGCCGCCTTCTGGGATGCCGCAGGAGACTTGTTGGGTTGCATCACGGTGCTTGGACGAGATTCGGAGAGTGGGTGGGGGAATCTCGATTTTGCGAATGGGAAGATCTAGGCGCAGGCGGGTCACTTCGCGGTCCGTCGGGCAAAACACCCCGCACCCGTCAACCCCTTCCCACAAAAATATTCCACTTTACCGAAATTCGGAATTGCGGCATAAGTCGATACAGCCCGGCCCGACGAAGAGGGGCGGTTCGCGAGTCGTTCGAAACGCGGGCCGGGTTGCGGTGGACGCGGCAGCGTCGTGCGCGAGAGGCGCGGGCAGGGCGGGTAGTCCCTGTGAGCCCGAGGCTTCGTGCGGACGAGCGGCGCCGAAGTCCGGCGAAGCCTCTTGGGCGGAGCCGGATGAGCTGCGTACGGCAAAACCGTGTGGTCCTGGCCGTCGTTGCTACGGTCAAGCCTTTGCGGAGATGTGCGCGAGCCCAACCGGGCAGACGGCATCGTCAATTCGCGGGGCGAGGGAGGCCAGAAGGAAAGTTCGGCTCCCGGGAGATCACGGCATAAGCCGTCCGACCACTGCGCAGGGAAGGCCGTGTGTACGGCCACACCTGTATGCTGCTGTGCGGTTTGTCTTGCGTGTGCGTTTCGCGCAGCAGACCGCGGGTGCGAGCCGGCACCCGGCCTTCCCTGCGCCCTCTGATCGAAGAGGGAGCGAGACTGAAGCAAAGCTCGGGCGAAACACGCCGCGAGGCTGCGAAGGCGTGTCTGCGGCTACACTCACACTGTCATCGCCCGCGAAGGCGGGCGATCCAGTATTCCAGAGATGGTTATGGTTGAACCGAGAAGCCGCGGCGTACTGGATTCCCCGCCTTCGCGGGGAATGACACCGTGACTGGAGCGGCGGTGGAGGCCTGTCGCGTAGAGACCGCGCCTACACTTCCCGTCGGCTCAAGAACGCCAGCCGCTCGAATAGATGCACGTCCTGCTCGTTCTTGAGCAGCGCGCCGTGCAGCGGCGGGATCAGTTTGCGCGGGTCGCGCTCGCGCAGTTGCTCGACGCTCATGTCCTCGTTGAGCAGCAGCTTGAGCCAGTCCAGAAGCTCCGAGGTCGAGGGCTTCTTCTTCAGCCCGGGCACTTCGCGCACCTCGAAGAAGATGCGCAAGGCTTCTTCCACCAGACGCTTCTTGATGCCGGGGAAGTGGACGTCGACGATGCGGCCCATGGTGTCGGCGTCGGGGAACTTGATGTAGTGGAAGAAGCAGCGGCGGAGAAAAGCGTCCGGCAGCTCCTTCTCGTTGTTGGAGGTGATCATCATGATCGGGCGCTGCTTCGCCTTGATCGTCTCGCCGGTCTCGTAGACATGGAATTCCATGCGGTCGAGCTCGAGCAGCAGATCGTTCGGGAATTCGATGTCGGCCTTGTCGATCTCGTCGATCAGGAGCACCGGGCGCTGCTCGGCCGCGAAGGCGTCCCACAGCTTGCCGCGCTTGATGTAGTTCTTGATGTCGGACACGCGCGCATCGCCGAGCTGGCTGTCGCGCAAGCGCGACACCGCGTCGTATTCGTAGAGGCCCTGCTGCGCCTTGGTGGTGGACTTGATGTGCCAGGTCAGCAGCGGCGCATTCAACGCCTTCGCCACTTCCTCGGCCAGCACCGTCTTGCCGGTGCCGGGCTCGCCCTTGATGAGCAGCGGGCGCTCCAGCACGATCGAGGCATTGACGGCGACCTTGAGATCGTCGGTCGCAACATAGTCCTTGGTGCCGGTAAATTTCATTGCGTGTCCTTGGGTAATCGTCGGCGCGAGGTGCGGCCCCGGTCGCGACAAGGGAACGGCCGCTCGCGGCGGCCGTTCCTGGTTCGGTCAGGCTTTCAGACCCGTTTTATCAGCGAAAGGATGACGAGCACAATCACCGCGCCGATGGTGGCGTCCACGATGGCGCCGACCGTGCCCGTTGCGAGCTGGATGTGCAGCTGGGGCAACACCCAGCTTGCGACCAGCGCGCCGATGATGCCGACAACGATGTTGCCGATCAGTCCAAATCCCGCCCCGTGGACAATCTTGCCCGCAAGCCAGCCTGCGATCGCGCCGATGATGAGTGCTGCGACAATTCCCATTGCAAACGTCCCCAAAACAACCCCGTGAGGGCCCCAATTCTAGAGCAAAAAGCTTCCCGGTCCAGCGCCCGGCGGCGGTCTCCGCCCCTTGACGTTCGTCCCCCGACGGGCAATCTGTCACTTATGTTCTTGCAATTCTTCACCTCTCTGCGCGATGCGCAGGTCCCCGTGACGCTGCGCGAATACCTCACGCTGGTCGAGGCGCTCGACGCCGATCTGGCGGATTATTCGGTCGAGAATTTCTACTATCTGTCGCGCACCTCGCTGGTGAAGGACGAGCGCAACCTCGACAAGTTCGACCGCGTCTTCGGCACGGTGTTCAAGGGGCTGGAAAACCTGCTCGACGCCATGGAGAAGGCGGAGATCCCCGAGGAGTGGCTGAAGAAGCTCGCCGAGAAGTACCTCAGCGAGGAAGAGAAGAAGCAGATCGAGGCCATGGGCTGGGACAAGCTCATGGAAACCCTGAAGAAGCGCCTCGAGGAGCAGAAGGGGCGGCACCAGGGCGGCTCGAAGTGGATCGGCACCGCCGGCACCTCGCCGTTCGGCGCCCACGGCTACAATCCCGAGGGCGTCCGCATCGGCCAGGAGAAGAACCGCAACAACCGCGCCGTTAAGGTCTGGGACAAGCGCGAGTTCAAGGACCTCGACGGCAATGTCGAGCTCGGCATCCGCAACATCAAGGTGGCGTTGCGCCGGCTGCGCAAATTCGCGCGCACCGGTGCCCCCGATGAACTCGATCTCGACACCACCATCCGCGAGACCGCCAATCACGGCTATCTCGACGTGCATATGCGTCCCGAGCGGCGCAATGCGGTGAAGCTGCTCGTATTCTTCGACATCGGCGGCTCCATGGACATGCATATCGAGCAGGTCGAGGAGCTGTTCTCGGCGGCGAAGAGCGAGTTCAAGCACATGGAGTATTTCTACTTCCACAACTGCCTCTATGAAGGCGTGTGGAAGCAGAACAAGCGCCGCTTCACCGACCGCACCCCGACATGGGACGTGCTGCACAAATATCCGCACGACTACAAGATCGTGTTCGTCGGCGACGCCTCGATGTCGCCTTACGAGATCATGGTGCCCGGCGGTTCGGTCGAGCACGTCAACGAGGAGCCCGGCTCGGTCTGGCTCGACCGCATCATCCGCACCTATCCGCATGCGGTGTGGCTGAATCCGGTCGCGCAGAAGCATTGGGACTATTCGGAATCGACCACCATCATCAAGCGCATCTTCGCGAACCGGATGTATCCGATCACGATTGAAGGGCTTGAAGGTGCGATGAAGGAATTGACGCACTAGCTCCCGCCGTCATTCCGGGGCGCGACGAAGTCGCGAACCCGGAATCCATCGGGCCGCAATATTCGTCGATGAATGGATTCCGGGTTCGATGCTGCGCATCGCCCCGGAATGACGAAAGAGAAGGGAAGACCCAATGCCCCAAAACATCACCCGCGGCATCAAGGCGCTGATCGACGAGGCCAATGCCGAGATCGAGACGCTCAACGCCAAGGACGCCATCGAGATCTCCAGGAACGGCGACGTCGTCATCGTCGACATCCGCGACCCCCGCGAGATCGAGCGCGACGGCCGCATCCCCGGTGCGTTCTCCTGCACCCGCGGCATGCTGGAATTCTGGATCGATCCGCAGAGCCCCTATGCCAAGCCGGTGTTCCAGGAGGACAAGAAGTTCGTGTTCCACTGCGCCGGGGGCTTGCGCTCGGCGCTCGCGGCCAAGACCGCGCAGGACATGGGCCTCAAGCCCGTCGCCCACATCGCAGGCGGCTACGCCGCCTGGCGCGATGCCGGCGGGCCGACGGAGAAGTGGGAGCCGAAGAAGAAGGGGTGAGGGGGCGCACCGCTCTCTCCACCCGTCATTCCGGGGCGCGCGTAGCGCGAGCTACGGTGCGCAATTGCGCACCTGAGAATCCATTCATCCACCAATATTGCCGCACGATGGATTCCGGGTTCGTGCTACGCACGCCCCGGAATGACAAGGAAAATTCTGCATGACCACCGATCCCCTCGTCTCCACCGAATGGCTCGCCGCCCATATCAACGACGCCAACGTCAAGGTCCTCGACGCCAGCTTCAAGCTGCCGGGCGTGCTGCCGCTGCCGAAGGACGACTATCTCGCCGCGCACCTGCCGGGCGCCGCGTTCTTCGACGTCGATGCGGTGTCGGACCATTCCAACCCGCTGCCGCACATGTATCCGAGCGCAGAGCAGTTCGGCCGTGACATCGGCAATCTCGGCATCTCCAACGCCGACACCGTCGTGCTCTACGATGCCGGCGGCTGGGTCGCAGCGCCGCGCGCGTGGTGGATGTTCCTGGCCTTCGGCCATAACAACGTGCGTATCCTCAATGGCGGATTGAAGAAGTGGCGCGCCGAAGGGCGAGCGGTCGAGGCCGGCGAGGTGAGGCCGAAACCCGCGAGCTTCAAGGCGAGCTACGATCCGAAGCGCGTGCGCAGCATGCAACAGCTGATCGCGAACGTCGAAAGCCGTGCCGAACAGGTGATCGACGCCCGCGCCGCCGACCGCTTCGAAGGCCGCGCGCCCGAGCCGCGGGCGGGCATTCGCTCCGGCCACATCCCCGGCGCCCGCAACGTGCCCTACAATCAGCTGTTCGACGCCGCGACCGGCGAGATGAAGCCGCTCGAGGATCTGCGTGCTGCCTTCACCAGCGCCGGCGTCAAGCTCGATGCGCCGATCGTGACGAGCTGCGGCTCGGGCGTGTCGGCCGGCGTGCTGACGCTCGCACTGTATCGCCTGGGGATCGCCGACACCGCGCTCTATGACGGCTCCTGGTCGGAATGGGGCCGGGAGGGCGGCCCAGCCATCGCGATCGGGGCGGCGTGAGCCCACGATGATGGTGCGCTTCCTCGCGCTCTGCACGCCTTGAGCGCACGCCTCGTCCTTCGAGACGACTGCTTCGCGGTCTCCTCAGGATGAGGCGAAGCAGCATCGGTGCTCGTTGAAACCAGTGCCGCGCACTCGGTCCTCATCCTGGGGGCCCGCCAACGGCGGGCGTCTCAAGGATTGCCACAAGCGACATCGCTTCCCGCAAGCGGGGAGAGGTGAAGAAGGCGCGTCACCGCGTGCGCGTGGTCGTCGTCGCAAAGGTCTGCGGCTGGCCGAACGGATCGAGCTGCTGCTGCAACTGCTGAGGGGGCGGACGTCGCACCACGCGATGCCGCTTCTTGGCCTTCGCCTTGCTCTTGGTCGCCTTGTCGTCGGCCTTGCTCTCAGCCTTGCTCTCAGCCTTGGCCTTCGCCGGCGCATCCTTCACGGCCGTCGTCGCCGGCTCGTTCAGAGCGGCCAGCTTGGCCGAGGCGACGTCGAGTGCGGAGGAGGCCAGCGCCGCACTGTCCGCCGGCGCCGGCTCGCCGGCGGTCGCGGCAGGCTCGGGCGCGGGGATCGACGCCGTGGTGTCGGCCGGGGTGAGCGTATCGGCGGGTGCCGGCGCAGCGGCCTCCGTCGCCGTCTCGGAGCTGGCCGGTTCGGCGACCGTGACGTCGGCCGGAGGTGTGGCGGCCGGAGACTGAGTCTCGGTCGTCAGCGCGGCGATCTGCTCGGGCTCGCTTCCGGGCAGTCCAATGGTCGGCACCTGGTCGCGCAGTGACGGCTCGGGCTCGGCCGCTTCCGGCTCCGCTCGCAAAACCGCTAACACCGGCTGGGCGGGCTCGGGAGCCTGCGCGAACATCTGCTCCTGCGGGCCGTTCCGCCAGGAGGGGTTGCTGACATACTGCTCATGGCTCGCGCGCAGCAGTGCGGCGGCGCCCAGGCCGAACACCAGGATGGAGGATGAGAGCAGGATCGCGGCAAACAGGAAGCGAAAGCCGGGAAGCATCGAAGGATTGCGAATTTCCGCCCCGGCGGCGAAGTAGCCAGGGCTCATGAGCCATCTGAACGCGGTGACGGTACTGCTTGCCGCGTTCGCCGCGCGGGGATCGGGAGCTAAAATGGGCGGCGAATCAGGCTGATTCGAACATACCGCAACGATTCCGAGCCGTTCCCTTAAATTCGGAGGCGAAGACTGCGGCAATTGACGCCATGAGCTGATTTCCGCCCCGTGATGCAACGGGGCAACGGTAGTCTTGCGGATCACAAATCGGCAAGTCCCGCGCAAATAAGCCTGATATGTCTTGAATGTGCCGCTATCTTCGGCCATCTGGCCGGTAACGGTCCTGACGGGCCCGGGGACACTGCAAGAGCGATGATGATCAAACATTTTCTGACGATATGCGCTGCCGCAACAGTCGCTGCGGCGGGAACCTCGCTCGCACAGGCTCAGAGCTACCCGGTCCAGCAGGCACCGAGCTACGGCGCCCCGGCCGAATACCGGCCCGGCGATCGTGCGCCGAATTTCGATGCGCTGGAAGATGACGACGACGCGCTGCCGCAGGCCTCGCTGCCGCCGCCCGGCCCGGCCGACGATCCGCGCTATGGCCGCCCGGTCGGCGCTCCCCCGGTCTACTCGGCCGCGCCGTCGCAGGGGCCGGTGATGTCGCCGGATGACCCGCGTTATGGCCGTCCGGCTGGCGCTCCGCCGGTCTATTCGGCCGCGCCGCCGCAGGGTCCCGTGATGTCGCCCGACGATCCCCGCTACGGCCGCCCCGCCGGTCCGCCGCCGGTGATCTATGCCAATCGTCCGGGCCAACAGGGACAGGCCCCTGCTGATGACGGCCTGCGTCCGCCGGAGGCCGTGGCTGGTCCCGCCGCGACCGGAACGGTCCAGGCCGGGCAGCCGCCGGTTGGTGCCGATGGCCGGCCGATTACGGTCGCTTCGCTGCCGCCCGAGGAGCAGCCCGACGCTGCGCCGGCACAGCTGCCGCCGAACCTGCGCCGCCAGGAGGTCTCGTTCCAGACCAAGGAGCCCGCCGGCACCCTCGTGGTCGATACGCCCAACACCTATCTCTATTACGTGCTTGGAGGCGGCCGTGCGATCCGCTACGGCGTCCGCGTCGGCCGCGACGGCTTCACCTGGACCGGCGTGCAAAAGATCACCCGCAAGGCCGAGTGGCCGGATTGGCATCCGCCGACCGAGATGATCGAGCGCCAGCCCTATCTGCCGCGCTTCATGGCCGGCGGCCCCGGCAATCCGCTCGGCGCCCGCGCGATGTATCTCGGCTCGACCGTCTACCGCATTCACGGCACCAACCAGCCCTCGACCATCGGCAAGTTCGTCTCGTCCGGCTGCATCGGCATGCTCAACGAGGACGTCTCGGACCTGTTCGATCGCGTCAAGGTCGGCACCCGCGTGGTGGTGCTGCCCGGTGGTCCGCCGCCGGGAACGGCGACCGCCTCCGCTGCGCCCGCGCCGGGCGCTGCTCCCGGTCCCGCTCCGATGGCCGCGCAGGCCGGCCCGGTCCCGGGCACGCAGCCGACCGTGGTGCCGCCGCTGCCCGCACCGGTCACCGTGCGCTAAGCCTCGACCTACAATTCAGAATTGCGAAGGGCGTGCCACCGGCGCGCCCTTCGTCGATTCAGGCCAGCTTGCGCGGCAACTCGCCGCCCCCTGTGAAGGCGTCGATGGCCTCGACCATCTGGCCGTAATGGATGCGCAGTCCGTCCTCGGTGGCGTAGCCGAGATGCGGCGTCAGCACGAGGTTGTCGAGCTTGCGGAAGGGATGGTCGACCGGCAGCGGCTCGACTGCGAACACATCGATGCCGGCGCCCGCGATCCTGCGCTGCTGCAACGCCTCCAGCAGCGCCTGCTCGTCCACGATCGGCCCGCGCGCGGTGTTGACGAGAAAGGCCGTCGGCTTCATCCGCGCCAGATCGGCAGCGCCGACCAGCCCGCGCGAGCGCTCGCTCAGCACCACATGGATGGTGACGATGTCGGCCTTGGCGAACAGCTCCTCCTTGGTGGCATATCCGACGCCGACGCCTGCGCATTTCTCCGGCGTGAGGTTCGGGCTCCAGGCGATCACGTTCATGCCGAACGCCTTGGCGATCCCGGCCATCCTGCTGCCGAGCTTGCCGAGCCCGACGATGCCGAGCGTCATGCCCTCGATCTCGACGCCGGCGAAGGTCTGCCAGGGCTCGCCGGCATGCATGCGCGCGTTCTCGCGGCCGATGCCGCGGGTCAGCTCCAGGATCAGGCCCATGGTGAGCGGTGCGGTTGGATCGCGCGAATATTGCGTGCCTGCGACGGTGACGCCGCGCGCCTTCGCAGCTTCCATGTCGATCGCGGCATTGCGCATGCCTGACGTGAGCAGCAGCTTCAGCTTCGGCAAGCTCTCGAACAGGCTCTTCGGGAATGCCGTCCGCTCACGCATCGCGCAGATGATGTCGAAATCGGCCAGCGCGCTGGCCGCGGCCTGCTCGGAGGCGAAGGGATGGCTGAACACGGTGACGTCGAGGCGGTCGGACAGCTTCTGCCAGTCAGCGACGTCGAGCGCGAGGTTGAAATAGTCGTCGAGAATTGCACAGCGCAGCCGGCTCATCGGTGGTCATCCATGGCGAGAGGGAACGGCGCTGGGCGGGCGCCATCGTCGAAACCAGGCCATGGTTGCGCGCAATCAGGACGGCGCGCAAGCCGCTCGCGCCTTCAAAACTCCGATAGCAGGAGATGGTTCAGAGGTCGCGGGGCTTCAGGCGGAACGGCGCGTTCATGCCGTGCTTGGCGCGCCAGGCGGGGCCGGGGCCGCGCATGTAGTGCAGTTCGGGCCGGTAGGGATTGAAGGCGGTGGCGAAGAAGCGCTTGAAGAACCCCTTGATCTCCGAGCCGAGCGCAGAGGAGCTGCCGGCTTCGGCCGGAACAGGAAGTGAATGGGTGTCGATCAGAGCCATGACGCTGTCTCGCTGTGCTCCCGCTTGTTCTGAGCGGGTGGCGCTGTTGCCGCGCGAGACCGAGCATTCGGCCTGATTGATTAAAAGATGGTTTCAATTGTCCGGATCTGGCCCGGATGGTGTCCGTTCCGTATTCATCCGTGGTGAACGGACGGAAAACATTGCCCTTTGGGGGCGGGATCGCTACATCGGCGGCAGCAAATCTCCTCAAATTGAAGGTGTCACGGGACCCATGGCGCGCCAGTTCATCTATTTCATGCAGGGCCTGACCAAGAGCTACCCGACCCGCAAGGTGCTCGATAACATCCACCTGTCGTTCTACCCGGACGCCAAGATCGGCGTGCTCGGCGTCAACGGCTCGGGCAAGTCGACGCTGCTCAAGATCATGGCTGGCCTCGACAAGGAGTATAACGGCGAGGCCTGGGTCGCCCAAGGCGCCCGGGTCGGCTATCTCGAGCAGGAGCCGCATCTCGATCCGGCACTCAACGCGCGCGAGAACGTCATGCTGGGCGTCGCCAAGCAGAAGGCCATCCTCGATCGCTACAACGAGCTGGCGATGAACTATTCCGAGGAAACCGCCGACGAGATGACCAAGCTGCAGGACGAGATCGAGGCCCAGGGCCTCTGGGATCTCGACAGCAAGGTCGACCAGGCCATGGACGCGCTGCGCTGCCCGCCCGACGATGCCGACGTCACGAAACTCTCCGGCGGCGAGCGCCGCCGCGTCGCGCTGTGCAAGCTGCTGCTCGACCAGCCAGAGCTGCTGCTGCTCGACGAACCGACCAACCATCTCGATGCGGAATCCGTGTCGTGGCTGGAGGGCCACTTACGCAACTATCCCGGCGCGATCCTGATCGTCACCCACGATCGCTACTTCCTCGACAACGTCACGAGCTGGATTCTCGAGCTCGACCGCGGCAAGGGCATTCCCTACGAAGGCAACTATTCGTCCTGGCTGGTGCAGAAGCAGAAACGGCTGGAGCAGGAGGGCCGCGAGGACGCCGCGCACCAGAAGACGCTCGCGCGCGAGCAGGAATGGGTTGCCTCGTCGCCGAAGGCACGCCAGGCCAAGTCCAAGGCGCGCTACCAGCGCTACGAGGATCTGCTCAAGCAGGCGAGCGAGAAGCAGACCCAGACCGCGCAGATCATCATTCCGGTCGCCGAGCGGCTCGGCGCCAACGTGGTCGACTTCGAAGATCTCAGCAAAGGTTTTGGCGATCGCCTCCTGATCGACAATCTCACCTTCAAGCTGCCACCCGGCGGCATCGTCGGCGTGATCGGACCGAACGGCGCCGGCAAGACCACGCTGTTCAAGATGATTACCAAGCAGGAGCAGCCTGATTCAGGCACCATCACGGTCGGCGAGACCGTGCATCTCGGCTATGTCGACCAGTCGCGCGACGCGCTCGACGGCAACAAGAACGTGTGGGAAGAGATTTCCGGCGGCAACGAGCTGATCCTGCTCGGCAAGAAGGAAGTGAACTCGCGCGGCTATTGCTCGGCGTTCAACTTCAAGGGCGCCGACCAGCAGAAGAAGGTCGGTGCGCTCTCGGGCGGTGAACGCAACCGCGTACATCTCGCCAAGATGCTGAAGTCGGGTTCGAACGTTCTGCTGCTCGACGAACCGACCAACGACCTCGACGTCGACACGCTGCGTGCGCTCGAAGAGGCGCTGGAGGATTTCGCCGGCTGCGCCGTCATCATCAGCCATGATCGCTGGTTCCTCGACCGTATCGCGACCCACATCCTGGCCTTCGAAGGCGACAGCCATGTCGAATGGTTCGAAGGCAACTTCCAGGATTACGAGAAGGACAAGATGCGCCGGCTCGGCCAGGACAGCGTCATCCCGCATCGCGTGAAGTACAAGAAGCTGACGCGGTGACGGCGGCATGATGCGGCGGGCGCTCATCGCTGCGGTGATCGTGGTCACCTGCGGCTGGTCGTCCGCCCGTGCGGCCGATGCCGCCTTCACGCAGTTCATCGCCTCGCTCTGGCCTGAGGCGCAGGCTGAAGGCGTCTCGCGCAGGACGTTCGACGAACAGACGCGCGGGCTCGAGCCGGATTACAAGCTGCCCGATCTGATCCTGCCCGGCCGCCCCGCGCTAGGTGCGCCGTCGCAGGCCGAGTTCGTTCAAGTGCCTGCCGACTACGTCAAGGAAGCCTCGATCGCGCGGCTTGCCGGCGAGGGGCAACGGCTGCTGCAGAAATATCGCGCCTCGCTGGGCGAGATCGAGAACAAGTCCGGCGTGCCCGCGACCGTGATGCTCGCGATCTGGGGCCGCGAGACCGATTACGGCCGCTACACGCTGCCTTACGATTTGGTCCGCGTGCTGGCGACGCAGGCCTATGTCGGGCGCCGCAAGGATCAATACCGCACCGAGTTCATCCTCGCGCTGAAGATCCTCAGTGAAGGCGTGGTGACGCGCAAGGACATGCGCTCGTCCTGGGCGGGTGCCACAGGGCTCACGCAGTTCCTGCCATCCGAATATTACAAGCACGGTGTCGATTTCGATCGTGATGGCCGCATCGACATCTGGCATTCGGTGCCGGATGCGCTGGCGTCGGCCGCGCAGCAGCTCGTCAACAAGGGCTGGCAGAGCGGCGTGCGCTGGGCCTACGAGGTGCAGGCGCCGACCAAGGTCGATTGCACCGCCGGCGTGCCCGAGGTGACGAAGCCGATCGGACAGTGGCTGCGCGAAGGTTTCGTGCCGGTGCGCGGCCAGAAGCTGAGCGCCGCCGAACAGGCGCAGCCGGCCTCGCTGCTGCAGCCGGAAGGCATCTACGGCCCGTCATTCCTGACCACCAAGAACTACTTCGTCATCAAGGAATACAATTTCTCCGACCTCTATGTGCTGTTCGTCGGGCACCTGGCCGACCGCATGACGAGCCCACTGCCGTTTGCAACGCCATGGGCGGCCTCGAAGCAATTGCGCACGAAAGACGTCGAGACGATGCAGCGTGGGCTCACGCGCGCCGGGCTCTACAAGGACAAGATCGACGGCAAAGCCGGTATGCAGACGCGCGCCGCGCTCGGCGCCTATCAGAAGTCGGCGGGCCTCAAGGTCGACTGCTGGCCGAGCGAAGAGGTGCTGCGCGCGATCCAGGCGGCGCGATAGCGCGGGAGCAAAGAAAAGCCCGGCCGAGATGTTCGGCCGGGCTTCGATCGCGGCGCTCACGAGCGCCGGTGCGATCAGATCAGTAGCAGACGCGAACCGGGCGAACGACCCATCCGTAACCGTCCCAATAACGCTGACGCTGCCAATAGCAGGGCGGGGGCGGCGGGCCGGGCTCGGCGACGTAAACGGGGCCGCCATAGGCGGGCCGGCTCGACGCGATGGCGCCGCCGACGATGGCGCCGCCGATCAGGCCGGCCGCGAGACCTGCGCCGATACCGTCATGCGCCTTCGCGGACGGAGTGGCGGTCACCAGCGAACCGGCGACCGTCGCGACCGTGAGGGCGGCAACTAAAGTCTTCTTCATGCTTTTGGCTCTCCTGGGAGATGGGTTCCTCTTGTTAGAGGCGCCCGGGTTTCAAAGGTTCACACACACGCTGGTGGAATTGGCCGTGCAGCTAGGAAGCGCGCAATTGGTCAACCCACGGTAAACGCACACGGAGCTGTGACGAGAAAAAGCGGTCTTTTTCAGGCCCGGAGATGAACGGCACATCCGCCGTGAACCGGTCGGCCGAAGCGGTCGCGATGGACCGGTTCAGGTCGCCTCAGCCGCAGACTCTGACGCGGCGGACGCGCCAGGCATAGCCGTCCCAGAAGCGCTGCTTCTGCCAGACGCAGCCGCCGCCGTAGTAGCCGTCGGCGACATAGCCCGGGCCCGGCGCATAGTAGCGGGGCGGGTAGTAGCCGGGCTCGTAATAGCCGGGGCCGGGTCCGTAATAATACGGAGAGGCCAGCGCGCCGCCGACGATGGCGCCGCCGATGATGCCTGCCGCCACGCCCGCCGCGACGCCACGCTGGGCATGGGCGGGTGTTCCGGCCGCAACGGCCAGGGAGGCGACGGCGGCGACCGTCAGGAGCAACTTCTTCATGGGCCGGACCTTTCGTACGAGCGCGCGGGAACCTTTGGGGCAGAGTTCCATACTTCGTTTGAATGATCAATGAACGGCACATTCGTGGCGGGCGACCAATCGATATGGACCGCAGGCTCGGGCCGGGGAGACGACAATGGGCAACGCGATGGTCAATGCATTGATTGCTGCCGGGGTCGTGTCCGCGATCGGCTACGGCCTGATCACCCATCTCCAGAATCGCGGCCAGCGGCGCTCCCGCGCGGGGGCGGGCGGCGATGGCAGCAGCAGCGGCGACACCTCTTCGGGCAGCAATGACGGCTTCTCGCTGGGAAGCTGGTTTTCCAGTGACAGTTCGGGCAGCTCGACCGACGGCGGCAGCTGTTCCAGCAGCGATAGTGGCGGTGGTGGCGGCGATTGCGGAGGCGGCGGCGATTAGATCCGCTCCAATCTTGACCCAGCGCAACGCTGAAATTTAGAGCCGTTCTAGGCTGTTTCCGGGCCAGTTTGGAATAGCTTCAAATACCGCTTTTTCCTTTTGCATCCGGCCGGCCCGTTAAATATCGATGATGGCGCATCACCGAAGGGCCCGCCGCTTCCATGATCGTTTGTTCCTGTAACGTGCTGAGCGATGACGACATCCGCGCCGCCGTCGCCGAGTCCGACGACGCCGTCCGCCATGCCAAGCAGGTCTATGGATGCCTCGGCTGCAGCGCCGAATGCGGTCGCTGCGCGCGGACGATCAAGACCATCATCGACGAAGCCCTCGGCCCCTGCGCCCAGTCCTGTTGCTCGGGCTGCCCGCATAACCACACCGTAGCCGCCAACGACGAGGCGGCCGAGCCCGCCCAGTTCGCCCTCGCGGCCTGCTGATTCTTACGCCAGCCACGGCTGAGCTTTCCCCCGGCTGCGTCCGTGTAGCCAGTTGCCCTCATTCGTAAACTGACTTAGAAGCGTTCTAAATTCGGTCAGGCCGATTTGGACTGCAAGAGCTGGAGTGAACCATGCAGGGCGACGCAAAAGTCATCGACTATCTCAACAAGTCACTGCGTCACGAACTGACTGCGATCAACCAGTACTGGCTGCACTACCGCTTCCTCGACAATTGGGGCCTCCTCGACATGGCCAAGGTCTGGCGCAAGGAGTCCATCGAGGAGATGGAGCACGCCGACAAGCTCACCGCGCGCATCCTGTTCCTCGACGGCTTCCCGAACATGCAGGTGCTGGATCCCCTGCGCATCGGCCAGAACGTCAAGGAGATCATCGAGTGCGACCTCGCCGCCGAGATGAGCGCGCGTGCGCTGTACCAGGAAGCGGCGACCTACTGCCACGGCGTCAAGGACTACGTCACGCGTGACCTGTTCGAGAAGCTGATGAGCGACGAGGAGCACCACATCGACTTCCTCGAGACCCAGCTCGACCTGATCGGCCGCATCGGCCTTGAGCTCTACACCCAGAAGCACGTCGGCGGGCTGGAGGGCGAGGGGCACTGAGCTCCGGCCCGCTCCCTCCATTCGTCATGGCCGGGCTTGACCCGGCCATCTACGTGTTGCCGCACAACGAAGACGTAGATGCCCGGGGCAAGCCCGGGCATGACGTTCGTGCGCGGGACCACGCACCACCTACAACTGCGTTTTGTAGATCTCTTCCACGGCCTCCTGGCTCGCGGGCTCGCCGAGGCCGGTCTGCTCGTGAACGACAGTGACGATGCTGGGCATGACCGAGCGCTGCACTTTCTCGGGCGACCATAACTTCGAGCGCATCAGCGCCTTGCCGCAGTGGAAATAGACCTCGCTGACGGCGACGTTGAGCACCGCGCGCGGCGGCTTGCCGAATTCGACCATTGCGGCGAGCAGATCCGGATCGGCCGACAGCGTGCCGCGTCCGCCGACACGTAGCGTCTCGTCGATCCCGGGCACGAAGAACAACAGATGCACGAAGCCCGAGCCCTCGACGACGTTGCGAAAGCTGTCGATCCGGTTGTTGCCGGAGCGGTCCGGCATCAGCAACTGGTTGGGACCGGCGACATGGACGAAGCCGGTGCCGCCGCCGCGTGGCGAGGCATCGACGCTACCGTCCGCGCCCGATGTCGCGAGCACGCAGAACGGCGACATCTCGATGAACTTCTTCGCGTGCGCATCGATCGCGGGCCGCGCTTTCGCGATCACGCGCGGGCTCGGTTCGGCATAGATGGTGGCGAGGTCTTCGGGGCAAAGCTGGGTCACGAAGGTCTCCTTGATTGACCGTGCCGAGACTATCATTCTCCGGCCGCCCCGCTATCCCCTTTGTCGCCGCCATGGCCATGCGATCACGTCGGCGCAGTAGAGTGCCCACCAGATCAGCACGGGCTGAAGCACCAGGCGCGGTCCATGGTAAAGCCAGCTGTTGGGGATGGGCGGAACGTCGATACCCTCCAGTGCGTGCTTGATGTTGGCCGGCCAAACGCAAAGCGCATAGAGCGCGAGCGCCACGCCTGCCCACCAGCGCAGCGGCGTCGTCAGCAATGCGATCGAGCCCGCAATCTCACAAACGCCGGTGACGAGAATGACCTCTATCGGGAACGGAACCCACGACGGCGCGATCGCGAGAAACTTGTCAGGGACGGCCAGATGCGCAAACCCGGCAGCGATGTAGAGCGCGGCAAGAGCGAAGCGCATCACCGCGCGCCTGCGGTCGGGTTCGGACGCCATCCCTCAAACTAGCACGCGCGGATCGAAGGCGCCATCGTGCGCGCTAGACTGCGTCCGCCGGCACGAAGCAGCTGATGATGATGGCGCCACGGTGGTGGACGTACCACACGACGGCCTGGCCAACGGGATTGCCGCGATCGCGGATGATGGCGCGTTCGGGAACCTCCATCCATTGCCCATCGATCGGCACCCAATAGGCGCCGCCGCGCACATCGTAGTCGGTGCGATGACCGTCGGAGACGTCGCAGCAGGGTACACCGTTCGGCGCGATCACGCTCTTGAACCATGCGCGGATGTCGGGCGGGACGTGATCATATTGTCCGTTGTCGAACGCGAACGCGGCGCCGGTCAGCGCCGTCGTTGCGGACAGCCAGACGCACAGTGCGAGCCTGCGCATGGGATCCTCCTCGTCGCGTGTCTTGCCGATCGCGCGCGATTGACCCGCGCGTCGACTCGCATCGCTGGCTCCGATTAAGCCCGAGCCATCAGAGCATTGCATGCTCAAAAAATATGCGGCGTGGGTGCTTCGCACATGATGCGATGCAAAATCAGCGGCGTGCCGATTCGATCGTTCGCTGCGGCGTGATCTCCAGCAATTGCCGGACCTGCTCGCTGTAGAATTTCGCATTGCCGGTGGTGCCGTGGCCGCGCGTCTCGGCACTCGCCGGGATCAAATAGAGGCGGCCGTTCTTGACCCGCTTCATGGCCGCGTCCGTGACGCCGGTCTCGGGCGGGTTGCGCTCGTCGTCGGCGGAATTGATCAGCAGCAGCGATGCTTCGATGGCTTCGAGCTTCTCGCCGGCATTGTAGTCGTGCGAGGACTCCCATTGATAGACGAAGTCGTTGGCGTCCGCCGTGATCGGCGTCGCCAGCCGGTCATCGACGATCTTGTCGGCCTTGGCCGCGGTCGGCGCCTGCGATTGATAGGCCAGCGTGCCGCCGATGCTGGCGATGCCATAGGCGGTGGCCGCGTATTTCATCATGCGCGGCTGGCTGGTGTAATTGCCGCCATTGTAGTCGGGATCGTTGCGGATGGTGTCGAGCATGATCCGCCGCATCATCCAGTTGCGCGAGGCCATCTCGGTCGGCTGCGAGGCCATCGGGACCAGCGCGTCCATCGCGCTCGGATATTTTTCGCCCCACAGCCAGGTGTGCATGCCGCCCATCGAATTGCCGATCACGAGCCGCAGATGCTTGACGCCGAGGCCTTCCGTCACCAGGCGATACTGCGCCTCGACCATGTCGTCGTAATCGTATTTCGGGAAACCCGTCTTCATCCCGTCGGAGGGCTTCGACGATTTGCCGTGGCCGATGCCATCAGGAAGGATGATGTAATATTTGGCGGCATCGAGCGGTTGTCCCGGACCGAACATCTCGCCACCGAATGTCGGCCCCAGCATGCCGGTGCCGGAGCCGCCGGTGCCATGCAGCACCAGCACCGGTTGGCCCGAGGGCTCGCCGACCGTGGTGTAATGCAGCTTCAGCTCCGGCATGGTCTCGCCGGTGTGGAACTTGAAGTCCTTGGCGATCCAGTCGCCTTGCCTGGGTGTCGGATAATCGGCGGCGAAAACCGGCGTCGAAAAGGTCAGGACGACAGCTGACAATGCGGCGTAGCAAGCCTTCATGTTTCTCTCCCCAGTGCGGCTCATGGTCGGCGGCCGCGTTGCGGCGGAACTTAGCAGAACTGCGCGGACGGATGTAGGATTTCGGCTCCGTCGATCGTCTTCAAGGAAACATCCGGAAGAGGCCCCTGCATGTGCCGCAACATCAAGACGCTGTTCAACTTCGAGCCGCCGGCGACGGAGGACGAGATCCACGCCAGCGCGCTCCAGTTCGTGCGAAAGCTGTCCGGCTTCAACAGGCCGTCGCAGGCCAACGAGGCGGCGTTCGAGCGCGCAGTGGCCGAGGTCTCGCAGGCCGCGCGACATCTCCTGACCTCGCTGCACACCCATGCGCCGGCGCGCGACCGCGAGGTCGAGGCGGAAAGGGCCAGGGAGCGCTCGCGGTTGCGATTTGGCTAGAGGGCTGCGGCTTCGCGTTCCGTGATCTGGCTCACGGAATGAGGCGCCACGCTCTGCGATGATGTCTGCCGGGGTTTTTGACAGCCCGGAGCAGGACCATGAGCCGCCCCCTTCTTCCATTGAAAGCAGGTGCCATCGTCTTCACGCTGCTATGGACCGCGTGGATGATGTGGTGGAGCGGCTCGTTCTCGAGCGCGAACGTGGTGATCCTGGCCTTGTGCGGCGCAGCGGTCGGCTATCTCTGGTATCGCGCCATGCGCTGGCAGTTCGAGCGCATGGGCATGCTGCCGCACAAGGACGATTCCACCAACAGGTCTTGATGCTCCAGCGTGTCCCGGACGTGTTGCCGCGCGTCGGCGCTGCGCTGCGTCCGGGGCACGGGAAAGCCACTAATCCTTGTAGCCGTGTTTCTTCTTTTTCTTCTTCTTCCTGTGCTCGTCGCCTTCGGCGTCGTCGCTCTCGTCGTCGACCATGTCCTCGTCGGTCTCCCGCACCGCGGCTTCCAGCGCGGCGCGCTCGGCGGCCTCCAGTGCCTCGCGTTCGGCGGCGTCGCGCTCGCGCTGGCGGCGGCGCTCGTCCCAGGCGTCGAACAGCTGATCGAGCCACGGCAGCACCTGTTCGATCGAGGGCAATTGACCGGCCGGCCCCGCCTCGCCGCGCGGGCCTTGTGGTCCCGCCGGCCCCTGCAGTCCGGCAGGTCCTTGTGCTCCGGCAGGTCCCTGCGCGCCGGCGGCCCCGCGCGGACCGACCTCGCCCTGCTTGCCTTGCGGACCGGACTTGCCCTGCGGTCCCGCCTTTCCGATCGGCCCCGGCTTGCCCTGCGGCCCCGGCTTGCCCTGCGGCCCCGGCTTGCCGCGCGCGCCATCGGGTCCGCGGCGGCCCGGATGACCCTGCGGTCCCGGCCGTCCCGGCTCGCCCTGCCGTCCGCGCGGCCCCTGAGATCCCTGCCGTTTCTGTTCGTCTGCCACGCCGCTGCTCCCTTGTCCGGAAGCAAGCTACTTAGCGGCGTTTGACGACAGCAGCAATTCCGCCCGGACAGCTCGCCACGCTTGATCAACATCAATCGGCGGCATGCGCCGCCGTGTCATCGATCGTACGGCCACAACTCCTGTCAGGAGCGACCGATGCGCGCGGCGTGGAAGATCTTCTGGCTGTTCGCCGTCGTCCTTGCAGCAGCGCTTGGCCTCGCTCATCAGCTGGTGCCCGACGTCGTGCCGGTCGCATTCGCCGAGGAGCCGCAGCCGTCATGGGCTGTCATGACGGCCTTCTTCCTCCGCGCGATCGAGATGATCGCCGCCTTCGTCGCGATGATCGCGCTTGCGATCATCACCGGCGGACTGATTCAGCGGCGCATTCTCGGACGCTAGTCCTGATAGGCGGGCACGTCGATCCCGGACGCCGCGTAGATCCTGATCTTGTTGCGCAGCGTGCGCACCGACAGGCCGAGCACGCGCGAGGCGCGGGTGCGGTTGCCGTCGCAGCGCGCGAGCGTCTGGAGCACGAGCTCGCGCTCGACCTCGTCGACGGTGGCGCCGATCAGAAGCGGCACGATCTGGTGAGGGGCAAGGAATTGTGCGCCCGGTTCGGACGCAGCGACATGAACAGTGGTCATCGACATACTCCCCGATCAACGCCCGCTGCCATCGTTGGAAGCGGATCGAGAACAAACGACCCCCAAGCCGTAGATCTACGGTGGGCGGGTTTGGTTAACGAAAGGTTAATCGCGGACGATCGCACCAGATGACCTCGGGAAAGCCGCGAAGCCGCCGCGATTGGCGGCGGCTCAGTGATGGCCCTCACACCGTGCGGTAGCCGCCGTCCACCATCACGATCGTTCCCGTGACATAGGCCGACAGATCAGAAGCGAGGAAGATCGCGGGACCCACGATATCCTCGGGCTTGCCGGTGCGCGCCAGCGGGGTGTGGTCGACGAAGGCCTGCACCAGTGCCGGATTTGTCGCGCGCACATTGGCGTTGATGTTGGTCTCGATGAAGCCCGGCCCGATCGCGTTGACGCGCACGCCTTCCTTGCCGAGCTCGGCCGCGAGCGCCTTGGTGAAGCCGAGCACGCCGTGCTTCGAGGTCGTATAGGCCGCCGAGCTCGGCGTGCGCAGATGCACGAAGGACTGGATCGAGCCGATATTGACGATGCGGCCTTTGCTCGCGCGCAAGGGTGCGAGGAAGGCCTGCGTCACGTTGAAGACGCCGTTGAGGTTGAGCGAGATGATGTCGTTCCAGTCCTTCGCCACCGTCTCGGTCTCCGCGGTGAAGGCGTTGCGGCGGGTGATGCCGGCATTGTTGACGAGGATCGAGACCTGCCCGACCTTGTCGGCGACCTGTTTGGCCAGCGCGAAGCAATCCTCGCGCCGGGTCACGTCCAGCGCAAAACTCTCGGCCCTGCCGCCCGCCTTGCGGATCTCCCCGGCGGCCTCCGCGACGGTGTCGGCGTTGACGTCGAGCAGCACCATTTGCGCGCCCTCGCGGGCATAGCCGGCGGCGATGGCGCGGCCGATGCCGGAGCCGGCCCCGGTGACGACGGCGATATGGTTTGCGAGCAATGCCATGACATATTCCTCCCGATTTCGTTTCGAAGTTTCATGAAACGCTAACTCGAAATTAAGGGGTCGGAAACGGCAGCCTTGGCATACTGATCCTCATTGCTAAACGTTGCGCGCATGATGGAACGGCTCGACACCCGGCTCGACTCCTGGAAACCTGCCCTCGAACGCCTGCGGTCGGCGCATTCGGCCGATTGGGCCGAGGCGGGGCGGCTCGTGGCCGAGATCGCGCGGATGAGCCCGGATGCCACGCTGCGCCAGGCCGCCGAGCAGGCGCTTCCGGTGCTGCGCCAGGCGGTCGACAATGACGATCACGGCGTCACGCTGGCGGCCCAGCGCCGTCTCGGTGTGGTGCTCGAAGTCGTTCATGATCTGACCGCGCCGCGCTTCGGCCGCCGCAACGCCACGCCGAAACAACTGTCCAGCGAGGATCGCGCCCGCAAGGTGCTCGGCCTGCCGCTTTCGGTGCAGATCACCTGCGAGGACATCAACCAGGCCTATCGCCGCGCCGCCAAGGGCATGCATCCCGACCGCGGCGGCAGCGCGCAAGCCTTCATCGACCTCGCCGCCGCACGCGACCTCCTGATCCATCCCGGCGCGCATAAGGACGCGTGAGAAGCTCAGTTCTCAAAAACAAACGGGCAAGGACGCATGCCCGCGTCCTTGCCCGCTCTTCGTCCGCCGATCGATTATTTCACCACTTGCAATGGCCGTTCTTCAACGCGGCATCCTTCATTGCGAGTGCGTCGATGAAGGTCGGCACGGTGGCGCTGGCGCGATGATAGCCGGCCGGCCACGGCGTGGTCGGGATGGTCTCGTCCCAGATCTGGCACAGGCCGGTGTCCTGCCAGCGGATCAGGTGATAGCTGGCCTGTGCAGGGCTCGCCGCGACGAAGGCGGTGACGGCAAGGCCGGCGGCAGCGCACAGCACGGAAATACGACGCATGATCAGCTCCTCAAATGAATGGTGTGGTGCGCCTCCCGGCAATCACGGGGAGGGCTTGGTGCCGGACGCTTGGGGATGCGCGCCGGACAAGATGTGAGTAGGTCCGCGTGCAGATCAGGTTCAAAGCGCGCGGACGGGAAATAGCTGATTTCGGCCGGAAAACGCGCGGTCCCGCAAAGGAAAAAGGCGGGCCGCTCGCGCGACCCGCCCTCGAAATCCGGTCCGTTGCTAAAGCTCTCAGAGCGTGCAGCGACGCTCGGCGCGCAGCTTGATCTGGACGTCGGACGCGGCCTGGAAGGTCGGGAGCGGCTTGCTGACGACCTTGTAGGTCGACGCGCCAAACTGGAACGGCTTGTACTTCAGGTCTTCGTTCCAGACCTGGCAGATGCCGGTGTTGTCCCAGCGGATCACGTAATAGCCGACGGCCGCCGACGCGGGCACGGCGAACACGGAAGTGGCGATGCCGGCAACGGCACAGAGGGCGAGAACGCGACGCATGAAATATCTCCTTGAGGGAAAGTACGATCTCGAAATTCGTGCGGTAAAAGCAGGTCCTTTGCAAGCCGGGGAGCTGCCGTTCACGGACATGTCAGCTGTTCCCCGGGCATTTGGTTGGACCGCGTGCCCGGCAAGCCACACGCGAAGGCCGCTCACTTCGCCAGCGAGGCCACCGCTTCGATCTCGATCAGCATCTTCGGATCGGGCAGGGCCTGCACCACGCAGGTGGTGCGCGCCGGGTAGGGCGGCGGGCCGAAGGCGCCGGCATAGAGCGCATTCATGGCGGCGACGTCGGCGGCGCGGGTCAGGAGCACGTTGACCTTGGCGAGGTCGCGGATGCCGGCGCCGGCCTCGTCCAGCACGCGCTTGATGTTGACGACGACATTGGCGAACTGCGCCTCGAAACTCTCGGGCAGCGCGCCATTGGCGTCGAAGCCGGGAATGCCGGAGACGAACAGGAGATCGCCGACGCGCGTCGCGAACGACAGCGGCGGCGCCTTGACGTGCGGCGGGGGCGCGAAATGCTGGATCGGCATGGGATCACCTCGAACAGTGTTCTCGTGGTCCATGAGCGTAGCGGCAGGCGAGGGGGGCTCAAACCAAAAAATGCGAAAACAACCCCATGCACAGTAGGGATGATGCGGAAATCATTGGGTTTTTAGAATTCGGAAACGGCAAAAAATTCGAGTTGCTCCGTCGGGCAATACAGGGGCATGATTGCATCATGTCGGGGTGCATGTTTCGTCTCTCAACGCATGGCCGCATATATGGGAACCGAGGTCTCTGCGGCGATCCTTCGAGACGCCCGCTTGGCGGGCTCCTCAGGATGAGGGCGGAGTATGCGGCAGCAGCTTCCGCGGGATCGGTGCCAGTTAGCCTCATCCTGAGGAGACCGCTGCAAGCGGTCGTCTCGAAGGACGAGGCGCCTGCTCAGACCGCGAGGGGCTCGCGGGGAGAGCGATCGCCCGCCACGCGCCTCACCCATCATGTTGCCGCCCCGATCCATCCTGTACATTCGCTGCGTCTGATTCGAATCCTCCCTTG
Source organism: Bradyrhizobium symbiodeficiens (assembly GCF_002266465.3). NCBI lineage: Bacteria > Pseudomonadati > Pseudomonadota > Alphaproteobacteria > Hyphomicrobiales > Nitrobacteraceae > Bradyrhizobium > Bradyrhizobium symbiodeficiens. Next base: position 5,758,591 of record NZ_CP029427.2, on the reverse strand, counting down.
AAAAATAGCCCCGGAGACACCCATGAAGTTCGCATCCACTTGTCGCGCCGCGCTGGTCGCCATCGCCGCCCTGGCCGGCCTCTCGACCTCGGCGCTGGCCGACGGCGGCACCGTGGTGCTGACGATCTACAAGGCGGGCTGGATCATCGGCGGCTCCGGCGGCTCGGGCACGCTGAACTTCCGCGGCCGTTCCTATGCGCTGTCGACCGGCGGGCTCGACTACGGCCTGGTGTTCGGCGGTTCCAAGACCGTGCTGCGCGGCCGCGTCTCCAACATCAACCGTCCCTCCGACGTTGCCGGCGTCTACGGCGCCGCCGGAGCCGGCCTCGCGATCGGCCGCGGCGCCCGTGCCATCGTGCTCTCCAACCAGAAGGGCGCCGTGCTGGAGCTGTCGGGCTACCAGACCGGCCTGATGGCGAATGCGGATCTCAGCGGGCTTGCGATCACGATGCGGTAGGGCAGGTCGCGTAGGGTGGGCAAAGGCGCGCAAGCGCCGTGCCCACCATCGGTGCCAGTACGACACGAAACAGTTGGTGGGCACGCTTCAGCTTTGCCCACCCTACGAGATACGAAGCCCGGACTACGATCCACTCACCGCCGCGTGAATCCGCTCGCAATGCGCGACGAGATTTGCGTGCGCGTCGACGAAGGCCTTCAGCGGGGTCGGGATCGGAAAGTAGTAGATGTTGGCGATGAAGCCATAGATGCCGGCATCGACGCTGGTGGGCTGCTCGCCGTGGACGAAGCCTGTCGCCGGCACGATCTCGGCCAGCACCTGCAAATCGGCGAGCCCTCGCGCGTAGGCCTGATCGGGCGCGTAGCGGCCGATGCCCTGATAATGATAGCGCTGTGAATTGTACGCCTTCGCCTTCTCGAATCCTTTCGCATCGATCTGCGGATGCTGCGCGATGAAGCCGTCGCGGAACGCCGGATAGAAGCGATCGTCCTTCCAGCGCGAATACGACATCACCCAATAGAGGTCGTCGAGCATGCGCGTGACGAAGTGATTGGTGCGGCGCTGCTCCGCGGATAAATCGGCATCGATGGTCAGGCGATATTTCGCGATCGCATGCGCGATGATGGTCTCGCTATCGCCGATGGTCTCGCCGTCGTCGACGATATAAGGCAGCTGCCCCCGAGGCGCGGCGGAAGCATCGAAGACGTGTTCATGCACGAACGGCACGCCGGCGAGCTTCAGGAACGCGTAGACCTTGAGGCCGTAGCCGTTGTTGTCGGCGACGCCGAACAGATCGGGATAGGAGTAGAGGGTCAGCATGGGACGCTCCTCTGCGTTGGGGGCAGCATGCAGGGGAGCCGTGGCAGACGCAATGAGGGAGTGCCCCTACGAACGCGATGCCGCGGTGAACACCGCCAGCTGCGCATCGAAAGCCCGTCGGAACGCCGGCCGCGCCTCGCCGCGAACGACATAGGCGGCAAGATCAGGATACTCGTCGAGCAGGCCCGATGTGTGCAGCCGGCGCAGCACGGTCACCATCATCAGATCGCCGGCGCTGAACCCGCCGTCGAGCCAGTCGGCACCGCCGAGGCGGCGGGACAATTCGCCGAGCCTGGTACGGACGCGATCCCTGAGCATCGGCAGGCGCTCCGCGTACCAGCTCCTGTCGCGCTCGAACAGCATGGCCATCCCGAGCTCGACGATCGGCGGCTCCAGCGTGCTCAGCGCGGCAAACACCCATGCGATCGCACGGCTCCTGGCATTGTCCTCGTCAGGCAGCAACCCGACATGGCGCTCCGCGAGATGCAGCACGATCGCGCCCGACTCGAACAAGGCGAGGTCGCCGTCCTCATAGGTCGGAATCTGCCCGAATGGATGCAGGGCGAGATGGGCGGGTTGTTTCATCTCGGCGAACGAGACGAGGCGGACATCGTAAGGCTGCCCCACCTCTTCGAGCGCCCAGCGCACCCGCATGTCGCGGGCCTGGCCGCGCCCGCGATCGGGTGAGCTTTCGAAGGCGGTGATGGTGGGGATCATCGGGGGCTCCGGGGTATCAGGTGTCGCATTCGAAGGACGGATGGCCGGCGCGGGTTCCGACGGCGGACGCCGTAAAAAATCCGGCGCCCGTGTCGGAACACCGTTCCGCCGCTCGTCCTTGGAGCGATGATGCGGGTGTCGCGCGTCCCGCCCCGAGGCAAAAGGAGTGAGTTCATGACGTCAATCACGCCGTTTCTCTGGTTCGACAACAACGTTCAGGAGGCTGTCGCCTTCTACAAATCGGTGTTCCCCAACGCTGAGGTCGAGACCGTCAGCGACTTCATGGCGGTGTTCGAGCTCGAGGGCCAGCGCTTCCACGCGCTCAACGGCGGGCCGCAATACAAGTTCAACGAAGCGGTGTCGTTCTTCATCAGCGTGGAGACGCAAGCGGAAGTCGACTATTTCTGGAGCCGGTTGATTGCGGACGGCGGTGAAGAGTCCCGCTGCGGCTGGCTCAAGGACAAGTTCGGCCTGTCCTGGCAGGTAGTGCCATCGGCGCTCGGCCGCTATCTCGGCGACCACGATAGGACCAAGGCCAACCGCGTCATGCAGGCGATGATGGGGATGCGGAAGATCGTGATCGCGGACCTCGACAAGGCCTATGCGGGGTGAGGACCGACGGCCGTAGGGTGGGCAAAGGCGCGCCCTTCGCGCGCCGTGCCCACGCACTGCCGGGACTCACGGACAAATCGTGGGCACGGCGCTGACGCGCCTTTGCCCACCCTACGAAGCTAGACCCTCATGGTGCGGAGGCGCGAAGCGCCGTCTCGAACCATGCAGGCCCGCATCTCGCCCGCGGCCATCCTTCGAGACGACCGCTTTGCGGTCTCCTCAGGATGAGGTCTGTGGGCGTTGTGCGTCGAGTGCAGCGATCCACGCCGCAAGCTCCCGCCACGGCTCCAGCGTCCAATGCCCGGACGCCGCGCCCGACGGCGAGGGCAGCACAAAGATCTCCGGCAAATCCTCATTGCGCATCTGCCGCCCCAGCCTAATCGCCGTTGACGGCCGGCCGTAGAACAAGCTCGCCGCCTTCTTGCTCGTGAACGCAATCGTTCGCGGCCGGTACGTCTCCATCTTCGCCCTGAAGCCCGGCACGTCGATCGTCTCCGCTGCGATCTGGTGATCCATTCCCGCGCCCGTCTTGGAGAGATCGGTGAAGCCGATCCCAAGCTCGATCAGCGACGCGAATTCGCCTGGCTGATAGCGCCGCGGCGTGATCCCGGCCTCATGCAGCGCGCGCCAGAAGCGGTTGCCGGGATGGGCGTAGTAATGCCCGAGTTCGGCCGAGCGCGTCGAGGCGGCGGTGCCGACGAAGACGAGGCGGAGGTTTGGGCGGAGTTGGTCGGGGAGGCGGTGGATCCCAGTGTTAGCCAAATCGGGTGTCCGTACTCAGGGCTACCTGATCGCCGCAACTCGTCTGCATGCACGCGCCAAGCTTGAATTACTTTGAGCGGCTGTTCCGACGTCCCAACTGGTCTGTATAAACTTGGACACGCGCGAATTATAGGCCGGTCCCACTGGTGAGGTGAATCCTGGCGCAGGAACCATATCTTGGACTATTTCGCGGCTACGACTACGACGTGCAAGCTGAATTAGAGTCTCTTTAGCGTTCCGATCGGCGTCTGTAACCACCGGTACTGCCCCAATCGGCACGTTCAAAAATTCTGCAAGATTGTGCCGATCTGCAAGTAGCCAACTTTCAACCTCATGAAATGCAAACCGTACGTATATGTTCTTTGGTTGCGAGTTCTGAAACCATCGACTAATCGCATAGCTCGGGCAGGTAGCCCCTAGCACGTCGCCGTCCAAGAATACCAGAAACTTCAGCGACGTTGCCGATCTGCGAATTTGATCAACGCGACTCTGAAAATATGAAAACCCGCGCCGACCCATCAGGTTGGACACTATCAGCCTTGGATTTTCGCGGGCGATGATCTTCTGAGCCGCCTGCTCGATAAGCGCGTCCTCAGAAAACAATATGATATCAGTCATCTACTTGCGCGAATAGATCTATCTGCGCCGGGGCAGTTTTGGGAAGAACGGCTTCGCTTACTGGGAAGCCAGATTTGATTAGTTGATATGCGTCAGAAACCTCGCGAAGGTTCACGGCTCTGGTTGCCTCGCCGGATGTGTCCAAAAGGATTACCTCTTCAGCAGCTATGCCCGAGTCAGAGAGCAAATCTACACTGTGAGTGCTGATGATCACCTGCCGACGTCTCTGCCGTTGAAGTCGATAAATCAAGGGGGCAAGTTTCGAGACGATCGCAGAATTTAGCGATAGTTCAGGCTCCTCAAGCAAGAGCAGTGCGTCGTCCTCGAGGAGAGCCCAGAGAAGACCTATGAGCCGTAGTGTACCGTCAGAAAATTGATCTTCTCTTTGCCAGCCAGCGTTTGCGCGCCAGTGCTTGTAAAGCGCCGCAAGGTGCGGTCGTCCGGTTGCTTCATCGCGCTCGAACTTAAGTTGCTCAAGGTTAGGAACTGCAATTTTTAAGGCGCGTTCGATTCGGCTGAGGCGGCTTTTCTGTGATCGCGGCGTAGTTTTAGCGACGCGGTCGAGGAAGCCTTGACCAAATGGGTCCGTCTCGATCGTCCGTCCCTGAATTTCGTCATTGAACCGGAGTAGTTGTGGAACGAGATGAAGGTAAGTCGTCGATGCAAAGAACCTCGCCACTTCTCGAAATTCGACGTTGTTGTTGACCTGCTCAATGTGGGTTTGGATCAGCCTCTCAGGATCCCCTTCGTCGTCGCTGTCAGGTCGCTCAAGTATCTTGTGCCCGTCCCTATAAACAATCTCCTTCTGAACGATCGGTCGACGAAAGCCGCGGGGCTCTTGGGCAATAGAGAGTATGTAGCGCCAACTTTCGCTCGACTCCGAGGACGGTTTGAGCGTTACGTCGATCTCGATATGAGGGTTCTGTCTTGCGGATAAACATCTAACCTTGGAGAGACCTCCGCGAGATTGAATAGCCTTTTGTAATCCGCCACCTTGAGGGGAGCAGACATCTCGCAGAAAGCGAAAGACGTCGAGAAAGTTGGATTTTCCAGACGCATTCGCGCCAAGGATAAAGACACGATCTGTCAATTCCACTTCTGAACTGCGGAAGTTTCGCCAGTTCTTTATGGCGAGATGTGTGACTATCAAAGCGAATGCCCCTATCGTATCGACGACGTTCTATCAAACACGATGCTCAACGCCCAGTAGAATCGCGCGCCGGGCTGGTGAGGACCAGCCCGGCGTGTGCTACTGCTGGTAGGCCAATATCAGGCGCAGCCGGCGCCCTCACAACACCCGATTACTCTCCTTCACCTTCTCCGCATCCAGGTACAAGCTCTCGCCCATCTCCTTGAACTTCGCACTCATCTGCTTCATGCCGTCCTCGGCCGTGCCGCTCATCGACATGCCCACGCTGTTCGGATCATTCAGCGTCGCGGCATAATCCCGCACGTCCTGCGTGATCTTCATCGAGCAGAATTTCGGGCCGCACATCGAGCAGAAATGGGCGACCTTGTGGGCTTCCTTCGGCAGGGTCTCGTCGTGGAAGTTTTTCGCGGTCTCGGGGTCGAGGCCGAGGTTGAACTGGTCGCTCCAGCGGAAGTCGAAACGGGCGCGGGAGAGGGCGTCGTCGCGCAGTTGGGCTGCCGGGTGGCCTTTGGCGAGGTCGGAGGCGTGGGCGGCGATCTTGTAGGTGATGACGCCGACCTTGACGTCGTTGCGATCAGGGAGGCCGAGATGCTCCTTCGGCGTGACGTAGCAGAGCATGGCGCAGCCGAACCAGCCGATCATGGCCGCGCCGATGCCTGAGGTGATGTGGTCATAGCCCGGCGCGATGTCGGTGGTCAGGGGTCCGAGCGTGTAGAAGGGGGCTTCGCCGCACTCCTTGAGCTGCTTGTCCATGTTGATCTTGATCTTGTGCATCGGCACGTGGCCGGGGCCTTCGATCATGACCTGGCAGCCCTTGTCCCACGCGATCTTTGTGAGCTCGCCGAGCGTCTCCAGCTCCGCGAACTGGGCGCGGTCGTTGGCGTCCGCAATCGAGCCGGGGCGCAGGCCGTCGCCGAGCGAGAACGAGACGTCATACTTGCGCATGAGGTCGCAGATCTCGTCGAAATGGGTGTAGAGGAAGCTTTCCTTGTGATGCGCCAGGCACCACTTCGCCATGATCGAGCCGCCGCGGCTGACAATGCCGGTGACGCGGCTGGCGGTGAGGTGGATGTATTGCAGGCGCACGCCGGCGTGGATGGTGAAATAGTCGACGCCCTGCTCGCACTGCTCGATCAGCGTGTCCTTGTAGAGCTCCCAGGTCAGCTGCACCGGATCGCCGTTGCACTTCTCCAGCGCCTGGTAGATCGGCACGGTGCCGATCGGCACCGGCGAGTTGCGCAGGATCCATTCGCGGGTGGTGTGGATGTTGCGGCCGGTCGAGAGGTCCATCACGGTGTCGGCGCCCCAGCGGATCGCCCACACCATCTTCTCGACCTCTTCCTCGACCGACGACGTCACGGCGGAGTTGCCGATATTGGCGTTGATCTTGGTCAGGAAGTTGCGGCCGATGATCATCGGCTCGAGTTCACTGTGGTTGATGTTGCAGGGGATGATGGCGCGGCCGCGCGCGATCTCGGAGCGGACGAACTCCGGCGTGATGAAGGCGGGGACTTCGGCGCCAAAGCTTTCGCCGTCGGCGAGTGCTGCCTCGGCGCGCTCCAACTGCTCCTTGCGGCCGAGATTTTCGCGGGCGGCGACGTAGATCATCTCCTTGGTGATGATGCCGGCGCGGGCGAATTCGAGCTGGGTGATCTTGTGGCCGTCGAGGCCGCGCAGCGGCTGGTGATAGGCGCTGAACGCGCGCGCGGCCTTGTCGGTGGAGACGCTGCCATTGTCCTCCGGCTTGATCTGCCGGCCCTGATATTCCTCGACGCCGCCGCGCTCCAGCACCCAGGCTTTGCGGTTGCGGGCAAGGCCGGCGTTGACATCGATCGTCACGGACGGATCGGTGTAGGGGCCGGAGGTGTCGTACACCGGCAGGTTCGGCTCGCCGGCGCCTTCGGACAGGATGATCTCGCGCAGGGGCACGCGCAGATCCGGCGCGGCGTCGGGGGATGCGAAGATCTTTCGCGAGGAGGGCAGCGGGCCGGTGGTGACGGCGGGGACGGTTTTGTCGGGGTTGGAGCGGATGTTCATGGGATCCTCCGGTGTATTTCTGGTTCAGGCGGCTTTGGCGGAATCGCCAAGCCATTGTTTGACCCGCGCATCCGGGTCGGCATTCTGGGTGACGTCGCTGACCACCGCGATCGAATCCGCGCCGGCGGCGAAGATCTCCGCGGCGTGCTCGAACTTGATGCCGCCGATCGCGACCAGCGGGATGGCGCCGATACGCTTCTTCCACTCCGTGATCTTCGGAATGCCCTGTGGCTCGAAGCGCATCGATTTGAGCGTGGTGAAGAAGATCGGGCCGAGCGCGACGTAGTCGGGCTTGGCGGCGAGTGCAGTTTCAAGCTCGGCGTCATCATGGGTGGAGATGCCGAGCGAGAGGCCGGCTTCGCGGATCGCCTTGAGGTCGGCTTCGGCCAGATCCTCCTGGCCGAGATGCAGATATTTTGCGTCGGCGACGATCGCGGCGCGCCAATAGTCGTTCACGACCAGCTTGGCTTGTGTGCCGTTCGTGATCGCCAGTGCGTCGGTGACCATCTGCAAGGCCTGCCCGTCGTCGAGATCTTTCGCGCGCAGCTGGATGGTGCCGACGCCGAGCTTGGTCAGGCGCTCGACCCAGGCGAGGCTGTCGACGACGGGATAGAATCGATCAGGATACGGCATGCCAGAACGGTGTCCCAACGACAGGGGTGGAGGGGGAGGCGAAGTCGCGGGCGTTCATCAGCCCGGCTTCATAAGCGGTGCGGCCGGCATCACAGCCGAGACGGAAGGCGTTCGCCATCGCGACGGGATCGGCAGCCTTGGCGATTGCGGTGTTGAGCAGCACGGCATCATAGCCGAGCTCGAGCGCCTCGGCTGCGTGGCTGGGCGCCCCCAGGCCGGCGTCGACCACCAGCGTGATGTCGGGCAGTCGCTCTCGCAGCAACCTCAAGGCATCGCGATTGGTGATGCCCTTGGCACTGCCGATCGGAGCGGCCCACGGCATCACGACCTTGCAGCCGGCGTCAACCAGACGGTTCGCGACCGAGAGATCTTCCGTGCAATAGGGGAATACTTCAAAGCCGTCCTTGATCAGGATGCCGGCGGCTTCGACCAGGCCGACGACATCGGGCTGCAGCGTGTCGTTGTCGGCGATGACCTCGAGCTTGATCCAGGTCGTGCCGAACAATTCGCGCGCGAGTTTTGCCGTGGTCACGGCCTCGCGCACGCTGCGGCATCCCGCGGTGTTCGGCAGCACGGTGACGTCGAGTTCGCGGATCAGCTTCCAGAACGCATCGCCCGACTTGCCGCCGGCGGATTCGCGCCGCAGCGACACCGTGACGATGTTCGAGCCGGAGGCGCGGATCGCAGACTGCATGATCGCAGGCGAGGGATAGAGCGCGCTGCCGATGAGGAGGCGGGAAGAGAAGGTCTTGCCGTAGAAGGTCACCATGTGGGAGGTGTCTCCTCAATTGTAGCTGTCGTCCCCGCGAAGGCGGGGACCCAGTACGCCGCGGCTGCGCGGCTGGAATCGCAAAGCCGCGGCGTACTGGATCGCCCGGTCAAGCCGGGCGATGACAGCGGAGAGTTTGGCGAGAACATCATCCTCACCCTCCCTGCCGCGGCGTGATGATCTCGATCTCGTCGCCGGCCTTCAGGCTCGTCTCGGCCCAGCGGCTTTTCGGCACGACGTCGTAGTTCAGCGCGATGGCGAAATGAGTGCCTTCGTAGTCGAGCTCCGAGAGCAGCGCGTCGACGCTGGCCGCATTGATCTCGCGTTGCTCGCCGTTGACGATCACGCGCATTGCATCACCTCGTTGTCGATCTGACCGCGCTGGACGTATTGCAGCGTCAGCTCGGCGAGCGCCGGCGCGATCAGGAAGCCGTGGCGGTAGAGGCCGTTGACGGAGATCGTGCTGCCGCGAATGCCGATGCGCGGAAGATTGTCGGGAAAGGCGGGACGAAGCCCCGAGCCGAATTCGACGATGCGGGCCTCGCCGAACGCCGGATGCACCGTGTAGGCCGCGCCCAGCAGCTCCAGCGCGGAGCGGACGCTGACGCCGGTGTCCTCGGTCTCGATCGAGGTCGCGCCCAGCATGAACAGATTGTCTTCGCGCGGGATCACGTAGAGCGGCCAGCGCGGGTGCATCAGCCGCACCGGGCGGGCCAACTGCACTTCAGCTGTCTCGATCAGGATCATCTCGCCCTTGACGCCGCGAAGCTCGGGTTGCTCCTCGCGGGCGCCGAGGCCGCGGCAGTCGATCACGATGCCGTCGGGATCCCCAGCGAGATCGCTCACGGTGACGTCGCTGCCGAATTTGATGGTGCCGCCGGCGGCGCGGATGCGATCGTGCAGCTGCGGCAGCACGCGGCGCGGCTCGACATGGCCCTCGGCCGGAAAGAACAGCGCGTCGCGAAAGCGGCCCTCCAGCGAGGGCTCGAGCGCGGCGAGGCCCGCGGCATCGAGCCGGCGGTGGTCCTCGGTCATGCGCGCAAAGCGCTCGAAATCGTTGCGCTCGCGCGGATGCGCGACGACCAGCGAGCCGTTGAACGGCGTGTCGGGCAGCTCGCGCCGCCAGAGATCGAGCGAGCGCAGCCCGAGGCGGCTGATGATGGGTTCGGCGACCTCGGCCTCGCAATAGGGCGCGAGCATGCCGCCGGCCCAATGGCTGGTGGCATCCGTCATCGCCTCGTCACCGCGCTCGTGCAGGGTCACGGCATGGCCGGCCTGCGCGAACAGCAGGGCCTGCCAGGCTCCCGCAATGCCTGCGCCGATGATGGATACCGGAGAGTCCGGTCGCTTGGTCGTTTGCAACATCCCTGTCCCTTCGCCGGCATGACCCGGATCAGGTTCAAAGGGTCACCGCGGTCCTGGGCGTTATTGCCCATTTAGCGGTATCTCAGCTCCTCCTCGGAGCACCCCTCGGAACGGTGCTAATGTAGGACAGCGGGGCGGGGTGGTCAACGCGTTAACGGTCGTCATGCCCGGGCTTGCTGTTTAGCCCGGGCATCCACGTTCTTGTTATCGTGCGAAAGGTCGTGGATGGCCGGGACAAGCCCGGCCATGACGGCGATTACCGACCGGGAACTTGCGCCCGCGCGTTGCGGACGCGCTGGGCCAGCTTCCTGTGCGGCACAGTGCCGAACATCGGCTGCGGGTTGCCGTTCGGCTCGAGCCAGACCTGGGAATTCGTCTCGTTGCTGGCCTGCTGCACCATCTCCTGCCGCTGGCGCTTGGCGGCGTAGTAATAGCCGCCGGCGAAATAGCGTACGGCCCGGGCGTGGTCGCCATTGGCGGCGCGATAGGCGCCGGCAAGGTATTTCACGGCATAAGTGAGATTGGTGTCGGGATCGCGCAGGCCGGCGGCATCGCCGGTGTAGCCGACCCCGCGGGCGGTCGCGAGCTTGATCTGCATCAGCCCGATGGTGCCGCCGCGGCCGACGAGGTGCGGCTGGTAACGGCTCTCGCGCATGATGACGCGGTGCACCAGCGCCTCCGGCACGCCGTTGGCGCGGGCATGGGCCGCGACCATCTCGGCATAGTCGGCTTCGCCGGCGAAGGCGGCCTGTGGCAATGTCAATCCGGCCGCGAGCAGCGCGGCAATGCGTAAAAATTTCATCAGATATTCCTGAGGTCCTATGAGTGACCTGCGCCCGATGGCCGATAGGCCTGTCGAACGCGGCGATGATGTGACCAAACGCCGCCGTTAACGATTTGGCGGCGCCGAGCCGTTGTTACGACTCAATGCCGGGATACGGGTTCCCTCAGGCGGATGCCCGCTCGCGGCAGAAAGGCTGTCTAGTCGCGCGAGCCCGCGAAAGCGAGTAGGAAGCGGCTAGCAAATCGGGAGAGGTGCCATGACAAAAGCAGTCCTCAGTGAGACCCCCAGGCAAAACCCCTGTGCCCAATGCGGCATGCCGATCCCGCGGCCCGACTGGATCGAGCCGGGTGAGGGGCGTGTCTCCTATCTCTGGACCTGCCACGCCTGCAATTATCGCTTCGAGGCCGTGGCGATCTTCGACGAGGCGGCGATCGAGCACCCGCCGCTCGCGGCGTGAATTAGGCCGCCGCGAGCCGCGGCTGCTGCCAGAGCGGCAATTGCATCCGCACGATCAGTCCATGGGGGCTGCGGTCGTGCAGCGACAGCTCGCCGCCATGGGCGATCGCGATCGCGCGCGCGATCGACAAGCCGAGCCCGAAGCCGGTGGACTCGTCCATGGTGCGCGCATCGTCGCCGCGCACGAACGGCTCCAGCATCTCCTGCTTGCGCGCGTCCGAAATGCCGGGGCCGTCGTCCTCGACGTCGATGACGAGCGTGGTGTGCGATATGTCGAGGCGGATCGTCACCTCGGCGCCGAACCGCACCGCGTTCTCGACGAGATTGGTGATGCCGCGATGCAGATCCTCGGGCCGCGCGGCGGCGGTCGCGGACGCCGGCCCGTCGTAATGCACGACATGGCCCATGTCGCCGAACTGGTCGGCGACGAGTTGCAGCGTGCTGGCGATGTCGACCAGCGTCACCGCCTCGACCTTGCGGTCGTTGCGCAGCAGCGACAGCACACTTTCCAGCATCGATCGCATCTGGTCGAGATCGATCAGCATGCGCTTGCGGTTGCCTTCGTCCTCGATGAACTCGGCGCGCAGGCGCAGCCGCGTGATCGGCGTGCGCAGATCGTGGCTGATCGCGGCCAGCATCCGGGTGCGGTCCGACATCAGCCGCGCGATCCGCTCGTGCATGCGGTTGAGCGCACGCGCCACCGAACGGATCTCCTCGGGGCCGCGCTCCGGCAGCGGCTCCGCTCCGCCGTCGACGCTGAAATTCTCGGCGGCCTTGGCGAAGGACGATAGCGGCGCCGCCAGCGCGCGCGCCGCCCACAGCCCGAGTACGCTGACGCAGATGAAAGCGGTCATCAAAGCCATCAGCCACGGGCCGCCCCAGAACCATGGCCGCGGCCCGCCCTCGACGCGTCCGGCGATCATGGTGCCGTCAGGCAACTCGACGCCGACGCGCGATCCGGTACCGCTCGGGGTCAGAAGCACGGCCTTGTAGTCGCGTCCGAGATGACGGCGCATCCCGTGCAGGTGCTGGTTGTCGTTCTCCTCGACGCTTGCTGAGCCGGGCGCGAGTATTTCGATGCCGAGCTTGGGGAAGGCGCGCGCGAGATCGGCGACCAGGCGCGGACGCTCGCCGGCCTCGGCCGAACCGAGCAGCAGCGCGGCATCGGTCAGCTGATGCGCGTCGTCCGGCGGCGTGTCGGAGCGGTCCGGCCGGCTGATCAGGAACGCGGTGGTGACGACGAGATGGAGCGCGACGGTCGAAGCCAGCACCAGCGCGGCGATCTGCCCGCCGATTCCCTTGAGGTGAAAGAACCCGAACGACTTCATCGTCGGCGTCCCCTTCAACTGCTCAGGGGCGCCGCAACCACTTCAGTGCCTGCCGTCAGAGGGCTCGCAGCCTGCGTTCTCGGCGTGAACAGATAGCCGCCAGAGCGGACCGTCTTGATGAGGATGGGATCGGCCGGATTGGGCTCGATCTTGCGGCGGATGCGGCTGACCAGCACGTCGATGGACCGTTCGAACGATCCGGTGTTGCGCCCTTGGGTGAGGTCGAGCAGGCTGTCGCGCGACAGCACGCGGCCGGGCCGTTCGCAGAACGTGCGCAACAGATCGAATTCGGCGCTGGTCACCGCGACGCGGGCGCCTTCGGGATTGCGCAGCTCGCGCAGGCGCAGGTCGATGCGCCAGCCTTCGAACACGAGCGTGGAGGCGCCTTCGATCGAACTGGCCGCTCGAGCCGCGGCCTGGCGGCGCAGCACCGCGTTGATGCGGGCGAGCAGCTCGCGCGGGTTGAACGGCTTCGGCAAATAGTCGTCCGCACCCATCTCGAGGCCGACGATACGGTCGACGTCCTCGCCGCGCGCGGTCAGCATGATGATCGGCGTCTGCGCCTCGGCACGCACCTTGCGGCACAGGCTGAGACCGTCTTCGCCGGGCAGCATGACGTCGAGGATGATCAGGTCGATGCGATGATCGGCCATGGCGCGCGACATCTCGCGGCCGTCGCTCACGGCGGTGACGTTGCAGGCGTTGTTGCGCAGGTACTTCGCAATCAATGTCCGGGTTTCGCGATCGTCTTCGACGACCAGGATGTTGGGATTGGGAATGGCCATGCGCTTTGTTTGTCCAAGATTCGGGCCAAATGGCGAAGATTTTTGTTTCGGATTGTTTCTCCCTGGCTTTCCGCAACAAACGGCAATCGCCGGGTTGCGGAGCGGCAAGGTCTCGTTAAGGCCGTTAACCATACCGTGGCGTGGTCCGCGACGAAACCCCGCAAAATCCACGGAGCCATCATGACCTCGATTTCGGCGGCCTCCGCCGGCAACCACCAGTCGCCGCTGCAGCGGCTGCAGCAGGAATTGCAATCGGAAGTGTCCGCCGGCACGATCTCGTCGTCGGACCAGTCGGCGCTCTCGACGGCACTGACCGACATCGACACCGCACTCCAGCAGAGCCGGTCGAGCGACCAGTCAAGCGGCACGCGCCCCTCCAAGGACGACGTGCAGGCGAAGATCGACGACCTCATTTCGAACCAGGTGTCGAACGGGACGCTGACCTCGGATCAGGCCGAGGAGCTGAAGAATGTGTTTCAGTCCGCCTTCGCGGGCGGTCCGGGCGGGGCGGGCGGCCCCGGTGGTGCAGGCGGACCTCCGCCCGGTCCGCCGCCGGACGACAGCTCTTCGGATTCGGCGTCATCCACGGACTCGACCAGCAGCACGTCGACCGATGCCACCACGGCCGAGATTCTCCAGCAGTTCCTTCAGGCGCTGCAGCAGTCGCAATCGTCGAGCTCGTCCTACGGCGCCAACGGCGGCTCGTCCGGCAATTCCGACTTCTCCGCGCTTCTGATCGACTACAAGAGCTGACCCTGAGCGACGCGGGTCGGCGCGGGTCCTCGCCGCGATCGTGCTTCACCCAGGGCGCATGATCGCAGGCGGGGAACCGTGCGCCGCAAAATGTTCCTGGGTGACGCAGGAACAGTCCTCGCAAAGAACAGTCCTTGCAAAATTGTCGCGCTCGCGCATTGCGCGACGAAATTGCGGCGCGCACGGAACTGCGGGTGATCATCGCTGTTTCCTCCACACGAGTTTTCGTGAAGGAGAGGACAACATGATGAAATCGATCGCCGCCGGTCTTGCCGGCACCGCACTGCTAGCTACCGTTGCGTTCGCACAATCGCCGACCGCGACCACCGACAAGACGCCTGCCGCGGCCACCACCGCCACGACGACCACCACGACGGCGTCGGGCCAGTGGCGCACCTCGAAGATGGACGGCCTGAAGGTCTACAATGACGCCAACGAGAACATCGGCACGATCAGCGACCTCTTGATGGACAAGAGCGGCGACATCAAGATCGCCGTGATCGGTGTCGGCGGCTTCCTCGGCTTGGGCGAGCATCTGGTCGCCGTGCCCTACGAGAAGCTGAAGTTCGTCAACGAAGCGGTGGCTTCGACCACTACCACCAAGCCGGCGACGACGACCACCACGACGGGCGCCGCGACCGGCACTGAAAAGACCACGACGATGGCCCCGGCCGCTTCGACTACGTCGTCGACCTCGAAGTGGTACCCGGACCACGCCGTGTTCAATGCGACCAAGGACGAGTTGAAGAACATGCCCGAGTTCAAGTACTCGGAGTAATGCGGCTTCCAACCGCCTGAACGAGGCGCGCCCGGTTTTCACCGGGCGCGCTGGCGTGTGTTTTCTTACCTCGCCCCGCTTGCGGGGAGAGGTCGCACGGTGCGTCACCGCTCAGTGCGTCACCAGCGGACAGCCGCCCTTGTCGAGGGGCCGGAACGCCTCGTCGCCCGGCACGGTGGCGATCAGCTTGTAGAGGTCCCACTCGCCCTTGGATTCCTCGGGCTTCTTGACCTCGAACAGATACATGTCGTGGACCATGCGGCCGTCGATGCGGATCTTGCCGTTCTTGGCGAAGAAGTCGTTAACCGGCGTGGCGCGCATCTGCGCCATCACCTTCGGCGCCTCGTCGGTCTTGATGGCGTCGATCGCCTTCAGATAATGCATGGTCGCCGAATAGAGCCCGGCCTGGATCATGGTCGGCATATGGCCGACCTTCTCGTTGAAGCGCTTGGAGAAGGCGCGGGTCTCATCGTTCATGTCCCAGTAGAAGGCGTCGGTGACGATCAGGCCCTGCGTCGCCTTGATGCCGAGCGAATGGGTGTCGGTGATTTCCTGCAACAGCGCGATCATCTTCTGGCCGCCCTGGGTCAGGCCGAACTCGGACGCCTGCTTCAACGCATTGGTGGTGTCGCCGCCGGCATTGGCCAGCGCGACCACCTTGGCCTTCGAGGCCTGGGCCTGCAGCAGGAATGAGGAGAAGTCCGACGAATTGAGCGGATGGCGGACCTCGCCGAGCACCTTGCCGCCGCTTTCCTTGACCACGTTGGCAGCGTCGCGCTGCAGCGCCATGCCGAAGGCGTAGTCGGCGGTGATGAAGAACCAGGTGTCCTCGCCGCGCTTGACCATCGCCTTGCCGGCGACGTTCGACAGCGCATAGGTGTCGTAAGTCCAGTGCACGGTGTTGGGCGAGCAGGCGGTGCCGGTGATGTCTGACGAGCCGCCGCCGGAATTGATGTTGATCTTGTTCTTCTCGCGCGTCAGTGCCGAGACCGGCAACGCCACCGAGGACGTCGGCACGTCGAAGATCGCATCGACCTTGTCGTTGTCGTACCAGTTGCGAGCGATGTTGACGCCGACATCGGGCTTGTTCTGGTGATCGGCGGCAACCACCTGTACGGGCTTGCCCGCAACCTTGGCGCCGTAATCGGCGACCGCCATCTCGACGGCGGCGAGCGAACCCTTGCCGGTCGCGTCCGCATAGAGGCTCGACATGTCCGTCAGCACGCCGATCTTGACCACGTCGTCGGAAATCTGCGCCTGCGCGGTGCCGGACGTAGCGGCAAGGGCGAGACCGGTCGCGAGGGTGGCGATGAGTTTTTGCATGGTTGTTCTTCTCCCTGTGTGTTGTTGTTTGGGCTTTGTTGAGGGGAGTGTTCTAACCGCAATCGGTCGCGGCAGTTAATGCAAAGATGCGTGAGGGGGTGGAGAAATAAGCAGGGGCGGCGGTGTTTCCTTTGCCTCTCCCCGCAAGCGGGGAGAGGGGAAGTTATCAGCCGCCACCCTTGAGCCGTTCGTTGCGCCGGCGCAAGCCTTCCAGCGTCGCGAGGAGGATGACCGACACCGTCGTCAAAATGACCGCCGCGGCCGTGATGGTCGGGCTGATGTTCTCGCGGATGCCGCTGAACATTTCGCGCGGCAGGGTGCGTTGTTCCGGACCTGCCATGAACAGCACGATCACGACCTCGTCGAAGCTGGTCGCGAAGGCGAACAGCGCGCCTGAGGCGAGGCCGGGCAGGATCAGCGGCAGGATCACGCGGCGGAACGCGTAGATTGGCGAGGCGCCGAGCGAGGCGGCGGCGCGCGCCAGATTGGTGTCGAAGCTCTGCAGGGTCGCGCCGACCGTGATCACCACGAAGGGCGTCGCCAGTGCGGTATGGGCCAGGATCAGGCCGAGATAGCTGCCGGTCAATCCGATCGGCGCGAAGAAGAAATACAGGCCGACCGCGGTGATGACGCCGGGAACCACGACCGGGGACAGCACGAACGCGAGCACGAGCGGTTTGAACCGGCTCTTCCATTGCGCGAGGCCAAGCGCGGCCAGCGTGCCGAGCACCATGGACAGCGCCGTCGAGGCGACGCCGATGATCATGCTGTTCTTCAGCGCGTTCATCCAGCGCGGCGAATTGATGAAGTCGTCGTACCAGCGCAACGACAGGCCGGGCAGCGGATAGGTCAGGTACGAGCCCGAGCTGAAGGACAGCGGCATGATCGCCAAAATTGGCGCGATCAGGAAGATGAACACCAGCGTGGAGACGACGATGGTCGCGGTCCACGCGATGCGCTGGCTGGGCGTGCGCAAGGAAGCATTGTCGCTCAATTTTTCATGCCTCCCGTGACCTGCTGGCCCCGCACCAGCTTGCCGTAGAGGAGCGCCAGCAGAAGGGTGGCCAGCAGCAGCACCGCCCCGAGCGCCGAAGCGAGTCCCCAATTGGCGGTTTCGGTGGTGTAGAGCGCGATGAAATAGCTGATCATCTGATCGGCGGCACCGCCGACGAGTGCGGGTGTGATGTAATAGCCGAGCGCGAGAATGAAGACGAGCAGGCTTCCCGCGCCGATGCCGGGTAGCGTCTGCGGCAGGTAGATCCTCAAGAAGGCCGTGACCGGCGGCGCGCCGAGCGAGGCGGCGGCACGCATGTAAGCCGGCGAGATCGCTTTCATGCTGCTGTAGAGCGGCAGGATCATGAACGGCAGCAGCACGTGGGTCATCGCGACGCAGACACCGAAGCGATTGTAGATCAGCCGCAGCGGCTGGTCGATGATGCCGAGCCAGTGCAGGCTGTCATTGACGACGCCCTTGCTCTGCAACAGCACGATCCAGGCGCAGGTGCGGACCAGCAGTGATGTCCAGAACGGCAGCAGGACGAAGATCATCAGCAGGTTCGATCTGGCAGGCGGCAGCGTCGCCAGCAGGTAGGCCACCGGAAAGCCAAGCATCAGGCAGAGGACGGTGACGCTGAGACTGATGACGAAGGTGCGGGTGAAAACCTCGCGGTAGATCGCCTGGTCCGGCGGGGCTGCGATGATTGCGCCGTCGACGTTCCGCGTCAGGTCGAGCGCGGACAAAAGGTAGAAGCCGGTGATGGGACCGCCGGCGTCCTTGATCGTCGTCCATGTCGCGCGTTCGCGCCAGGCCGCATTGATCTTGCCCAGCGTCTCCTTCGCGACTCCTCGCTCCGGCGCGGCCTTCAGGTTGCGTGCCGTGCTGGTCAGGATCGTGCGAAAGCCGTTCAGCGTGTAGTTCAGCCGCTTGGCTGCGATCGCGATGGTGCCGGCGGCGCGCGCCGCCAGGACGTCGCTTGCGAGCGCAGCAAAGGCGTCTTCATTCGGCAGGTCCTTGCCGTCCCAGCTGGCGAGAGCCGCGACCGTTTGCGGCAGAAGCTGGCGCACCTCCCGGTCATCGACCGCGCGCCACAGCATGCCGGCGATGGGGCCTGCGAAGGTGAAGAGCAGGAAGACGAGAAGCGGCAGCACCAGCGCCAATGCCTTGACCTGGCGGGCGCGCTCAGCACGCCTCAATCGGCGCTTGAGCGGCACTTCGGTCGACGCATCGGCGCCGGCTAGAGAAGCTCTTGTCATGGAGTGAGCCCCTCGGAGCGGCCCGAGCAAGCGCCTCGTCCTTCGAGACGACCGCTTCGCGGTCTCCTCAGGATGAGGCTCTTCGACGACGGTGCCCGTAGAGTCACTGCCGCAAACTCAGACCTCATCCTGAGGGCCCGCCGTAGGCGGGCGTCTCGAAGGATGCGCCGCGGGCGCGCTATCTGCCACGTCGTTGCCTCAGCGCCCATTTCAGCCGCGCGCTATTTCGCGGCCCATTTGTTGAAGCGCTCGGTCAGGCGGTCGATGTTCTCGAGCCAGAAGGCAACGTTGATCTCGACCGCGTTCTTGATGTTGTCAGGCGCTGTCGGCAGGTCCTTCAGAACGGCGGGGGCGAGCTTGGCGGCTGCGTCCTTGTTCGAGGTGCCGTAAGAGATATTCTCCGACAGTTTCGACTGGTTCTCCGCCTTGCCGACGAAGTCCAGGAATTTGTAGGCGGCGTCCTTGTTCGGGCTGCCCTTGAGGATGACCCAGCTGTCGAGCGTGAACAGCGCGCCATCCCACACCATGCCGAAGTTCTTCTTCTCGTTCTTGTTCGCGGTGTCGATGCGGCCATTGTAGACCGATGTCATCGTCACCTCGCCGGAGGCGAGCAGTTGCGGCGGCTGGGCGCCGGCCTTCCACCAGACGATGTCGCCCTTGATGGTGTCGAGCTTCTTGAAGGCGCGCTCGATGCCCTCGTCGGTCGCCAGCACCTTGTAGACGTCCTTCGGCGCGACGCCGTCGGCCATCAGTGCGATCTCGAGCGTGGTCTTCGGGCCCTGACGCAGGGCGCGCTTGCCCGGAATCTTCTTGGTGTCGAAGAAGTCGGCCCAGCCCTTCGGGGCCTCCTTCAGCTTGTCCTTGTCGTAGCCGAGAACGAAGTCGTAGAGGATGGCGCCGACGCCGCAGGGATTGACGGACGGCGGGATGTAGGCGGCCTCGCCGCCGATCCTGGTGTAGTCCAGCTTCTCGAACAGGCCTTCCTCGCAGCCGACTGCGAGTTCGTCGCTCTCGACCTGGACGACGTCCCAGGTGGCGGCGCCGCCTTGCACCTTGGCGCGCAGCACGCCGACGCCGCCGTCCCAGGACTCGTCGTTCATGGCAATTCCGACCGCCTTCTTGAACGGCTCAAAATAGACCTTCTTCTGGGCATCCTGATAGGCGCCGCCCCACGACACGATCGTGAGATCACGCGCGTGCACGACCGTGGCCAGCGCGGCGCTGGCGGCGAAGGCCGCGGTGAAACCCAGAGCAATCTGGCCAATCTTGCGCTTCAGCATGGTCCTTGTTCCTTCTTAATCTGCGTTGAGTTCGATCGCCGGGTCAGACCGGATCGAGGGCGAGGCAGTCCTCGGGGCGAAAGGTGACGAACACGTCTGCACCATGTGTCAGGCTGTCATGCGCGCCCGGCTGAAGCTTGACCATGAACTCGGCATTCCCCGAGACATCGAGCACGGCCAGCGCGTGGTCGCCGAGATAGATGGTGTTCTGCACCTTGGCCGGCAGCCGGTTCGGTCCGTCACTGGAGTTGCCGTTCGGGACGATGGCGATCCGCTCCGGCCGTACCGACAGGGACGTCGACGCGCCTGCGCCTGACACATTGATCGCCCGTGCGGTGACGGTGCCGCCGCCAGCCAGCGCGACGCGGCAATAGTCCTTGTCCACCGTCTCGACGGTGCCGGCCAGCACGTTGTTCTCGCCGATGAAATGGGCGACGAAGCTGTTCACCGGATGCTCATACAGCGCGTCGGGCTTGTCGATCTGCTGCACGATGCCGTCGTTGAACACGGCGATGCGGTCCGACATCGTGAGCGCTTCACTCTGATCGTGGGTGACGTACACGACGGTGATGCCCATCGTCTCGTGCAATTGCTTGATCTCCAATTGCATCTGTTCGCGCAGGCGCTTGTCCAGGGCGCCCAGCGGCTCGTCCATCAGCACGAGCTGCGGATTGAAGACCAGCGCGCGGGCCAATGCCACGCGCTGCTGCTGGCCGCCGGACAGCTGCCCGGGCCGCCGGTGCGCCAGGGTTTCCATCTTGATCATGCGTAACGCCGAACCTACGCGCTCCTGCACGTCCGCCTTGCTCGTGTTGCGAACGGATAGCGGGAATGCGATGTTCTCCGCGATCGTCAGGTGCGGAAACAGGGCATAGTTCTGGAACACCATGCCGATGTCGCGCTTGTGCGGCGGCATGTTCTTGATCGGCCGGCCAGCGAGGTAAATCTCGCCTTGGGTCGGAACCTCGAAGCCGGCCAGCATCATCAGCGTGGTCGTCTTGCCCGAGCCCGAAGGGCCGAGCAAGGTGATGAACTCGCCCTTCCTGATGTCGAGATCGAGGTTCTTCACCACGAGATGCTCGCCATCATAGGTCTTCTGAATGCCGGAAAAGCGTACCAGTGCCGGCGCAGGCGTGACCATGCCGGCTTCCATGTTGACCTCGACTTGCCGCTACAATGCTGTCAGCACCCTCGTTCGAGGTTGCCGAGCGGCAGCTTAGCAGCCTCGGGCGAGAATGCCAGCGGTGCGCGAGGGAGGGGCATTCGCTTCCGGTGCGCATATGACAAGCGGCGGCAGCTGCGCGCACGCCTCGTCCTTCGAGACGGCGCTGACGCGCCTCCTCAGGATGAGGCTGATGAGCATGCGTGCTCGTCGAAACTGGTGCCGCACATTCCGTCCTCATCCTGAGGGCCCGCCGAAGGCGGGCGTCTCGAAGGATGGCAGCAGGGAAAGGCTCTCGATACGATAGCAAGGCGAAGGCGCGCTACATCCCCGATAGCTTGCTCACAAACACATTCAGCGAGCCGCCGGCTTCCGCGACCACGCGCAGCGTCTTGGAATCGAAGGCGATGTCGGCCAGCGTCAGGCTGTCGATTTTGGCGTCGACCTTGACGCCGTCCTCGCTTTTCTGGAAGTCGGCGATGACGCCGGCGATCTTCTCGCGCGCGTTGGCGGCGATCGGCTTCAGGTCGAGCGTGGCCCTCTGCAGCAGTGCCTGCTGCATCTGCGGCACCACCGCGCGCGCCGCCGCGCCAAGCAGTCCGAAGGCCGCTTCGGACTCGACCGCGAGCTGGATGTCGGTGAGCCGCAGCGTCTGCTGCGCCTGGTCGAGCACCGGCCGGCCCCAGATGTGCACGGTCGCCTCGGCGCCGAGACCGAGCCAGCTCTTCTTTTCCTTGGCGCGCACCAGCAGCGAGATCAGCAGGCGTTCGCCCGACGGGACCACGTTGACACTCTTGACGGTGACGTCGACCGGGCCGGAGCCGTCCTCGGGATAGGTGCGGCCGACCATCTGCGCGGCGATCAGCTTGTTGATCTCGGTGAAGGGCACGTCGATGGGCACGCCAATGTTCACGCCCGTGCCGGTCGGCGGCACGATCGAGATCTTGTCGGGGAACGGGCAGTCCGGCTTGGTCTGCGTCGACGTCACGCGCGTCTCCGCTTCCAGGCCCATCAGCAGCGTCACGGCCTGGGCATCGACCCGCGGCTGCGCGGCGATGGCACGGATCGGCTTCATCTCCAGCCAGAGCGGCGGCAGTGCGGCCGAGCCCTGCAGCGGGATCGAGCGGCAGGCCTTGGCCCATTGCAGCTTCGCGTTCTCGCGCAGGCCCGGATCGTTGCGGATGCGCTCGGAGACGATGTTGATCTGCTCGCCGACATTCTTGTCGATCAGCGGCTTCACCTGTGCGGGCACGTTGACCTTGGCGCCGGCGACGTTGAGGTTGGTATCGCCGAGATTGACCTGGGCGCCGAGATTGGGCTCGAGATGCCAGTTGGCCGCGATCTTCGGGCGCGAGGTGACGATGACGTTGCCCCTGATCTCGGCGCTGGCGTTCAAATTCTTGATGTTGACGGCGCCGATCCGTTTCGCCGCGTCACCGCCGAGCACGCTGCCGAGCGCGTCGCCGAGGGCGCCGGTGGCTTTCGAGGACAGCGAGCCCGTCACGTTCAGCTTGCCGTTGAGCGGCGTCGAGATCGTCAGCACGTCCTTGTCGCCGGCAGCCGCCATTGGTCCGCGCACGGCGGTCCAGCCGATGTCGGCGTTCTCCAGGATCTGCGAGATCGGGTTGTCGGCCTTGCCCGCGAAATTGCGCGGCGCGGCCTTCTCGGCCTGGTCGCGGATCGCCGACAGCGCGATGGCGACCGGCGCGATCACGATCGAGCTCTTCGACGCCGGCGGCAGCGGCGGCAATTGCGCCACGGGTGGTGCCGAATTCGTCGCGCGCGGCGACAGCAAGTCCATCGCCTTCAAGCTGATGAAGAACGACGCCGCGAGCACCGCGACGGCGATCATGATGGTCTTCAGATTCAACGTCAGTCGCATCGATCCCCCAGGCCGCCCCGGCAGGGATTCTACAGGGCAGGCGAGGAGGGCGCTAGAGCGCACCGATGGGGTGGAATTGGGGCGAATGGGTTAACGGCGGCTACCGATCGTTGCTGCGCATTCAGACCATCGCCGCGGGCTAGCCGCGCCGGGGGCGGCGGACCGCTCTCACATTGCCGTTCGCACCGCCGCCGCAGAAGAAGCGGTCGCCGCCGTCGGACTCCAACCCTGACACCATGGTCCCGGCAGGCAGGTCGAGCTGCTCGAGCACCTTGCCCGTGTCAGGGTCGATCCGCCTGATATCGCTGTCCTCGCCTTCCCAGGTGCCGTGCCAGAGTTCTCCGTCGACCCAGGTCACCCCGGTCACGAAGCGCTTGCTCTCGATGGTGCGAAGGACCTTCCCCGTATCCGGATCGACCTGGTGGATCTTGCGCTCGCGATATTGCCCGACCCACAGCGAGCCTTCGGCCCAGGCCAATCCGGAATCTCCACCGCCGCCCGGCGCCGGAATGCTGGTGAGCACTTTGCCTGAGGCGGCGTCGATCTTCTGGATGCGATCCTCGGCGATCTGGAACAGGTGCCGGCCGTCGAACGCGGTGCCCGCATGGGCTGCGACATCGAGGGAGCGCGCGATCTTGCCGCTCTCCGGATCGACCGCATTCAATTTGTCGCCGGATGCGAACCAGACATGGCTGCCGTCATAGGTGACGCCATGCACGGCGTCGACGCCGGCAAAAGGTCCGTACTCCCTGACGATCTCGGCGGCTGAACGCTTCATGTGCTAACTCCCTGCGATGTGCTCCTACCTTACGTCTTCAGGAGCGGTCCCGGGAGTAACAAGCCTGTCGGGAAACCCGGGACGGGCGGCATCATCCAGCGCCGCGCCCGCCCATGTCCGAACGACTGCACCTTGTTCGATCGCGCCAGCTCGTCGAGCGCCCGCTGCACCGTGCGCGCGCTGGTCCCGAGCGCCAGCGCGAGCGCCGAGCTCGACCACGGCTCGCCGTCGGAGAGGAAGGCGAGGACAGCCGCGTGTTTCTCCTCGACGGGCCGCGCCAGCACCACGACCTGCCGCGTCTTGCGCGGTGTCAGCGCAAAACCCTGCTTCGTCGCGGCCACATCGGCGAATGGCTTGAGCTTGGCGCGGAGCCGGCCGATCTCCACCCGCAGGCGCGCGCGGTGCGATTCATCGACGTGTCTCGCCCGAAACGCCCCTGCCATCAGCGCCTCGCGCGTGACGTCCGCGGGCCAGGCCTGCGCCAGGATGCGAGCGAGCGCGAACAGCACGGGGCGGGTCCCGAGCGATACGATCGTGCTCCGCCTGCGCACCGAATGATGGAAAGTGTCCACGACGAGCGCGTCCGAAGCCGCGAGCTCTTCGACCTGCTCCAGCAGCAACGGACGTTCGTCGCCACGCGTGATCAGGCGCGCTGCGGGCGTATCGAGCACGCGGTTCGTGCTCTCGACCTCGGCTGTGAGCCCAGGGATGCCTGCCAGGCTCGCTGCGCGAGCCGCCCGGGCAAGCGCCGCGCGCGCGTCTTTGGTTCTGAGCCGCCGTATTGCGATGCCGGCGACCACGAGCTCGCGGACGACCTGCGGGGCAGGCGGCAGCGGGGAGGGGCCGAGCTCGGCGAGGATACGTTCGGCTTCGTCGAGCTGTCCCACGAGAAGGAGGCGGCGTGCCTCGATGTGGCCTGCATGCGTGGCATTGGCGACATCGCCGTGCTTTTCGAGCGTCGCCCGTGCCGCCGCGAGCATTTTCGCAGGCCGGCCGAGATCGCGCGAGACCAGCGCAATCTCGGCTTCGGCCACCACGCATCTCGCGCGCGCCACCGCCTCGCGCGGACCGAACGCGCGCGCGGCGCTTCGCAGCAGCGTCTTCGCCTTTGCGAGGTCGCCGAGCTGCGCCATCGCGATGCCGCGCAGCGCCAGCGACGGTGCGTCGTTGCGCAACGCGACGCGGTTCAGCGCGCCGAGCGGATCGCCGGCCTCCAGCGCACGCGCTGCGGCATTGATCAGCGACTCCATGTCAATCCCGCCACACTTGTTACTCCCACCGCGCAACCGCTTGGTGCCAGAAATCGTTGGCAGGACGTCGAGCAAGAGGTTTGGAGAGCCATGATGACATCAATAGACAACGCAGGGACGAACGGACAGAGCGCCATGCAGACACCGCCGGTGGTGTCGCCGCAGGACTGGGAGGCCGCCCGTCAGCAACTGCTCGTGAAGGAAAAGGCGCATACCCGTGCCCGCGATGCCCTGGCCGCCGAGCGCCGGCGCATGCCGTGGATGGAAGTTGCCAAAACCTATGCGTTCGAGGGGCCCGGCGGCAAGGTCAGCCTGCTCGACCTGTTCCAGGGCCGGCGGCAGCTGATCGTCTACCGCGCCTTCTTCGAGCCCGGCGTGTTCGGCTGGCCCGATCACGCCTGCCGGGGCTGCTCCATGGTGGCCGACCAGGTCGCCCATGTCTCGCATCTGAATGCCCGCGACACCACGCTGGTGTTCGCCTCGCGGGCGCCGCAGGCCGACATCATCAGGCTGAAGAAGCGGATGGGCTGGACCATGCCGTGGGTCACGATCACCGACAGCTTCGACGCCGATCTCGGCGTCGACGAATGGCATGGCACGAACGTGTTCTACCATGACGGGACGCGCATCTTTCGCACCTATTTCGTCAAGAGCCGCGGCGACGAGCAGATGGGCGGCACCTGGAACTATCTCGATATCACCCCGCTCGGCCGCCAGGAGGTCTGGGAGGATTCGCCGAAGGGCTATCCGCAGACGCCGACCTACAAATGGTGGAACTGGCACGACAGCTATACGGAAGGTGCTGCGCCCGACAAGAAATGGGTCGAGATATCCGATGCCGGCGAGAAGGCCTTTCGCGAGGAGGCCGCGGAAGGGCGTGACTAGTCCCGCAAGCATGGCGGCCGGCGCGAGCCGCGACAGCGTGGCGGCCGCGCGCCGCCTCGCCAGATGGCTGGCGTTAGCGGCCACGCCGACCTTCGCGATCATGGCCGTGCTGACGGCCATGATCGGTAACGGCCCGACGGACATGCTGTGTGCCGCTGGGCAGGGGTCAATGCTCGGTGGGATGGTGCCGATGTATCTGCTGATGAGTGCGTTTCATTCAGCAGCGTGGCTGAGGCTGATCTCCGAGCGGCTGCCGTCGGAGTGAACGCCTCGTCCTTCGAGACGACCGCTTCGCGGTCTCCTCAGGATGAGGCTAACTGGCAGCTGCAACTTGGTGCAAGTGCTTCCGACTAACCGGCTGCCACACGCTCCGCCCTCATCCTGAGGAGCCCGCCGCAGGCGGGTGTCTCGAAGGATGCGCCGCGATTTCCAACGCAAGCCAAAGCGTTTGCGTC